>CAWJUP010000004.1:0-386401 GCA_963846065.1 uncultured Verrucomicrobiae bacterium
TGCGGCGACGCAGAATTGCGGTAGCGGCGGTCGAGCCCATCGCGTTGACCGGGGAGAAAATCGATTGCGGAAAATTCGTATCTCGGCTATGGAAAAAGGTCGATCGCCTTTCGCATCCAACAACTGCCGAGCTTGCAAACAGCGCGGCCCTGAAAGGCGGGCCACGCTGCGCAATCAATCCGGATCTACCGGCGATTGCCCGCAAAGCGGTTTGCGCCGAAAGGACGCGGACGCTCTTCGCGCGGGCGTGCTTCGTTGACGGTGAGTGCTCGGCCATTCAGTTCCTGGCCATTGATCGAGTTCATCGCGCTGTTGGCTTGTGTGTCATCATTCATGGTGACGAACGCAAAGCCGCGCGACTTACCAGTCATCTTGTCCATCATGAGATGGGCTTCGTTGACGGTTCCGTGTTGTGCGAACAGATCCTGAAGATCGTTCTCAGAGGTCTCAAAAGAGAGATTACCTACGTACAGTTTCATTGTGTTTTGAATTTTGGAAAAAACTAGCAGCTACAGAGCCGTTCCCGAGAATCGGGTTTCAAACCACCAATGAGCGACGCTCATCCGAAGATCCACCGTGCAGTGAAGTTAAACAGAGTAATCCAATAAGTGCGCACTATCGCCCGGATAAGCAGTAACGCAAATTATCATTTCCCCTATCCTGCCTTGATCGCGTTAACGAGACGGATTTCAGCATTGTCAGAATCGAGTGAAACGAGCTTTTGCCGAGGCTGATATAATTATATGGTTGAGCGGCGAGCAGTGCTGGACTCTGAGCCGTTTAGAGAACTGAAACTATTATGCGAAGGAAAGAACAAAACACATCCACGCGATCGCGCGTATTGGTCCTGGTCGATGAGTCGAACGTGGCAAGCTCGGTGCGAACGGTCGGACGCGGTTTGGATTGGATCAAGCTGCGCGACTTTCTGGCCGGCCCAAACACCGGAAGAGAGCTGATCGAGATGGTGGTTTATGCGGGACTGCCGCCGGCGATGCCGATCTGGCAGGACGAACGCGACAAGAAAAATAAGTTCGTGCAATGGCTCCGTTCCAACGGATTCATGGTCGTGACCAAAGACGGTTCGCCGGCTGACGAAGGACGTTACAAGGCGAACGTAGACGTCATGATGGCAATCGACGCCCTCGAGCTTTCGGTCGAGATGAAACCCGAAGTAGTCATCCTCGTGACCGGCGATACTGATTTTGCTTATCTCGCGATCAAGTTGCGACGACGCGGAATCCGCGTGGAAGTAGCCTCCGTGACACAGAATCTCGGGAACCTTTTGCGATCGGCGGCGAATGAAGTGATCGATCTCGCCCCCCTGTTCCGAACGTTCGAAGTCATCAAAATCGGCGAGCCAACACCGGTCCGGGCCCAGCCGGCCCAGAACCCGCAGCAACAGCAACAGCGGCGACGCCGGCCGCGATTCAACGCGGCAAAAGCTCAAAATAGCTGAGTCGCGGTCGCTGTCCCTGGGCCCATTACCCCTGATTTCGAAACTATTGGTGTTTTCTCCACTTTGAGCGATACTAGGTCTGCTGCGAAGTTCCGAAGGCGAGACCTGATCCTATCCTGCCCGGAACAAGAATCCTCGCCGCCGCTGGACTCAACGTTTCAATTATGAAGGCCGAACTTATCAAAGCAGCGAGTGACATCATCCCAAATCAGCAAATTCTTGTAAACATGGTGTCGCGCCGGGTCCGACAACTTACGATCGGGCATCGTCCATTAGTCGAGTTCGTCCCCGGAATGGGTCACGCAGACATTGCCTTAAGCGAGATAGCCAACGGCAAGCTGACATTCGAATCGACCCTGGGCCAGAACGGCGACAAATCGGCGGAACTCGTGCAGTTCCCGGGAGTGATCGTCGACGGTAAAAAGACCAAGAAAGCGGCCTAGGGCTGCGACCACCGGCACCGCGCCCCATAAAGTGCCGAAACAGGGAAAAGCCCTGAGATAACAAAAAGTTTCGCAACCCCATAGGCTCCGGATTTCTGTATACGAATTTATTCGTCAGGCGTGGCCACGGGTGAATCAACAGCCCGCGGATCGACATCGGAAAAGGCCGACCAGCGCTTCGCCTCAATTGTGCCCTTCAGCTTTTCCGCCAAATTAGCCCCGCTCGGCGTGAGGTTTTGTTGCGATGCATTAGAAGTCAATTCTCGACTCGGTAAGCCTACGGTTAGCCTACTTATATGAAATCACATCGATCTCCGAAAATCACAAAGCAGCCTCATACCGCGCGGCGCTGCCCAAGTGGCGTGCGAGGGCTGGATGACGTGCTTTCCGGTGGCCTAGCGTCCGACTGCTTTTATTTGATTCAAGGCGATCCCGGTTCGGGAAAGACGACGCTCGCTCTGCAATTTTTGCTCGAAGGGGTGCGTCGGGGGGAATCGGTCTTTTACGTGACTCTCTCCGAAACACGGGCGGAACTGTTGAAGGTGGCGGAATCACATGGCTGGTCGCTGGAAAAGATTCCGCTCATGGAACTGTCCGCGATCGAGCAGTCGCTGCGCCCGGAAGAGCAAACCACCGTGTTTCGTCCTTCAGAGATAGAGCTCAACAGGCTGAGCAAACTGTTGATGGACGCAACGCACAAAACGCGTCCAAAACGCGTGGTGTTCGATTCGCTCTCCGAATTCAGATTGGTTGCAGAAACGCCCCTCCGCTATCGACGCGAGCTACTGAACTTGAAGCAACATTTTGTCGGGCTCAAAAGTACCGTTCTCCTGCTGGACGACAAAATGGGGGTTGGCGTCGATCCGCATATTTTGAGCCTGAGCCATGGGGTGATTGAGATGGAACAACTTTCACCGGACTACGGAATGTCGCGCCGGAGGCTGCGCGTACTCAAACTCCGCGGCGTGAAGTTTCGTGAAGGCTTTCATGATTACATGATCGAGACCGGCGGGTTGCGGATCTTCCCGCGTCTGATTGCGGCTGAGCATCACAAAAAATTCCGGCGCCAGCCGGTTTCAAGCGGCATTGAGCCGCTCGACGCGCTGTTCGGCGGCGGTCTGGACCGTGGAACGACGACCCTCATTCTCGGTCCGGCCGGCACCGGTAAATCCACTCTAGCCTTACAATATGCCCGGCAGATGGCTGCGAACAGAGAGCGGTCGGCCATATTCGCGTTTGACGAAACGCTCGGAATTATGATGGCACGGGCCAAGGCGATGGGGCTGGACTTGGAACCAGATATCAAACGCGGTCTCATTTCGGCCCAACAGGTCGATCCGGCGGAGCTTTCGCCGGGCGAATTCGCGTGGCGCATTGTTCAGTGCGTGAAGGAAGGCTGCAAGCTCATCGTGATTGATAGTCTGAACGGTTATCTAAACGCCATGCCGGGTGAGAAATATCTCAGCAATCAACTGCACGAGCTAAGCTCCTATCTTAATCAGCAGGGTGTCGTTACAATTTTGGTCCTCGCCCAACATGGTCTCGTTGCTTCCGCCGAAGCCCCGGTCGACCTGAGTTATTTATCGGACACGGTGATAAACTTGCGCTTCTTCGAGGCGTTCGGTGAAGTAAAGCAATCAATCGCTGTGATCAAAAAACGAAGCGGCCACCATGAGAAAACCATTCGCGAACTGAGGCTTGAGTCGGGTAAAGGAATTCGCGTCGGTGAGCCGTTAAAAGAATTTCAAGGTGTCTTGACTGGAGTGCCTGTGTTCCACGGTTCCACCAGCGAAATCATGCAGCCTCGTTGATGCAAACCAGTGATCGCGACAGACGCGTCCTGGTCATGGCGCCTGTCGGGCAAGATGCCCGGGCCATCGCGCAATTGTTAACCAGCCGGGGATTGTTCGCGCTAATATGCCGCGACACCGCCGAATGTTCTGCTGAAATAAATTCCGGGGCCGGCGCCTTGCTCCTAACTGAAGAAGCACTCGAGGCGGAAGGCAGCTTCGACCTGCTCCAAACGCTCAAGCGGCAACCGGCCTGGTCGGAGTTGCCGGTGATTGTCCTCACCACCGGAGGCGAACCGCGGCTCATCCGGTTGCTGGAGCTGGTAGCCGATGCCGCCGGGACCGTGACTTTGCTCGAACGCCCGATCAGCTCAATGACACTCTTCCGTTCGGTGGAGGTAGCGTTGAATACCAGGCATCGCCAATTCCAGGTACGCGATCTCCTGGAAGCACAAAACCGAGCGCAAGCGAACCTCCGTGAAGCGCACAGGCAATTATCCGACCGCGCCGGGCAGCTCGAAGCTTTGGTCCAAGATCGCACAGCGAAACTCGTTGAGTCTAACGAACAACTCCGGCGCGAGATGAGCGAACGCGAGCGCTCGGAGGAAGCCCGCGAAATGTTGCGCCGCCAACTGCTCCATGCCCAAGAAGAAGAACGGCGTCGCATCGCCCGCGAACTCCATGATCAGATGGGACAAAATCTGACTGCACTCAATCTCGGCCTCAAGTCATTGCAGGCGGCCGCGCCGGAAAAATTACAGCACGCGATACTGCCCCTTCAGGATCTTGCTTCGCAAACCGCGCGTGATCTTCACCGCGTAGCGCTGGAATTACGTCCCTCCTCTCTTGATGACCTTGGCCTGGTCAAAGCCGTCCGCAATCTGGCCGCGACTTGGTCGGCCCGGTGCGGAATCGAGGCCGATGTCGAGTGCAGCCAGTACGCACAGGCTGGAATTTCGAGCGAGATGGAGACGGCGACCTACCGCATCATTCAGGAAGCGCTCAATAATGTAGCAAAACATTCCCGCGCAAAACGTGCCACGATTATCCTCCAATGCGTTGCCAATCAAATTCAGGCCATTATCGAAGACGACGGCTGCGGATTCGATACAACCAAACCTCGTCGGAGAGCCGATCATGACGGAGGACTGGGAATCAGTGGAATCCGGGAGCGGCTCAGTGTCTTAGGCGGAACCTTAGAAATCGAATCTGTGCAACGTCAAGGCACGACCTTGATCGCCCGGATCCCGGTGGCGGTGAAGCATGAAGAAAAAACAAAAGCCCGCAAAAATTAGCGTGATACTGGTCGACGATCACGCTGGTTTCCGCAAAGCGGCGCGACATGTCATCAATTTGGAGCCGGATCTTGAAGTCGTTGCCGAGGCGGATGGCGGCCGGGCGGCCGTTCGGCTTCTCCGGCGCATCAAGGCGGATGTCCTCTTAATAGATGGCTCCATGCCGGAAATGAACGGAATCGAAACCACACGACGGCTAAAAGTCCTTCAGTCCAAAGCGAAAATCATCGGCCTCACTCTCTACGGGGAATCGACTTATCTCGAAGAAATGGTCGCAGCCGGCGCCTGCGGTTATCTGATGAAAACCAGTGCGCCAGATGATTTGGTCAAGGCTATCCGGATTGTAAACGACGGTGGCACCTATTTCGATTCAGCAATCACGCGACGTCCCTCCGCTCCGGCTGCGCCCGCGCCATCGGCCACTAAAGAACTGACCATCCCCGAGCTGGCTGTAGCCAAAATGGTTGCGAGTGGTCTGACTAACTCAGAGATCGCACGCTTGTTAGGCCTGAAGCTGAAGATGGTAGAAACGCGTCGCATCTCCGCAATGAAAAAGCTCGGCCTTCGAAGCCGCGCCGACCTGGTCCGCGTCGCGGTCGAACGTAATTGGCTCACGTCCTAGAAGTGGACGAATCCCGGAGTGGAGGTGGAGCGCAGGTAAACATGCGCGAACGCGACATCGGATCTCCGGTCTGTCGAAATGGATGCCAATTCGTTAGGCCCGTCTTCCGGCGAATCAAGTGGCAAACTGACTCACCAGCTGATAAGTCTCGGAGTCGGAGGAAGAATCGCACGACAGGTAGGGATGAAATGGCGGAATTTCTATCCAGCCAGACTGATCAAAGAAAATTGAGCGACGCTGGGCCTTCAGAAAAAGCGGATGCGCTGGGTGGAACATTTTGGTGGAGATTGTAAATTCGCCTGCGAATGGGTGTCCGTGGTAACGACCAGCAGCGCACAGGTCACCTTCAGAACTCAGCATCCGTATTCTGGATCGCCCGACGGGCAAGCAAGTTTCCAAACAGCGTGTTTTGCCGGTTCGGTCTCGACCGAGAAGAAATAGACTCGCATCGGATGGTCGGATGAGTCGCGGCACAATTTTGATTTGGAAACGTATAAAATTTTTAGTGCGCGCTAATCTGCGAACCGGTGCGTCGATCACATCGGCTCGCTCTGCCGAAAGTTCCAGGAAGCGCTCCGGCCGATTTGCATAACTGAGAAACCGTTTACCTGATAATTTGGTTTGGGTCCGGTGTTGCAGAATGGCCGCCACCTTGATCTTTGCTTCGTCCCGCGATTGGGGGAAGACACGAGCCCGTTCAAAGAAGGCTGCGCTTCGACCGTGAACGATATAACTCCAGACCGAAGTCTCGCCGAGGTCCTCGCCAAAAGAACGCACCATGACTCCAAGCGCATTGTGATCAGGGTGGGTATCGAAAATTGATGGGATCAATAAGTGGGTAGGCAACCAGCCTCGAATGCTGCCTAACAGCCAGTCTCGCGTGAACTGGCAGTTCGTGGTCAGCAAACTTGTTAGGCCCTGGTCGGGCAGGCCGAGAAACGTTGCCCGAGATGGCTCTAAACCAAGTGCGCGAAGCGCACTCAATGCTTCTTTTCGACGGATTTTACCCCAGCGCTTCCGTTCCACCGCGCCGATTCGCCAGCGTCGCTCGATCGCTCGCTGCGGCCATGGATTGTTCTCACCATCCGTCGCATAGACGACGCGAACGCTCGCGCCGACACGCATGGCACGTTGAAGGACGACGCTGCAAGCCAGAGCTTCGTCATCCGGATGGGGCGCGATCAACATCACCCGTGAGTTGCTCGTGAGCGCGAGTTTTGCCATGGGCTCGAAGTCTCGACCAAAAGCCCCGTTGCCGACAATTGGCAACGCGCCTGATTTCCGATGCAGATGAGGTCTGTCAGGCATCGGACGACGTTAAAAAAACAGGCGGTTATTGACGGTGACGATCGCGGCGTGGATCAAGCCCATCGCCAAACCGACATTTCCTCCGATGAACCAGAATCGGAACAACGATAAAGGCTCTGTCATCATCAAAATGTTGAAACCAATGGTCATCGGCAGGAGATCACGCGTAAAACTCGATTGCCCGCCGAGCGGATCGCTGCCCAAAAAAGCGCCGGCGACCGCGAAGCTGATGGCAAACCGCCAGTAAATGGAACGTGGCTGTGGGTGCCAAACTAGATAAGCAAATTGCAAAAGCAAAGAGATTAGAGCCAGCAGCTTGGTCGGGTTGGATTTAACGACTGCCGATACCATCGCGTGCACCCAACCTTGGAACGGCCACGCAAAATTGCTTTCGCCGTAGGCGCCCATGTGCAAACGCCAATGCAAATAGATCGCCCACCCCGTCCAGGGCAGAACAATGATTGAGATCTGAGCAATGGCCCGCCACAACCGGCCACGCACCGGCAGGTCCAGCATCGGCGCCCACATACAAAGAAGCGAAGATTCTCTGGTCAACGCGGACAAGGACAACGCGATCGCGCGCGACCATCTGGCAAGCACCGCAGCCAACATGAGAAATGTGGCCGCCGGCAAATCCGTCATTGAGCGAGAGAGCGAAGCGAACACTCCGGTGCCCAGCATGATTGCGACAACGCAACACCACGCCCGGACGGTCACCGGACGTTGTGAAACCAAGATCAAAGCCAACAGCGCGTACCATGCTGCTAAATTCAGCAACGCGTAAACATTCACGGCCGCAGCCGGCCGGCCAAACCCTACCGCCCACGCCAGCGCCGGCATTAAAATCCGCCGTCCCAGATATTCGGGATTATCGCCCATCGTGCGGAACTGCGGGTCGCGCAATGTGGGATCGATCGCAATCTGCGCGTACCACTGGCCGTCATATCCTTTCGGCTGAGGAGTGACCGGATTGAGCGCCTGGAATTGGGGCAATGCTCGCGGCAAAAAAATCCATCCAACATCCAGCAACTTTGTCAACGAGTGACCCGGCAGGTACTGACGGGCGACAAACGTGATGGGCATCAGGCCCAGCAAAATCACAAGAATGAGACGCGTGCGCCGTTTGATATGCCTTTCCAGAACTTGCACTACGCCGTTTATCGTTGGCCACGCCGGCGAAAACAATCCTTTCCCGAGTGCCAAATTGGGAAAATCCGACCCAGACAGCTGGCGGCATTTTCCGAAGTGAGCCCCTCAGCGCGAATCTGGCTGCTCACTCTATCACTCTCTATATATCCGCCCCTTTAGTGTTGGTTTCGTCAGGCCGCTCGATCCATTGCAACGCCTCTTGAAAAAGTTAGGCAAGCACGCCGATCAAACTGGCGCGGGGTGAAATACCAGGAGCGAAAATCCGCGTACTCATTGAGATACTAACTTTTCGGCCACGCCCGCAGTGCAATTCGGGAAAGCCCGATGGATTTTGCTTTGTCTCCCCCATTTTTTTTGAGATTAATCAGGACGGCTTGTCAATCGAGGAGGTTTAATGTCTGAACTGAGCGGCGAGGAAGCAAGGTCTGAATCGACAGCTGGATTCGGAGCATCGACACGGCGCAAGTTTCTCTCGCGGTTAGGAATGGCGGGTTTGCTAACCTCGGCCGGTCCGGTTTTTGCCCAACAGCCACGGACCAGTCCGGCACCAATCGCTTCTTCGACATCGACAGATTCAGTTCCGGTCAGCTTGAAGGTGAACGGGAAGAAGTACGATTTGCGCATCGACCCACGCACCACGCTGCTGGATTGTCTCCGCGAACACTTGCATCTCACCGGATCAAAAAAGGGATGCGATCACGGCCAGTGCGGCGCCTGCACCGTCCACATCAACGGCCGCCGCATGAATTCGTGCCTCATTTTTGCGGCGATGCATGAAGGCGACGAGATCACCACCATCGAAGGTATCGGGCAACCGGAAAATCTCAGTCCGATGCAGAGCGCCTTCCTGTCGCACGATGCTTACCAATGCGGCTACTGCACGTCGGGTCAGATCATGTCGGCGACAGCGTTGCTCCAGGAACCATGCGGGCCGGATGACGCGGACGTGAAGGAATGTATGAGCGGCAATATTTGTCGCTGCGGCGCCTACGCCAATATCGTGTCGGCGATCCAAAGCGTGCGAAAAACGGAGAAACCGTCGTGAAGACGTTCCAACTCTCACGCGCGACAGATAACGAGCAGGCTATCGCGTCGGCGGCGAACGCGAAAACCGCCCAGCAAGGCGCGGAAATTCGATTTATCGCCGGCGGAACGACGCTGATCGATTTGATGAAGCTGAACGTCGAGACACCACAAAAGCTGGTCGATGTCACTCATCTGCCGCTGGCCAAGATCGACAATCTCGCCGATGGCGGCCTCTCCATCGGGGCCATGGTCCGCAATTCGGATCTGGCTCATCATCCTGGTGTGCAAAAAAACTATCGCGTTCTGTCCGAAGCAATCTTGAGCGGGGCGACGGTTCAGCTTCGTAACATGGCGACGACCGGCGGTAATTTGTTGCAGCGGACGCGCTGCATGTATTTCCGCGACACGGCAATGCCATGCAACAAACGCGAGCCGGGATCCGGTTGCGCCGCGATCACTGGAATGAATCGCGGTCTGGCCATCCTGGGAACGAGCGAACACTGCATTGCCACGAATCCATCCGACATGAATGTGGCGCTGGCCGCACTGGAAGCGACGATTCACATCCGGGGATTGAAAGGCGAACGCAGCGTTGCCATTGGCGATTTTCATCTGCTTCCCGGAAACACCCCCCAGCGCGAAACCGTTTTGGAGCCCGGCGATCTCATTACCCACATCACCTTGCCGGCGCCGTCGCCGGGAAGCCGCTCGCTCTATCTGAAATTGCGAGATCGCGCGTCGTATGAATTTGCGCTCGCGTCCGCGGCCGTTGTCGTTACGACTTCCGCCGGAAAGATCACCCGGGCGCGCATTGCCCTCGGTGGCGTCGGCACAAAACCATGGCGATCGACTCAAGCGGAAAGCGAGCTGGCGAATCAACCTGTCAACGAAGGCGTCTTTCGGAAAGCAGCGGACGCCGCATTGCACGACGCGAAACCGCAAAGTCAAAATGGATTTAAAGTCGAACTGGCAAAGCGCTGCCTGGTCCACGCATTGAAACTTGTCACACAACTCAGCCTAACGACCGAATCGACGTATGCCCGATGACGCTCAAATGTCCCTGATTGGCAAGCCCCAGGTTCGTATCGATGGTCCGCTTAAGGTCACCGGCACGGCGATGTATGCGACCGATCACAACTTTCCGGGAATGCTGTACGCAGTTCCGGTGGAGGCCACCATCGCCAACGGCAAAATCCAAAAGATCGACACTTCCGTGGCGGACAAGATGCCCGGCGTTCGCGCGATTTTTCATCGAACGAATATCGGAAAGATTTCCCGTTCCACGCCAGGTGAAGGCTTCAAAGGCATTTGTATCGAGCGCCGCCCGCCATTTGAAGACGACGTGATTCGCTACTACGGCCAATACGTTGCGCTGGCGGTAGCGGATACATTTGAAACCGCCACAGCGGCGGCGGATGTCGTGCATGTCACCTATGACCGGGAAGAGCCAAATGTGGGAAGCGATCTGAAAGCCGACGACGATCCGGATGAAGTTCCTACTCCGTATGGACCGGAGAAGCGTTTGCAGAGTGAGCGCGGCGATCCCGACACCGCTTTCGCCGGCGCGGCGGTGAAAATCGATCAGACTTACGTCACGCCCTCTGAAACGCACAATCCGATCGAATTGCAGGCAGCCACGGCGATATGGGAAGGCGATAGACTAACGATTTACGAAGAATCGCAGTCGATTTTCAACATGCGGGGCGTTATCGCGCAGATGTTCGGGTTACCGAAAGAAAATGTGCGAGTGATCACGAAGTTCGTCGGATCCGGTTTCGGCAGCAAGCTTTGGCCCTGGACGCATTGTCTCCCTCGCCTGCGCCGCGGCGCGACAGTTAGGCAAACCGGTCAAACTTGTGCTCAGCCGGAGGATGACCTTTCAATCCGCCGGCCATCGCGCCCGCACCCAACAACGCGTCCGCCTCGGAGCCACTTCCGAAGGCAAGCTTATTTCGCTTCAGCACGATTACGTTTACGAGCGATCGGTGCTCGATAATTACCACGAAGATTGTGGCGAGGCGACTCCCTTCCATTACAGCGTGCCGAATCTTCGCGTAAAATTCGGACGGGCCCAGCGCCATATCGGTACACCCTCGGACATGCGCGGGCCGGGCGCGGTGCCTGGTCTTTACGCAACCGAATCGGCCATGAACGAGCTGGCTGGCGAACTCAAACTGGATCCCGTGAAGTTGCGTGTCTTGAACGAACCGAAGATCGACGAATCGTTAGGCATTCCTTTTTCATCGCGACATTACCTCGAATGTCTTGACCTCGGCTCTGAGAAATTCGGCTGGTCGAAGCGCAATCCCGAAGTCGGCTCGATGAAACGCGATGGCGTGATTCTCGGTTGGGGAATGGCTGGAGCGGCCTGGGTCGCTGCGAGATTTCCCGCCGAGGCAGTGATTGAGCTTCACGACGATGGACGGGCGCGCGTGGCCTGCGGGACACAAGACATCGGCACCGGCACCTACACCATTCTCGCGCAAATCACTGCGGAGAAAACCGGCGTGCCGCTCGGCAAAGTCGAAGTGGCATTGGGCGACACTACCTTGCCGGAGGGACCGACCTCGGGTGGCTCCATGGCAACGGCCTCCGTCATTCCGGCGGTTTATGCCGCTGCCGAGAAAGCCATTAAATCGTTATTATCGCTTGCGACCAGAACGCCCGGATCGCCATTCGCAAATCAAAAACCCGACGACCTGGCTTTCGAAAACGGACGCGTCTTTGCCAAGTCGCGTGGCAACGCCGCCGGAATGCCGTTCGCAGAAGTGTTGAGACAAGCCAATGTGCGACTCGTTAGTGGCAGCGGTAAATCCGAATCGACATTCGGTGACCCGAAACCGAAGTTCTCGTCTCACTCATTCGGTTGTCATTTTGTTGAAGTCACGTGGCAACCGGAGATTGCGCGCTTGCGCGTCAATCGAGTGGTGACCGTGATCGATGCGGGCCGGATCATTAACCCGTTGGCCGGACGAAATCAGATTGAAGGCGCAGTCGTAATGGGAATCGGCATGGCCTTGTTGGAACACACGACGTACGACCCGCAAAACGGGGCGCCGATCAACAGCAACCTGGCCGATTATATGGTCGCGGTTAACGCCGATGTCCCGCCCATCGATGTGCACTTTCTCAATTACCCGGACACGAACCTGAACGAACTTGGCGCGCGCGGCATTGGTGAGATCGGACTGGCCGGGATCGCCGCCGCCATTACGGATGCAACTTACCACGCAACCGGCGTGCGCGTCCGCGAACTGCCGATCAAGATCGAGAACTTGCTCACTCCCGAGGCGCTGGCCTAGCGGGTCAAACGCTCGTTTTCGGAGGGCCCACCCGTTTTGGCGACTCATGCCTCATTTGCAAGGCAAGGTCGTACAAATTCACGAACTTTCGATGTGCGCTGAATCGGCGGGTCAAAATCCGGCCGCTCTTGCACAATTCTTGCGCGTTCAAGGCGAAACCTGTTAGGCTTTATTGTCATGGGTCAGTGCCTTTCACGAGTCGTATTTAAGGGGCTAACGTCGCCTCCCGTAGCCCTCATATCTATATGGGTACTGACGGGACAGGCGTGGGGAGGTTGGCAGCGCGATATGGTTTTGGGGAACCCGGCTCCGGCCCAACCGCGAGCTCCGGTTTATACCGGCCCGACCGCGGACCAGATCGCCGCCCAGCAAGCGGCACAGCAGGCAGCTCAAGAAGCAGCTGACCGGGAAGCGAAGCGTCAGGCTACTCTTCGGGCGGCTCATGCTGCGAACGACGCCGGCCTTTCTTTCTGGAAAAGGCACGAATGGGGAGCAGCCGTTGAACAATTTCGCCAGGCTCTGGCGAAATCTCCGGGCGACAAGGTCCTGCAAAACAATCTCGCCAAAGCAACCGAACAACTCCAGGAAGAACAACAACAGCAGGTGCGTAAGCAGGAAGACACCAATATGGCATCGCAAATGAGCGCGACGCTGCAGCAGCTGACGGCGGGAATGCCGGATTTCGATGGACACAACACCGGTTCTGTCCCCGCGACTGGAAGCACCGCCACCCTTGATTTCATGCCGGTCGGCAGCGGAGAGCCGAGGGGAAAAGCCATGGATGGTCAAATGACTAACGCTGCACCATCCACCGCCGTTTCATGGCAGGATGCAAACGTGGTTGATTTGCGCGGCACGACTAAAACGAGTGTCGATCCGGCCACAGTGAAAGGAAAAACATCTGCACCGACGGACTCCGCCGGACTCGATTTCATTTCAGCCAACGGCAGCGCGACGTCAGTCGCTCAAAATCAGACCCCGGTTGGAGATCCAAATGTCGTGGATCTGCGGGGGACGACGAAAACCGCGGTGGATCCGGCAGCGATCAACCACGCCGCATCGGCTCAACCTGCCGGGTTTCGTAAGAACGCCGCACCGCCGCCCAATCCCAATGTGCAGCTGCCGCAAAACCGAGGACATCGAATTGTTAGGCGCACCATCAAAGCCGAAGAGTGCGTGGCCAGGCGAACAACGTCCGGCCAACCAACCGAAGCTCGTGAATCCATTGGATGAAGAAGAGAGAACCAAGGAGCTCACGAAAACGATCTTCGAATCCCCGGCCATGGAAGACTTGATGCTAAAGGGAATGATGGAGGGCGCGGATCAGGTCCCGACCACGCCGGTATCCCAGCCGGCGAAAACAGCAGCGCCGGTTAGCAGTTTGCCGTCTCCGCCATCGACTGGACCGCACAATTAATCGATCAATGGGATTTTTGCAGCGGGCGATTCGCACGCCGGTTTTTGTTGTTATCGGAATCGCATCGGCGGTTTCATTAATCGCGCAGACGGCGGATGATGTTCCCGCGCCGGCAAAGGAAGCGGTTGAAAAAGGTCTCGCGGCCGCCGGCCAGAAAGAATGGAAACTGGCGATTCGTTATTTTGAAGAGGCTCGCAAAGCCGCGCCGCATTCGCCGATCACGCTTTACAATCTTGCCCTGGCTGAATCGCAAATTCCCGGACGCGAGTTACGCGCGGTCGCTTGTTGGGAGGCTTATCTTTTGGCCGCACCGCAAAGTGAAAAGGGAGCGGCCGTTCGCAGCCAGATCGGGAATCTCGAGTTAAAGACGGAAGCAAACACCGGGCTCATCATCGACATGCTCAAATCGCTCGCGAACAAATACGCGGCGGGAAGTTTTGACCAACATAGCGCGCAGCAATCGATCGCCATCCTGCAAGCGCACGCGGGCGATGTGAACGCGGCGATGGCCAGCGCGCAACTACTCGCGAGTGATAGCAGCTACACGAGTTTCATCAGCAACATTGCCGGGGCGTTAGCCGAGGAAAGTCATTTTGAGGAAGCGAAACAATTGGCCGGGAAAATCAGTGACCCGAATACTCGTTCCGCGGCCTTTTACAGCATGCTCACCGAACAAGCGAGGCAAGGTCTGTCGATGACGCTCGAACGACTTTAGCGCAGATATCAGGCGAACAATTTCCGCGTCTCGCCCTTTGCGAGCTGGCCAAAGCGGAATTCAAGGCAGGCGAATCGGATCAGGCTTTGCCGCATCTGGACCGGGCGGACCAGTTGACGAAGGCAATGAGCGTGAAGGAACCGATATGCGAAATCGAATCGCGAAATAACGCGCTTCACACTCTGGCGCAGGTTCATCTGGAAGTGGACGACTGGCGTGGAGCGCAGGCCATCATGCCGTTGTTGTTTAACGAAAAGGGGTTCGCTTACCAGGATTCGTTAGTCGAATACGTGAACGGGAAACTACTGGACCTTCGCGACAAAAAACTTCAGGTGGGTGATTTTAACGGAGCGGAAGCGCTGGTGGATCAAATGATCGGCGCGGCTTCCCGCGCCAATTCTTACGCCGCCCTGGCCGCGCGGGCTGAAATCAAAAACGATCCTGAAAAAATCTCGTCTCTGGCCAGAAAAACTGAGGCTCTCCTCGGCTCGGCAAAACGCGCTAAGGACAAGTTTGTTGTCGAGGACGACCTTTCCGAGCTCGCCATCGCACGCAAAGATTCCGCTGCTGCGTCGCGTTGGCGACAGCAGGCGATTGCCATTTCGGCCGCTGCTTTGCAGGAACCTGATAGCCGCCAGGACTTCGGATTATCGCGTTATCAGTTGATGAATACACTGAGCAGACTGGGCTATTTCGCACGCGCGGCGAAAGAGGAGAATTCACTTCGTAAAATCGTAGAGACGACGCGCGGTTTTTTGCCGAAAGCAGATTCGTATTGGCGATCCAATTGTCTTTCCACCCTGGAGAACGCTCTTTGCGCCGTGGCTTCGCAGACCCACAAGGAAAGCGACATCAACGCTGTCGTTAAGTTTGTTCAAGGAAACGTCAAGGACCTCCGCGTTTCAGACATCAAAACTATTGCCACGAGTCTTGAAGATGCCGCCGCGGCCGAAAAAGTTTTGAATATGATTTCCGATCCAGCCGAGCGAGCCAAGGCGCTCGGCGAAAATCTGACACGTAAATACTCGAAGCAGTGCGACGATGCGATCAAGAAGGCGGATTTCGACTCCGCCGCGAGGGCGATCGCGCAGCTGCCGGATGGATCCGATAAAACTTACAGAGAGATCATTCTGGCGACCGCTCTAGCCGGGAACGGAGATTTTGCAACGGCGGAAAAGAACGTCAGTGCCATCACCGACGGACAAACCCGAATGAATGCTCTTGCTTCCATTGCTGCCCAACGTTCGGATGCCGGCAATCACAACGCTCCCGATGAGGTTTGGCAGCAAACGAGGTCTTTACTTCCTGCCGTAACCGATCCGATCAAACGCGTGAATTTGGAATGGAATTTGTACGGTTTCCCTCCCGCACCTTCTTTGGCCCGCGATGCCATGCCGGGTTATTTTGCCGAAGTGCTCGCTCTGCCTGATCCCAGGACACGCATCGAGCAATTACGGTGGGTCGCGCTGTCGGCAAATCGCGCTGGAATTTTCTCTACCCAACGTGAAACGCAAGCCGAGGCGCTCATGACCCCGGCGATGACAAAAGACCTGGTATCATCGCTCTTGAACGCCTTTGACCTGAACGCAAGCGAGTGTTTGGAGCAGGCTACTGGTTCGGGGCGTGAGTCGTTTTTGCAGATCGCTCTGAACAAGTGCGCCGACGCCGGCAACATCGCGGCCGCGCGGGCCATTGCGACTAAGATGAGCGCGAGCTCCGCCGACGACGTTCAAAGCGCATTGGCTGCGGTTTTCGCGGAGGACGGCGATTTTGCCGAGGCTCGCGCTGCTCAGGAAAAAATCACCGACAAATATTCACGTGCCAATGCCACCCGCGCCGCCGTCCACGCTTTTATAAGAGCGGGCAACTTGATCGCGGCCAAGGAGTATGCCGAACATTCGTGGCCGGAATCGGAAAGCCACGCCGACCAGATAATCAGAGAGATGGCGGCGGCCGGCGAAGTCGAGTGGGCCTCTCGGCATGTCGGACGCCTCGGCGAAATTTACGGGCCGGGTGCGCAAGCGGCTGTCACCGCGCTGCAAATGGCCAAGGGAGATTTGAGCGGAGCCGAAGCTGCTTTCGCGGGATGCCGTTATGACTCCGATCGCGCGCTGCTGGTTCGCGCCGCCGCAGATTCGGGTCATATGGATCTGGCTATGAAATGGGTGAAATCGTCGAATGGCTCGGTGAATGATATCGTCGCCGCCCAGGTGCGCGCTGGAAAAATGGCAGATGCGCGTGCTTTGGCAGCGCAAATAAAACGTAACGATCAAAAGATCGGCGCTCTGCGCGCCATCGCCATCGCTCAAACGACAATGGGCGACTTGAACGGTGCGCGCACGACTTTTCAGGCGGCTTCGAAACAGGACAAGCGCACACCCGCAAACTTCGATCCCGATCCATTTGTCAGTTGGGAGCTAGTCAACGCTCTCTGCGCCAAACCCGATTTTGCCGAGGCTGTGACTGCTGCGGCCTCCATCGTCGATCCATATTGGAAGGATCGCGCATTTTCCGGCGTGGTGAGCGCAGCGGCCTCGAAAGACGCGACTGCCACGCAAACTTCGTTGAAATCAATGGCGGATCCGCTCCTGCGTTCCCAATCGGTTTCGTCGGCCATCGATTCCGCGTTGAAAGAGAAACATTTCAATGACGCCATCACGTATGTCGATCTCGCGACCGATGAAGGTTTCCGCGCAGTTGGCCTGGAGTCGCTGGTGCACTATGGCATCGATCACGGCGATATTTCGGAAGTGTTGCCGCACATGATGACTTTAAAAGATCCCGCCGCGCGCGCCTGGCTTCTTACGGACGCCCTACGAGGCAATGTTTTCGTAGGAGCAAAGACGAATGATCCAAATCTCCTATCGTCGGCGGCGGCAGCGGTCGCGGAAATGCCGCCGAATTTCTGGCAGGCGCGTTTATATGCCGATCTCGCCCGATTTGCCGTCAGACTCGATCCCGCTTCCGTCCAAAGTCTTCGCGATAAAACTGTCGCGATCGGGCAAGCGCTTTCCGGGGATGACGCAGCCAGGTGGCAACGCTACATCGCGAGCGCAAAAACAAGCGTGGACGCCTCGGGAACGAATCCAGTCGCAAAGGAAGATAAAGTAGAGAAAGCGCGAGATAACGCGATCGATGCGTGGACAAATCTTCTGCAGACCAATTCCTCGCTCAACGCGCCACTCTTCACCGATTTTAAAGCGACTATGGACGGCCTCGCCAATTCCGTGCCCTCCAGCGCAGACAACAAAGCGGGGCAGCTCTTTAGCAATGTTCAGCAACAAGCTCAGCTATTGAACAGCACATTAAAAGACGTGCGAACCCTGCGAAAGAAATCGGCCGACGATATCGCGGCCGCCGCCAGGTCTGTCGACAAGTAAAGTTATTTCGTGGCCGTCCGGACCGCGAAATAACGTTCGGCGGAAATCTGATTCACGATCCAGGGCAACGGGCCGCCAAAGCTGCTGTAAAAGCTCGCACCGCCGCCTGAAGTGCTGACAAACGGAATAGTGGCGAATTTTAATTCGTCGCGCTGAGCCACCGGGCCAGCGGAAACTTGTTTCGCATTGAGATCGCCCCACGGCCCGACAATGATGTCGCCGTTTGTCACCTTCGGATTGTTTCGGTCGAACGGCTTCGCGCCCCATTGCTCCATATAGTATTGGAAACCCCAGTGCCCCATGAACTGAACCTTGTCCGGTTGCGATCCGTACTTTTGCCGAAAGAGTCGGGCCGCGGCGCGACCGCAATTGGCTTGGCCATAATCGGCAGCGGTGATCAACAATGACAAGGTCGCGACCGATAAAATGGCGCAAGCGTGCAGCCACATCGGAGCCTGGCGTTTCTCGAAATGTTGCGTGACAAGAATCGCAACGGCCGGAGCCATCGGCAAAAACGTGCGGGCAGTGATCGACCAGTTGAGAAAGGTGGCGAAGACGAAGGTCCCCACCAGCCATAGGCAAAACAGTAGCGTTTCCGCATTCCTTTCTCGAATAAGATGAATGAGGACAACACCGAAAATTGCGATGGCCGCAGACGCGAAAAGTCCGCCTTCGAGCCACACCGGTGTCTCACTCGTTGCCAGGTAGACCCAGGAGGTCACCCAAAACTTAAACGCGATCGCCAAGGCAACGAAGACTGCCACGGCAATCGTGAGAAGTTTTTTGCTGCCGACCCGGAAAAAGAAAAGCGCTGCAATGAAACAACCGCCGGCGAATGCGAGACCGATCAGGGTTTGGGAAATACAGGATGGTTTCGTTGCTGAAGAGATCGTGGACGATGCGGCAAGCGCGGCACTGAACAAACCGCGATCGTATTTCCGTTCCGTCAGCCAATTGTAGGCGAACATTGACGCCACGGGAATGAGCAAATACCCAAGCGGCGGCCCCAGCCGTCTCTGTTTTGTAATCGTGTACGCGCCGAGCAGGGGCAGGAGTGCGATACCGAAATATTTCGTCAATGCCGCGGCCGCAATGAAGGCTGCCGAAACCGCGAACGACCATTGCTTCTGCTGCTCCAAACCAACAAACCAGAATTCCAATGCCCAAACCCACAGCGCGAGCAACATGACGTCACACATCACGCCCGTGGCCGATACCAGAAAAACCGGCGCAAAGAGCGCGAGCAAAGCCGCAGTCAATGGCCGAGCGCAGAATCTGCCAGCGAAGACAAATGTTCCGGCAATCGCAGCCGCCGCAGGGAAGATAAACCCAATATGCAAAGCAAGTTCAGACCACCCGGCGATACTCGCGACGAGGGCGATGTAGTAGGAGCAGAGCGGTGGATTCTGCATCACCACCGACATCGGTTGCTGAAATGACGACCAGTTAATGTCAAAACCGTACGGATCGAGTGGATGCCTCCCGATCTGTTTGGCGATCCAGATGAACAGAGTGTCGTCAACATAGAAGGCCTTATTGAGAAAAGGCAGCAAGACGGCCACGGTAAGGCCAATCGCGACCCACCCTGCTCGACGATCTCGGGTGGAGGTGGAAAATTGGGCCAAGGCGCGTCCGAAAAAGGACATCAGGCCTTTTATCAAAATGTTGGCCGTCGAAAAGGGAATTAGAGACGAGCGCTCACCACACTCATTCGTCCCGAGTGGGGAAGAGATATTGGAATAAATAACCGTCTGACCTATTTTCCGCTGAAATGCATGAAGCAGTCGCAAAGAAAATTTCGTTCGCGTTTCGGCGTCATCCGGCTGCGCTACCACAAACGAAAACGAACGCTGACTTATGAGCAGAAAGGCGGGAGCCAAAGCTCCTCCGATCGTCATGGAACGAGCCTCGATGCGCACATTCATGCGCTCTATGGTTTAGCACTGCAACATTGCGGCAACCGTATCCTTCTGATTGGCTGCGCCGGCGGCACTCTCGCTACCATGCTGGCGCGGGCGGGACGACGAGTATCCGTCGTCGATGTCGACCCGGTTTCTTTTCGCGTAGCCAGACGTTACTTCCAATTACCCGCGACCGTTGATTGTCATATCGCGGACGGACTGGCTTTCCTTCAGAAAACCCGCCGCCGTTATGACACTTTAATTCTCGACGCTTTTATCGGGGAAAATATTCCGGCGCATATGACCGGTCCGGACTTTTTTACGGCCGCGTTTCGCTGTCTCCGCAGGAACGGCATCTTCCTGGTCAACGTCTGCGTCGATGGGAAATCCGACCTGAGGGCGGACCGAATTGCCACGGAATTCAAAAGGCGCGGCCGCACGACGCGGATTCTGGACAGTTCCGGGAGCGAGCGAAACACGATTGTCCTCGCGGGAAATGTTCGTCGTCTGCGGCGACCGCCATTGGTGCTTCACCTAGACGCGGACGCCAGGCAGACAAAACGCGAATTGAAGGCCATGCACTTTCGGCGACCGCGACGGCTGCCACGGCCGACCACTCTTGTCGTCTAACGGGTGGACGCCTTGGCTCGAATGGTATTCGTTAGGCCACGGCAGGTTGTTTGGAGCTCGCGAAATCTGCGATTGACCTTAACTCGCGATGGCCAGGAGCTCGGCCTCGTGATCCTCACTCGATCGCTCGACTCTGGAGAACAGGCTGTAGCGTCTGTCGAAAATGAATTCGAAGAGCAGCCTGCTCCACGACGTGTGAAACTTGAGATTGTTGTAAAACTCCGGCGCCATGGCCCGCAATTTCGGCAAATTACTCCACGGAATCGTGATCAGATCGTGATGCTCGTTGTGATAGCCGACGTTCAACGCCAGGAGATTGATCGGCCCATAGTAACTGAAAGTCTCCTGTTTTGAATCATAGGTGTAATGCTCCTGGATCCAACGCGCACCAAGCGGATGCAATCCGATCGAAAATAAAAAGGACAACGCCAGATACAGAAAAGCGGCCCAGCCAAAAAAATACACGATGGCAATGTCAAAACCGATGGCCGTCGCCACGTTCATTACCGTCCATCGGTTCCAGGTGGCGATCGCTTTGATCCGAGGCGGACGAGTGAGTTGAAAAAACGGGAACAACGCCAGCCAAACCGCCTTGCAATACCATCGATTTCCCACCAGACGCGCTTCCCAGCGGTTCGCCATGTCGGCGTCGTACCCATAGTCGCCTTGATGCGCATGGTGTTTTAAATGGTAAATCCCGAAGCCGATGGCGCCGGGTGTCACATTTGGAAGATCAGCAATGAGCGCGACGATCTTGTTCCATGTCCTGATTTCGGAAAATGAGGTTATGAGTCGCATCGTGAATAACCACGTAGTTGGCGTGATTGGCGAAAGCTCCGACTGCGTATGCGATAATCGCGCTGAGCCACCAATAACTAAAGCCGAGCTTGCCCATTCCGAACGCGATCGATGTTTGCAGAACAAGCAGGCTCACCGTGATCGCCGCCGTCGCCGGATTCCGTCCCATCAGTTGCCGAACTTCCGGGTGCGCTTTGAGAATGGCGCGTCCGCGGGAGGGATGCGGTTGATCGAGGTCGGACTGGTAAAATGCAGTCGAGGGCATTCGGGCGATGGGAGGAGGGTAACTGTATGATTCTTCGCCTGAAGTTGCCACAATAACTTGGGCAGGAGGAGAAGGAAATGCGCTTTGGGACGGCCTGAAGTCGCCCCTATTTTTTTGTCAGTCAACCTGTGGGACGACCAAAGGCGAACGCAACCGGGCAAAGAGTTCTTTTCACGCAATCTTGAAAAAATCGCCGTAAAATGGTTTGATAGGAGCTCCTGTAAGCAAAGGCCACAACACCTGCTTCTGGTCCGGCCGAAATTTGAATTCAATGCCTTCCTCCTCCTCGTCCAGCCGGCTGACCCACTGGCGACGAGCTCTGCGGCGGCGTCTTCGAAAATTCAAACGCCTTACGGTCATCTACATGTTTGCCGGCGCTGGCCTGCTCGCGTTGTTCATGTTGGTCGCGTTGAGCGCGGCGATCGTCATTCCTACTAGCCGCGCAATTAAGGCGTGGCATGCTCGCCAGCTTTCCGAGGAAGCATTGGCGTTGATCGATCGGCAGCAGTGGCAGGAAGCCGCCGCAAAAACTCACGATGCTTTGATTCTCCGACCCACCGAACCGACCACCCAGGAAGCCGCGGCGCGTCTGCTCACCAGAACCGGCCAGGGTGCGGCGGCTTTGGCCTGGTGGAAACAAATCAGCGCGTCTCACCGTTTGAACATCAACAACCGGCGCGATTATGCGTCGGCCGCGCTTTCCGCCAGCGAATTATCTATCGCCACAGCACAAATTGATTTTCTATTGAATCAAAAGGGTGGCCCGGAACCGATCGATCTCTGCCTCGCAGCGCAATTGGCTACATTGCGCGGCGATTCTCCGGGAGCGATCGCCGATGCAGAAAAAGTTTTGTCGGATCAACGCACGCCGCCCGACCAAGTCTTCACCGCGCTGGCAGTCGTTTTTCTCAACTCCGCGCCCGATTCGGCGTCCTACCTTGCCGCGCAAGATCGTTTGATCGAACTGGCTCGAACCGACCATGGCGCAGCCGGACTCCAGGCGCTTCGGCTCATTGCCAAGTCGGCGTCGCGCCCGCGCTTAACCGACGAGGGCAATGTGCCGCTCACCATCGTCCCGCCGAAGAATGGTGCGATTCCACAAATGGAAATCGCCGATCGACTGGATCGACAACCGAACGCAAAACCGGCGGATCATTTGCTGGCTTGGGGAATTCGCGAACAACAGGACCCGGCGCGAAGTGAGGGGGACATTCAGAAAGCCATCGAATCCTTTCGCAGCAGTGGGGACGAAAGCGTCGCGGCGCTCGCGGCATGGCTCTACGAAAATGGGAGATTCGAGACTGAACTGGAAGCTGTTGTCCCCGCGTTTGGTCGCTTCCAAGCGTGAGCTTTTCATCGAGCGCGTGGACGCTTTGGCTGCGCTTGGCCGCGACGCTGAACTCGAGACGATGCTGCTCGCCGATAACCTCCCGATCGACCAAACCTCTCAGTACATTTACCTGGCCGTCGTCCAATCCAAACTTGGAAAGATGCCGGCCAGCCAAAACGAATGGGACCGGGCGATGCAGACTGCGACGGACGCCCGGCAATTTCTTCGCATTGCGAAATATGCGGAGACGCACGGCGTTCTGGAAGCTGCCGATGCCGCTTACAAACAATCGGTTATTCTTGAACCGCAGGCGCGCCTGGCTCACCTGGCGCGATTGCGACTCGCCGAAGCAATGGGCCGGACCGCGGATGCTCATCAGATCGCTGTTGGGATTATGAAGCTTTGGCCGGACGACATGGTCACTCAACTTCACGATTGGTACCTTCAACTTCTCCTTGGCGGCTCGCCTGAAAAGATCTCGGCGATCGAAAGCAAGGTCGAAAATCTGGTGTCACGAAGCTCGCTCGGATCGGATGCTGCTGCGACATTGGCTCTGGCTCGATTGCGCTCCGGAAAGCCGGCCTCCGCGATGTCCGCGTTCACCTTTCGCGGTTTTCCGGTCGCGCTCGCCACGCCCAATTCCCTCACCGTGCACGTAGCGGTGTTGGCCGCGAACGGTTGGAAAGATAAGGCCCGCACCGAAGCAAAAAAAATCGTCGCGGACAAACTTTTGCCAGAAGAACGAACGCTCCTCGGGCCGTTACTTGATTCGAGCGATGACGACGCCGCGAATTAGATCGCCTCGCGGGCCAATCAAGCGGATAACCGCCCGGCGAAGAATTTAGTCAAACGCCGGCGAGCGAAGCTCACGCCGAGCACGAGTGTGGCCAGCACACCCGCCAGCACGGTGTTGACTTCGGGAACTGGAACAATATCCAAATTCGCACTGCCGAGGAAGGTGCCACCCGCGTTCAACGTGATGGTCACTGCTTGCGTCAATGCGAACGGATTCGCGAACGTTCCCAGCGAGCCGGTGTTGCTTCCATTTCCCGCTGTGGTGATGGGACCGATCGAAGTAAGAAGAGTTGTTTGCGCCAACGTCATATTAGCCGAATCGAAATAACCCCGATATGACACCGAACCGTTCGCCGGTCCTGAAGGTGACTGCCCGAGTTGCGTGATCGACAGCGCCGCTTGCGGAGTTCCCGTCACCGGTCCGAAGTTGTTGTCGGAAAAAAGAAGCGTCAGTGTTTGCGGGCTGTCGGTATCGTTCGTGACGTTGAGACTCGTTAAATCGAGTTCCGGCGTAGTCGCGCCGCCGACTGCGGGCTTGGACGTGCCGGTCGTGATGTTGGTGTTGAAGTTCCCGACCGCCCCCATGTACGTGATCACGCCTGTCGCCCCGTTCGAGTCATTTGCCGAGTTGTCACCGATGGTGACGATGGTCGCCCCATTTTGAAGCTGAAGAACCGCTTGCGAATGGGCCAAGGGTGACACAAAAACCGCCGCCGCGGCGATGGAGAATGCCAACGCGCGAATGAACATCGTAGACTTAGTCACAATAAAATGATTTTGAGGTGCGAAACCGGTGCTTCTAAAGCGGGAGGATGTTAGATGGATCCCGTCGGAAATGTCGAGCTTTATTTCACAGGCATCTCGAGCTTTTGACATCCTATGCTTACCGCCTCACTCGCCCAAAAAATCAGGTCTTATTTCCTTGTAAATTCTTACCGTTTTTGCTTAAAACAGGGCGCTCCATGAAAAATGCTGTCTGCCCTGCCGTACCCGTGTTGCGTGTCAAACGCTGCCTAACAACGAAATCGCCGGCCCGGCGGGCCCTCCTGTGCCTGCTTTTTAGCATGACCTTCGCCTTTTCGGTCTACGCCACGCCGAGCTTGAACATCGGGGGATCAACCGTCGCCTCGAGTCCCAGTGGAGTGGTCTCATTTTCCGGTACCGTGAACGGATTCGCGATCACCGTGACCGGGATCACCAATCCGGCAATCGGCTCGACCACGAATCCGATGCTCGACCAGTTAACCACCAGCGTGACCAATAATGGAAACGCGACCGGAACCATCACGATCTTGTTTTCCGAAATTGGATATGGACCCGTGAGCGGTGTCCCGGAGGCCGATTTCTCCGCATCGGTCAATGGTGGCAGCGTCACCTATCAAACTTTTGCCGATCCCACGAATACCCTCTACGGCATGGTCATGCCGTTAACTTCCCAAACCGTGGCGGGAACCTTCGGCAATACCTCCGCGACTGGTCCCGCAGTTCCGTTCAATCCGTTTTCGCTAACGGAATCTCTTTCCATCACGCTGGCTCCCGGCGCCCAATACAGCGGAACGGAAGAGCTTTCATTCGTAGCCGTCCCGGAAGCCGGAACATCCGCGCTGCTTTTGTTCGGCCTCGCACTCGTCGGCGCGCCGCTTTTTCTGCGCAAAAGCTTTCGTTAGGCTAATCGATTCAACGGTCCCGGCAGTTCGTTGTCGCCGCGGCCGCTGACCTCAGCCAGCCGTCCCCCGGACCGCTTCTTTTTGCCTTCTTACTTCCCTAGCCCGGCCCGTGTTTCTCGACTTCCATCAAACGCGGCATGAGTTTTTCGTTGGCATGGGAGAGAGATTCGAAAAGAAGCAGGTAAAATGCGGCGACGACGATGACCAGGACTCCGCCGACAATAAAATGATGCGATCGCAGGTGCCTCCATCCGGGTATGAATGCGATCAATCCGAACACGCTCAAGATCACAATCACCGCATCGAAGCTGGCTCGCTGCCAATAACTGCCCCCCAGGTGAAGCCACATTCCAAATTCATCGAACGTTAGCGCCATCCCAAAACCGTAAAGCAACGCGAAGATTTTCCGCTGTTTCTGATTTAACGGAGCGAAAAGCAAAACACCGCCGACAAAAGAGAGAACGAAAATCCCGTAATTCAGATGGTGAACATGCGTGCCGCCCAGATGCAGAAATAAATCCGGCATCTTTCGGGTCATGATCAAAATGACCAACGTCCGGGATGCGATAAACGTGAGGAGAAAAGCAACGAACGTGAGCCGCGCGAGATGACGAAGCGGAGAAGTTGGCAGGATATCGTTTGTCATGGCACTGACCAGCGATTGAGATCTCCCAGGTCAGCAGGAAGTTTCCTAATTTCTAACGGCTTCAAATCTGATCGGAAACGCGAAACAGCTTCTGCAGCTCGCCGTACGACGTCGCGTCCTTCATTGCCTCGAACGTCCCCTTCTCCATCAGCTCTTTCGCCGAGCGGACGAACCCGCCCCAGGCCGCGCGAGCAAACGCTCCGCCTACGCTGACCCGGCGGGCGCCGATCTCGACTGCGTCTCGCATCGTTAGGCCGCCGGCTCCACCAATCAGCACGTTGACTGGTTTCGGCGCGACGGCATCGACAATTGCTTTGTTGCTGTCGCGATCGTCGAACCCGGGAGCGTATAAACAATCCGCTCCGGCTTCGGAATATTTCAGCAGCCGCTTGATCACCTGATCGAGATTTTCGCGATCAACGAGAAATCCTTCGGCGCGTCCGACCAGCAAAACGTTCGTGCCGTGAAGCGCTTCATGGACCGCATGGATCCGTTCGACCGCGAGATTGACATCATAGATCGGCGATTCTTTGCGATCGGCCGCATCTTCGATGGACAGACCGGCGACGCCGGTGTCGGCGCAGAGCCGGGCGTTTTCGGCGCACCAGTTTGGATCATCCGCGTAACCATTTTCGAAGTCGGCGTTGACCGGAAGGCCGGTCGCTTCCACCAAATCGCGGATATGCGCCAGCATGTCGTCGCGTTTGACCGATCCATCGGGCAGGCCGCGCGAGAACGCGAACCCGGCCGATGTGGTCGCGAGCGCTTTGAACCCGAGATGCTCCAGATATTTTGCAGTTCCAGGATCCCACGGATTTGGAAGAGCGAAACAGCCGCTCTCGTGAAGTTTGCGAAACTCCGTGCGTTTATCGTCGATCGATTTCATTGGTCAGGCGAGCGATTCATCGAATCGCCACCAAACTCAGTTGATCGCAGGAACCGATCAACCACAAACTTTGGGCCAAATCTCGTGACTGGGCACGGGCACTTTCTTTGTGGCATGATTTTATGGTCTAAATTCGTCATTCTGCGTTTTAATTCCAGAATGAACCCCCACGCGAACCTCTCACCGGTGATCGAGGTGTGGGTGCCGGTTTGGTTTGTTGCTTCAACGGTGATCGAGCTGTTGGTGCCGGTTTGGTTTGTTGCTTTCGTGTTATTTAGACGATCAAAGCCATTCCCAATGTGGGCAAAAGCCGTGTCCGTCGTTGCCGGTGTTGCTGGTCTTACCGCTGCTTATCTTGGCTTCTTGTTGCACAATTATCCCGATTTTGGCTGGCGACAGGAGGCCGCGCTCTGCTCTTGCGGTCCAGATTCATTTTTAGCGGCGTGTTCCTTGGTATTCTCATTTCCATATTGGCCGCATTTGGCGAGCGAAGGAAATGAATGCCCACATGCCAGGTGGCATAAGCGTTGAAGACGAATCGCCGCTCGGCATGGAAAGAAGTTGAGGGGCTGAGTTGTTGAGAAAAGTTGAGAGGTTGAGATGAAAACTTGCGCTCCCGTCAACGGTCGCTCAGCATGTTCTGGTTAGATGTTAAACCACTCCGCCGCCCCCGCTAAAACGTTACTCCCAAACCCAACCCAACTTCTATTATGACACCCTCTCTCATTCTGCGCGCAGCGATAGCTTTCACCCTCTTTACCCTTTCGTCTTCCGGCCAGGCGGCAGATTCTCCCGCTCAAGCTAACGATGAGAAGCCTGTTCGTGCGTTGATCGCAGCCTTTGGAGAGGCTTTCGCGAAGCTCGACGCCCACGCTTTTTCCATGGTTTTCCACGAGGATGCTGACTTCACAAATGTCTGGGGAATGACGGCGCACGGCCGCAAGGCGATCGAAGAATTTCATCGGCCGCTGCTCGAAGGCGACGGGGCGGGTGACATCCCGTCCTTCAAGCATGCGGAGTTCAAGGTGTTGGAGACGCACATTCGTTTTTTGCGGCCTGATGTGGCCTCGGTGGATGTCCTCTGGAGTCAGACCGGAGCGGTGCGAAACGGCCAGGACATGGGTTTGCGCAAGGGACTTCTCATGCTGATCGCGACCAATGATCAGAGTAATTGGGGGATCGCAGTGATGCACAACATGGATTTACCAGTTACGAAGTAAGAAGAAGTTGAGGAGTTGAGAAAGTTGAGTCGTTGAGATGAAAACGTGCGCTCCTGTCAGCGGTGGCTCAGCTTGTTCTCGTTAGGTCTTGAAGCACAGGATCACGCGCGTTGTCATTTTTTTCGTTTCACGCGTTTCTGTCTTGTCGCGAGATTATAGCTCAGCGGCTTCACTGCAATCTCCCGGTTGGTTCGTGGAACCTGTCGGACTACACGCGTGACGCTGCGGTGCACTTGTCGAAACCGCAGACGCGTGAACTTACGCGGGTGTTCAGTGACCGGGCATTGTATACATCCGGTTTATGGACGCTTTCGCCTGAGCTCCGTGAGGTGACACTCTGTGGTCCACCCAAATTACGCTGTTTTGTTCACGACTCAGTCGCGGCCGGTCGTTCAAATTGCGCTTTGCTTTCGCTCCGAGCAATTTGGCGTGTTTGCCGGCAATGGAAATGCCGACGTTAACCAGAGTGACCGATTGGCATTCATGCAGCCACTTCTGGTAACGTTAGTGAAATCCATTTACCCGTCTGATGCCCGATTCAAGCGATCAAACGAGAAGACTGGCTGGAGCTAACAACAGCAGAACACAGCGACCTGACGAATCGGTGAAGCCAACGACCTCACTGCGTCAGCGTGTTTGCCACGCCACCCTCGACTTCGTCTCGGTTCCCGGCTCCCCGGTGCGGCTCGCGTCTTCGCCGCTCGGCTCAAGCGCCCGAGTTTAACTGCATCCGCGCAACAGAAATATTAAGAACAGGACCGGAATCGGAATTCCGAGTAACCAAAGCAAAATATATCCGGCAGCGCCTGCTTCTTGGATCTTTTC
The DNA here is from genome assembly GCA_963846065.1 of uncultured Verrucomicrobiae bacterium. Classification (GTDB taxonomy): domain Bacteria; phylum Verrucomicrobiota; class Verrucomicrobiia; order Chthoniobacterales; family UBA10450; genus DASPUI01. Next base: position 28,867 of record CAWJUP010000004.1, read on the forward strand.
TTTCAGGTTCATGATGATCGGTTGATTGAATAATTGATTGTTACGCCTTAAATCGGCTAGCTCTTTTTCGCTGCGTCACGGAGCGATTTGATTCGATCGTGCGCCGCTTTTACTTCATCGAACTGCTCGGAAACGATCTCGCGGACGGTCGATTCCATCGAATCATTCAGAGCTTGTTTGTATTCCTTGATCGCCGAATCTTCGCCTCGTTCACACTCCGCCAGGATGGCGTGATCATCGCCACTGGTGACAGTGGATTTAATATTGATCCAGGCACGATGAAGCGCGCCGCCAGCGCTACTACTGTCTTCCGGTTTCGTCTCGCCCAATGCCTGGGCTTTGCTTTGGAGTGCGGACGCGAAACGCGCGCGCTGCTGGGAATATTGCCCAAATAGCGATTTGAGTTGCGGATCCTGGACCGCTTCCGCAGCTTGCTGATAACCTTCCTGCCCATCTTTGAGCGTTTCGATCAGATGATTGAGCGTCGATATGATTTCTTTTTGTTGTGCCATACAGAAATCGTTCGGATCACGTCGTTTCTTCGCGCGTGTCGAATGTCGAGACGACAAAAAAAAGAAAGCGACGGTTATCAGGAATAAAACGATAACCGGGTCATTCATTAAGATGAGGATATCGAGCGGACCTCCTTCCCCGGGCTTTTGACCATCAGGACACGGACCCGAGATTGGTCGGGTTACGCCGTGGAACCACGACAAAGCCTCGACCGAGCGAGACGACTACACCTTCCGGGAAACACTTTTCATTTTCGCCACGGACTCAGTTCGCAGCAGACGCGAATCAATGTGAGATGGACACCACGCCTTATTGGATTGATTCCGCGCCGATCAAATCTTTTCCGCCACTTCGGAAGGACCTCAAAGTCGACGTTTTAGTCGTCGGGGCCGGCATAACCGGTGTAACGACCGCTTACCTTTTAAAAAAATCGGGAATTAAAATTGCGCTGGTCGAGCGAGAACGCGTCGCTTCAGTCGACACTGGACATACCACTGCTCACCTGACCTACGTCATGGACACAACGCTCCAGGCATTGGCGAAAAGCTTCGGTCGCGATCACGCCCAGGCAGCATGGGATGCCGGTGCCGCAGCAGTCGACGAGATCGAGCGCATTATCGGTGAAGAAAAAATTGAGTGCGAGTTTTCGCGTGTTCCAGCGTTTCTGCACACGCCCGTTTTTGAGGAACAGGCCGATCTGGATGCCGGCGAACTCAAAGAAGAAAGCGAGCTCGCGCGGGAGTTGGGTTTCGACGCCGAGTTTTTGGAGGCAGTGCCTGTGTTCGGCGTGCCGGGTATTCGGTTTGCCAATCAAGCCGAGTTTCATCCTTTGAAATATCTCGGGGGATTGGTCACTTCGGCTGACGACTCGACAATTTTCGAAAGGAGCGGGGTTGATGAGTTCGATTCGGAAAAGCGTCGCGCCAAGGTGAACGGTCACTGGATCTCGTTCGATCGCGTTATCCTTGCGACCAATAATCCGCTGGTCGGCCTGGCCAGCATGATGGACGCGACGTTGTTTCAAACCAAGATTACGCTTTCCACCAGTTATGCCCTCGGAGCACAAGTGCCGAGTCAGTCGCTGCCCATGGCCGTTTTTTGGGATACGGCCGATCCCTACAATTATTTCCGAGTCAGCCGGCACGAAAATTTCGACTACGTGGTGTTTGGCGGCGACGACCACAAAACCGGCCAAGCATCCGACACCGAAAAGCGCTATACCGATTTGGGTACGAAGCTGAAGAAGATCGCGCCGGATGCGCAAATCGATCATCGCTGGTCGGGTCAGATTATTGAAACCAGCGATGGGTTGCCGTACATCGGGCAAAACGCCGAACACCAATTTATTGCGACTGGATACTCTGGAAATGGGATGACCTTCGGTACCGTGGCGGCGATGATGGCGCGCGATTGGGTGACCGGAAGAAAAAATCCGTGGAGTGAATTATTCAGGGTTGATCGTAAACCGCTCAAGACAGGCGCCTGGGATTATGTGCGCGAAAACCTGGATTATCCTTACTACCTTTTGAAAGATCGCCTGGCTCGAGCCGAGGCCGATTCGGTTCGTGGTCTGAAAAAAGGTGATGGCACAATTGTCCAATCACGAAACGGCAAGGTCGCAGCATTTCGAGATTCCCAGGGCAACGTCCACAAGGTCTCCGCGGTTTGCACTCATATGGGCTGCATCGTGCGATGGAATTCCTCCGAACAAACCTGGGACTGCCCGTGTCACGGGTCACGCTTCAAACCCACCGGCGAAGTGATTTCCGGCCCGGCCGAAGAACCGCTCGCGTCGAAATAGAGGATTTCCTTGTTTAGGTTCCCGCGACTGGATAGCTCTTCGTAAACGAATCTGGCGATGGTCACGGTAACTCGTAGCGGTACGATTCGATGATTGGTTTCCAGAATGGCAGATCGTATTTCGGCCATTTGTGACAACCGAACGGAAGCCGGCCGGCTTCGGCGAGCGACCGCCGCGGATTTAGTTCGAAGGCAAATTTTCGCGCTTCTTCCACCGGCGGGATCCGGAACCAATCGAAACGAGGCGCGACTTTGAAACACCAGAAAACATCTTCGTTTTTCCAAACATCACTACGCGCTTTGTCTGGCCATGCCATGGCCGCAGGCAATGGCGCCTGACGGGAAACAGGAACGCGCGTCCGTTGTTTCCAAACTTTTGCACCGGGAAGAATCCTCTTCCAGAAATGCAATGCGCGCCGGGCAGATTCGATGCATCTCAGCGAAAACCCTCCATTCCCTACGCCCAGGTATCGCGCGTCCGGCGTGGCCAGGTCGAATCCTTCAAACCACGGAGCTCCCACGTAATCCCAGCCGGCTCCGCACCAATCCAGCAGCTCATCACGAAGCACAAATGAATCGAGCTCGTGAACCAGCATGAACTCATACTCTTTGAAGTGATCGTAGAGGAAAGGCGTCGCCTTCAGATGTGAATAGCGTTCGTAAGTGGAGAGATGAATCGGATCGATATATTCGATCTCCAGTCCGGGGGCCAATTCGAGGTAGCGCTCAACTCGCATTCCGCGCGGACAGACCAGCCGAAGTGGATGGTTTCCAAGCACACGCCTACATTGCATCAGTGAGATTTTCTCGAACGGGCTGAGATCCGGTTTGTGCGTGAAAATGAGAACCACAACGGTCTTCCTGGGCATAGTCGTTCAATGCGATTCTCACCGGACCGTTCGACATAGACGAGCTTGTTTGCAACCGCATTTTCGGTGAATTACGCTGTCGGCTTGAAAGAGGCATCGCCCAGTTCTTTGGCCATCGCGGCCACCCTGCCCCCTGCCGGCCTGGAAGATGATTCCGCCAGCCCGGACATCACTTACATCGAGCCGACGAAAGGTTGGCGCGCCATTAACCTGACGGAACTCTGGCGATACCGCGATCTGTTGCTGATCTTCGTCCAACGCGAGCTGAAGGTCATTTACAAGCAAACGGCGCTCGGAGCTGTCTGGATTATTCTCCAGCCGCTCATCGCGGCGATGATTTTCGCCACGGTGGCAAATCGAATCGCGTTGCCGAGCGAAGGACTGCCGAAACTCTTGTTTGTTTTTTCCGGCATGACGGTCTGGACCTATTTTCAACAGTCCCTGCAAAACGCGGGCAACAGCCTGGTCCAGAACCGCCAGCTGGTATCGAAAGTTTACTTTCCGCGCATGGTCGTGCCTCTCGCGCACACGCTCCGGCCCGTGATCGATTTTTCCGTTGTCTTCGTTGTCTTGGTTGGGTTGATGGCGGCGTTTGGTTATCACCCGATTTGGCCGCGACTCGTTTTCATTCCTGGCATTCTCATTTTGATGATCTTCACGGCATCAGGTGTGGCGCTCTTCTTTTCCGCGCTCGCGGTTCGGTATCGTGATTGTTCCTACGTTTTGCCCTACCTGATCCAGATTTGGATGTGGGCTAGTCCGGTGATTTATCCGATCAGTATCTTTCCATCGCGCTGGCGAACGTGGCTCGCGCTGAATCCGCTCGTGGCCATCGTCGAGAGTTTCCGATGGGTTATGTTTGGACGCACCCCGATCGCTGGAACCGTTGTCATCACCGGTATTATCGGATCGATTGTGATATTACTCATCGGCGCCTTCTTCTTTCGCCGGGTCGAACGCGAGTTTGCCGATATCGTTTGATCAAGGACCGGAATCAGTCGTGTCGAAGGTCGCCATATCCGCCGAGAAACTGAGCAAGTGCTACCGCATCGTCCATCGGGCGAATGCTTCCCGCCAGTTGCACGATGAACTATTTGGTTTGCCCAAGCGATTATTGAAGCGATTCGCCGGACGAGGCCGCTCGGAATCCGAGCAGTTTTGGGCTCTCAAGGACGTGTCGTTCGATATCCAACAAGGCGAAGTCGTGGGATTGATCGGCCGGAATGGTGCGGGGAAGAGTACCTTATTAAAGATCCTCAATCGCATCACCGAGCCCACGTCCGGCCACGCCAAAATCCGGGGCCGCGTCGGTGCGTTGCTCGAAGTCGGGACCGGTTTCCATCCGGAATTGACCGGCCGGGAAAACATTTTTATGAACGGCGCCATTTTGGGAATGACTCGGGCCGAGATCCGGACTCGATTCGATCAGATTGTCGCGTTTTCTGAGATCGAGAAGTTTCTCGACACTCCGGTGAAACATTATTCCAGCGGAATGTACGTGCGGCTCGCCTTTGCCGTTGCGGCTCATTTGAACCCCGACATTCTTCTCATCGACGAGGTGCTGGCCGTGGGCGACGCGCAGTTCCAAAAAAAATGTCTCGGAAAAATGGAGGATGTGGCGCACGACGAAGGGCGGACAGCGGTTTTTGTGAGTCATGACGTCGGCGCGGTGATGCAGTTATGCCACCGGGCGATCTGGATCGATAACGGGATGATTCGCGACATGGGAAGCTCGTCCAGCGTGGTGGCTCATTATATGAGCGCAAATGCCAAACAGGGCGAAGTCGTGTGGCCTGAAGGAAAAGCAAATCCCGGAGTCAACGACATGAAGTTTCGTGCCGTCCGAATACGAACGGAGACTGGAAACATCTCGTCCGTGGTCGAGAGCACAAAGCCCTTCTTCGTCGAGGTCGAGTACGAAGTCACCGAAACGTTATGGAATCTGAGAGTCGGATTCATTCTCAAAACGAGCGCGGGCAGCTATGTCCTGGACAGCCACGACGTCGACGATCCGGAATATCGTTCCACGCGCACACCCGGCTACTACCTGGCAGTTTGTACTGTTCCGGGCAGCTTCCTCGCCGCGGGGACGTATATCATTTCGTTGAATGCGCTGGTTGAAAACGTCGCTTACTTCGCGCAGGTCGAGAGTGTTTTGCTGCTCGAAGTGGTTAACACTTCAGCCAACCTTGGGCTGACCAAGCGACATGGAATTATCCAGCCGCATTTCAAGTGGGATTACCCGCTCCCTGATAGCCAAACTATTTCGCCTTAAACGTCCGGACAGAAATAGCGAATCGACCGAACACGGTCCAGAGCCGGACGAAAATCAGCCACGACCTAACGAGGTACGACAAATCGAAGCAGCAACCGAGCGGCGACTCGTTCCCCCGCGCCTGCTGGTGAAACCGATCTGGCAAAACTCTCACCCGCTTCAAAAAGAATAGGCTAGAGAAGCCTATCTTCAGCCGGTAGATTTCCCCGTCATGGCTGACGAGCAAAGGCCGAAATCACGCTTGGAGATCGCGCATGTCCTGTTCATGGACATTGTCGGCTATTCAAAATTGCTGACCGACGAACAATCGGAAGCGCTGCACGAGCTCAATCAGATTGTTCGCAACACGGACACCGCGCGTGAGGCGGAGGCTGCGGGACAACTCACGATTTTGCCCGCTGGTGACGGAATGGCTCTGGTTTTTACCGGTTCGGTGGAGGAGCCGGCCGAATGCGCATTGGAAATCAGTCAAGTGTTGCGCACACAACCCAGTCTGCCGGTGAGGATGGGAATCCACAGCGGGCCGGTCCACAAAGTGAAAGACGCGAATGACCGCGAAAATATCGCCGGTGTCGGTATCAACATTGCGCAACGAGTCATGGATTGCGGAGATGCCGGTCACATTCTGGTGAGTAAACGTGTCGCGGGCGATCTCGGCCAGCAACGTCGCTGGCAGCCGTATCTTCACGATATCGGCGACATGGAAGTGAAACACGGCGTGATTGTCTCGTTAGTCAATCTTTATGCCGACGCGATCGGCAATCCTGCGCCGCCCGCCCGACTCGCAAAAGCAGGCGGTATCAGCCGTTCCAAAACCGGAGCGCACAAAGGGCTTTCGCCGGTCGCGAAAGCGATGTTTATCGTCGCCGCACTGGTTCTCGTGTTGGCGATTGTGTCGATCATATTTACGCCCGCGATCATGCGTTCGCTGAATAAATCTTCAGCCGCAACCACGCCGCAACCGACCGCTACCGGGGCGCCATCGTTGGCCGATACGATTAAGAGCGCGGTGGCCAGTCAAATCAGTCAGGAGCTGCAAAAAGATTTATCCGGCATCAAAAAGCCCATCCCCAGGCCACCTCCCATTATTTCGTCCTTACGGCCAGACAGAAGCATTGCCGTCCTGCCGTTTGAAAATTTAAGTCATGATCCGGACAACGCATATTTCGCAGCCGGCATTCAGGATGAAATCATCACCCGGCTTTCAAAAATCGCCGATCTCAAGGTGGTCTCATATACTTCGACACAACGTTTCAAGAACGCACCGGATGATGTTCCGGGAATAGCGAGCAAGCTCGGTGTCGCGAATATTCTGGAAGGGAGCGTGCAACGCACGGGCGGCCAGGTGCGCGTCAACGTGCAGTTAATTAAAGGCGCGACCGATGCTCATCTTTGGGCGGACACATTCGATCGCCAGGTTACCGATATTTTCGCGGTCGAAAGCGAAATTGCGAAAACGATCGCCGCAACCCTTCAGGCGAAACTGACGGGTTCGGAACAGGCCGCCATCGCCACGCGCCCCACCGAGAACACCGAAGCCCACCAGCTCTATTTGAGAGGGCGGTTTTTTTGGAATAAACGAACCGGGCAAAACCTAGTCAAAGCATCCGATTATTTTAATCAAGCGATCGCGGCGGATCCAAAATACACGCTGGCTTACGTCGGGTTGGCGGACGCCTACCTTTTGATGCCGCTCTATGGCGCCGGCGCTCCCAACGATTGCTATCCAAAAGCCAAGACGGCGATATCCAAAGCCCTCGAGCTCGATGATCAATCTGCCGAAGCGCATACCAGCGTGGGACAACTCTGTTGTTATTATGAGCTCGATTTGCCGCGGGCCGTGCGGGAATTTCAGCGCGCGATTGAGCTGGATCCGAACTATCCCACCGCGCATCAGTGGTATGGCAGCTCCGCGCTGGTATCGCTTGGGCGATTTGATGAAGCGATCGCCGAGGTAAAGCGGGCCATTGAACTGGATCCCCTTTCCTTCGTGATCAACATCGACATGGGCAACACCCTTTTCCGATCGAGGCATTATGCGGAAGCGATCGAACAGTTGCGCAAGACGTTGGAAATGGATCCGAGTTTTTATTATGCCCACTGGAACCTTGGCCTGGCCCTAGCCGGGGACCGTAGATTCGGCGACGCGATTGCAGAGTTTAAAAAGGCGCGGGAGTTGAACGACAACCCATCGATGCTCGGGTTTCTTGCCTATGCCTACGGCATGTCGGGCAACAAGACGGAAGCGGAAAAAATACGGGACGAATTAAAAGCACTTTCCGGCCAGCGATACGTCTCTGAGTTCAGTTTCGCTCTGGCTGATCTCGGCCTCGGCGATAAGGAAGAAGCGCTCCTCCGTCTGGAAAAGGCATATGAAAATCACGCCGGCGAAACATTGAGGTTTATCCGGGTGGATCCTTTGCTCGACCCACTCCGCGGCGACCCGCGTTTCCAAGCGATCGCCGAAAAAATTATTCCAGCCCAAGAATTTAAAGGAACGGCAGACTCTCAATAAAATCGACGACTTCCTCGCGCTCTCGGTGTAGTGACCCTGGTGAACGAAGGCCGTTTAAAATAAAAAGATCCGATGGCTGATGACCGTTCGCCAGACGTCAGATTTGAAATTGGGCACGTCCTTTTCATCGACATCGTTGGTTATTCAAAACTGCTGCTCGAAGAGCAAAAAGCTTTTCTACGCAAGCTGACGGATATCGTTCTGGCCACTCCGCAGGTAAACGAATCGCCTAACGAGCAACTGATCAGACTGCCAACCGGTGATGGCATGGCGCTCGTCTTCCGCAAGAGCTCAGAGGAGCCGGTGCGGTGCGCAATGGAAATCGCCCAGGCGCTGAAACAGCATTCCGAGATATTGGTGCGCATGGGAATTCACAGCGGGCCGGTCAGCGAAATCGTCGATCTCAATGGCAACAAAAATATCGCCGGCGCCGGTATTAACATGGCGCAACGAGTGATGGATTGCGGAGATGCCGGTCACATTCTTGTTTCGCGTCGCGTGGCTGACGATCTGGCGCAATATCGCCACTGGTCGGAGCAGCTGTACGATCTGGGCGAATGCGAGGTGAAGCATGGCGTTCGTGTTCACGTGTCGAATCTTTGCTTGGATACGCTGGGCAACAGGCAAATACCGAACAAATTCCGACGCCACCGGGCGACCCAAGCAGTCAAGGTGTGGACCTCGGTCCTACTCGGGTTGCTTGTTATTTTAGCAGGCGCCGGCGCGCTCTTCTATCACAGATCGCATCAAAGCAAAACGCTCACGGACAAAGACCGGATTGTTCTCGCAGATTTCAGAAACATGACCGGTGATCCTGTTTTTGACGGCACATTGCGACAAGGACTCGCATCACAATTGGACCAGACACCGTTTCTCAGCCTCATCTCAGATGCGATCATTGCCCAGACCCTGGCGCGAATGTCCAAGGCGAAGGATACGCCGCTAACTCCGGACCTGGCTCGAGAGGTCGGGCAACGAGTTGGCGCGGTGGCCGCCATTGAAGGATCCATTTCCAACATTGGAACAGAATATGTCGTGTCCCTCAGGGCGGTGAATTGTCCGGATGGAAGTTTGCTTGCCCAGGAACAAGAGAGTGCGGCCGGAAAGGAACATGTGCTCAACGCGCTTGGCCAGGCAGCAACCAAGCTGCGGAAGAGATTGGGCGAATCGCTGGCCTCGCTTCAGAAGTACGATGCCTTGCCGGAAGACACCACGACGTCATCGCTCGAGGCGCTCCAGGCGTACGCGCTGGGTAATAAAGCAACCGACGTCGACAATGATTATCTTGCGGCCATTCCGTTTTTTCAGCGCGCCGTCGCCCTCGATCCAAATTTCGCCATGGCTTACTTGTCGTTAGGCCAATCGTATCAGCCTCAAGGGGAACTCGAGCTCGCCGCTCAATACACGCGCAAAGCGTATGAGCTGCGAGAACGAACGAGCGACCACGAAAAACTCAACATCGCGGCCTTTTATGAAATCGTCGTGACTGGCAACCTGGAGGCTGCCCGTCGCTCTTATGAATTGATCGCACAAACCTATCCACGCGATGAAAGTGTGCAGGTCTTCCTTTGGTTCATCCATCTCGCGATCGGAGATTATGCCAGGGCGGATACGGCGGCGAAGCGAGCGTTTGAGATCAACCCGGATAGCTCGAACAATTATGTAAGTCTGATGTATTGCGATCAGTACTTAGGCCGACTGGATCAAGCAAAGGCCGACGCCGAACAATCGCGCGCTAAGAAACTCAATTCGCCCTGGTATCCTCTGATTCTTTACGTCGTCGATTTCCTCCAAAACGATTCCGCCGGAATGGCGCAACAAGCGGCCGCGACCCTTGGAATCCCTGGAGTGGAGGATCAAATGTTTTTCGTCGAATCCGAAACGGCGGCGTGTCACGGACAATTCGCGAAAGCGCGCGATCTGACGCGCCGCGCGGCCGATTCCGCCCAACGAGCCCAGGAAAAGGAGACCGCGGCCGAGTATCAGGGACACAATTCCCTTCGCCAAGGATTGGTCGGATTGAGCGAGCTTGCAAAAGAAGATGCACAATCCGCGTTGGCATCGATAAAAGGAAAACACGGCGAAGGATTCTCCGCGATTGCTTTCGCACTGGCGGGCGACGTCGTCGACGCCGATCGGGCGGTTGACGACCTAACGAAGCGATTCCCGCAAGATACCGTTGTTCAAAGTCAGTATCTGCCGATGGCCCGGTCGACGCTTGCGCTGAACAGTGGGAACGCGCAGGCGGCGCTCGAGGCGTTATCTGCAGCTTCACCTTATGAATTGGGTCACACCAACGATGACTTCACATTTGCGCTCTATCCAATTTATTTCCGGGGCCAAGCCTACCTCGCGGCGAAAAACTCTCCGGCTGCGATAAGCGAGTTCCAAAAGATCGTCGATCACGCCAGCATTGTGGGGAACGAGCCGATTGGGGCGCTGGCCAAATTAGGACTCGCGCGAGCTTATTCTCTGTCAGGAAAGGCCGCCCAAGCTAAAGCTGCCTATGCGGATTTCTTCCATCTTTGGAAAGACGCCGATCTCAATGTTCCTCTTCTGATTCAGGCGAAAGCCGAATTCGCCAAACTCCCTTGAATCTTTTCGAATATCATCCGGCTGACCGGCGGAAATTGTTTGGGATTCGGCAAAACCGGACGATATTTTAGGTCCATTATGAAAAGGAATAACTCTCACGATACCAAGGACAAAGCGGCGGAAAATCGCCGAGCTCCGCTCCGGACACGATCGGACCTTTCTGCTGCCGGACGAAAAGCTATTGCCGGCGCGATGAATCGCATTTTGGCGGATGTGTTCGCGTTGTATTTAAAGACGAAGAACTTCCACTGGCACATGAGTGGACCGCATTTTCGCGATTATCATCTGCTGCTGGACGAACATGCCGATCAGATTTTCGCGATGACCGATCCGGTGGCCGAGCGCGTTCGCAAGTTGGGCGAGCTGACGATTCGATCCATCGGTCAAATCTCAAAACTTCAGCGGGTTCTCGATAACAATGCGGAATATGTGGAGCCGCTCGATATGCTCGCGGAACTGGCGGACGACAATCGCGATCTGGTGGCACGTTTGCGCGAAGCTCACGACGTTTGTGACGAACACAACGATGTCGCGACGACCAGTTTGATCGAAATCTGGATCGACGAATCGGAGCGGCGTCTCTGGTTTTTGTTCGAAGCCACTCGACGACACAATTGATCGAGGCTGGCCGGCCGAGAATGGCCTGAGGAGGGGGATCTCTCGGGCGGCGCTGGATATTTAATGGGCTGAAGCGGTTGCAGGCGCAATCATGACTTGCATTCTCGACATTTCGCCGGCTCGTGATAACAAGAAGGCATGAAGCAGTCCCTAACGATTGCGGTGGCTTTCGTGTTGGTTTCGGTCGTTCCGGGTTGTTCAAAAAAAAGCGCCCCAGCTGCGCCCGCGGCTCCGGAGGTATTAGTCACCACGGTGCAACCGCGAGACGTGCCGCGCGTGCTGGAACGAGTCGCGACGCTCGATGGTTTCATTAACGCCAACATCAACGCCCAGGTCCAGGGATACATCGTCTCCCGCGATTATCAGGAGGGCAGTATCGTTCGGAAAGGCGACCCCCTTTTTCATATCGACCCGCGACAATTCGAGGCCGCCCTGGCTCAGGCGAAGGGCACTCTGGAAAAAGACCAGGCGAATTTTGCAAAAGCAGATGCCGATCAAAGGCGCGCGATCGATTTGTTTAATAAAAAGGTCATCAGCGATCAGGAACGAGATACCGCCATCGCCGCCGCCGGCTCAGATAAGGCCAATGTGGATGCGGACGAAGCCGCGGTGAAGCAGGCTGAAATCAATCTCGGCTACACTAAAGTGATCGCTCCGATTGATGGTCTCGTGGGGTTCGCGAACAATCAGGTGGGCGATCTGGTCGGCCCCGGGACCGGACCGCTGACCACGATGTCGCAGATTGACCCAATCAAAGCGATTGTGACGGTGGGCGAAGGTCCGTTCACCGATTTCCTCTCTCGTTACCCGGATCAAACTCAACGTGAAGCCCTGCTCAAGAAGATCGATTTCGAACTCATTCTCGGGACCGGGACTGTTTATCCGCAGAAAGGAAAGTTTTATGCGCTCGACCGTAACCTCGATACCAAGACGGGGTCGATCCGCTACTACGTGACATTTCCAAACCCGGGCGCAATTTTGCGGCCGGGGCAATTTGGAAAAATTCGATTCGTTCCGGACACCGTGCACAATGCACTCGTTGTTCCACAGGAAGCGGTGAGCGAATTACAGGGGAGTTATCAGGTCGCTGTGGTCGATCAAAATAACAAGGTTAACATTCGCCCGGTGAAAATGGGCGACCGCATCGGAGATATGTGGGAGGTGGCCGAAGGACTGAAACCGGGCGATAGAGTCGTGGTTCAAGGACTTCAAAAGGCGCGCGAAGGAGTGACCGTGGTGGTGAAAGAGTGGACGCCTCCGGCAAATCAAGCGACCTCCGGCAGTTCGCCTACGCAGAAAAATCCTTAACTCACCATGTCCGAGTTTTTCGTCAGGCGTCCGATTGTCGCGATCGTTATCGCGATTTTGATGACACTGATCGGCGGTGTTTGCATCCTCTCCTTGCCGGTGGCGCAGTATCCGCAAATCGCCCCGCCGGAAATTCAGGTCCAAACCCACTACACCGGCGCCGATGCACTGACGATCGAACAATCGGTCGCCGCCCCAATCGAGCAGCAGATGAGCGGCGTCGACAACATGAATTACATGTACTCAGTCAATGCCAACAGCGGCGATATTCGATTGATCGTTAATTTCGACGTCGCGACGGATCCGAACATCGATCACGTCCTCACTCAAATCCGAGTGGCGCAGGCGCAATCCCAATTGCCGGCCGACGTAAATAACTACGGCTTGACCGTGAAGAAATCGACGACGGCGCCGCTGATGTTGATTTCCCTGTATTCGCCTAACGGCACCTACGACAACATTTTTCTCGCGAACTACGCTTACATTAATTTGTTCGACCAACTCACTCGCCTGCCCGGAATCGGTAACGTTCAGGTTTTCGGCGCCGGGCAATACGCGATGCGGCTATGGGTCAAGCCCGATCAACTGGCAAAGCTCGGAATCACTGTTCCCGACATCATTTCCGCCGTGCAAAAGCAAAACACGGTCAATCCCGCCGGCCAAATTGGCGGCGAACCGATTCCGAGCGGACAGAAGTTTACCTATACCGTGCGCGCGCAAGGCCGGCTACAGACGCCCGAAGAATTCGGCGAAATCGTCGTGCGCGCGAATCCGGACGGCTCTTTCTTGCGCGTCAAAGACATCGCCCGGATCGACCTGGGCGCGCAGACCTACAACTTGAGGGGCCGGCTGAACGGACGACCCGCGGCCATTATCGCCTGTTATCAACTTCCCGGAACCAATGCCGTCAAAGCCGCACAATCCGTGCGCAAATTAATGGCCGAAGCAAAACAACGAATGCCCCCGGACATAGATTTCGCAGTTTCCCTCGACCAAACGCTTTCCGTCACCGAGGGCATCCACGAAATCGTAAAGACGCTGCTGGAAGCGCTCGCGCTGGTCGCGCTCGTCGTTTTCATATTCCTGCAAGGCTGGCGGGCGACGCTGATTCCGCTCTGCGCAGTACCGGTATCGTTAGTCGGAACATTCGTTCTTTTCCCCTTGTTCGGATTTTCGATCAACACGTTGTCACTTTTCGGGCTGGTGCTGGCCATCGGCCTGGTGGTGGACGATGCCATCGTGGTGGTCGAAGCCGTCGAACGTCACATCGAGGAAGGAATGAATCCGCGCGAGGCCACTCTCCAGGCCATGCGCGAAGTATCGGCGCCGGTCATCGGCATCGCGCTGGTGTTATCAGCCGTCTTCATTCCTACGGCGTTTCTGCCCGGCATCACCGGACGATTGTATCAACAATTTGCCCTAACGATTGCGATTTCAGTGATCTTTTCCGCGTTCAACGCCTTATCGCTCAGCCCCGCCCTCTCCTCAATCCTCTTGCGACCACGCAAGAAATCGCGCGGGCCGCTGGCCTGGTTCTTCGCCAAATTCAATCGCGTTTTCGACCGCGCCACGCATGGTTACGTCAATTGGTCTCATTTCGCGATCCGCAAGGCCGTGCTCAGTTTTGCCTTACTCGCCGTGCTCGCAGTCGGAGCCGGCTTTTTTGGATCGAGATTACCGAGCGCATTTTTGCCGGAAGAAGATCAGGGATACGTTTTCGTCGCGCTCCAATTGCCTGAGGCATCTTCGCTGGAACGCACCGACAAGGTTTGTCATGAGATCGAAGATTTTTTAGGCAAGATGCCTGGCATCAAATATACCACCAGCGTCATTGGGTTCAGCCTGCTCAGTCTGGTATCGGACACTTATCACGCATTTTTCTTTGTCACCTTCAAGCCGTGGAGCGAACGAACAAAACCGGAGGAACAATATGACGCCATCAAAGCGCGTCTAAATAAATACCTGGCCAGTCTTCCGGAAGGGATCGCCTTCGCTTTCCCGCCCCCGGTGATCCCGGGTGTCGGCACTTCCGGCGGCTTCCAATTCGTCCTGGAAGATCGCTCCGGAAAGGACGTGGCGTTTCTGGCGCAAAATATGAAGACGTTTCTCGAAGCCGCGCGGAAACGACCCGAACTCAGCACTCTCATTCCCACGTTTCAGCCAAGCGTGCCCCAGATTTTCGTCAACGTTGACCGCGACAAAGTCATCAAGCAGGGAATCGACCTGACCTCGGTCTATCAAACACTGCAAACGTTCATGGGCGGCTACTTCGTCAATTATTTCAACCGCTTCGGCCGAACCTGGCAAACTTACATCGAAGCGGAAGGCGAATACCGGACTGACATCAAAAACGTCGGGCAATTCTTCGTTCGCAACGCCAATGGAACCCCGGTGCCGCTGGATGCGATCTCAGATATCAAAAGCATCTCCGGTCCGGAATTCACTTTGCGTTACAACGAATATCGGTCTGCTCAGATCAACGGGAGCGCTGCTCCCGGATACAGTTCGAATCAGGCGATGAGCGCGCTGGAAGAGGTTTTCCGCCAGACGATGCCGAAGGAGATGGGCTACGATTATCTCGGGATTTCCTATCAGGAAAAGAAAGCGCAGGAAGGCGTTTCACCGGCCACCGTCTTCGGAATGTCGCTCCTTTTCGTTTTTCTCATTCTGGCCGCGCTTTATGAAAGCTGGTCACTCCCGTTCAGTGTCTTGTTAGGCACTCCGGTCGCGGTCTTCGGCGCCTTCCTCACCCTTTGGTCGCGCGGAATGCAAAATAACGTTTACGCGCAAATTGGATTGGTCATGCTCATCGGCTTGGCCGCTAAAAATGCGATTCTCATCGTCGAGTTCGCCAAGGATGAATATGAAAAGGGCAAACCCTTGCTCGATGCCGCCTTGGAAGGGGCCCGCCTTCGGTTGCGTCCTATTCTCATGACTTCCTTTGCGTTTATTTTCGGTTGTTTACCGCTTTGGTTCGCGACCGGTTCCGGCGCGGTCGCCCGGCGAGTGCTTGGCTCAACCGTCATCGGCGGAATGATCGCCGCCTCGGGAATCGCCATCTTCCTGATCCCGGTAACATTTTACATCATTGAGAAATGGTTCGCCGGGCATGAGCAGACCCCGACAGTTCCGTCTTCCGCTCCCAAGGAAACGTAATTTCAACCAGGGCATCGCCGGCTGCCAACATCCTTCCTGGAGCGATTTGAATTCGGCCCCGTTCAGATTATTCTCGCGCTCCGTTTGATGCGTTCCTCTCCCCGTCTTCTGACGTTTGTCGCCGGCCTGCTGACCGCCAATAGCGCGCTCGCCCAACTTCCGGCATCCCCTTCCCCGTCACCGGCCGTTTCCACCGTGTCATTCGACACATGGCTCCTTTCGCCCAATCTCTGGCAGACATCGACGACGCAATTTCCGGAAGCGCGCGCATTCGGCCTGCGCTGGCTCTCGAATTCTCATGACGCGGCACGGGGCAGCTGGCGCGGGCTTCGTCTCGGAGATTTGCCGCTGGCCGAAGTGATCGTTCGATTTTCTCCTGAGAATCCACCCGCGGTTTCGTCGACAACAGTTTCCCGAGCGGTCACCGGCGGGAACCTGAACGCCGTGCAAATTTCCATTTATAATCGCGGCGATTCGGGAGATCTGGCGAAACAGCCATTCGATGCGCTCGTAGAAAGAAGCAAGTCGATGTTGAATTCTCTGACTCGCGTGACGCCGATGGAACGCGGCACGGACAACGGCGGTGCGGTGCAAAGTCATGGTCTTGTTTGGATCACGCCGACCAGCCGTTTTCTCCTTGAATGGAGCGACACGCCGGCCAATTTCTCGCAGGGGATCAGTTACCGCGCGGAATTTATTCGATTGCGCGTCACGCCCTTCACCGATCAGCCCAAGGATTTCGTCGACCAGGTGCGAATGCAATCAACTCTGGCAGCTGGTGCCGAACAACCCAGGACGGTGCGGGCGGCAGATTTGCCCGGACGAGTGGTGCGCGAACCGGATGGCGGCGAATTGCTCCCCCACATTCCGATGGTGAATCAAGGTTTCAAGGGTTACTGCGTGACTGCGGCGACGGAGCGCATTCTTCGTTACTATGGTCTGGACGTGGATCAAAACGAGTTAGCGGAAATCGCCGACTCGGATGCGCGCGCCGGGACCAACCCGGAAGTCATGTTTGATGCGTTGAAGAAGCTGGCCAGCCGGTTTCGAATTCAAGTGATGACCGAATACCGGCTGACCTACGGCGATTTTGTCCGGGAAATCAACGATTACAATCGCGTCGCGCGATACGCGCCGAAAACATTGAACGCGACGCTGATCGATCAGCAAAGCAGCATCCGCTCCTACCCCATGGTCTGCCATCAGATGAATGGCGAGCTGTTGCTGGAAGCGAAGACTAAATTTAATCCCGCCTACATGTCGACGTTCGAACAAAACGTGCGTCGGTCAATCGAGCGCGGTTTGCCGGTGCTCTGGTCGGTGCAACTGGGAGTGTTGCCGGAAGAGAAACTAAACCCAAACGCGCATGGCGGACACATGCGTCTGATTGTCGGATTGAACTCACGGACGCGCGAAATCTACTACTCCGACACGTGGGGCCTCGGACACGAACTGAAAAAGATGCCGCTCGCGAATGCGTGGACGATTACCGATGGCCTTTATACATTGGAACCCCACTGAGCCAGCGTCAGATTACCGGGCAAAACTTTGTTCACCCAGTTTCACTAACGTGAACAGGGCGTGGTTGACCGGCGCCGCGACAGCGAGTTCTGCTCCACGACGCGCGATGTAACCGTTGAGCGAATCGATCTCGCTGACTTTGCCGCGTTGAAGATCCTGCGCCGTGGAGGAAAACGCATCTGTCATCTGCGTCGCGATTGCCATGGCGGCGGCCATGCCCGATTTCGAATCGGCGATTCCCGGAAGCGTTACCTGGGCTGCGCGCGCCACCGCCAGAACTTCATCGACGATTCGTTGCATCACGCCGCGCGCCTCGGCGCTCTCGGCGATTTGCCCGTAACGCACATGCCCGAGCGCGGAGATCGCGTTCAATGCGCAATTGCACAAAAGTTTAATCCACATTTCGCCATCGATATTCTCCGTGATTCGACACGGAATTTGCGCGCGCTCGAAAATCTCACGTGCGCGCTTCGTTTCATCATTCTCCGGCCCCAGGATGATATCGCCGCGCGCCAAATGTTTGATCAACCCGGCGGTTGGAACGGACACGGCAATGTAAACAGCGGCCGATAACGCTTTGAGTTTTGTCGCCGCGCGAATCTTTTCGACATTATCAACGCCATTTTGAAGCGAAACCACCAGCGCACTCCGTGAAACGAAGGGCGCGATTTCCTTCGCCGTGACAATGGTGTCGTTGGACTTCACGCAAAACAACACCAGCTCCGCGCCCTTGATCGATTTTCAGCTCGCTCGCGGCCTGAACTTTCACGCGCTTCTCGCCTTTCGGGCCGTCGATCACCAGTCCGTTGGCATTGACCGCATCAGCAAAAGGCTTTCGCCCAACCATCACCACCGGCGCGCCCGCCGCCGCGAACATGCCGCCAAAATATCCGCCCACCGCGCCGGCGCCAACCACGGCGATACGCGGCCATGTTTTCTCAACCCTCATTTCCTCATACTACTCATTTCACTTCGCCTAACCAGAACGACAAAGATTGGCGGAAAAATGTCGTTCGCTCCCCGGACACGACGGCTTGCAATCCATTATTCCGTGTTGAGATTTCGACATGAGCCGAAGTTACAAGTTCGTCCAGGTGGACGTGTTTACGCGTTCGCCGTTGACCGGAAATCCGCTGGCAATCTTCAGTGACGCGCGCGGCTTGAGTGACAAAGAAATGCAGGCGCTCGCCCGCGAAATGAATCTTTCGGAAACGACTTTCATTCTTCCCCGGAAACACGATGTCGAAGCCCGGGAAGGTAAACGAGTCCGCATTTTCACGGTTGAGGAGGAACTTCCGTTTGCCGGCCACCCCACCCTTGGAACGGCCTTGTATCTATATAGTACCGCCAAAGACCGGCCGGACGAGATCGTGCTCGACTTGAACGTCGGAAAAGTTCCCGTTCGATTCACCCCCGACGCCGCCGACGCCGGACGCGACCGTGTGGATGGCGTGGTTTTTGGCGAAATGCGCCAGCGGGACCCGGAGTTTGGAAAAGTTATTCCGCGCGAAGAAGTCGCCCGGGCACTGAAGATCGGCGAAATCGCGCTGGATTGGCCAATCCAGGTTGTCTCGACTGGATTGCCCTTCGCAATTTTGCCATTTCGCGACGGAACGGCGTTCACCAACCTCAAGTTCGATATTCTCGGTGCGAAGCAAATTCTCGAGGCGACCGGCGCGCGTTTCTTTTACCTGGTTTGTGTCGCTCCCGGCGAAAAGGAATTACGCGCTCGCATGTTTTTTTACGGCGGAGAAGATCCCGCCACCGGATCGGCCGCCGGTTGCGCGGCGAGTTGGCTGGTTCGCTACGGTCTGATCAAATCGGATGAGCAGGCACTGATTAAACAGGGTGTTGAAGCGGGACGACCGAGCGAACTGTTTGTTCGAGCGACCCAAGAGGGCGATCGAATTACCAATGTTCGAGTCGGCGGGTACGCGACCGAAGTTTTGCGCGGAACAGTAACGATCTAGTTCGATGTCATCCGGCGACAGCGAAATGCATTCCCTTGGTGCCGGTCATCACGCAAAATAGTTGGATGTCCCGGTCGGTCATCAGACCGCTTCTGTTTTCGGTCATGCTCGTGCTTGCCACCGTGGCCGCCTATTACCCGGCGTGGCATGGCCAGCCGATATGGGATGACGATGCCCATTTAACCGCCCCGGATTTGCGTTCGTTAGAAGGTTTGGGTCGAATTTGGACCGAACCCGGCGCCACGCAGCAATATTATCCGCTGGTCCACACCGTCTTCTGGATTGAGCAAAAACTATGGGACCAATCACCGTTTCCTTATCACCTGTTGAACATCCTCTTGCACGCGGGAGCCGCGCTTTTGCTCCTGGCGATTTTGCAACAACTGGCCGTCCCCGGCGCATGGCTGGCCGCCGGAATCTTCGCCTTGCACCCGATCGAAGTGGAATCGGTCGCCTGGATTTCCGAACTGAAGAATACCTTGTCCGGCGTGCTTTTCCTTTGCGCGATTCTCGTTTACTTACGATTCGAGCAATCGCGCAGCCGGAAGGCCTACGCAATCGCACTCGTCGCGTTCATTTTCGGGCTTTTGTGCAAAACGGCGATCGCGCCCATGCCTGTTGTTCTTCTCGCGATCTTCTGGTGGCAACGCGGTGCCATTTCCTGGCGACGCGACGTCGTGCCGTTGCTGCCCTTTTTCATAATTGGAACTTCGTTCGGCCTAACGACTGCATGGATCGAGACGAACCTGATTGGGGCGGTGGGCAATGATTTCCACTTCGGAATACTGGAACGCATCCTCATTGCCGGTCGGACATTCTGGTTCTATCTCGCAAAAATTCTATGGCCCACCAACCTGGTATTTATCTATCCGCGCTGGCAAATCGCGTTGTCTTCCTGGTGGCAGTTTCTCTTTCCGGTCGCGGCAGTTTTGTTTTTTGCATTCTTGTTTGCCCTAAGACGACGGGGGCGCGGACCTCTCGCGGCGATGGTGATTTTTGGCGCCTTGATATTTCCGGCCTCAGGATTTTTCAATGTCTATCCATTTATCTTTTCCTTCGTGGCAGATCACTTTCAGTATTTTGCCGGCATCGCGGCAATCGCGCTCGGGGCCGCGGCTCTCAGCGGGATGGCCAGGAGAATGAGGTTCTCACTACCCCTTCGTTGCGTCTCGTCCGCTGCGTTGCTCTTAGTCCTGGGTGTTCTGACCTGGCGGCAATGCCTCGCTTACGCCGATCCGGAGACATTCTACCAGACTATTCTGCGAAAGAATCCGGATTGCTGGATGGCGTATAACAACCTTGGTCTGGTCTTCGCCCGACAGGGCCGAATGAATGAAGCGGAAGCGGAGTATGACCACGCCCTGGCGATCAGGCCCAGATTCGCCGAGCCGCATATCAATCTCGGCGCAATGGACGGACAGCTTGGTCGAAGCTCCGAAGCCGTCTCGCACCTGCAACAAGCTTTGGAAATCGATCCGAACAACGGAGATGCGCACCTGAATCTCGGCAACACCTTCCTGACCATGGGACGTTTCGACGACGCCATCGCGGAATGCCGGACCGCAACAGAATTGCGATCCCATCGAAGCAGAATGTGGTATGGGGTGGCCGAGTTCGATCTCGCCAACGCTTTGCGCAGCGGAAATTATCTCGAACAAGCGATTGTACATTATCGCCGCGCGGCGGATTTGGCGCCTGATGTTGCCGCGATCCACAACAACCTCTCCAAGGCGCTTTTCGCAGACAACAAATTGGAAGAAGCCGGAAGGGAGTATCAAAAATGGGTCCAGCTTTCCCGGCCGCCCCGGAACAAAATACCCATCCGACCGAATCTGAATAAAAGTGGAACCGGTCGATTACCGTGAGTTCAGATTGTATTTCAAGATTGCGTAGATGACACGGATTCCGTCTTTCCACGTGATCTTTTTGCCTTGCTCGTAGGTCCGCCCATTGTAGGAAATCCCAACCTCGTAAAACCGGCAACCCGCTTTTGCGAGCTTGGCGGTAATCTCCACGTCGAAGCCAAAGCGGTCTTCGTGAAGCACCAAACGTTTAGCGAACGATGCGCGAATTGCCTTATAACAGGTCTCGACGTCGGTCAGGTTCAGGTTGTTAAACACATTGGAAAGCAAAGTCAGGAATTTGTTGGCCATCATGTGCCAGAAGTAGAGAACACGATGCGGTTTTCCGCCCATAAATCGTGACCCGAAAACGGCGTCGGCGTGTCCGGAAACGATTGGTTCCAGCAAGATGGAGTAATCATCGGGGCTGTATTCGAGATCGGCATCCTGAATGATCACAACGTCACCGGTGATTTCACATAAACCGGAACGGACCGCTGCCCCCTTCCCGCGGTTCTCCGAATGATAGACCACCCGGTCGACCGCGGACGAAAGTTGTCGCTCGATTATTTCCCTGGTTCCGTCGGTTGAGCCATCGTCCACGAGGATGATTTCAATCTCTTTGGTCGAACTTCCTCGCACCGCGGTAACGACCTGCTCAATCGTGTCGCGCTCGTTAAAGCACGGGATGATGACGGACACTTTCATGGTTTCACCATTGAAACTCGTCGTCTATCGCAACTTCGACCATAAAAAAAGACAAACGTTTCCCGCCAATCTTGCGCTTCGCGTTTGAACAAGGCGGCCCGCTCGCGCGTCTGTGTTATGCGCACTTCTAAACAATGCAAAAGAGTCTCCGAATAAACACCTTCGTTGGCATCGGAACGCTGCTCCTCATCGCCATCTCTCGCTGTTTCGGGGCGGACAATTCGCCCGATACGACAGCGAAGTACCTGGCGGGATTGGCCGTTCCGGCCGCTGCCGTTGACGCACCGGCAAACGATAATCCGTGGGTCCTTCATTCCGCCGAACTTGATCGCGCGTGGAAACGAGCGGATGAGCAGATGGCCGCGATCGCAAGTTGGGCGCCGAATTTCCTCGGTCCGGCCTACCACGGCAACGCGACCATGTTCTACATGTTTAGCGGCCCCGATTTTCTCTACGCGCATGCGTTCTTTCCGAATGCCGGGACCTACATCTTCTGCGGGAATGAACCCGTCGGTGCGCTTCCCGATTTGAGTAAGATCGCACCGGCTGAATTACCGCTCGCTTTGGCGAACGTGCGCAAATCGCTTGGCTCTGTCCTCAACTGGAGTTTTTTCATCACGAAAGACATGAAAACCGATCTGAGCCAGGCGCAGCTTAGCGGCACCCTCCCACTCCTCTATGTTTTTCTCGCGCGCGCAGGTTGCTCGATTGAGTCGGTCAGTCCGGTAACGATCGACAAGGCCGGAGTCGTTATGGAAAATGACAAGGGCCAAACGCCCGGCGTTCGCATCGTCTTTCAGTCTTCGTCCAACCCGCCGCAGACACTTTATTATTTTTGCAGCGACCTTTCGGACGATGGGATCGCATCCAAACCGGAATTTCTTCGTTTCTGTGAGCAACAGTCGCCCGGAGAATCGTTGCTGAAAGCCGCATCTTATCTCATGTTTGAACCAGGTTTCGGCAAGGTCCGCGATTTCCTGCTCGCGAAGAGCGAACTAATTCTCCAGGACGACTCAGGGATCCCGTTCAAATTTTTCGAACGAGGAAATTGGGAGATTCGCTTCTGCGGACCATACCTTGGGCCGATCGACACCTTTAAAAAATATTGGCAGCCGGATTTGGCGGAGCAATCCAGCAAAAGCGTGCCGGTAGCTTTGCCTTTCGGTTTTGGATATCAATGGCAACCGAGCAGATCGAACCTGATGATCGTGACGCGCCGCGAAGCACAGTTCAGCCGGGTGCGGAACGACGGTTCGTCGGGTTAAGCTGATCGAGAAGCTTGCGGTGTTTCGCGAGTGGTGAGCCGACCATCGGGTCGTCCATTCGGAAACGTAACTATTTCGTCGGACACAAGCGAAAACGTTGAATTGAGGTCCGCCGCGATTATTTCTTGGTAGGTTCAGGGCACGCCGGCAACGCGTCACCGGTTAAGGCCAGTATCTACCAGGAGTTTTCATTTTCCGAATGACTCGCGCATACGCCTGCGGAATTAGTCATGGCCCATCTGAAGATCGATCGGGCAACCTACGATGCGATTCCGAAGATGGGAGGCGCCCTCGTCCCGATCGGTTGACCGACGTTTCGGCGCGACTCCGGTGAAGATCGAACGCTCGCTTCGGTAACCTGAACAATTTGCGTGACACGAGCATCCCGGCGGGATGAAAACGGTGACATGAAAACAGCCAATCGCTGGGTCATAGCCATCGCCGGGGTGTTTCTCCAGATCGCGCTCGGCGCCGTTTACGCCTGGAGTGTTTTTCGCGTTCCGCTATCGAAGCAGTTCGGGTGGAGTATCTCGCAGGTCACCCTCACCTTCACGATCAGCATCTTCGTCCTCGGCTTTGCCGCATTTTTTGGCGGTCTATGGATGAATCGAAAAGGACCTCGCGTGGTCGCCGTCACCGGCGGCGTGCTCTACGGCCTGGGCGTTTTTCTGGCGAGCTTTTCCGCGAACAAACTCGCCTGGCTGTATCTGAGTTACGGTGTCATCGGCGGTCTGGGACTCGGTTTCGGTTACATCGTTCCGGTCGCCGTCCTGGTAAAATGGTTCCCCGATCGACGTGGCCTCATTACCGGAATCGCCGTCGGCGGATTTGGCGCCGGTGCCCTGATTACCGCGCCGGTCGCAAGCCGACTGATTCAAACCGTGGGGGTTTTACCCACCTTTGCCTACCTGGGCATTGCCTATTTGATCATTACCATCATCGCCGGGTTGTTCATGCAAAATCCTCCGGAGGGTTATCAACCGCCGGGATGGGCTCCGACCGCCAAGGAAACTGCCCAGCGCGCCGGCCATGATTTCGTTTTGGGCGAAGCGCTCTCCCGCTGGCAGTGGTGGGTGCTTTGGCTGATCCTGTTTCTCAACACCTCGGCGGGTATTTCCTTAATTTCTCAGGAGGGACCACTGTTTCAGGAGCTGACTGGCGTGACCGCAGTCGTGGCCGGAGGCATGGTTGGAATCGCTAGCCTCGGCAATGGCGTTGGCCGGGTATTCTGGGCCTGGGTTTCCGATGTCATGACTCGACGCGTCACTTTCGGAGTGATGTTCATCCTGCAGATCCTGCTTTTCTGGTTCCTGCCGATGATCACTTCCTCGCAAATTATGACCATCGTCGCCTTCGTGATTCTGATGTGTTACGGCGGCGGCTTCGGAACCATGCCGGCGTTTACGGCGGATTATTTCGGACCGAAAAACGTCGGACCCATTTATGGTTTGATGCTCACCGCCTGGAGTTTCGCCAGTGTTTTCGGTCCACTTTATATTGCCCGCACCCGCGAGACCACGGGTCACTACGCCGCAGCGTTGCATGTCATCGCCGGAGTGATGGCCATCTCGATTCTGTTGCCCATTATCGTCCGCCCACCGCGTCGCGACAAACCGATGGGTGCCACAGCATAATCCAGTTGACCTCTCTGCTAACGAATCCAAGATTGAGCAAGCACGTTTCACTATGAGCTCACTCGGTTCTCTGCTCGCGAAATGGCCGCTAGTTAGGCAAATTCGCGAACGTAAAGACGGGACCGGTCTCGAATCGATGTCCGACCAAACGCGCAGCCTGCATGCGCGAATCGACCACGCCCAAGTCGCCCGTTCCGTTTGTCCCTACTGCGGAGTCGGTTGCGGCCAGCTCATTTATCACCGCGACAACAGATTGATTTCGATCGAAGGCGATCCGGAGTCACCCATCAACCAGGGCAATCTCTGTCCAAAAGGTGCGGCCTCATTTCAATTACTCACTCACTCGCGGCGTCTGACGAAAATGAAATATCGCGCGTCACGGGCCAAAGACTGGACGGAAATTACGCTCGAACGCGCGATGGAAATGCTGGTCGAACGCATTTGGGAATCGCGCAAACGATCATTCGTTAGGCAAGAGGATGGCTCGACCATCAACCACACTACTGCGATCTGTCATCTCGGCGGCGCCACGCTCGATAACGAAGAAAACTATTTAATTAAAAAACTCTTCACCGGAGGCCTGGGCATGGTCTGTGTGTCCAACCAGGCCCGGATATGACATAGCAGCACGGTGCCCGGTCTGGGCACCTCCTTCGGCCGGGGCGGAGCTACCACCGCACAACAAGATCTCGCCAACTCCGATTGCATTTTAATCGAAGGCTCGTCCATGGCCGAAGCACATCCGGTCGGATTTCGCTGGGTCATGAAGGCGAAAGAAAAAGGCGCCACTATCATCCATGTCGATCCCCGATTTTCGCGCACTAGCGCGTTGGCCGACATCTGGGTGCCCATCCGCGCCGGAAGCGACATTGTGTTTCTCGGGGGGCTCGTCCGACATATTATCGAGAATAATCTTTTTTTCCGCGAATACGTCGTTCATTTCACGAACGCTTCCTGTATTTTGCGCGAACAATTCCGCGATGCAGAAACCGGTGGCGGTTATTTTTCGGGCTGGAACGAAGAGAAACGGACCTACGATACTGCAACCTGGCTTTATGAAGGTGACGGATTAAGCTGGCCGCAGCGCGATCTCGCTTTGGAGGACCCGCGTTGCGTTTTTCAAAGTCTCAAACGCCATTACGCGCGTTACACGCCGGAAATGGTCGAGAAAGTTTGCGGCATTCCGCCGGCGATGTTTTACAAGGTTGCGGAAGCTCTCACCAACGCCTCCGGCCCCGATAAGACCGCCGCGATTTGCTACGCCGTCGGCTGGACGCAACATTCCAAGGGCGTCCAGATCATTCGAACCGCGTCGATCTTGCAACTGCTGTTAGGCAACATCGGACGACCGGGCGGCGGAATTTTGGCTTTGCGCGGTCACGCGTCGATCCAGGGCTCGACCGACATTCCAACTTTGTTCGACAATCTTCCCGGCTATTTGGCCATGCCACCCAAAGAGGCCCAGACGCTTCAGCAATATCTCGACAAATATACCAAGAAGACCGGCCTTTATTCAAACTACCCGAAATATTTCGTCAGCACGCTAAAAGCGTATTACGGGAAAAATGCCACCGCGGAAAACGATTTCGGTTACAGTTGGATTCCAAAACTCACCGGTAATCACTCATTCTTCGAGTTTCTTTACGATATGCTCGACGGAAAAATGGACGGCATGTTCATTATGGGTCAAAACCCCGCCGTCGGCGCACCGAACTCGCGATTGCAACGAAAAGCGCTTGGAAAACTAAAATGGCTGGTCGTTCGCGAGATGGTTGAAATCGAATCGGCGAATTTTTGGTATAGTTCGCCCGAGATCGAGCGCGGTGAGTTAAAGCCCGAGGATGTGGAAACGGAAGTTTTTCTTTTCCCGGCCGCCGGCCACGCGGAAAAAGAGGGCGCCTTCACGCAAACGCAGCGGCTTCTGCAATGGCGCGAGAAAGCAGTCAACCCTCCGGGCGATTGTCGATCCGAAGGCTGGTTCATGCATCAACTCGCGCTTCGATTAATCGAACGGGCGAAAAACTCGAACGACCCGATAGACGAGCCGTTGCGCGCGCTCGATTGGTGGTATCCGCAAGATGAACATGGCGAACCGGACATGGAAGCGGTGCTTGCGGAAATCAACGGTTGGCAAACGGAGCCGCAACCGAATGACGAAGGCGTCTTATTCGGGGGCATCGATCGCGATGGAAATCCCCATCACGGGGCGCAGCTTAATGGCTTCGGGGAACTTAAAGACGACGGATCGACCGCCTGCGGCTGTTGGATTTATTCCGGCGTTTTTCCGCGCGACAAAATCAACAAGGCGCACGCGCGCGCGTCCAAAGATTATCTCGGGCACGGTTGGGGCTGGGCGTGGCCAGCCGATCGCCGCATCATATATAATAGAGCGAGCGCCGCGCCCGACGGCAAACCGTGGAGCGAACGCAAGAAATTAGTCTTTTGGGATGCCGATCAGAAAAAGTGGACTGGCCTCGATGTTCCCGATTTCGAGCCAAACAAGGATCCATCATATCGGCCGACTAATCATGAAAAGGGAATGGCTGCAATGCCGGGCGATGCCCCATTTAATTTGCACGAAGACGGCCTTGGCTGGCTGTATGTGCCGAAAGGCCTGGTGGATGGCCCGCTTCCGACGCATTACGAACCACTCGAGTCGCCGGTTCACAACGAACTTTATCCGCGCGAAACCGATCCTGCAGTGAAGTGGTTCACCCGGGCCGAGAATAAAATGGCACCGCCGAACACTCCGCGATTCCCATACGTCGCAACCACCTATCGTCTCACTGAACACCATACGGCCGGCGGCATGTCGCGGTTTCTGAGCCATCTCGCCGAATTACAACCGGAAATGTTCGTCGAAATTTCGCCCGAGCTTGCCCTCGAATTGAAAATTAAAAATGGCGACCCTGTTTGTATCGTCACCCTGCGCGGGGCGATTGAAGCGCGCGCGCTCGTTAGCCGCCGGATTCGACCGATTCGCCTCAATGGAAAAACGGTGCATCAAATCGCGTTGCCGTATCATTGGGGAACGGCCGGCCCGGTCCGCGGTGATGCCGCCAACGATCTTCTGAGCATTTCCGGGGAGCCGAACGTGACGATCATGGAAGCCAAGGCGCTAACTTGCAATGTCGTGCCCGGATGCTTGCCGCGCGGCCAGGCTTTCGCCGAGTGGTTCCGCAAATATTCCGCCGAGCCAAATTCCCACCCGGAACAGCCAGCTTCTCGGCGAAATGGATCGCAAGGTGGCGGACATGCTCAGGAGGGAACATCAGGAGGCGAATGATCGGCGAGGGAACTCAAAGCACGAACCAGCGCAAACATTCCTACGTGTCCGATCGCGTCGAGGTGGGATTCTTCACCGACCCGACGGTCTGCATCGGCTGCAAGGCTTGTGAAGTAGCTTGCAAAGAATGGAACGAGGTCCCCGACGATGGCTTTACCTGGACCGGTAATTCCTACGACAATACCGGCCACCTCGGTGCATCGACCTGGCGACACGTCATGTTTTTGGAACAGGACATGGCCAAAGGACGCCAAATCACCGGGTCGATGGGCCTGAGTCCGCAGTCGGAGATACCCACAGCCCAATCCGGAGGTCGCACTCCTCTCTCCGAAGATCCCTTCCGTTGGATATTTCTCTCCGACGTCTGCAAACATTGTGAAGAAGCCGGCTGCCTGGAATCTTGCCCAACCGGATCCATTGTTCGCACCGAAACCGGCACCGTTTTCGTTCAGGACGATATTTGCAATGGCTGCGGCTATTGCGTTGTCTCGTGCCCATTCGGTGTGATTGATCGCCGGCCCGAGCCGCTGCCGAATGCCGGCGGCGCGTTCAAATGTACCTTCTGTTACGATCGACAAAAAAGCGGACTGGTTCCCGCCTGCGCGAAAGTTTGCCCAACCGAATCCATTGTCTTCGGGCGGCTCGATGATCTGCGCGCGCGAGCCAGGGAACGGCTCCAACACCTGCAGCAAAATGGTTACGGCGACGCGCAAATTTACGACCCTCAGGAAACGAGCGTTCGCGGGATCCACGCTTTCTTTTTGCTTCTCGGCGATCCCCAGGCATATGGCCTCCCATCGAAACCGCAGGTTCCAACAATTTATCTGAGGTCATCGTGGACGGCAGCGTTCGTCACCGCGATTGCCTCGATTGTCGTCACATTACTGGCATTCGCGATTCGATGATGCAACCCAATACCGCGATAACCACTTCAGACAAGAAAAATGCCTAACGAACAACGTCTCGAACAACTACGCGAGAAAGCGTGGCAGGAAGGCGTTGTGCCCGGTCGCGGGGTCGATGTCGTCGGCGGGCCGATTCCGCGAAAGCCCGGTTATTACGGGCAACCGGTGGTGAAACCGCCGGTCTGGACCTGGGAAGTTTCTCTCTACTTTTTCTTTGGTGGATTGGGCGGAATGTCGCCCGTCATCGCGTTGGGCGCGGCACTGCTTCACCACATCGAAGTGGCGCGGACTGCCATGTGGATCGCGGTCATCGCCGGCGCCGTGCTTTCGCCGATTTTATTAATCATGGATCTGGGTCGACCCTCCCGCTTTCTCAACATGTTGCGGGTATTCAAACATCGCTCCGCCATGTCCATGGGCGCCTGGATCCTGACCTCATTCGGTATGTTTTCGGTAACGGGATTGATCGCGCTTGAATTGCATATTCATCAGATTTTTGCCGGCCCACTCGATGAAATCTTGCGAATTGTCGCCGGAATTTTCATGGCCAGCTCGGTCGTTTTTGGAACCTTGCTCGCGACCTACACCGGAGTGCTCATCGGAGCGACCGCGATTCCAGCATGGTTTTTGCACCGCATCTTGTTGCCAATTCATTTCGGAACGGCCGCCCTGGGATCGGCCGCGGCACTCTTGGAATTGTTCGGCCATCGGCTTCCCGCTCTGAACCTGATCGGATTTTACGTCGCCTTCGTCGAGACGGCGATGTTCGTCTATTTGAGCGTGAACAAACATGGCGCGGCCGATCGCGCGATTCACCAACATTCGTCCGGCTGGTTCATTCACATCGCGGAGGTTCTCACCGGACCTCTCCCGCTGGTCTTTCGTTTTTTTGGATTCATCCCCGGAGCTGCCATTTCATTCTTGCTCGGCGCGCTGGTTAGCCGAATTGGTTGGATGGCGGTGGGCAAGATTTCGGGCGCCGATCCGGTATCTGTTTTCGCAGCCGAACAACTCCGACGAACGTAAAAAAAACGACCAGCACGACGTTTTATGATTCGGCAGAAGCTTTCTGCCGGATAGAATCCTGTAAACATGGCCAAAAACTTCAAAGACCTGACCGAACCCGAAATTCTGGCCCTCGCGATTTCGAACGAGGAAACAGATGGACGCTTTTATGCCGACATTGCGGCCCGTCTCAAGGATGATTACCCGGCTACGGCTCAGGTTTTCAAAGACATGGAGGTCGAGGAAGAAAATCATCGTCGCCAGTTGATCGACGAATATCGACGGCGCTTCGGAGACCACATCCCGCTCATTCGGCGCGAAGACGTTCGAGGATTCGTGACTCGCAAACCGGTCTGGCTGATTCAGAGCCTCGGAATCGATAAAGTCCGTCGTTATGCCGAAACGATGGAAACTGAGACCCAACACTTCTACGAGCGCGCCGCCGTCAAAGTCAGCGATGCGTCGACTCGGAAACTTCTTGGCGATTTGGCCGAGGCCGAGCGTAATCACGTGGTGCTGGCCGATGAGTTGCAGCACCAACATCTCACACCTGCAGTCCAAGCCGAGGAGGAAAAAGCCCGGCGCCGATTGTTCCTGTTACAAATCGTCCAGCCTGGACTCGCCGGATTGATGGATGGTTCGGTCTCGACGCTGGCGCCGGTGTTTGCCGCGGCTTTTGCCACGAAAAGCAGTCACGCCGCATTTCTGGTCGGTCTCGCAGCCAGTCTGGGCGCGGGAATTTCAATGGGCTTCGCGGAAGCGGCCTCAGATGACGGAAGCCTCACCGGTCGTGGCAAACCCCTTCTTCGAGGTATCGTCTGCGGGTTGATGACCACCGCCGGCGGCATTGGACACACCTTGCCGTATTTGATTCCGAATTTCCACACCGCAACCGCGCTCGCGATTGCCGTGGTTGCCATTGAGCTGTTCCTGATTAGCTGGATCCGCAAGCGTTACATGGACACGCCATTTCTGCGCGCTGCGTTTCAAGTCATTGTCGGTGGCGTTTGTGTATTTCTCGTCGGAATACTGGTTGGCAGCTCGTAGCTCGTCAGATTTCTTCGCGCCCGTGGGGCTTGGTGAGGTCCAGAATTGGCCCGACTGGAACAATTCGTGTCGGATTAATCTCGCCGTGCGTCATGTAATAATGACGCTTGATGTGGTCGAAGTTCACCGTATCGGAAACGCCCGGCTGTTGATACAGGTCGGATAAATACCCTCGCAGATTGGGATAGTCGGCAATTCGGCGAACGCTGCACTTGAAATGAATGTAGTAGACCACGTCGAAGCGAATCAGCGTGCAAAACAGCCGCCAATCCGCCTCCACGATCTGTTGGCCGAACAAATATCGATTCGTGGCCAGACGTTTCTCCATTTCGTCAAGCGCTCCAAAAAGTCGTTTTACCGCGCGTTCATAGACCGCTTGTTGCGTAGCAAATCCGGCACGATAAACACCGTTGTTGATGTTTTCGTAGATAAAATCGCTCAGCGCCGCGTGTTCCGCGGCGATTTCGGCCGGGAAAAAGTCGCGTTGCCGGTCCTTCGCAAACGCGTTGAACTCGCGGTTAAACATGGGGCAAATGTCATCCTCGCAATTGTTGACGATCTGGTTCGTTTGTTTGTCCCACAATACCGGAACCGTCACTCGACCGTCGAAATTCGGATCGGTCGCCAGATATGCTTCTTTCAAATAATAAAATCCATTGACTGGATCGGTGGATTCGAACTGTTGGTTGGGCGGCCATTGGGTCGAGGGCTGGCGGAACGCCCAACCGTTTTCTTCATCCCGAACGGGGTCCACGATCGTTAGACCGATCACATCCTCTAGGCCTTTCAGATTACGCAAAACCAATGTCCGGCTGGCCCAGGGACACGCAAGCGACACGTACAAGTGATAGCGGCCGGCCGCCGCCGGATAGCCGCTCGATCCGTCGGCAGTGATCAGGTCCCGAAATTGATCTTCCTGGCGCTGAAACTCGCCCTCGGCCGAGACCTCCGCCGCGAACTGCGGTTTGATCAAATCCCGGCTCACGGACTGAACAAAACACCACTTATCACCATTGTCGAGGCGTCCGGAAAACGCTGCGCGTTCCGAAAAATGTCGCTTTATTTCCACGAGCTGATTGAGCAGAATCCCGCTCATGAAAAAGTTGAGCCCGATTTGCATAGCGGTTGTCTTGTTGTCCGTTTCGCTCGCGCGGGCCGATGTGGCACCAGACAAGCGGGCTGAGATTCAAAAATTGTTGCGTTTGACCGGTGTCGAAAGACTCGTTGGGCAAATGGAAACGCAAATGCTTTCCAGTTTGAAAACACAAATGCCCCAGGTCCCTGAATTATTCTGGACCAAGTTCCAGCAGAAAATGAATACCAGCGATTTGATCGAGAAAATCGTGCCAATTTACGACAAGTATTACACGCTCGAAGATCTGAAAGTGATTAACACATTCTACGAAACCCCGACCGGGCAGAAGGTCCTGTCCACACTCCCTCAGGTGATGCAGGAATCGATGAAAGTCGGCCAGGAATGGGGTGAAAAAATCGGACGGCAGGCGGCCGAAGAAGCGGATCAGGAACTTAAAAAGAAACACTGAGAAAAGATCACAACTCAGCGATCACGATAGACGTTCAACTAATACCGCTCTCTGCTAACGATCCCTTGGGGCACCGAGTTCCCGGCAATTATGTGGTCGGCGCGAACAATGCGGGCTTCCTGAAGATCGGAACGGTTGAGGGGTTGAGCGCGCTCGCCGGCCCGCTTTCGCTGAGGTTACGGCGCAACCAGCAGGTGAGAGCAATGCAAACAATCTCTCAACCAAAGCGCAACGCAGCTGCGCGTTCCATCAACTATCAACTACTCTGGGCTGTTCCGGCGAAGTGCAGATGTCGCTAATCTTCAGCACCGCCGTTCCGCGCAATGTCCCCGCTCGGAATTGATCCAGCGCGTCGTTTGCCTGGTCGAGCGGGAACACTTGCGTTTGGGTCTTGATTCGAAACTGGGCGGCGATCCTGAAAAACTCGTCACCATCACGTCGGGTCAGATTCGCCACCGACGTAATGATTCGCTCATTCCAGAGGTCGGCATAAGGAAATCCTGGAATATCGCTCATGTGAATACCTCCGCAGACGACAATCCCTCCTTTGGCGAGAGCTCGCAGAGCGGCCGGCACGAGCGAACCCGCTGAAGCAAATATGATCGCCGCATCGAGTTTTTCCGGTGGCATTTCGTCAGAACCGCCTGCCCAGATTGCCCCTAACGAACGCGCCTCTCCTTGAGTGACACAATCACCGGAACGAGTGAACGCGTAAACCTCGCGCCCCTGATGGATCGCCACTTGACCAATCAAATGGGCTGCGTTTCCAAAACCGTAAAGGCCGAGGCGATGCGCGTCTCCAGTCTTGCGATAAGCGCGATAGCCGATCAAACCGGCGCAAAGAAGCGGCGCCACCTCTACATCGTCATATTCGTTAGGCAAATGAAAACAATAACGCGCGTCAACTGAGGCAAACTCAGCATAACCTCCGTCGATTGTGTAACCGGTGAATTTCCCTCGATCGCACAGATTCTCACGTCCCGAACGACAATAAACACAATCCCCGTCGGTCCAGCCGAGCCAGGGAACGCCCACCCGATCACCGATCGCGAAAGATTTCAAATCTCCAGACTGGTGTTTCTTCCCTGCTGGTTCCTGAACTTTTCCAACTTCCTCGACCGTCCCGACGATTTGGTGTCCAAGAATCAAGGGGAGTTTAGGCTGCGCCAGTTCTCCCTCCACGATATGCAAGTCAGTGCGGCACACCGCGCAGGTTTTCACACGAACAAGCACCTGCCCTTCACCGGCCAACGGTTTCGGAACATCCGCCGCCGCCAGCCGGCCGGGGGATTGAGACAGAATCATTGCTCGCATGCGTAAATTTACTTCAATCGGCAGACTTTGATGCTATTTTGGGCATCTTTCAGAATTCATGATGTCCGACCCTTCGGAGAACGATGGGCCAAAGCCGGTTCGACGGGACGAACTGCCGCCAAACCCTCTTTACCCAGATCTGGCCTCCGATTCGGAACTTGAGATGACTCCGGCTGGGAGGTCCGGTGTCCGTATTTTTGCATTCATCGCTTTGTTCATTCTGATTGCCGTAGGGGCATTGTTCGCCTGGCTTTGGATGAGCGAACGCTCAGCGGAACGTCGTCAAGCAACGATTGAAGGCGAAGCGGGACAGCGGTCGCCCACCCCAGCGCCCTCCGTAACCCCTCCGGCCTGGGCGTCGGGAAACATCGCCCCAGTTTTCCCTGAAATGTTGAAGGTCACGTCCATCGCAATGGGCAAACCGCCACTGGCGATCGTCAACGGAACGCGCTTAGCGCAAGGCGAGTGGTTAGATGTGAAGACAAGCCACGGAACTGCGACTCTGGTGGTCGAAAAGATCGACGACGGTGTCGTTCACTTTCGCAATGGTGAAGTTACCATCGATGCGAAATTGCCGGCTCGCTTTACCCCGAAGCCGTTGCAATAAGGCTGAGACGTTTATTGAGAGTGGAGAGGGCAGGGAGCGCTGCCCCGAGCCGCATGAACGAGGGAGATTAGATCTTCTTCTTCCCTTTGGACCGCAATCGATCTTTCAAATCTCCGAAAAAAGAATTCCGCGGCGCTTTCCCCGCCATCTGCTGCCTTTTCATCTCGCGAGTCGGTATGTTTCCCAGAATTGTAGTCACTCGACCAGGCGGCCGGTATTCCGAAATTGGTTTCCATTCCGGCATGCCCTCGTGCCAATAACGATATTGTCCCGCGGGAAGTTCGCCCCGTTGCATTTTTTCCCGGAAATCGGCCTCTTCAAACTTGCCGATGACCACACCGTCTGCCCTGCATACCTGGACAATCACACGACAATTTTATCACGCGATATTTCAAAATCGCAAACGCCCAATTGTGACAACGCCCGCAACGCATGATTGCGTTGCGGGCGGTTAAACTCTGATTTGTGGTTTGTGACCCTTTTTTTGTCAGCTGTCACTCACGACTCGTCACATCGTCTTCAGCTCAAGTCCAGCGATTCCAACGTTGGTTCGTCGATCGCCGCTGTCTGATCAAGCCCATGTTCGCTCTGATAGTCCGCGAGAGCTTGCTGCGTCATTGGTCCAAGCAGCCCATCGACTTCGCCTTCGTAGTAACCCATGTCTTGCAGCTCAGCCTGGACATCTGCGATGACTTGATCCGGCGGCTCGGCCCGGTGGCCCACGTAGATCGGTCCATTGTACGCATACGTACTCGGACGAAGGATCGTAACCCCACGCCGGATACCAATAACCATTGTTCCAATAATAATAACCGCCGCCGATCAACTCGACACGACGATAATGCGAGCTATACCAACCGCGATCGTGCCGTTCCGGATGATAGGAACGAAACGCTTCGTATCTCGGACCCTGCCAGCGATCGCTGCCTTGAATCCGAAAATTCGCGTTGAACGTCACCGCCGGCGCTTTGTCCGGTCGTGGCTGCGCATGAAAGTTCCTGTGCTGCTCTTTGATTTGCGTCAATTGCTGCGCTTCCACTTTCTTGCCACCTCGGCCAACATTACCCTTTTCCGCCGTGCCATTCGCATTAGTCGTCGTCACCGCGCCTGTTGCGCTGTTGCGTGTTGCGCCGACCGCGGGCGCGTTTGTTTTCGGAGCCGCGCCGGTCGTTGGTGCAACCGATGGTTCCGGAGTGGTTCGGGCATTCAGCGTATTTTCGCCGCGTTCCTTGTGGCCTTTTCTGCCCCGCTCAGTTTCATTTGTGCCGGGTGATGCGGTCGCCGTCGTCGCGGCAGACTCGTTGGCATGTTTGCGCCCTCTTTTGCCGCCAATCCCTTCTGGCGTCGCGTTCGTTCCGGCTGGCGACGAGGCCGCGTTCGTTGTTTCACCTTTGTTGCCGCGTTCGCCTTTCATGCCGTGCTGCTTTCCCCCTTGCTCAGAGGTCGGACTCTCTTCCTGGAGTCGGGATTTCCGCTCTGCCCCAGGCGCACGCGGGGTCTTTTCGGTAGCAGTTTCCTTGTTCTTTTTCGGTGATTCCTGTGGTTCCGGCTGCTGAGCCATCACTGCCCCGGCCAGAGCCAAGGAGCACCCTATCGATAAACTAGTAAGCCATTTCATATAATCATTCGTCGTTTAAGACTGCCGACCTATTCGACAGTTTATTAGATTTTTTTGCCACCACGTCATGTGGATGGAGGTAGGTAACTATAGATCGCCGGTGGGCGGGCGATCAGACGTCAAAAATTAAGGATTCGAGGGCCTAACCCGGGGGTTACGACTCAAAGAATTCCCAACCTGACCATGTCCGATTGGAGCTGACCCCGCTGTTCGTTGGTCAACTCAACCAGCGGTGGCCGGACCCTGGCCCAATCCGGATCGTTTCGTTGAATGGCCAGGCCTTGTTTAATCGCCGCAACCAGCGAAGGGAAATTTCTGTTGCCGAAGGCCGCGCGTATCCGATCGAGCCCGGCCTGTTGTCCCTCCAGGCTTTGAACAGATGCGCTGGATGCAAGCGCCCTGCTCTCGCACTCGGAGTATAGCCGGTAAATCGCTGCCGGGTTCACATTGGCCGTCGCGGAAATTGTGCCCGCTCCACCATGCCACATGTTGTCCAAAAGAAAACTTTCACTGCCGACAAATATGTCGAAATCCGAGCCAAACTGGCGTTTTCCAAACCGATCCAGAAATATCTTCGTGTTGTTCCAATCGCTTGAGCTGTCTTTCATCCCGGCAACCGCTTCCGGGTACGCTTTCAAAAGACGTTCCACCAGAGACGGCGTGAGGGCGACCATCGCCACCGGTGGAATATGATAAAGATAGATTCGTAAACGCGAATCACCCACCCGCTGAATCACTTCGCTAAAGTAACGATAAAGACCTTCGTCGCTGACCGGTTTATAATAGAACGGCGGCAAAATCAGAACTCCGGCACATCCATTTTTAATCGCGTGCGCTGTCAGATTGATCGTATCCGTCATCGAACAGCAGCCGGTTCCCGGCATCATTCGCGATGGATCGATTCCGGCGCCGAGCAAAACCTCAAGTAGAGCGATCCGTTCATCCGCCGACATGGAGTTTGCTTCACTGGTTGTTCCAAAGGGTGCGAGGCTGCAGTTCTGCGAAATCAACCACCGGCATTGCGCGATGAATCGTTCCGAGTCGGGAGAAAAATCGGGCCGAAACGGCGTCACCACCGGCGCGAGCACGCCACGGATCCGTTCGTTCATGACCCTAAAAAACCGCCGAAACTTTTTTCACTCTCAACGGTCAGTGATAAATCCAAACAAGAGCTGTCGGCAAAAAAATTCCAATCGCCAGGCAGACAGTCGCAACGATCGGACGCCGGCTGAATCGGTAAGCCATAATCACTCCGATGATCGTCGTCAGGACCAACCCAACTGCCGCCGCAAACATGAAATACCGCACGGGTGCCGGGCTATTGCGTCGGGTGGGCGGAATATGCGCATCTTTGTGAATGTCCGAAAAAAACGCCAGCGCGTGGGGAGCGACGTAACCTCCAGGTCGTTTGTCCGACTGATGCCAGTTAAAAATCTGCCACGAGCCGGTCACGGCAAAGAAAATTAAAATCGGCGCAAACAAACAGCCGAGATAAAGATGCAATTGTCGCAGAATCCTCACGATTGAATCAGCGGTAATCGTTGCAGGATCCAGGCGAATATTCAACCCCGTCCGAATAACTTTCTAACCCGTCCGGACCGGCATCGCCGGGCAGTCAGAAAACTAGCGATACTGAAATTCAGCCGATCTGATTTGCTGATTCAGGTTCTCCGCTTTTCTCTTCAAACGCCGAATTCTTCCAGATCTTCGATGATCTGCTTCAGTTCTTCCGAATGCAGCGGTTTGCCGACAACTTCGTCGACATCGAGATCTTCATACGGACCGATGTTCTCTGAGGAAAGATGGCCGGAGAGAACAATGATCTTCCCGTCATAATTCTTCGCCCGGAGTTTGCGCACCAATTCCAATCCGCCGGCGCGCGGCATTCGGTGATCGGTAATCACGACGTCGAACTTCTCTTTCGACGCGAACGACAAAGCCTCTTTTCCATCCTTGGCCACGACAATCTTCCGATTCGGCGCTTCCAACGCCAGGGCGATCGATTCTCCAATGATCGGCTCGTCATCAACCTCCAGGATTTTCAATTTCCGTTTCATAAAAAGAGTGACCGGTGACGTGTGATCAGTGACAAGTTCAGGTTTTGGATACCCACTGGGGAGCAAAATCAGGGCCGCGGAACCCAAAAGGGAGAAGGAAAACTTGCGACGGCAAATTCTACCCTGCCTGCCAATCCCGGTCGCTTCCTCGTCTATGGCTTGGTACCACAGCCGTCGCGGCTCCGCTCGCAGTTGAGCCGCTTTGAAACGCCTCCCCTTACACTGTTGTGGTGCCCAGGATAAAAAGCCGCAAGCGTAACGGTGCCTGCGGCTTTTTTCTCACTGACCCGACGATCTCCGTTTAATTCGATGACCGCCACGCAAAGGAAAGAGTAAGGATAAAAATTTTAAATTATTACTTCCTGCTTTGCTCATCAATCCATCGATGAACTCGCCCTTGCAACAAATCCAGCGGCATCGAGCCCCCGTTCAAAATTTCATCATGGAAGGCTTTGATATCAAACTGGTCCCCCATCTTCGCTTTCGCTTCGTCGCGCAATTTCCGAATCGTTAACTGTCCCATCTTGTAGGCCAACGCTTGCCCCGGCCACGCGATGTAACGATCTGCCTCGGTCTGCGCCAACGCGTCGTTGAGATCGTTCGCGTGCATGTAATCGATCACTTTTTCGCGGCTCCAATTCTTGTCGTGAATTCCGGTATCAACCACCAACCGCACCGCGCGGAACAACTCCGAGTTTAACCGCCCGTAATCCGACACCGGATCCTGGTAGAACCCGATCTCCTTCCCCAACTCCTCCGCATACAACGCCCAACCTTCCGAATAAGCTGGATAAAAACCGTGCAACCGGAATTTTGGCAATCCTTCCAGGGTCTGCGCAATACTGATCTGCAAATGATGACCCGGCACACCTTCGTGATACGCCACGGCCTCATCCGTAACCAGTGTCCGCTTGGTCGGATCCGCCACGGCGACGACCACGCGCCCTGCCCGTTTCCCGTCCGGCGTCCCTTGCACATAATGAGTGGACGCCGCTTTCGCGAAATCCGGGATTGGCTCAACCGTTACCGGCGACTTCGGCAGCAAGCCGAACAACTCCGGCAACTTCGGTTCCATCTGGTTAATGTACTTTTGATAATCGTCTAGGATCTGTTGCTCGCTCGTCGGCTTCCATCTGGCATCGCCATTGATCGCCGCCCGGAAACTTGCCAAGTCCTTGTAACCCTGACTCTGTGCGAGCTTCGTCATCTCCGCGGTGATCCGTTCCACTTCTTTCAATCCGATCTCGTGCACTTCGGCCGGCGCCATGCCTAACGTCGTCATGGTCTTGATCGCTTCGGCGTAACGACGTTTACCGTTCGCCAAAGTCTCCACCGACAACGCGGGCCGGCCTTTCGCGGCGTACTCATTCCGCAAAAACTCGGCAAACTTCTGGTACGCTGGAAACACTTCGTCGTTCACCGCCTTGGTGATCTCATCCGTTAGGCGTTTCTTGTCCACGACGGAAAATTCCGTGGGGAACTTCTTGGTCGCGATCGTCAGGAACGGGTTCGCCGCGATGATCCCGTCGCATTGGGCCGGCAGCTTTTCCAGAATGAACTTTGGCGGCATCAACCCGTCCTTCTCGCCTTGTCGCATCACTTCGGTGGTCTGCGCCAGGACCCGCGGGATCTGATGCAATCGGGCAATATAGTCCTGGTAATGCGCTACCGAATCGAATGGCGCAACATTCGGCAGATCGGCCAGTTGGGTATGGACGCCGTTCTGCTGGTTCACCGGCATCTCGTAATTTTTCAGCGCGAAATTTACATCCTGGCGCTCGAGCTGATTCTCCAGGATCTGATGCGACAACAAATCCTTGTCGGTCATGCCATCGGTCCGGATCGCCTTTAACCGCACGAGAAAATCGTCAGCCTCGGCATGTTGACGAGAAATCTCGGCTAACGAAACCTGGGCGAGCTGCGCGTTGTACCGATAATCGCCGTAAGCCGTTGCCCGCTCCGGATTATTTTTCAAACCGGCCTGATAATAATCCTCGAACAACGCATCCTGTTTCACCACCCGATCGGTTAACGACTCGGCCGCAAAGTCCCGCGACTCGCGCTCGCGATAAACAGCATCCAGCAAAGAACGTTTTGCATGGCCCGAAAGATAGCAGAACACCGCACCAATCCCAGAAAACGCTGAGAAGCTGAAACCCTGAAGATCGGTCCTTTGATTTCTGTCCTCCGCACAGACGCTCAACCGCCGCCGGCGCCATCGTCGTCCCATCGCCTCTCCATTTTTCCTGTTTCCGGTGGGCCGAGACTCTGTCGAGCCGTCTTCCGGCATGTCCTGATTTGGTAGGACACCACCCGGCTTTCCCTCGTCTTGACAAAAGTCCGCCTCCCATTTGAAATGTGCACGGTTATGAAATCGTTCGCGTGCTGGTTTGCCCTATTTTTTGCCTTCGTTAGCTCGGCCGCCTTCGCCGGCCCCGAATCGCTTCCCGCCGATGGCAAAGAAATGAAGGAAGTCGCGCCGGCGCCTTTACCGGAGTGCGATTGGACCGGCTTTTATCTTGGCCTCAATGCCGGCGGACAATTTGGTCATAGCGAAAACAAAGAGACCGATTTCGGCGCCCCGTGGGGATATAGCGAGTCCGGTTTCGCTGGCGGCGGACAGGTCGGTTACAATTATCAGTGGCGCTGGCTCGTCATTGGTCCCGAAATCGATCTCGGTTACATGAACCTCGACGGGAACGGAACCTACCATGATGAGCCCGACGTTTTAGGAAAAAGCGATAGCGACTTCTTTGTCACCTTCCGCGGCCGCGCTGGCGTCGCGCTGGACAAGTGGCTGGTCTACGCCACCGGTGGCGCAATCGGCGTCAACTACGACACGCGCGTCTTGGATCCGATCGATCGATCAGTATTCGACTCACACGCTCAAGGTTTCGCCTGGGGATATACCGTCGGCGGTGGAATTGAGCGGAAACTCAATTGCCGCTGGTCGATCAAAGTGGAATACCTTTATTTCGCTCTCGACGCGCAAGATTTCAGCGGTGAAGTGAATGAACCTACGGCAGCGATCCGT
The DNA here is from genome assembly GCA_963846065.1 of uncultured Verrucomicrobiae bacterium. Classification (GTDB taxonomy): domain Bacteria; phylum Verrucomicrobiota; class Verrucomicrobiia; order Chthoniobacterales; family UBA10450; genus DASPUI01. Next base: position 69,872 of record CAWJUP010000004.1, read on the forward strand.
AATTTTTCGCCACGCGAAGCGCCGCCTCCGAGTACGTTCATCGATAATTTCAATGGCGAGACCGCCGGGCACATCCTTCGGGCCGGGCTAAATTTCCATTTTTAGGGTCGTCTCTATATATAATAGAGAGCAGTTCGGTGTCGCCACGGCGCTACTTGTCACGCCGTAATCATGATGGAGGCGGACCGCGTCGTGTGCCGCTTGCCGACCACCACGAAGTGTACGAAGGACACGAAGTGGCAAAAACCTTTCGACCATTGTGGAGGTAGCCGTGCCGGCTGCGACTAAAGACTAGCTACCAAATTCTGATTCTGAACAGAAGCAAACGAAGTTAACGAGTGTCACTCTGACTTCTGACTTTCAGCTTTTCAGTTTTTCAGTTTTTCAGTAATCGCCCACATCGTCGATTCGAGTTTTTGCACATTGACCGGCTTCGTCAGGTGCACGTCAAAGCCCGCTCGCAAGGCGCGCTCAACATCTTCCTGCATTCCAAAACCGGTCAGCGCAATTGCCGGGATCTGACTGGTCTGGCGTACCTTTTCGATCAATTCAATGCCAGTGCCGTCGGGCAAACCGAGATCGCAAATGACCACGTCGAACTGATTGTGATTGAGCGACTCAAGGCCGGCCGCAATCGTCGCTGCGCTGTTCACCTGATAACCACGATGCTCCAGCAACCGGGTCAACGCTCGAGCCGTTTCGACATGATCTTCGACCAAAAGTAAATGCATTTTCCCGCGCTTTGTCGGAGACGTTTGGCCGGTGGCGCCCGATTGAGCTGCTCCATCGACTGTCGGGAAAGTCACCGTAAACGTCGACCCCTGACCGAGGCCGGGACTTTCCGCTCGTATTTTCCCGTCCAGCAAATCAACCAGCGCGCTGGAAATGGCCATGCCCAGGCCAAGTCCGCCGTATCTGCGATTTAACGACCGGTCGGCCTGCTCGAATGGTGTAAACAAACGCGCCATCGTATCCGGAGTCATGCCGATGCCGGTATCGGTGACCGCGATATCGATATTCTTGTCCCCGTCGTTAGTTGTCGCGATGGTAAGCTCCCCTCCGTTCTCGGTGAACTTCATCGCGTTACGGACCACGTTCCAAAGGACCTGCTGCAAGCGTGCAGCATCCGTAAACACGTGATTTCGCTCCGCTTTGAGGTCGAGCCTGACTTTCAAATTTTTGTTTTGCAGCTCGCTTTGTGAAAGCCCGATCAAGAATTCGATCAACGCATGGATATCGGTAATTTCCGCGGAAAACGACAACAACCCGCGCGCAATTCGGGTCAGATCGAGCAGATCATCGATAATCCGCGCCTCTAACTCGATGCTTCGTCGCAGCATTTGCACATCGGCGTGCAACGACGATGGAACATCTTCGCTCGCTTCCCAAAGATTCAACGTCGCCAGGACCGGCGTCAGCGGAGTCCGCAGTTCGTGCGATAACATGGCCAGAAATTGGTCTTTCGCCTTGTTCGCCGTTTCGGCCGCTTCTTTGGCCACACGCAACTCGCGCTCAGCCGTTTTATGTTCGGAAAAATCCCGAAACACCAAAACCGCGCCGCGAATCTCGCCTTTTGCACCACGGATCGGCGCGCCACTGTCATCGATCGGTACTTCGCTGCCGTCCTTTCGAATCAACAGGGTGTGATTGGCCAGGCCGACAATCACTCCGTGCTTCATGACTTTGTCGACCGGGTTCTCCACCGGCTGCCGGGTGTGCTCGTTGATGATCCGAAACACTTCGGTGATCGGCCGGCCAATCGCCTCATTTTCTTTCCAACCGGTGAGCGCTTCGGCGGTTGGATTCATAAATGTGATCTGCGCCTCGGTGTTGGTGACCATCACGCAATCGCCAATGCTGCTGAGCGTGACGCTGAGCAGGTCTTTCTGCCGTTGCAGCTCGTACCCGCGCCAGTTCGACTCGCGCAAAGCCGAATCGCGCTGCTTCAACGCTTCGGCGATCCGCCGGTAAGCCCATGCCAGGACCGAGACGTTGATGATCGCGGTAATTAAAAACGCCGCGGTCCGGGTCCGGGTCAGTCGATCGCTCGATTGCACATCCTGTTTGAGCGCAGCGAGCTGCTTCTCCTGCATCCGTGTCACGTCGGACCGCAGCTGATCCATCAACTGCTTGCCCGACCCTTGCCTAACGATTGCGGCGGCGGCCTCGAAGCCGCTGTTCCGCCGGGCGTCGATCGTTGTTCGCATCTCCGCCATTTTTTGCTCGATCACATGCTCGACCTGTTCGATTTCGTCTGCATTGAGATCGACCCATGGGTAACTGCTCAATTCTGCGAGCCTTTCCGGCAAAACCTGCGAGGCGACATTGAACGGTTGCAAATAAGATTCGTCGCCGGTGATGACAAACCCGCGCTGACCGGTCTCGGCGTCTTTTAGGACCGACTCCAACTGCGACAGAGCGCGGATGCCGTCTCGCCGGATTTGCTCGCGTTGATGTGCCCGGAGAACGCGGTTACCAAACCAGAACGTGACCGCCGCCGAAACGACGACGACCAACGCCACCAGCAGAAAAACCGTTAGAACGACCCGCAGCCGAACAGCCATTCGGCGGTAAGTGTTCCCGAGTTTTTACCAAGTTCCAAGTAAATCGTTCGCGACTTGCTTTTTTTGTCCTTCTTGTTACACATCGGGGCCAGTTTCCTTCTGAAATCCTCATTTTAATTCTCTAGTCCCTCCGGGTTCCCATGTCTTCTCGATCCGCACAAACGTGTTTTGCCGTCTTTTTTTTGCTTCTGACCGCCGCCGGGCATGCAATTGCGGCCTCATCCGCCTTAGATTCCGCAGCCGATCCCGCTTACGACGCCGGTTGGGTTAACGGTAGCAACGGCGGATACGGCTTTGATGGCTGGCAGATCACCAACAACAGCGATGCCAACCACTTCGCCGGTACATTTATCGGCGATGCCGGTGCCAGTGGCGTCAACCCGCAGATCGACACCGACGGTCGCGCTTTCGGCCTTTACGCCAACACCACCGGCAATGTGTCCGGTGCGAGCGTCAGCGCCGTTCGCGACTTCACCGGCGGCGTTCTTTTGCCCGGTCAGAGCTTCAGTGTGCAAATTGCCGACAACTATCGCGATGGCGCCAAAGGCATACTCATTAATGGCGCTTCCGTTTTTGGTACCACTCTCGGGGGCCTTTTCATCGGCGGTTCGCCGGAGCATTTGGACCTCACGTTGAACGACACGGTTACCCTTTCCAGCGTCAATTATACTTCGTTCGACTACTATCCCGACGCTCTCTACACCCTCACCTTCACCCAGGTCGATGCCACTCATTTGTCCGCGCACCTGATGCTCACTACGGGGGCGGGCACTCAGGATCTGGTGACGCTGACCGCTAACTCTCCCGGCGACGTGACTGGCTTTAACGTCTACTATGGTTCCACTGCCACCTACTATCCGCAAAACGACATCTTCTTTAACAACTTCGCCGTCACCAACGTCCCAGAATCCGGCTCGATCGGACTACTCGGTCTCGGATTAGTCATTATCGCCCGCGTCCTTCGACGCCGCGGCCGGAACGCGTAGCCGAATCAGTTACCTTATAGTCCGCGGCCAACGACGACGCGACCGCCGGCAGTTTTGATAAGTGTCGGCATCGCTGGCACACTGAAATTCGCAATCGCTTGTTCCCAGTCCGCAGTCTTCTCTTTTGTTTGCCTGCTCGCTGATCGCCCAAAAAAATTCCGTCACTCGGATCGACGTTGATTCCGCTCACGTTTAACGTCGCCGGACTGGACGTCCCCTGCCTCCTGCCTCTTAGCCCCGCATTGCCAGCTTCACCGCCGCCGCAACTACGACAATCCCTATTGCGCAGAGGGTGGCAATCATCACAACGCACCCGTAAGGTTTCATTCCCACCAATAATACCCACTAATTGAACACTGAAAATCCAAAACACTGAAATCGAACGTCGGACATCGAATATCAAACGCCCGAGCAATCGCCCGGAACCTTGCTTTCGCCATCGCCGGCATTCTTCCGTTCCTGGCAATCGTGATTTGGGGTTGGGGACTGAACAATTGGCAAAGCTTCTTTTCTCACCCCGCCCGCATTGGGATTGTTTTGCTTAGCCTGGCCGGCGCGCTCGGTTACGGTTTTTCGGGCAGCAGCAGTCTTGGAGTTGGCACTCGCGAAGATCCTGCCAGCCGCTGGATCTTTCTGCCTGTCCTCGTCCTTGGTCTCGCCTTTGCCTGGTTACCGCCGCGGCTCGATCGGCTCAACATCTGGACGATCGATGGCGACATCGTTCGCTACCTCGGATTGATCGTGACCGCGCTCGGCGGATATATCCGGGTCGCGACCGTATTCGAGCTTGGGAATCGGTTCAGCGTTTTCGTCGCGGTCCAGCCCGATCACCAACTCAAAACGGACGGTTTTTATCGATTCGTTAGGCATCCGAGTTATTTTGGCGCGCTCTTGGCGATGATCGGCTGGGCGCTGGTCTTTCGTAGCGTGGCCGGCCTGCTTCTGACCGCCGCGATGACGCTCTTTATCATCATCCGGATCCGCGCCGAAGAATCCTTTCTGCTCTCGGAATTTGGCGACCGCTATCGTGCCTATCAACAACACACGCCCTGGCGCCTTGTTCCCCGGCTTTATTGACTTCTGATTCATCCATTACGAAGAACACGAAGTGACAGACATTTGTGCTCTTGTGGAGGCAGCCGTGTCGGCTGCGACTAAAAACCAAATTCTGATTCTGAACAGAACGTCACCACGAAGGACACGAAGTGGCAAAACATTTCGGCTGTTGTGGCGGCAGCCGTGCCGGCTGCGACTAAAAACCCAATTCTAATTCCGAACAGGACGTCACCACGAAGCGCACGAAGGACACGAGGTGGCAAAAACATTTGGGTGTTGTGGAGGCAGCCGTGTCGGCTGCGACTAAAGACCAACGATCGAATCTGATTCTTTGAAGCAAATAACCGCTCGGCGCTCCCGCGCCTAGAGTTGCCGAGCCCACCGCTGCTTTCTGGCTACCTTTTGTTAAAACCCCGATTGGATTCTGATTCTTAACACAGGGAAACGAAGTGTCACTCATTCTGACTTCTGACTTCTGACTTCTGACTTCTGACTTCTGACTTCTGACTTCCATCTTCTGTCTTCCGTCCGCTGCACGTCAAAACGCGTACGAAATTGTCGCTTTGATTAAAACCGGCGCCGCCACCTGATTGCCCACGAAGTTCTGATATACCGGAACCTCTACGTCGGCATAGAACTTTAGCGGGTGAACATCGACTTCGAGTCCCGGCGACATCAACACGCGTTGAAAACCCGAAGCAACCGGATGAGAAGAAGCTCCTCCGCCATCGCTTGTGCGCTCGGAGATAATGACCTGTCCGACCGGCGACACTTTCACCCGGCCGATTTTCCAGCCGCTATAGTACATCCCAAGCGCGCTATCCAGGGCAAGGCCTGGTCGATAATGGTCCTGCGTTAGCACTGGTAGATCCAACTCAGTCTGTACGAACCAATAGAGCTTTGCTTGAGCACTCACGTGATGGCGATAGAACCCACCCATCAAGATGTCGGTGCTGCCTGTCCCCAGCTGCGTATCGCGGTCGACACGCCGAGGATCGAATTTGTAATCACCGGTCGGCAGTTTCGTGCCCAGATTCACTCCGGCCGAAAGATCCTCGGAAAACCCCGTGTAAAGACCTTCAATCCGCACATCACCAAATTGGCTCCATCGATCCGTCACCAGTTTCCCGGAATCGGTCTTGGTCGTGAAAGATCGGAAATCGTACGGCACCTCTAACTGAACGCCCCAGCTCGGATTGAACAAATACTGAAGGCCGTAATCGGTAAAGCTCGTCTTAATTTCCTTGTCATCGTTGTGCGAAGCGGGTGCAGTCGACGTCCCGCTCCAATTTTTGTTTTGGTCTTGGAAGTCGTAGTCGACAAAGGCCATCCCGCCTGGCCCGTTCGGAAACATCGAGCTCGTCCCCACTTCAAAAATGTCACACCCACAGGCGCAACCGCAGGCCGTTGACACGGACGCCAGCATCGCCAGGGCAAGTGCACACGCGGCCAATCGAATGAAAAAACACCAACAAAATCTTTGCATAAAATTCCTCCACAGTTAGGCCAGGGCCGTGGCAAAAATCGGTCCGGCCGGATCGATGCGAATGACGGCAAATCGTGCACATGCGCGGGGCCGTTCTATTTTTCGCCGTGAACTAAACGCCTAGTCGGCGCGGAGGAGGTGTTGGCGGCTGTCGCCAGCTGGACATCGAAACGTGAGTGAAGCCGGGATAATCGAAGGAAACAAACGCCGGCAGTGAAAAATTTTGTCCGGTGACGCAGAACAAATCTGTCTTGTCGGTCGAGGTGTGCTTGTCCTGTTTCTTTTCTGTCTCCTTGGCCTTGGCGATATGCTTGCACAGGTCGCAGGGATGATTGCCGTCGAACGTTTTCACAAGGGCGCGGCTAAAAGAACAACTCTGCGAGTAGTTCGCGATCATGGTCGCCCACGCGATGGATTGCAGGCAGTACCAATGGCCGCAGACCGAAAGACAGAGCGCGAGAGCGATGGTACACCGTGCAGATCGGTCGAACATTGAACCAAGGCTATGCCGGTGAAAAAACGGCGTCAACTCTTCAACGATTTCCTACTGCCGCCTTTCCCGTTGCCCGTCCGGAATTCTTACAGAAGCAAACGAAGATCTGCCTCCAGATTCTTTCTGTGGCGTAATGCTTTTGCAATAGCGATGCGCAGCAGCCATTTTCCCCGCCTTCGTCCTCCTTAATTCTTAGTTCTTCCTTTCGAGATTGCCCGCGAACTGTCGACCACACGCGATTCAATCTTGATTATGTCCGCTCCCGTTCGCCCACCATCTTTGGCGAATCCGGATGGTGCCAAGGCGCTAACGGCCAACCCGACTCCCCGCCGCCGCATCCACGTCTCCATTTGCACGAGTTGATGCGCCGTCCGTTCGATGTTCGGTCTGTGTCACTCACCGGCATCTTCATACTCTCGCTCTTTTACACGATCTACTTCATGCGCTCGCTTCTTTTGCCTTTGGTCATGGCGCTGCTCCTGAGTTATCTGCTAAGGCCGATGGTTCGGGCCGCCGCGCGTCTGCATATTCCCCCCGCCTTAAGCGCTGCCATTATCCTGCTAAGCTTTTTGGGACTGATCGGTTACGGCGTTTCCTTTCTCGCGGCACCAGCAGCCGGCTGGCTGGAGAAAGCGCCTTATAGCTTGCATCAGTTTCAGTCGAAATTGGTCCCGCTCCGCGGATCGATCCAAAATGTGACCAAGGCCAGCGGCGAACTCGAAAAGATTACTTCTCCGTCCGAACCGCAGGCCAAAGCCGCCGTCGAAGTCAAACGTCACCCCATCGCCGATATTCTTTTTCTCCGCACCCCGGAATTAATCGTAAGCACAGTCATGCTCGTCATCCTGCTTTATTTTCTGCTCGCGTACGATGGCGTTTTCCTAACCAAACTCATCAAAATGCTGCCAACGCTAGGCGACAAGAAACGCGCCGTCTCGATCGCCAATGAGATTGAAACAAATGTCTCGCGCTACCTTCTCACCGTCACCTCAATCAACATCGGGCTCGGTATCGTCGTCGGCACCGCGGCCGGTTTGCTTGGGCTGCCAAATCCTCTCATGTGGAGCGCCATGATCGCGATCCTCAATTTTGTTCCGTATCTCGGCGCGATGACTGGAATTGTTTGTATGACACTCGGCGCCGTCCTTAGCTTCGACAGTCTCGGTTACGCACTGATCTTTCCTGCGGTTTATATATTTCTCGCTGCGCTTGAAGGAAACTTTGTCACGCCGTGGGTCATGGGCCGTTCGCTCACCCTGAATCCGGTCATGGTTCTCCTGTCGCTCAGTTTCTGGGGCTGGATGTGGGGAATTGTCGGTATCATTCTCGCCGTTCCCATTCTGGCCGCGTTCAAAATCTTCTGCACCCACATCAAGCCGATCGAACCCGTCGCCGAATTTTTAAGTTGATGTTGCGACCTCGCTGCAATTTCCCAACAGAAGTGAACGACGGTGCGTGACTGAACCGCCCTTCGCTTCCTTTGCCACCTTCTGTTAAATCCTCTTACTTCTTACTTTTCAACGCGCCTGACTCGGCGTCGGCCTCAACCAAGTCATTGTTGATCGTAAACGCCGCCTCCATTCCTTCCGCCACGGCCGCGATGACCAATTGAATACCCCGACTGCAATTACCCGCGGCATAGACCCCGGGAACATTTGTCCGAGCTCCCTCTTGGCACTGAATGCAATTGTCATTTTTGCAGAAATCGCATCCTAATTTCTCCGCCAACTTCGAACGTTGATATTGACCCGGTGAGAAAAACAGAGCCTGACAGGGTAAAATTGTTCCGTCGTCAAATCGCACACCGGACAGCTTTTCGTCCTTTCCCTCCAGGGCTTTGATCACCTTTTCAATGACGGGAATCTGGAGTCGCTCGAGCGTTTTTCTTGTCTTCCGATCGCAATCCAGTGGGCCATTGGTGCAGAGCGTTACATCTTTGCTCCACAACAGAAGCTCGATCGCGAGGTCGGCCGATTCCTGGCTTCCGCCGGCAACCACCAGCTTTTGTCCCCGCACTTCCCAACCGTCGCAATAAGGACAACTGTGGACGGTCTTGCCGTAGAACGACGGCAAGTTATCGATCTTCGGTAATTCATCGATCACACCTGTCGCAATCAAAAGAATGCGGGACGTGAAGCTTTCGCCCGTTTCCAGCGTAGACGTGAACAGACCGTTACTCCTTGTCACCTTTTTCACCACGCCGTTTCGCAACTGGACGCTGTCCCGGTATCTCTCGAGTTGGGCCCGCGAGATTTCGAGAAACTCAGCCGGGGAAGAGCCGTCGCGCGAAAGATAACCGTTAAAAATTTTGGCAGGTTTGTTGCGCGGGTTGCCGGCATCGCACACCAGCACTTTTCGTAAACAACGTCCGAGGACGAGTGCCGCACTTAACCCGGCGGGGCCGCCGCCAACGATGACGACGTCAAACTCAGGTTCTGTCACTTTGAAAGCCATGGAAATTGGTTAGACAACAAGATACAACGTTTCGAATCACATCGCTGCGGATCTTCTGATCGCCCAGAATTTCTTTACAGAAGAAAACGAAGTTGAAATGCCAGCCCGGCTCGGCTTTAAAGCCGATCGAATTCTGATTCTATGCAGAAGTGGCAAAACATTTCCGCTGTTGTGGAGGCAGCCGTGTCGGCTGCGACTAAAGACCAACGATCGAATTCATTATTAACAGAAGGAAACGAAGTTAACGAAGATTCATTCCGTAATCCGCAATTCCCTTTTCAGCTTTCAGTTCTTCCTTCAACCCTTAGTTGCGATCCGTTTTCTTTTTCTCGATCCCGTCCCGGGTCGCTTTTCCGAGTAGCTTCTTCTCTTCACTCACTATGGAAATCTCATCGACCTTTGCTGCCTCCATTACCTCTTTTGCCTTGGCAATCGGTTCATTCTCATAGCAATAAGCCGCACCCTCCTGTTCCACCTCGGGCTCTACTGGCGAAGTTTTTGGGTCGTGACCGCGCCCGCCCACGCCACGGGTAATTTGAAGTTTGGACACTTTGCCCACCAGCATTCCTTCCGGATCGATTACCGGTGAGGAATCCGAACCTTGTGTCTTCAATTCATCGAGGGCCGACTCGGCCGACGCTCTGGTTTCGACCGAAGCTGTCGGCTCCAGAATCTCCTTTACCGATTTAACCTCGATTGGTTGCTTGTGATCGTTTGTTCGTGATTCCCTTGAGTCCATAATCTGCGCTAACACCGTTTCTGCATAAAGCAACGCTGTGCGCCGCCCTTGAAGCGGGAATCGACCGTGCGCCTGCGCACCTGCGGCGGTCGTTCTCAAGAAACATCAGCAGAGGTTGAGAGGTTGGGGAGTTGAGAAGAAGTTGAGGGTTAGGAGTGAGGAGCGAAGAGGCGAGAGGTAAGAAGTAGCGTGCAGTTCCGTCTTCTTACCGTCCCTGTCCCGCCGTAACGACTCGCTTCAGAACTGGAAAACAATTCCGAACGTGGCGTTGTGTTCTGTTAGGTCAGCCCGCTGAGTCGCGGCCGCGCCGCCGCCGTCACCAAAGTTACTTCTAAAACCGACATGACCCAGATCGACATACTTGTAATCGGCGCGGAGGCTCCAGTGTTTCGTTAGGGCGTATTCCAGCCCGCCACCAACCATCCAACCGAGATTCATATCCTCCCCGTGTCCCGATTCGATATACATCGGGATTACCGGCCGGAAAATAAGCACCTGCTTGTAATCGAGATTGCCGACGGCCGCTCCGCCAGTGACATACGGCAGCCAGCGGCAAAGGCGTAGCCAATGCGTCCTCCAAACGTCGCCAGATAATCGGTCTTGAACGAACTGCTCATCCGAAAAGTATTCGGGCCGTATGGAATTGCGGAATCGGTAAATGAATCGCGCGCCCAAAGATGCGCGCCCGTTCCTTCGACCCCGAGCACCCAATGATTGAACTTGAAAGTTATAACCGATCAGGCCGCCAGCTTCGCCGCCGTCGAAGTCGAGATCACGCGTGCCGGCGTTGAGGGCCGATGTCGTTAGGGAAGGATCCCAGCCACCGAACAATGACAAGTCACGACCGACATCGCTCCGCACGTAACCGCCAAATCCACCGACATAGAAACCGCTCCAATCCGGACAGCCGGGAGCCGGTGCCAACGCAACTTGCTTCATCTCTTTATCGCTCGGGAGGGATTCCGGACCGGCCCACGCCAATAGAGCGAACGTGTTCAGAACAAAAAAGACGACCGCGGAACGGGTTAAGGAGTTCACAATGGTGATCTAAGAGGCGAGGCGACCTTCGTCAAGCGCCCTCGTCCCCGCCCGGAATTTTAACAGAAGCAAACGAAGTGAACGAAGATCCTGACGTAGAGTGTGCTCCGCAAAAAAAATAATCGCCCGGCGCTCCCGCGCCTAGAGTTGCCGAGCCCATCTTTGTTTCCTTCGTTACCTTCTGTTAAATCCGTCTGATTCTTTACAGAAGCGCACGAAGGACACGAAGTGGCGAAACCTTTTCGGCTGTTATGGAGGCAGCCGTGTCGGCTGCGACTAAAGACCACGATCGAATTCGGATTATTCACAGAAGGAAACGAAGTGAACGAAGATTCATTCCGCAATTCGGATCTGACTTCTGACTTCTGACCGCTGATGTCAGCTACTCAACTCCTCAACCTCCCCACTTCCCCTCAACTTCTCAACCTCTTCTCAACTTCCCCCTCACTCTGCCAAATCCACCGTGATCCCGACCAGCTTCCACTCGTCCTCTTCTTGCAGGTATTTCAAAGTAAAAATCACCCGGTGTGGAGTGGTTGGATAATATCCCTTGATCACCAGGACATCGTTCTCGCCAATCTCAGCGGGGTGATTAAAGACTGGTTCCTTTTCTTTGACTATCGCCGGGAGGTCGACGTCTTTATCGAGAAAGTCTTTGAACAACTCCTTCAGCTTTTCCGGGCTCGTTTGTTTCTGCCAGACCACCGCAATATCGTCGTAGAACTTGGAGAAATCCTTCTTCTTAACCCCTTTACCGAAAGAGGTCAGGGAATTTTCGGTGAGCGTCTTCACCTCGTCTTCGTCCGGGACTTCAGGCTTATCAGCCCGAACGAGCGAAGGAAAAGCGACGGCAAGGGCGAACGAGATGAGAAGAATATGAGTTTTCATGCGAGAACGAAAATGAGTGCGGATAGACATAAGTCGAAGAGTAGATGTCCAAGCCCCCGATTTGAAGCGCAAAGTGAAAGCGGCTGCGTTGAACACCTTTTCAGCCTTTTCCGCAAACATTCCGAAATCCGAAATTTCTCGTCGTCCCACATTAACCGATAACCAATAACAATTAACCGTGCTGCAAGCGCCCCTTCCTAATTCTTTCTTTCTCCCCTTCATGCCGCCCCCCGCGAGAAGGCGCAAGACATGCTCGTTTCAGCGTCAATGATATTCCAATTCCTCTACAGCAGCACCGCAACGCAAGATTTTTGGCCGGATGACTTGTTTAATCTAGTCGAAAAGAGCCGCAGCAATAATGCGCCGCGCGCGATAACCGGCATGTTGCTTTTCCACGAAGGACAATTTTTGCAGCTGCTTGAGGGACCCGAAAAAGCGGTCCGAGATTGTTTTGCCATCATCAAACGCGACCCACGGCATGCTTCTGTCACCGTGCTGCTCACGGAAGAACGTCAGCACCGCGATTTTCCAGAATGGACAATGGGCTTTGAACGATTGGAGCACGCGTGGGGTCTGCCTCCGGCCTGGTCCACGATTCTGGAGGAACCGCTGAGTCCCGCCGCTACTTCGCAAAATCCTTCGGCAGCGAAGGAATTGATCCTCAGTTTCCAGCTCGGCTTAGGCGCCTCGCCGACCGGCTAACCTCCACGCTCAGCTTTTCAGTTTTTTCTTTTATCTCCGCTGCCCGCCGTAATAACCGCGGTGCGCGCTCCGCCGACAACAATCGCGGTGCCACGGTACGGACCCCCGCCCCAATACGGATTTCCCCCGTAACCGTAGTAGCCGTAGTACGGACCGTAATCGGGCGCATAATAACCCGGGCCGTACCCTGCCGCATAATAGCCGCCGCCACCCGCGCATCCGGAGAAACCAATTGCAGTCGCGGCCATCAATGCCGCCATGATAAAAATTTCGCGTTGTCGATCTTCATTCTCAAAAATTTCATACCGGGTCCCTATTCGATCTTGAATTCCGCTTCCTTGTCGAACTCAGCCCTGTCTTCCGGCGAGAGCCGCGCGTAGAGCACGCGGGTTGTATACCCGCCCATTTATTTGCCGTTCTTCAAAAACATCCAATCTGAAACTTCCCGGGGCACGACCGTTACCCGCTGCCCCAGATGCACGGGTAAGGAAGCGTTCAAGAGGCTAAAGATTACGATTTGATTTTTCCGATTGCTACGCAATCATTGGCACGTTCCCCTCCCCCCGATTCACGTTAACCCCCGACGAACTCCATTCCCATGCACAAGCACACCTATATCTTAACCCTCCCTCCCATCTTAGTGTCCATCCTGGTCGCCTTAGCCGGGGTGACGTCAGCCAAAGCCGAGAGCAACATTCGCCCGGCTCTGATTGTGAACGGTCCTGATTCGGTTGCTTCCCAGTTGCATTATCCGGCGAAAGCGAAAGCCGCGAAAAGACAGGCTGCAATTCCGTTTTATTGCGAGGTCGGGGCCGATGGCAAACCGGACCATCTTCAACTTTACGGACCGAACGATGCCAGCGAATTTCGGACTGCTTTATTGGCCGCATTGCGACATGGACGGTTCCAACCAGCGATGGTAGGCGGAAGAGAAGTTCCGGTTATTGTTGGCGGCACCGCCTTTTTCATGTTTAGCGGCAATCAGCCGGTGATTGCCGTCACCCTCACTACTGCTGACAAAACGAAAACGGCGGCCCTCAGGAACTACGTCCAGCCGCAAATGATTTCGAGCAGCGCAGAGTTCCGTCGCAAACTGCGGAACTCACAGTATGACTCCGACATCCATCTTCGTCCGGGGGTTCACCCGAGCGCGATCATGGTAGCGGACGTTGACGCCCAGGGAAATGTCACTGGCACGAAAATCCAAGCGGAGTCGCCAGCAGACTCCGGCTGGGGACCGTTATTGTTGAAGGCATTGAAGAGCGCAAAATTCACTCCCGCGCTGAACAATGGAAAACCGGTGGCCGGCCAGTTTGATTTGATTGTGAATTATGAATATGTCTTCAATCCGGATGCCGACGCCGCCACAGGCACTCACTTAAAGCGCGACGACTACGATCGCTAACCAATCGATCTATCCAAACTGAGCCGCGCGAGCGAGATCAGCGCGATCTTTACGGAAGCAGCTCGACACAGCGAGACGGCTACAACGCGTCACATCGTGGACCGTCCAGTTTGGACCTTGGCCAAGGCGGCCCGTAGCTTGTAGTTACGGTTATTGGATGGGAGTCCTTTACCCTCGGCGGTCCACTATTGGATTGACATTGTCTCTACCCGGCCGCTAGAGGGAGAAATGAGGACATTACTTTGTCTCGCCGCAACGATGTTCGCATTCACCACCGTTGCCTTCGCCGGCCCGGAACCTGTGCCTAGCGGCAAAGATATGAAAGAAGTCGCGCCCCACGTGCCGCCCACTTGCGATTGGAGCGGTTTTTATACCGGCGCGAACCTTGGTGGCCAGTTCGGTCACAGCGAAGATCATGAAGTGGGAGGGATCGCCTATGGTTATCACGAAGCTGGTTTCTCCGGCAGCGGCCTGGCCGGTTACAACTGGCAGTGGCACTACCTCGTTTTCGGACCAGAGATCGAGCTCGGCTATATGAATCTCGACGGCAGCGGGTCACGGGTCGATTTCGAAAAGGGCGAAAGTAGCAGCGATTTTTTTGCCACCTTTCGGGGCCGAGTCGGTGTCGCGCTGGACAAATGGCTGATTTACGGGACCGGCGGCGGCATCGCGCTGAATTATTATGTCCACGTGTTTGATCCACAGGACCGGACGATTTTCGATGCCGATCATCAGGATTTTAATTGGGGCTACACGGTGGGTGGCGGGATCGAGCGCAAGATCAACTGTCGTTGGTCAATCAAGGCCGAGTATTTGTACTTTAGCCTTGATCGCGAAAACCTGAGCGGGCCGGTGGTGTTTCAAGGCCAGAATCTTGGTCCCGATCGTATTGGCGGCGATACGACTGGCCACATGGTTCGGGCCGGGTTGAATTTTCATTTTTAGAGAATTCGACGGTTACGGTTGAATGCAAAGTCACGTCAAGTTGTAGCACGGCGCTACTTGTCACGCCGTAATCGCAAAGGATTACGATGAAGGCGCTATGCCGCCGTGCGTTTTCCAAAACTTTCAGCACGTCCCGACATAGCGAGGCGACTACGACGTGTCACGTTGCCCAGCCATTTTTGCAGACACCGCGAATGTTCAGCAGCTTCCCGCAGAGAGTTGTTGTTGCAGATCCACTAACGGCTAGATATCCGCGGCATGCGCTCGTGTTGCTTGATATCGGAAAAGCTTGTGAGTCCAACCCGGTCCCCTTAGTCCTCCTTGGTTACGAATCAAAACCAGGAAGATGAAACGAACCACGGTAATGGTAAGCATTGCTCTGATTTGATGCGCTCGAAAATCTCCCCGTTCACCTGGCTGGGTCTGTTTATCTCCCTGTTCGGATTTATCGTGCTCCGGTTCGGCTTCCGTGCCGTTGGCGCCGCCGACTCAATCAAGGCTAACGTTTGCCGAGAGATCGCCGTCTGGATCATGGCTGCTTTGCTAATTGTGTTGATCCGCTTCGGTGAACGATTGTCGCTCCGCTCGATCCGTCTGGGTGTCGCACCATGGCGTCAATCGCTGAAGCAGGGATGCGTTCTTGCTGGCATTTGCGGTGTCACTGCGTGGATCGTAATTCAATTTACTGGTTACGGACATGGACCCGGCTCCGGCGAATTCAATAAGATCCCAATCTGGCTCGAGACGCTGATGGTGATCCGAGCGGGGATCGTGGAGGAATTATTTTTCCGTGGCTATGCGATCGAACGCCTCGAAGCGATTGGCTGTGGCCGCCTCGTTTCCGCAGCAATTCCGACGGTGATTTTTGCGACCGTCCACTGGACCGGCGGACTCCCGAATGTCATCATTGCGTTCGTGCTGGGAACAATCGCCACCGTTTACTACCTCTGGCGGCGAGATTTGGTTGCAAATATGATCGGCCACGGCTTAAGCGATTTTCTCGGGTTGGTTTTACCGCGCTTTTTTCTTTCGTAGCTGCGAACGCCGAAGCCAGCTTTTGGCAGCGCTCCGGTGCAAAGGCCGCCGTTCCCACGAACTTTTAGCTCATGTGCTATGCCGGCGTGTTTTTCCACAATCTTTCAGGACGCTTCGCCATAGCTACGAGGCTCAACGCGCAACGTCACGACGCCGAGTTGTTCTTGGCGACGCCGCGAATGTTCAGGATGACGAGACCGAATTGCAAGACGACGAGTGCCCAGGCGTGATCGTGTAACGCCCACGCCGTCCAAAGAATGTCGCTCACAATAAAAACCCAGAAGCCCCACTGCCGGTGGAATTTTGTTTGCGCGGCGACGAGCCAGGTCGAAAGCAGGGTGGCGATCATTGCCGGCCACTGCAGATATGTTAACCAGTCCACCTTCGGAATCGCACGCTCGGGACTGAACGGACGCTTTTCTGAAAAACTGAAACGCTGAAACGCTGAAACACAGAACGCTGACAAGCCTTCATTTCGTTACGGTTGGCTAGCCAGCAAATCGCTAAGGCGAGTTTACCCGGCAACCGACGCGGTTGCCCTACAATTCGTCATGCAATCAGGTTCATTACCTTGACGCCTCTCGCTTTTCTCATGACGGTTGACTCAATGAAGGCCTTAACCCGTCTGTTGATTTTTTGCTGCGTTGTAAACGCGATCGCCCTGGTCGCTTTGGCCGGCCCCGAATCGCTCCCGAGCGGGACGGAAACGAAACAGGTCGCGCCAATGACGGCAGCTTGCCCAGTTAACTGGACCGGGTTTTATGTCGGCGGTTTTGGCGGATACGAATACTCCGCCACCGATATCAATCTCGACCTGACCGGCAGTTGGATCGCCGTCGCTCCATTAGATAAGGCGGCGATCGAGGCGCATAGCCCGGGTGATTTGAATGCCAGCGGCGCAGAGCTGGGCGGCCTGATCGGTTATAATTATGAGTTTCAAAACCATCTGGTTTTGGGTGTGGAAGGCACGGGCGGTTATCTCTGGTTTAGAAAGTCGGATGCCTCCGACATTTTCACGATTCCTCAATACGACAATACTTATACGGTGCAGACCTCTCTCAAGACGAATTATCTGGCCACCTTCGGTCCACGGATTGGTTACGCCTTTTGCAAGTGGCTGCCGTATGTGACCGGTGGTCTTGCTGTCGGTGATATCGATTTCAATCAGGATATCGCCGATTTTCTAGGATCGCCTCACGACCATGAAATTGGTTCCAGATCAGGCACCAATGTTGGCTGGATGGTTGGTGGGGGGCTGCAATACTCCATCACTCCTCACTGGAGTGCGCGATTGCAGTACCAATTCGTTGATCTGGGTAGCATTCACACTCACAGCGCCGATTTACCGGACTTCCCCAGTTACACTGGCACTCACGACGTTTCCCTGAACGAGCATAACGTGTCGGCCGCAATTATTTTCCAGTTCTAATATTTCCGGTGTCACGCGGTATGACCATCGATTTGAGTATTCCGTACCTGTTTAAGACAGGATTGGAGTGGATCGGTAAGGGATAAGGGCGGAGAGCGAAGACGTTCAGGGGAGCGCTTATGTCGATCTTTTGCTTGATCAAATCACGGCCTTGTGTCGCAATAGCGGCTAATTCAATAAATCGAAAGGAACACCATGCTCTGGACTATCGTTGTTATTCTGCTCGTGCTCTGGCTTCTCGGCTTCATCGGCCACGTTGGCGGCGGGCTCATCCACCTCATCCTCGTGATTGCCGTCGTCATCATCATCATTAACCTGGTCCAAGGCCGAAGGTAGGAAGATATCAGAGGTCAAGGGAGAAACGCTTTGCGGTCTGGTTAGCGGTTGAGTGTTGAGGTGCGAGCCGCACTGGCATTGTTGACGGAGATCTGAACCAGCTGGCGTTGTATGGCATTGCTGCGGATTTCAACTGGATACAACGTCACGTTGTTGTAGAGGCAGGCGACTCGCCCGACCAACCAATTAACGGCAACCGACGCAGTTACCCCCCAATTCCTGAGATAATCGGATTGATCAAAAGCCGCGGCCTTTGCTCGCGGCCCGGCGAACTGGCGCCTGGTGCGCAATTTGTTTGTTGTGTTTTGTCGACACATCCTGTCGCTGCGAGGTTTCTCGACTTGGGACTGAACGATTGCTCTTGAAATTGGCTTTGAGTTTTTCTTTGCGCATGGGCTTGCCTTTTATTTTCTGTCCTCAACTTAGGGCCGAATAAAACAAATCAAAATCAAACGACTCATTTCGGACGCCGCCAGGTAGATTGCTCGAGTTTCTTTGCGCCGAGTGTCAGCGGCGAAAGTATCCACGGCGCGTATTTCGTCTTTAGTCGCAGCCGACACGGCTGTCTCCACAACAAGCCGAAATGTTTCTGCCACTTCGTGTCCTTCGTGCGCCTCGTGGTGGACCGGCAATTGGGCTCGGCAACTCTAGGCGTGGGAACGCCGAGCGGTTGTTTTTTGTCTGGAACCGCTCTTGTGGAGTGCTCTCTACGTCAGGATCTTCATTATCTTCGTTTGCTTCTGTAAAGAATCCCACTCCGGTCGTTGGTCTTTAGTCGCAGCCGACACGGCTGCCTCCACAATAGCCGAAATGTTTCTGCCACTTCGTGTCCTTCGTGCGCTTCGTGGTAGATCTTCTTTTAAAGAATCTGAATCCGACCGGAATTGCGAATTGATCGGGCCAACGCTGAGAAGCTGAAAACTGAAACGCGAAATGCGAATCCAAACATTCTTGCAAGTCACATCCTGAACACCAGAATGACTCGGTGAAGAGAAAAGCGAAGAAGAAGAACAGCGTCCCTGATTCGGTTTCACCTTTTCGGGATAAGCTTTGGAAATTGTTCCAGAATTTGGCCAAAGGGATGGATGGCGCCGATGTCGTGGTCGCACTTAAACAAGCAGGCGAGGAAATCTGGGCCGCGGGAATTGACGACACCTACAGCCGCATGCCTCTAAAGGAGCAGGACGAAGAGCCGCTCGGCAATGCCTTCGATATTACCTGGCTGACCGTGGTCTGTATCAAGCTCAAGGAGATCAAACAGGGAAAAAAGCCGACCACGCGGATCCGTGCCTGAAACAGTCGCGCGAGCAGTTGATTGTCGATCGGCCTCCAAGAAGTTGCGAAATGCGGCGTTCGACTCGCGAATGTAAATTCCGGAACCCGGCGTGAATATCTTGTATCCATTCGGGATGCGTGGGGCATCTTATTGGAACAGCGAGATGAAGATTGCGGCGGCATGGGTCATGACGGCGATTCTCGCGCTCAACATTCGGGGAGCGATCGCGGCAGACGATCAGATCAGGGATTGTCGGATTGGAACATACCACCTGAGCGACGGTACGGATGTCGATATCGGGCCGGCGGAGGGGCCTCATTTTCGTTGGCGACGCAGGGACGGCACGACCGGAGCGCTGACCGAAGGCAGCGACGGCAGCTGGACCAGCACGCTCGGCTGGACTGAACGTCCCGACGGAAAACGTGTCTCCTTCTCGGATTGCGCCAAAGGCGAAATCACTTTCGATCACGTGAAAGGCAAGCGGATCGCATTCGATGTGACCGAGACGAAATTCAAAGGCAGCGGCGTCGAACTGGCCGGGCGTCTCGTGATGCCGAAGGGAAGCAGTCGTGTACCGATTGTCGTTCTGATCCATGGGTCAGAACACGATTCGGCTCGTGAAACCTATCCGCTGCAGCGCCTGTTTCCCTCGGAGGGCATCGGTGCCTTCGTCTACGACAAGGGCGGCACCGGCGCATCCGAAGGTCGTTATACGCAGGATTATCTTTTACTCGCCGACGACGCGATCGCGGCGATGCGCGAGGCGAAACGCCTCGCTGGCAATCGTGCCGGCAGGATCGGTTACCAGGCCGGCAGCCAGGGCGGATGGGTCGGCCCGCTCGCGGCGAAGATTGAGCCAGTCGATTTCGTCATCGTCGGATTCGGACTCGCGGTCTCGCCACTGGAAGAGGACCGCGAGGCAATCGCGCAGGACATAACAAGTCACGGTTACGGGGCGGACGTCATGGCGAAGGCCATGGAGATCGCCGATGCGACCGCGACGATTCTGCTGAGCGATTTCCGTGAGGGCTACGACCGGCTTGATGCAGTCCGAGCGAAATACGCGAACGAGCCCTGGTTCAAGTATATTCACGGCGACGTCACTTTCTCGCTGCTGGAGATGTCGGAGCCGCAACTTCGCGAGAGCGGTCCGGTCCTATTGCCGCATACGCCGATGCAGTACGATCCGATGCCGGTGCTGCGTAATCTCGATGCTCCGCAGCTCTGGATTCTGGGCGCAGACGATACCGACGCGCCGAGTGCCGAAACCGTGCGGCGCCTTCGCGCGTTGACGGCCGAGGGAAAACCGATCGTTACGGCAGTCTTTCCGCACGCCGACCACGGGATTTATGAATATGAGACCAAGGCGGACGGGACGCGCGTGTCGACGCGCAACTCCGATGGCTATTTCGCGATGATGGTCGACTTCATTCGAAGCGGACGTATCGGCGAACACTACGGCACGAGTATTATCTTTCGGTCCGGAAGCGGATTAGGGCACTCTAGAAAAGTAGAAGCTCGAAATTAAGAAATAGAAAAGAACGGCGGCAACCATGAAAGTGAGTGACTGACATGTGCGCTTTTGTCCGCTAATCAGAAATCGATGAAAAACTTGCTCAAAGCGATCCTGGAACGGAGCGAAAATAACCCGAGCGAAATAATCCGAGATCGCACGAGCAGCGTTCGGCGAGTTTTCTTTACCTGTTCAAATTGCCGTCTTTACTTTCGACTTCGTCGTTTTTGAAAGTAATCGCGGCGAATTTCTGTCCATCTTCATAGCGGTAAGTGGTTTTCTTGAAGATGACCATATCTTTGGTATCGCTCGTTGTGGGCGGTCCGAGGATGCGCTCGACCTGACCCTTGGTCATGCCGGTAGTGATCTGGTCGTAATTTGCGGCCGTTAATTTCGAGCCGGTTAACACATTCCGGTTGCAGCCAGCGGTCATGAGCAGCAGACCAACCAGCGCGAGTAGGTAAATTTTATTGAGTTTCATCGGTCGTCGCTCCGGTCAGGGTCTTGGGACGTAATGGCCATGCACCCAAATCCGGGTACCACGGTGATAGCGCCAGTGTCCGGGTCTCCATACGTAATAGGAACGCCCGACGTAATAGCCGACGCCACGGTTATAATATGGACGGTCGCCCACTTCGACCGCGACATACCCGGGCGAGCCATAGACCACACCGCCAGTTCGGTAAGGATACGGTTCAGCGCAACCTCCAAGCGCCACTCCAATGCACGCCAGAATCAACCCGCAAAGAATACCGCGGGCCCTTTGCCCTGTCATCATGTTTCCCCAAACCAACCACCTTTTTCGTTCATTTACCTTCATGCAATTAGAGATCGCATCCGGGCGCAACCTTACGCGTAAGGAGAAAAAGAAAAGCGTGAAACGCGGAAAAGGATAATAGAATCGGCTCGACGTGAAGCGTTTTGTTCGCTAATCAAAAATCGATGAAAAACTTGCTCAAAGCGATCGTTGCGGGAGCGCTGCTGTGGGTCGCGATCAATCTGGTCGCGATGGGATATCAGCCTGCGCATGCCGGGTCGGTGATCGCGACGGTGGAGATCGTGCTGTCGCTCATCGTGGCGATCATCGCGTGCCTGATTCTTCGCTGGCCTTAGCATTTGAGCATTGGATATTTCCCGGCATGAACCATCTGCGCAAAATAGGACTGGCCTCATTTTTCTTACTTGGGCTCGGCTTGTTGAGCGGTGCGGTCTCTGGTTCGGTCACTGGCTGGACGCCCCAGACCGCAGCCACCATTGCGCTGAGTTGTTACGCTGCTGGTCTGATCCTTGCCTTAATCGCCTTCATGCAATCCCGGCGCGGCCAGAGTCTGGACGGCCTAACGAAGTTTTTGGCCCGCGGTCCGCTTGCGCTCATCACCATTGGAGTACTGATTATCTTCCTCCGAGCGATGACTGGATTGTAATTGGGAAGCTTTGGAGCAATTAGCTCGATTTGAAACGCGTGGAGAGCTCGTTCGGTGCGAAATTATCTAGCAAAGTGTGAATACCGATACTCAGCCAGGTGTCAACGATTTGTCGCTCGCCCATGCGTTGTTGCGGCTTGGACTGGGTATTAATTTTTTTATGCACGGTCTCAGTCGCCTCCCCCATCTCGCGGCTTTCATTGATCATACCGAGAAGATGTTCGCGAAAACCTGGTTGCCCTTGCCGGTTGTAGCCGCAACCGGTTACGCGATTCCGTTTATCGAGCTGTTGCTGGGCGCGGCTTTGATCCTCGGCCTCTTTTTGCGGCCGGTCCTGGTGGCCGCTTTTCTTTTCCTGTTCGCGCTCACATTCGGGGTTTGTCTGGCCCAGAACTGGAGCGTCGCTTCCGAGCAGCTTATATATATAATCTCGCTCGCTCTTCTCCTGGCGGGTGCGCGCTATCACCGTTTCGCTCTGGGCCGCACTTCTAGTTAGCCGAAAGGTTTTGCCACTTCGTCTTTAGTCGCAGCCGACACGGCTGCCTCCACAATCATGTCTTCGTGCGCTTCGTGGTGGACTGAGTATTTTTTTGCGGGAACGTCTCTGCGGACCGTTAACTTCGTTTACTTCTGTAAAGAGGCAGGATCCTATTTAGCGGAAGAACACCAGGTAAACGAGAACGCTTAGCGCCATCGCGGTGAGGATCATCGCTGCCAGCTGTTTCGCATCAAACAAATGGGAAAAGTGGATCGTCTTCGGTGTATTCTGACAATGGCGGCAATGACCTTCCAAGGTGGAAAGCGCGTAGCCACAGGAGGGACAAGATTCTAATGGCATATCTCACCAATCGCAGACATCGATCGAATAGCGAAAGGTATCTCGGAAGAAGGTTGAGAGGTTGAGGGAGGCCGCCGCGCGGCTCGCACTGAAATTAGTCTCCGCGGGGAAGAACGGGCGCGATTGCGAAAAATAGAATTGGACTCAGGCTTGCCGCCACAGCTGCCGTGACGATAACGATATTGACCGGCATGATCAGAGCGGGATCAATTGGCCGTGACCAGACCGAGAAAGTCCCAGCCCCGACCAGGACAGCGATGGCCAAAACTTCGACCACGACGAATCCGAGCCACTTACTCCGGCGTCGCGATGGTGAACTCAATTTTTGTTTATGGACTGACACGAGGTGGTGGAAGGGTTCATAGGTTGAACAATTGAACCCATTCAACCTACAGCATAAACGTCCGTTCCCTAATTCTTTCGAAAACGAATGCATCTACCTCGTTAGTGAGTAGGTTGTCCTAATGCCGACTTATATTTACGAAACGACCGATTTATCAAAGCCGGTGCGAAACTTCGAAGTGAAACAAAGTGTCCATGATGATCCGCTCACACGCGACCCGAAAACCGGGGAAGCGGCACGCCGTATTATCTCGGCTGGCTACACTGTTCTCATTCGCGGTAAGTCAGTCGGCCCTTCAGTTGGTTCGATCGGATGATGGTCCTCACAAGTTAGAGGTCAGATTTGCCCGCGCGGCTCGCACTTCGAACGTGAGTCAACTTTGCTATCTTCGCTTAGGGAAGTGAGACCGTTGTGAGTAGACGCCTCTCGCAAAAGCGATAACTCGCCGGAAAGATTCGGAGGAACTGTTGGCCAGCTTCAGTCACGGTGCCGATCATGGTTTTCGATTCATGAGATCCATCGCTAAAGGTCACCTTGAGCAAACCGGCTTCGACCATTTCCCGAACATCCGTTTCGTTGCGAGGACGGCAAACATGAAGATGTCGTTGGTCGCGCCTTTGCACGGCGAGAAGAGCTCGTCTGGTTCGAGCGAGATTCATTCCACTAACCGGTCGCGGGAGAAGCTGTCGTCCCAATCTTGCAACTTCCGTGTCTGGTCGCCTGATCTACTCGTCGCCCAGCCTTGATCCGGGCAGCATGCTGCGCCCGGGTCTCGGCTTTCCAAAGTGAGAAATACCTCTGTTTGATCGCTCTTCGAATCGTCCACATCGACTACTATCTCATGCTTTTGCCTAGTCCGTGCAGGAAAAGGCTAAAAGATTCAAAATTACAAATTAGGAAAAACGGGACCCACCTCTCCGGAAATTACAAGGAAGCGATGATCAGGAGATCCGCGGCGAGCAAACCAGCCTATTAACTATGAGCCTACCCCCGCCCGCGTCCTACGTGCGAGCGATGCCGGGATGGCCGCTTTTTCCATCTCCTCCCCCCCAATCGAGCTGAACTCGCGCAACCCTTTTCTATCTAAGCCGGCGCGGACGGCGGTTAATCAGCGATTGGTGGGTTGGAAGATTGGTCGATTAACTCCTGCTTTGACCCGAAATTCCCAAATCATCTCGCAGCCGGGGATGGTTGTATCTGCCTTCCATGTCGGTGACTTGTGCTTTTAAAAGAAGAAGTAGAATTTCTTTGGCGGAAAGTTTGCGGGACGATTGGCCAATCTGGCTGGCCACCCAGCCTGGAAGCGCGTCCTCGTTTTTTAAGGAAGATTGAATCATAACATGAAATATGCGGGTTGTTTATCTCGTGCAGAGGGAAAGAGCCCCGAAACGATCAGGATCGAATTAACACTGCCTTCAACGAACCCGTCATTATACGTTATAAACGGTGATTCCCTAATGATATCTTCCCACGGAGATCGCGTCGATGAATGATCGTAGGAATAAACTTGGTGTATCGGTCGCCATCGGTGCCGGGCTCGGAGCAGCGGTCGGAATTGCCTTCGGTCACATAGCCTCGTGGCTGGCGGTCGGCTGCGCACTTGGGATTGTGATCGGTATCATTATCAAACGGGGCGGCCGACGACGCTGATTGCCGAATTGTGGATCCCGAAATCACTGGGAAAACGCTGAAAAGCTGAAATTAGAGAGCGGAAGTTGGAAACGACGGAGACCGAGGCGGTTTTAGAGAAGATAACGAAGGAACCAAAGGTGGCTCGGCAACTCGAGCCGCGGGAGCGCCGGGCGGTTATTTCCTTCTGTGAGGAATCAGAATTTGGTCGTTGGTCTTTTGTCGCAGCCGAACGACTGCCTCCACAATAGCCGAAATGTTGCGACTTTGTATTAATATTTTTGTTTCTGCCATTTCGTGTCCTTCGTGCGCTTCATGGTGGACCTTCTGTGAGGAATCAGAATTTGGTCGTTGGTCTTTTGTCGCAGCCGACACGGCTGCCTCCACAATAGCTAGTCTGAGTAAGACTTCGCTAACTTCGTTTCCTTCGATAAAGAATCCGTGGTACAACTACGAGCTTTACTCGCGGTATTTGTGATTGGCGGCTCGGCGAGCGGCTCGACAATACAGACGGACTTGTCGCTTCGTCCTCAATTAACCCGCGGCGGCCGACGCGGCCGCTTCTGCCATCGCCAGCACCGATGGTTTTTGCTCGAGCACCATCATCGCTTCCTGGAGCTCGTCAAAGTCGAACGGTTTCGACATCATCATGTCCACGCCCAACTGTTGGTAGGCCTCGATATCTTCGTCGTCCAAGTGCGCGGATAAAACCATGATTTTGCCGGCAAAGTTTTGCCGACGCAGGCGTTTGACCAGCTCGAGCCCGCCCATGCGCGGCATGCGGTGATCGGTGATGACAATATCAAATGGCTTTTTTGACAGGCCGACCCGGATCAGCGCTTCCAGACCATTCTTGGTTTCGACGACCTTGGCGGCCGGGCCACCCACGACCATCGCGATCATGTGGGCGAGGGCTTTTTCATCTTCCACCACCAAAATATGCAAGGGTTGGCTCATTGTTCAGAAATAATAAGCAGAACTCAGACCGCAGTCGGAAGGTCAGAAGGCAAAAGAAATAATTCAGCACGAGGTCCCGTCAGGCGGCAACGGTCCCGGGCCTCCGATTTCGAATTTCGAATTTCGCGGCGAAACGGTGACTGCCTCCACCGTCGTAATTTATCGCACCAGTTTCATTTGCGACTACTCGTCGTGGCAAAAACGATCATCTAATATGAGCATAACTAAATCTAAGCTAGGGCTCGTGGCGATCGTCGCGGCGAGCATAATTCTTCCATCGGTTATCCGAGCGGACGACGTGAGAATCGAAGTGGGTGACAAACCGTATTACAGCCACGGCCCGCGCTACTGGGAGCATGACTGGGAAATGGTCTGGGCACCGGGCCATTGGGACGACCATCATCATTGGATCCACGGATTCTACAAGAAGGGCGAACATCGCCATCACCACGATCATGACGGGGATTAATTAAGTGATCAGTAACGGGTAACCAGCGACCAGCTCGAGAGTTGAAGATCGCGCTCAAATTTGGGTGCCGTTCTTCACCGCTCGAGCAGGGTGGCTCTCGACCGTCCGAGCCGGAGTCGACTATTTCCTGGCCAGACCGTTGACGGTTCGGAGTTTCTTAAATTCGAAACTGTCGCTTACCAAGTCTTCAGTTACACCGGGCGCGTTAGACCATACCTTCGAAAGATGATGTCAAAATCCGAGCTTGATGGGAGAATCTGCATCTCCCCCAACCCATTCCGTCTGATGAATGATCCTCCGAATTTTGCCTCAGCGCCTGTTCGTTGCTTCGTGTCCACGACAGATCGACGCCCCACCATCTCGCGGCTTTTCAAACTTTTTCTTGGATTAGCGTTTCTCATCAGCCTCGATCCGGCCCTCCATGCCGCCAGCCAAACCAGTTATACTTTGCATGAACAAAGTTTGTTCCAACAGACCGGCCCTTCCTCGTTCGTGGCAGGATATCCTTTGCTCAATGCGGCCCAGTTTTCGTTGGTGTGATCGGTCGATACCGGCGGAGCCAGTTTATCCGCCGCTCCCGTGCTGGGGATGCCGACCGGCAGCATGATTTTTTCGACCGGGGCAAATTTCTCTCCGAATTGGACCACCGGGAAAGGCTATGATGAATATCATTGGGGCGACGGCTGGACGAGCGCGGCTTCGTTGAGCGCCGCGGATGGGACCGGAAATTTTTCGCTTACGTTAGGCGACGCCACGGCCATGCCGGTGCTTTCGTTGAATACCGAGAGTCCGGCGTTCCCGGTTCCCCCTACTATCACGAGCGGCGGGTTATGGAATGGAAGCCATCTGCTCGTCCCGGCGACAGTCAGTTTCACTCTCACGTTTAATACAAGTAACTTTGTTGGCTACTCCAATGGCCAATGGCCGGGCGCGCAAATTAAGTTCGAATTTGTCGATTCGAACCTGGAGCCGATCGTTAATCCGGCGGTTTCGCAAAACTTTCCCAGCCTTGGCAAAACCGATCCGGCCTTGATCTGTTACACGATCTCGCCCGGAACGCTGACGGCCGGTCAAAGTTATAATCTACAAGCCAATTACACTCAGTACAATGTTATCAATCAGACTCCGTTCACCGGCACCGGCCTCTCAGGTAATCCAATCGAGTTGGCGGGTTATCTGACGAGTACGTTTGTGACCGTCGACGCCGTCACCTTCAGGCTGTCCGGATCGGTTTTAGGACCAAATACCGTTCATTTGCAAGGGCACGGAATGCCCAACGTGATCCATCGGATTGAGCCATCAACCGATCCAGCCGCGACAGACTTTACCACGCTTACGTCGGTGAGCGCGGATGCGTCCGGTGCGTTGCAATATGATGATATGAACGCTGGCACGACGAAGTTTTATCGGCTGGCCTATCCCTGAGGCAGGGACGTTTAGTGATTAACGGCCTCGGCCGGCTGGCTGGCCGCCGAAACTTTCGCCCTGAGACAGTGTGTGGCGGACGCCAGGCCTGATTTTTTCCACCTGCCGTAGATGGTGGGATTGTCAGACCGTGCGTCGCGAATCGCACGCCGGAGAAAAAGAGCAAAAAAGCCCCACTAAAGCGAACAATTACAGCGGCCTATGCAGAATCGCAGGCAAAAACGGCATCCGAAAAATTATTGACTTGGCGTAAAATCTCGCCTGAATGTGACTCACGGAGAAAATAAGGCGAATGGGAACGAGTTACAGTTTCTCGTGCAAAACTTGCTGTATTTTTAGTCTGTGGATTTCCGCAATGCACCGCGGTCAGCGACCGTGGCAACACCTCCAAGTCGAACGGTCGTTTCGCAATCCCCAGTTCGCAGTTCGAATTTTTCAATAAACCTCATCGTCACCTTATGTCGTATCGTAAACTCACACTCGCCGCCGTCCTGTTCGTAGCCGGAATTGTTTCGCTTGTTTTCAGCTTCACGCTGAATGCCGACCCGTCGATCTCATCCCAGGTCGATGAGTCCCAATCCATTGTTCAGCGCGGCCCGCACATTGTGACCGATTCCCATCACGATCTCTCCCCGCCCCTGCGCTGGATCGCTCCGGCGCCCCGTCACCCGGGCCTGATGGTGCGCGATCATGAACGATTGCCGCGCCCAGAGAGTCATACGACGACTGATCCGGTTTTGCAGCGACAGATGTTAGCTGCGGCGGCGGCTCCCTCGACGACGACAAACTTTGACGGCATCGGCAACGGCGTGTCCGGGTTTAGCGTGAATGCCGCTCCTCCTGACACGAACGGTGACGTCGGCCCGAGCCATTACGTCCAGACCGTGAACACCGATTTTGCCATATATAATAAGAGCACTGGCGCGCTGATGTATGGACCAGTGCCGATCAACACGCTCTGGAGCGGGTTTGGCGGCGGTTGCGCGTCGAACAACGATGGCGACCCGGTGGTGGTTTACGATCGACCAGCCGATCGCTGGATTATTTCGCAATTCTCGGTCAGCTCCACGCCTTATCTGCAATGCGTGGCGGTTTCGCAAACCAACGATCCCACCGGTTCGTGGTATCGTTATTCGTTCAACTATGGGAATTCCGATTTTCCGGACTATCCGAAGATGGGTGTGTGGACGGACGCTTACTACGAAACGTTCAACATCTTTGGCAACGGTGGCAATACGTTTTCGGGCGCCAGAATTTGCGCATTCGATCGAACGAAGATGTTGGCGGGGCAAACGGCGACCCAACAGTGTTTCAATACCAGCGCGACCTACGGTGGTCTTCTGCCGTCGCACCTGACCGGCGCCACGCTGCCACCATCCGGATCGCCTAACTACGTGGTCGGACTCGGCGCCACCAGCACCACGCTCGCGGTCTGGAAGTTTCACGTCGATTGGACGACGACTTCGAATTCCACTTTCACCGGCCCGACATCCTTAACGGTGGCTTCTTACACGGAAGCGTGCGGCTCGAGTGGGACCTGTGTCCCGCAATCCGGAACGACGCAGAAATTGGATTCTTTGTCGGACCGGCTCATGTACCGGCTTGCTTATCGAAACTTTGGCGATCACGAATCGTTAGTCGTTAACCACAGTGTGACGGCCGGCTCAAGCGTCGGTGTTCGTTGGTACGAACTGCGCACGTCCGGGACCGCGCTGACTATTTTCCAACAAGGCACCTACGCACCGGACTCGAGCTATCGCTGGATGGGTAGCATCGCAATGGACCAGGCCGGGAACATGTCGCTGGGTTATAGCACTTCGAGTAGCAGTCTTCATCCGCAGATCAATTACACCGGACGACTATCAACCAGTCCCGCGGGCGTGATGGATCAGGGCGAAGGAACGATTATGAACGGTGCCGGCTCACAAACCGGTTCGAGCCTTTCCCGATGGGGTGATTACAGTGCCATGAGCGTTGATCCGTCGGACGATTGCACGTTCTGGTACACAAACGAATACATCCCAAGCAACGGCGCGTTCAATTGGCGCACGCGAATCGCCTCGTTCAAGTTTTCTCAGTGCGGCTCAAGTCCGACACCGACGCCGACGGCCACACCGACGCCGACGGCCACGCCAAGTCCGACACCGACTCCGACTCCGACAGCCACGCCGAGTCCGACAGCCACACCGAGTCCGACGGCCACACCAACTCCGACCGCCACACCGTCTCCCACAGCGACGCCATCTCCGAGCCCAACCGCGACGCCGACGCCAACCGCCACCCCGGCCCCGAACGGAGTTGTGAATGGCGGATTTGAAACCGGCACATTGAGCAGTTGGACTTCAGTCGGAACGACGTCGGTGGTCAGCGGAGGACACAGCGGTCGCTATTCGGCTGGTGCCGGCAGCACGCGCGCGACCAATGGTAACTCGAGCATTTCACAAACGTTCACGGCGCCGGCAGGCAGTAGCCAGGTTGTATTCTGGTACAAGATGACTTGTCCCGACACGGTTCAGTACGACTGGGCCACGGCAACGCTGCGTGACAACACGACGGCAACGACCACGACGATCCTGCCCAAAGTTTGCGCGACCAATAGCACATGGGTGCAAGATTCGGCCGCGATCAAAGCCGGGCACAGTTACACGCTGACGCTAACCAGCCACGACGACGATTATTACTCCGACCCGTCCTACACGTTATTTGACGATGTCACGACGCAGTAAAGGCGGAAAGTTGAGGGTTGAGAGAACGGCGGAGCAAGTCCGCCTTTAGTTGAGAGCTCCGTGCGACCGCGATTGCGATGTCTGCATTGTGATTCGTCACGCCCGATATTATTTTCAATTGAGGTGCGATGAATTCCGACGAACAGAAGAGCACATTGGACCGGTGGCAAAGTTCCGCCGTGTACTGGGACAAGTATCGAGACGTCATTGCCCAATTATTCGCGCCGGTCACCGCCGGACTCGTCACGGATGCGCGGATCGGCCCTGGCCACAAGGTGCTCGATATTGGTGGCGGTAGCGGTGAACCATCGTTAACGATGGCTGAGGTGGTCGGGCCAGGTGGATCCATAACATACACGGACCCTGCTGTCGGGATGGTTCAGGCCGCAAAGGCCGAAGCCGCCCGGCGCGGTGTATCAAACATCGAGTTTCGGCAATGTTCGGCCGATGCTCTCCCCTTCCCGGATGAGTCATTCGATACCGTCGTCGGCCGATTCTCAGCAATGTTTTTTTCGAATCCGGTCGCGGGAATGCGCGAAGTATTGAGGGTGGTTCGTGAAAAGGGCCTGGCTTCCTTTGCGGTTTGGGGGCCCGAAAAGTCGAATCCATTTTTCTCAACGATCAATGACACTGTCGCTCGATTCGTAAAAGGTCCTCCCGATGATCCCGACGCACCGGACGCATTTCGGTTTGCCGATCGTGGCAAGTTGGCGACGATTCTAAAAAACGCCGGTGCCCCCAATGTGGTTGAACGCCAGTTTGATTTTCACATCGCGGCAAAAATGTCGTTCGAAAAGTTCTGGCAGCTGCGGACGGAAATGTCGGAAAGCCTGCGTACGACGATGGCCGGTCTAACGAAGTCACAGATTTCAGAGATCAAAGAAAGCGTTTCCGACGCCGCCTCCAAATATTTCGTCGATGAGCGGATGAGTTTCCCAGCGCAAGTGCTGATCATTACCGCCCGGTAACGCCTGGACGCGTTACTGATTATTGGACGAACTGCGGTCAGCGACCGCAAACTCGTCACCGCCACACGCCGTAAAGGTCGCGCCGGCCAATCGTGGGCACGGCTTAAGCTGTCACGAGCCAGGCATGTCACATACACCCCTGCGGTTGATCGTTGTTGAGGACCACGCCGACACGGCAGAAGGATTAAAAAAGTTTCTAAAAGCCGTCGGCTACCAGGTATTCGTCGCCACCGACATGACTTCGGCTCTAAGCCTCGCCTCTTCGGTCGAGTTCGATCTTTTGCTGAGCGATCTTTCCTTGCCCGATGGCAATGGCTGGGAATTGCTCAAGCAGTTGAACATGACCCGCCACATTCCGGCGATCGCCTTTAGCGCACACAACATGCCGGATGATCTGAGACGAAGCGCCGAAGCCGGGTTCATCGAGCATCTTCCTAAACCAATCACGCCGGATAAACTTTGCGCGGCGATCGAACGCGTCGCGTTAGCGGCATAACAAGCGACTCGTGAGAACGGCGTAGGGCCCGGCAAGGCGGAGGAGCCCGCATCGTTCGTCACCCATTATTGTTATTCAGCCAACGCAACGCTTTGGCTGAATCGGGAAAAATGGAAATTTCCCTATATTGTTTTCGGGAAAGCCGGATGTAATCGAGCACCAGTTTCATGGTCGATGCTGCATTGCAAATAATCGCGTGACGGACTGGCGGATTTGAGATTGGATCGCCGGCCCAGGCATCGAGCGATTCGTTAGACACGTTGATGTCCGCGACTTCAGTCAAATCGCACAGTCGAGCGAAGGATTGCTCCGAGGCGGGATAACTTTCCATCATCTCGTGAGCGCCCGCGAGATCGGCATCGGTCAGGGTACCTGATCCCTGCAACTTGATCGTTCGGTTGGGCGTATCGATGGAGACGTGGAGTGGCATGGAGGTTCCGGTTGAGTCGGCGCACAAGATTACCATTCAAAATTGAAAGCAAAAATGATATTGTCGTAAGGCAGCTCGGACGCTCGCCGTCAATGGTTCGGACAGCGGCAGCTAGGTTCCGCCACAGACAGCATAACCTTGTGCACGTAGATCTTCGGCCAGTTCCTTTTCCATATGCACGGCATTCTCGTACGGCATCGGGTTCAGAAATTCATAAAGCTCCGGCAACAACCGGACGCCGTATTTTCGAACCAGTCGCGCGGATTTGTATCCGCTTCTTATGGTTTTCAAATCGATGATCGACCGGCAGCCCCGTCATTCCAACGTAGATAGCGGGCTTGTCCGGATCCCGCTTCGGATTGCGTCGCACAATCGACGATTCTTTAAGCGCGCGCTGAGAAAGCAGAACGACGTATACGTTATGATGAAATGTTGGCGGGCTCGACGGCTTCCGTTTTCGGCGACGACGCATTCGGTGAATCTAAGCGAACGCGCCGCTACTCCGTATCGGCAAAAATTCGCCGAATCAGCGGCGGCAATTCCTGAATACCACCAAGCAGATAATCGGCCTCCTTTTCATATTCGGTCGGATCAACCAGGCTTCGATCCGGAATGGCGACGACGCACATGCCGGCCGCCTTTCCGGCAGCAACACCCGAAAGGGCGTCTTCGACGACGAGACATTGATCGGCCGCAACGCCGAGCCCTTCTGCCGCACGCAGGTAGATATCCGGCGCCGGTTTACCGTGCTCGACTTCGTCGCCGGTAATGATCACATCAAAACAACTCGTTAGGCCATAACGATGGAGAAAGGGCCGGGCCGACGAACCGACCGAACTCGTGGCCACTCCCAGCCGGAGTTGGGGCATTTCTCGTAACTCCTTCAAGACCTCACGCGTGAACGGAAACAGCCCAACACGATCAGCAAAGAATTCCGCAGCGATCTCCCCACGCCGGCGCATCATTTCGGCAGCTGGCGCGGAAATATGGAATGCTTTTTTGTAAAACTCGATGGCAATTCGATAACTCACGCCGAGCACCTCGCGATGATATTCACCGTGATAAGCCCCGCCGTACTCATCGAGCAATTTCGCATCGATCCGGTTCCACCACGGCTCGGAATCGGCGAGCACACCATCGAGATCAAAAATGATGGCACGCACCGGTCGAATGGCGGTAAATTGACACAAACCGACTTTTCCACAATTGCCTGACAAATGTTCTCGCTCGGTCGAACTCGTCCAATGATAACAAACGATGCCATTTGAACTCAGCGGTATTTCCCTCCCCTAGACCTAGGTATGTCAGACAAAAAAACTGATCGCGCGCCAATCATCGCCCCACCACCGGTTCTGGTTCTCCTCTGCCTCATTCTTGGATTCATCGCAAGATACTTCGTCCCACTTTCGCTTTTGGCGGCGAAAACAAACGTTGAGATTGGGATCGGCGCCACCATGGTGGCTGGCGCGATCATCATAATTGTTTCGGCGCGAAACACGTTTATTCGGCACGGGACACGTCCAAACCCGTACACACCGACCAAGGCGATCGCCACCGACGGCGTTTATCGCTTTACTCGCAATCCGATTTACATCGCTTTCCTGATCTTCACGCTGGCGTTCGTATTTTTCACCAACAGCCTTTGGTTCGTCGGATCAGCCCTGCTCACTGCGATTGCTTTGCAACTCGGCGTCGTCAGTCGGGAAGAAAAATATCTTCACGACAAATTCGGCGCGGATTACGACAACTATCGCCGGCGAGTGCGACGGTGGATCTGACGGGAGGATGGATCGGCCTCTAGTCGATCCTATCTGAAGATCGTCGCCATCGCGTGCGCGACAGCGACAATCGGCCAAATCGCCGTCAAAACAATAATTCCAATGAGGACAAACTCGGACAAATTATCCGGTCGCGACCGGTAAGCGTATCGGTTGGTGATAAAACGACTAATGCGAATCCGCAAAGGTGTAGATTTCTTCATATTAGTTGGTCCTGTTACAGACAGCACGACCCGCGATTTCGTTGTGTGACAAGGGTAACGAATTTGTCACGACTGGCAGGCATCGTCCGACGCCGACTGAAACATTTGTGAAACAAATGGCGATCAGTT
Source organism: uncultured Verrucomicrobiae bacterium (assembly GCA_963846065.1). Classification (GTDB taxonomy): domain Bacteria; phylum Verrucomicrobiota; class Verrucomicrobiia; order Chthoniobacterales; family UBA10450; genus DASPUI01. Next base: position 104,032 of record CAWJUP010000004.1, read on the forward strand.
CGCGCCAAGATCCGGAAGGTTCAGGGAACCTGACGGCTTTAAGCAGCCAAGTTTGTCCTGCACTATGAGTGATTGCAGATTGATCGAGTCGGGAAGAAAATGCCAACGGTTTATGGACTGGAACAACCTGCGCTGGGACAAACTGCTTCAAAATCCCTCTCAAATCCGGCGCCGCATCAGCGGAGCCGATACGGCAATCAGACTTGCGATCGGACTGCTCATCGTACTTCCAGCTCAGCGCGGGTCGGCTGGCGATTTTGCCTCGGTCTTACGATGGCGAAACATCGGGCCCTATCGCGGTGGCCGGACCCGCGCGATCTGCGGCGTGCCATCACAACCGAATGTCTTTTACATGGCGCCGGTTAACGGCGGTGTTTTTAAGTCGACCGACTATGGCCGGACCTGGCAACCGATTTTTGACGGCCAACCAACCGCTTCGATCGGCGCAATGGCCGTTTCCATTTCCAATCCGAACATCGTTTACGCCGGAAGTGGTGAAGGACTGCATCGTCCTGATTTATCTATCGGCGATGGCGTTTACAAATCGATCGATGCGGGCACGACCTGGACCCATCTGGGACTGCGCGACGGCCAGCAGATCGCCCAGTTGGCGGTCGATCCAAGAAATCCCGATCATCTCTTCGTTGCGGTGGGCGGTCATCCGTATGGGCCTAACGAGGAACGCGGAGTTTATCGATCGCTCGACGGCGGCAAGACGTTCGAGAACGTGTTGCACCGCGATGAGAACGTCGGGGCCAGCGATGTGCAGATCGATCCAAACAACTCGCAGATTGTTTACGCTGCGCTGTGGGAATCGCGCGAAGGCCCCTGGGAAAACGGCGTGTTCAATGGCGATGGCGGAGGGATTTTCAAATCAACAGATGGCGGCAAGACGTGGACACAACTGAGCAAAGGTCTGCCCCCAAACATCGTGCAGGCGAATATCGCGATTGCCCCGAGCGCGCCGAAAACATTGTTCGCAGCTGTTCGCACCAAAACGATCGCCAAGCTCTACCGATCCGACGACGGCGGCGAGAACTGGCACGGCACGACCGACGATCCGCGACCGGGACTTGGAATTGGCGGCGGAGATCTGCCGGTGGTGAGGTTTGATCCGAAAAATCCGCAGATAGTTTATTCGGCCAGCGTGGTTTGCTGGAAATCGAGCCGACGGTGGCAAGACATGGGATGGCTGGCGCGGCGCACCCGGCGGCGACGATTACCAGAATGTTTGGATCAATCCGAACAATTCCGACATCATTCTGCTCGGCTCGGACCAGGGCGCGATTGTGACGGTGAACGGCGGCCAGACCTGGAGCTCCTGGTACAATCAATCGACTGCGCAGTTGTACCACGTGAGCGCCGACAACGCGTTTCCCTACCGGCTTTACAGTGGACAGCAGGAGAGCGGTTCGGTCGGAATCAAGAGTCGCGGGGACGAGGGCGAAATCACATTTCGCGATTGGCAGCCGGTTGCGGCTGAAGAATACGGCTACGTCGTAGCCGATCCGCTCGATCCGGACATTATTTTCGGCGGCAAATTAACTCGATTCGATCGCCGCACCGCCCAAGGCCAGGATGTTTTGCCGGTTCCGGTGCAAACGGAAGATTTTCGGATGATTCGAACCGAACCGATTGTTTTTTCGCCACTCGATCCGCATTTGCTCTTTTTCGCCGGGAATACCTTGTGGCAATCACGCGATCGCGGCAATCACTGGCAAAAAATCAGTCCTGACTTATCGCGGCCCAACTACGATCTGCCAGCGAGCGTTGGAAAGTACCGGGACGAGGCGACCAAGCAGTCGCGGCGACGTGGCGTTATTTATTCGGTCGCACCGTCACCGATCGACCTCAATCGAATTTGGTGCGGAACCGATGACGGCTTGATTCACCTGACCACCGATGGCGGGAAAACATGGCAGGATGTCACGCCGCCAACTCTATCGGCGTGGCAAAAAATTTCGCTGATCGAGGCCAGTCATTTTGATGCCAATACGGCCTACGCGGCGGTGAACACGCTTCGATTGGATGATGTTCGACCATATATATTTCGAACCTATGACAACGGCAAAACATGGTTGGAAATTGCGAACGGAATTCCGAGTGGCCAGACGGTGAACGCGGTTCGCGAAGATCCCGTGCGCAAGGGCCTGCTGTTCGCTGGAACCGAAAAAGGCGTTTACGTTTCTTTCGACTACGGCATGCATTGGGAATCATTGCGATTGAATCTGCCCGCGACCTCGGTACGCGATCTGATTATTAAGAACGACGACCTGGTGGCGGCGACGCACGGCCGCGGATTTTGGATTCTGGATAACATCACTCCACTGCGTGTCGTCGATCCCCAAGGCAACATTGGCGATGCTGCCGTCAGTATATTCAAACCACAAACAGCGGTGCGTGTCCGCGAAAGTCTGAATACGGACACGCCTTTGCCGCCGGATGAACCAGCCGGAGAAAACCCACCCGACGGGGCGATGATCGATTATTTCCTCGCGCAAGATGCAACCGGACCGGTAACGATCGAAATCAAAAACAGCAAAGGCGAATTGGTCCGAAAATATTCGAGCACGGATATGTTCAAGCCGGCGGATGAAAAGAAGTTAAAGGTCCCGAAATATTGGATCAGACCCCTGCAAACGGTCTCGAGCAAGCGCGGACTGCATCGTTTCCTTTGGGACATGCATTACACGCCGCTTCCTGATGTGGAACCGGAATTTCCGATGTCGGCAACGTTTCACAACACGGCGCCGGAACCAACATCTCCGTGGGCGCTCCCCGGCGATTACACGGTTGAGCTGACGGTGAACGGCCTTGTCTGCGGCACGACGCTGCAAGTGCAGATGGACCCGCGGGTGAAAGCGAGTGCAGCAGATTTGCAGGATCAATTCGATCTCTCCTGGCAACTCTATCAACTGCGACTCAAGCTCGCGCCGATCGCCAACAAGTTCGACGAAATTGCCGATCAACTCATGACATTGAAGACACATGCGGCTGAACGACCTGATATCACGGAAAAGCTGCAGGCATTTAATCAAGTGCTTCAGAGATTGGGTCCCCCTCATCCGCGACAAGGAGCTCCGCCATCGTTCTATGTTCTCGAATCGGCCATACAACTGTTCGGTCAAATTCAGGCGGCGGACGCTTCACCCACTGCGGCCGTGAAAGCGGCTGTGGCCGATCTTCAGGAAAAGGCGGGACCGGCAATGGAGGATTGGAAAAAATTGCTGGAGACCGATTTGCCGGCCTTGAATTCGCAGTTGAAGGGTGCGGGGTTTGAGGAAATCAAGATTTGAACGCTGAAAAGCTGAGATACTGAAGCATGGAACTTGATCTCGAAGGCGAACACCAAAGCCGCGCTTACGCGATGCTGGTTGCGCTCGTCACACCGCGGCCGATTGCCTGGGTCACGACGCTGGACGAAAACGGCAAAGTCAACGCGGCTCCGTTTAGTTTTTTCAACGCACTCGGAGCCGATCCGCCAATTATCGGTTTCGCGCCGGGAAATCGCGATGACGGTTCGCCCAAAGACACCGCGCAAAATATTCGGCGGACTCACGAGTTCGTGGTGAATCTGGTCGACGAAGCCACCGCTGACGCCATGAACCTGACCTCGGCGACGCTGCCCTACGGAGTGAGCGAACTGGAAGCAGCCGGATTAACCGCCGTGGCTTCATCGGTCGTCGCCCCGCCACGAATCGGCGAATCGCCGGCCAGCATGGAATGCAAGGAATGGGGCACGCTCGAAATTGGCGGAAATCGGCTCGTTATCGGACTGGTTAGGCGAATCCACGTGCGCGACGAACTGATCGATCCCGAAAAATTGCGAATTCGAACGGAGAAATTTCATGTGATCGGGCGCATGGCCAGTCCGAACTGGTATTGCCGGACGCGCGATCGATTTGAAATCGAGAGACCAAAGGATAGTTAATAGTTGAGAGTTGATGGTTGAGAGCCATAGTGCTGCCGTGCATGCGCATTGATTCAGCGCTTAAGTCCGAGACGGACTGGCCTGCTTTGCGGCGCGATCCTGGCGCTCGCGAACATCGCGCTAGCTGACGGAAAATATCAGCCGACGCGGGACGGGCGAACTTTCGTTTGGAATAATTATCCGCGAGCCGGCGATCAGGCAACGTGGACGGGTGGACGCGATCGCGACGGTTACGCGCGCGGTTTTGGCACGCTGACCTGGTACATCTTGGATAAAGACGCTTTCGCCCAGCCGACAATCTACGGTCGTTACTGGGGCAAGATGGAACGCGGCAAATTGAACGGCGCGGTCAATGTCCACGCCAAGAATCAAACGCGTCACGCCATCTTTGTGAATGGAGTACAACGAACACGTTGGTCTCCCGGCACGGCCCGATCGCTGATCGCATTCAATTCACCGCGGCCACGTCTGCCTAACGAAGCGAATCATTCCTTCATTGCTGGAACCACGCCACCGCCCGCGTCAACGAGAAGAAATGCGACGGTTGAGCCACCCGTACCGGCGGAAGGACCACCGCAAAAGATCGAAGCAGCGAAGATGAGGGACGAAAGCATCGTTCCCAGGTCCGAGGCCACAGGTCAGAGCTCAGAAACCGGGGGGCCAAGGCCAGTTCGCGCTCTTTCAGAAGAAGAAAGAGCATCCAACGAACCGCCGAAGATTATTGGATCGGGCCCGCAGGTTCGATCATTCAACGAGCAAACTTCTGCGATCCCCAATTGGCCGAAAATCGATGTCGACCGGTCGATTCAGATTCTGGCCGTACCGCCGCGAACATTAAATCTCAGACGCTAGAAATCTGCGTCATCGGAAGGCAGACCTTAGGCCGCGATCAGTTCATCCACCTTTCGCAAACGTCCAGCGAGGACGCGCATCACTTCGATGGCGAAGAAAGGAGTCTGCTGAATCAGAAATTGAAAACGCTTCTGGTCAATCGGAACCAACTTGCAATCGGTGCGAGCGACTGCGGTCGCGGTGCGTGGCCCGCCGTCAATCATCGCCATTTCACCGAAAATCCCGCTCGTCTTGACGGTCTCGACCGCTCTGTTGCCGACTTTGATTTCCACTTCGCCTTCATTCACGACAAACATAAACGATCGCGGATCACCCTGACGGAAAATGGTGTCGCCGGCAGCGAACGATTGGATGGCAGTTTGGTTTCGAAACATGTCGAACGAAGGCATAAGAAAACGGGGTTGCCTTCGACAGTAGAAATCGCTGCCGGACGAGTCAACGTCGTCACTGTTACGATTGAGTGACGAGACCAGTTGATGTTTGTTAGGCGCCGTCCGACCAGCCTTCGACGGGGCCATGGCTGGCAAAAACACCGGTGCCTCAACACTAATGGGGCGAGACGCTGGGACTTGGCGATGTGGCAGCCTGCGATTCTTTGGCCGCTTTCTTTGATTTTTTGTGCGGTTTTTGTGACTGCTTCCTGGAATTCTCGGTCTCGGTTGGTCGTTGTCGTGACGTTCGTCGTTTTGGCAACGTTCGAGGACGGAGCGAAAATGTTGATCGGCGGCGGCGCCGTGGATGTGGAAGTTTCAGGACCGCCACCTGCCTGGACGCCGGCACTTCCGGTCCCTCGTCCGCTGCCGTCGGTCGCTCCGGTCGTTCCCGTGCCGCCCGGGTATTGAGCAAACGTCAGCTGACCACAGATCAGAGTGATAACGGCGCCAACAACGAGAAAAACGCGATTCATGATATTTACTCTACACGGTTCGAATGAAATTGAGAATCCTGTCATTCCCGGATCGGCGATGACAAAGTCACATGGGTGATTTTTCCGCCGGCTTTGCGTTCCGCTTCCAATTTCACTTCGCTGTTATCCTCAGATCTTCGATACGTGACAAAAAGGTCGACCGAATGATTGATGTCTGAGCCCGTCCGCTCGTGGCTGAATTTCGGATTCTTAAACTTATCCCATTCATCGGCAATCTGGTCCGGCGAAAGCGGAGAAGTGCCGGTCTGAACAATTCGAGCTTCGCCTTCCACGATTTTTCGAGAAGCCGGGCCCGCCGGCGTGAATTGCGGAACCTGCGGCATCCAGTCTGGCAATGTCGCCGGGCCTTTTTGATCCACCAGCTTCTCCAAGGCGGCCTTCTTTTGATCGTCTTCGGCCTTGTTCTCGGCTTCTGCCTGTTTGATTTGCGACATCGCCTGGTCCTGCAGCTTCTTCATGTCCGCTTTTGAAGCAGCCGGCGCATTTGGATTTTCCATTACTTTCTTAATCTGCGCATCGATGTCGTCATCCTCGGCGGCGAAAGCGGGAAGAGCGATGGCCAGAGCGAAAGCGAGAGCAATTTGTTTCATCATGATTCGGAAGGTTTTCGAGGGGATTGTTATGAGTGATTATCCGGAAACACTCAACACGGAAGTTGCCGGTGCAGTCGAAAGACTAAAGCATCACTCAACTCCTCAACTCCTCAACCTCTCAACCTCTCAACCTCTCAACGATCCCATGTCGATAACAAAGCGATACTTCACATCGCTTTTCAGAACGCGATCGTATGCTTGATTGATTTTGTCGATCGGGATCATCTCGATGTCACAGGTGATGCCGTGTTTGCCGCAAAAATCGAGCATTTCCTGGGTCTCGGCGATTCCGCCAATTAAAGATCCGGCGAGCTGGCGGCGTGGCATGATCAGATTGAAAACATTCACCGGCAAGGGTTCGGGCGAGACGCCCACCATGGTCAACACGCCGTCGCGTTTCAGCATGCTGAGATATTGTGAGAGATCGTGTTTCGCGGAAACCGTGTCGATGATGAAATCGAATTTGTTCTGATGTTTCGCCATTTCGTCTTCATTTTTTGACAGCACGACTTCGTCCGCGCCGAGACGCTTGGCATCGTCCGTTTTGCCTGGGGAGGTGGTGAACAATGTCACCTCCGCGCCGAATGCGTGCGCAAATTTCAACGCCATGTGGCCGAGACCGCCCAGCCCCACCACCCCGACCTTTGTCCCCTTGCCTACTTTCCAATGGCGCAGCGGGGAATAGGTGGTGATTCCCGCGCAAAGAAGCGGAGCGGTCGCCGCCGGGTCGAGGTTTTCAGGTACGCGCAGAACAAACTTTTGATCGACCACGATGTTCGTGGAGTAACCGCCAAAGGTGTAACCATCGGCGTGTTTGTCGTCACTGTTATAAGTGAAGGTGCAGCCTTTCTGGCAAAATTGCTCGAGATCCGCTTGGCAATTCTCGCAAACGCCGCATGAATCAACCATGCAACCGACGGCAACGAGATCGCCGGATTTGAAATTCTTGACCTGATTTCCGATTTCGACCACGCGGCCGACGATCTCATGTCCCGGCACGCATGGGTATTTGGTCGAACCGCCCCATTCGTTTCGCGCGGTGTGAATATCGGAATGGCAAACACCGCAGTACAAGATGTCGATCCGAACGTCGTCTGGGGTGGGTTGGCGGCGGTCGAAGGTGAACGGTTTGAGATCTTCCTTGGCCGAATGTGCGGCGTATCCTTTGGTCGTGAACATATTTTTCCGTCTGGCTGGTCGGGATAAAAGTCAAACCGGACATTGAGCGGTGCGGTCTTCTTTTTGTTGAACAAAAGCCGCTGGTGCGGGTCTATGTTCGTGCTATGACCAAACTTATTGCGTTAGTAACTGCAGGTGTGTTTGCGGCTGGAGTGGTGTTCGCAGGAGGAAATGCTGCGTGTACCAAACAGGCTTCGAACGATGAGAAAATGGCTTGTTCCGTGTCGTTGGCGAGTCTGAATCTGACTCCCGAACAGAAAACGAAGATGGATGCGCTCATGGCCGAGCATCATAAAGAGGGTTGCTCGCCTGCGAGCGAGAAGAAGTACACTCACGAGGCCAAAGCGATTCTAAACAAGGAGCAATTCGCCAAGTTCAAGGCGGAATGCAACACCAAAGGCGAGCACGAGAAGACGCAGAGCTAGTCGTTCTTCACCAACAATTGCAAAAAAACGCGTCCACGTTTGGGCGCGTTTTTGCTGTACCGAATCCACTCAGGGGTCGCGATCAACGTGAACAACCTGCGAGAGCGTAACTGTTTCCGGCAGTGGTTGGCAGGCTTCGACATAATCCCGAAAACCAGGCGCAAAAAATGTCCGCCGCATCTTCCGCCAGCTTTTCACCGCGGGATGTGCCCAGACCGTCCGTAGAAATGCGTCATAACCCTGCCACTGGGCTCGTTCCAAAGTGCCTTTGCGCATTTGAAACCAGGCATTCTCAAACAACTTGAAGTAACCCAAAATGAAAGAAGCTGCTCGAGCCCGTTCCATCTCGGTTGCCGTCTCCCAGTGCTGAAAAGTGGTCGTTACGATGGTGAGCAAATTATCGTTTTGCGCCATCTCGAAGGCTAGGTCGTGCATCGATTTTGCCAAGGAATCGACCACGATCGCGCGCGAGGAACGCGTGTTTTGCCTCACTTGGATTGCGACGTAAAACAAGGACGCGATCACAACCCAGCGAGGCGATCACTTGCGCCCAAGCGTTGATTATTTCGATCGTCATCGACGACTCAACTTCGCGACCACGACGGTGAAGGGGACTTCTCCTCGTAACACTCCGGACGTTCTCAGCCGCTGTTCGATCGCTGCGCCCCAGCGTTGCACATCATCGGGCGAAGCGAATCCTTCTTTGACCAACATTTCACGGGCTGTCCACGTTGGAGAGCGCTCGACATCGATCCGGTCGATATGGGTTTTGTTGGCCAGCGGCTCAAATCCATTTTGGCGAAGTTGATCGGCCAGCGTGCGACCAATATTCGGATCGTTGCCTTGCGCGAGCATCATCGCGGTCCATGACTTTTCCAACTCCACTTCCTCAGGAGTGCCATTGCGAAAAACCAGATCATGCTCGGACACTTCAACCGAAAGAAGCCGCCCGTCGGGTCGCAGTAAATCCCGCACGTGGCTCAAGATTTCGCGGAGACGAGCTCCGTTATGAATCAGGACATTGCGAATCATCACGACGTCGAAGCTTCCGGGCTCAAGTCCGGTTGCGGCGGCATCCGCCTGAACCAACTCGACTCGCTTTTCAATTCCGGCTGTCCGAATCAACGCGCGAGCGGCGTTGAAGGATTCATTCGATTTCTCAACGGCGACGACTCTTCCATCCGGGGCGGTCTGGTCCGCCAGGATCGGCAAAAAGATCCCGGCGCCGCAACCAAGGTCGAGGACGGACCGGTTCGGAACGATTCCGGCGAGCTGCCAAAGATCGGCTTCGGCTTCGAGCGCGCAGGCTGCCATGGCCCGGTAGCGCGTAATTTCCGCGTCATCCAGTCGAAAACTGTATTCGTGGGACATTTTGCAATTTGAAACGGCAAATTGCGGAATGCAAAACGTGAATTCAGCCCGTCGTCCGCGATGGCTCTTCAGTGTCGCCAAAAATCGGGTCTGCTCAATTTTCGGCGATCGGCCTTTGAGTTACACCGTGACCGGTTCGGGCTCGGATTTTCGTTCCGGTTTCGACGACGGCGCGTCGTCGTGTTTGTGATAATGCGCGCTGCGCAGGAATGGGACTCGATCGAGCACGTGCTCCTGGAACCATTCCAGCCAGAGATAAATTACCGGCGTAACGAAGAGCGTGACCAGCTGCGAGAAAATCAGTCCGCCCACGATGACCAGACCCAGGGGTCGTCGCGAAGACGCGTCCTGACCAAACCCGAGCGCCAGCGGAATGGCGCCCATCAATGCCGACAGCGTGGTCATCATGATCGGGCGAAAACGTTCGATACTCGCTTCGTGAATGGCCGAACGTAAATCCCAGCCCTCGTCGATCCTTTGCAAGGCGAAATCGACCACCATGATTCCGTTTTTCTTGACGATGCCTAACAAGAGGAACAATCCGATCACGCTGTAGAGAGACAAGGTCGATCCACAAATCCATGAGGTGGCCAAACCACCAACGACCGCGGGAACGATGGCGGGAAATAAAACCGTAATGGGATGGACGTAGCTTTCATAAAGAATTCCAAGAATCACATACATGACAAAGACAGCTCCGATCAGAAGCACCGGCAACGCACGAAACAGTTGCCGAAAAACCAGCGCTTCACCTTGAAAGGTCGATACCACTCCGGGATGATCGCGCCGAATCTGGGCGAAGGAATTCTCGATGTAATTGGTCGCGTCGCCGATGGCCACCCCGGGCAGCAGATTGAAGTTGATGGTCACACTGGTGAACTGATCGAAATGGTTCACCGCCTGCGGGACCGACGACTGTTTTCGTTGAGGTCACGGCACGCAATGGAACCAAGTCGCGCAGGCGTTCCCGTCGCCGCGACAATGCTGCCGCTACCGGAGCCGGTCGGACGCGATGGCGCTGTTGCTATTTTTCCGAACATACAAATTATTCAAATCACTCGGCTTAGCCCGCTCGTTGTCTTTCGTCTCGAGAATCACCTGATATTGATCGTCGGGCTCTTTGATCAAGATAGACGTAGTTTTGAGAATAGGCGTTTTCAAAAATTCTGAATCGCAGAAGTCGAAACGCCATAAGTCGCCGCGCGTTCGCGATCGATATTCACCATCAGGTTCGGCGTGTTGTGGTAATAATCCGACCGGACCGAAGCGAATCCCTTGAAATTCACGCAACTTCGCCATCAACTGATCGGCCACCACATAAACTTCGTTGGGAACAATTCCGCTGATGGTGTAGGCGTACTGTCCTTGGGTTTGGTTGGTTGCGCCGACGTTAATTTGCAAAACCGGGTTGCGGCGTAATCACGGCGGCGATGCCCGGGAATGGCATTGATCGACTTTTGCAGTCGAATCAGGCATTGCTCAATCGGATCACGCTGCTCGCGTGGCTTAAAAACGCAGGAAGATGATTGCTTGAGACGAGGCCGCGCTGCGCTGGGCCGAGCCGGCGATTGGTGAAAAATTCGGCAACGCTCGGTTCGGCGATGAATTTTTTCGTTTACTTGTTTTTGAAACGCGCGCATCTGTTCCGGCGATGTTCCTTCCTGCGCGATAAACACACCGCGGGCCGAGCCGCTGTCTCCTACCGGCAGCAAGGTGAATGGCAAGTGAGTGAAGAAAAACCAAAGGCCGAGAATACAAGCGACCAGAATGGGGACGGTCAGACAGGCGCGATCGAGAAATTGATCCAAGGCCTTTCCATAAACGGCGATGACCCTTTGGATGAAACCGCCGGTCCAGCGTTCCATTCGCGCGCGTTTATGTCCGGCGCGTCGCTCGTCCAGGATTCGCGCGCACATCAACGGCGTTAGAGTCAGGGAGACCAGGCCGGAAGCAAGAATCGCTACGATGATTGTGATGGAAAATTCCTGGAAGATTCGACCGAGCAATCCAGGCAGGAAGGCGAGTGGAATAAAAACCGCGGCCAGCGAAAGCGTCATCGACAAGATCGTGAACGAAATTTCACCCGCGCTATTGTAAGCGGCTTTTAGGATCGATTCGCCGTGCTCGGCGCGGCGGATGACGTTTTCCAAAAAGACGATGGCATCGTCGACCAAAAAGCCAATGGCCAAGGTCAGCGCCATCAGGGTGAGATTGTTGATCGAAAAACCGAGCACGTACATCACCGCAAAGGTGAGCAGCAGCGCCAGGGGCAAGGCGACCGCCGGAATCAAAGTATCCTTGGCGCGCCCGAGAAAGAGGTAGATGACAGCCACGACCAGCACGAACGCGATCAGCAAGTCGTGCGGACGTCGTGGACCGAATTCACAATTGTCTGCGAACGATCGAACACCGGGATAAAGGTAGATCGAACCGGGCAAACTCGCGCGCAGTTCCGGAAAAAGAGCTTTGACGGAATTCGCCACTTCGACTCCGTTCGCGCCTGCCTGACGCGAAACGGCCAGCACAACAGTCGAGCCCGGAGGGACTATGAACCCGCGCAGCAAAGAAAAAACGAGACGTGCGCTCGTCCTGCACACTTTGCTTTCACCTCGGCGATGTCCCGCACATAAACCGGCGAATTGTCCTTATTCCGAGCGACAATCAGATTGTGATAACCTTGCGCCTGATCGATCTGACCGTTCGGTTGCAAAACGAAAGTTTGATACGCTCCATCGAATTGCCCGGCGCCGGAGTAAACAGTTCCGGCCTTAATTCCGTTCGCCAAATCGTCCATGGTCAATCCGCGCGCGGCCAGCGCCTCCGGATCGGCTTTGATGCGAATGGCGGCCTGCACGCCGTAGATGTTGACTTGCGAGACGCCGGGCAAAATGGCCATTCGCTGCGCGACGACGGTGGAGGCGTACTTATATAGATCGCCGTCGGTCATCGTGTCCGACATCAGTCCAACCAGATAAACGGCCTGATCGTTCGGGTTGGTCTTGGTAAACGTTGGCGGGCTGGGCAAGTCGACCGGTAGTTTTCCAGTCGCGCGCTGGATCGCGGCTTGGACGTCCGTCGCTGCGTCCGTGATACTCTTGCTCAAAACAAACTGGAGCGTCAGCGAGGTGTTCCCCTGGTTGCTCGAGCTGGTAATGATGTCGAGACCGGGAATCTGGAGAAATTGTTTTTCGAGTGGCGTCGCAATGTTGTTTGCCATGGTCACCGGATCGGCGCCGGGATAAGCGCAGGTCACTTGAATGACCGGGTAATCGACTGCCGGGAGATCGTTGACCGCCAGCTTGCTGTATGTGGCCATGCCGGCAACGATGACGGACAGGGTAAGCAGCACAGTCATGACCGGGCGCCGAATGAACGGCCCGGATAAACCACTGCCCTCGACCTGAACTAATTTCGACTCCTGGGAGTCGCCGCCGGATTTCGGTCTTAACCGATCTTGGCGGGTTGTTTCACCTTCGCCATTGGCAAGCTCCGTCACCATTATGGAAGTCGTCCATGGCAGCTACGTCTGCGCTTTTGGTCCGAGACGGATTGCTTCCGTTCGCGACCTGCGCCGTATCGTAAGGTCCGGCCTCGACTTTTGTGCCGGGGGCAAGGGCGAGTTGCCCGGTTACGACAACGGTTTCACCGGGCTCGACACCACTTTCCACGACCGTCATGTCGCCATCCTGCCGTTGTCCAGGTTTCACCGGACGCAGTTCCACAGTGCTATCCGGTTTCACGACGAAAACAAACGGCCCGCTTTGACTGACCTGCACCGTCTGCGACGGAACCAGTTTCGCGTCTTTGATGGTCTCGAGAATGAAACGAACACGGACAAACTCCATCGGCCAAAATGCATAATCAGGATTCGGCGAGACACCGCGAGCTTTCACCGTGCCGGCACCGGGCTGGACGGCTGTGTCGATAAAATATAGATCTCCAATTCGTGGTGCCACTTTCGAATCCGGCGAGCTGGTTTGAACTTTCACATTCGGTCCGCCCAGATACCGCCTAACGAGTGGTAAATCGGTTTCAGAGACGGTGAAATCGGTGTAGATCGGATCCAGCCCCTGAATCGTGACCAGCACGGCGCCTCCGGTACCGGCATTCCCGACGACGACATTGCCCACATCTACCTGGCGCAAGCCCACGCGACCGTTAATCGGTGATTTGATGTAGCAGTAATCGAGATTCACTTGGGCCGCATCGGCCGCGCCCTTGCGATTTCTGCGCATTGGCCTGCGCCGTATCGAGGTCCTGTTGCGCGACGACGTTTCGCGCCCGCAGATCCTGCTGCCGCTTCAATGTGATCTGGTCCAGCGCCGCCTGCGCTTTGGCCTGATCGAGCAACGCCTGATATGGCCGCGGATCAATGGTAAACAGCAGGTCTCCTTTTTTGACATCGGCGCCATCCTGAAAATGTCGGGCGATGATTTGCCCGCTAGCCTGGGCCTGGACCTGAACGGTTTCGTAAGCCGCGCACGTTCCGATTTCATCCAAATAAATCGGGGAATCTTTGGTGATGACTTTGGTCACGAGGACGGGGCGAGCCGGCGGCTTATTGGTTTTCGCCTGGTCCGCGCGGTGTTCAATCATGCGAAATACAACAAAGGCGGCCAAAAGGACGAAAAGCAGATAGGCCCACTTGGGGATTCTTCTTTGCACTTTCATTTGTGAACCCGCCGCTTTCCGTTTTTGCCCTTGTGGCCGGTATGTCCATTCGCGCCTTTTGCGCTGCGTCGAACGAGCGCCGGAAGTTCTTCCGCGCGTTGATAAACCCGCTCCAAAACGCGCATGCAGATCTGGAGTTCGGCGTCGGTGATATCGGCGAGAAGTTCGCGACGTAATTCGCTGGCCGTCGCGTTAATCTTGCTGATTACCCGCTCGGCCCGTCGGTCGAGATCGACGATTTTGCAACGCCGATCACTGGAAGAGCTGCGCCGCTTGATCCAGCCCGCGTGTTCCAACCGATGCAACAGGGTCACCAAAGTCGGTTCTTCAATGCCGAGACGCGCGGCGATTTCCGCCTGGGTCAACATCCCCGCAGCTGCTGATAAATGCATCAGCGTCCGCCATTTCGCCTGGCTCATACCCATGGGGTGAAGTCGTTGATCCAATTTCAGCCGCCAGGCACGGGCGGTGCCGTGTAATAACGAGCCAAATTTCTCTTTCTGGATGGCCACAAAAGGTTAGCTAGCTAACTAATTCGACCCCGCGGCCAAGTCAAACCGCTCGCCGGGTTCAGACGACGCCTGAATCGCGTTACGTGGAATTTATGGCCGCCCCACCACGGTCGGGGCGTCCTTGTTGATAGAAATTCGTCGCTCGGGCACGGCGACCGAGCGCCGTGGCTACAACGCGCATCACGTAGCGTTACGCAAAATGGGCCGTTAAAACTGCTACTCGATCTTGAACAGAATCAACGATTGCTGGCGATAATCCGTCACCTGGAAAAGGGGGTGGGCATGGCGAGGCATCCATTGCTCGCTGCTGAGCACTTCTGGTTCTCGATCCGGACGCGTGGCCAGGTAGGTCGCGCTCGGCGGCACGCCCGAGAGTTCATCGATATAAGCGATCTTCGCGCGCACGTAAAAAAAGATCGGCTGATAATTCGGATCCAAGGCATACAGCGATTCGTTAGGCGATATCGCTCGATCAATTTGTGCGGCCGACTCCCGAATGTTTTGCCGTGGCTTCAATCTCGGAATCACGACCAACGCATCAATGATCACGCCCACGGCAATGACGAGCGTGACCGAGGTGACAATTCGCCGGCAAGTTTTCCGGTTCAACCACCGCGACCATTCCAGCGCCGATTGAGCGAATGCCATGGCGAGCAACCAACCCGCCGGTACCAGAGCCGGCATGGAATAGCGCGGCAAGGCCCCCGGAACCAGATTCACAATCACGAATGGAACGGCCGCGCCCCAAATGAGCGCGCGCCCGAGTTGTTGATCCCGAGGTTCCGCGAAGCGTGACGGCCTAACGATCAAAAGAAAAATCGTCCAGGGTAGGAAATAACAAAGACCGCGCGGAATGTTAAAAATCCAGCTGGCGAAATGGAAATCGCGGCCAGCCAATCGACCGGAGAACTGACTTCCCCATTTTGTCGCCGCCGTGGCGCTATTGGTGGCGTCTACAAAAGGAACGGCCCAGGCCGCAAAAATTCCGATCATGATCAAAATGCCGAGGAAATGCGCGGGATGAAAAAGGACTCGCCAGTTTTTCGATTGCCACGCGACAGCAATCGCGGTCGCGTAAAAGAAGATGAGATGAACGGGACCCTTGGTCAGCAGAGCGAGTCCGAGAAAAATCGACGCCGGAATCCAAATCAGCCACGGCGATCGGTTTGTTTTCCAAAAACTGAGCCAGCAAACGATGGCCAGCGCAGTCAGTGAAACGTAAAGGGCTTCGATTTCCGCAAGCCGGCCTTTCTCGATGATGCCGGCACTGGTCAGCCACATCAGGGCGGCAAAAAGTGAGCCCGATGGCGACAGAGGCGCGCGTGCGACGGTGACCAACGCAATCGCGACCACGAGAACAGAAACGGCTGAAGGCAAACGCGCGGTCCATTCGTTACGGACGTGGAAGAAGTTGAATGAGGCGGCGATCAGCCAGTTGATCAGGGGCGGTTTGCTGAAATAAGCGGCGCCGCCGACTTCGGGGACCAGATAATTGCCGCTTTGAATCATGGTGACGGCCGGCAAGATTCGGCGCCCCTCTTCGCCTTTGATCGGCAGAGAACCGAGTCCGGGAAGATAAATTGCGGCCCAAAGGACGGCGACAAGGGCAATGACCTGGAGTCGTGAAAGCACCGAGCGCATGTTGGTCCGCAGCCGACACGGCTGCCACCACAAAAAGCGGCTACAACGCGCGACACGTAGCATTACGCGGCATGTTGGAGCCGCCACGCCACGTCTGCATCGCTGTCGCGAAGCGCCGCGGGCACGGTCTGTCGGGGCATGCGCGGATTTGACGCGACCGCCGCCAAAGCGTAACCTTAGCACCTAGTCCGCCGCTGATGAGAGTGGGAACAGATGTCCCACTCTTTTTAGTCTGCGGACTGGATGTTTTATGAACGCCGAGTTTATCGCCATGCTGGATTACCTCGAGCGGGAACGCGGAATTAAACGCGAGGTCCTGATCGAGGCGGTTTCGAACGCCCTGCTCTCTGCCTCGAAGAAGAGCGTCGGCGCCGCGCGCGAGCTCCGGATCGACATCGATCCGAAGAGCGGAGAAATTCGCGCCTTGGCCAATCTGATTGTGGCCGAGCAGGTGACGAATCCGCAGGACGAAATCGATCTCAGCAAGGCGCGCCGACTGAAGCCGGACGCAAAAGTCGGCGACACGGTCGAAGTGGAAGTCACACCGAAGAATTTTGGACGTATCGCCGCGCAAACTGCCAAACAGGCGATGATGCAACGCATTCGTCAGGTCGAGAAAGAGATGATTTATGATGAGTTCAAAGATCGCGCGGGCGAGATTGTCAGCGGGACGGTGCGCCGATTCGATCGTTCGGACGTGATTCTTGATCTGGGAAAATTTGAAGCAATCATGCCGCAGCGCGAACGAGTTGCGGTCGAAGATTACAATGTGGGCGATCGCCTCCGCGCGTATGTCGTCGCGGTCGAAAATGGATTACGGGGCCCGGAAATTATCGTTTCCCGGAGCCATCCAAATTTCGTGCGTCGCTTGTTTGAGCTGGAAGTCAGTGAAATCGCGGATGGCACCGTGGAGATCCGCGGAATTGCTCGTGAAGCGGGTTATCGGACGAAAATCGCCGTCTCGAGCGCGAACGATAAAGTTGATCCGGTGGGCGCCTGCGTCGGCATGCGCGGTTCGCGCGTGAAAAATATTGTTCGCGAACTGAACAACGAGAAGGTGGACATCATTCGGTGGAGCTCGGATCCGCGCGAATACGTTTTGGAAGCGCTCAAACCGGCCAAGATCAAGAACATGGCCTTCGATACGGAGAAAAAGAGCGTTCAGATATCGGTGGATGAAGACCAGCTTTCGCTGGCCATCGGGAAGAAGGGCCAGAACGCGCGGCTAACTTCGCGGTTGACCGGATGGGAGATCAACATCGATAAGGATACGTCGGCGACGACAGCGGTGGAGCAGAAGGTGGCGCAAGCGGCGCAGACTTTAGCCGCGGCCATGCCGATTACGGAAGAACAGGCGACCACGCTGGTGAAATCCGGATTTACGAACTTAGAAGGTTTGCAGGCAGCGGACGTACAGGATTTTGTGGATATTCTCGGAGTAGATGAAGCGAAGGCGCGTGAGATTCACGGAGCGATTCATCAGCCGGGCGAACCGCAGAAAGCCGGCTCAGCTTAAAGGCTAGAGCCATGAAAACGGTTCTATATTTACATTTAGAGGAACAGAGATGGCAACGAAGACAAAATCGAAAGTGGCAGCGCGGAAACCCGCGTCCAAGCCAGCTGTTTCTCATAAGTCCGGCGCCAAAAAAGAAAAGGTAACAGCCAGGAAAACCGGCTCGGCGATCAAACCGATTCGGGCGCCGGAGATTGAAAAGAAACCGGCGGCGAAGACTGCTCCGCCGCCGCCAAAGCCCGCGCCACGATCCGCCTCGGTCTCGTTGATTGACGAGAAAAAGCCGCAAAAAAAAGCGGATGACGGTCAGCCGAAAAAGAAAACGACGATCCTCCCGCCCATTTCTCGCATTTTGCCGGCCGTTGAAGCGCCGGCCGTAGCAGCACCGAAAGTTGAAAAACCGGCGCCACCGCCGCCGGCTCAGCCCGCTCCGGTAGAAAGTGCGGTGGAATCAGCGGCGACGGCACCGGAAGCAGAAGCCGAGGAAGCGAAAAACGTCATTCACATTAAGCCACCGATCGTGGTTAAGGAGTTCGCAGCGCAACTGAATCTCAAACCGTTTCAGCTCATCAAAGAGCTGATGGACAGCTACACGATTTTTGCGAACCAAAACCAAACGATCGAACCCGAAGTCGCGACGAAAATCGCTGAGAAACACGGGTTCGTGCTGGAAAAAGAACGGCGCGAGAAAGGCGGGGGCGTGCACAAGGTGGAGGTGCCGGTCGTTGCGCCACCGAAGCCGATCGTAGCGAAGAAGGAAGAACTCAAGTCGCGGCCGCCGGTGATTACCTTCATGGGCCACGTCGACCACGGAAAGACTTCTTTGATGGATGCGATCCGTAAGACCCGTGTCGCGGCCGGCGAAGCAGGCGGAATCACTCAGCACGTCGGCGCTTACACGGTCGAGCAAAAGGGAAACAGGATTACTTTCATCGATACGCCAGGTCACGCGGCGTTTACCGCCATGCGCGCACGCGGCGCGAATGTGACCGATATTGTGGTGTTGGTTGTTGCGGCCGACGACGGCGTGATGCCGCAGACGGCCGAGGCCATCAATCACGCAAAAGCCGCGCCGCATGTGAAAATCATGGTGGCGGCGAACAAGATCGATTTGCCCGGCGCGAATGTGGACAAGCTGAAGAAGCAATTACAGGATCGTGGGCTCACGCCGGAAGATTGGGGCGGCGAGACGATTGTTTGCGAAGTGTCCGCCACCCGCGGAACGGGCATCGATCATTTGCTCGAGATGATGTTACTTCAGGCTGAAGTGATGGAACTAAAAGCTTCGCCGACGGCAGATGCGCGGGGAACAGTCATTGAAGCGCAAGTGGACGCAGGGCGCGGTCCGACGGCCACGGTCATTGTCCAGACCGGGACATTGAAAGTCGGCGAGTCATTTATCTGCGGCGATTACTCGGGCAAAGTAAAATCGCTGATCGATGATCAAGGCAAACCGATCAAGGAGGCCGGTCCATCGACGCCGGTGAAGGTGCTCGGATTTAGCGGGCTGCCGAATGCCGGTGATGAATTTTTGGTGATGGAATCTGAGCGCGCGGCAAAACAGTTGAGTGAAGAACGCCTGGAATCGAAACGCGCCACGAAGCTGGCCGCGCCGCAACGCGCCACGCTGGAAACTTTACTCGAAGCGGCAGACGGCAAGAAGACGCTCAAGATTGTGCTCAAGTGCGACACCCAAGGGTCGGTCGAGGCGATCATCGGAGCGCTCGAACAGATCGACAGCAAGAAAATCGAGCTCGAAATTATTCACGCCGCAGTCGGTCCGATTTCCGAATCCGATATTTTGCTGGCCAGCGCTTCGAATGCCGTGGTTGTCGGATTCAATATTAAAGTGGAAAGCAATGCCGTCACCGCGGCGCGGAGCGAAGGCGTGCAGGTCAAGCTTTACAGCATCATTTATGAGCTGATCGATCAAATGAAGGAAGCCATGGCCGGGTTGCTCGAGCCGGAGTTGCGAGAAACGGTCATTGGTCATGCCGAAGTGAAACAGGTTTTCGAACTGACTCGAGGTATTGTGGCCGGCTGTCTCGTCACGGATGGACGAGTGGCTCGGACGGCGCGGGCCCGGGTCGTACGACGTCGTCAACCGGTCTACGACGGCGGCGTATCCACTTTGCGCCGATTCCAGGACGACGTAAAGGAAGTGCGTTCCGGTCTCGAGTGCGGTATCAAACTCGGAGATTTCAGCGAGTATCAAGTGGGCGACATCATCGAGTTTTATCAGCTCGAACAGATTGCGCAGAAACTCTGAAACCAGGTTGAGCGGTTGAGAAGTTGAGTGGTTGAGCGGCCACTTCTCAACATTTCAACATCTCAACTACTCAACTTCAATGAAACATCGAAAGTTACGGGTGAACGAACTCTTGAAACGCGAATTGAGCGCACTCATTACTCGCGAAATTCCGTTTGAGGACGTTTTGGTCACGATCAATCAAGTCGATGTCACTCCCGATCTCAAAAATGCGCACGTCTTTGTTAGCGTGCTCAAGCCGGAAAAAGGTCCGAAAGTCATTGAGAAGCTGGAAAAACATCGCGCCGAACTGCAGCAGGCTCTGGGTCGTCATCTGACCATGAAATATACCCCGCACCTGGTATTTCGTCTGGATGAATCAATTGCCCGCGGGTCGCGCGTCATCCAAATCATGCGTGAAATCGAAACGCCGCCCGAGCAAGACGATTAAAGCTTCGCCGCATGGCCAATTCAACCTTCGATCAAATCGGATCCGTGTTGCGGGCGAACCAAAAGTTCGTCGTGCTCAGTCATGTGCGTCCTGATGGTGATGCGCTGGGAAGCCAAATCGCTTTGGGGCTGTCGCTGAAACAACTCGGGAAGGACGTTCGTGTCTGGAACGAAGATGGTATGCTTGAAAAATATAGTTTTATTCCGTGCCAGGAAATTTTGTCCAAGCCCCCGACTGAAGCCGAAGACTTCGACGTGGCGATTGCGCTCGATACGGCGATTCAGAATCGCCTCGGCAACACAGTAGCAGCAATCAAGTCCGCCAAGACTTGGATCAATATCGACCATCACGAAAGCAATCCTGGGTACGGCGACCTGGTTTATCTCGACCCGTCATCGCCCGCGACCGGCCAGATCGTTTTTGAGCTCATCCAGACTCTGGGACTTCCGCTGAATCGGGAGATTGCCGAGAATCTCTTCGTCGCGATCTCCACGGATACTGGTTCCTTCCAGTATCCAAATACCACCAGCCGAACGTTCGAAATTGGGGGCGAACTGATTCGCGCGGGCATCGACGTCGGTCGCGTCAGCCAATTGCTCTACGAAAACTATCCGCGACGACGAATCGAATTGCTGCGAACGCTCCTCGATACGATGCAATTCGCACCCAACGGTCGGTCCGCGTGGTTTAGTCTGAGTCTGGATCTCGCGCGCAAACTGGGCGTGTTGCCGGAAGACAACGAGGGGTTGATCGACCATTTGCGCGCGGTTCAAGGCGTAATTGTGGCGGTCTTCTTCGAAGAATTGGCCGACGGCAAAGTCCGTGTCAGCATGCGTTCGAAATCTGCCGCTGTGAACGTGAGTGAGATTTGCCAAAAATTTGGCGGCGGAGGTCACCCGGCCGCGGCCGGCGCGCGCGTCCGTGGCTCGCTGGCCGAAGTCGAAAAACGGGTAACGGAGACAGTCTGTCATGTCATTGGTTGTCACTCCTGACGGCGTCCTGCTCGTCGACAAGGCGGAAGACATGACATCACACGATGTCGTGGCTCTCGTTAGGCGGAAGCTTGGAATCAAAAAAGTCGGCCACTGCGGCACACTCGATCCCATCGCGACAGGCTTGCTCTTGATCACCATTGGCCGCGGCACAAAAGTGCAGGACCTGCTGATGAGTGAGGACAAGGAGTATGCGGGAACCCTGACTCTCGGTATCTCGACCAGCACCCAGGACCGCGAGGGTGAAGTGTTGCAGGAACGGCCGGTGCCTTCCCTTGAGCCCGAGCAAATTCGAGCTGCCTTTGAGAAATTCCGGGGCGATTTTTATCAATTGCCTCCGATGGTTTCAGCGAAAAAGCACGGCGGAGTCCCGCTCTATAAGCTGGCGCGCCAGGGAAAAGTGGTCGAGCGCGAGCCAAGATTAGTTCACGTTTATCGACATAGCATAGACCGGGTCGCGTTGCCCGAAATCGATTTTACCGTGGTCTGCAGCAAGGGTTTTTATGTCCGAACTTACTCGCATGACATCGGCGAAATCCTGGGTTGCGGGGCTCACTTGAAGGCTTTGCGCCGAACCAAGTCGGGACGGTTTAATGTGGCCAATGCGATTTCAGTTCAAGAAATTGAAAACGGCGCACAGGAACAGATTGTTCGTTCGATTCTTTCGCTGCCGGAAGTTTCGCGCATGCGCGGCGCGTGATTGGCTTCGCCGGTCACACCGTTAAATAGTTAAATCGTGAATCGGGAATCCGATGTAACGTGGTAACGATTCACGACTCTTAATGGAAATCATCCATTCCGTTCCCGAATTATCCCGTCTTCCCGGCCCGCTGTTTCTCGCCATCGGTGTTTTTGATGGTGTTCATCTCGGCCATCAGGCGGTCATTTCCACTTCGGCCGAACACGCCCGTGCCGCGAATGGAACGCCGGTCGTGGTCACTTTCGATCCGCATCCGGAAAAAGTTTTGCGACCGGCGACGGCACCGCATTTACTGACCGCGACAAAACATAAGATCGAACTGATCCGAAAACTCGGCGTGGATCATTTGCTGATCATTCGCTTCGACCAGCAATTTGCCGCGACCGAGCCGATCGATTTCGTGGATGATTTGGTAACTTATTCCAAACCACTGCGAGAGATTTGCGTGGGGCATTCCTGGTCGTTTGGAAAGAATCGCGCGGGAAACCTCGATCTCTTGAAACAACTCGGAGCGAAATCCGATTTCAACGTGGTGGGAATTCCACCGGTGACGATCAATGGCAAGGTCGTTAGCAGCACCGCCATTCGCGAGGCGATCGAACGAGGAGATTTCGCGAGAGCGGCGGAAATGCTCGGTCGCGAATACACGATTCTCGGAACGGTCGAGCATGGAGACAATCTGGGAATGAAGATAGGATTTCCGACGGCGAATCTGAGTGCCCATAACGAACAATTTCCGCCGAACGGCGTTTACGCGGCGCGGGCGTCGATCGATGGCCAACAATATCCGGGCGTGGCGAATCTCGGAGTTCGCCCGACGGTGACTACCGGAAAACCGGAACGCACCCTGGAGATTCACCTTTTCGATTTCAATCAGGACGTCTACGGGCAGGACATTGAGGTGCGATTTACGAAGTATCTGCGACCGGAGAAGAAATTTCCGGACGTTCAGGCGTTGAGCCAACAGATCGCGCGCGATGTCCGCGAAGCTCGCCAATTAGCGTAAGCGATAGCGAGCGGCACCGATTTTTTTCAGACCGGATACGTTCCTGCCGGTACCATTGAACCAGACGTAGAGATTCGCGCTCGGCACTCGCAGCTTGGTGGAAAGTTCGCGAACGGTCGCGCCTTTGCTGCCGGACTGGCGCAGCAAAGAAAGGATTTTGTTTTTGAGCGCTCCTCGCTGAGCCCGACGCCGGGGTGAAGAGTTACCGGAGAAACTGATCGATCCAATCTCTCCGGTTTCCCGGCATGGAATTCCAAACCGTTCCTGAACCCGATTGATTTCACGATCAATCGATTGGATCTGCGCGAGCAAGGTTTCTCTGCGCTCGGACAACTTGACCAGTTCTTTCAGAATCTTACTCGGAATGCTTCTGAGCATTCCTTAGCTTCCCGAAATGGGGTCGGCGGTGCAACTAAGATATCTAATAAGACTGTAACTGACGCGTCTTATATATCGCTGCCGTCAACCCGGCGCTGGTGATAATCGCTCCAACTGCAGCAATAATTGCGAGCAGCCAGAGAATGGGCAGACTGGCCACGCGCTCGACGCTCACGGCAATGAACTGGGCATTTCCGGAAAGAACAAAGGATAAGCCACTGGCCAGAATTGCACTGAGAAAAAGGATCGCGGCGCGAACAGCTTGTAAATGCCTTGGCCGACTCGGTAACTGCTGCAATACGCGAGCGGTGAAGCCGGCGTCATCGATATAAGGCGCGGCTTCGCGAAGTCTTTGGTCCAGCCAGTCTTCCTGATTTATCCGGTCCATCCTAGCTCGGCCCCCAAGCTGCCAGTATTTTTTTCAATTTCTCGCGTCCGCGCAACACATTTGTTTTCACGGTGCCGAGCGGGATCTCCAAAACCCGGGAGGCTTCGTCGTGAGAGAGTCCATTCTGGCAACATAAGACGACCGCCGAGCGCTCATGCAGTGGCAGCAGGTTCAATGCTTGCATCAGGTCGTGCCTCAAAGCGGGATCCACCGTCTGAGGATCGGCTTGGGCCTGCCATTGGTCTTCATCAATTCCAACGAATTCTTTTCGGCGCCGTGCCTCCTCGCGAAAACAGTTGTAAGCGATCCGATAAAGCCAGGTTGAAAATCGGGCATCGCCGCGAAAGCTGCGGATGTTCTTGTAAGCGCGAATGAACGCTTCCTGGGCGAGATCATCGGCCAGGGCAAGGTCCGCCCGAGTGAGTTGACGCAACAAACCGCGGACAGCCGATTGATGACGACGGACCAGCTCGCCAAACGCGTGCTGGTCATCATCAACAAGCAACCGTGCGATAAGGTCCGCATCTGTCAGCACCACATCCGGAGATTAAGGAGTTGGTGGTGGCGGCGGAATCTCGTTCTTCTTTCCAGCCTCCAATTTCCAAACCAGCAGGTAACCCAGGCCGATCACGAACGGAATGACACCGATCGCCCAGGAGCCGCCTTCCCAATCGTTGACCGCAGCAAAAAAGATCATGATGCCCAGTCCGACCATGCAAAGCACGACACCGCGGCGCATGTCCGAGCGCTGGCGCAATGCGGGAGTCGGTTGAGCGAGCAATGCGGGCGGAATCGGCTGGCCTTTCTCGGCCAGCATTCGAATGGTGCGATGCATCGCGCGATTTTTCGAAAAACCGAAATACATGATCAAGGCTACGATCATCACCGGCGCGCCGAAGATCGCGAACATGCTCACGGCGACAATGGGGACGACCATCGCTGGAATGTCTTCGTCGCCGCCGTCGTGATGGCGGACCGGTTCGGTGCCATTCACATCATCTTTCCCGATCACGAAGTTGAAACGATGTTTATGTTTGTTCCGAATCGATTCCTCCAGGTCGCTTTCCGGTGAGGAGGCGGGCGAAGCTGCCGGGCTGGAAGCCGTTGCTGGGGGGTTGGCTGGAGCTGTCGATGGGCTTTGCGCCCACGCACTGCCGCTCAAGGCCAACGCACACAGGCACGTAGTCAGTAATTGTTTCATAAGCATCCTTTGAATATGAGATGCAGTTCGGCGGCAATTTGGATTCAAGAAAATCGGCCTCTAAAATGCAACATCATTCACTCCCTTCCCCGATGACCGATCAGTCCGCTGTCCGTTTCTTTGCGTCGATTTGGAGTCCCTCAGCCATGGCCGCCTGCACTCTGGGGATTCGTTTGCCCGGGATAAGATGGCCGCACTGGCAGAGAAGCAATCAGCGGGTGACGAGACTCGAACTCGCGACGTCCTCCTTGGCAAGGAGGTGCTCTACCACTGAGCTACACCCGCGCTTTGCGGACAGAAATAATGCCGTTAACCCAGTTTTCCGCAACTGCTAAAAACCTGGAGGAATCGGCGCCGTCCGGTCTCCAAAGTTTCGGACGACACGGACGTTGTCCCTCATAAACTCATCTGTTAGTAGTGACCCCGTTGACTCAAAATTCCGTAACGCCTTCTCGCGAAGAGTTCCGCGAACTTGCCAATCACGGAAATTTGATCCCGCTCAGCCTCGAGCTGGTGGCGGATATTGAAACGCCAGTTTCGGCCTTCGCCAAAATTGACGACGGTACGCCCTGTTTTCTTTTTGAATCGGCGGAGAAGAGCGAAGAATCCGGCCGGTTTTCGTTTCTCGGCTGCGATCCACTTGCTCTGATGCAAAGCAGTGGCGCGGAGAACGACCCATTAGGTGAGTTGCAGGCGAAGCTGGGCGGATTCGAGTTCGTTAGTCCTTCTGACCAATCACAATTTTTCGGAGGAGCGGTTGGCTACATCGGTTACGATATTGTCCCTTCCTTCGAATCTTCGGTTCCGATTCATCCGCAAGACGATCTCAAATTGCCGTCAATGACGTTCATGATTCCGCGGATCCTGATGATTTTCGACCACCGCTTTCGCACGCTGCGTCTGGTTGCGAACGCGCACATCAATGAAAACCAATCCGTGGACGAAGCCTACGAAACGGCGCGGGCGGCATTGGAGAAAACAATGTCACGGTTGCGGGAGCCCATCACGTTGCCATCGATTGGGTCTGAGAAGATTGAGCAACTGCCTGCGGCGGAGAGCAACACCACCCGGGCGGAATTCGAGGCCATGGTCAATGAAGCGAAAGAGTTCATCGCAGCCGGCGACGTCTACCAGGTCGTCCTGTCGCAACGATTTGAAACTCCCTTTCAAAAAGATCCACTGGATCTTTATCGCGCGCTTCGGTTTGGCAATCCGTCCCCTTATATGTTTTGCCTGAAGTTCGGCGGCGATTGTTCCATCATCGGCAGTTCGCCGGAAATGCATGTCCGCGTTCGAAATCGAATGGTCGAGGTCCGGCCGATTGCGGGAACGCGCCCCCGGGGCAAGGATGCGATCGAGGATGAGCAGCTCATGGAAGAATTGTTAGCCGATCCAAAAGAACGCGCCGAACACGTGATGCTGATCGATCTCGGACGCAACGACGTCGGGCGAGTGTCCGATTTCGGGACGGTTCAAGTGACCGAAAAAATGGTCATCGAACGTTACAGCCATGTGATGCACATCGTGTCCCATGTGGTTGGACGACTGAGAAACGATCAAAACGCATTCGATGCTGTCCGCGCGACTTTTCCGGCGGGAACGGTCTCCGGCGCCCCGAAAATCCGCGCGATGCAAATTATTGCCAAATTGGAAAAAGCGCGACGTGGATTTTATTCCGGGATCGTTGGTTACTTTGGTTTTGATGGATCACACAATAGTTGCATCGCGATCCGCTCGATCGTTTTGAAAAATGGGAAAGCTTATATTCAGACCGGGGCTGGAATCGTCTCCGATTCAAATCCGCGTTCCGAGTATCTTGAATGCGTCAACAAATCAAAAGCGATGCTCGAAGCCGTCGTCCGGGCAAATGCCGTCACCAGATGAAATTGCTGATCATCGATAATTACGATTCGTTTACCTACAATCTCGTCCAGATTTTCGGCGAACTGGGCGTTGATCCCATGGTGAAGCGAAACGATGAAATTTCCGTTCGCGAAATTCGCAAATTCGAACCCGATAAGATTTGTCTTTCACCGGGTCCCGGCCGGCCGGGCGATGCCGGCGTCAGTTCGGAAGTGATTCGGGAACTTGGATCGACCACTCCGATCCTCGGAGTTTGTCTTGGCCATCAATGCATTGGCGAAGTGTTCGCTTCAGAAGTCGTTCGCGCGGACCGATTGATGCATGGCAAGACGTCAAAAATTCACCACAAAAATTGCGGCGTCTTCAAAAATCTCGCGCAACCGCTGGACGCCACGCGCTATCATTCGCTGATCGTCCGGCGCGAATCACTCTCTCCGGTCCTTGAAATCACGGCCGAAACTGAAGAGGCGGAGATTATGGGACTTCAACACCGCGAATTTCCCATTCACGGGGTGCAATTCCATCCGGAATCGATTTTGACGACCGAAGGCAAGAAGCTGCTGGCGAATTTTCTCGAACTCTAGCTCGCTCGCCGCGGGAGCTTCATGGGCGCCCGAAACTCAGGCCTGCTTGGCCACCACCTTCAATATCGGTCTTTCCGCGACTTCTTCCCGGACGATGGCATCGTGAATCGTTCGAACTTCCTTCACCAGTTGCGCATACTCGTCGAGATTGAGAGCCTGGGCACCGTCCGAAAGCGCTTCTTCCGGCCGCGCGTGGACTTCGACCATCAAACCGTCTGCACCGACCGCAACTCCCGCACGCGAAAGTGGCGTGACCATATAATTGCGGCCGGTTCCGTGGGCCGCGTCGACGATGATCGGTAAATGAGAGACGCGTCGCACCGCCGGCACGGAGGCCAGATCCAGCGTGTTTCGCGTGTGTTGAGCAAATGTGCGAACGCCACGTTCACACAAAACCACGTTGTAATTGCCTTCCGCCATGATGTATTCGGCCGCGAGCAACCATTCTTCGAGAGTGGCGGCCATTCCGCGTTTTAACAAAACCGGCAGTTTGGATCGACCGACGCGGCGCAGCAGAGTGAAATTTTGCATGTTGCGCGCGCCTATTTGAATCATGTCGCCGTATTTTTCGACTTGATCGACGTTCGCTTCGTCCAGGGCTTCGGTAACGATCTTCAGACCAAATTCATCTCGGACGTCGGACAAGATTCTGAGCGCATCTTCGCCCAGACCGGAAAATGCATAAGGCGATGTTCTCGGTTTGAATGCACCACCTCGGAAGAAATGCGCGCCACTTCGCTTCACGGCGGCGGCAACTTCAAACGCTTGTTTCCGGTTTTCGATCGAACACGGACCGGCAATGATGGCCAGCGATCCATCGCCAATCTTTGCGCCACCGCCAAGATCGATCACGGTGGGGTCGGGTTGGAGATCGAGTGTGATGAGCTTATACGGCTTGGTCACTCGGATCGCTTCCGCGACCCCCGGAAGAGTTTCGAAATGACTGAGATCGACCGCGCCTTTGTTACCGGTAACGCCGATGGCCGTGCGGTTGGCGCCCGGCATGACGTGCGCGCGAAATCCAAGAGATTCGACAACTCGGACGACGTTCGAGATGTCGCCCTGGGTGGCCTGGGCGGTCATTACGATAAGCATGGCAGAAAGAGAGGATACTTAGCGGGAGGAATCGGTTTTGGTCAACATCAACACGCGACTTGATTGTTTTCCGGCCAATGATACAACAATTCGGGTGGGGTGAGAATACCCATTGGCGGGACTCGATATGAAAAGACAAAAAAAGCGGTGGATAAAGCCGTCTCTCAAGAGCGTGCCAATTTTCTTCGAGTGCACGTGCTACGCCGGCGCGATTTAATCGATCGTTGATCCGGATCCGAATTTTGGGAAGCGCTGCGGGCGGCGGCCTGCCGCAGTGGAATTGTCATTGCTCGAATTGCCAGGCTGTTCGAATCGGTCAGATTCCAGCTCAAACACAATCCAGCATTGCTTTCACTACCAACGATCAGGATTGGTGGCTGATCAACGCTTCTCCGGATCTGTCCCAGCAGATCGAGAAAAACAGAGAGCTGCAACCCCGCAGCGATTCACCTCGAAATAGTCCGATCGCGGGAGTCTTCCTGACCAATGCCGATATCGATCACGTGCTGGGACTGATTCTGATGCGGCAACAGGAATCGCCGTTGATCGTTTTTGCATCCAGCGAGACGAGAGAGGGACTCCCTTGGGTCGAGGACTGGCTGCACCGTTTTCGCAAAATCGAATGGCAGATCGTCGATGACCCGGAACTGGACTGCTTGAAGCAGTTCAATTTGCCGGGGATTAGCGTCATTTCGCTGAAACATGGCGCGGCGTTTCATCTGCGCGATGAAAAATCGAACCGTGCGGCGCTGATCGCTCCGGCGGTGCTGGAGATGACCGGGGAGCTGCGTGCTGCCGCCGATTCGTCAGATGCGATATTTTTCGATGGAACCTTTTGGAGCGATGACGAGCTTGTTGCCATCCGACCTCACGCGAGATCGGCGCGGGAGATGAATCACTTGCCCATCAACGACGGCAGCCTTGAATTTCTTCGGAAATGTCGCGCGCAACGGAAAATTTATACACATATCAATAATACGAACCCGATTCTGATGCCTGGTTCCGCGGAACGAACAAGGGTCGAACAAGCTGGGATTGAAATCGGCTGCGATGGACTGGAAGTTTCGTTGTGACTGACTTGCTCGATCGCGACTCGTTCGTCGCGCAGCTTCGCGCCGTCGGTGGCCGCGCGTATCATGATAAACATCCGTTTCATGTCGCGATGAACGAGGGGCGATTGTCGCGGGATGCGATCCGCGGATGGGTGGCGAATCGATTTTATTATCAGCGGAATATCCCACTGAAAGATGCGGCGATTTTATCCAACTGCCCGGTCCGGGAAGTTCGCCGGATATGGATTCACCGCATCGTGGACCACGATGGTTCGGAGGGAAACGAGGGCGGGATTGAAGCCTGGCTGCGGTTGGGCGAAGCGTGCGGACTTTCACGGGACGATCTGCTGGAAGATCGGCATCTGCTGCCAGGCGCACGATTCGCGGTGGACAGTTACGTGAACATGGCCCGAACAAAGCCATGGCCTATTGCGGTTGCGTCGTCGCTGACGGAATTGTTCGCGCCGGATCTGATGGCGACTCGGTTAGCCGCGTTTGAAAAGTTCTACACCTGGATCGACTCCGGAGGCCTCGATTATTTCCGCCGGCGATTGTCCCAGGCGAAGCGTGACTCGGGTGAAGCGCTCGAGATCGCGATTAAATATTGCCAAACGCCGGAACTGCAACGCGAGGCAATCCGCGCTCTGGAATCGAAATGCGATGTCCTTTGGTCGTTGCTCGATGCCATCCACCATGGCCAGGCCAATCAGTGATCAGTCACGGCCGCGACTCGCACGCGGCGTCCGTTTGCAGATTGATTGCACAACCGGCAAAGGTGTTTTGCTTCATCCGGAAGGCGTCGTCGAACTGAACGAGACCGCCCATGATATTTTGACGCGATGCGATGGCAGCTCGTTAGGGGAAATCGTGGCGGCACTGGCCGGCGAGTACGAAGTGACGGATGACACGATGGCTAATGATGTTCGCGAAACAATCGACGATTTGCGCAAGCGCAATCTGCTGGAATTGGAATGAACACGCCGCGGCCTTACGCGTTGCTCGCCGAGCTCACTTATAGGTGTCCTCTGCATTGCCCCTATTGTTCCAACCCGACGAGTTTGCGGGACGAAAAAGAACTCACCGCGGCGGAATGGCACCGCGTTTTTCGAGAAGCCGCCGAACTGGGCGTGCTCCAAGTCGGACTCTCCGGCGGGGAACCACTCGTTCGGCAAGATCTGGCCGACGTGATCCGGGGCGCGCGCGAATTCCATCTCTACACCAATCTGATCACGAGTGGCGTGGGACTGACCAACCAACGAACTCCCGAGCTGCGCGCGGCAGGGCTCGATTCGGTCCAACTCAGTTTTCAAGCCGATGAAGCGGTATTGGCGGATGAAATTGCGGGTCTACGCGCGCATGCCAGCAAACTCGCGGCCGCATCAGCGATTCGCGCGTCAGGAATCCCCCTGAGCCTTAATTTTGTGATCCACCGCCGGAATATCGACCGCCTTGATCAGATGATTCAATTGGCGGAAACCTTACAAGCGCATCGCGTCGAGCTCGCAAATACTCAATATTATGGATGGGCGTTTCTCAATCGCGCTGCTTTGTTGCCCACGCGCGATCAGGTGAACCGGGCGCGCGCCATCGCTGAAGCGGCCAAACAACGTCTGGCCGGGAAGATGGATATTTTCTACGTCCTGCCGGATTATTACGAAGCGCGACCGAAGCCATGTTTGAATGGCTGGGGCCAGCGCTATCTCACGGTCAATTCGATCGGCGACGTTCTTCCCTGCCCCACCGCCGGGTCTGCCATTCCAGATTTACGATTCGATAATGTCCGCGAAAAATCGCTCGATTGGATCTGGCGCGAATCGGAAAGCTTCAATCGCTTTCGCGGGATCGAATGGATGCCCGAGCCATGTCGCAGTTGTCCGGAAAAGGAAATCGACTTCGGTGGCTGCCGCTGCCAGGCCGCGCTGATCACCGGCCATGCCGAAGCGACAGATCCCGTCTGTGAATTCTCCCCCCACCGCGCAAGGGTGGACGAGGTTCTGGGGAACCTGGCCAGCGACGTCTCATGGAATCCCCGAATAAATCCATCTCCCGCCGCCATCGTTAATTCGTAAGCGTAAGGCCAATGTACATCTGGCGGCGATCAGCGACGGCCAAGTGGGTCCGGGAAAATCAACTGCAACTGGAGCGCTTAGGCGGCGATCGGATCGCACTGATCGAAAGGCCAGATCGCAAACGAGTGCAGATCGAAGTGGCCGGCGAGGTCCGAAGCTCCTTAGTCGATCTGGTTCGTGCATTTGGTGGAAAAATTGACAAACTGCCGTCGGATTGGCTGAAGCGACTTCAGAGCTCGCAAAAGCGAAAGCCGATCATTGTGGGAAATCGAAAGCTCACCATTCCGGCGGGCGCGGCATTTGGAACGGGAGAACACGCCACGACGGCGATGTGTTTGCGATTACTGACGCGTTTGTCGCGCGAAGTGAAAACGGATTGGAGCATGGTCGATCTCGGGACCGGGAGCGGAATCCTCGCGCTGGCGGCCAGTTGCCTGGGGGCGCGGCGGGTCACGGCGATCGATAACGACCCGTCTGCCATCTCCACCGCGCGTCAGAATGCGATTCGGAATCAGATTACAAACGTGAAGTTTGAATTGACCGATGTGACCAGGCGACGATTTCCCCGCGGACCCGATATCCTGACCGCCAACCTGTTCAGTGAACTTCTGATTCAGGTTTTGCCGAAGATGGCGGGAACTCGCCGGCTCATTCTATCTGGAATTTTGCGCGAACAGGAAGGGCAAGTCATTCGAGCACTTCGCCGAAGTAGATTCGCGGTGCTGGAGGTTAAGCACCGCGGAAAATGGATTGCCATCCTGGCTAAAAGCCGAGAAAAGCCATTTGCGCAGGCGCGTTGCGCCAGCTAGTTTGCACGGCCTTAGCGGCGACGATTTTCGCATCCCACGCGGTTTAATCAGAGCCGCGTCAGGCTCTGATGCAAAACGAAGAGCTTTCCTACGTCATTATTACGCCGTACTCGATGCGCAAATCGCGCACCGGGGGGATTATTTCCCGAGTGATTTCGCGCACCGGCCTGGAACTGGTTGCCGGTCAGATGTTTGCGCCGAGCCAGGAATTAGTCAACCGCTACGCAGAAACGCTGGTCACCGAGACCGATCCACGCCATCGCGCGACTCAGCAGTTGATTCGCGAGTACGTCGTCAAGAATTTCACCAGAGTGCGTAATGGACAGCAGCCCCGCGCGTTAATCATGGTTTTTCGCGGGCCAGACGCCATCGCCAAAACCCGCGACACAGTCGGCCACATTGAACACGAACGGACGAGCGGCGAAACTGTTCGCGATACCTTCGGTGATTACATCACCGATGATGCCGGCAAGGTCACTTACTTCGAGCCGGCCGTTCTCGCCGCATTTAACCCGGAAAAGGTAAAGCGTGACCTGCAACTTTGGGCCGAGTTTTCCGACCGCGACGCGGGAATTTTGGATCACGTCGTCCAATTCCCGAATGCCGCGAACGTTGAAAAGACCCTCGTTTTGATCAAGCCGGACAATTTCAAATTTCCGAATCTGCGGCCGGGGGGCGTGATCGAGGTTTTTTCCAGAACCGGTCTCTACATTGTTGGATTCAAAGTTCACCGGATGAGCGTGGCGCAAGCCGAGGAATTTTACGGACCCGTGCTACCGGTCCTTCAAGACAAGCTCGGTCATACCAAGGGGCGTGAGGCGTGGGAGGACATTGTCCAATTCATGGCTGGCGCGCGGCCGAGCGATACCCTTCCCGAGAAACGTAAGGACCCCGGCACCGAAAAGTGCATCGCGCTGGTTTACCAGGGCGAAAACGCAGTCCGGAAAATTCGCGATGTCCTGGGCCCGACAGACCCGGCCAAAGCCCCTCCGGGTTCGATCCGCAAAGAATTTGGCCAATCGATCATGATCAACGCGGCCCACGCGTCCGATTCACCTGAGAACGCGCAACGCGAGATGGGCATCGTTGGCGTTACCGAAAACAACTTCAAAGCAGTGATTGAAAACTTCTACGCCTCCAAATAAGCTCCAAACCCCAATTTTGAACCTCACGAACATGGAAATCTCTGAACGCGCGGCCCAACTGACCCCATCCACGACGCTGTCCATCGACAGCAAAGCGAAAGCGATGAAAGCCGAGGGAATCGATGTTTGCGGCTTTGGCGCGGGCGAACCGGACTTCGATACTCCGGAGCACATTAAACAAGCGGCCATCGAGGCGCTCCAGGCTGGGTTCACCAAATACACGCCGAGCTCAGGCATTCCGGAGCTGAGGCAGGCGATTTCAGAGAAACTGGCGGCGGACAATCAACTCAGTTACCGGGCGAGCCAGATCGTGGTCAGTAACGGCGCCAAACACGCCTGTTACAACGCGATCCTCGCGACTTGTCAGCCGGGTGACGAAGTCGTCATTCCCGCTCCGTATTGGGTGAGCTATCCGGAAATGGTGCGCCTGGCCGGAGCCGAACCTGTCATCGTTCCGACCATGGAACGCAATTCCTGGAAAATGCGGGCCGAAGATTTTGAAAATGCCATGACGCCGCGCACCAAGATGGTGATTTTGAATTCACCCGGTAATCCAACCGGCGCAGTTTACACACGCGAAGAACTCGAAGGCATCGTGGAAGTCGCGGCCGAGGAAGATATCTACATTTTGTCGGACGAGATTTACGAGAAACTGGTCTACGACGATGTGAAACACGTGAGCGTCGCGTCCCTCTCCAAGGAAGCATACGATCTGACCATCACCATTAACGGCTTTAGCAAGTCTTACGCGATGACCGGATGGCGGCTCGGATATCTCGCCGCGCCAGAAGCTGTGGCCAAAGCGGTCGACTCCATCCAAAGCCATACCACGGCCAATCCATCTTCGTTTTCCCAGCGTGGCGCTCTCGCGGCATTGAAGGGCGATCAACAGGCCCTCGTCGACATGCGAGAAGAATTCGATATGCGTCGGAATTACATGTTCGACCGCGTTTCAAAAATCCCCAACGTGACTGCGATCAAACCACAAGGCGCGTTCTATGTGCTGGTGAATATCAGCCAGCTCGGACTCACCTCCCAAAACTTCGCCGATCGTTTGCTGAGCAAAGCCAATGTGGCAGTCGTCCCCGGCGCGGCGTTTGGTGACGATCGAACGATTCGACTCAGCTACGCCACCAGCATCGACGTGATCAAAAAAGGTCTCGATCGGTTGCAGGACTTCTGCCGCACCTTGTAATCGCCGATTGCAAATTGCTGATTTCAGATTGAGGCGAAGATGCTTCAATTCGCGATTTGAAATCTGAAATCCGCAATGGGTTCTCTCGCACTCATTTTTCACGCGCACCTGCCGTTCGTCAGGCATCCTGAGCACGAGCAATCCGTCGAAGAAGAGTGGTTGTTCGAAGCGATCACGGAAACGTACATCCCGCTGATCCAAATGATGCAGCGGCTCTCGCGCGATCGCGTGCCGTTCCGGCTCACGCTGTCGCTGACGCCGACGTTAGCGGCGATGTTGCAGGACGAGATGCTGCGCGACCGTTACGTCCGGCATCTGGACCTGTTGCTGAAGTTGATGGAGCGGGAAAGTGAGCGAGCGCGAGGAGACGAAGGACTCGCAAAACTGACCAGGTTCTATCTGCAATTCTTTCGCGATACGCGGCGCTGCTTTGTCGACAAGTACGACCGCGATCTCATCCGCGCTTTTCGCAAATTCCAGACGAACGGCGTTCTCGAAATCATCACCTCGGCCGCAACGCACGCCGTTCTGCCCTTGCACTCCCGCGAATCCCAACGCGCGCAGATTTTGACTGGCCGCGACGAATACGTCGATCTTTTCGACCGCGAGCCGGTCGGTTTTTGGCTGCCGGAATGCGCTTACGCGCCTGGAATCGAAAACATTCTGCAAGAAGCGAACATCCGATGGTTTGTCGTCGATTCTCACGGATTGCTTTTTGGAAATCCGCGACCCCGCCATGCCGTTTATGCCCCGGCCTTCACGCCGGCCGGGCCGGCCGCGTTCGCGCGCGACAGCGATTCCAGTCGCCAGGTTTGGAGTGCCACCGAAGGATATCCCGGAGATCCGGCTTACCGTGAGTTTTACCGCGATATCGGTTTTGATCTTCCCCTGGAACATCTCGGACCGGTCGCGCGCGGTCTGCGAAAATTCTCCGGAGTAAAGTATTATCGAATCACCGGCCCTTCGGAAAAAAAGGAGCTCTACGACCAGACCGCGGCGAAAAAGGCGGCGGAAACCCACGCCGAGCATTTTTTAGAACAGCGCCGTGCCCAAATTCGCCAGCTGGCCGCGATGGGTCTTGATCCGATCGTCGTCGCCCCCTTCGACGCCGAGCTTTTCGGTCACTGGTGGTTTGAAGGATTACAATTCCTCGAGACTTTTATTCGCAAAACGGGGGAGCAAAGCGATTTTTTCCTAACCAGTCCAACGCAATATCTCACGGATCATTCGACCCAGCAGACGCTCACGCCGGCCGCTTCGAGCTGGGGTGAAGGCGGTCATCTGGGCGTGTGGCTCCATTCCAACAACGCTTGGATGTACCCGCATCTGCATGTGGCGGCGAAACGCATGACAAGCCTCGCTCGCGGGTATGCCACGGGGACGACGCCGGCGACCGAACGCGTGCTCAAGCAACTGGCCCGTGAATTGTTCCTCGCCCAGGCGAGCGACTGGCCGTTTCTGATCAAGAATGGAACAGCTCGCGACTACGCTGCGACCCGCATTCAAGATCACCTGGTGCGGTTCAATCGATTGCACGATCAATTTCTCGCCAAAAAAGTGGACAGGAAATTTCTGACCGAATGCGAATGGCGCGACAACATTTTCCCGAACGTAAATTGGCGATACTTTATCTAGCCCTTGTCATTCCCGGCGAAGTCGAGGAATCTCTGGCTATTCTTTGGCTAGCTCGGGAGCAACAGTAAAAGATGTCTCGACTTCACTCGACATGACAAAAACGATTGTGGTCGCGGCCGTGATCGGTCTTCTCAAGTTTTCCATGTTTGCGCAGGAATCCCCTGCGCCGTCAGCTTCTTCGAATGCCACAGCCGCGCCTTCGGAAAGTCCAACGGCAAGCCCCTCGCCTACTTCAACCCCGGTCGCGCGCCATGTTCGAATCAGTTTTGTCCCACCGCCGATGGATGGCACGATCAGTTTGGGAATTTTCGATTCGAACAAGAAGCTGGTCCGCATCTTAGATCGAGAGGCTAAGACGGACAATTTTACGATCGACGAATCGTCGTTAACGACTTTCTGGGATGGAAAGAACGATGCGGGAGAGGATTTGCCGGCCGGAAAATATCACGCGCGCGGATATCTGGTGGGTGACTTGAAGCTGGCGGAAATCTCGCCTGCGCCGACGGCAGAGCCGCCCCAATCTTCCGATCACGTGGCGATCAAGATGATGATCAATCCGCTGTTGAGCGACGTGCGGTCGGTGATGGACCTCGCGATTGGTTTCGACACGAACGGGAGTTTTTTGCGAACGATGGATAATCTGCCGCTCTTTACTGTCAGCAAAACACCAAACGTTTCGCAGGCGGTCATCGCCAAGGAGACGGAGAAAACCGCCACCGTCTGGCAAACCGCCGCCGCCACGCCGCAGCAGTTTCGCATTTCAAATCTGGATAAGATGATGGCCTTTGACTGTGGCGATTTTCAACTGAGGTAACGAAGGGCGAATCGATCCCGAACGCTTTCGGGGTTGACACAAGCGCCACGACGACGCAAGCGATTGCTCACACCAATGGCTTCTACACCGGAGTTTCAACACACGCTGGCCAAGCCAGCCGGATTCAGTGGCACTTCCCTTCATACCGGCGAAAAAGTTTCGCTGAAGCTGCATCCGGCTCCGGCCAATCATGGAATCAAGTTCAAACGCAAAGATCTCGCCGACGAACCGACGATTGACGCGAAAATTGAAAATCTGAAAACGGTCGAGCGCGCCACCACGATCGGTGAAGGCTCAGTCCGCGTCCATACGGTGGAACACGTCCTGGCAGCCCTCTCCGCGATGGGCGTCGATAACGCGGTGATCGAAATGGATGCGAACGAACCGCCCATCGGCGACGGGAGCGCCCAGCCCTATGTCGAGTTGATTCAGCGCGCCGGTCTCACGACCCTGGAAGCGCCGCGAAAATTCTTTCAGGTTCGCGAGCCGA
Source organism: uncultured Verrucomicrobiae bacterium (assembly GCA_963846065.1). Taxonomy (GTDB): domain Bacteria; phylum Verrucomicrobiota; class Verrucomicrobiia; order Chthoniobacterales; family UBA10450; genus DASPUI01. The sequence goes on from CAWJUP010000004.1 coordinate 141,763, forward strand.
TGCATTTCGAGGCAAAATCAGGGGCGATATTGATTCTGCTGCCGGCGGACGACTTCCGCATTTCCTGCACCCAGGCGGGACCAAACAATCGTTTCACTCAATATCTCTCAACCGAAATCACGCCCGCAATGTTCGAACGCGAAATCGCCCCGGCCCGCACCTTTGTTTACTACGAAGACGTGGAACCGTTGATGGAAAAGAATTTGATTAAGGGTGGCAGCCTCGAGAATGCCGTGGTGGTTCGCGGCGATGCGATTTTAAGCAAAGAGCCTTTGCGTTTTCCCGACGAGTTCGTTAGGCACAAAATCCTTGATATCGTTGGAGATCTGGCCCTCGCCGGACCGCGAATTCGCGCCCATGTCGTGGCGGTGAAACCGGGTCATGCGGCCAACGCAGAAGCCGCCCGCGTCGATCGCTCGCGAACAGGCGCGACGCGATGCGCTGGCAGTCCCGCGGACGTTACCGCGCGGAGAAGGCGGCCTCGATGCCGAGGCGATCATGCAGATTCTGCCGCATCGCTATCCGTTTTTGCTGGTTGATCGGATTATCGGATTTGAAGGCGGCACGAAATGCATCGGCTTGAAATCGGTGACGATTAACGAGCCATTTTTCCAGGGACATTTTCCAGGTCACCCGGTGATGCCGGGCGTCCTGCAGGTAGAAGCCATGGCACAGGTTGCGAGTTTACTATTGTTCAAACTGGCCAAGGCGAGCGGCCGGATTGGATATTTCATGAGCGCGGATGACGTGAAATTCCGTAAACCGGTGTTTCCCGGCGATACCATGTTTATTCACGCGGAGTTGATTAAGCACCGTGGAGAACGGCTCGCGAAAGCGCAGTGCCACTGCGTGGTCAACGATGCGGTTGTTTCCGAAGGCGAGCTCATGTTCACCTTTCTCGATCGATGAGCGACATTCATGTTCATCATTCTGCCATCGTGGATTGCGAAGCGGTGATTGGGAGTGGTTCCGTCATTGGGCCCTATTGCGTCATCGGTCCAGACGTCCGGATCGGGCCAAATTGCTGGCTGCAACATCACGTCACTCTTTGTGGCCCGCTTAGCGTTGGCCGCGGAAACAAATTTTATGCTTTCTCCTCGATCGGACAGCAGACGCAGGATCTAAAATACCAAGGCGAGCCAACTTATCTCGAAATCGGAGACGGCAATACGTTCCGGGAATTCGTTACCGTCAATCGAAGTACCACAAGTGAAAGCAAGACGCGAATCGGTCACCAGGGAAATTTCCTCGCCTACAGTCACATTGGTCATGATTGTCAGGTCGGCGACGAAGTGGTTTTCTCGAATAACGGAACGCTCGCCGGGCATGTGCAAGTCGGCGACAATGCAGTCATGGGCGGCTTAACTGCCGTTCACCAATTTTGCCGAATTGGTCGCTTCGCTATCACCGGCGGCTGCTCGAAAATTGTTCAAGATGTTCCTCCCTTCATGATCGCCGACGGCAACCCTGCCGAAATTCGCGGGATCAATCAGGTAGGTCTGGAGCGGAAAAACTTTTCGGCCGAAAAAATCAAACAGATCAAAGAAGCATTTCGATTAATCTATCGCGCGAAGTTGAATACGAGCCAGGCGATCGAAGCGATTCGCAAGGAATTGCCAAATGATGAGGAGATCGCGCAAATCGTAAAATTCATCGAAACGAGCGAGCGCGGCATCATTCGCCGGGCCCAGGATTAAGGCGGCGTTTGACTCGATGGCGGCGGTGGCGGCGCCACGATCGTTTGCTCGATCTGTCGGAGAAGTGGCGCCGCAGGAACATTTGGCACGATCCGCAACGTGCTCCGGACTAAATCGAGGGCACGCTTTGGTTTTTTCTGCTTCAGCCATCCATCCGCTTCTTCAAGAACCGACCGCAAAATGTCGTCGCGCTTTGAATAGCAACCGTGGGCCAGTTGAAAATAGTTAGTGGCCACCGCGAAATTGCCGGCCTGCATTTCCATCGAACCGAGATCTTCAATCATGGGACCGTTACGGGAACGAATCGCGAACTGGCGCATTTGATTGCGATATTCGGGCGGAGGCAGCGACGCATTCTTTACGGCAAAATCATGATACGCCTTCCAAACCGTGGGACTGCGTCCGGAATCTCGCGAAGCCTCGATTTGAATCCACGAAGCGTAGGGACGGTATAACGGATCGCCCACGACCACATTCATCCAGGACAGGCCAGGCAACGACATGTAGCCGCTTTCCGCGAAGGTGAATCCGTGAAGCAAACGATCGTTGAAAATGTCCAGGTGGTGCGTCAGCTGAAGATAGGGTTCGTAGACATTCCCGAGACTGCCGGTCGCGCCGCGCGCGAGAAGCGGGCCCACCCAGTTTGCTCCCGGATCTCGCAACGTGTTCGCGCTAAAAGAATGGATGTGGGCGGCAATCGCTCCCTGAACGAATCGAAAATCGGGCTGGTTAAAAGGACCGGTGATTGAGCCCGCGTACCAACCATAATAAAGAGCACAGTCATTCATCGGAAAACCATCAGGGAACGTGGCCGGCGTGCCTTCAAAAACCACCGGAACACCGTCCTTACGCAGCTGATCTCGAATACTGGCCATCCACTGGTCGCCAATTTGGTAACCAGGCGCGCTGTTTTGCGCGGCATCCACATAACCCCGTCCCCACAGCCCGTTCTTTTCGGCGGCAATCGCATCCGTGATCATTCGACGCACGATTGCGCTCGTCGGCGCATCCAATCGGCAAACCAGCAAGAGTGCAGGATTCTCGAACTCGGCGATCGCCCGAAAACTTTGAAAGTACGGATTCGAAATCACACCCGAAATCTGCGGCGTAAAATAACCGAGCACGCTCAGTTCGGAATCGACCGAGGCTTCGTTGCGGTTGGCAATTGGGCCACCGCCGGGCTGATCACCGGGATAGGGCGTCGCCGTCGGCCTGATTTTCAGCGGCACGCCTTTCATTGTCGCGGCAAACCGGATGGTTGTGGCCGTGATTGTTTTTCCCGATTCCGAACTGCGAATCGTCCACCAATGCCGCTTTTCGAAAATATCACGGAGCGGAATCGCGATGTTGGCATCGTATTCGACCCGGCTGATCTCCTCATCGAAAGAACAAGCGAGTCCGACCAGGTGATCGCGGGGAATCCCGCGCTGTTGCGCGTAAAATCTTGCCAGTTCCGCGGAGTCCGGCGCGTTGCGATTGTAAATAACGATCGTCGCGCTAGCGAGCGGCTGATCGGCGTGAAGCGAAGGCGCGGCCGAGACTGCGGCAAAAAACGCGATCAGGAGAGCGATCCGAATCATCACAAAGTCAATTTGAGACCGTCGTAGGCGATTTTGACTCCGGCAGGCAAACGCTCTTCGGCGGATTGAGAGAGTTCATGCGCGATGTGAGTGAAATAGGTTTCGTTAGGCCGGATGCGCCTCGAGAAACCGAGCGCTTGATCGATCGTGAGATGCGTCGGATGTGGTTTTTCGCGCAATGCGTCAATGATCAGCACTTCAACGCCTTGAATGAGATCAACGATGGGATCGGGCACATCGCTACAGTCACTCAGGTAAGCGACCAATTTGCGGCCATCCCGTCCGAATAAATAACCGTTCACGACGGTATGGCCATGCGGGACAGGCAATGGCGTGATCGTCGTGCCACACAATTCAAAAGGCCCCTCAATCACGTGCGGCTGAGGTTTCAAATAACCCGGAAACGGGTTCAAACCTTTAAAGGCGAATTCGTAAACCCGCTCCAAATCGCGCATCGTTGCGGCTGACGCATAAACAGGCATGTAACCGCGGGCGTAGGCGAAGCGGCGCAGATCGTCGAATCCCATGATGTGGTCGGTGTGCGAGTGAGTGAAGATGACCGCGTCGACCCGGCGGATGTTTTCACGAAGAGCCTGAGTGCGAAAATCCGTTCCCGTATCAACGATCAAAGCGCACTCCGGCGTTTCGATGTAAACCGAAGAGCGGAGGCGCTGGTCGCGGGGATCGGGAGACCGGCAGACTTCGCAATCACAGCCGATCATCGGGACGCCCTGCGAGGTTCCCGTGCCGAGAAAGGTCAGAACCAGTTGAGAGTTGAGACTTGAAGGTGGAGTTGGCAAGCTTGGAGGCGGCACCTTCAACCCTCATCCTTCATACCTCAACCCTGAGCAATGCCAGCCCTGTTAAACTTACTTCGGATTAAAAATCTCGCGCTGGTGGAAGAGCTCGAATGGCAAATTCGACCCGGCTTCGTCGCAATTACGGGTGAGACCGGGGCCGGCAAGTCGATGATTATTGGTGCGCTTCAACTTTTGCTCGGCGAACGCGCCGACAAATCGTTAATCCGGACCGGCGCCGATACCTGCTCGGTGGAAGCGATTTTCAGCGGTGACGGATTGGAAAATCTAAACCAAAAGCTGGTCGAAGCCGGGATCGAGCCGTGCGAAGGCGATCTGATCGTGAAACGAACCCTTTCTGCCGGTGGTGCGAATCGCCAGTTCATTAACGGTTCCCCCACGACGTTGTCGGTCTTGAAAGATTTGGGCGACCATCTGGTTGATCTTCACGGTCCGCACGATCACCAATCGGTGCTTTCGCCGGACAAACAGCTCGAACTACTCGATTCATTTGCCCGAGCCCACGAACAATCAGCCGAATACCAACGGCACTTTCAGCGCCTGCAACATTTATCAGCGGAGCACGCCGCGCTGAATACAGCCGAAACCGCGCGGGAACAGGAACTGGATCTTCTTCGACATCAAATTGCGGAAATCTCCGCCGCCAATCTTGATCCGAATGAAGAAGACGAAATTGAAAGGCACTACAAGCTGGCCAGCAACAGCAAGCGTTTGATTGAACTGGCCGGCGCGGTCGCGGCCAAGATTTCCGAATCAGATGATTCGGTCCTTGCCCAATTATCTGAAACCCAGCGTCTGTTGCGAGAGCTGGAAAAAATTGATGGTTCTGTTTCGCAATTTGTCGCCGGTCATGAAACCGCGGTCGTGGAACTGACTGAGATCGGTCGGTCGCTCGCCGATTACGTTGAAAAACTCGATTTGGATCCGGAACAACTTGCCGCACTCGAGCAGAGAGTCTCGATATTCGAAACTTTGAAACGAAAATACGGCGGTTCGATTGCTGAGGTCATCGAGTTTGGAAGACAGGCCCGGGAGCGGATGAACAAGATCGAAGGACGCGATGCCGAACTCGAGCGACTGACATCGGAAATCGAGAAGACACGGGCAGACCTGAATCGCGCTGGAGACGCTTTGCGCAAACTGAGAAAGACAGCCGCTCCTAAACTTTCGCAAACCATTCGCGCCAATCTGGCCGATCTCGGTTTCAAGCAATCCGAATTCGAAGTGAAACTGACGCCGGTTGAATCACCCCGATCGACGGGCCTGGATGCGGCCGAATTGCTTTTTTCGCCGAACCCGGGAGAGCCCTTGAAACCATTGCGGACGATTGCATCAAGCGGAGAAGTCTCGCGCGTGATGCTTGCGATTAAATCCGCGCTGGCCGCGCATGATTCGATTCCTCTCCTGGTTTTTGACGAGATCGATTCCAACGTCGGTGGCGAAATCGCTCATGCGGTTGGGGCGAAGATGCGGGCACTCGCTACGGAACATCAGGTGCTCTGCATTACCCATTTGGCGCCGGTGGCTGCGAAAGCGTCTTCCCATTTTGTCGTGGCCAAAGACGTTGTTCGTGGACGCACCTTCTCGAAACTGCAGGAGGTTACCGGAAAGGCGCGTCAGGAAGAAATCGCCCGCATGCTGGGCGGTAAGAGCGAATCCGCGCTGCGACTGGCAGCAACGCTGTTGAAAGATTAAAAAGAAAGTAATTCCTGGCGACGTCAGTTATCTTTTTACCGGCCCGAGCGGTAGGACAATCTTGCCGTAGACCTCGTTGAGGACCTGGGCGAGCCCGGCGTAGATCGCGGAAAACCCACAGAAAATTCCTTCGTAACCGGTGAAATGTTTGAAGCCGGGACTGGCGTTGGCGAAATCGCCGTAGGCGAGGAGAAAAAAGAGGATGGTCAGGGAACCAAACACGACCATACCGGCGACGTGTAATCGCCACGTCGCGATAAACATCACCGCGGTGAACAATCCCCACATGGCCAGATAAGCCGCCATCGCCTGCTCGTTTGCCGCCGCGCCCCACCCAATCTTAGTCAGAATAATCAAAGTGACGAGGGAAAGCCAAAACAGTCCGTAGGAAATAAACGCGGTCGCCGCGAATGTGTTGTTCTTTCGCCACTCCATGATTCCAGCGAGCACCTGAGCGATACCTCCATAGCAAATTCCCATCGCTAAAATCATGCTGTTCAGTTCGAAAGCGCCGGCATTGTGCAGATTCAGCAGAACCGTCGTCATTCCAAATCCAAGCAGACCGAGCGGCGCCGGATTTCCAGTCGTGTCTTTAATTTGCGTGGTTGTTCCATCCATAGCGGACTCATTTTGCGGAAGTTAGGCTGAAATAGCCAGATTCGATTGTATGGTTCGGTCCCCATGTCATTTCATTCCCTCGCCCTGCAAATTATCTCCGGCTGCTGGATACTCTTTGCGGCGGTTTGGCTGATCGCCGCGTGGTGGACCAAAGCCTCGATTTATCGGGAAAAAAAATCACAGCGCCTGAGATACTCAATCCTGCTGGTGGTCGCTTACGTGATTTTGGTGAATGGCGGGCGACTGCCTTTCCCGATGAATCTTCGGATCATCCCGGGCGAAGACAGCATCAATTTCGCCGGCATACTGTTGTGCGTCACCGGTCTGCTTTTTTCATTCTGGGCCCGACTTACGCTCGGAACCAACTGGAGCGGAACAATCACATTGAAGAAGGAACACGAACTGATCCAACGCGGTCCGTATCGGATTGTTCGACATCCGATTTACACCGGTTTGCTCGCCATGTTAATCGGGACCGTCCTGGTCCTTGGCCGGGTAGCGGGACTGATCAGCCTCGTCCTCGCCTTCCTGAGTTTCTGGATCAAGCTTCGAGACGAAGAAGAGTTAATGCTAAAGCAGTTCCCGGAAAAATACCGCGCATATCGAGACCGGACGAAGCAGATTATTCCTTTCCTACTTTGACCGGCTGGACGACGCCCGATGGCGAGCCGGTTTGAGTGGCGAGACTTTCGGTGTCGACGAAGAGGCCACGATCACCCCGTCGTTTCCGGCTCATTTTATCAGTTTTACCCCCGTATTCCCCGGGCAAAGAGCTTTTAACGGCCCGACTTACATTTTTCCCTCGCCAGACAGGAAATTGATTTTTATCGTGGCCGCTCTGGATGATCCAACGTGATTACTTAATTATCGGGACCGGCATTGGTGGGGCGAGCGCTTGTGAAGGGCTGCGAAAATACGACAAGCGCGGAAGCGCCACGATTGTCGGCGCCGAAGCTTTCTACCCGTACAAGCGCTGGATTTTATCCAAGAGCTTTCTGCGAGAGAAGGATCCACAGGTAAAGAAGATCCAGGAGCATGACGGAAGCTGGTATGACGCGCATAAAATCGAAACGCGTCTGGGCACCGTCGTCACACAACTGAACATCGATCGCCGATTGGCCGTGTTGGGCAACGGAGAGACGATCGAATTTAAGAAAGCGTGCCTGGCCATGGGAAGCCGTCCGGTCCGGCCTCCGGTCGCTGGAACCAATCTCGGGAACGTCATTTATCTGCGCAATGTGCGTGACGCGCTGGCGTTGCGCGAGATGGCGACTTTGGAAAAGACCGTCATGGTCGTCGGTGGCGGATTGTTGGCGTGCGAGACGGCCGCCAGTTTGCGAATGCTGAAGCTGAAGGTCAGTCTGATGCACCGGAATTCGTTCCTTTTGAATCGTTACGTCGATCCGGAGACCGGGACATGGTTGACGGAATACTTCGTCAAGCACGGCGTGACCACATTGATGGGAGAAAGCCTGAACGGTTTTGAGGGCAAAACCGTGCTTCGCAACATTCAAACAAAGAGTGGCAACCGCGTCCAAGCCGGCCTTGCTGTGGTCGCGTGCGGAGCCGAACCAAATCTCGAACTCGTTCGAAACACACCGTTGTCTGGCCCGCACGGCTCCCCGGTCACGGATTACCTCGAAACTGAAGAAAAAGGAATCTACGCGGTGGGCGACCTGGCCTTCTATCCGGATCGACTGATGGGCGGGGTCCGTCGGCAGACGCATTGGGAGAACGCACGCGAGCAAGGCCTGATTGCCGGGGCCAACATGACCGGAAAGAAGCGCATTCGTTACGAACAGATTCCTTATTTTTGGTTGGAGATGTTTGATCTGACCCTCCACTTCGTCGGAGACTTCAGTATTCAACCGACGCGGATCGATTGCACCGGCAGCTACGCCAAGAAGAAGTTCGTCCTCAAATATTTTCAAGGCGACAAGTTGCGAGGTCTGCTGCTCTGCAATCCGACTTCGCACGAGGTCGAGAACGCGACCAAGAATTTGCGGCACGCCCTCGGCAAATAGTTCGATCTACTCGAAATCAGCCGCTGGATCGAGGTCGGGGTTGCGAGGTGTGAAGCAGCTGCCAATCCCACGGTTTCGCCGAAGCCTTTCTCCACTCGAGTTCAAAGGGCGAGGCTAAGGAATTTACGCGCTGCTTTATCACGTCCAGATACTCCCCATCACCTTCCACCATGACCTTTGCCCGCCAGAATCCCTTCCCGTTCGCTGTCGTTATCGAAGGATCGACATCCGAAACGTGTCCACCCCGCCCGTAGCCAAATATCGCGCGCAGACGCAATAAGACGAGAGAGCGGTCATGCTTCCATTGATCTGCATAGTCGGGCGCGAGCTGACGCTCAACGTCCGGCCAATCTTTCGTCTCGATTTCGTGGAGAAGGTGCCGGGTATGGCGATCGATCTGTCGCTCCGGCTGCCAAAGCCAAACGAGGTAGCAGCCGATCACAATGGCGAGTGCCACTCCGACGTAAAAGCCGTCACGAAATCGCACATTCAAAGTGAGCACAGTGTCTAAAGGTTCCCAGGGAAACTTCACCCCGGCAAATCAGCCCGACGTTTGTCACGGAGAATCGGCACAAACCGTGCTCAAAGGTAGACCGAGAGCCGTTCTCTCGTGTTCCGCTTCGCTGCCGGCGACTTCGCCGGCGCCGGTGCGTCTGACATTGACGGCGAATGGGCGGGCAGAAGAAAATTTATGTTGGATCAGGAAGACTTGAAGTGGATCGCGGCGACTTCGACCGATTTGAACTCGATCGTTCAGCAGGTCTCACGTTATGCCGACCTGATTCGTCGCCACAAAGGCGAGCACAGCTATGTCGATCTTCTGAGCGAACGCGTGGAAGTTGCCTCGAAAACTTCGCAGGCGCTATTCGATCACGTCACCACAAAAATTTTAGAAGCCACGGCCGCGCGCAAAACCGGAGCGGTCAAATTCACGGTGGTTCCACCACCGTCACCTTCCAACCTCCCGCAAATCACAGGCCCAACACAAACACGGTCAATTTCGCGCCGAAAAGAAACCTTCCCGGCGGCGTTTGGAATTGACGTCAAAATCAAAAACCCGAAAGGAAATCGGGAGTATCTCTTGCTGGTTGAAGATGAGCCCGAGGTCGCGGATATCGCCTCCGAATTTCTGGCGAAAGAAGGGTACAAGATCATTCTCGCTCACGATGGCATTGAAGCGCTGAAAATTTACCAGAAGGCCAAACATCTCATCGCGCTGGTCATTCTCGATTTCTTCCTACCCGTAATGGATGGAGATGCCGTGTTCGACGAGCTGCGCGCGATCAATCCGAATATCAACGTCGTTTTGAGCAGTGGTTTTGCCGAACAATCCAAGATCGCTTCAATGTTGGGAAAAGGTTTGCGTGGCTTCATGCCGAAGCCCTACACGCGCGAAAGATTACTGGAGCAAGTCCGCTCTGTCCTTGACGCCGGTCGCCAGCCGGGTTCGTAAGGCCAGGGTAGTGTCCTAATTTGAAGCCAAATTAGGACACTACCAAGGCCAGAACGTCCCCCGAATGGCATCAATTTAGCTTCCTTGGAATCGGACCCGCATGGCTCGCATCGACGCTTTCTTTAAATTAATGGCGGAGCAGAAGGCTTCCGACCTCCATCTCTCGACGAACAATTCGCCGATGCTCCGAATTCACGGCGATCTGGTTCGGGTCGATTTTCCGCCGCTGAAAAACGACGAGCTAAAAGCAATGGTCTACGAGATTGCGCCGGAAGGTAAGATCAAGCTCTTCGAAGAAACGTCGGATGTCGACTTTGGTTACGAAGTCCCCGATGTCGCGCGCTATCGTGTGAATTTCTTTCAGCAAAAATATGGAATCTCGGCCGTCTTCCGCTGGATTCCCTCCGAAGTGATCACGGTGGATCAACTGGATTTGCCGCCCGTTCTGAAGCGATTTCCGATGTTGAAAAAGGGACTAATACTTGTGACGGGTCCAACCGGTTCCGGAAAATCAACGACCCTCGCGGCCATGATGGACCATGCCAATCTGCAACGGCACGATCACATCATTACGGTCGAGGATCCCATCGAATTTGTTCATCGCAGCCAGAACTGCCTGGTTCAACATCGCGAAGTCGGCGTCCATACTCGCTCGTTCGCCGCTGCCTTGCGGGGCGCCTTACGCGAAGATCCGGACATCATTCTGGTCGGCGAAATGCGCGATCTGGAAACGATCGAACTTGCGCTCACCGCCGCGGCCACGGGTCACCTGGTTTTCGGCACATTGCACACCTCCAGTGCCTCGAAGGCGGTGGACCGAATCATCGACGTGTTCCCGACCACTCAACAAAACCAAATTCGCACCACTCTGGCCGAATCGCTCAAAGGAGTCATTGCACAAAACCTTTTCAAAAGGATCGACAAACCCGGGCGCGTGGCCGCGTTGGAAATCCTGGTGGTCGATACCGCCATCGCAAACCTCGTTCGCGAAGGAAAGACGCACCAAATCCCGGGCATGATCCAAGTTGGCAAGAAGAAGGGCAACCAGCCGCTGGATGACGCCATCATGGAGCACTTGCGGCACGCCCGGATTGCTCCGGAAGAAGCCTACGACAAGTGCCTCGACAAAAAACGATTCCGCCAATTCCTGAAAGAACCGCCGGCTGATTGCTCAGACGAATAGATTCAGCCAATGAGAATTCCTGATTTAGACAAAATTCTGACGGCGATGCTGGAAACCTACACCGGTATCTCCGATCTGAATTTCTCGGTCGGCCATCCCCTGCAGGTTGAAGATTGGGGCGAGCTCAAACCGGTTTTTGTCGAGCCACCGATCGAAACACTGACGCCTTACCAAACCGAGCAGATTGCGCTCACTTTAATGCAAGGTAATCGGCGCTTGATCTATGATTATCTGACCAGCGGCTCGTGCGATTGCAGTTACACGCTGGAGGGCATCGCCCGTTTCCGTGTGAATATTTTTCGCCAGCAAGGTCACTTCTCGATCGTCCTGCGCAAACTTCAGAGCGACGTGCCCACCGTGGAACAACTGGGTCTTCCGTCCATTTTCCACGAAGTCGCCAGGGAAAAGACCGGTCTCGTTCTGGTAACCGGAGCCACTGGGACCGGAAAGACGACCACATTGGCCGCGCTGTTGGACGAGATTAACCAAACACAACCCGTTCATATCGTTACCCTGGAAGATCCGATCGAGTTCGTTCATCCGAAGCGAAAAGCGACTTTCAATCAACGCGAGCTGGGCCAGGACTTTAACAATTATCCCACCGGTCTTCGTTCCGCGCTTCGCCAGGCGCCGAAAGTCATTCTGGTTGGTGAAATGCGCGATCGCGCGACTGTTGAAATCGCGTTGATGGCCGCTGAGACGGGTCACCTGGTCTTGAGCACCCTGCACACCGTCGATGCCGGCCAATCAATCAATCGTATTCTCGGATTATTCTCGTTAGGCGAAGAGAAACAATTGCGATTGCGGTTAGCTGATACCCTTCGCTACATCATCAGCCAACGGCTCGCGCCAAAAGTCGGCGGCGGACGCCAGTTGCTTACCGAAATCATGGGGCACAATCTGCGCACCAAAGAAACTGTCGCCTTGGGCGAAGGTGAGCATCGAAATTTCTACGAAATCATCGAGGCCAGCTCGCCCTTCGGCTGGATGACATTCGATCAGTGCATCCTCAATGCCTACGAACAAGGCCACATCACCGAAGAATCGGCCCGTTTGTTTGCTTCCCGCAAAGGCCGCATTGCTCGCGGTATCGATGTCATCCAGAAAACGCGCGGCGTCGATAACGATCTCGATTCCGGCTTGCGTCTCGACATTCCAGAAAACGCATTTCGATAACCCAAATGGAACACGAGACCGAATCACACTTTTTCGACGTCGGCGACAACACCGCCCTCGTTTGCATCGATCATCAGCAATATCAAAAAATCGTCGTGCCCCAGCTGATCGACATGACTTACAAGGTCCATCTCGGCCTCTTTGTGGAAGACGTTCTGTTGAAGCTGCGGACTTACAACTACGACGTCGTCGTCATTCACGAGAACTTCAAAGGTTCGACATTACCAACGAACCCGCTCCTGGCCGAAATGGGTCGGCAGGCAGATGCTCAGCGCCGCCAACATTTTGTCATTCTGTTAAGTCAGCGCCTACCCACAAATGATGCCATGAGTGCATTCGTGAACAGCGTGGACCAGATCGTCAATATCGCGGATCTCGGCAATTTTAAGCCGATTTTGCGCCGTGCGGTGGTCCAGTACCGCGAGCTTTATCAATCCTTCAATGAAATGTTGAAGAGCGTCCAGGCGCTCTAATTCAATCACGTAGGACAATGTCCGACGTGCAAAAGTTTTGCGGCGTCACCCGCCCCATGCGACAATCTGAAGCGCTGGGGAGAAGCATGATACCGGACGAATGCGCCGGAGGGATTTCGAAGATACCGCGCGGTATTATCGTCAAGATATCAATGAACCGAGGTCTATCGTGAAGCTCTTTAATTGGGTCCAATTTGAATGGGACTTGAGCGCCTTTCCCGCAGGCAAGAGCGGCTTGCCGGCACATTACCAAATTGCGCAAGCCACCAAGGAAGATGAAGTCGGTGTGCGCAAAGTCTTTTCCAGCGCTTTGCGTCTCGATCCCACTTGGAATCCGGCGATCGCCCAAACCATGCAGACAGTTCAGCCGTGGCTCGATCAATTGTTCGTCTCCGAATCCAAAATCTGTCTCGCTCTGCGACATGGAGCTCGCATCATCGGGGCGAGCCTGGTTTCCACCGACCCGGCCGGCGACAACCACCTGGCGCCCGGTCCTTGTGTCTTGATGGAATATCGCTACCGGGGCTTCGGCACGGCGTTGCTACAGAGCTCCTTGCGGCTTCTGGCAGACTCGGGGTTAACCAAAGCGCTCGGTATTACCCGTCCGAACGTACCGGTAGCGAAATTCCTGTATCCGAAATTTGGCGGAATTGCTTCGGTGATAGATCCCGCCCCGCTGCTTGCGGCTTAACGTTACTTAGCGTTTGCGAAAGCGGCCAGAGACTATCGCCCCGCCACCGAAGGTGAGCAGGAGCATCGTCATTGGCTCCGGCACGGGAATCGGTATGGACCCGGCGTTGCCGACATGAGTTCCTGAGTCAGGACCGAGAACTAACGTCCCCTGAGCCGCGAAGAATCCGGAACGAGTGGGGAAGACTTCGTCATCAGACACCCCCGGAATCGTAACCGAGAACGGACCCAGGCCGGTAAAACTCAGCGGAGTCGAGCCCGTATATGTCCAGGTCAGGTTTGGAATGGTGGGATCGTCAGGGGCGTTGGTTTTAGGTGGATTTAGACCACTCAGGCTGCTCGAAAACGTCCAATTCGCCGGCTGACTGTTCGAATTCGGAATGAACGAGCCGAAATCGTAAATCGTGAAGAAGTCGCCAGTCGTGGCGTTTTGTTCCGCCGTGGTATCGATCTGGTAGGTCACCACGGTATTTCCGTTGGACGGCACGGCACTGACAAAAGACGGAATGATGTCTGCCCGAAGGGGGAGGACACCAGCCACAGCGCTAAACGCCAGCACCAGACTACAAAACTTCCGCATGAGGTGCTTCTTTTGTAGCCGAAGATCGCCCTCGTCGTCAATCAGAATCGGCGCTATCCGCGTGTCTGCGGTAAGCCGGCGGGGAGTACACGTTAAAAGTTACCGCCGCGCCGGTGCTGCGATTCACAAATCGATGCCTGGTCCCGGCCGGGATGATAATGACGTCGCCCTTTTTCAATTCAGGCCGGTCGGTTCCCACTTCCCCGCTGAGCTCGCCTTCTAACATCAGCAACACTTGATCGCTCTTCTCGTGCGCTTCGGGCTTCGCGCCAGTCGCATTACCCGGTTTGAGCGTCATCATTGCTGTCTGACAACGGTCGGTGGTCTGCAACACTTTAAACCAATCATTCGTCTCGTTGATGTGACTCAGTTTCACATAAGATAAATCGCGAACGGGATCGATAACGGTTTGGCCTATGACTCAGCGAGATCGCGCGCATACCAATCCACCTTTCGCGTCACATACGGGGCAAAGGATGGATTTCTGTCCTGCCGTCACCTCAAAGAGGAAGAAGGTGGCAAACAACAGAACCAAAAACACACCTGACGAGAGAATTTCCCCCGGCCGGGGGGAGATCGTGAATCCAAACCGCCGGTTCGCCGCATCTCACCCAAAAGCGAGGCTTCTATGATTCAAGATTTCAAATTCGCCGCCCGTCAGCTGTTCAAATCTCCCGGTTTCACGGCAATCGCGGTCCTGACGCTTGCTCTCGGCATCGGCGTGAACTCGGCGGTCTTCGCGCTCGTCAACGGCGTCGTGCTGCATTCGGTGGTTCCGCTCCGGCCGAAAGAGGTGGTCAAAATTTTCAGCGCGCGCCAGAACGCGAGTCACGACTACCGGCAGTTCTCTTACAACGAGTACCCGGGAGCTGCGCGAAAATGGTGGAGACGTGTTCGCGGACGTCGCGGCGTTGGAGTTCGGAGTCGCGGGACTCGGCCGCGATCACGAAGTGAGGCGGAGCTTCGTATTTTTGACTTCAGAAAACTATTTCAACTTGCTCGGCGTACAGCCGTTTCGGGGTCGCTTTTATAGCGGGGAAGAATCGAAACCAAACGCCAACATGCCTGTTGCCATTGCCAGCTACGGATTTTGGAAGCGCCAGGGCAGCCGCGATGACTTCGTCGGCAGCTCTCTTCAGATTAATGGACAACCCTACACCGTCATTGGCATCGCTCCAGATGGCTTCAGCGGTGCCAGTGCGTTGGTCGCCCCGGACCTCTGGCTTCCCCTCGGGATGCGTTCGCAACTCGGTTCGGCTTTTGGCGATTCCGAAACGACGCACGATTTACTGAATCCGAAAAACTACACCTTGAATCTCGTCGGACGGCTTCGCCCGGGACTGACAATTGAATCCGGAAAATCTCGCTTACCGGTTTTGGCCCAACGATTGACCGCGATCCAGCCGGCCGACAATGAGGGCGCACGCGAACTGCATATCGTCACTCCGGCACGTTTTAGCATCAGCACGCAACCCGAAGACGATGGTCCGATTACCCTCGTCGCGACGCTGCTCATGGCCATGGCCGGCGCGGTTCTGCTGATTGCTTGCCTCAATCTCGCCAATATGCTGCTCGCCCGCGGCACCAGCCGTTCGAAAGAGATCGCCATTCGCCTGGCCGTTGGGGCGTCCCGCTGGCGAATCGTTAAACAGTTGCTTTGCGAAGGAATGCTCCTCGCGATCTGCGGCGGAATCGTCGGTCTGTTTTTGAGCGCCTGGGGAAACGATATCCTTCTGCAACAAATGCGCAGCCTGCTCGCCTCGGTGAATTTTTCGCTCGTGGTTAAACTGCGTCCCGACTTCACCGTTCTAACTGTGACGTTCTTATTCTGTTTGATCGCGACGATGCTTTTCAGTCTCGGACCGGCTTTGAAAGCGACCAAGGCAGATCTGGTCAACGATTTGAAACAGCAGGTCGGCGAACCGGCACGGATTGGAAGGTTCAGTCGCTTCTTTGCGCCGAGACATATTTCGGTGATGGCACAGATCGCCCTGTCTCTGATGTTGCTCTTCGCGGCCGGTCTCTTCTTTCGCGGAGCAGTCAAAGCCGCGGGACTCAACCCGGGCTTCAATCCCGCCGGTGACCTGATTGCGGAATTCGATTTCAGCCTGATGCAAAGACAGCCCGCTGATTCACGCCGGACCATATTCGATATCGTGCGACGAGTGCGCGAACTGCCCGGCATCAAAGCTTCTGCCGTTGGCACCATGTTGCCTTATGCGGATTTCACCAGCACCCGGCGAGTTTTACGTGCGCAAGATTCGATGCCGACCGATCCCAAGGCAACCGATCCGAGCGTGAATGCGCTCTACACCGCGACCACGCCGGGGTACTTTGATGCTCTTGGGGTGAAATTATTGCACGGTCGCGATTTCACTCAAACGGAGTGCGAAGACAAAGATTCGCGACGGGTCGTAATTATCGACGAAGAGCTGGCGAAGAAGCTTTTCCCAAATAACGACGCAGTCGGGCAACATCTGCGTTACACGCGAGCTCCGAAAGATGGATCGCCTAACGACATGGAAATCGTTGGCGTGGTCAGCCGCCATCGACACAATATCCAGAACGACACGATCCTTTGCCGGGTATTTGTGCCACTCGCCCAGGGTTACAGCGGCCAAACTTACCTTCACGTCCGGCTCAACACTTCCGATCGCAATGCGACGCTCGCCATGATCCCGACATTGCGACAAACGTTTCGCACAATCGACCCCGATTTGCCGGTCCTTCAAATCAAACCGTTCTCAGATCTGATGCAGAACTCACCCGATCTTTGGATCGTCAGACTTGGCGCGATGCTCTTCGGGATTTTTGGATGCATCGCGTTATTGCTCGCCGTCGTTGGCGTTTATGGAGTGAAAGCGTATGCGGTAGCTTGTCGCACCCGCGAAATCGGCATCCGCATGGCGCTTGGAGCCCATCGCAAAGATGTTTTCTCGCTGATTATGCGCCAGGGAGCATTGCAAACCGGATTGGCGATAGTCGCTGGAATTTTGCTCTCGTTAGGCGCCGGTCGAGTTCTGGCTCAAATTCTGTATGACGTCAGTCCGAACGACCTTCTCGCTTTGGTCACGTCCAGCTTCATGCTTGCCCTGGCTGCGTTGATCGCCTGTTTTTTGCCCGCCCGCCGCGCCACTTATGTGAATCCGATCACGGCTTTGCGGACGGAATGATGTAGCCGCCGCCCTTGTTCGGCCGGTTGATGTTGTAGGCAAAATGTTGGAGCCGCCCCGCCCACGCCTGCAACGCTGTCGGGCACCCGTATGTCCGGGGGATTGACACCGACTGGAGGGCGCCGCGCTGTCGGCGCCTTGCAAGTCTGGACACGACGACGCGTGTCCCTCCAATCGGCCAACACGCTGGGAGATTTGGTGGGGCGAGACTCTGTCGAGCCGGTTATGTAAGTGATCAACGACGTTGGTCCGCAGCCGACGGCTGCCACCACAAAAGTTGCGGCGTTACGCGGAATGTTGCAGGGGCCCCCGCCCACGCCTGCAACGCTGTCGCGAAGCGCTGCGGGCACGGTATGCCGGGTCGTTTGCCGAATAAAAGCGCCCCCCGCATGGCACCTTGACCACACTGCGCATTGACTTTCAAAACGGTCAATGTTCTTGGTATGGCGGTTTCCTTGACTAACCAACTCTACATTCAGGCGAAGTGCACAGTTTCCGCCCTCGCCTTTGTCCTGGCACTTTTATTTGTCAGTTGTGCCTCGCATCCGCCAGCCCGAACCGTCGCGATCATCAACCGAGGCGAAAATTTAATCGCCAGCCACGGCAATGAACCGGCGCCGCCAAAAACCGGGCCCGATAAATCCGTCGACACATCAAGAGAACATCTGTTCGAGATTTACACCGGCCAGCAGAAGATCATCGAGGACATGGAAAGGCGGCAGCGCAGGAAAGAAGAGCAACGACTTGGCGAACGCGGCGATGACGTGGCCGAAGGTCACGCCGCGCCGTTGCCGGATGATATCTCGCCGGCTGAACTGCTTCGGATTATCGAAAAACAACAATCACTCATCCAAGCGCTCGGTGCGAGTTCGCGAAATTAGTGTCTACTCCTCTGCCCTCCGGCGTGGCTGGGGCCGGAATCGAACCGGCGACACGTGGATTTTCAGTCCACTGCTCTACCAACTGAGCTACCCAGCCGCTGCGGGCTGTCACTATGCAACATCTGGATTGTAGGGCAAGCGCATCGCTTGCCCAAGCGACTCCAGGCGGAACGCCTGCGACATTTTATTTATCCTGGAATTTTCGCGGCAACTCCACGGCTGACCGCAGCCGTTTCAGATAATTCGTCCGAGAAATTTGAATCGCCCCAAATTGGGCGAGATGCGAGGTGAGCCATTGGGTATCGAGCAACGCGAATTTCCGGTTTCGCAAATGTTCGACCAGGGCAACGAGCGCCACCTTGGATGCGTTGGTGGCGCGATGAAACATGGATTCGCCAAAAAACGCGCCGCCGATCGCGACGCCGTAAAGACCTCCCGCAAGCTTCCCCTTGTCCCACGCCTCGACCGAATGGGCGTGGCCAAGTTCGTGGAGGCGCTCATAGCTTTCGACGATCTCGTGATTAATCCACGTATCCGGCCGTTCGGCACAACCACGAATGACCGCGCCAAATTCTGAATCCATTCGGATTTCAAACGTTCCCGCGCGCCAGGCATGCTTGACGCCATGGGGGAGATGGAACGCTTCCAGAGGAATAATTCCGCGCGGATCGGGCGAAAACCAGGCAATCGAATGGTCTTCCATGGCCATGGGAAAGACGCCGAGGCGATATCCTTGCAGGAGAAGATCGGCATCAATCATGAGATTTCGGATGGCGGATTTTTGATCTCGGATTGGCCGAGGCTCGTCCGCTTAATCGCTGTAAATCCGCAATTCGCGTTCCGCAATCCGCAATTGCAAAGCGTCCCAACCTTTATAGAATGGCTAGATGAAAGGCCTGACGATCTTCATCGCAGTCGCATTCATCGCGGGCGGATGCGCCGACCCACTCGAGCAACGTTCGACTGAGGATGTCACCAATCAGCTGCAAAAAGGCGTTCGCGGCGAAGGCCGTTTAATCGATAACGAAGCGGTGAACAATCCCACTGCGGCGCCGGCCGCCAGTCAGGGCCAGCCTCAGCCACCGCCGCCGTGAGAAAGCCTGCGCATTCGAAAATTCTCATTCTCGATTTCGGTTCGCAGTACACTCAGGTCATCGCGCGTCGCGTTCGCGAGTTGCAGGTTTACTCGGAGATTCTCCCCTTTCGAACGTCGGCCGACCAAATTCGTGAGCTCGCGCCGAACGGCATCATTTTGTCGGGAGGACCGGCCAGCGTTTATGACAAAGGCGCGCCGCAGCCGGATCCGGAGTTATTTTCGTTAGGCATTCCCGTCCTTGGAATTTGTTACGGGCTGATGCTCATGGCGCAGCATCTTGGGGGCAAGGTCGTCTTTACCGGCCGCCGCGAATACGGCGCCGGGTTGTTGCACATCAAAGAGCCATCCATGTTGTTCGACGGGCTCGGCCAACAAACCGACGTCTGGAACAGTCACGGCGACGAAGTCACCGCCCTGCCGCCGGGATTCGGTGTAGTCGCCACGACCGAAGGCTGTGATTTCGCAGCCGTTGAAGACGGCCAACGAAAGCTCTACGGACTGCAATTCCATCCCGAAGTCGTCCACACGCCGCGGGGAAAAGAAATTCTGCAAAACTTCGTTTATCATATTTGCCGCTGCGCGATGGACTGGACCATGGGTTCGTTCGTCGAAGAAGCATGCGATCGCCTTCGTCGCCAGGTCGGCGATGAAAAAGTCGTTCTCGGATTAAGCGGCGGAGTCGATTCATCTGTTGTCGCGGCGTTGCTGCACAAGGCAATCGGTGACCAGCTCACCTGCATTTTCGTGAACAACGGATTGCTGCGGGCGCGCGAAGACGAAGTGGTCCGGCGCGTGTTTGGCGAAAATTTCCATATCAAACTCAAATACGTCGACGCGACCGATCGCTTCCTCACGAAATTGCGCGGCGTCGTTGATCCCGAACAAAAACGCAAAATTATCGGGAACGAATTCATTTATGTTTTCGAAGATGCCATCAAAGAATTGGCCCAGGCGGACGAAAAGAATGCCAGTCCGGCTCCAACTCGCTTTCTCGCCCAAGGAACGCTTTATCCCGACGTCATCGAGAGCGTCTCCATTGACGGAAATCCTTCACAGGTCATTAAGACTCATCATAACGTCGGCGGTTTGCCCGAAAAAATGCATTTCCAGCTGGTCGAACCGGTGCGCCAGCTTTTCAAAGACGAAGTTCGCCAGCTCGGTCTGCAGCTCGGTCTGCCGAAGGAAATTGTTTACCGGCAACCTTTCCCCGGACCGGGACTTGCCGTGCGCATTCTCGGCGAAGTCACGCCCGAGCGATTGGCCGTCCTTCGCGAAGCCGATACGATCGTGCAAAGCGAAATGGAAGCGAGTGATTGGTACTATAAAGTGTGGCAATCGTTCGCGGTGCTTTTGCCCGTCCGTTCCGTCGGCGTGATGGGGGATCAACGGACTTACGAAAACACGATCGCGTTACGAATCGTTGAGAGCATCGACGCCATGACCGCCGATTGGGCGCGCGTGCCCTACGAATTGCTGGCGCGAATTTCTTCCCGCATCAGCAATGAAGTGAAAGGCGTGAACCGCGTCGTCTACGACATCTCCAGCAAACCCCCGAGCACGATCGAGTGGGAGTAAAGTGAATCGCGGATTCGGATTGCGGATTGCGGATTGCGGAATTTTCGCAGCTAATCGGCAAGCGTGAACGCCGAGCAGGTTCGTCTTCAGGAAAATAGTTCGCCCGATCAACCGTGGCATTTTTGGGGACCGTATCTGGCGGAACGCGCCTGGGGAACGGTGCGCGAGGATTACAGCGCCGATGGCGACGCGTGGAATTTTTTCACGCACGACGAGGCTCGGTCGCGCACCTATCGATGGAACGAAGAGGGCATTGCGGGTATTTCTGATTTCAAGGGACGTCTCTGCCTCGCGTTCGCTTTCTGGAACGAACGAGACCCTTTTTTGAAGGAGCGTCTGTTCGGCCTGGCCAACGAACAGGGCAATCATGGCGAAGATGTGAAGGAAATCTACTGGTACGCCGATGCGACTCCGACCCATAGCTACATGTCGATGCGCTATCGCTACCCGCAATCCGCCTTTCCCTACGATGAGCTCGTTAGGCAAAACGCGGCTCGTGGCAGATCCCAGCCCGAGTTCGAGATCTGGGACACCGGGGCGTTTGCCGACAATCGCTTCTTTGAAATCCAAATCGAATATGCCAAGGCGAGCGCGTTCGACATTTTGATCCAGGCGACCGCGACCAACTGCGGCGCAGCTCCGGCAACTTTGCATGTCCTGCCGACACTTTGGTTTAGAAATACCTGGAGTTGGGGGCGAGACGACCAAAAGCCGAATCTCAAAGCGCGAAATGCAAACCTGATTGAAGCCACCCACCACGCTCTCGGCACCTACCAGCTGGCCGCCGAGTCAGTCGATCGATTCTTGTTTACCGAAAACGAGTCAAACGCCGCGCGGCTGTGGAATCTGCCAGGCGAACAAAAATTCGTAAAAGATTCGATCAACGACGCCATCGTCCAGAACCGGCTCGACGTCGTCAATGCTCTCAATGAAGGGACGAAGGCGGCGGCTCATTATCAGTTTAAGCTCGGGCCTAACGAATCCCGTCGCATTCGTCTGCGACTTCGCAGAATCGAAAACCCTCCCCCGCCCGATGTGCTTCATGTTTCATTCCGCGATTTCGATACCGTCGTCGCCGCGCGCAAGGCTCAAGCAGACGCGTTTTACGCCGAACTGGCGCCGCCTGATTTACGCGAGGATCATCGATTAATTCAGCGCCAGGCCTTCGCCGGACTCATTTGGAACAAGCAGTTTTATCGTTACATCGTTGAACAATGGTTGGAGGGCGACCCGGGTTCAACTCCACCACCCGAAGACCGGAAGCACGGTCGAAACTCCAATTGGCGTCACATTTACAACGACGACGTCATATCCATGCCGGATGCCTGGGAGTATCCGTGGTATGCGTCGTGGGATCTGGCATTTCACTGCATCCCGCTCGCTCTCATCGATGTTCAATTCGCCAAAACGCAGCTCGATCTGATCGTGCGCGAATGGTACCAGCATCCCAACGGACAGATTCCCGCTTACGAATGGAATTTCAGTGACGTGAATCCGCCAGTCCTGGCCTGGGCCGCGTGGCGTGTGTTCCAGATTGAGCGCAAACAAGCCGGTAAAGGGGACCGCGCTTTTCTGGAAACGATCTTTCACAAAATGTTGATCAGCTTCACCTGGTGGGTGAACCGGAAGGATTCCGGAGGTAACAATATTTTTCAGGGCGGTTTTCTTGGCCTCGATAACATCGGCGTGTTCGATCGCAGCATGTCTTTCGCCGACGGCACGCGTCTGGAGCAAAGCGATGCCACCAGTTGGATGGGAATGTTTTGCCTGAACATGCTCCGAATCGCCATCGAACTGGCGATGGAAAATCACGTTTACGAGAACATCGCCACCAAGTTCTTCGAACATTTCCTCGCCATCGCCGCGGCCATGAACGAGGTCGGTGGCATCGGGCTTTGGGATGTGCAGGATGAATTTTATTATGACGTCCTGCGCACACCCGGGGGCCGTTTTCTTCCGCTCAAAGTCCGATCGATTGTTGGACTGCTCCCGTTGCTCGCAGTGGAAACGATTCAATCGCAGCTGATCAAATCGCTCCCCGGATTTGAATCGCGACTGGAATGGTATCTGACCCACCGTCCGGATTTGGCCAGCCTGGTCTCGCGTTGGCAGGAACCCGGCATGGGCGAGCGTCGCCTCGTTGCCCTGACCCGCGGTCATCGCATGAAATGCCTGCTTCGGCGCATGCTAGATCCGAATGAATTCCTGAGCGACTATGGCATTCGGTCCGTTAGCAAATACCACAAGGATCATCCCTACGTTTTGACCGTGCGCGGTGAAACCAGGGTGGTGAACTACGAGCCGGGCGAATCGCAGAGCGGAATCTTCGGAGGAAATTCCAACTGGCGCGGTCCGGTTTGGTTTCCGATCAACTACCTGTTAATCGAATCACTCCAGCAGTTTCATCATTACTACGGTGACGATTTCAAAGTGGAATGTCCCACCGGTTCCGGCCAGTTCATGCACTTGAAAGAGGTCGCGAACGAATTGTCCAACCGTTTAATCAAGCTGTTCTTACCCGATGGAAACGGCGAACGACCTTGCCTGCGCGCCTCGGGTGGCGCGGTCGATCACAGTCGTCTTTGGTTTCACGAATATTTCAATGGCGACACCGGCGCGGGCCTCGGCGCATCACATCAAACCGGCTGGACCGCGTTGGTTGCGAAATTGATTCAGCAACAAGGCGAATTTGGAACAATCCGCTAACAAATCGCGGCAATCAGTTTTTGATCCGCCAATCTTGTCCGACTTCCGGCCGGCGCAAAGTGTCTCCAAAGCCAACGCAAATTATTTGGGAACAGGCCAAACTGTCGGGCATGTCACATCCTTACATTTCAATACGCCTCTGTCCGTCGTCCAACACACACTACATCCCGGGGCCTTTCCTTTAGTCTGATCACGGGTGATTCTTGTCGGAACAATCTCCCCCTTCCCATTGGTTGCTTTCCATCCGGTTACCCGGCCGCCTTGAGCGATAGCGATGAGTTTCACACCCCCTTCGGTCAGGAGGACGTTATCGCCATCTTTCAACTTGAGGTGGGCCATTTTCGTCCTTAAATCCTCCGCGTGTTGGGTTGTCGGAGGTGGGGTCGGATGAGTTGGCCCAGTGGACCGTCCTCCGCTGCCAGGCATATCTTTGACGATTGGCGTTGGAGTGGGCTTGCTTTTCGAATTGTGCTTTTCCTCACCCAGAGATATCGCCGCGGTTGCCATGAGTGCGGCTGCGGCAATGGCCATCATCGACCCAACCAGGGTTCGGATTTCGCGATTTTTTTGCATATATGGACTTTCTGACTAACGACTTACTCACGTAATATTTTTCCCGCATCCGTGCAGGAGATTTCGGTGCAATGGTTTACCCCGTAGTCGTCTTTCCAGCAAAAAAAGCACTTGTTGCATTGCGCGCCGGACGGGCACTTGCCTTTTGCGCGCATGATTTCTCCGGGGACCGGCTTGCCTTCCTTGTCGACGGCCTTCCAGTTCGTTACCTTGCCATCCTTTACTTCGGCGACAATTTTCACGCCGTTTTCGGTATGAACGACGTTGTCGCCCTCCGCTAACTTCATGTGTTCCATTTTCGTGCGCAGATCGGCGCCAATGTGTGGCGAAACCGTCGGACGCGGAGTCGGATGGGTCGGACCAGTGGAACGTCCACCACTGCCGGGGATGTCCTTTACGATTGGCGTGGGAGTAGGTTTGCTTTTCGAACCGTGATGGTCTTCGGCCCAACCCGATCCGACTCCGATGAACACCGCAAGTGCTCCAACGACACAAATTAAAGATAAAATCTTTCTCATTTCATTTCTTTCTCAGCCAAGGCATAAAATTTTCGCTCCACCCGTACTTCAGGAAATCGGATGCAGGGTTACGAAAAAGCCGCACACCTAAGAGTCAGTCGGCTTGTTCGGTTTGAGATCGGCTGTCCAATCGCCTGTTTTCTCGCCGCCTTTGGCATCCTTTTCAGGTTTCAAATCGCGGATTCGGATTTTGTCCTTCGCATGCAGTTTTTTTGTTGGTTTCGGTTCCTGGTTCATATGGCTCCTTCCACTATGTACTGCATGAAAATCCGGGGGAGGTTACGCGAAGGCGTGAATCCCCGGGGGGCCGACCAGAACGTCCTGCGGTTAGGGATTCGACGTTTTCGGTGCCATTGAAGCGACGATTTTTTGGAATTGAGGATCGCCGCGGATCGGATCCCACAATGGCCAGAGTTTGAGTTCTCCGTAACACGTTGGACCTGGAAGGTTTGCTGCGCGCAGGATCTCTTCACACGCCAGAGTCTTGTCGCCGGCCCAGGCTGCGATCATGCCGAGAAACTCAACCATCGCCGGCCCGTTAATCGCATCCTTTTCTGGCGGCAGCAATTCAACGGCTCGGCGCCCTTCCCACAGGGCCTCTTCTTTCCGGCCGAGGCCGGCATCGATCAGCCCAAGCGCACAAAGCGCAGGCGCGTAGCCAGGTTGGGCGCGCACAATTATCTCCTGCTCCGCACGGGCTTCGGCGAAGGCTGCCTGCGCCTTTGCTTCGTTGTGTTCGAGGCGGGCGATGATCGCTTCGGCGAAAGCCCGATTAAAGTGCACCGCTTCAACGTTGATCGGCGTGTTATCACCGGCGGCGATCAGAGCCTGTTTCGCCCATGCGACGTCACGTTCGTATAAAGCGCACGTCAACCAGCTGTCAGCGACTCGCCGGATGTCTCCGGGATTGATCGAGCGGATCGATTCGATCGCTTCGTGCCACGGTTTGGTATCTGCCTTCCAGGAGGCGGCTAGACCCGCGCGGCCGGAAATTGCATCGACGTTATTTGGATCGATCGCCAGGATGCGATCGCAAACCGCCTGATCCTCGGCAAAGCGGCGAAGATTTCCGTAGAACAGGCTAATCTGACCAAGGACGGTCACGTTTCTTGGATCGAGCTCCACTGCGCGCCGCAATTCGCGCAATCCTTCCTCGTATTTACCCATTCGCCGCAGCACGTAACCACGCAACTCGAAAAGCCTGGGGTCGTTAGGCACAGTCTTGGCCGCCAAATCCAGTTGGGCCAGCGCGCCGGCGTAATCGAGATGACCGCGATACAGATTTTGCGCGCGCGCAATTCGAGCTTCGCCGGCATTCGGTCGCAATCGAAAAGCGGCATCAACCGCCGCTTCTGCCAGAGACAGACGTTGCGGCGTGTGATCGTGCCCGAGGATATACAATTGACCGTGGACCCAGGCGAGTTGGCAATAGGCTTCGAAGAAAGCTGGGTCGCGCGCGATCGCCTGGCTCAACAAACTAGTCGCCTCGATCATCTCCTGTTTGCCGCTGTTGCTGCCCCCCGCGGTCAGAAAGAGATCGCGAGCGCGACTGTAAAGATCGAACGCCGTGAGGTCTCCCGTCATCGGCTTCGCCAGCTGCTCCCGATCCGCGCCGGAGAGATTCACGCCCAATCGCTGCGCCACTTTCACGGCGATCTCGCCATCGGAGGACAGAATCTCGCTTGGACTGCGATCGTACCGGTCCGACCAAATGGGCAATCCCGTACGCGCGTCGATCAATTTGGCTTCGATCCGCATTCTCTCACCGTCCCGTTGAACGCTTCCCTCGAGGACATGCGAAACATTCAACGACCGCGCGACCTGTCCGACATCCTGACGCCCCCGATAAGACATCATGCTGTTTCGGCTGATGACTTTCAGATCGCCAATGTTTGCCAGCTTGGCCAGAAGGTCGTCTTGAATTCCATCGGCAAAAAATTCGTCCGCTTGATCTCCCAGATTCTGGAACGGCAACACGGCAATTCCCGATGAGATTGGAAAACGCGATCGAGCGGTGCGGATGGTCACCCACGCGAGCACCGCCATCACTACAACCGCGGTCGCGACAGCGACCGCCGTCTGATTCCGCCTGATAAACTTGGCGGCGTGAATGACTGGACCGGCCGGCCGCGCCCGGACCGGCTCCCGTCGAAGCCATCGTTCGAGATCTTCCGCCAGAGCCAGCGCGCTCGGATAGCGCTGAACCGGCTCCTTTTCCAAACATTTCAAGCAGATCGTGGCCAAATCCGCATCGACTTTTGCATTCCGAACGCGCGGGTCTGGCGGTTCCTCCTCCAACACCCTGCGAATCGTTTCGTAGGTCGTATTCGCGGCGAACGGGGGCTCGTTCGTGAGCACGTGATATAAAACCGCGCCTAACGAATAGATGTCCGCCCCCGCGCCCAACATTTTCGTGTCTCCCCTGGCCTGCTCCGGAGCCATATAGCTCGGCGTTCCCAGCACGTCCGATGTCTTCGTCACGGTGCTCTCGTTTTCAGCAAGTCGCGCAAGTCCGAAGTCCGTCAGGTGAGGTTCGCCGCGGTGATCGAGAAGAATGTTTCCCGGTTTGAGGTCGCGATGCAAAATTCCATGCTCATGGGCAAACTGCACCGTGCGCGCGAGCTTAGCCACTAACTCGGCGGTGCGCCGCAACGGCATCGGTCCCCGTTTAAGTTTCTCGTCGAGTTGCCCGCCTTCGATGAATTTCATGCTGAAGTAGCATGAGCCGTCCTGCTCTCCGATTTCGTAAATCGGGACGATTTGCGGATGCTCAAGCCTGGCCGCGGCTTCGGCTTCCTGTCGAAAGCGCTTGAGATGAGGCGTGCTGGCAAAGTGACCGAGAGCAATGACCTTGAGAGCCACAATCCGATTCAAACTTTTTTGACGCGCTCGATAAACCACACCCTGCCCGCCACGGCCGATCTCCTCGAGCAATTCATAGTCGCCAAAATCCCTCATCAACGACGCCGAAACCGGCCGATCGGCTTTGGCGGGTTCCGCATCATCCTCCACCAGCGACCCCAGGGCGGACTCGAGCATGCATGCCCCGCACACCCGAGCGCCGCCGAAAAGTTTGGCGCCGCATTTCCGGCAGGTTTGAGTGACCGCGGTGCTCATCTCCGGAGCGCCTACCTGGCCTCCGCTAGTTACTGCATGAAATTCGCTCACAGGTTACTGACGTAAAACTGCGATCAAATGTCGTAGCTCGTCCTCGATGTCTCCGGGTGCGGCCACCGTGTGTGCAATCTCTTCTCGCAATACTTCACGGTATCGCTGGCGAAAACGATAGTAGGCCTGTTTGACCGCGTTCTCGGTCATGCCCAACTCATCCCCGATCTTCGCTTGCGAACCCACGCCGGGATCGTCTGCCAGCAATTCCTTAAACCGCTCGAATAGCGTGGCGTTATTCGACGTTCGGTATTCCGCCTCCAATCGTGTCAGCACTTGTTCAAGCACGGTCAAAGCCCAGCGACGCTCGTAAATTCGATCAGCCGTTAACGCATCGGTCGGCTCGGGATCGCTCTGCTCGTGGGCAATGATCTCGTCGAGCGGAATCAGCGTTCGCCCTTCGCCCCGCTTCAACGACGTCGCACTTTGACGCTCGTTGATCAGAAAATGCTTGAGCGACACCAGCAAATAAGATCTGAGACGGCCCTTCTCCTGCCGGACGGAATCGAAATCTCGCCGCTCCAACAAGCGCGCGAAAAAGGCCTGAGTCAGATCTTGTGCGTCCTCCACACCGCGACCGTCTCGCCTAACGAACGAATAGATGGGCGCCCAATAAGTGCGGCAAAGTTTTTCTAACGCCTTATCGGCCTCGGGCGATTGCGCCTGCGCGGCCAGGACCACGCTCCAACGCGTGGTCACGAACGGGACGCCACTGAATTTCGGCTGAGCCATCGCCGCCTTCATCAAAACAGTGCCCCATTACATCGCAAAGGCCTTTCGAGAGCAACGCTACCCGTTGCCGGACCGGGTCCTACCTGGCCGCCTGATTGCCCAGGAACGAAAACCCGCCCCATTGGTGGTTCGTTAGGCGGAGCGGAAACGATTAAATAATCGACGTTGCGAGTTTTCGCCTTACAATTTTCTTTGTGACCTTTTTCGTTTGCCGAATCGATGGAACCCAGGTCGGAGAATTCGAGGAAGAAGAGTTTCGCGACAAGGTTTTCGGTCGGCAGATCAAAGCGCAAGATTACTACTGGCATGATGGCATGTCTGGTTGGAGACCGGTGTCCGAATATCGCGCCCTGGCCAAAACTCAGCGCATCTCGTTCGCGCCACCGCCGGCGCGCCCGACGGTCAAAATCGATGTGAGCCAAACGCGGCCACCGGTAAAATCGGCAAATCCGATCTCGCGATTGTTTGCTCGTATACGCAAGAGAGACTAACTGCACCGACCATCTTTATTCTTACACATTCACTTGCACTTTGTCTTTCGAAAGAGGGCCAAGAGTAAGTGAAAGTGTATGGTTAAAGGGCTAGCGCCGCATAATGTGAATCGCCAAAATGCGGCCTTGGTGCCGGGCCAATAAATAGTCGACGAAATCGCCAATGATTGAATTCGGCTTGTGGCCAAGCTTGGTCACGACGCGGCAAATCAACGTGCCACTCCGGGCATGCCATTCGAGATTGATCGCTCCATGAAGGTCACGAGCGCTGTGAATCTTTGCCCAGCCGTGTGGCCGGCCCGGTTGTTTCGCCCAAATCTTGATGAACCCGAACTTTTTCTCCAGCTGCGGGTCGCTCATGATCTTGTTCCGCAAAGATCCCCGCCCGGTCGTGATCACTTGAATCACCGTTTGCACCTTTCCTTACCATTGAACCAACAAAACAAATTACAAACGAAATTCGTTAGGCCTCAATCAACCTCTCAACCTCTCAACTTCTCAACCTCTCAACTTCTCTTGAAGTACTGAACGTCTTTCTCGTGCTTTTTCGCGGCTGTCCTGGTTTTAAAAGTCCCGAGATTCCTGCGTTTACCGGTCTTTGGATTCTTCTTTTTAGAATACAAACGGTATTTCCCGGATGTTAATTTTCGAATCATAGTCGGCTAATCTGAGTGGATCGCTCCGTCATCAGGATTCGCGTCCGATAATGCCTGCGCGCGTGAAATTTACGCTGCGACTTGATCACATCGCAGAAGCGTTTCCCTTCTAGAAGTATGCCTGACCAGGAACACAACCCAAACGGTCAAACGACCGAACGCGACACGGAAACTCGAAACGAGGCGCGTCATGACAGCGGAGATCAAGAGAAAGACGCCGGCGCGCGCGACGAGAGCGTTCAGAAAAAGCCGTTTTTCACAAAACAGAGGCTGCTCATCGGTGGAATCGTCCTCGCGGTTGTCGCCCTGGCCGTCCTTTTATATTGGCTGCACGCGCGAAATTTTGAATCGACGGACGACGCTTATACC
Source organism: uncultured Verrucomicrobiae bacterium (assembly GCA_963846065.1). Taxonomy (GTDB): domain Bacteria; phylum Verrucomicrobiota; class Verrucomicrobiia; order Chthoniobacterales; family UBA10450; genus DASPUI01. Next base: position 171,688 of record CAWJUP010000004.1, read on the forward strand.
ACCACGCACGTTCACGAAATCAGCGCTCGAGTCTCCGGAACGATCGAGCAGGTCAATGTCGACGACAATCAGCACGTTAAGGGAAACGATCTGCTGGTCGCCCTCGATCCCCGCGATTTCAAAGCGGCTCTCGAAGAGGCAGAAGGTCAGCTCCTGCAGCGGCGCGCCGCGGCGAGTCAGGCCGAGGCGAATTTAACCCACGCGCAGGAGGATTACGATCGTGTGATTGAGCTCACCCACAAACAAGTCGTGGCCAAGCAGGATACGGATGCGGCGATCGCGACGTTGAAGAACGCCAAGGGCGCGATGGCTGGCGCAGCGGCAGACCTGGCGGCGGCGGAAGCGGCCAAGGGCAATGCCGAACTCCAACTCTCTTACACAAAGATCATCGCGCCGACCGATGGAATTATCGGCAAGAAAACAGCGGAGACGGGTCAGCGCATTCAACCGGGGCAGGCCCTGATGGCGGTCGTCGAACAAAACGTGTGGGTGTTGGCGAATTTCAAAGAGACACAACTGGCTCGCATGCGCGTGGGACAGCGCGTGGTCGTCCACATCGATTCGATCCCGGGCCATGATTTCAGTGCCCACGTCGACAGCTTGCAACCCGGGACCGGAGCGACCTTCGCCCTTCTACCGCCCGACAACGCCACCGGGAACTTTACAAAAATCGTGCAACGCGTGCCGGTGAAGATCGTCTTCGACGACGCCAGCGACTATCGCAATCTGATCGTCCCGGGGTTGTCCTGCGAACCGAAAGTGGATTTGCGCACGAACCGGGCTCGTTAGGCCAAATGGAAGACAATCGGCCCATGGATGCACGCAGCTGGATCGCTGTGTTCGCCACCATGCTCGGAGCGTTCATGGCCGTGCTCGACATTCAGATTACAAATTCTTCGTTGCGCGACATCTCCGGGGGAATCGCAGCGACGCCGGATGAGGGTTCCTGGATTTCCACGGCATATTTGGTGGGCGAAATCGTGACCATTCCGCTGACCGCTTGGCTTTCGGAAGTATTCACCACTCGATATTACCTCCTCGGTAACATCGTTCTCTTTCTCATCTTCTCGGCGCTTTGCGGAATTTCTACCAGCCTCACCGAAATGATTGTCTTTCGCGCGGGACAGGGATTCACCGGCGGAGTTTTCATCCCGATGGCGCTGACCGTGATGGTGCGGCGCATGCCGCAAAAGCTTTTACCGGTCGGCCAGGCGATGTTTGGAATGACCGCGACGCTCGCGCCCGCGATTGGCCCGGCGCTGGGCGGATGGTTAACCGATCGCTTTGGTTGGGAATGGAATTTTTACGTCAACATCATTCCCGGCGCGATCATGTTTGGCGGACTGTTTTGGGCGACGAACAAGCGCCCGATGAAACTGGAACAATTGCGGAACGGAGATTGGTGGGGGATTCTGACCATGGCGATCGGCCTGGGCTCGCTCATCGCCATGCTCGAAGAAGGTCAGCGCAAGGATTGGTTCGGCAGTCCGTTTATCCGCAACTGCGCCATTCTCGCCGCCATATTCATTCCCGTTTTCATCATCATTGAATTCACTCGTGCGAAACCGCTGGTGAATTTGCACTTGCTGAAATGTCGCAATCTGGCCCTGACCTCGAGCGTTGCCTTCGGTCTCGGGCTGGCCTTGTACGGCACGATTTTTCTGATCCCGCTTTACCTTGGCACCGTCCAGGGATACAGCCCGCTTCAAATTGGCGAAGTGTTGATCTGGGTTGGGTTGCCGCAGTTTCTCATCTTTCCGGTGCTGCCGCTGCTGATGAAAAAGGTCGATCAACGTCTGCTCATCTCGGTTGGTTGCTTCATCTTCGCCATCAGCTGTTACATGAACACGACGATGAGTTTCGACACTGCCGGCGATCAACTTCGGATCGCCAATATCGTGCGCGCCTTCGGTCAACCGTTTACGATTGTCCCAATTACCGGACTGGCTGTCGCCACGCTGGCGAAAGAAGACGCGGCCAACGGCTCTGCCATCTTTAACATCTTCCGCAACATCGGTGGCAGTTTTGGAATCGCCATTCTTTCAACATTGGTCACCCGGCGAGAGCAATTTCACGATTTTCGAATCGGCGAAAATGTGACGACTTATTCCCTGGCGACTCAGTCTCGCGTGAATGAACTGCAGCAGAACTTCATTCACAACGGCTTCGATCCGGTCACGGGATTACAACAAGCCTACGCCGTCATCAAATCGATCATGACCCGCGAAGCATATGTCATGGCTTTCAACGATGCTTTTCTCATCGTGACCTTCGCTTTGATATTTTGTGGAGTGGCTGTCTGGGCCTGCAAAGCTCCCGAGAGGACGTCCCAAGCGACCTCGGGGGAATAAGCATCGGCGGTCACGCAGTTCTGTGTCCGATTTGTGCTCGCAGCAAAAGAATCACGGCACTGACGAGTAGCCCGAGATCGACCAGAAGATGCAGACCAAAACTCCAATGCTGACTGGCGTGCCCAAAACATCCGCACGTGATATCCAAACCGCGCGCCTTGGCTGCGATCGTCGCGATTAAGAAAACAACCATCAATGCCGTTAGAATGAAGAGCCCGCCGCGATACAGTCTGTGAATAACTACCGCGACACCGCAGAAAATTTCCAGCCAGGGCAAATAAAAGGCCACCCCGGCAGCAATCGTCCACGGCAGCATCTTGTAGTTGTCGATGTCATGCGCGAAGCGGACGGGGTCCAGGACTTTCAACACCCCGGCATAAACGAACACCCCGCCGAGGATCACATCGAGAATGCGCCACGCGGATTTCGCCAAGCGCGAATCTTGGATCAGGAATCGTGAATCGGACGACGATGTAGCCATTTAACGTCCTAGCGCTTCAACGACTCTTCTTTTGCCATTCTTCCCATCCGCCTTGCAGGACGCGAATCTCGTTAGGCAGCTGCGCCTCTTTCCGCAAACGCTCCGCCACTTCGCGCGCGGCGTTACAACTTTTTGCGCTGCAATAAACCACAATTTTTTTCTCGGGCGCCCAAACCTGCAGGAATTGCGGAAGCAGTTCGTTCCACCGATCTTCGTTCAACGAAATTGCGCCGGGCACATGGTCGCGTGCAAACTCGTCATCCGGCCGCGCGTCAATCCACGTCACATCGTCGCCCCAACTCCGGGCAAGTTCGACCGTCACCAACTCCGAGTCCGGAATGGACGCCGTCCACGAGAGTTTGTCTTTCAAGTAGATGGCCTCGCCCACTCCCGGCAAAATCGCGAGGACAACCAGCCACGCCGCTTGCCGAATCAGCGTTTGGCCATTCACCTTAAAGGGCGACGGCCGGTTTCCCGGTCACGACTGCCGTCGCGGAAAAGATCTTGGGCGAACCTTCCACCTGAATCTTGATTAACGCCCGCATCGCTTTCGCAGTTTCTTTGGGTTGCACAGTGATTCTAAACTCGCTGTCGCCAACGGGATCGAACCGCGCACGAAACATCGGATCGGACACGACGACGCTGATCGATTTGACCGATCCGGGCGATGCCTTCAGCATAATCGTCTTCGGCTTAGGCGATTCACCGTTATTCCAAAAGACCAGGGCCGGCTGGATCTCGATCGGCGGCGCGATGAGTGTTTTTAAAAATAACTGCGTGCTTTGCGAACCATGATCGGGATCGCTCGATTGCACGTTCACATCCCGGAGCTGGGTTCCAGTGCGATCGCCAATATTGAAGATCGCGGTGATTTCTCCCGATTCGCCGGGCTGAACGTTATTGTTCGAAATTCGAGCTGCCGTGCAACCGCATGAAGGATGGACGGACGTGATGCGCACCGCTGTTTTTCCCGCGTTCTGATATTTGAAATGGCCGACCGCCTGCCGGGCGCCAAAAGCCGGATGCACTTCGATCGTCGTTTGTTCCCACTTCAAATCCGCTTGAGCAGCGACGCTCCCGGCGAGGAGCAGGACAAGAGCGAGTTTCATCTCAAGGGATAGGCGCTCTCAATATAATCAACCACCGCCTCACGCCAAGGTCGCGGCATTTGGCCGGTCGTCTGCTCGTATTTTGCCGTGGAAAGAACCGAATAAACCGGCCTTCGCGCCACCCACTGTTTCATATCGGCCAAGGCCAGCGCGCCAACCTGATTGGTCTTCAATGAAATGCCTAACGAACCACAAGTGTCGAGAGCGAACTGGGCATACTCCTGCCAGCTGCATTCTCCGGTATTGGCAAAATGCAGAATGCCTCCCGGGCCGCGGCTGGCAAAGCCAGCGAAAAGCTGCGGCAGCATTTCCGCGATATCTTTGGTGTAGGTTGGCGTCGAAAACTTATCTGCCACGGCTTCGATGTGCTCTTCCTCCCGCGCCCGCTTGATCATCGCATCGATAAAGCTCGGACGTCCCGGACCGAAGACCCATGAGACGCGAATCACCAGATGTCTGTCGTTGGCTTCGAGAACGCTGCTTTCCCCCGCTCTTTTTGATTCGCCGTAAACGCTGATCGGCTTTGCCCGGTCTTCCTCCGTGTACGGTTCGCGCTTCTCGCCATCGAAAACGTAGTCGGTGCTGAAGTGAATGAACCTGGCTCCTTGACCGTTACAGATCCGCGCCAGAACCTTGGGCGCTGCCGCGTTGACTTGAAACGCTTCGTCACGTTCTGACTCGCAAGCATCGACGTTGGTGAACGCCGCCGCGTTAATCAGAAGATCGAATTCCAGCGACTCGATTGCGCTTCGAATCCCCTGCTCGCTCGCCAGGTCGAGATCGTCATGATCGAAGCCGACAATTTCGAACTTGTCCCGGTAGGCCCGCATCAGCGCAGAACCAAGGCGCCCGCCGGCGCCGATTACCACAATTCTCATTGGATGTAATTCTAGTGGCGACTCATTCCGTGTCTGAAAAGAATCGGCCCTTAATATCTACCGGCGCGCTCGAGCAGCGGTTGCCACCAACCTTGATTGTCGATATACCACTGAATCGTCTCTTCCAGCCCTTGTTTGAAATCTTTCCGCGGCTTCCACTTCAATTCCTTCTCAGCAAAGGAAGAATCGATCGCGTATCGCCGGTCGTGCCCCAGCCGATCTTCCACGAATGAGATGAGCGACTCGGATTTGCCGAGCTTTTTCAAGATCGTCTTGACGATTTCGATATTCGGGAACTCGTTGCCGCCGCCAAAATTGTAAACCGTTCCCGGTTTTCCTTCGAACAAGGCCGCGACGATTCCGGAGCAATGATCGTTTACGTGAATCCAATCGCGCACGTTCATCCCATCGCCGTAAACCGGGAGCGGTTCGTTTCGCAGCGCCTTCACAATCATCAGTGGAATCAACTTTTCCGGAAACTGATACGCCCCGTAATTATTCGAGCAGCGCGTGACGACCACTTCCTGGCCGAACGTTTTGTGACAGGCGAGCGCGAGCAGATCCGCGCCCGCTTTGCTCGAAGAATACGGCGAGCTCGGATCGATCGGCGATTGTTCGGTAAACTGTCCGGTTTTCCCTAACGAACCGTAAACCTCGTCGGTCGAGATCTGGACAAACCGTTGGACGCCGTGCTTGCGCGCCAAATTCAGCAACACGCTGGTTCCGATCACGTTGGTATGAATGAAATTTTCCGGCGAATTAATGCTCCGATCGACATGCGATTCGGCGGCGAAATTGACGACGGCAAAGAATTGATGCTCGACCATCAACTCGTCGATCTGGTCGGCATTGGCGATGTCGGCTTTGAAAAATTCGTAACGCTCGCCATGTTCCTCGACCACGCCATCCAAATTGGCCAGGTTACCGGCGTAAGTGAGCACATCGACATTGGTCACCAGCGCGGGCTTGTAATGTTGCAGAACGTAGCGAATAAAATTGCTCCCAATGAACCCGCAGCCACCGGTAACCAGAATGCGCACAGCGCCAATTACCAGCGCGCGCTTCGTCACGCCAGCAGATTTTAAGCATCACACGGCGGCCACAAAGGACACAAAGGATGAGCGAAAATGAGCTGGCCAAATGCATTTTGGACGCTGCCTTTCGCGTTCACACCGGTATTGGCCCGGCCGTTTTGGAATCCGTCTACGAGATCGTCCTGGCCCACGAGCTGCGCAAAGCTGGCCTGAATGTGGAACGGCAAAAGCCCGCGCCAATTATTTACGACGGAATATGCTTCGAAGAGACGTTCCGATCCGATCTCGTAGTGAATGAGAAAGTGATTGTAGAATTGAAATCAGTCGAGAAATTGTCTCCTGTTCACGCGAAGCAGCTGCTCACACAACTGCGCCTTACTGGGCTAAAACTTGGCTTGCTGATTAACTTTGGAGAAACACATCTAAAAAATGGAATACAAAGAGTTATCAACGGACATCTCGAAAGCAGAGATACCTCAGCTATAACTTTGTGACCTTTGTGGCCTTGGTGTGAGAATTTGAATACCGAAGTTCAACAAACCCTAGAACCAGTCGCGCTGGCGGATTTTCCGCTGCTGCGTGGCTGGGTCGAAACATGCCGCGCCAGCATCGCCGAAAGCGGCTGGACGCCATGGCTCATCCTCGCCCTCGGGGTCGCGCTTCGCTTTCTCCTGCTCGGGATCAAGCCGCCCCACTTCGACGAAGGTATCAACGGCTGGTTCGTCGACCAGATGGTGAAGAACGGCTTCTATAAGTACGACCCGACTAATTACCACGGCCCGCTTCACTTTTACGCTCTCTTTTTGTCACAAACTCTTCTCGGCCGAAATGTCTGGGCGCTCCGGCTGCCGGTCGTCCTGATCAGCTGCGGCTGTGTCTGGCTGGCCTTGAAATTCGAACCCTTTTTTGGCCGAATCCCCGCTCGCATCGCCGCATTGGCCATGGCTGTCTCGCCGGGTTTCGTCTTTTACGGCCGATATTCGATTCACGAAGTCTGGATGCAGTTCTTTTCCATGCTGGCCATTTTCGGCGGCCTTGGGTTGTGGAAATTCGGCACACGAAAATATCTCTGGTGCACCGGGATGGCGTTAACCGGAATGATCCTGACCAAGGAGACCTACATCATTCACGTCAGCTGTGCGTTGATTGCCATCGCGGTTGTCTGGTTCTCGCAATTTCTCGGCCGGATCTCCGGAAAAGCGCAACGGATAATCATCCTGCTGCTGGTCATTAGCCAGCTCATCACGTTTTTCGTCGTGCCATGGATGGTGGTGTGGAATCGCCAAGTCGCTGCGCTGGAAGCGGCCGGCTTTGTCCTTCACGGCAACTACGCCTGGTTGATGCCGGTTGCTGCCCTCGCCGCGATCGTCTGGTCCCTGGTCAAAAAGGAAAATCGTCTCTTCGGGGCGTTGCTCGGCCTGGGATGGTTAACCATCACCGCAATTATCCTTTCGACGATGAGCCTGATTGGCGAAAGCCGTGTTCTCTTCGGCGGTCATATCACTCTGCTTCTCAGCGCATGCCTTTTGGCGGTCGCATTAATTCCAGCAAATACTGAACTCAACGATGACGAGCCGCTGGCCCGGCAATCCTGGGACAAGGCGGATTTGTTAACAGTAATCGGCGTCGGCGTCGCTCTGATCGTCTTCTTTTACTCTGGAACATTCTTTCACTGGGCCGGACTGAAAGGACTTTATCAGGCCTACGCGCCGTGGTTTTCCACCGGGACCGAAGGGCACGGTCATGAAAAGCCTTGGTACTACTGGCTGATGATCATGGCACCATCGTGGCATTGGTCGCGCACGGATTGCCTGGGCTATGAGTTGCCGGCACTGGCAGGGCTCGGTCTGTGCGCGTTCGGTCTCTCCTTCAGACGTCTCAGTGTGCGTTATCTCGCGGTCTACGCGGTGGGCACATTCGCCGCCTACAGCTACGTCGCTTACAAAACGCCGTGGTGCATCATTAGTATTATCTGGCCGTTCATTTTCATTTTTGGTGCAGCGGCCACAATCGTTCCGCCCAATTTCCAAAAACTAACGAACGCGGCTTCCGCGGTCCTCATCGCCATTTCCTTCGGTTCTTGTATCGGGCTCAATTACTTTCACTGCACGACCGATACGGAACCGTATGTTTACGTCCAGACTTATAACGACATCTACAAGGTGACCGATCCATTGCTGACGCTCGCCCATCAGGATCCACTTTTTTACCAGCTCACCGGCCATATCATTCGACCGAGCCCTTACCCATTGCCCTGGATCCTCGATGATTTTCCCAAGATTGGTTATTATGAACACAGCAACACGCCGGCGAACGCCGATGCCGATTTTCTTCTGGTTGAAGAAGACCGGATCTCGGAGATGGAAGCGAAACTCCACGGTTCATATTTTACGGAATCGCTGAAAATCCGCCCCTACCAGGATATTTCGAAGCTCTATTTGAGCGCACGGATCTTTAAAGGTTTCTTTCCCGGACGAAATCCGGATTTCGTCGGCAAACCGGCCGCCCCGGTCAAGCCATGAGGTGGCTCACGGCCGGGCTGACCTTGGTCAGTGCCGCAACTGTCGCTGGTTTAGTGCTCGGCATCGTTGGCCATGGACTTGGCCCGTTCAGCGCCACCGCCAGTTTCAGCGTCGGCATCTTTGCCGCATTGCTGGCCTGCTTCAAAACTCTCGACGAACCAAAAAGCGTTTCGCCTAACGAATCGTCGTGGAAGCGGTATCCCGTGTGGAAATGGTTTGTCGCCGGTTGTTTTTTAATTTTTGCCGCGCGATCGTTTTGCTGGCTCTTCTACATCGATGGCAGCAATTTTTACATTCAATCGCCTAACAACCTGGGCGATCTCGCTCTTCATATCACCTTCATCAAAAATTTCGTCAACGGCGTGCCTCTTTGGCCGGACAATCCGATTTTCGACGGGAGCAAACTGCGTTATCCAGCTGGAGTCGATCTATTTAATGCTTTGCTCTGCCTCCAGCGGGTTCAACTCATCCCCGGTCTCGTCTGGGTCGGCCTGCTTGGATCGCTGGCCACCTTTTGTGCTTTCTATCGCTGGGGCGGAGTATTTGGCGTGGCCGGGTTCCTGTTCAACGGCGGCGTGATCGGATTTAAATTTCTCGAGGGATTTCAACTCATCGATTACCAGGGCACGAACGATATCGCCTGGAAAAGTCTCCCGCTCTCCATGTTTGTCACGCAGCGCGGTTTGCTCTACGCAATTCCGGCCGGCCTCGTTTTGCTCTGGCATTGGCGTGAGAAATTTTATCGGTACTGGAGGACACACCTCAGAGTCGCCCGGCGGGACATCAGATTCGAGCGGCTTCATCGCCGAAGGTCCGCTGCCGTTTTGGGTAGAGCTCTTGTTTTATGCGTCGATGCCTTTGTTTCATGTGCACACATTTCTCGCGCTCAGCGCAGTTCTGGTTTGCCTGTTTGTTTTCGGCGACGCCGCCATGCGCAAGCACATCGCCTGGCTAATCGGCCTGGCGTTTATTCCGGCCACGTTCCTGGTCTTTCTGATCACCGATTATTTTCATGCCGGATCGGTCTTCGCTTTTCAACCGGGCTGGGTCGAAAGCGACGGAGAATTCGCCGCACCGATCCCGCTTTTCTGGTTAAAAAATTTCGGTCTCTGGATTCCCGTAGTTCTAACCGCCGTCGGCCTCTGCTTTTGGCGATTCTCGAACATCTCTTGGCGTCTGGGACAAAAAGTGTCGGAGGATGTTGCTTTCCTTATCCCCGCGGTCGGCATCTTCTTGTTCGCCTTCTTTATTAAGACTGCGCCTTGGGGCTGGGACAACCTCAAGCTCATGGTTTGGGCGTATTTCCTGATTTTGCCGCTGATTTGGCATTTGCTGATCAAGCACTGGGCGCCTCCGGCCCGTTTTCTCATTTTGATCGCGCTTTTCGGTTCCGGGTTCATCAGCCTATTCGGAGGACTCGCTGCCGGCCGGCCGGGATTCGGATTCGCCGACCGCGATGAAGTCGACGGCGTCGGTCATGCCATTGAAAATTTGCCGGTGGCAGCGCGGTTCGCGGCGTTCCCCACTTTCAACCATCCGTTGCTGCTCCAGGGGCGCGACCTTGTTCTTGGTTATCCCGGACACCTTTGGACCGAGGGCTACGATTATACTCCAGTGCAACAACAACTGACTGAGTTGATGAATGGCGATCCGAAGTGGCAGGAGATCGCACGTAAACTGAACGTTCGTTACATTTTCTGGGGACGCGAGGAAACGACCAACTATCCATCAAGCAAGCGTCCGTGGGAAAATCGACTCCGGCGCGTCGCCAAAGGCGATTGGGGTGCGATTTACGAAGTGCCACCGACGAATCACTGATCGCCAGCCGACGTAATCATTGCGATTGCGCGTGCGTCAGCACCAGCTCCCCTTCGGCGACACGATTTTCTGCGATCATCGCTTCCACTTTGAATTGAAGTAATCCGCCCATCCCTGCCAGCTTGCGCGCGCGCAAAATAATCTTCTCGTCCGGCCGCACGGCATCGAAAAACTTCATTTGCCGAATCGCCGAAAGGAGAAAACGCGGCCCCTGGTCTGGCGGATGCGCGGACGCAGCCGCGATCCCGGCGGTTTGAGCGAGGGCTTCCGTCAAAATAACGCCGGGAACAAGAGGATTACCGGGAAAATGACCTGCGAACATCGGATCGTCGGCCGCGAAAGATGTTTCACATTCGGCAAACTCTCCGGGCTCACACTGGATGAGTTTGCGAACAAAAACGAACGGCGGCCGATGCGGCAGTCCTAAAAAGTGATCGGTGAGCGGGGACGCGTGACCAGATTCCGTTGTCCGCTCTTTCTTCTCACTTGTCACAAATGCCGGTCCGGCTCGGACTCACTTTTCACCGCGCGCCGTTCACGAAATAAACGAACTTCCAGCTTCCATTGACCTGACGAATTCCCGCGCGATATCCGTCGTATGGGACGGAGACATCGGCGAACTGCGGCGGCGCGACCATATATCCGTTAAATTTCACAAACTTTTCCGTTAGGATTCCGTCCAACTCCGGCCAAAGATCTTCGTCGTCCCAATATTGGAAAACGCCCGGACCGGTCGCGCTGGTATCGAGGCCTTCCATGGCCGGCTCCAGTTTGTAACCAAAATTGGGAGTCATCATCATTTTCAGCGTTTCTTTGTCCCGGGCAGCGACAGCTTTGCGCAATCGGACGACGAAAGCCTGGAAATCAATGTCGTTATTCTCTTCCCGCGGTTTGACCTTGGTCTTCTTGGTCAGCGCCGCCTTTTTTGCCGCCTCCTTCTGGGCGGCCGTCTGACAGCCCGTCGAGGCCAACGCCACCGCCAGCAAAATGAAAACGAATCGCTTCATCGCGCTACAGCTGTGTCACGTTTACGAAGCAAATTCAACTCTTAGTCGTACCCGCCGGGGTTTGACCCGGACCGCACCGGCAACGGTTCCGCAACTGAAATGGATGCTTGAGAAACACCCAGTAGATCGCACTGGCCAACTCCTTCGTGGAAGCTGGCGGGCTCGTTAGGCGCAAAGGACCGGACCGCAGCGTCGCCAAAACCGTCTCGATCGTGAGGACCGCGGGTCGCTGGATACTCGTGTAATGACGACCGAAAGCATGCAGCCGATGGGCGTCCGAAGTGGCGATCAGCGGTTTGCCGAACTTCCTCGCCACGGCCGATGCCCGTCGGTTCGGATTAAGTACTCCTTTATGGAAGTGACAAAGTTCAATCGCATCAAAACAGTCGATTTCGTCGAACAGTCGCGAGCCGATCGATCCGCCCAGGACATAAAACGGATGGGGCGCGATGGTGAAGATCGATTCACCGCGTTCGCTGCGAAGGGCCCGCAAGTCGGCGAACGTTCTCAAAGCCGCCGCCTCGTTCGCGGTAATATTCAACACGATGACATCCGCCCCTTCCAACCGCATCTCCGCTGCCGGAATCAGCAGGATTCCCATGGCTCTGGCATCTGCGAAGACTTCTGGCCGGTCGAAAACGGCATCGTGCAAAGTGATGGCTAGTACACCGAAGCCTAACGAACTGGCGCGCTCGAGCAGTTGATGAGCAGTGTAATCAATGATGTCCTTCGGATCATCCAGCGTATGGATGTGCAGATCGACTTTGACCCAATTTCCCTGTTCACTCATGCGCTCGCTCGTTCTCCGGATTGTAGGGCAGGCGCATCGCCTGCCAAATTTTTATCGTGGCAAGCGGAGCGCTCGCCCAGCAATCTTGCTCATACTCATGCTCTTGATCCTGATCCATTCGGCCGGCAACATCGCGACCACGAGCAAGTATAAGATCAAGAGCAGGACCGCGGCCACTTGCGAGGCTGCTGCATTTCCCTACTATTCATTCGCCCCAGACCACTGGTCACTTTCTTTGCGCTCGGGTGGTGGAATGGCAGACACGTACGTTTGAGGGGCGTATGCCGAAAGGCATGCGGGTTCAAGTCCCGCCCCGAGCACTTTGTTCTCTCGTCTGACTTTTCCTCTTGCTCTGACACGCTCCGAGCACACGAAAGGGAAAGGACAGGATCAGTCGTTGACCGACCACCGTCGCGGGTTACTCCAAAATTTTTTTCTCCGGCTCGATATCCGTATCCTTCAGAAAGTTAACGCGTTGCCGCTGGTTGCATTAGTGACAGATCAGAAACGCTCCAAATCCTCCCAATCCATTCAGAAGGGGGCTGACGAACCTTTTACGGGTGAGATGTCAGGAAAAAGAAAAGATGTGAGGCCAGCGACAAAGAAAAAGCCGCCGGAAGATAACGTGTCAATCGTTTGCGCGTTGTGCGGAAGATCTATCAAAGGTCCGATCAAGATTACTTCGGGCGATCGGCCAATTTACGGCATCTGTTCGCATTGTAAGCAGGCTCCGGCTAGCCGCTAATCTCGGAACCGGGAAATTCTCCCGCTCTGAAGTTGTCAGGCGCCGCCTGATTTACACGTCAGTCCAATTTTGCTATACCCGGCGTCGATTTCGTAGTCCGGCGCTTTTCGGTCAGAGCCATTGAAACAACTGGCGACGTCCTCACGCGATCGCAATTCCACGTCGCCTATGAAATCTCTCCGCGTCTGTCTGTTGCTATTCCTCCTCTCCACTCTCAACCCTCGACCCTCAACTCTCTTCGCCCAGGGAAGTCTCACCCCCCCGGCCGCGCCGACGCCGACGATGAAGTCGTTGGATCAAGTCCAGCCGCGCACTCCGGTCGACGGAACTCACACGCCTGGTGACGGCTCGGACCAGTTCGTCATTTCGTCGCCGGGCTCTTATTACCTGACGAGTAATGTTCTCGGAGCAAGCGGCAAAAACGGTATCGCCATTAATGCCGACAATGTGACTCTGGATCTGAACGGGTTCGCCCTGATCGGCGCGGGCGGAAGCTTGAACGGCGTGAACGTCGCCAGCGCCCATCAAAATATCATTATTATGAATGGCACGGCGGAGGCGTGGGGCGCAAATGGAATCAACGCCGCCAATGCGACCAACGCTCAACTCACCGTTTTGCAAGTCTCGGCCAATGGTCAGGCCGGCATCGTCGCCGGCACGAGCTGCATCGTGCGCAATTGCGGCGCCACTGGAAACGGCGCCGATGGCATTCGAGTCACCGGCATGACGACGCGGGTGGAAGAAAACAACTCAAACTCGAATGGCGCCTCGGGGATCCGGACGGACGCCGCCGGCAGTCTCGTCATCCGCAATAACGCGACTCTTAATTCCGTAACCGATTACAATATGGCTAACGGAACCAGTTACGGACAAATTTTGATGGTTCCCGGAGCAAACTTCACCAGCACCAGCGCCTGGGCGAACTTTTCATCTTCGTGCCCCGCCGGTCAGACATTTTGCGGCGGGACCTGTTCCAATTTAACCGGCGATCCAAACAATTGCGGAGCGTGCGGGAATGTTTGCAACGTCGCCAACGGCACGGCCGCTTGTAACAGCAGCAATTGCACGATCGGAACGTGCAACGCCGGTTATGCCGATTGCGATCGCAACGTCGCGAACGGGTGTGAGGTCCACACCAATACCGATGTGAATAACTGCGGCGCTTGCGGCACTGTTTGCGCCCCGCGTCAGAATAGCACACCAACATGTACCAGTGGCTCTTGCGGGATCTCCTGTAACCCCGGCTACGGGGATTGCGACGGCAACCAGACGAACGGTTGCGAGATTAATTTGAACACCAACGTGAACAACTGCGGTTTTTGCGGCACCATTTGCAACGCCCCTAACGGCGTGGCTGCGTGCAGCAGCGGTACTTGCTCGGTTGCATCCTGCAATTCCGGTTATGCTAATTGCAACGGCCTCAGCAGCGATGGATGTGAGGTGCACACCACGGTCGATCCGAATAATTGCGGCGGCTGTGGCGTTGTCTGCTCGAGTAATCACATGAGTGCCGTGACGTGCGGCGGCGGGATTTGTAATGGGACTTGCGCCACCGGATACGCCGACTGCGATGGCAACAGGCAAACCGACGGCTGCGAGGTCAACACCACCAACGACGCGAACAACTGCGGGAGCTGCGGCAACAGATGCGCGTCCGGTCACAGCTGTGTCAGCAGCGTCTGCCAGTAAAATCAAGCCCGTGAAAAAAACTGCTCTTAAAATATCGGCTCTGCTGGCCACGATCGCATCGATTTCGGCGCAGCAGTCCTCGCCGAACGACCAAACGCTTCAATCGATCCGACGCGACATGGATGAACTGATCAAGGGGCAGATCGAATTACAAAAACAAGTTCGGGAACTCAAAACTCTGGTCCAGGCTAACCAACCTTCCCCTCAGCCAGCGGTGAAAACGAACTTCGACTTCGATGTCAGCGGCGCGCCGAACGACGGCGTGGCCCAAGCGCCACTCATCATGGTCGAGCTATCCGATTTTCAATGCCCGTTTTGCGCCCGTTTCGACCAGGAGACGTATCCGGCAATTGTTCAAAATTATGTTCACACCGGAAAACTGCGCTACGTATTCGAGAATTTTCCTTTGCAGAACATTCACGCCCTGGCGCGTGAATTAGCCGAGACATCGAAGTGTTTGTCAGCGCAAAAGGATTTTTGGAGCATCCGTCAGGCACTTTTCGCCAATCAAGGCAAACTGGCTTCCAAGGAGGAGATTGAAAATTTTGCCAAAACAATGGGCGTAAACATGGCCGCATACCAGGCCTGTCGGCGGGACAAGGCGATTGATGCTTCAATCGACCAATCCGTCACCCAGGCTTCGGCGGCAGGAGTGAGCGGAACTCCGACATTTCTGATCGGACGCAATGAGCCGGGCACGACCAAATTCAAAGTCCTGAAAGTCATTGTCGGAGCCCAGCCGTTCGCACAATTTAAACAAACTTTTGACACGCTCCTCAACACTCCGAATACTTAATGGCCTAACGAATGGCATCTCATTGCCGGCAATGATTTCCGCAAACGCTCTCTGCATTATGATTAGTTTTCACGATTCGATTCAGTCAAGGTTGCGCCCGGCGGCATGAAAATCCTCGTGCGTGCCAGTTCGCTCTGCGCGTTCGCGATTCTGCTCGCCACCGCTCGAGCGAATACCACGATCGATTCCAGTCACCCATATTCCTACGGCGCAAATCTCGGCTGGATGACCTGGCTGGCCGATAGCGCCACCGACGGCGTGTCGGTCGGCGAATTCATCTGCTCCGGCTGGGTCTACAGCGCGAATGTGGGCTGGATCAATATCGGCAGCGGTCTGCCGGCAAATCACATTCAGTATCAAAACAACTCGGCCACCGATTTCGGCGTGAATTACAGCGTCGATTCCACCCAACCCGGCTACGGAATTCTCCGCGGCTACGCTTACGGCGCCAACATCGGCTGGATCAATTTCGAAGCGTCCGGCAATCCGCGCGTCTCCTTGTTTACTGGACGACTCAGCGGTTACGCTTACTCCGCCAATTGTGGTTGGATCAATCTCGACGATATGGGAGCCCCGGCCAATTACGTGCAGACCGACCACATCGCGATGGGCACGGATTCAAACGGAAACGGAATCGCCGACGCCTGGGAATATTTGTACTTCGGCGGCCTGCTCTCCCCCGGTCAGGAAAACACCAGTCCGAACGGTGATGGTCAGACGTTGTTACAAGACTATCTCGACGGCATCAATCCGCTGACAGTGAGTAACGCTCTCCGGATCACGGCATTTTCCAGCAACCCGGGCGGGACGAGTTCAAACATCACCTTCACCAGCAATGCCGGCCGTCTTTATATGATTCAGGTGAACACCGATCTCACCCAGCCGTTGAACTGGACCGACAGCGGATTGGGAACGTTCGCGCCCGATCAGGGCGCCAGCACGGCACGGACAGTGGTGCAAAGCACGACGACGAAGAAATACTTCCGCGTCCAGACCATGCGGCCATTGCCGTGAACTGTCCTACTGAAACTGTAGGACACATTTTCGCACCCATTTTCCTTGCGAAATCCGACCTTTAAACGAACGTCCGGACATCTGCATGGCCCAGGTCAGCCGGCAGAATCTTACCACCGAGATCTACGGAAAAACCCCAGCAACCGCGCCCTAAAATAATCTATGAAAAAACCTGATTTTTCTTGCCCTTTTGGTCCAAATTTGATTCCATCAACTCCGCTGTTTAACGGATTCTCCATGGGACGCTCTCTGCTCGTTTTCACCGCCGTCTTGGCGTTATTTCACACGGCTTTCGGCCAGACCCCGACTCCTACACCCAGCCCGGTTACGACCGATCCGGTCGGTTTCTTGCAACCGTTCAATTCCAGCCCGAACCAAATCAACCTCCTGGCAAACTCGGACACGCTCGTTTCGGTTCCGTTTACGCGCCCGCCTGCTTTCACCGGGTCTATCGCCAGTGCCTCAGGCAACGTCATCACGGTGAATGGTTCACCGGGATGGCAAACCAGCCCGCAACAGTTCGTTTATGCTCAGAGCACACAGTCGAATCACTATTACGCTCTGATTGGACCCGGCACATCGAATCCGAAAGAAGGCCACGTCTACAACATTACCGGCAATGGCTCGAACACGCTGACTGTCGATACCACGAATGACAATCTGACCGGTATTCCCGCGAATTCGCAGGTGATCATTTTACCGCACTGGACGCTTGCCACAGTTTTCCCAAGCACCGATGCAAACGTTTCCTACACGCCGACCACGGCTACGCGCAGCTTCAAGACGGAAATTCTAATTCCAAATTTCAGCCCGACCGGGACGAATCCTTCCGCTTCAGCCGCTTATTTTTACAGCAACAACGTCAACAGTTCTTCAAACAACGTCGGTTGGAGGTTGGTCGGAGACAACACGACACCACATGACGACGATGTCCTGATCCCGAACGGCTACTTTATCGTGCGCAATCAGAATGGTGCGCCCGGCTTGACCCTAACAACCGCCGGCTCGGTGTTGACGAAGAAATTGGTGACGCCAGAAATCACGAACGCCAGTCTCGCCATCGACAACTCCGTCGCGATGGTGCGCCCGGTTGCTGTCAGTCTCAATAGCACCGGCCTCGGACCTGCAGATAATTCGTTCGTCGCGACCACAGCCACTCGCAGCTTTAAGGACGAACTTTTCGTCTTCGATAACTCGGTCGCATCCTTCAACAAATCCGCGAGCGCGGCCTACTTTTATAGCAACAACGTCAATAACACGACGAACAATGTCGGCTGGCGGCTGGTTGGCGACAATACAACCGATCATGGCAATGACATGATTCCCGCCGGCAGCGCGATCATTATTCGCAAGGCAGCAAACGGGACGGGTGGAACTGTCTATTGGACCAACGCGCCGACGTACTAATTTATGAAAAAGGGAATTGGGATACTACTACTTGCACTAACAACCTCCGCGTACGCGGATTTCTCCGTTCAGTTGGACGCCGGACGGCTCCGTCAGAACGCGGCGACCGCAATGCCGGCCGGCTCGCTCTTGCTCCTGATTGAGGCAGGCGGCGATTCGACGTTTTCAAATACGTTGGCGCCCGGTCAATACGTCTCGGGAAACGACGTTGTTCTCTCAGCCACCGCATTTCCAACATCAGCTGGCGGATTTAATACTTCAGGCGGCACGGACGAGACGATCAACCTGTTCACGAATCTCTCGACCGCCAATCAGGGCGATTTAGTTGCGCTAAGGTGGTTTCCGCAAATCAGCTATGCCCAATGGCAACTGGGCGCAACGCCCACCGCTGGCCAGGTTTTCGGGACTTATAATCCTCTCGCCGTAGGCAACGGCTCCAACAACCCCGATGGCGGCGATCCATGGGCAGTGCCGGCCAGCGGAACGATCAATTTAAATATGTTCACGACAGATTCGGACGGAGGCGGAACACAGATGCCATCGACCGGCTACGCGAATTTCGCTGTTAGCGCTGTTCCGGAACCTTCGAGTCTTACACTCATTGTGTTTGGCTTCCTTTCTATCGCCGGAATCGGGTTGAGACGGCTGAGCAAGACCGTCTAACTTTGTGAGGATTCGGACGACTACAGCCAGTCTCATCGTCATTCTTGGACTGGTCGCGTCCGCTTGCGCGGACACTTTCAGCGTCACGACTCTGGATGCTGGTCGCCTGCGTTTAAATGCGGCCAATGCAATGCCAACTGGGTCGCTGCTCATTTTCATCGCAGCTGGCGGCGACAGTACGTTCTCGAACAGCCTCGCGCCGGGCCAGTATGTCTCCGCCAACGATATTCTGCTTTCCGCTACCGGAATTCCGCAATCGGCGGGAGCCTTCAACAATTCGGGCGGTACGGACGAGACGATTAATCAAGTTTTGAGCTTACCTATCACACAGACGGGAGATCTCATCGCATTGCGTTGGTTCCCTCAGATTACTTACGCCCAGTGGCTAGCTGGCGCGACACCCACAGCTGGTGAGAATTTTGGTACATACAATCCGCTCGCGACTGGCAACGTGACTAATAATCCTGACGGTGGCAATCTATGGGCGGAGCCGTCGGCAGGATCGAACATCACCTTAGACTTCTTCACGAGTGATTCGGACCTCGGGGGAACACAAGCCGCCTCTAAGGGCTACTCGCCCTTCACCGTTGGTTTAACTGCCGTTCCCGAGCCGAGCACGTGGGGGGCGGCGGCGCTGGTTGTCAGCTCGTTAGGCGCTCACTTTCTCCGCCGGCGACGCGCGGCGCAATAAAGTTGTAGAGCTCCCGCGATTACGGGAGGCCAGGCGCCGATTTCTTGCGCGCGGCGTTTGATACAAACGCCGAGACAAGGAATCGGTTCGTGCTCACCCCGAGTTGCAGCTTCCCGTTTTATCCGCGTTATTCGCAGTCGCATGAAGCGTCTATCGGTTTGTCTGACCGTCCTGGCCATCACCTCCCCCCTCTTCGCCGGCTCGACCACCATCGCCGAAGATGATGCCAGCGCCTCCGCTTACACAAGCGGATGGACCAATGGCAGCAATGGCGGCCGCGGCTTTGGCAATTGGACACTCACTTCCGAAGGCAACGCCAACGATCGGCATTCCGGTTTCTATATCGCCAACACCAGCAGCAATCCGGATTTGAATGGAATTTATCGAAACGAAAAAGCATTCGGTCTTTACGCGAATGGTTCCGGTTTCGAACAGGCCGTCGCCTATCGCAACTTCTCCAAATCACTTCAGGCCGGCGATTCCTTTTCTTTCATGATGGAGAACGGACTGTTCGAAAGAAAATTCGATCAGGACGACCCGACTCCAGGCTCGATTGGGCTTGCCCTTCGCCACGGTAACGCCAGCGAGTCCGTCGCCGATTACAATCGGGATGAAGTTTTTGAATTCGGATTCGACCAGGGAAAAGCCAATTTCCAGATTTACGACGGCACCGAGAACTCGGATTCTGGGGTTGCTTTCAGCGACTTCGGCGTTGCCGTCAAAGTGACCATTACCGGTCCCGGCACTTACGATTTGGAAATTGAGACCTTATCCGACAAAAAGGTGACCAAACTGCCCGGACGAAAATTGAAAAACTCAGGCTCGATCGACAGCTTTGCCGTTTTCGATCGGAACGGCGAAAAAAACGACGCGTATTTCGACCAGTTTCAAGTCACACACACGGCTAAATGAATCTCACACCAAGGCCGCAACGACCACGAATCATTGTAGATTCTTAGCGACCTTTGTGACCTGGGTGTGATATAAGCAGCCGGAAAAATGCAAAAACCCAGGCTTAGCTTCTGGCAGATCTGGAACATGAGTTTCGGCTTTTTCGGAATCCAGTTCGGCTGGGGCCTGCAGATGGGGAACATGTCCGCCATCTACGAATATCTCGGCGCGAGTGAAAGCCAGCTGCCGTTGCTCTGGCTGGCCGCGCCTCTGACCGGTCTCATCGTGCAGCCGATCATTGGCCACATGAGCGATCGCACCTGGTGCGGACTCGGCCGGCGGCGGCCTTATTTTTTAACCGGCGCGATTCTGGCGTCCCTCGCTTTGCTCGCCATGCCTCACTCCGGCGTGCTTTGGATGGCCGCCGGATTACTTTGGATTTTAGACGCGTCAGTCAATGTCAGCATGGAACCGTTCCGCGCGTTCGTGGCCGACCTGCTGCCGGACGAGCAGCGCACCGTTGGTTTTGCCATGCAATCGATGTTCATCGGCGCCGGCGCAGTGATTGCATCGAAACTTCCGAACTGGCTGCAGGAGTGCGGCGTCAACATCAAAACCGACGCGACTCATCCGATTCCCTCGACGGTCGTGATCGCCTTCACCGTCGGTGCGGTCGTTTTTATCCTGGCGGTTCTCTGGACAATTTTCACAACCAAAGAATATCCGCCCGACGACGTGGAAGCGCTCCGCCAGAAGCAATCGGAAAGCATGGGCGAAATCTGGACCGCTTTTCGGGAAATGCCGGCGCGGATGAAACAACTCGCCGTGGTTCAGTTTTTTACTTGGATCGCTCTTTTCTGCATGTGGATTTTCTTCAGCGTGGCAGTCGCGCGCAATATTATGGGTGCGACCGATACGCACTCGGAACTTTACGAGCGCGGAATGAATCTGGCCCGCGATTGCTTCGCCCAGTATAATTTCGTCGGGTTCCTTGCTGCGATCGGGTTCTTGTGGCTCGGTCGCCTGATGGCGGCGAAATGGATTCACGTAATCTCGCTCCTGCTCGGCGGCATCGGGCTCGCCAGCGTCGCAGTGATTCGTGAACCCTGGATGTTTATGGTGGCGTTCGCCTTCGTCGGGATCGCCTGGGCTTCAATCCTATCCATGCCTTACGCGATGCTCTCAAGCGCACTTCCACCCGATCGAATGGGCGTTTACATGGGCATCTTCAACTTTTTCATCGTCATCCCGCAGATCACCGTCGCGATCGTTCTCAGCCGGCTGATGGAACATTTTCCGCAGGTCAATCGACTCAGCGCTGTCGTGTTCGGCGGGTTTTGCATGATCATCGCCTCTTTTGTCACCGTGTTTATTCCTGCCACCGCCGCGGCGCCGAAGCGCTTGCAACGAATCGCCGAAGAGGAAGGAATGCTTCCAACTGCAACCCCTCCGGAAGCTCCGATCGTTTCCGAGTGAGGGGCGAATCACGACTCTTCGCTGCGGAGGAGCACAGGCTGCCAGCCTGTTGTTCGCGGCAGCTTGCCGCGAACAGTCACTTCAGCCCTCCTCCACGAATCCGTCAATTGCCAGCGCCAAAGGCGCACTCTGATGAAGCCGGCTCGCTGCGTCGGGGCGTTTGCTCCGGAATGCAAACACTGCGACCTCGCGCCGTGTCTAGAACGCACTTGTTTGTGTGCGCGGCATTTCTGCTCGCCCAGGCAACTTTCGCAGCAACCGGCTCTCAAACCCAAACCGTTTCCGGCTCTGACGGTGCCACGATCGCCGTCACCAGATTCGATAACGATATCAACATCGAATATCGGTCGCCGGATTTGAAGGATCATTGCGCGGTCTTTCTCGCATTGAATGCACATCACGACATCGGTTCGGCTGTCCTTCCTTTTCAAAAGGAGCGGGAAGGCTCGACCGTTTTCCTTCCGTTCAAGGCTGATGTTTTCATCGCCGCAAAAACGGATTCCACCACTCAACAAAACTGGAAGCAGTGGAAATGGACCGAGGCGGATCGTCCGGATATGGTCGCCAAAATAGAAAATGGCGCGGCGACCTTTCAAATTTCGCGAGACCAGGTCGGCCAGGCGAAAACCCTCGATTGTGTGGTCTACGCAAAAGATCTTTCGGTCAACGATGGTTGGGGCAAAATTTTCGGCTCCAGCGATCCAGCGACGATTTCAGGAACCGGAGATAAATACATTGCTCATTTCCTTCAGATCGACCTGACCTCGACCGGAAATGAATTCGTTAAGCCAGAGTCGCGATTGACCGGCGATAAAGTTCGGATCTACCAGCTGTTGGTCAGGTTGTTCGGCAATACCAACGAGAGACGTAAACAAAACGGCACACTCGCTGAAAATGGCGTCGGAAAATTCAACGACATCAACGACGCCGCGATCGCGTCGTTGCAAAGACTCGGTTTTACCCACATCTGGTTAACCGGCGTCTTACAACAGGCGACGGCTACCGATTATTCTAAGTTCGGCCAGCCGGCCGATGATCCGGATCTGCTGAAAGGACTCGCCGGAAGTCCGTATGCAATTAAGGATTATTTCGACGTTTGCCCGGACTATGCGGTCCGCCCGGAAAAGCGATTGGAGGAATTCAAAGCTTTAGTCGCGCGCATTCATCAACATGGGATGAAGGCGATGATGGACTTCGTCCCCAATCACGTGGCGCGCAGCTACAATTCGGACGTTAAACCGGAACTGAACTTCGGGACCAAAGGGAACAACGGCGCCGGTGATAACACGTCGGTTTTCTTTTCTGCCGGTAACAACTTTTTTTATCTTATCCCGGATCAGAATGGACCGCCGTTACATCTGCCAACTGTCAAAAACGGGACAGCGGTCAGTCCAACATGCCAGACCATCGCCGGGTTGCCCCAACGACAGCAGTGCGACGGTTTGTTTCAGGGAGAAACAAAGTTCGGTCGCGTCACTGGCAATAACAAGGCGAGCTGGACGCCCGGGATTGATGATTGGTACGAGACCATCAAACTGAATTACGGTTACGATTTCACAAACCCGAGTTCGCGCGAATATCCAAACGCAAACACGCCGGACAAACCTCTGCCGGACACGTGGCAAAAGATGGATCAAGTCCTCGCTTATTGGCAGTCTTTCGGGATTGACGGCTTTCGCTGCGATGTGGCACACATGGTCCCCTCCGAATTTTGGAGCTGGGCCTTTCATCGCGCTCGAGAACGAAGACCTGACGCCTTCTTCATGGGCGAAGCTTATCCGAATGATCCCGTTGAAGTGAAACCGATCGATCCGGTCATTTCGAAACTCGCCGCGGACAAATCCCGCGTCATGATCGGTCTGCTCAGCGCCGGTTTTAACGCGGTCTACGACGATCCGACCTACCGCGCGATCAAGAAAATGTATGAGCAGTCGGGTTGGGCAAATGACATCGACAATGCCCGCCCGGTCGATTTCGTGGCCGATAATGCACTGCGTTATGCTGAAAATCACGATGAGGTCCGCCTGGCCTCGAAGTCTCAATGGGGCGGCGTGGGCAAAAAGGCCGGGCCGGCAATTTGTGCCATTCTGTATGGTCTTTCGCGCGGTCCGGTCATGCTTTACAGCGGTCAGGAGGTTGGCGAGCCGGCTGATGGGGTCGAAGGCTTCGGCGCCAATGATTCGCGGACTTCGATCTTCGATTACTGGTCCATGCCCGAGTTCGTCAAATGGGTGGACGATCACAAATTCGATGGGGCGCGATTATCAGACGAACAAAAAGCGCTGCGGGACAGTTATGGCCGGCTCCTGAACTTGTTGAACGAACCCGCTTTTCGCGATGGCGACTTTATCCCCTTGAATGCGCTGAATCGGGATAACGTGAAGTTCGGGCGATTACCTAACGATCATGCGAGCGGACACTGGCTCTACGCATTTCTCCGAACCGACGTGGTCACAAAACAAACGTTTCTCGTCGTGGTCAATTTGAACCCATCCTCCAGTCTAACAGACGTTCGCGTGCAATTGCCTCCCACCGTTTTTTTAAAAACCACCAGTCAATCCGATATCGTTGTCCAAGATCGCCTCAACCCGAAACCTTTGGTCGACCTGAAATCGACAATCGGACTCGTGAGGGATTCTGGAATTCCGATTGCGGAAATTCCTGCGATGACCGCGTGTTACTTGGAGATGAAAACCGATCACCTGTAGCCGAATTGGCGTCTGACACAGACGCCCTATAAATCGGAATTAAACTGGAACTGATACGGCCACCCATCTGAATGGTCCGCCATACCGGCGCGCACGGGGTTTTGACGGATGTATTCCCACTTTTCCGACAAAGATTCTTCAGACCGCAGCAAACGGTCGAAGCACCCTTCTTGCCAATGCCAGGTCCTCCGCCCACCGCCTAACACGGACGGCTTACCATTCCAGTACTCATCGTTGAACCAGCGTTTGAACCATTTGGTGAACTCAGTGATAGAAGCATCTCGGTCTTCCACGGGGCAAATTAAGGCGTGTAGATGGTCAGGCATTGCTAAGGCAGAAAGGATTGTCCATTGATCGAGTCGCAAAAAAGTGGAACGCCATATCCGGCACGCGCGTTATTTGCCAGGACATGCTTTCGATGTTGGACGCAGAACGTGACGAAATAGATCGTGCTTTTATGCCAGGGCAGCCAGTTCGGAATTCGAGGGGGGCGACTCAAACACGGGAATTGTAGGGCGTCTGTGTCAGACGCCAAATCGAAAACGCCGTCTCACAGAGACGGCCTACAAATCTCCAACCTAATTTGCCTTAAAGGCCGCGCCCGTTAGCGCGGGTAACTTGACTTCGAGTCCGCCATCAATCGGATCGGCGGTCACATCTGCTAATTCACCGGTCGTCACAAACAGCGGGGTGAAGGTTCCCGACAACTCGCCGATCTGAAAGTGAGCCTCTTTGTCACCGCGGTTAATCGCGATGAGCGTTGTCTCTTTATTCGACTTGCGAACAAATGCGAACGCCTTCTGGTCGTCATCAGCCGCGACAAATGTAATCTCACCGTGATTCAGCGATTCGTGCATACGGCGCAAAGCAACCGCGTGCTTGTAGAAATCGAACAGGGTTTGATCAAACTTCACCTCGTCGGGTTGCCGTTCATGTCCGCGAGGATCCACCGCCTGCGGCTCGTAATTTTCGTCTGGCCATACCATTGGCATTCGACAATCCGGATCTCCTCCTCCCCACATTCCGGCTTCATCTCCGTAATAAATCATCGGCGCGCCGAGGTAAGTCATTTGCAGGAGAACAACCAGCCGCTGAATGTTGCGCTCCCGGTCGTTTGGTTTGCGCAAATCATACGTGGGCGAGGAGGCGGCGGTGTTGTGCTGATTGAAATCGAATTCCATCTGGGTGGAGTACTTTGTCCCCTCACCGTTCACGATCATCGAGGCCACGCGATCCACATCGTGTGAATCGATCAGGTTTTGCATGACCGCAGCCGTTGCGGCCGGAAACGCAGTCCGCCGTTCGTCGAGCAGGTGGACAAATTTTGACGCGGGAATGTTTTCGTCGATCAAGAATCCCTTTACCGGGATGGCAAACGCGTTGTAGTTCATGCACGCGGAGAAACCGTCGTTCTTAACGAAATCAGCCGCGCTTTTCCAAATCTCTGCCGTTGTATAAACGTCAGGCTTTAATTTCCGCGCGAGCGCATTCCAATCGTCCCAGAACTTTTGCGGACGCTCGTCAGCCACATCCAATCGCCAGCCGTCGACCCCATCGCTGCTTTTACCCCGCGGCTGCATCCATCGCTTCGTGGCTTCAAAGATGTAGGCCTTGGGACCGGGTGCCATGTCTTTGCCGTCAGCCGACGCCGCAAAAATCGGAAGAGTTTGATGCCCCCACCAGCCTTTGTAAGCGAACTCGTTTGGCGCAGTTGCCGGATTATCGAAACTGGTGATGGCATACCAGTCTCTGTAAGGTGAGTCGGCCTGCTTTTCGCGAATGTCTTTGAAAGCAAAAAAATCGCGACCGGTATGATTAAAAACGCCGTCGATCACCACGCGGATGCCGCGTTGGTGACATTGTTTGACCAAATCGAGAAACAATTTGTCCGCCGCCGTCCATTGCCAGGTTTTCGGATTGTCCGATTCCTGACTGATCAGTTTCAAATCTCCTTTTGGGTCGGGCCCAAAATAAGGATCGATATGGTGATAGCTGTTTCCGTCGTACTTGTGCAGCGACTCGGAATAAAACAATGGATTGAAATAGATCGCGTTGATGCCGAGGTCAGCCAGGTAATCCAGTTTGTTGATGACGCCCTGAAGATCGCCGCCATAACGTCTTTCCAGAACGCCGTCGGTATAGAAATTTGGGCCGAGTTTCTTTTCCCAATCGTCCCGGGCATACCAATCCCTGGTCCACGATGAAATTTTCCAGGATGAATCCGGTTTGATCGGGAATTCCAGCGACTCGCGGGTTGGATCGTTCGTCGGATCTCCGTTGCAAAAGCGTTCCGGAAATATCTGATAGAATACCGCTTCCGCCGCCCAATTCGGTGTGCCGACGATGTCGGCCGCGGAAGCGGTGGAGATAACGCCCAGTGCGGCGAAGATTATAAAAAATGCCCGGGTCATGAGTTTGAATTGCAGGGCGCCGGTATCAGACGCCAATCATTGGACGGCCGTCTCACCCAGACGGCCTACCATTCACGGTCCGATTCGCACACGATAGAACGAGCCTATCGAACTGGAAACAGTTTCCGAAGTCGACGAACTGCCGCCGACGATCTGTGATCCGGCGATATCGTTGTATTGGCCAGCCGGCGTTGTGCAAGATTGCACGACGTAAGTCTTGTTCGGGACACTGTTCCAAGTCAGAGCCACATGACTCGAATCCGGGACCGTGACACTAGACACCCGGAAAACGGACTTCGGATCCAGGGGATTGGTGCCCGCAGCATCTTCCTGGGCATTGGTTGTTCCATCCCCATCGTTATCAGCGTTGGGGTCGAGCAACGTGACGGTCGCTCCCGAACTGCTGCCACTTTGCGCACCGGAGTCCGGGTTGGTCGCCACTATACTGATGGTAACGACGTCACCGTAATTGCCGTTGTAGGTGTAAGACGTTCCCGTCCATAGAAATGGCGCCTGCTGGACACCATTCACCGTCAGAGTAATCGTGTAACTCGCATTCACGTTCGGATCGGCAGACCAGTTAAAGGTCACCGAGTTGCCGAGTGCATAAGAATAAACGTCGCTGATTTGCGGGCTCGGCGAAGGCGTGTTCGGGGCCGAGATATCATAGAGCTTGAGATATTGCGCTTCGTAAGGAACACAAGGCTGATTCGGATCGCAATTCCAGCCGCTGTCGCTGGTCGGGACCGGGTTTAACGAGACAAAGATCCCGTTACTCAGAATGGTGCTTCCGGAGAAACCGTTATTCCCACTCCAAAGCCAGTTATTGCGCCGGCTCGAGTATTGCCCGGTCGTGCCGGTATAAGCGGCAATGTTTCGGACGTTGTAGGTCCGGCTCGGGTTGATGCCGAACAGGTTCGAATTGTTCTGAGTGATGTTGACGTTGAAATTGCCCTGCTGCTGATTGTTGCGATCGAGGTTCACAAACCCGAACACGACATCCGATTGTCCGGGTGAAGCGTTGGCATTTTGATATTTTGCGATTGAGAAAATGTTTGGCTGCGTGTTTCCACTGCCGGTTTGGTTCAGGTAATACCGATTCGAACTCTTCAGAGCCGCACTGAATTGACGGGCTTGATTAATGGCCGAGTAGGTGGGCGGCAAATAGATCTGCCCAAACGTATTGTTCAGCTGAGCCGAAAGCGCGGGTCCGAGATCGTTGAACAACTTAAAGTGAGCGATTTGTTTGCCAAAGTTGATCTCATAATGGTCAAATCCAAAACTGCTGCCGTTATTGCCATCCACCGGGCCGGTAATGCCGTTCTCCTGGCCGTAGAAAACCATCGGCGCCCCGTCCACGGTGCCGGAAACGGCAAAGCGAATAATCGGTTGGAACGGATCTGAGTAGGCTTGCTCGTCGTGAGACATGTTGTTGAGCAAGACCAATCCCTGGCCGTAGGCAGTTCGCCGCTGGTCAAAAATATCGCGATAATTTTGTGTGTTCGCCGCCGCCTGGAACGGGAAAATGATGTTCTCGTTCAAAATATCGAAATGACGGGCCGATCGATACGTTACCGCTCCGCCGTCGAGCGATTCCGTCATGAAAACGAAATTCCACTTCCAGCTGCGGGCGACGTTAATGATGTATTCCCAACATTGCGGCGGCAAACCCTGACCAAAATCTGCCCGCAAACCATCAATTCCCCGACTGTCCTGCGCCAGCCGGGTGTTGTAATCCCCACTGCTACTGTTGCCCTGGAGGTTCCCGTTTCCGTCGACGTGACCGGTCTGGCTCAACCAAAAAGGCACGTATTGAGCGAAATATTTCCATACGTCCCGCGTGATGTTGTAGTTGCTGCCATTGAAATTAAAATCGGCGTAATTCCAGTTCGGATCGCCGTTTGGATACGGCGAACTGCCGAAATAACCAAAAAATTGGTCCGTTTCGTTCGTGTATTGGCCGGAATCATTGGCGTTCGGGACCAGCGCGGAGTAGGTGCCGAAATAAATGTCATGCACGTCCGGCCACTTCCCGAAATCGTAACGGTCCGGCGCTAAAGCGATATTGCTGGCGCTCGAGGCGCGAGACGTATAGTCGCCCGAGAGTGAATAGAATCGGGCTTCGCTGTACCTGATCTGATCGGTCGGATTACTCCCAGGTTTGATCAGATTGTTCATGTTGGAAATGTTGTTCAAAGTCGTGCCATTGAGGGGACCAGACGTTCCAAACTCGGCGTCCCATGAGGTATGATTGAATGGCGCATCGAGCATGACCCCAATGGAAGAGTTGTCAGCCGCGACGACAAAGTCATGAAAATCCTGCCGGGCCGTTGTCCGGCCGGCGGCGGTGTCGTTGTTCGCGGGCGAACCGTCGGTGCTGAAGTTCTGCGCCATGAGCGGCATCACCTCAAAGAAGTTCTTCACTGAATAAGGACTGCCGACGGTATAAGCCTGGTTCGTGTTTGGATCCGTTTCGCGGCCGTCGATTCCGTCCGGATGAACCGGCTGGAACCAGAGCCAATTGCACCCAAGATTTTTGATGTAATTGAGATCGGCCACTGGCGCGTTCACGCCGCCCCGGGTCGTTTTACCACCGCCCGGAATCAAATCTCGCAAATTACCGCGTTGATACGCCTGATCGCCAACCGCGTTGATGTTGAGTGTGTTGATTTCGTAAAGCTGAATGTTTCGCGACTGTATCGGCGACACGACGATCGCGTGATCACGTCGACCGCTGGTGGTGTAGTAGTTCCAGCCGGGACTCGGATTCTGTTGCGTCGGCAACACCTTGTAGCGCGCAGTTAAGCGATAGGCTCCCGTTTTTTGAGCGTTGAGTGTCAGTGTGAAGGTGAGTCCATCGCTCGAACTCATCGGGTACGCCTTGTAATAGTGATTGTCGTTCGCTCCAACGACGTCCCCGCTCGGCGGATTGATTCCTTCTTCCGTGGCAATTCCAAATGAATCCGGCCAAGGCAGCGTGGCGTAATCCCGCCGATTCAAATTTGTATAAACCTGCACCGTGGTCGGATCGACATTTTGAGCGTTCGGCTGGAATACGATGCTCATGGGAATGAAATCTCCCGCAATCTCGTCCACGTAAACGTGCGAGGTGGTGTAGTCCCCGTTTAGTGTTCCATTGTTTACGCTGCTGATGGTCAGGACCGGAGCGCCGGCGGTACCGATCGAGAAGGAAAATACGTGACCGGTGGGGGGTGGATAGGTTGGATCCCCCGCATTGTAATCGCCAAACTTCTGTTCACTGTTCGACGAGTTCCAGAATCCGACTTTGTAATTGATCGTCTGAAACGTTGGAAGATTTGTCGCATTCGCCACCCACCACATCCGAGTGCCGGCAATGTCTGGTGTCCCGCCATTTTGATCGGTATTTTCGGGATGATCGTAGGTGAAAGACGCGACCTGAGTGGAACTATTGCCTGCGGTCCCCGGAGTCGATCCAGGAACGGGATTGCTCCCGTCAGTGGTATAGTAAATGGTGCCGTTATTGGCCCAGCGCGTCGTATTGTCGCTGGTATTGCCCATGTAACCTACCTCCGCCCAAAACTGCACCGTCGTGCCGCTAATCACACGATTGTTGGCGTGAAAAATCCAGGCCGGCCGATTGCGAATGGTAAACGGATAAGTCGCAGCAGTTGATTTACCAGCATCCCCCGACGAATCGGAACCGGCTATGAACGCCCCACCTTGATCACCCAAGTAGGTCGGCGCGAAAACGAAGCCGCTTCGATTATCGCCACCACCCGGATACGTTAGCCCGTCGGTTTGGACAAAAATGTAGTATTGAATGGGATCATTGGCCGCGATGCTCGATGTGCTGAAGCTCGCTTTCCAATACTGGTTGTTGCCGGTGTTCTCGTGAAACGAGAGAGACACTCCGGTCCAGCTGCTTTGGGAAAGCCCTTTATAATATAGCATGCCCCCAGTTTGGTTAGCGATCTGTCCTTGCGAACTGTACTTTTGAATTCCCTGATAAATGTAAATCGTTGTTGGCTGCGTCGGATCGTTGCTGATCTCAACCTCCGGGTTTCGCATGTGGACATAATTGGGGGATCCATTTCCTGCATTCGCATCAATCTCCGAGCTATCCGGGATGTGCCACGCGTTGGCCGCGTCAGATCGCGCGGTGAACGCGGACGCAAACGCAAAGACGAAAAGAAGTGCCGTAAAAACCTTGTGCTTCATAAATTCCCTGATGGCCTATTGCGACGGTAAACTCACCTGCAGTTTGTAAAATCTCCTGGTTCCGGCATTCGGCGGTGAGCCCGTGTCGGTGCCGTTATCCGTATAAATCATGTTGGAGCCTGTTCCCCACAACGCGCTCCCCGCATTGGTCCATGGCCCGGCCGGACTGCTCGAGTAAACAATCTGATACAGACGGTTGGTAATAGACGGGAAACTCAAATTCACGGTCGATGAGGAAGCTCGCGTAATGATGAGTTTGAATTGAGCGGCGTCCGCCTTCGTTGGATCGAGTCCGAGAATATATTTTTGCAGATTCGTTAACCCGTCGCCGGTCGGATTATCACCCGCCCGGGAGAGATCGCCGGCTTGTCCATTTGTATGGCCAAAATATTTCTGCCTCCACCAATCGGGAATTCCATCTTGTCCGCTCGAATAGGTGAGGGCGGTGCCGGTTTCGAATCCGAACACAAAACTCATTGTCCCATTGCCTTGCACTTCGACCTGCGAGGTTTGCGCCTGATTCCGCATGTTGACCGTATCGGCTGTGATACCGGTATCGATATCGGTCGCGGAGGCGTTGTAGGCGGCGCCGGATAATCCCGAACCGGCAAAGAGCAGATAATCGCGCGTCGTCCGCGCGGTGCTGGTATTGAACAAATCGACTTCGGTCGAACTGGTAATCAAGTTTCCGAGATGCGTCTGGCCGGCACCCACCAAGTCGTAGAGATCGGGTGACAATCCCACTCGCGTATACAATTGAACAAGCCCGGTGGTGGTATAGGCGGCGTGCAAGGCGCTGCTGCCCGCGGAAAGAGTAATCGTTTTTGCAATCTTGCCGTCCGAGCTGGTGAAGGTCCAACCCACCCCGGAAGGCGCGGCGGCGACGGAATAATAATCGTTCACATACTGGAACGTTCCGTTACCCAGGTTATCGGTCTTCGCGAACCAATCCTTAAACCCGGATGTGCGATAAGCGTTCACTACGCCGTTGGCAAAGTTGCCGCCGCCCTCTTCCTCAGTCTCGGAGCCGGCATCGCTGACAAAATTCCCAGCCACCTGGGTTACATAATTGGTGTCGAGATCCCGCAACCACGCGCCTGTCATTCGGCCACCGATCCGTTCGAAGAGCGCGAACAGCCGATCGTTGTAAATGATGTACTCGTTTTCGCCATCCAAATCGACGTCGGCAGCCGAGGCAACGGCCGTTCCATTGTAGGCGCCGCTCGCCGCTGTTTGCGCCCATTGGTTCACCCGCGCAAAAACGGCGGCGTTTCGCGTCTGTGCCTGCGCGTTTTTGGAAAAGCTCGCCAACGATTGAAACCCGGTATCGGGATAGATATAAGCCCCGGTGCTGTATTTGGTGAGATCGTTAGCCGTCTGATTGTGAAATGCTGTCTCAAACTCGGAAGCGTGGAGCGTCGCCCGGCCAAGTGAAAACAGGCCGGCATTGGTCACGCTGGTCACAGCCTGCCAGGCCGAGACAACGATGCCGGCGGGATTCACTGCGCCATCGAGCCAACCATAAGTCGTTGGCATCGCCACACCGGTCCGGATGTTAAATGCTTTTCCGCTCAGGCTTTCTTCCAGGGCCGAACCGAAATACCAATTGTTGTAATTTTCTTCGTCGGCGTGATCGATGAAATCTTTGGCCACGTTAGGCAACGACAAATTCGTTCCGCGACTGACTGTTCCCCACTGCCCCGCGGTCCCGCCGTTATACGAGACTTGATTCGAAACGATTTGATCGGGCGTGACGATCTGCACCCACGGGTGATTCGCGAGCCAGCGGATATTCTTATCGTAGGCGTCGGCGTTCGCCTTCGTCGCAAAATCGTCCCATTCGTTTTCAAAAATGACGACCTGGTCCTGCTGGCCATCGCGCGCCTTGTGATTCAACAATTGCCGGACGAGCGTCGGCACGCCGTTGTCCGTGTTCTGAAATAGATATGGTCCATCGCTGTCGTTAATCACGAATGTCTTCGTGTTATTGATTTGATTGATCCGGTATCCGTCATTCCCGAGGGCGGACGCACGACCGAACCAGTTAAAGACGTGCCGCATTTGATCGATGAAAGTGTATTGGTAGCCCAGGTCGGCGACTTTCTGCAGCACGCCGGAATCCGAGACACGTTCCGGCGTCCAGAAGACCTTGTTAGATGGCGCCGTTCCGTAAATCTGCGTGAGCACATCATTCGCCAAGGCCACGTTGTCGGCGTTGTACGCATCCGGAAAATAATCGAGGATGTGATCTGAAAACGTGCTGCCCAAAAGATCGACGGTCCCGCCTTGGATGAGCGATGCGATGCGCGCGTTCAATGCCGGTCCATCGCGATAGGTATTGGCAGTTCCGACTTTTGCCCATTGGATTGCAGACGCGAGCGTCGGTGTCACATGCAACGTCAAGGGCACGTTGAACGCCTGATGCGCATCAAACGGACGATAATAACCAGCGCCGGCGCCGTTATTGATGAAATTTTGTGTGAATGTCCCCGGCTCGATGCCGTGATTTCCGTGAATCAAGGAAACGACTTTGATCTTCTTGCCATTATCATTGTCCGCATGCATTCCAATCCACGAGCGCAACACACTGTTGGCACCGTCGATATTTTGCTGGTCGAGATAATAATCCGAAGCGATCCAATCGTTGCGAATGGAATCGCGAATATCGGAACGACCACCGATGTCGCCCGGTCCCGTTGTGGGGCTGTCCTGTGTTCCATCCTTGGTGGTGTAAACCTGGTAAATCAATCGGCTGGCGTCGACACCGTCCCAGCCCGCATCCAATAATGCCTGGCGGCTAATGGAGAAATCGACCGCATCCAGATCGGAGTTGAAGTAAGCCTGGAGGAAACCATTGGCTGTATTTTGATTGCGTGCCGTCACCCCAAACTGCGTCAGATCCTGACCGATCGCAGTGGAATGAGTCGCGGAATTTGGATTCCACAAATAAACCGTCCCAACGTTCGATTGATAACAGGCAACGACGGCCTGCCACCCCATGGTCGTTCCGGTATCCACCTGGTCCGGCAAATTATATTCGCCGGTTCCGGGATTGCCGAAATTGATCACCACATAAATATCGAGATTACCCTGCTCGGCATAAGCCTGCAGGTCTTCCAGATCGACACGGAAATAGAACTTTCCGTCGCCTCCGTTGGCCACTGCGCCGCCGTCATGGGCGTAGAACGCAACCATGTCGCGCGACGTGTCCCATCCATCGTAGGCGTGGTAGATATCCTCCGCGTTATAATTGATGCCGTCTCCGTCGTAATAATCGAGCGCAATTAAATCGGCCGGAGTCCAATCGGTAAAACGCATGATCATTCGTCACGCTCCCACGGTCGTCGGGTTGTGCGGACCGATAACGATCGAATTGGCCGGCGGCGGTGGAGCATTTTGCGAGACCCGCGGGTCGGTGCCGTTGATGTAATGTTGCAGGTTGGTGATGCCATCTCCGCTAAAGCTGCCATTCGGTCCATTGTTCGTGTTGGTAATCTTTGCCAGTGTGAAGATTGTAGTCGCCGATGACACCATCATCCCATGGGTCGAGTCCGTATTGAATTTTCCAACCATCAGGCAACCCGTCGCCGCGCGGTGCTAAAGCGACGTGGATCCGTTTCCTGCCAGATCACATCGAGACCATCCTGCCGGAAATTTCCGCCGGGGCGAAAGACGGCATTGAGCTTCGCCTTACTCAGAGCGCGTCGAAACATAGGTTTTGCTGTCGGTCGGTTCTTTGTAGGTGTAGCAAAAGTCGGTGTAGTAAAAGGTCACCTGTCCTGCGCCTGCCGCAGAGCCTTGCACCGTCACCAATTGCTGTGGACTGGTGAAGGTGGCCTGGACCACGAAGTTGCCGTTGCTTGTCGGTTTGGTTTCGATCAATGACTGCGAAGTCGACAATGCCGTTGTGATTCACATCCTCCGAGCCGTCCCCGGCTCCGTCTCCATCGGTATCTGCGTTGTTCGGGTCGGTCTCAAGCCAAACCGCGTTGGGTGATTTGGCTAGGACTTTCGAGCGATCGACAATGGACGTGTTGTAGATCGTCGGCGGATGCGCGATGACTGCTTCGCCATCGACTCCATTTGGCAGAATCTCGACACGACCATTATGAACTTTGCGATAGGTTTGATGGCCATTGCGTCGCGAATCTGGATTACCGTTACTGTCGAGCCGCGGCGCAAACGTGAGATCCTCCACCCCATCGAGCAAGCCGTCACAATCCGTGTCCGGCTTATTCGGATCGGTCACTGAACCCGCGATCTGATCGGTGCGCGAGTTATTATAGTTATACGGCCAGGGATTGAAATAGCTGTAGTCCTGTCCGGCGGGTGCGCTGGCGTTGTCAGTGGTGTTGTAGATCGGAGGATCGAGGTCGGGTTGGAAATTCGGAATGTTCCATCTCCATTGGTATCAGTGGTGGCATTGGTATCTCCAACCGCTGCGCCCCAGCCCAAGCTCAAGTCCGTCGGAAAGTCCGTCGTTATCCGTGTCCGGACTGTAAGGATTCGTCAGCCCGGAAATTTTCCACAGATGCACCTGATCGTTCGTCCAGCTATCCGAACTCGTAGTTGGCAACGCCGTCGGCGTCGTCTCGATAAAATCACTCAGACCGTCATCATCCTATCGCCCTTGACCGGCGAACTGACAATCTGCTCAAAACGATGTGCGCGTCGCGGCTAGCGCGAGGTGGAACCACTCGGCGTAGTGACGTTGGCACGTAAATTGATAATCGCCCTGTTGCACATTGGCCCAATTAAACGTCCACAGCAGTATTGCTGCCGCTCGGGGCGAGCGCCAGTCGGAGATGACGTTGCCGGGCGGCACAGTGCCAATGCGTGAAATTGATCGCGACCGTAGTGGCGTTCGAGTCGGTTTGAACCGTAATCGGAATTGTCCGTTGCGCCGGCGGTCGGATTTGCCACATCCGGCAGCACGATCTTGATAGACATTTCCGTCCGCATCAAACTCCGGCGGCGAAAAATATTATCCTGAATCACCACCGTCGGTTGCATTTTGACCAGACGAGTACGCAGTCAGCACCTGCGAACTGGGAGGCGGTTGGGTATAGGTGACTGTAATCGTGTGAAGAAAATCCGGTTGCCCGTTGTAGAGATTCGGTAACGGATAGGCCAACTCATCCAGTTGTTGGTTCGGGTCAGACGCTCCGTTGACGTTGGAAGCATCAATCGAGTAAGCACTCCGTGGCTGCGGGACAGGATTCTCCGCACTGCCAGATTCGCTGCTCGAGATCGTAATGAGGAAATTGTTGATGATTTGCTGCGTGGTCAGTCCATTGCCTAACGAATGACTGAACCAAACCTTCATGATGTAATTGCCACCATTTACCACCTGACCATCTGTGGTTGGAAACGCCACCCTCACCGTCGTCAGCGGACCATTCGTGTTCACGTTCCGAACCAGGGTGGTGTAATGGTTCGCAGTATCGTCCGCGCTGCTTGCTCCTGATGGTGGGCTGAACGCCGTCGATGGGGACGAGCTAAGTTTCCGCAACCGGACATATATTTTACCGGTCCCACTCGACGGAATGTTAACGTAATTAAACCGCCACTCGTTCGGGTACGGGCTGCTGATCGTCGGGTTCGCTGTCAGCTGAGTAGCCAGAACCCATGCGTTGTTCCCATTGGCCACGCCGGTGACTGAGTCGTCATTGCTGGCGTTACTATCCTGGATGTTGTACCAGACCTCGGTAACTCCCGGATCCGTCCGCACCACCACGCCATATTGCTGTCCACCAACGCTGTCCCCATCGTTCGTCGGAAAGACAACCTGTCCTTGGGGCAGCTGAGTGTCATAATAAAACACCTGCGTAAACGTATTGTAGATCGATGATCGCAATCCATTTCCCGTGCTCGTGCCGTCGCGTTTCAGGAACGCCCGTGCCCGTAACACATGGAAGCCCTGGCTCAATCCGGTTTGGGTACGCCGTAATCGTTGTGCGGATAAACCGTCGCATTGTTCGCGTTAAAACCCGGGATCTGGAAGGTGGTCATCATTTGCACCTTCTGCGACACCGCCGACGAACTTCCGGGGAATACGCTGCTGACCGGGACCCCGCCGTTGCTCGATTTGTAAATAGCCATCTTGTATCTGATCGAGCTCGACGGAGTCGGGATCGAACCGTACCACCAGTTGTTCCCGCTGGAATCATTGTGCGAGAAATGCATTTCCGTCGTTTGCGTGGTGCCGATGCCGTTAGGCCCTGCTCCTTCGGGATTTGAGCCATCAACCGTGTAATAAAGAAATGCCCGGAACCCTGCTCCCACCATGTTGCACTTGATCCAGAAATTCAGTTGCGCGCCGCCACTCTGATACATGTTTGATGGCAGCGGCCCAAGCGCGCTCCCGGAAGCAGGTGAATTTACCGCGATAGCCGGATCATGATAAACAAACGACGCCACCGTTCCGCTCTGAGTGTCAAAGTTCGAGTTGCCATGCAGATTTGAGGTGACGTCGTTCAGAGGCGTCACACTGCTGTCATAGGTGTCGGCGCCGGATGATCCGATCGTGTCATTGGTCGCTATCTTTAGCGGCGAACTTCTCGGGATATTGACGCTCGACGAATTGCGCCTGCTCGTATCCGAGGAAAACATCAGTAGAAAGGCCAGGGGGATTATCACGTTTCTCACCGCTGGTCGGGCCGAGCGGAATTTGAGAGTTGATGTCGACCCCTCCATCGAATTCCATCAAAACATTTTCGGCCGAGCCATCCGTCCGCGCGATAAATGACAAGTTGGAGCCATCCGTGATCCGCGGAACCGTATAGGGATAAGAATAACTGCCGGGAACTGCGCCCGCGACACCGTAAGGATTGAAATTGGGATCTCCATCGGGACCATCTTTCCGGAGATAAGTCATCGTGCTTGCCGCCTGGGCATTTTGCAAAATCGTGATCGGAGTTCCGCCACCAGGTTTCCACAAAATAGATTCTTCCGGATTGCGCCACGAAAATGCAAAATAGCCGCCCTTCGGGATAATCAGGTCACCGACCACCTGATTACTTGGGACCGTATAATAAAAGCCGGTCATTTGATCGCCACCATCGGTCGTTCCGGTGGCGTATTGCCAAAGATAAGCGCCAGCTGGGAAAGCTGTGGAAATGCTGCGCGACTGACCGGCAGAACTGTTGCCGTTCATCATAAATAACAACGTGATCCCGTCCGCGTCGGTCATTTGCGAATTTTCCCGTTTGTCCTGCCGCTCGTACGCTACAACCGAACTGTCACTCCACTTCGGAACCTGGATCCCGCGCGCGAACTGATTATGGATATTCAGCACGTTCGGGATTTTGCCGTCGCCATATTGCCCGAGATAATTCGTATTGGCGTTGGCCGGGAAAGCCTTGCTGATCTGGCCAAGCACGCCGGCGTGATGATTGCCGTCCGTGTAAATCAAACTCAAACCGGCGCGCGTCATTAAAAATGCATGCGCCAGTGAGATTTTCGGCATGTAACCGTTATCGGCGCTCTGCGCGTAGCCGACCGATATTCCCGGGCCCCCAGAGATGCCGCCGCCACCGGATTGATCCAGTCCGGTCAGCGGCCCGGTTGGCAGATCGTTGATCAAAGTGCTTTGCAGATTGTTGTCGAGCAACCGAGTGCCGGCGTCGATGTAGGGTTGCTGGGCCGTACCGCCCAAGTGCTCACCAAACAACATCAGATTGTGACGGGGCTTTTCCGTGTCGAATACGGTTTCACGCAGATCTGATTGATAACTGTCACCGCCTGGATAATTGAATTTCGCGTTGTCGAATCCGCGCGTGGCGTTGAACTGGCGCTGCGCCTGGCCAAGATAACCGTAATCGTCGTAGTCTTTGTTTGGCGAATAACTGTTGTAGTTGTTCCCGAAAAATCGAGTCGGGCACGTGCTTGATGGCATCGAGCCGCAAACCATCCGCTTTCGTCGTATCGATTAACCAACGCGCAGCCCGATTGAGATAATCCTGAACGTACTCGCTGTAAGCATTCGAATTCTGCGCAATGTAATTGACCGCCCAATCATGTGCGGAGTTGAACCCAGCCGGCAGCGGGTTCGGCGCGAGGTTGAGCAAGCCGCCAAACCCAACGTAATTTCCGTTCGCGTCCTTGTAATAGTATTCGGGATTATTCGGCTGCCTAACGAACTTGATTTTTGGGAACGTTCCGCCTTCGGTCAGACCGAAGTTGTTATTGGTCGTGCCGGGATTTGTTTCACTCGTTTCTTGCGCAACGTCGACCAGATTGGACGTGCTCAAATTCCAGACCTGCCATTGATCGGAATAATTGCTGATGCCCGGCCAGTTTCGATAAAACCCATCCTGCGTCAGTTGCAGGTGGAAATCCTCCGGTAACATACCGGGATAAAACTGATGGGCGTGTTTGCGTCGTAACCCGGAACGTCAAAGCCGCGGTGGTTCATCACGTTGTCGATATAAATGCGTATCCCGAACCGGTGCGCGATCGTGATCATGTTGAGCAGATCCGCTTCCGTCCCGTAACGGGTGCTGACCGA
The DNA here is from genome assembly GCA_963846065.1 of uncultured Verrucomicrobiae bacterium. Lineage (GTDB taxonomy): Bacteria > Verrucomicrobiota > Verrucomicrobiia > Chthoniobacterales > UBA10450 > DASPUI01. The sequence goes on from CAWJUP010000004.1 coordinate 210,878, forward strand.
TCCGCTCTGATCGAGATTCCCGAGATCAAAGGGATCAAACAGATCGTATCCAACCGACAAACCGCCGCCCGCTTTGGTCGGTGGTGGAATCCAGATCGAATCGTAACCGGCTTCGGCTAACTCCGGAATCTTTTGCGCAATCTCGTCCCAACTGGTATTGAAGTACTGCACCATCGCTTCGCCGCGAACACGTGCTCGCTCGATGGAAAAAGATCGCCGCGAAAAGAAAGACAACGAGTGCGCGGCGAGAAGGAAGCTTCATTAAGCTGGAGTTAAAAATTGGTCTCGCGTCGCCGGTGGAGTGAAGGAACAGACCTGCCCGGATTATAGGCTTTTTTCCGAGAAAAATCCCGCGATTTTTTCAACAATTTGACCGCACTTTATCGTGCGCTACCGCCTCTCAGGTCCGGTCTGAATATGCGCTTTCCATCTCCTCGGAATAACTAAAAACCCCGCCTCGCGGCGGGGTTGTTTAAAACAAACTAAATTGAAATCTCTACGCCTTTGCGCGACGCCGACGAAACATCACGGTTCCAACGATAGCCATTATGCCGGCCGCGATGGTCGAAGGTTCGGGAACAACTATAATTTCAGCTTCCCAGTTATCGTTTACCGCGCCTTCCTGATTATAAATATTGCCGCCATTCGAGGCGTGTTGGTAAACCTCGAGTAGATACTGTCCTGGGGTCAGATTGCTGCCCACATCAACTCCACTCGCGCTAGCTAACTGTTCCCATTCATCATTGCTTCCGACGTTCCGTTTGAATGGCAAGTTCTCCTCAGCATAGACGCCGGCCGTTTCAGACAAATCGGTAATTCTATAACCAAGAAATGCGGATGTTCCTGGAGTGGATGGATATATCTGTTCCTGCGCGCCGACTAAGACACTTGTCCCCAGACTGATCGTAAACGTACGGGAAAAGGAATTCGAAAACGTATCGTTCGTGTCATAGGATGGCGTGACGCCACGTTACCCTGGTTATTCAGATCGAAAAATGTGTCTCCCGCGCCGCCGATATCGAGGATGATGTATCCGTTTCCAACGAACGAAATGTTGGCAGCGTCGGCGGCGGCTGCATAGAGACACATCGCGACCAACACAACTATAACTAACGACTTTCTCGGCATATGACGTGGTTCGATTGTTAGGGTTCCGATAGTGACGGTTAGGCGACGAAAGTCAATTTGATTGTGACAATTCTGGTCAGTTTCCTCGATAAAATCCGCCGGAGAAAGTCTGACAATTTGAAAGTTCCAACTCCGGCCAGGCCCGTTTCGATCGCCCCGCAACTGCCTCGCCCGCCTACCGAACAACAAAAAAGCCGTCCCATCGCGGGACGGCTTCTTGTAAATTTATTTTTCGATTCTTACGCGCGGCGGCGGCGGATGAACATCATCGCACCGAGCACTGATGAACCGGAAAGGAACGAATGATCGTGCCCGGTTCCGGAACGGGAAGAACGGTAATCTCCGCCTCCCAGTTATTGCCACCCTGTCCCTATCAAAAAGCTTCATGCGCTTATCCTGAAAAGGTTTGCTGCGGTGTTCATACCCGAAGCACTGCGAGAGTGTATGAGTATATTACCGCGGAAGTAAACTAAGTGTTACAGGCGAATGCAGCTAGGCTTGCGTCGAGTTGAATTTCTGCCGCCATCATTGAAGCTGCCAGTCGCTCCCGCATTGCCATTAATGTGAACACAGTGTTATTCGAGGCGCCTACAGGCTTATTCGATGAACTTTCGCGATGAATGACGTAAGGTAATTGAAAACGTCTGTCCCGCAGTCAGCGTACCACCTGTAAAAGGCCGGGTAGTCGTCGCCGCCGAGAAGACTTTACTTTGTTACACCGCTAGTGGAAGATACAAACCGAATGAAGGATCAATTAGTTGGTCGCTCCAAATAGCTGGCCTCGAAGCCATCACCGGCTCCAGGGATAATCCCTAACGTCAGGTCCCAAGAAGTGCCGCCTTAAACCATTGTAGGTGCCGCCCGAATACGTCGAATTCGACGCATTGTCCGATGCGTTATTCGCGGCGAAGCTCCCGCAGCCATCAATCCGAACGCCACAATTCCCAATACTAATGTTTTCATATAATTAATCTTTTGTAGTTTCCCTTTTTGTGGTGACGCAGATTTGGTCAGATTTTGACCCCGAAGTCAATGAAATTGTTGCCAGAAATTACAGTTTTTCCCGGGGTATCGGGGAAAACCTTACCTGTCCCGTACCCCATGGGTGGAGTGGCCATTTCGGTGAAAACCGAACCCCTCTAGGAACTTACAGCCTCACCCGTGGCTTCGAGCAGCGACTGGCTAGGCAAGATCTGAGGTGCTCGCGGACCTCGCACTAAGCGGTCAGCAATTCCGTCAGAATCGCCTTCTGCACGTGCAATCGATTTTCCGCCTGATCGAAAATCGTCCGGGCATGATCTTCGAACGTCTCGGCATCGATTTCCTGGCCACGATGCGCCGGCAAACAATGCATCACCATCACCTCCGGTTTCGCCAGTTTCACGACGGCATCGTTGATCCAATACGGCCCCAGGTCCGCCTCTCTCCGGGCCGTCTCCGACTCCTGGCCCATCGAAACCCAGATATCTGTGTAAAGCACGTCGGCGTTTCGCGCCGCCGCCGAAATATCATCGGTGCAAATGACGCGACCACCGGCCCGCTCGAGCGACGCCTTGTCTGGCTGATATTTTTTGTGCGACGCGATTCGCAACTCGAACCCGAGTTTTCCGGCCGCGAACAACCATGATCGAGCCGTATTCGAAAGACCATCGCCCACAAAAGTCACGACCCGGTCGGCGATGGCCTCTCGTTTTTCGATGATGGTGAAAATATCGCTCACGATCTGACACGGATGCTCATCGTCCGTGAGCGCGTTCACCGTCGGTACACCCGAAAATTCTGCAAACTCTTCGATGTCACTCTGCGCATAGGTGCGAATGACCGCTCCGTGAATCATTCTCGCGAGCACCCGTGCGGTATCTTTGATCAGTTCGCCCCGGCCGAGCTGCGCGTCAGCCGCATTCATATAAATCGTTTCGCCGCCCAGTTCGCGGATCCCGACCTCGAAGGAGACGCGCGTGCGCGTCGAAGGCTTCGAAAAGATCAACGCCCAGGTTTGGCCAACCAAAGGTTGCATCGAAATCTTTCCACGATCCGCTTTCAGCTCGGCGGCGCGACGGAGAATACGTTCAATCTCCTCGCGCGAGGTTTGTTCGATACCGAGAAAATTTTTCATTTAGCTTTGATCGTGCACTTTTACTCACTCTTACTTCCTCTGAGTCTGTGTATGAGAAAGTGAATGTGCAAGGTCACGGGTTGGCCGGCGTTATTTAGTCTTTATTCATGCACTTTCGCTTACTCTTACTCCTTCTGAGTGTGTGCATGAGAAAGTGAATGTGTAGGGTTAAGGAAGTTGCTGCTGCAATCATTTCTGTAGTTCGGAAACAACTTCGGTAATCGCTCGCAAGCCCTCCTCTGCTTCGCTTTTTTTCAAGTTCAGAGGCGGCAGGAGCCGAACGACGGAGTTCGCCGCCGGTACCGTCAATATAGCGGCCTCGTGCAGGCGATTCACGATATCCACTGCTTTAAACTGTGGTTGAAATTCGATTCCGATCATCAATCCAAGCCCACGAACATGGCGAAGGACTTCGGGATATCGCTTTTGCAAAACTCGAAGGTCACTCAAAATAAATTCCCCGAGGGCCCGGGCGTTTTCCGCCAGGTGTTCGCGCTCGATGACGTCGAATATTCGCAGCGCCACAGCGCAAGCGAGCGGAGTGCCGCCAAACGTGCTTGCATGCGTGCCGGACGACAGCAATGTGGAGAATTTCTCGGCGATCCAAAACGCGCCGATTGGAAATCCGCCGCCGAGGGATTTCGCCATGGAGACACCATCCGGTAACAAATGCTCGTCCTTACCTTCCAGGATCCGTTGCCAGGCTTGGAATTTGCCGGTCCGGAAGTGGCCCGATTGCACCTCATCAAAGAGCAGTAACAAATTATTTTCGTCACACAGTTGTCTCAGGCCTAACAAATATTCGGATGTCGCGATGGTAATGCCGCTCTCGCCTTGCACGGGTTCGACCAAAATCGCAACCGTCTCCGCCTTAATCCCCGCCCGCATCGCCCGGAGATCATTGAAGGGAACATGCTTGAATCCGGCCACCGCGGGCTCGAATCCGTGCTTCACCTTTTGCTGACCTGTGGCGGCAATTCCCGCGAGGGTTCGCCCATGAAACGAATCGAGCGTGGTGATGATCTCAAATCGCCGGCTGTCGTGCCAAACTTTCGGGCAAATTTGAAGAGCCCCTCATTGGCTTCGGCCCCACTATTGCCGAAAAAGACCCTCCCTGGACCGATCAGACGAACGATCCGTTCGGCCAGACGTCCCTGGGTCTCATTATAATAGAGGTTCGAAACGTGGATCAGCTTCCGAGACTGCTCATCCAGAGCTGCGGTGATCTCCGAATTGGCGTGTCCGAGGCAACAGACTGCGATGCCCCCGCCGAGATCGAGATAGCGCTTCCCATTCACATCCCAGACATAACTTCCCTCACCTCGTTCCAGGATCAGGTCGAACCGGGCGTAGGACGGAACCACAGTTCGCTCGAATAGATTGCGGATGTCGTCTGCCTTTTGACCTTGGACGTGGGACGTTGCGCGTTCAGCGTTTTCCGTTTGCATCTTTAATCGTGATCCTTCACTTGCACCTGCATCTTATCCGTCGCCTTCCATCTTTAATCCTGCTCTTTCACTTACACCTCCACCTTCACGGCGCCTGCGCTTCACCCCATTCCTCATACAGTCTATCGGGGGCGACAGCTTTGATTAATCCGACCAGCATTGCTACGACGTTGATGAGGATCGACTTGGCTTGTTCTATTTCGGCTTCCCCCAGAATTTCCCTAACAACCAGCCATCCAGGCACGCGGCACATTCAAGCGACGATCCTCGCGCCATATCGTAATATCTGCAGCGATCGCGCGGCGTGAATTTTCCGCTTCCTTCCGCAATGTTCAGCGGAATCGCAGTGGACGCTCGATCCAATTGGTTATGGACTGCCATCGCTTTGGGGACGCGCTCCAGCAAGTTCGTCGCACACGCAACGAATGTTAACGATTCTTGGTAAACGTTTAGTTTCTCGTGATCGAATTGGTGAGTCATAAGGAGGGGGGATTTAAGTGTATGTGAAAGTGTAAGATTAAAGAACGCTTCATCGCGAGGCCATCTTTAATCCTGCCCCTTCACTTGCACTTGCACCTTCTCCCGCCTTCATCACGTCGCTACCTCCGTTCCAACTGCGGTCGCGTGATCGAATTGCTGGGTCATACTGAGAAACGGTGTAAGTGTATGTGAAAGTGTAAGATTAAAGATGCTTCATCGCGAGGCCATCTTTAATCCTGCTCCTTCACTCGCACCGGCGCCTTCTCCCGTCTTTAACCCTGCTCTTTCACTTAAACCTGCACTCTTCCGTCGTCATCATCACGTCACCACCTCAGTCCCGACTCCTGCGTCAGTGAAAATTTCAAGCAGAATGGAATGGGCAATTCGCCCATCGACAAATTGCACCTTCTCCACGCCGCTCTCGATCGCCGCAATTGCGCTGTCCACCTTTGGAATCATGCCTTTGCCGATCACGCCGGAACGTTTCAGCTCCGGCACTTCCTCCGCTCGCAGATGCGTCATTAACGTCTTGTCATCGGATGGGTCGCGCAGCAAACCTGGGACATCACTCATAAAAACCAACCGGCGCGCCTTGAGCGCGATCGCGGTTTTGGCCGCGGCGATGTCCGCGTTGCAATTGTAAATTTTGCCGTCCTTACCGCGCGCCGTCGGACTCACGACAGGCGTCACGCTGCGTCGAATGCATTCCCGCAACGGTTCCGTATGGACTCCCATGACTTCACCCACAAATCCCAAATCGACTTTGGGATGGACAAGTTTGCGGCATTGAAAAATCTCCCAACCCGGGAACCCGCGCGCTTTGCCTCCAAACTCTTCAATCGCGCCGACAATTTCCGGATTGATCTGTTGCGAAAGAACCTGATCGACGATCCCCATCGTCGCCTCATCTGTTTTTCGCTGCCCGCCGATAAATTCCGCTTTGAAACCGGCTTGTTCCACCGCCCGCGTGATTGCTTTACCTCCTCCGTGAACAATGACCGGATTAATTCCAACGGCCTCGAGAAAAACAATGTCGCGCGCCACCCGATGACGCTCCTCCTCGTTAGGCGAGTCCATAAAGCTGCCACCATATTTCACGACAAAAATTTCGCCACGAAACCGCTGCACATAGGGCAGCGCTTCAAGCAGCGTCGCCGCCTTGGTAATAATTTCTTCCATCTAGCAGCTTCCTCGCACAAAGGACACAAACGAAACGACGAAGATCAGCCTGGCCCACCTTGGTGTCCGCTGTGCCTTCGGTGTGAAATTCTTCATTGCCCGGTTAACCACCTAACGAGGTCGGGTCTGTCACATCGCCTTTGTTCAAGGTGACGTATTCTTCGGTCAAATCGGCCGCGTAGATGGTGAAGTCGCCGCGGCCGAGATGAAGGTCCACGTGTAAATCGAATTCCGGCGCCAAGGTGATGGTGGCGAGCGTCTTCAAGGCGACATTCGTCGGACGCCCGCGCTGAAATGCAAAAACAACCCTTTTGCCACCCGATTTGGCATACCCGATCCCGATTCGTGATTCGTCAACGCGGGCCTTGGAATAGCCAGCGGCGCATAAAATCCGGCCCCAATTTGGATCTCCGCCGCACCAACTCGTTCGGACCAACGAGCTATTCGCAATCGACCGCGCCACCAATTCAGCATCTGTTTCATTTCGTGCGCCGCGAATACGCAATTTGATGACACGTGAAATCCCCTCCCCGTCTCGCACAATCATCTTTGCCAGTTCGAGACAAACGTGATTCAAAGCAAACTGGAATTTCGAATTCCGAATTCCGAATTCCGAATTTTTCGCCAATCCGTTGGCCAGCATGATGACTGAGTCATTCGTGCTCATATCGCCGTCGACGGTGATCCGATTAAAACTTTGATCGACCGCAGTCCGGAGCGCGTATTTCAGCGCCTTCGGTTCGACCGCCGCGTCCGTTGTAATAAACGCCAGCATGGTCGCCATGCCCGGCTGAATCATGCCCGCGCCTTTACAAATTCCTCCGATTCGCACCGCACGCCCGCCAATCTTCAGTTCGACCGCTATTTCTTTGCGACGCGTGTCGGTCGTCATGATCGCTTCCGCAACCTGCCGCGCGTTGGAAGACGACCTCTCCAGCAAAGGTGCGCACGCACGAATGCCGCGTTCGACGTTTCTCATCGGCATCTCCACGCCAATCCGTCCGGTCGAACAAACCAATACCTCCTTCTTTTCGATTCTGTCGATTGGTTTTCGGCGGTTATTCGTTTTTGGCCGGTTCAAACGGTCAGGTTTCGAGAAGGCGGCAGCGGTGAATTGCGCCATGGCTTCGGCATCGAGAATTCCCTGCCTGCCGGTGCAGGCATTGGCGTTTCCGGAATTGACCACAATCGCCCGAGCCGATTTTCCGGCGGCGACTTGGCGACTGACTTTAACCGGCGCAGCGCACACTTGATTCGAGGTAAACAGTCCCGCGACCGTTGCCGGCACATCGGAAACAATCAGCGCCAGATCGTCCTTTCGCCCTTTGTTCGATCCTTTGCCGGTGCCGAGTTTTTTGATGTCGCAAAACACCGATGCGCATTTGAATCCGAGCGGGGCACAAATTGACCCCGAAATTTCTCGAAACAACTTTTTCAAATCAGGCCGGTAGTTTCCGCGTATCCACGCATCAAATTCAAGCACTGCACCGCCTGCCCGCTCGCACCCTTCACGATATTGTCGATCGCGCTCATTAAGATGATTCGCGAAGTCCGGCTGTCGATCTTCCAGGCGATATCAATGAAATTGGTGCCGACGACATTTTTGGTGTCAGGCAGCCGGGTTTGGCCAAGCAGGCGAACAAATGGCTCATGATGATAAGCGGTTTCGAAAACACGGTCGAGATTGAGGTCAACTACGTCACCGCCAAGGTCACAATATATTGTCGTCGCGATTCCTCGGTTGATCGGCACGAGATGCGGCGTGAACTGAATCGTCACGCTCTCGCCGGCCAGGCTCGACAATTCCTGTTCGATCTCGGAAAGGTGCCGATGTTTCGGCACCCCATACGGGCGCACGCTTTCATTGCATTCCGCAAACAGATAATCGGCCTCAACTTTCCGGCCGGCGCCAGTGACTCCGCTGAGGCTCGTCACCAAAATTCGCGTCCGATCGATGGCCTTTCGCCGAACCAGCGGACGCAATGGAATGAGAATGCTCGTCGGATAGCAGCCCGGGCAGGCCACCAATTGCGCCGCGCGAATCTGATCGCGATAAATTTCCGGCAGCCCGTAGACCGACTGGCCTAACAAGTCCGGGGCCGGATGGTCGTGACCATAAAATTCTTTGTAAACTTCGGGATCGTGCACGCGGAAATCCGCACTCAGATCGAGCACGCGTGCGCCCGATTGCAGCAGCGGACTTGGCGTACTCCGCCGCGAGACCATGCGGGAGTGCCAAAAAGACAATCTCCGCATCCCGCGCGAGCTGTTTTGGATCCGCCTCGGAAAACTGAAGCGCCTTCGCTTGGTCGAGGTGGGCAAACCGGGGATAAATCTCGGTCAGCTGCTTGCCGGCAAACTGCCGGGAGGTCACCGCGGCGATTTCAACCTGCGGATGCCCGAGCAACAAACGAACGAGTTCTTCACCGGCATAGCCGGACGCGCCAACCACTGCGACCCGCGTTCGGGCAGGGTTCCCCAATGTTCCGGCCAATGTCGGGGCCGGCTCAACAGACTTCATTTCCACAACGCGAAATGCGTAATTCGTCTGGGGCAGATTGCAACGAAACATTGTGAATTGGACCCGAAAAAATCGTGTGAATCAGCCAAATCCCGCCTAGGCTTCCTCTCATGGAGTCTCCTCTCTACCTCGTTGTCATTGTTGTCCTTGCCGTCATCGCGTTCGTCCTCGCGATCCTGGTTTCCAAATATTTCATGACTTGGCTGCGTGCCCGAATCGCCAATGCGCCGGTCAGCTTTGGAAAAATGGTCGGTATGAGCCTTCGGCGCGTGCCGGTTGGAATGATCGTTGATGCAAGGATTACCGCGGTCAAAGCTGGCATCGAAGTTCCGAGCGATCCGCTGGAAGCGCATTATCTGGCTGGCGGCGACGTCAACCAGGTCATCCTCGCGTTGATTGCGGCCGACAAAGCGGGGATTACGCTTGATTTCAATCGCGCCTGCGCCATCGACCTCGCCACCAAAGGCACCGGTAAAACCGTGCTCGAAGCGGTGCGCACGAGCATCAATCCAAAAGTGATCGATGTCCCGAATCCCGCCATGGGTCGCGTCACCATCGATGGAGTCGCGAAGGACGGCATCGGCGCGAAAGTCAAAGCACGTGTCACGGTGCGGTCGCACCTGGATCGTTTCGTCGGCGGCGCCACGGAAGAAACGATCATCGCTCGCGTCGGCGAAGGCATTGTCAGCGCAATCGGCTCGGCCGATTCCTACAAAGATGTTTTGGAAAACCCCGACCGCATCTCGAAAGCGGTGCTGGCCAAAGGGCTCGACAGCAACACGGCCTTCGAAATTCTGTCGATCGACATCGCAGACGTCGACGTAGGCGACAACATCGGCGCGAAGTTGCAAAGTGAGCAGGCCAATGCCGACAAAAACATTGCCCAGGCCAAAGCGGAGGTCCGCCGAGCCGCAGCGGTCGCAGTGGAGCAGGAAATGCGCGCGCGCACTCAGGAAATGCGGGCCAAAGTCGTCGAGGCCGAAGCCCAGGTCCCAATGGCGATGGCGGAAGCGTTTCGCGCCGGCCATCTCGGAATCATGGATTATTACCGGATGAAAAATGTGCAGGCCGACACCACCATGCGAGAATCGATCGCCGGATCGGATAAACCGCAGCCGCGAAGCGAGTAGGTTTTGGTCGACCGGCCGATCATAAATCACGAGGTCGACGGTAGATTGCAACCGATGCATTTTGAAAAATCGTTTCGGCATCGGCCAAGATCACCTTTGCCATGTACGGATTCTGGTCCATCCAGCGTCGCAAATCACCGTCCAGGAAAACATATTCGATATCGCGATCCCAAAACTCGCGACGCTTCTGTTCATCACTCCACTCCGAATCTCCTCCGAAGACTCTTGCGGCCCATCGCTCTCGTTCATCGAGGTCGACCGACATCGCCCAGTGACCCCAGATCACCGTATTCCCGGCGAATGCTGGAATCAGCCTACTGACCGAGTTACTAGCAAACACAATAGAGTCAGCCGGAGTGTTCTTTTTCAGAAACTCTAAGCCCGCCATGACGTCGTCGGTTACGAACGACGGGCTTCCACCCTTCGCCCCGCTTTCGTAGATGAACCAATACATCGGTGTTCCCATCGCGATTGGCAGCAACAAAAACGAACAGGCTATCGCGCCGATTTTTGTTATTCGGTTCGACGAACAACGAGAGAAAATGGATTTCAAACTAACGCCTGCGAGTATGGACAGCGCCACCTGACATCCAAAAATAAGTTTCCGCTGAAACCAGACCGGTAAATACGCGAGCAAGCTCGCCACAACAACCCAGAGAATCAGCTGCCAATATCTTCCGATCAAACTCCGATCCAATAAGAGGCCGATGCACACAATTATCAGCGGCAGCCCAAAACCCAGCAGATAAGCGATTGGTGGCGGGCTCGGCATTGCGCCGCGAGCGCTATGTTTTGCAACCACCGGCTCCAACCAACTGAGTGTGGCCATGTAAATTACACATGGCAACAACGGCACGAAATATCGAACCAGATTCGGAATCGCAGCCCATCCGTTCCGAATGCACACCAAAACGACGGCGAAGGTGAAAATAAATGGAATATAGTATGGCTGAAGCAACGTGAGGATCCCACTCGCGCTACCGGCAAGCCAAAAACGCCGGTGGCCTGGTTCGCGCGTCGCGCGGTCCACCCAATAGACCGAGAGGACCAATAAGCCCAGCGAGAATGGGAAAAGCGGATTCCGGAGCAGTGACCAAAATGTGATCACCTCCGGCATGAACACATCAGCTGGAAATCCTGACGTGTGCGAGTCGAACCCGAGAAACAGGAAGAGTCCGCCGAAGCCGCCGGTTGCCGAGACGAAGATGGTGGCTGCGACGGAAGCAAATGGAGGCACCGCGAGAAAGTCGAGGTAGCGGTAGAACGCCAGAAAGAATAGAACCACTCCAACAGCTTTGATCCACCAGAAGACTAATCCTGGAGCACAGGAACAAAGGGCCGATAACCAGCCGGCCAAGAGAAAGAACGGGTTAAACAGAAATCCGCTATGCGGGATCGCGGTGTACTTGATCTTGAGTAGCCAGGCACCGCGGGCAGCTTGTTCGGCCCACGACATGTAACCAAAGAAGTCCTCAGTGTCAGATGGCGGCGCCCAGGTGAACTGATGATGCGCCGGCATCCTCGAACGATCGATCAAATATGGAGCCGATGTGGCTAGGACCATTAACGCGGTCCAAATAACTCGGAAAATAATTCGACGGCGATTATTCAACGTGATGGCAGGGCTGCGAGACAATGCCGGTATTCGGCGCATCCATCTACCAATAAAACTGTCTCAGCGCGATGTTGGATTTCCGGAGAGATGTGAGATTGTCTTTTCTGTGACGCCGTTCGCTTTGGCACACTGGGCCTTTCTCGCCATTCATTTGCAGAATCTCCTGTTTCTCCTGTTTTTCGCGATCGTGTTTTTCTTTCAGTTGCTGACCAAGGCGGCAACGAAAGCAAACAAAGATTCGAATCAACCCGAGTCGGGAGATTCCGATCCACCCGCGCCCCGTTTGCCACGAGAGCAGCCGGAAACCGATGAAGAGCGCGTACGCAAATTCCTGGAGGCTCTTGGCCAACCGCCGGGCGCAGCGCCGCCGCCTCCAGTGAAACTACGTCCGGCTGTTCAGAAACCGATCGTTCCACCACGCAGCCCCTTTCGAACCCTGCCGCCGCTGACCACGACACCGCCGCCTTTGCCGCGCCGAGCGGTGCTTCCGAAACAATCGTCTCCGCGGGAGCGAAAAGTATTTGCTCCGAAAGATCCGGCACCGGTTTTTAACGTATACGAAACACCGGTTCCAACGGCAGCTGCTGAATCGTCCGCCGGCAGCGCCCTAGCCACTTCGTCGTTCGCCGTCATCAAACCTTCTGACAAATTCGACCTCACCGCGGTCTTGAAATCTAACGTGGGCCTTCGTGAAGCCATCGTGCTTCGTGAAATTTTTGGACCGCCCAGAGCATTTGGCGATTAGCGCAACGGCATCGCTTCACTCGTCACTTGTCACTGGCCGGTCTTCTTCGTATCTTTCGCTCCCATTTCTCGCCGGCGTGGCGGAATGGCAGACGCGCTGGACTCAAAATCCAGTACTGGCAACAGTGTGTGGGTTCAAGTCCCTCCGCCGGCATTTGCACTGGTCTCATTCTTCCCACTGTGCTCGTTAGTCCTCATCGGACGTAAGAGATAACCGGTCGGGCGGCGACTGTGCGGTGATACCCTAACGAATTTTGCGGCGTCGCCGCCGTTGCAGCCTGCGCCAGTCACGCGTAACGACAACGGGTGAGGGAGTCAGGGGTAAACAGGATAGCTTCGCCACATTTGTTTGGCGCTCTGATCGCGTTTGTGGTCCCGTTCTTCATTCTCTGCGGCGGCAAAGTGCTGGCGCTTCATCTCGAAAAATCCACGATTCATCAGACAGCTCCGGGAGATTTCTTTATTAAAAATCAGGGACTCGCCCTCCAGCGAGCGGCCGCGCAGACGCCGGACGTTCTGCTGCTCTACGGCAGTTCGGAGCTCATTGACCCCGTGCCGAATCGCGCCTCTGAGTTTTTCACAAATGGCCAACGTGGTTTTGAAGTTTGCCCCGTCGGCCGTGCCGGCGCCACGCCGCTAACCATGCTGCAAAAAATGGCAGCGCTCGGATCTGATCTGCGCGATCGAAAAGTCGCCATCTTCGTTTCACCGAGCTTCTTTTTTCGTCAAGAGTTGGACCGCGGCGCCTATGCGGGAAATTTTTCATTGGCCGCCGCCAGCGGAACGATCTTCGGAACCGCGCTTGATCTCGAAACAAAACGCGATGTGGCAAGACGCATGTCGAGCTTTCCCGACACCCTCAGCCAGAGCACCTTGCTCAAAACCGCGGTGGATTGTCTGGCCTCAGATCGTCCGTTCGATCGGCTGATGTTCGCGACGATCCGGCCGTTAGGCATGCTGCAAAATCTCGTTCTCGACCTGCAGGATCACTTTGAAAGCCTGTTTTACATTTTGAGCGGCGGCAAAAAACTTTCACATCGAAGCGTTCGAGAAGTTATTCAGCCGCTGGAGGCCGGCGAACCGGATCTATATCTGCATGCCAAGGCACTCCGGTCGTTCCTCGATCTTGGGCCCGAGAAGTTTCGCGCGCGCATTGATGGGGCGCATGCCTGGATCGATTTGGAACTCTTGTTTCGAACATTAGCGGAAACGCATGTCAACGCGTTGGTTCTAAGCATGCCGTTCGATGGCAATTTTTACGATGCCCACGGCATCCCACGCTTTGCACGCGACGTTTACTACCAGAAATTGCGCGCTCTGAGCGCGCGTTACGGAATCGAGCTGCGCGAGTTCGAGGATCACGACGAGGATGCCGCGTTTCAAATTCCTCGTCGCGAACATCCCACCGTCGATGGATGGACCTACTTCAATCGCGCAATCGAAGATTTCTTTGACCGCGGCTGAATGAAAATCGAGAACACCACGGCCGCCAATCCAGCATCAGTCGCCGACAAAGTAATCAGGAGCCTGGCCGAGATCAGTGGGACAGATGAAGTTCGAATCAATCTCGATCTCGCGCTCTATGAAAAGCAGGTCTTCGACTCGATGAAGACGGTCGAGTTCATTCTCGCGATGGAACAGGAATTCGGGCTCTACATCTCACCCGCCGAACTGGATCGTGAGGCCTGGTCGACACCGCGAAAGATGATCGCCGACATCGAGAAGCGCTTGCACCAATGAATCGCACCCGCTCGAACATCGTTCGGCAATTATGGCTGGTTCTTTATTACTTCGTCGTCATTCTCGCCCTGATCCTGATGTACGGCCGCGGCGATTTCTCCACTCCTCCCTTTGTCTATCAGGGATTCTGATTGAACTTGCTCGAGCGGATCGACCATTGGGCGAACGTGACGCCGTACGCCCTTGCTCATATCAGTGGCCAGCGAAGCCTGACTTTTGTTGAGCTCAAGCAACGCTCCAACGCGGTGGCCGATCATATTTCTCAAACATGCGGCCATAATCGTGGACCTGTCGCCGTCCTTGGCCATCGCGAACCGGAAATGCTGGTCGCATTTCTGGGCGCGGTAAAAGCCGGGCATCCTTACATTCCGATCGACACGGCGCTGCCAAAGGCCCGGATCGATCACATTTTCGAAGTTGCGAAACCCGCCCTGGTCCTGACCACCGAACGAACGGCCAAACTTCCTGCATCCAATCGAATCCTAAAGTCGCAGCCGGTCGAGCCTAACGATGCGTTCTACATTATTTTTACGAGCGGAAGTACCGGCCAGCCGAAGGGGATCGTCATCACCCGTCGGTCACTCGAATTTTTCGTGGACTGGGTGACGAGCGAACAACGATTGGTCGAGGGCGGCGAGATTTTTCTCAATCAAGCGCCCTTCTCGTTCGACCTCTCGGTAATGGATCTCTACTGCAGCCTGGCCACCGGCGGAACCCTGTTCAGCATTAGCCGCGATCTCATCGCTGATCCGAAACTTCTCTATCTGACTCTCGCGCGTTCCAACATCACGACCTGGGTTTCCACGCCGTCATTCGCCGAAATGTACCTGATCGAACGCAATTTCGACCGCTTATTAATGCCAAACATTCGTCGTTTTTTATTCTGCGGGGAAATCCTGCTCGCCGACACCGCACGCCGTCTTCTCGAACGATTTCCCGCCGCCGAGGTTTGGAATTTATATGGCCCAACCGAAACGACGGTTGCGACCACTTCGGTTCGAATTGATGCCGATGTTTTGAGACAATATTCGAATCTGCCGGTAGGGAGACCTGCTCCGGGCACCAAGGTTTTCCTCCGGGATCACGAAAATGGGTCCGTCGAGCCTGAAACGCGCGGCGAAATTTTTATCGAAGGTCCAAACGTCAGCGCGGGATATCTCGGACGTCCGGATCTTACGGCTCTCAATTTTTGCCAGAAAAATGGCATGCGCTGTTATCGCACTGGTGATTTAGGGACGTATCGCAATGGCCTGCTCTTCTTTGAAGGCCGCAAAGACGATCAAATCAAACTGCATGGACATCGCATCGAACTGCTGGATCTGGAGGCAAACTTGCGCGCGCTCGAGATCGTTCACGACGCGGTCGTCGTCCCGGTTGCCAAGAATGGAAAAATTCGGTCCCTTGTCGCGTTCGTTAGGCCAGCCCAGAAAAACCATTCCAATTTCGAATCGATCATTCGGGACCGGCTGCGGGATCTCGTCCCCGATTACATGGTTCCGCGAAAGTTTGTCGTGCTGAATTCGTTTCCGATGACAGCGAATGGCAAGGTCGATCGATGCCGGCTCGCTGAATCTTTGTGATTCCTTACGCGACCTTCACATTTTTCGGACTGCTGCTCTACGCGATCGTCCCAACCATCGTTCTCGGGTTGCTCGCGCTGGCAAACCGCCGATGGGCATTGCTGATCACAATCGTCTATCTGTTGGTTCAATATTCCGCCATTCAACGCTTTAGCGGAACCACTGCGATCCGCGAAATCTGGATTCTGGCCGCTTTCGGAGTGTGGCAATGGATCGTTTTAATCGGATATCATCGGAGCGGGTCGGACGGAGGCTGGTCGTTTTACCTGGCGATTGCTTTGTCCGTCTTTCCTTTAGTCCTGACGAAAACAGTTCCAGTGATCCGGCCCGACCGGGAGTTTGGTTTTCTCGGCATTTCCTATGTCACTTTCCGCGCGTTGGATCTGATCTTTTGTTTGCGGGACAAAGTCATCGAACCGCCGCGAGTCGCCGACTTCACCGGTTTTCTTTTCTTCTTCCCGACGATTTCAGCGGGGCCGATCGATCGCTACCGGCGGTTCATGGGCGATTGGAACAAGTCACGACCTCGCGCGGAGTTTACGAGCGATCTGGATGCGGCGATGCATCGCATCTTTCGCGGATTTTTTTATAAATTCATTCTCGCAGAATTGATCAAATATTACTGGCTCGATCGAGTCGCCGCCGAGCCGGGATTTTTTGCAAGGTGGAGCTACATGTACGCGTACAGCTTTTATCTCTTCTTCGATTTTGCCGGTTACAGCGCTTTCGCGATTGCGCTGAGCTACTTATTCGGTGTTCACACTCCGGAAAATTTCGAACGGCCATTTCTCGCCCGAAATATTCGCGATTTTTGGAACCGGTGGCACATCACTCTTTCCTTCTGGTTTCGCGATCATGTTTACATGCGATTTATTTTCGCGGCGAAACGAAACCGATGGATAGAAAATCGCGATTCCCTCGCCATCACTGGTTACTTCATCACCTTCGGATTGATGGGGCTTTGGCACGGTTTCGAACCTCACTTTATTCTCTACGGAGTTTACCAGGCCACGTTGTTGTCGGCGTTTCACTTATTTGCCGAGTGGAGAAAAGAACGACCCGGGACGGTTCACCATCTCGTCTGGCGGGTCACCGCCACGGTGCTGACATTTCACTGCGTCTGTTTTGGTTTTTTAATTTTCTCCGGCCACCTCGCTGCGATTCACTGAGCAAATCGGCCGACCTTCTTGAACCGCAGCGTTGCTGGGGCAAAGCAATGTTCAGGAAGTAATATAACCTTCTTCGCCGTGTTCGTTGATATCAAGACCTTGCCGTTCGATATCCGGCGCAATGCGCAATCCAATGGTGACGTTCACGATTGTGCCAATGATGACTGTGCCGACGATGGCCAGCAGAATGGTGACCGCAATCGCTTTCAATTGCTCCAGCCAAAGCAGATGGCCGATAATTTTCGCTAGACCGTTCTGAGTCGCCGCGGCGGCGGTCAGATTCGAGTTCACCCGCGCCGTGGCCAGCAATCCGGTGAGAAATGCGCCCAGCGTTCCGCCCACCGCGTGCACTCCAAAGGTGTCGAGCGCATCGTCATAATGAAACCAGGACTTGAGTTTCGTGCAGGCAAAAAACGGGACGACGCCAGCGGCGACACCAATGATGATCGCACCGGTCGGATCGACAAAGCCGCACGCCGGTGTGATGACGACCAAACCCGCCACCGCGCCGGAACAAAATCCGAGGACGCTCGGTTTACCGCGAAGGACATACTCGAGCATCGCCCAGGTGAACGACGCCACCGCCGTGGCGAGCGTGGTCGTGGTAAATGCGTTCGCGGCGATGCCATCGGCACCGAGCGCGCTACCGGCGTTAAATCCGTACCAGCCAACCCACAGCATCCCCGTTCCGACCAGGCAAAGCACCATGCTGTGTGGCGCCATGATTTCTTTGCGGAAGCCAAGCCGTGGCCCAAGCAAAAGACAGAGAACAAGCGCCGACCATCCGGAGGACATATGCACGACCGTGCCGCCGGCGAAATCGATCGCCCGAATCTTTGCGGCTGGATTCCAAACGCCATTCATCCATCCGTCGATTCCCCACACCATGTGGGCGAGCGGGAAATAAACGCCGAACATCCAGACGCCAACGAAAACCAGGACAGCGGCGAATCGCATCCGCTCAGCCACCGCGCCAATGATCAGCGCCGGAGTGATGATCGCGAACATGAGCTGATACATCGAAAAGACATTTTGCGAGACCCAGTACCGAATAGTCGGTGTTCGGTTGGGAATCGACGCCGCGAAGCAGTGCGAATTTTAATCCGCCGAGAACTGCCGAACCGTGCGCAAACACCAACGAATATCCGATCGCCCACCACAAAATTGTGACCAGACCCGCGATCCCAAGACATTGAGCCAAAACCGAGAGCACATTTTTTTGTCGAACCAGTCCGCCATAGAACAAGGCGAGACCGGGCAACGTCATAAAAAGCACGAGCGCAGCCGAGGTCATCATCCAGCCGTTATGGCCGGGGCCGGGACCTGAAACGTTCGACGCGACCTGAGCGTTGGCGGAATCGGCCCCGCGCGCGCCGTTATTTACATACGCTTCGAGATCGGTAACGCGCTGTTCCAGCGAAGGCGAGGCCGACGGCGCAGGAGTTTGCGCCATCAGCCTTGGACCAACTGAAAGAACAATGACGACAACGAACGCGCGAACCAGATGATCGATCTTCACGCGCAGCTTGTTTAGTCGGCCTCATCAAGCTCGACAAGCAAAACCGCCAACGAATCTGACTTCTGCTAAGAGCAAATACCCCGACAAACGTGCGACACAATCTCGCTCCTGAGAATGTAGTTCGCGGTTGGACACGAATGCCCTCTCCAGCCTCGGAAAGCTAATTGGCAAAATTTAAAAATCTGGTAAGATCGGCGATTCAAATCCCCCTTCCCGATGCTGAAGATTTCCGGTCGTCTTTACCGTTCCGCAACTCTGCGTTTCGCCTTAGCCGCCACCCTGGCGCTGATCGGCACGCTGTTTGGAGTTTTGAGTCTTGCTGCGAACCCGACTAAACGCGTCTCGGCCATCCCAACTCCGGCCGGCTGGTCTGTCGTCGACTCCCCAAACGACTCTTCTTGGTTCACAGCCTACCTGAGTTCGACGATTTGTATTTCCTCCTCCGACTGCTGGGCCGTCGGTACCTCCAGCAGCGACCAGTACGATGAGACACTAGCGGAGCACTGGGATGGGGCCGGATGGTCCATCGTTCCTTCACCGAATATTGCCGGATCATGGAATGAAATTAACGAGGTGGCATGCGCATCGAGCTCAGAATGCTGGGCGGTGGGATATTATTTCAGCAGGACCAATCCGCAGACCCTGATCGAACGGTGGGACGGCAGTAAATGGTCGATCGTGACATCGCCCAATCCTGCGAACTACGCTTCTCTATTGGCCGCAACTTGCGTCTCGGCGTCAGATTGCTGGGCAGTTGGCTCGACCCGCAACTCATCTAACAAGTATCAAACCCTAACGGAGCATTGGGATGGGGTCGGTTGGTCCACGGTCAGTTCGCCAAGTACCAGTGCCACGCTAAATAATGTCCTGCAAAATGTTATCTGCACATCTTCCAGTCAGTGTTGGGCCGTCGGCTACGCCAGTAACGGAACCGCCGACCAGACGCTGATCGAGGAATGGAACGGAACATCCTGGTTGCTCGTCAATTCGCCGGATACGAGCGCTACACGAAAGAACCATTTCGTTGGCGTAACCTGCATATCGCCTTCACAATGCTGGGCCGTTGGTTACGCTAACAATGGCACGGCCGATCAGACCCTGATCGCTGCCTGGAACGGCACAAGTTGGTCGATTGTTAGCTCGCCAAATACTGACACAACGCAGAACAATTATGCTTACAGTGTTACATGTCCGACCACATCGGATTGCTGGACGGGAGGGCTCTACACAAATGGCAGCGGAATTCAACAGACGCTGATATTGCAATGGACCGGAAGTTCGTGGTCGATCGCAAATTCACCTGATAGAAATACTGCTCAGGACAATCGTCTTTCCGCCATCACGTGTGCTCTACCTTCACAGTGTTGGGCGGTCGGCTACATCTACGATGGTGACGTTACTTACCAAACTTTAGTCGAAGAATACTTGGCCATGCCGCTTCAGCTAACCGCCGTTAACTATCCATCTGACGGCCATTTTCTCATTTCCGGCCAAAGTCCCCCGCAAATTGCGATTGATATTCAAGTATCGCCAGATTTGGTCAGTCCCTTTACCACCCTAACGACTATCACCTCCGACACGGACGGAATTTTTCAGTACGACGATACCAACGCTACGTCTTCGAAGAATTTTTACCGAGCAGCATACCACTGACGATTGCGCATCGTTGGGTCGACGATCGATTCCCTGGATCCGTCAGAGGAAAACTCCGCCGAGCGGCTTGTCAGCCCAGTTAAGGAGCCCGGCGGAGTCTCTCCCTCAAAGCTATAACCGCATGTACTTATCCGAGAAAACGCGAACCGAAGTCCGTTGGGCCGGCGCCATGTCCGCATCATCGTCTTCATCGACGTCCACGGAATCGTGGTCGTCATCGCGATCGGACGAAATTGCAGCCGGCAGTTCCTTCTGTTCCAGGTCCTGGTAGCGCTTTCGCACTTCGGTCGGAACTTTGTCGAGGTCTTCCTTCGTCTCGACCGGTCCGCTAAATAACAGCAACCCCTGTGGATCCTTGGCGGTCAAAACTTTTTTACCGCCAATCTGTTCCAATCGGAGCTCGCCTTGGTCGTCCGAAAACACAATCTGGGCTTTACCGACGTCGATGTTTGTTGTTTTCAAGCCGCCATCGTGACCGTCCTTGGTAATATGAACTCGACCTGCGTTGCGAAGGGCTTGATCGCGAATGCGCATGGCTTGGTCGCGTGCCCGCGCGGCCTGTTCGCGCGCTTTGACCACCGCATCGCGAATGACTTCCTGCTGCTGGCCTAGCTGCTCCTTGAGCTGCTGCTTCATTTCCTGCATTTGGTCATTCAATTCGTTCATGCCCAGGTCACCCATATCCATGCGGGAGTCCGAATGACCGTGGCGCCCGAATTCCGAACGCTGCGGGACCTCTTTTTTGGTTAGTTTGACGGTGATTTTTTGTTCCTGGCCTTTCCGCAATATGGTGAGGGTCACGTTCGTGCCTTCGGCAAAACTTCGGACCAATTTCGACAACTGGTCCGGCTCGGTCAGAATCTGATCGTTCAGCAATTTCAAGATATCATTTTGTTGGACGCCAGCCGCTGCGGCCGGACCGTCCGGGACCACGTAATCGACGACCAGTCCGAATCCTCTGGCCAGTCCAAGTTGTTCGCTGACCACATGCGGGACATCCGATGTCTCAACTCCAAGAAATGTCACCGGCACCTTCTTCTCGTTATGCCGATCCGGAGGTCCACCTGGCATATTGGGCGGCGGCGGATTGGGGGACATCGGCGGTGGGGGCGGCGGTTGCTGGGCAAAGGCTGCCAGCGGCAACGACACGATCGCCGCGAGGATGATGAGTTGTCTGTTCATAGTTTTCGTTAGGTTAAGGCTCGGACGAGCGGAAATTTGATTCATTGGGCTGGGATGGGAAGAAGCGACACTTCATCGCTTGGGTAAGTCACGCGAAGTGATGCGCCGGTGCGTGGATTGCGCCACTCCAGCGTCTCTCGACTCTGCGTGCGGGTCCGGCGCATTGGCTGATTGGATCCGGAAGGAAAACGCAGGCCTTCATCGCGCGTGTGATAAACGACGCGAGTAAAATCTGCCGGAACAAATTCGGCGGAGCGGATCGGAACAGCGCCGTTCGTAGAACCGCTCCTCACGATATTTTTCGAGCTCGCCGGTCGTTCGACGTTGATGCGCGCAAAAATCAGAACGGCAGTGGCTGCGGCCAGACCCAGTCCAAGGGATAACCAATTCCAGTTGAACTGCCGGCGCCGGCTTGTCACTCCGGCAGTGGGCGTCGCCGCTGAAGTTTCCGTCATCGCGCGCTCCAGGCGCGAAACCAGCCCGGCCGATGGTTGAATCGGGCGCAGTTTCTGCAATCGACTTTCGAGTTCGGAAAAATCGTTCATTGTGGCTTCAGATTCTTCTTGAGCGAGGCCAGCGCATAACGATAGCGGGAAGCTGCGGTATTTTGTGAGATGCCGAGAATGGAGGCGATCTCGGCAAAGGTGAGTTCGTTCCAAACTTTCATGACCAGGACCTCGCGCTGTTCGTTGGGCAAAATGGCGAGCGCCGCGGCCAGCGCGCGCTGCGAGTCATCGTCGGTCTCGAAATATGGTTGAACGGAATGCTCCGTTCCGGCGACGGCCGCCGCTTCGCGCCGTTCCCGGCGGTGGTTCCGGCGCAGAAAATCAAGCGCGATAGAACGAACGCTGGCGTAGAGAAGCGCGCGGTTTTCGATGTTGTGCTGTTTGCGCCAGAAACGGACAAAAGCTTCCTGGACGATGTCCTCCGCATCCGCAATTGAATCCGTCCACTGCCGGGCAAAAAGGAGTAAGCTGGGACCGATTTGTCCGAAACAAGTCTTCCAATTTTCATCAGTCGCGACATTCTCCATGACCTTTTCACGGTCTTTTATAATCTAGACGCCGCCAAATGCTGATTTTGTCTGTCCGCCGGCAGTTTTTATCTTTTTGCTGCTGGGCACGGCCGGTTTTGCGTGTTTCGGCTTGCTTTGCCTCCCGGCGACTGGGAAAAAGCGTCTCATGAACTGGTTAGCAATTCTTTGCGCAGCGCTCGCCTTCTGGGTGCTGGGATCCGTTTGGTATTCGATTCTGTTCGGCAAGATGTGGGCCACTGCCGTGGAACAGCGGGGTCTGAAAATGGAGCGAGGAGGAATGGGACCAAAGATGATCGGGACATTTTTAGGTAACCTGGTCGCCGCTGTGGTCATGCAACGCCTGATTGCCCGAGTCGGCAGCGTAGACGCCATCCACGGTTTTCGGCTTGGGATTGGAGTCGGCCTGGGCTTTTCCGCCACTACCATAACCGTGGCCTACATTTGGCAATCTCAACCGTTTCGCGTGTGGTTGATCGACATCGCCTACTACACGCTCGGCGCTGGTTTGTTAGGCCTGATTTTGGCGGCCTGGCATTAACTTCGATTATTTGGCCGGGGACGGTGACGGCGATGGCGCCGGTAACGAACGCAGAATGAGGTGGCCGAGCCATCCCGGGTTGGCCACGCCTTGCCGGTAGGCATTGAGCGACTCAACGGAAGAATTTACACGCAGATTGCTGTACGACTGATCATCATTTTGCCAGCGTTCATGCCAGTAAACCGCCGCTTTCACGCGCGGATACTTGGTTCGAAACAAATCCAGCGCCTGGTTGATCCACTCCGGTTTGCGCATCCCGTGCACATCTGCCGCAAACGGGAAATCGCCGGTCGCCCACTCCGCGATCATGACCGGCTTGCTCGGATCAATCCGGCACATTTCCTGGTAGGGCCAGTCGACTAACGACGGAATATCCGGATTTGGTTCTTCTCTGAATTGCTGGCCGTAAACGCTCAGCCCCAGCCAATCGATGTAAGCAGATCCCGGGTAATAAGACGGTGCCAAGTTCCAGGTATCGAGGGGAGAGGAATAGTTATTCGTGTGAAACATCCATTTGATGTTTGTCGCTCCCCGCGACCGAACCCGCTCGACCACATGGCGATAAGCCGCCTTGTAATTTTCCGGACCGAGCCAGTTTTTCTGTTCCGGCATCCACTGCGAACCGCCATAGTAAATTCCCGACCACGGAAACCAATCGCCATTCGGTTCATTGGCAAAATCGACAATCATCGGTTTGCCAAACGCTTTGGCCGCCTCAGCCCACTCATCGATATACTTGTCCCAACGGCTGGCAATAATGGAATCGAGACTAAAACGATCGGGCTTGTGGTTTTCTTCGTACGGCTTATCCCAAGGCGACCAAAAAACCAAAGGCAAAGAGCCGTGCCGCCAAATCACATTCAGATTTTCGGTCGGGAAATTCTGTTCACCCCAGTAGCTTGACGAAGCGATGATCGCCTGATGCTTGCCGACCATCTTTTCGAAGTCTTCGATTGATTCGAGCGTGACGTGATCTTCTTCCCCGCCAAAGTCAATAAACGCACCGGTATAAACACCGTGCTCGGGCACGACCACCTCGACCGGCGCATCGGACTCAATTTTGTGAATCGCTTCTCGCCGCTGACATCCTGGTTCAACAAGACCGAATGCGATTGCCAACAAGACGAGTCCGAAGCGCATTGGAGACTGGAAGCTCTCCGAAAAGGAGCAGCTGTCCAGGCGAACCGGGAATCGCTTACTGTTGCCGCCACATGACAGGACGGTTCTCCTTTACTTTGTTCGCAGCGCTTTGTTTCGGACCCATTTCTGCGTTGGCAATCCAGGCGGACACTCCGGTCACCGCAGTCGTCGCCGCGGAACGTCCGGTCAATCGCTGTGCTCCGGCGTTATCACTGGGTGCAAGCGTGGATGGTCACGAGCGAGGCGAGTGCGATCGGATGCTTTCGCAAAAAAACATTGCTGAAATGTTATCGGCCGGCTTTGGCCCGTTAACCTATCGTTTGCGCACGGAGCTGGGCGGTGAGGTTTGGCATTGGAATCCGCGCGGAAAATGGAGCGATCCGGCGCATCAATGCGGTTACTGGACTTCGGACGAAGCGAGCGCCGATCCGATTCATTTGTCCTACGGTTACCGCCTGCCCCGGCGCGGCAGTACGATCGACCAGGCGAACAACGACGATTACTCGCGCATCGATGACGGCGATGAGCAGTCATTTTGGAAAAGCAATCCATACCTTGACCCGCATTTCACCGGCGAGCGCGCGGCCGCTCATCCCCAGTGGGTAGTAATCGATCTCGGATCCTCCAAGCCCATCGATACCATCCGGATTCAATGGGGCGAACCCCACGCCCGGCATTATCAGGTCGAGTATTGGAGCGGCCATGATCCAATGCATTTGCACCTTGAGCAGAAGGATGAGTGGCGCCCGTTCCCTCACGGAACAGTCGAAGTGAGCGAAGGCGGAGATCAAACCATTCGACTCTCCCTGGCGCCGCGAACAGTTCAATTCGTGCGCGTGACGATGAGCGGAAGCTCCGCGACAAATCTGCTACCAGTCATCGACATTCGCGATTCACTGGGATTCGCCATTCGCGAAATCAGTCTCGGTGTGACCGACAAGCGAAACCATTTTCTCGATCAAATTCGGCACGCACCGAAACATGAGGGACAGACTCCGATTTATGTTTCATCCACCGACCCGTGGCACCGGGCTTCCGACATTGATTATAAGACCGAGCAACCCGGACTGGACTCCATTCTCGGCGGCGCGTTGCCAAATGGATTGCCCACGCTGGTTCCCGTCGGCGTGTTGTATAACACTCCGGAAAATGCTATAGCCGAGATCAACTATTTGTTGAAACGCGGTTATTCCTTCGATCAAGTCGAACTCGGCGAGGAGCCCGATGGTCAATGGGTCACGCCGGAAGATTACGCAGCCCTTTATCTGCAAGCGGCCCGTCAACTTCAACCATTGAGCCCTCGACTGAAACTGGGTGGACCAAGTCTGCAGGGATTTTTATCTCATCTCCTGACCTGGCCGGACGCTGAAGGAAATCGCTTTTGGCTTCAGCGCTTCCTTCGCACTGTGCGAAACGCCCACGGTCCGTTCGACTTCATGTCGTTCGAGTTCTATCCCTTCGACGATGTCTGCACCCGCTCCACGTCGACGCAATTGCGACAAACTTCGTCGTTGCTGGCGGGGGTAATGTCCAGCCTGCACGAGGACGGCGTGCCCTCAAATATTCCCTGGTTGATGACCGAATACGGTTATTCGGTTTTTGCCGGCCGCCCCGAGGTGGATATCGAAGGGGCACTTTTTACCGCCGACACCGTGGGAACATTTCTCACCTTGGGAGGCAGCAAAGCGTATTTTTATGGCTACGAACCAAATTATCTCACGGACGAGCTGAAGTGTTCGTGGGGTAATCTCATGATGCTGCAAGCGGGTGCCGGTGAAACGTTGAGCCGGCTCGCGACTTACTATGCCGCCCAAATGATCACAAAGGAATGGATGCAGCCCGGCCAAAGCGAGAACGAAATCTTTCCGGTCCAAATTGAGCCCCCAGTTCGCGGCGTGAGCGTTTATGCCGTTCGCCGGCCGGATCGACGGTGGTCGCTGCTGGCGATCAACAAAAATTCCGATCGTCCCGCCGCGGTAAAAGTTCGTTTCAACTTGGCGAATAAGCAGGAAGCGGTCGGCTTTACCGACAAGATCGATGTCGTTCAGTTTTCCCGCGAACAGTACCAATGGCTCGACGACGGCGCCCATGGCCACCCGCTCCGCAGCCTGCCACCGGCAAATTTTCAAGCGGATGGTGCCAAGCCGGTGAAGTTGCCGCCGTTTTCGATCACTGTTTTGCGTGGCCTGCCCGCCGATTAGGCGATCAAGTATGCACCGCTACCGAAGCGGTGCGCTCCAATTTACCCCAGCTGACCCAAGCTCCTTTGATCCCGCGCAGAATCGCTTTCCAAATGCAGTAACTTAGCATCGGCCGGTAAATCAATCTCATCGGCAAAATCCGCCAGGCTCGGCTGATTGGTTCGCGTTCCAAAATGCAAGCGAGGGTGGCAAGAATCACGTCCATCGCGAGGAAGATGACGACGAAGGGAAGCAAAGCTTCCCATGCGCCGAAGAGCAAGGAGACGATCAAAAACAGATCCACCATCGGCGTCACGGCGACGAGAATGATTTGGAAAAACCAGACGCTCGGCAGACTGAACCATCCGAGCGCGCGATAATTCCAGTTGAAGACAATGTCGCGGTGCTTCCACAAACATTGGAGCGTTCCATAGGCCCAACGAAACCGCTGGCGCGCGAGTGTCCTCACGGTTTCCGGTGCTTCGGTCCAACCGATCGCCTGCGGGACGTAAACGATTCGTTGGCGGTCTTTGTGCAACATCAGAGTGAGATCGGTATCTTCGGCCAGAGTCTCCAAGCTCAGGCCACCGACTTCGTCGATTACGCGTTTACGAATGGCGCTGATCGCTCCGGGAACAACCGTGATGCAATTCCAACGCGTGTAGGCCCGACGATCCAAATTGAATCCGCAGGTGTATTCGAGCGCCTGACACTTGGCGATGAAGGTTCGCAAATTCCCAACTTTGGCGTGCCCCGAAACCGCACCGATCGTCTCATCCGCGAACGGCTGAATCAACGCGGACAACGTGTCGCGTTGAAAATGCGTGTCGGCATCGACAAACACGACTATTTCGTGGCGCACTGCAGCCAATGCTCGTTGCAACGCACGCGCCTTCCCGCGGTTCTCCTGCTGCAGCAAACGAACTCGCGGATCCGCATCGGCAATCTTTTGCACTTCGGCGGCGGTATCGTCGCGTGAACCGTCGTCGACGACGATCACTTCGAGCTCGCCCTGGTAATCGGTGGAAAGTATCGATCGCAGGGTTCCGGCAATCACTTTCCCCTCGTTGTAGGCCGCGATCACCACACTGGCCGGAATGGATAATTCACCGGACGGGAGTCTTTCGAAACGATAAGCGAGCCAAATCACTAGGAGCGTCCGCACCACCACCAGTGCGGTGGCGACAATCATGAAGGCCCAGAGAAATTCTTCGATCGCGTGAAAAACCCGGAAACCTGTGCCACTGACAAGCCGGGCGAACGAAGAATTCGCCGTCTGCACAGGGGGCATGACCGCATCGCGCGTGGTGCCCAGCAGTTTGCTCAACGGAACGATCGTATCGCCACGAGCGCGCAACCATTCCAGAATCTGCGGCAAGGCCGCGACGGTTTGAGATCGATCGCCACCGGCATCGTGCAGCAGAATGATGCTGCCATCGCGTCGCTGTTGTTTGATCCGCTGCAGAATGATGTCGGCGCCCGGTTTGGCCCAATCCTGCGGATCGATATTTTCCATGACCACGAGGTAATTCAGCTCCTGCGCGATTCGCAAAGGCTCGAGTTCGCTAATTTGCGACGGTTGTGAATCCGCCGCATAAGGTGGACGGAACAAAGTCGTCGAACGGCCGGTGATTGTTTCGAGAAGGAGCTGAGTGGCGTTTAACTCGAGGCGCACATGCTCCGGCCAGCAGAGCGCCAGGTTCGGATGGTAGTAGGTGTGATTGCCAATTTCATGACCTTCCGCGACGATCCGCTTAACGAGTCCCGGATATCGCTCGGCGTTCACTCCAACGACAAAGAATGCCGCCTTGGCATCGTTGGCCTTCAAAATATCGAGGATTTTTGGAGTCCACTCCGGATCCGGACCGTCATCAAACGTCAGCGCGACCTCATGTTCTCCTCCTTCGCCTTGATGGTAGAGCGTCGGAAATTCCGGAAATTGGGTATACTTCCCGGTCAGATAACCTTCCGGATCGACGGATAACTGGCGCGCGCCATCCGAGCGGCTTTCGTCAACGGTGACAATCTCGCCGTCGCCGACATCGGTGATAGTGTCGGTTCCTTTCAACAACTCCAGTGCCTCCTTCGTTTGAGGGTCGAACTTAAAATCTGGTGAAACCGCCAGCGCATCCCATATCGCCGGGTCTTCCGTGCCAAGTCGATACAGGGCAAAACCTCCCGCCTTCGCCTTTCTCACCTCACGCAGTTGGTTGAGAAATGTGACGACATCCAGAAACCAAACCGCGTGCTCCTTGTCGCCTTCTTCAAAATAAAAATACGGATTATAACCCGGAGCAGTGACGTCCACGCTGTCGATATCCGCGTTGTTCGCCCGGCTCATTGCTTCCGGAAAACTGATCAGGTCGGCCTTCTTTCCGCCGATTGTCCAGTCGTAACCGTAACTCCCGAGGCCAATGATCCACTGATTGGAGTCGTTTCCTTCGAGTAAAACTTTCAACCAACCTTCAAACCACGGGCGAGAACTTAACGGTCCCGGGGGATCGACATCCGAGGTTTCATCGAAGAGCGAAGCGACAAATCGATCGACGTTGTCCGATATCTCGTCGAAATCGATGTAATCGAGATCTTGTCCCGGTTGCACGGTCAGCCACAATTCCTTGTCGTCGTTGTGCAGCGCATCGCAAAAACGATCGATAAATCCGGTAATATCTTTTTTGTAAGCCGGGTCGATTTGCTCCCAATCGATCAGAACGCCGGCAGCCTTTGCCTCGCGCAAAACCGAGATCACTTTGGCAAAGAATTTTTCCTGCCGCTCCACCGGCCCGT
Source organism: uncultured Verrucomicrobiae bacterium (assembly GCA_963846065.1). GTDB lineage: Bacteria > Verrucomicrobiota > Verrucomicrobiia > Chthoniobacterales > UBA10450 > DASPUI01. The sequence goes on from CAWJUP010000004.1 coordinate 239,763, forward strand.
GCGCGAGATTCTCGATCGCCTCCGGTTGCCAGGTATCGCCCACCAGATTCGTCAGCAGTGGAATCAAGGCGATGCCTTTGCTGGCAGCGAATTTCGGTAACCGGTTGTCTGCGTCCACCTCGATGTCGCCCGTCCCGTTCACCACCGACATCCATTCCGGACAAACATGTGTGATCAGCGAGGCGTGATCTTGTAACGAAAGAAAACTGTAGGGATCTCCGTTTGTGTAATAAGCCAGACGAACTTCATTCGGCGGAGCTTTTCGCCTTGGCTTTGCCGCCGGCGCGGGTGTTGGCGTGGCCCCGACCGGCTTTTTGGCGGCCTGTTTTGCGGCTCCGAATTTTTGCCAAAGCAATGACGTCGCGGTGACCTGCCCCGCCGGATTTTGCCGCTGCAACTTCTTCAGTTGTCCTTTCAATTGCCGCAACGAAAACGGCACCCGCATTTGCGGCGTCACAAACAACGTCTGGACGAAGAGAATCGTTCCAATGAAGGAGACGATCCCGATCACCAGAAGAGCGAGACGCAATCGCGGCCATCGTTTCCCGGCTGGATCGGAAAAGACAAACGGTGTCACCGCCGTCTCGAAGGCAGAGTCGGACGGAGATGGCTCTGGAGGAATTTCGGACATGATTCTTACTGCGATCGAACTGAACCTATGAAATGGCGGCTGACGGAAACCATCACCTTTTGTTGGACGACGGATCGGGCGAAACGTTGAACGCTTTCGCTAATTTGCAACCGGTCGCCCTCAACAAGTCACCCGCCCTGGCAATATTCTCCCGCTCAGAAACTTGTGGATCGCTCGCTATATAAACAGCGTCAAACAGGTGCGACGCCTGTTCCCCATCCGCCGTCTTGCCAACGACCGCCACAACGCGCCTTCCATTTTTACGAGCCAGCTGTGAAACGCCGAAGGCCGTCTTCCCGGACAATGTCTGCCGATCCAGCCGCCCTTCACCAGTAATCACCACGTCAGCCGCCTTGATCCTGGATTCGAGGTCGATCGCCTCGGCCACGATCTCAAACCCGGATCGGACTTCGGCATGACAAAAACTCATCAACCCAAATCCCAAACCTCCGGCGGCCCCGGCGGCAGATTGATCGCGATGGTCCGAACCAAACTGCTCCGCGACCACATCAGCCAGTCGATGAAGAGACTGTTCCAGTTTCTGGCCATTTTCAGCCGTCGCACCCTTTTGCGGACCGAAGACGCACGTCGCGCCGTTCGGCCCGAGCAATGGATTTCGCACATCGGCCGCCGCCAGGATTTTCGGTAGCCTCAAACTGTCCGGGATCTCAATCCGCTGAAGACTGATTAGATGACCCAGCTGGAAACTTGCCCCGTCAAGTTCGCCATCACTCGTCAGAAATCGGAAACCCAGAGCGCGAGCCATGCCATAGCCGCCATCGTTGGTCGCACTGCCGCCGAGCCCAACGATGATTTCCGCCGCGCCGCGTCTGGCCGCATCCAAAATCATCTCGCCAACGCCGAAAGTGGTGGCCCGTTCGATATCTCGTTCGTTAGGCTGGAGCCTCCACATCCCGGCGGCTTCGCTCATTTCCATGACTGCGAGTTTGTTCCGGTCGATCCAGCCATACCGCGCCTCGATATCTCGCCCAATCGCATCATGCGCCCGGCAGGTCACCCACGATCCGCCCAGAGCATCGCAAATGACTTCGGCCGTTCCCTCTCCTCCGTCCGCCATCGGCACGATATCGATCTGGAAACCACCGCCGCACTGCCGAATTCCAGCCGAGATATTTTCCGCCACCTGACGTGCGTTCAACGCTCCTTTGAACTTGTCCGGCGCAATCAGAATTCTCATGGTTGAGGAACACGCTCCGACGGGTCCACCAAATGAAGGCGCCGGCCACGCAGCACCCGCCAATCGAGGATCAGCGACATCAGCCCTTTAACTTTCTTTCCAGGATCTCCCCGACCAATTGGGGATTGGCTTGGCCTTTCGACAATTTCATGACCTGCCCCTTCAAAAAATTCAGCGAAGCCGCGTTCCCCGCTTTGAAATCGGCCGCCGGCTTCGGATTCTTTTCAATCGCTTCGTCGCAGAATTTTTCGATGGCGCCCGTGTCGCTCACCTGCTCGATTCCTTGTTCTTTCACAATCGCGGAAGCACTTTTACCGGTGGCAAACATTTCCGAAAAAACCTCCTTGCCTTGTTTGCTGTTGATTTTGCCGCTCTCGATCAAATCGACCAGCTCGTCGAACGCTTCCGGCGAAATTGGGCAATCGTTGATCGTTTGACCCGCCGTGCTCAGCGCGCTTTGCAGATCGTTCAAAATCCAGTTGGCCACGTTCTTTGGCTTTTTCGAATTCTTTGCCGCTGATTCAAAATAACGGGCCAGCTCGATATCGCCGGCCAATACGCCCGCGTCGTAAGGCGTGACTTGATATTGTTCGACAAATCGCGCCCGTTTCGCTTGCGGAAGCTCCGGCAAACGCCGTCGCGCTTCTTCGACCAGTTTTTCCGTTTTCACCGGCACCAGATCCGGATCCGGAAAGTATCGATAATCGTGTGCGGACTCCTTGGTCCGCATCAGAAACGTTTCTCCGGTCGTGTCATCCCAACCGCGCGTTTCCTGCTGAAGTTTTCCGCCATTTCGTAACGTCCCGGTTTGCCTCTGAATCTCGTAAGCCAGGGCGCGTCGCACACCGCTGATCGAATTCATGTTTTTAATTTCGATCTTGGCTCCCAGTTCCGCCTGGCCCTCCGGTCTCACCGAAACGTTGCAATCGCATCGCAGCTGCCCCTTTTCCATGTCGGCATCGCTGACTCCGCCGTAAATCAGGATTTGTTTCAAGGAAGTCAGAAAAGCAAACGCTTCTTCCGGTGAATTGATCTCCGGCTGGGTGACGATCTCCATCAATGCCGTGCCCGCGCGATTGAAATCGATTCCGGTGCAATTCTCAAAGTGAAAACTCTTGGCCACATCTTCTTCCAGATGGATCCGCACGAGGTGAACTTCCTTGTCCGGAGTGGCGATGTTTTTCTGCGCGTCTTTCGGATAGGCGAGATCGTGCAAGGGAACTGCGCCGTTGCTGCACAACGGCATGTCGTATTGCGAGATCTGATAGTTCTTCGGCATGTCCGGGTAGAAATAATTTTTTCGATCGAACTTGGAAATTGCGGCAATGTCGCAATCCAACATCAGGCCGGTCAGCACCGTCATGCGCAAAGCTTCGTGATTCATCACCGGCAAGGCGCCGGGCAACCCCAGACAAACCGGACAAGTATGCGTGTTTGGCGGCGCCCCAAACTCGACCGGCGACGCGCAAAACATTTTCGAGCGCGTTTTCAGCTGCACGTGCACTTCCAAGCCGATGGTCGCGATATAATTCATTGCAGATTTCAAATTGGCGGACGCCGACTTGCGAGAGCTGACGAAAATCGCAACGAGTTGGCTTCCTCGAGCAAAGGCCGCACCCGGCTCGGCGTCAGAATGCCTCCTTCAATTATCAATTCCAACCACAATTGTGTCTCGTCAGCTTCTTCCAACGTCACTCCGATTTTCGCAACGAATTCCGCCTTAGATGGGCGCGAACTTGCTCGATAGTTTGCTGCGACAGACATTCCGGATCGAACAAGCTGGCCAGCGATCGCGCGGCCTTCGACGGATTTGGGAAGAGCTCGAATCGATTTCAATATCCGCAAAGCAAATTGTTTCGTACGTATTTTCAGTTCCAGGGGGTTCATGCCACCAATTTGCAATTTGAAATCTGCAATTTGCAATTCCTTACTTTTTGAGTGCGAAGTCGAGCGCCGCCGAGACATCGAAGGTTTTCAACCTTGCGCGCAAATCCGGGTCGTTCGCGGCATCAATGATCTTTTGATTCTGCAGGAGATCAAAAAAACGGCCCTGTCCGATCAGATCGGCGATATCGGGATCGTCGCGCAAGGCGACGATCTTTGGATCGTCCGCCAATTCCCGTGCTCCTGGAAATGACAGGAATTTCTCAGCACTTTCAGGACTCGAAACGATTGCCCCGATTTTCCCCAGATTGTCGTAGACACGGCTGGGAACGATATCTGTCCGTTTCACGGCCTCACCCACCACCCCGGTCTCGATTGAATTTTTTAAATCAGCCAGCGACGGCGCGAGGGCGGAATGTTCTTCCGTAGATTGACCAAACAACCTGCGACGTTCATCGATGGGATGAATGGTCTGCGTCATTGACACTCCTTCGGACGGCTTGGCCCGGATACTGGCGTCGGCGACTGCGCCAATGGATCTGATTCCAACGACAAAAAGCCAGACGAAGAACGCTCCAAAAATAAGTCCGAGCACTGCCCCTCCTGTCCCGAACAACAGACGCACGACCCACGAATCGTGCTGATTGGTTCGGCGGAACAACACCGTGCCAAAGCCCTCGAAGGCCGCATAAACGACGATGGCCAGAACGGCACCGGCCAAAGCCGATAGAGCGAAGTCGGGCATCTTGACGAATGGTCGCAGCATCGGCGTAAGAAGACTTCCGCCAAAAAAGGCGACAAAATATGCGCTAATCAGACCGCCGAGCCGCGCCAATTGTCGGGCGACGCCTCGACGCCAACCGCGAAGAACCTCGAACAAGACCAGAACGGCAGCGAACGAAAGAAAGACCAGCTGCCAAATGGTCGAGCCGGTTGGCGCTTGAAATTGAGGATTCATTCGATCGAGGCGGAAATAGCGCGTTGCCGCAACGCATGATCGCACAAGACGAGCGACGCCATCGCTTCAACCATGGGCACAGCCCGCGGCAGAACACATGGATCGTGACGGCCGCGCGCCGCGAGGGTCGTTTGTTCGCGCGATGAGGTGACGGTTTTTTGTTCGCGCGCGATTGTGGCCGTGGGTTTAAACGCGACGCGGAAATAAATGTTTTCCCCATTGGAAATGCCGCCCTGAATTCCTCCGGAATGATTCGTTGCGGTGTGGACGGAACCATCGCGCATTTCGAAAGCGTCGTTATGTTCCGACCCCTTCATCCGGGTGGCGGAAAAACCGGAGCCGATCTCGAAACCTTTTGTGGCCGGCAAACTCAACATCGCTTTGGCCAGATCCGCCTCCAATTTGTCGAACACCGGTTCCCCCAGACCGGGCGGCGCCCCACGAATCACGCATTCGATCACGCCGCCTAACGAATCGCCGTGGTCGCGCGTTTCTTCAATCAGTTGCATCATGGCCTGGGCGACGGCCGCATCGGGGCAACGAACGGCGCTCCGATCGACATCTGCCCGGCTCACGTTTTGCTTCTCGACGCGAATCGCGATGTCATGGACCTGAGTGACGTAGGCGACTATTTCGATCTTCGGACAAATGGTTTTCAAAACTTTTCCGGCGACGGCGCCGGCGGCGACGCGACCGATGGTTTCGCGGGCCGAAGCCCGGCCGCCGCCCTGCCAATTCCGAATCCCGTACTTTGCCTGATAAGTGAAATCAGCGTGAGACGGCCGGAAGGTCTGTGCGATCGCGGCATAATCTTCCGGCCGCGCATCCTGATTGCGAACGAGAATCGCGATGGGCGTGCCCAGTGTTTTACCTTCAAAAACGCCGGAGAGGATTTCACAAACGTCTTCTTCCTGACGCTGGGTCGTAATTTGGCTTTGTCCCGGGCGGCGACGATTTAACTCTTGCTGAATATCCGCCAATTCGATCGCGATCTGCGGCGGGCAACCGTCGATGACCACGCCGACCCCGCCACCATGCGATTCGCCAAATGTCGTGATGCGAAAGAACTGTCCGAAGGTGCTGCCCATCTACCGGGGAAAATAAGCCAAGCGGGAAAAAGAGCGAGGAGGGATCGAGCGCTCCGCCTCAAATGGCTTCGAAAGCGAATTGCAGATCGTCGATCAGGTCGCGCAGATCTTCGATTCCGACGGAGAGCCTAACCAGAGAATCGCCGATTCCCAGAGCCTCGCGTTGTTCCTTCGGGACCGAGGCATGTGTCATTAACGCCGGATGATTGATCAGGCTTTCCACCCCGCCTAACGACTCGGCGAGCGCGAACAAAGTGGTGTTTTCCAAAAACCGTCGCGTTCCCGCCAGGTCGGTCTTCAAGACGATGCTGACCATGCCGCCGAACGCCCGCATCTGGGTGCGGGCCAGATCGTGCTGCGGGTGCGACTTCAGCCCGGGATAATATACGGTTTTGACCTGCGGTTGTTCCTCCAGCCAGCGCGCGATTTCGAGCGCATTCGCGCAATGCCGTTCCATCCGCACCGCCAGGGTCTTCAAACTGCGCAGCACCAGAAAACTATCGAATGCGCCGGCAATCGCGCCGACTGAATTTTGCAGAAACCACATCCGATCCCCCAGATCTTTGTCGCCGACAACCGCAACCCCGCTGACCAGATCGGAATGGCCATTGAGATACTTCGTCGCGGAGTGCACCACGATATCGAAACCAAACTCAATCGGCCGTTGAATCCACGGAGTGGCAAAAGTGTTGTCCGACACGGAAATGATTTGATGTTCCCGGGCAATTTTGGCGATTGCTTCCAAATCAATAATCTTGAGCAAAGGATTACTCGGCGTTTCCACCCAGACCAACCGCGTGTTCGGCTTGATTGCCTTTTCAAATCGGGACGCGTCAGTCAGATCGGCGTAGGTGAATTCGAGATTCGCCGAACGCCGGCGAACTTTGTCGAACAAACGGAACGTGCCGCCGTACAGATCGTCACTGACGACGACATGCGATCCGCTGTCGAGGAGCTCGAGCACCGTCGACATCGCAGCCAAACCGGATGCGAATGCGAAACCGCGGGTGCCACCTTCCAGATCGGCGATGCATTTTTCGTACGCGAGTCGAGTCGGATTGATCGATCGGGCGTAATCGAACCCTTTGTGTTTGCCCGGACTTTCCTGAACATACGTCGAGGTGGCATAAATCGGCGTCATGATCGCGCCGGTTGTTGGATCGGGTTCTTGTCCGGCGTGAATCGCGCGGGTGGCAAAGTCGTGTTGTCGCTTCATTGTTAGTTCAATTAACGCTGGTGAATCCGGAGACCAGGAAGCCGGAAGGATTATTTCCCCACGGCCGAAATCATCGGAGCTGTTTTCTGGATTCCATTTCTTAGGATTCCAAATCTTCAGGAAAACTCACGCTCGATTGGCGCTGCGCTCTTCGGCATATGGAGTCGTAAATAGGAAAGCAGATCGGTTCGGGTAATCAGACCAAGAAATTTATCACCCTCCATGACAATTGCGACGCGGCCACGCTCGAACACCTCGAGCAGGTCCTTGATGCTGGCCTGAGGCGGCAGCGTCTCCAGCTTGTCCGTCATCGCCGTTTTCACCAGCGCATTAAACTGCGTCGAATCGCGATTGACCTTCACCAGAATATCCGATTCATCGACAATACCGACAGCCCGACGATTTTGATCGACCACCGGCAATTGCGAAACATCGGCACCGCGCATTCTCTTGAACGCCGTCAATAACGTGTCGTCCGGGCCGACGATGATCACTTCGCCTGCTTCGTAGCGATGGCTGATTAAATCGCTGATATCACCCTGCGGCGCGCGATGGATAAAGCCCTGTTCGGCCATCCAAAAATCATTGTACATCTTGGACAAATATTTATTGCCGGTGTCCGGCACCAAACTCACCACCCGTTTCGGTTGCTTTTGCTCGCGGCAATAACGCAATGCTCCTGCCATCAACGTCCCCGTCGACGAACCGCCAAAAATTCCTTCCCGTCGCAAAAGCTCACGAACCGTTGCGAAGCTTTCTTCGTCATCGATTTCATACGCTTCGGTCACTAACGACATGTCGGCGATTTCGGGAATGAAATCTTCGCCGATTCCCTCCACCGCCCAGCTCCCGGAGGGCACCAGCTTGCCCGTCTTTACGTATTCGAAAAGAATGGAACCGGTCGGATCAGCCAAAACCATTTCGATTCCACGACGCGGTTTCACCCGATTAAAGAAACGTCCGAGTCCGGTCAGAGTCCCGCCGGAACCGACACCCACCACCACGGCATCAACATCGTGGCGCATTTGCTCCCAAATTTCGGGACCGGTGGTCCGTTCATGCGCCAGCGGGTTCGCCGGGTTGCCGAATTGATTCACGTAGAAACCGCCCGGAATTTCTTCGGCCAATCGCGCCGCGACATCCTGATAATATTCCGGATGGCCCCGAGTCACGTCCGATCGCGTCAAATGGACCTCGGCGCCCAGCGCGCGAACGTGGGAAATTTTTTCCTGGGACATCTTGTCCGGAATCACCAGGACCACGCGGTAACCCTTCGCTGCCGCGACCAGCGCGAGCCCGAGTCCGGTATTTCCAGCGGTCGCTTCGATGACGGTGCCGCCAGGACGTAAATTCCCCTCCCGCTCGGCCGCTTCGATCATCGAAAGCGCGATCCGATCTTTGATCGAGCCGGTCGGATTCTGATTTTCCAACTTCAGGAACAATTTGCAGGGACCGGTATCGAACTGGGTTACTTCGACGAGAGGGGTTTCACCGATCAGCGACAAGATTGCCGGCGGCTTGTTCGAACCCACTGCAGGTGGCGGCGAAACTTCAATCATTCTATTCTTCCAACTTGGGTTCGCCCTTGTGCGACCATTCCGATTTGCTGTCTTCCAAAAATTGCTGCAAAACGGGGAACCGCATTTCGCCATAATTCAGCGCGTAACGCAAGCCGCCCGCCTGGAAAACCCACGTGCTTGGAATCCAGGAAACCGGAAGCCCGAGAAACTGTTTAATCTTGTCCTCGCCGTCACGCGGACCGGCGTCGGCCAGGATGAACACGTTCGGCTGGCTGCCGATTCCAAACTTTTTCAGCATCGCGTTTCCATCTTTGCCGTCGTCCCAGATTGAAACGAAAAAGAATTTTACATGCGGGTTCGCGTTGACCATTTTCGCCCAGCCGCCGCTCTTTAATTCTGCCTGGCAATTCGGACACCAAGGGGCCCAAAGGTGGACGACGCTCAGGTCGGGGGCCTTGATCGCTTCGGCGACCCTTTTCTCCGCGGGGGGTGGCACCAACGCCCTGTCCAAATCGTCCTGACCGTTCGCCGCATGGAACGCAGTTGCGAATAGAACGAAGGCCGGAGCTAACCGTAAAATCGACATCGAAGTGACTTTACGAGCAAACCGGTCCCGGCTCAACGGGCAACCTTGAGCGAGAAAGCCCCTTAGGCCGGCACGGTCGATGGAGGAGCCGCCACGAAATCGGCCCGGCGCTTCTTCGATCGACGTTGCCGGAGCTGATCCAACCACAAATAGATCACCGGTGTACTATAGAGAGTGAGAACCTGGGAAACGATCAATCCACCCACGATGGCGTACCCGAGTGGTTTGCGCAGCTCGCTGCCAATGCCCATCCCAATGGCCAGCGGCAGCGCGCCGAACATCGCGGCAAAAGTGGTCATCATGATCGGACGAAATCGAACCAAACAAGCCTGGTAGATGGATTCTTCCGGACTGAGGCCGTGGTGGCGTTCCGCGTCCAGGGCAAAGTCGACCATCATGATGGCGTTCTTTTTGACGATGCCAATGAGCAAAATGATCCCGATGATCGAAACGAGATCGAGCTCGTTATTAGGCAAAAACATGGTCAGAAGCGCGCCAAGTCCCGCCGACGGAATCGTGGAAAGAATGGTGAGCGGATGAATCAGACTTTCGTAGAGCATTCCCAAAATAATGTAGACGGCGAGGAGAGCAGTGAGGAGCAACCACGGCATAGTCGACCACGATGCCTGAGCCGCTTGTAACGTACCGGCAAAATTTCCGCGAATTCCGGACGGCATTCCCAAGTCACGCTTGGCCTGCTCGACGATCTGAGTGACCTCGCTCAACGAAACCCCGGGCGCAGTGTTAAACGTGACCGTCACACACGGAAACTGTCCCTGGTGGTTGACTGAGAGCGGCGTGTTATCCAACTGGAAATGCGCAATGGTGCTCAGCGGCACCTGACTGCCAGTGCTTGATTTAACGTAGATTTTATCGAGCGAAGTCGGATCGAGATAGAATTGCGGGTCCACTTCGAGAATCACGTGATACTGATTTTGTTGGGTGTAAATAATCGAGACCTGGCGCTGGCCGAATGCGCTGTAAAGTGTGCTGTCCACCGTTTCCGGTTGAATACCCAGACGAGCCGCCGCGTCGCGGTCGATCACGACGGTCTCTTGCAATCCGCGAAATTGCTGATCGCTCGTCGCGTCTTTGATCTGCGAATATTGATGAAGTTTGGTCACCAGCTTCGGCGCCCACTGGTTCAACTCGTCAACATTTTGATCGACCAACGCGTATTGATATTGCGCTTTTGATGCTCTCCCTCCGATCCGAATGTCCTGATTCGCCGTCAGAAAAAGCGCGGCGCCGGGAATTTTGGTTAATTTTTGACGCAACCGCGCGATCACGGCCTGCGCATCGTCCTTTCGATCGTTCTTGCCCCAACCTTTCGGCTTCAAACTGATGAACATACGTGCGTTGTTCATCGCCGAGCCGCTGCCGCCGCCAAAGAACGCCCCCACCGCCTGAACCGCCGGATCAGACATGACGATCCGGACAACCTCCTGCTGCTTTTCCTTCATCGCCGAGAACGAAATATCCTGGGCCGCTTCCGTCGTTCCCATCATTTGTCCCGTATCCTGTTGCGGGAAAAATCCCTTGGGAACGATGATGTAAAGAAAGACCGTCGCCACGATCACTCCGGCCGTAATGACAAGCATGAGAGCCTCGCGCTGCAACACCCACTTGAGCGTGCGTTCGTAAAATCCCAGCATCGCATCGAACCATTTTTCACTCACGTTTTCAATACGCCCGCGTTTCCGACCCGCTTCGTCGCGTCGCAAAAACTGACCACAAAGCATCGGCGTCAGCGTTAATGAAACAACTCCCGAAACGATAATCGCTGCGCTGAGAGTGACGGCAAATTCGTGGAACAACCGTCCGATAATCCCGCCCATAAATAGAAGCGGAATGAAAACGGCCACCAGCGAGAGACTGATCGAAATTACGGTGAACCCGATTTGGCGCGCCCCCTTCAACGCTGCCTGCATCGGTGAATGGCCCTGCTCGATGAACCGGACGATGTTCTCGATCACGACAATCGCGTCATCCACCACAAACCCGGTCGAAACGGTCAGAGCCATGAGCGAAAGGTTGTCGAGGCTGTAACCGCAGAGCCACATCACTCCGAAAGTGCCCGCCAGCGCGAGCGGCATGGTGATTCCGGAGATGAACGTCGGCCAGAATCGTCTGAGAAATAGAAACATCACCATGACGACGAGCGCCATCGTGAAAATCAGAGTAATCTGCACATCGCGAACCGAGGACCGAATCGTGATGGTTCGATCGCTCATGACTTCGAGATGCACGCTCGGCGGCAACCAGGTGCGCAATTGCGGCAAGATTGCGTGAATCGCGTCAGTCGTTCGGACCACATTGGCGTCGGGTTGTTTGAAAATGACCAGCAAGACGGCGCGTTTGTTGTTGAACAAGCCGGCTTGGTCGCGATTGGCCTGGGCGTCTATGGCCGTGCCGACGTCACGCAACGGAACCGCCGTGCCGTTGTGCTGCGCGACAATGATCGGTAAATATTCGTCGGCTTGCGTGAGCTGGTCATTGCTGGCGATGACGTAACGCTGTTGCTGACCATCGAGCGCTCCTTTGGGTGAAAGCACATTCACCTGCGAAAGGGTGGTGCGAATATCTTCCAGGCTCAAACCCATCGAAGCCAGAGCGACCGGGTTAATCTGCACCCGCACGGCCGAATTCGCCCCGCCGCCAATGGTAACCTGACTGACGCCTTCAATCTGACTGATCCGCTGGCCGATAATTTGGTCGGCAAGATTGTAAACTTCCGACAACGGCTGCGCGTCCGAAGTCATCGCCAGGACCATGATCGGAGCGTCGGAAGGGTTCGCTTTGCGATAGAACGGCGGCTGCGGAAGTCCGCTGGGCAATTCCCCCGAGGCCGCATCAATCGCGCTTTGCACGTCACGCGCCGCTCCGTTGATATCGCGATTGAGGTCGAACTGAATGGTAATGTTGGAACCGCCTAACGAACTGATCGAGGTGATTTCATTCACTCCGGCAATCTCCGCGAATCGTCGCTCGAGTGGTGCGGCCAGTGACGACGCGGCCGTCGCCGGATCCACCCCCGGCTCCTGCGCGCTAACGGAAATCGTCGGAAAATCGACATGGGGCAGCGGCGCCACGGGAAGAAAATGATAAGCCACCGCGCCTAACAACAACACGCCGGCCGCCAGCAACGATGTCCCAACGGGACGGCGAATGAAGGGCTCGGAGATATTCATCGATTCGGTCCCGAGCAACTTGACCGGTTAAACCGGTCAAGTCTGACACCGCGTTTATTGCCGAAGCAGATACGACCGGAAGGGAAGCGATGGGAGCACAAATCAGCCGCACGAAAGGCCGTGTCGCCCGGACTGACGAAATCCGCGATCCGGTCAGCGAGCCGGCTAAAAATCCAGTCGTTCATTGTTGCCATCCACTCCGGCAAATTCAGGTGCGGGCTCCAATTTTGTGGTGGTTCTCAACGGCAACTCCGCTTGCTCCACCCGGCCGCGATTGCGCCGTTCCTCGAGCCAATGTCCAAGACGATCGAGATAAAGATAAATCACCGGCGTGGTGTAAAGCGTCAGGAACTGCGACAGAATCAAGCCGCCAACGATGGCAATTCCCATCGGCCGGCGCAGTTCGCTGCCGGTTCCGTGCTCCAGCGCCAGCGGCAGCGCACCAAGCAAGGCCGCGGCCGTTGTCATCATGATTGGACGAAATCGCAACAAGCACGCCTGATAGATCGATTCCTCCGGCGACATTCCGTCCTTCCGCTCCGCTTCCAGCGCAAAATCGATCATCATGATCGCGTTCTTCTTAACGATGCCAATGAGAAGAATAACTCCAATCAACGCGACCAGTGAAAAATCTGTTCCGCAAATCAGCAGGGCGAGCAAAGCGCCCACCCCGGCGGAGGGCAAAGTGGAAAGAATTGTAATCGGATGGATATAACTTTCGTAAAGGACGCCGAGAACGATGTAGATCACGATCACGGCGGCCAAAATCAGGAGCGGTTCGCTCGTGAGCGACGACCGAAATTCAGCCGCGGCCCCGGTGAACGTGGTGGTGATCGTATTTGGCAGACCGATTTCGCGCTCCGCTTTTTCAATCGCCGGTATCGCGTGACTGAGCGAGCTGCCGTTGCGCAAATTAAAAGAGATGGTCGCTGCCGGGAATTGTCCCTGATGCGGAACAGAAAGCGGAGTGTTGCTCACGCGCATCGTGGCAAAGGCACTTAACGGCACCGGCTGACCCGTGCTCGACTTCACATAAATTTTATCGAGCACATCGGGCGATTCACGAAACTGCGGTTCGACTTCCAGAATCACCCGAAATTGATTGAGCTGCGTGAAAATGATCGAGACCTGCCGCTGGCCGAAGGCGTCGTAAAGCGTGTCGTCGATTGCCTGGGTCAAGACGTTCAACCGGGATGCTTTTTCGCGAACGACATCCACATTCAATTGCAAACCATTGACCTGTTGATCGCTGGCCACGTCGCTCAGTTGCGGCAACGTTCCGAGTTTTTGGACAAGTTTCGCCGTCCACGCTCCCAACTCGGCCGCATCCGCGTCCTGGAGAATATATTGGAACTGAGTTCGACTGACGCGGGAGTCAATTTGCAAGTCCTGGGCCGCTTGCATAAAGAGCGAAACACCTTCCACGTTGCGGGTCGCGTTTCGCAATCGCTCGATAATCTGCTCCGCGCCGGCACGCTGGTTGTGCGGTTTCAGAACAATGAAGAGCCGGGCGGTGTTCACCGTCGCGTTGACTGTCCCGGCTCCGACCGAGGCCGAAACAGTGGCCACGTCCGGATCGCGCCTGACGATATCGGAAACTGCGTGAACTCGCTGCATCATGGCGGCGAAAGAAATATTTTCCGCGGCATCAGTCACGCCGACGATCACTCCGGTATCCTGTTCCGGGAGCAGGCCTTTCGGTATCACGATGTAGAGGAAAATCGTGGCCACGAGGGTAATGATTGCGACGTTCAAAACGAATCGCTGATGAGCCAGGACCCAGCGCAGCCCGTATTCATACCAATCCCGGAACCGCGTCCAATATTCTTCCGTCCGCTGGTAAAATTTTCCGCGATGCTCCTCTTCGTCTTCTCCTTCGGTCTCGAGTAACTTCGCGCACATCATCGGCGTCAGGGTCAGCGAAACGAACGCGGAGACGGCGACGGCGACGCTCAGCGTAATGGCAAATTCGCGGAACAGCCGGCCGACGATTCCGGTCATGAACAAAAGGGGGATGAAAACGGCAATGAGCGACAGACTCAGGGAAATGACGGTGAACCCGATTTGCTTGGCACCTTTTAACGCTGCTTCCATCGGCGGATCGCCCGCTTCGATGAAGCGGACAATGTTTTCAATCATGACAATTGCATCGTCCACGACGAAGCCGGTGGAGATGGTCAACGCCATCAACGACAGGTTATCGAGGCTGAACCCGGCCAGATACATGATGCCGAACGTGCCGATCAACGACAGCGGCAACGCCACGCTGGTGATGACCGTCGTCCAAAGTTTTCTTAGAAAGAGAAACATCACCAGCACGACGAGCGCGACGGTCAGGAGCAGGGTGAATTGAACATCATGAACGGACGCGCGAATCGTTTCCGTGCGGTCTGCCAGAACATTGACGTGCACCGATGGGGGCAACGATGCCGTCAGTCGGGGTAGCAACTGCTTCACACGATCCACCGTTTGAATGATGTTCGCGCCCGGCTGCCGTTGGACATCGAGCAGAACGGCAGGCTTCTCGCTGTTTTTTGAACTGACCCATGCGCCGAGCTGATCGTTCTCCACGCCGTCGACGACGTTGGCCACATCGCTCATGCGAATGGGCGCGCCGTTTTTGTAAGCAACGATGATCGGCTTGTACGCTTCCGCCGAAAAAATCTGATCGTTCGATCCGATGGTGAAGGCTTGCCGCGGCCCATCGAAACTTCCTTTTGGAGCGTTCACGTTGGCCTGACCTAAAATCGTCCGGATATCTTCCAAGCTGAGACCGAGCGATGAAATCGCCGCCGGATTCACCTGCACGCGCACGGCCGGTTTTTGATTTCCTTCAATTGTCACCAATCCGACACCCGTGACCTCGCTCAATTTTTGCGCGAGCAAGGTGTCGGCATAATCGTTCACCTTATCGAGTGGAAGACTGTCCGAAGTGATCGACAAAGTCAGAATCGGCGTGTCGGCCGGATTCACTTTGTTGTACTTGGGCGGGTTGGGCAGATCCTTTGGCAAAAAACCGCCGGCCACGTTGATGGCCGCCTGGACATCCTGCGCCGCGACATCGATTGAGCGATCGAGCACAAATTGCAAGGTGACAGTCGATGTTCCAAACGAGCTGGTGGAATTCATCGATGCCAGTCCGCTGATCTGCCCGAACTGCCGTTCCAGAGGCGTCGTGACGGAGGAAACCATCACGTCGGCGCTCGCTCCCGGATAAAACGTGGTCACTTCGATGGTCGGGAAATCGACCGTTGGCAGCGCCGAGATCGGGAGCAATTTATATCCGAGAATTCCGAGCAGAATCACGCCGACCATCATCAGCGAAGTCGCGACCGGGCGGCGGATGAAAGGCTCGGATATGCTCACGATTTCGTCGGCTTGTGTGGTTTGGCGGAAGCGATCGGTTTCGTTTGTCCCTGCGTTGGTGGCGAAGTCAGCTCGACATGCGAGCCGGGTTGCAACTTGTATTGGCCATCGACCACGACGTCTTCACCGGCCTGCAAACCGCTTTGCACCAGCACCAGATTGTTTTCCGTTTGCGCGACTTTGATCGGTCGCATCTCGGCCGTCTTATCCGGTTTAATCACATATGCGTAGGTGCCGTTTGGTCCGCGCTGAACCACCGCAGAAGGAATAACCGTGGCGTTCTTTTGCGTGGTCAACACCAACCGCGCGTTTACGAATTTTCCCGGCCAAAGTTTGAGATCGTTATTCGGAAAGGTGGCCTTTAATTTCACCGTTCCGGTCGTTTGATCGATCTCGTTATCTACCACGGCCAGCGAACCTTCATCCAAGGCGGCGGTATTGGCCCGATCCAGTGCGATGACTTTCAGGCCGCCGCTCGCCCCGCCCGCATTCAAAATCGATTGCAAATTTTGTTCCGGCAAAGTGAACACTACCGAGATCGGATGCAGCTGGGTAATGACAACGATCCCCGTCGTATCGGCGGCGTGAACCACATTGCCGATGTCCACCAATCGCACCCCCGTACGACCATCGATGGGAGATTTGATCGAGCAGTAATCGAAATTTACCTGCGCCGCTTCGGCAGCCGCCTTCGACTTTTCAGCATTTGCCACGGCTGTATCGTAATCCTGAGGCGCGATCACGTTTTTCGCGCGCAGATCTGCCTGTCTTTTTAAGGTGACCTGGTCGAGCGCAGCCTGCGCGTTCGCCTGATCGAGTGCTGCTTGGTACGGTTTGGGATCAACCACCGCCAGCAAGTCACCTGTTTTTACCTCCTGGCCTTCAATGAAACTGACTTGGACCAGCGCGCCATCGACTCGCGGATGGACCGTCACCGTGTTGAATGCCTGAACGGTGCCGAGACCATCCAGATAGATCGGCATGTCCTTTTGCTCGACCTTGGCCGTGACCACCGGCACCGGGCCGCCACCGCCCATGGCACCTCCGCGCCTTCCACCGCCGGAGTTTCCGCCGGCCTGTCCGCTACCGGAATTGCGATGGCAACTCCACCAGCCAATCAGAAGGAGGAGAACTGCAACGATGATGATGAAAATCTTTTTTCGGTTGGCCATGAGTTTGTGGAAGCAGGGTCATCTGGAGTTCCCATCATTATGACCCGCCAGCAACCCCTGTGGTTACTATGTCTTCGGGTTAGACTCTCCCCGGAGCCTTGTTAATCAATCGTGCGGCAGTGTAGGTTATCATCCTACCTGCCAGCTTCACCCGGAGCAATCTCCGCTCGCCGAAACTGGCCGGCGCTCGAGAGTTGACCGAACCCCGGAAAACGCCTAGTGTGCGCTCCCAAATTTCCGCCTCTCGCGAAGTGGAAATCCTCAGGCTGAAGGAGCCTCTTTTTATTATGATTCAAATGCAGGATGTAATGTCGAAGCCGATGCCGGACTTCCGTGAAGGCAGCATCGTAAAAGGACGTATTTTAGAAGTCCGCCCACGTGAAGTGCTGGTCGACATTGGTTATAAATCCGAAGGCGTCATTCCAATCAACGAATTCGAGGACGTCGATAATCTCGAAGTTGGCGACGAAGTCGATGTCTTGCTCGAGCGACTCGAGAACGACGAAGGCATGGTGGTCCTTTCCAAAGAAAAAGCCGCTTATCGCCAGAACTGGAATAAAATTGCCAGCGTTTTTCAGGAAGATGGCCTGATCAAAGGCAAAGTGAAATCGGTCGTCAAAGGCGGATTGATGGTGAATATCGGCGTCGAAGCGTTCTTGCCTGCTTCCCAAATTGATATTGTTCCGCCGAAAGATCTCCAGCAATTCGTCGGCAACACTTACGATTTTAAAATCGTCAAAATTAATGACGATCGCCGCAATGTCGTGCTCAGCCGGCGCGAATTGATCGAGCAGGAGCGGAGCGAGAAGCGCCAGAAATTCATGGAAAGCGTGAAGGTCGGCGACCGCGTGAATGGCACGGTGAAGAACCTGACCGATTTCGGCGCATTCATCGATCTCGACGGGATGGACGGTCTGCTTCACATCACCGACATGACCTGGGGCCGTCTCGGACATCCGAGCGAGCTCGTCAAAGTGGGTCAGCAGCTCGAAGTGCAGGTGCTCGACATCAACAAGGAAAAAGAGCGCGTTTCGTTAGGCCTGAAACAAACCCAGAAAAATCCGTGGGATCAAATTGAAGAACGGTTCCCGGCTGGTCAAAAGGTGAAAGGCAAAATAACCAATCTCGTTCCCTACGGGGCCTTCGTGGAACTCGAGGAGGGCGTCGAAGGTCTGATTCACGTTTCCGAACTTTCCTGGACCAAACGCATCATGCGTCCATCGGATATTTTAACCGTCGGCCAGGAAGTCGAAGCCGTGGTCCTCGGCGTGAACAAGGAAGAGCAGAAAATTTCTCTCGGTTTGCGCCAGCTCGAAACGAATCCGTGGGATGAGATTGAGAAGAAGTTTACGATTGGCAGCCGGGTCAAAGGCAAAATTCGCAATATGACCGCGTACGGCGCGTTCGTTGAGCTCGACGAAGGAATCGACGGGATGATTCACGTCTCCGATTTGAGCTGGACGCGCAAAGTCAATCATCCCAGCGAGGTCTTTAAGAAAGGCGACGAAGTCGAGGCCGAGGTCATCGATATCGACAAGACGAACCAACGGATCAGTCTCGGCATTAAGCAACTGAGTGAAGACCCATGGAAGAACATCGATCAGAAATACAAGATCGGTGATCTGGTCCAGGGCAAAGTCACCAAGCTCGCCAGCTTTGGCGCGTTCGTTCAGCTGGCCGACGACATTGATGGTCTCGTTCACATTTCTCAATTGAGCGAAGATCACGTCGCCAAGGTGAAAGACGTGCTCAAGGTCGGCCAGGAAGTCGAAGCACGTGTCATCAAAGTCGACAAAGTCGAGCGTCGAATCGGTCTTTCGATCAAAGCGGCTAACTACTCGGAAGAGCAGTTGCGCAAGGAAGCCGAGACCTTCGATACACTGCGACCTGGCGAAGACATGGTTGGCCTGGAGAAAGCGTTCGCTGCGGCAGAGCAGGAAGAGTATCGCCCCGGCGAATCGAAGAAGACCACCAAAGAGCCCACTGCCAAAGAGCCAAAGGAATCGAAAGAATCCAAGCCGAAGAAGGAAAAGAAGAAGTAGCAGTTGGGTAGCCACTCAAGCAATGCTGCCTTCGCCTTCGAAGGCATTGCCAATCGCCGTGCCGCTCAATGAGGGGCGACGTCCGGGTCGCCGTCTAAATTCGTCGGCGGTCGAGGACACTGCCGCTCCTCGCTGTCAGCGATGTCGCTCCCGCGTGCAACAATTCGACCTTCCTTCCCATTGCGTCGGCGCGTCCCAAGGATTTCATTCCTAGTCGATGTGGATTTCCCGCAAGAACCGACTTCTCGACCTGCTTTGCATTGCCGCCTTGGTTTTACTCGCCGTGGCTGTCGCATATCCGCGCTGGCGCGCGTGGGTCGATTGGCGTGATGAAGGGCTGCTGGCCTACGGAACCGTGCGGGTCATAAACGGAGAGATTCCGCATCGCGATTTCGTTAGTCTGCAGCCTCCCCTTTCCTACTACACGACCGCGCTCGCGTTCAAAGTCGGCGGCACGTCCCTTCTCTCCCTGCGAATTTTTGGTCTGGTTGTCTTTTTTCTGCTGCCGCTGCTGATTTACGCGATCGGCCGGAACTGGATGGGACCGGTTCTTTCTTTGGTCAGCGCGGCGCCCGTTTGCGTGTTGGGCATGCCGTATATGCGGTTTGTGCCTTTTGCCGTTTGGCAGGGAATTGCCGGTTCTCTGCTGTCCGTCCTGCTTTTTGTCGCTGCCATCCGATTCGGACGGGTCTGGATCGCATTTGCCGCCGGCATGGTCAGCGCGATTTCGCTTTTTCTGCGGCACGATCAGGCGCTCTACACCGGCCTGGCGATCGTCACCCTGGCGCTTGCGCTGCACTTTGCGCGGTCGCAACGAGGCGAATCCGACAATGAGCCCGCGCACAAACTTAATGGGTTTAACCCGTCAAGTCTGCGCTGCCTCGTTCTCTGGTTCGTCGGGATTGCCACTGTTTGCATTACGTTGCTCATCGTCTGGTGGAGTGTGGGCGCTTTACCGGAAATGTTTCGGCAACTGGTGGTCTTTCCTTTCGCCACATATCGAAAAACCAGCGCTCTGCCGTTTCCAAAACTGTTTGGCCAGGAATCCTTCCTCGACACTGCCACCGCGCTTTTATTTTATCTCCCCCCGATGGTGCAGGGCATCGTGGCCATCTACGTTGCGCAATCGATTATTCGCCGCCGCTTTGAATTACCGGAGGCCGTGCTGACATTCCTTCTCGTTTGGTCGGCACTTTTTTATCTCCAGGTGCTGGTTCGCTCGGACGTCACCCACATATTGATGACGCTGCCGCCGTTTTTTCTTCTTGCCGGATTCGGCTGGTCGATGCTGCGCGAGGTGATCGACCATTCTCGCGGTATTCAAAACATCGTCTCCGCCGCCCTGTTATTATTGATTGCATCGTTCTTGTGGATTCTGCGACCGGTCGCGTTGCCGGATATGTCGGAACAGAAGGAACTGTTAAATCTTCCGCGTGGCGGCGTTCGCGTCGCACGAGCCGAGGCAATCCAGAATTTTTTTGAAAAGCTTCAACAGGATGTTCCCGCGAACCGTTCGATCCTGATTCTGCCTTATCAGCCAATGTTTTATTTTTTATCGGAGCGTCGAAATCCGACCCACTGGAATTACTTGTGGCCGGGCGACCAAACGGACAGCGATCATGAGAAACTGGTGGAGCAAGCTGAGCACGATCCACCGGCGATGGTATTACTCGCGGAACAAGATGAGCTGGCAAAATTCGCTCCGACGCTCGTGGAGTATGTCCGCGAACAATACATCTACACCGATCGTATCGGCGATGTAGGAATTTATGTTCGCCGTGAGATTCGTTAGGCAAGAGCCGACTTGGCCGTAGCGGATTCCACTGCGGCCGTGTCGCCCGGCAAATATTTGGCTCCGGCCAGCCAGGTCAACCCCGAAGCAAGAAGAACCGCCGAAACGAAAAGAAACGACACTCGAATATTTGAATGGTCGCCAATGAATCCAAGCATCCAGAACGCCTGCACGTCGCCTAACAAGTGAATGACAAGAATGTTCACGGCAAACGCGGTGGCTCTCACCAGGGGCAAAGAAACGTTCGCCAGAGCAGTGTTGGATGGTCCGGTATTGAGGAACATGAAAAAGACGGCGACAAACATTCCCAACCACGCCGCAGGAAAAGGTAGATAAAGTGCGATGACAAAGGTCGGACACGAAATCAGCATCCCGATTCCCGAAACCCAAAAATCAGATCCAGGAAATCGTGGGCGCAATCGATCGGCGGCAAACCCCCCAATCAGAGTGGACGTCAATCCGGCAACGACCACAATCAGTCCAAAAATCGTTCGCGCAGAGGCAGGACTCTGTTGCCGATAGCTCAGATATTCCGAGATCCAGTAGCCCAGACCACCGGTGGCGAACGTCATCAAGGTTTGCGCGGCGCAATTGAACAAATACGAACGGGTTCGGAACAAATTCAGGTAATCAGCGAGTCTTCGACGCGGAGATTCCTGAACGACGTGGTGCGCGCTCACCCGCGGATCGCGTTGCCAGAAACAGAGCAATCCCAGAATCAAACCCGGAGGAGCGAGCATGCCGAAAGCCCACCGCCACCCCCACTTCACCCCCACCAATCCGCCGATCATGTAACCGATTGCGCTTCCGACCGGAATGGCCGAGCAAAAAATCGCGATAACCCGTCCCCGTTTCTCGATCGGAAACAGGTCCGCCAAGATTGTCGGCGCAGCCGGGCCGTAGCCCCCTTCGCCGATGCCCACAAAAACTCGGGTGGCGAACAACACGCCGAAACTCGCCGCCAGACCGGAGCCTCCGGTGGCAAGACTCCATAAGATGACCGCAACGCCGACGATTACCCAGCGCGATATTCGATCCGCCAGCAGCCCCAGCAGAGGCGCGCTGAGAAAATAAGTAACAAAAAAGGCATCTCCCAGTAACGCACTTTTCGTCATCGCGTGCGGATCGTTGGCCAGAAAACTGGCTCGAATATCGGGCTCGACGGCGGCCAGAACCTGACGGTCCATATAATTAAAGAGATTGATCAATACCAACAGAAACAAGGCTCGCGGCGCATACCGCGTAACCGTCTGTGAGATGCCACTCGACAATTGGCCATTGCCCGTCACTGTCGGCCCATTGTAATTCATAACCGTGACTGATTCTGCATTAAGCCGCGTGTTTTATTTTTTTGGCTCGTCAGTCGCGCGAATCGTCTACCGAGTCAGCGCATTCGGTCAAGAACGATTGCCGTCAGGCGGATTTTTGCTGCTGCCGAACCACATTTCGTTCGTAGACGCGATTGTCCTGCAACTGGCGTGCCCGCGGCGCATCCATTACATCGTGGATGAAGAGTTTTATCGGAATAAATTTCTTCATCCCTTTTTGGTCCTTGCCGGCTGCATTCCGATCAGCGCTCGCCGCGCTAAAGACGCCATGCGGTTGGCGGCTGAGGAAATTCGACGCGGTGGAATTGTTTGTCTCTTTCCCGAAGGCCAGCTCGAGCGTGGAGGGACGTTGCTGCGACTCCAACGCGGCTATGAATTGCTGGCTCGTCATGCCGATGCGCCGGTCGTGCCGGTCTGGCTTGACCAGCTCTGGGGTTCCATCTTTTCTTTTCAGGGCGGAAAGTTTTTCCGAAAGCTGCCGAAACGATTTCCGTATCGAGTCACCGTGGCATTCGGCAATCGCCTGCCGAAGAACAAGGCCGACATCCCGACGTTACGGGAAGAGCTCTTAAAGCTGGGAGAGTTTTGTTTCAGTCGCCGACCTGCTCTCGATCGCCATGTGGCCGAAGCGTGCGTCCGCGGCTTGAAACATCGTCGTTTTCAAACTGCAGTGGTGGATGGAATAGATGGGTCGAAATTACAACGGGCAAAGTTGCTCGGTGCAGCTGCAGCGTTGAGTCGAAATCTGCGTCAAAACTACCCGGACGAGCGGATTGCGATTGTGTTGCCGGCCAGCAAAGGCGCGGTCGTTGCCAATCTGGCGGTGACTCTGGCGGGAAAAGTTCCCGTTGATCTGAATTTTACCATCGGCCGCGCGGCCAACGAATCCTGCCTGAAGCGGGCAAACATTCGCGTCGCAATCTCGGCCACACCATTCATGGAACGAGTGAAAGATTTTCCCTGGCCGGAGAAGACCTTGAAACTGGACGAGTTCTTACCGCCAATGAAGTCGCGAATCGTGTTCTGGTGGTTGCTGGCAGTAATCTGTCCCGCCTTCCTGCTGATTCGATTACTACAGATTCCGCGAACCGGCGCGCACAAAGAAGCGATCCTGCTTTTTACCAGCGGAAGTTCGGGCGAGCCAAAAGGAGTGGTGCTGAGTCATCGCAATATTCTTGGCAATGTCGAACAATTTAACGTGCTCCTGAATGCGACCGAGGAGGATGCCATTCTCGCCTCGTTGCCATTTTTTCACAGCTTCGGATCGACCGTTACCCTTTGGTACCCTCTGATTGAAAGCGTTCGCACGATCACCACCCCGAATCCTTTGGAATCGGCCAAGAACGCGGCGTTGATTCAGAATCACCGCATCACTCTTCTCCTCGCCGCTCCCACATTTCTTCGAGGCTATCTTCGCAAAGCCGATCCCGAACAATTCCAAAGCCTCCGTTTGATCATTACCGGCGCCGAAAAGCTGCCACTCGAACTCGCCGAAACATTCGAGCGAAAATTCGGCAAACATGTTTTTGAAGGCTACGGCCTGACCGAAACCGCACCGGTCGTCAGTGTGAATCTGCCGGAAGGAAAACCCACCAGGCGTGGCCAACTCGTCCAGCCGACCAATCGTTTCGGCTCGGTCGGAAAAATGGCGCCGGGCATCGCCGCTGAAATTCGCGAACCGGAAACGGACCGAAAATTGTCGCTGCTCGACACCGGAATGCTTTGGCTGCGCGGCGCCAATATTTTCGAAGGATACCTGAATGATCCGGAACGAACCGCGGACGTGCTCCATGACGGATGGTTCAAGACTGGCGATATCGGGCGGTTTGATGAAGATGGATTTCTTTTTATCGAGGGACGCCTTTCGCGGTTTTCGAAAATTGGCGGCGAAATGGTGCCGCACGAATCCGTTGAGCACAAAATCGTAGATGCGTTGGGCCTGGCCGGGAGCGATACGCGAATGGTCGCGGTTGTCGGTGTGGTCGACGAAAGCAAAGGCGAAGCTTTGATGATACTATCGGCGATAGACATCAACCTCGTCGATCTGCGCGAAAAACTTCGCAGTGCGGGCGTGCCCAATCTCTGGATTCCAAAGAACGTTTGTCGTCTGGATGCGATTCCCGTTTTGGCGTCGGGCAAATTGGATCTCAAGAAATGCCAGGCCACGGCAGATGCATGCCGCAGCACGAATGAGGAATGACGAACCAAATGTCAAAATGACGAACGGCCCCACCACCAGAATGGCGCCAACCTCTCGTCCTTCAGCATTGGTCATTGGCTATTGGTACCACTTCGCCGCGAACTGGCTCGCGGCAAAATTGATGCGCCTCCTTTTCGCCTATGCCGGCCGGGTCCACATATTGCACGGTGCGCGAGCAAATAGTCCCGGCGCTTTTCTCCTGGCGTCGAATCACATCAGTCATTTCGATCCTTTTGTCATTTCCGGTGTCGTTAGGCGAAAAATCGACTGGATGGCGATGGAAGAATTCTTTCCCAATCCGATCCTTGGATTCCTGCTCCGGGCGGTCGACGCCTTTCCCGCCGCGCGAGACCGAGCCGACTCGAAAACGATTCGAACCGCGCTGAATCGATTACATGATCGTCGAATCGTGGGAATTTTTCCCGAAGGAGGCATCCGTGATGGCGCGCGATCCTTGCTCGAGGGCGCTCCTCTTCGAGCCGGGGCCGCGGCGTTGGCTCACATGGCAGAGGTGCCAGTCCTCCCTTGTGTGATCATCGGAACCGATCGCCTCTATGCCGCGCGCAACTGGCTCCCGTTTCGACGTGTCCCCATTTGGATTGCTTTCGGGCAACGAATTTCGCCCCGGCCGGATCTCTCGAAACAGAATGCCCGAAAACAAATGGACGCGGAACTTGCCGCCGCTTTTCAGAATTTGTATTCCGACGTGCGCCAAAGGTTCGGCTTAATGGCGGACGATCTGCCCCATCCGCCACAGGAACGAATGCATGGGAGCGGCCGCGGTGCGTCGGCGCAAAATACAAACGTCAAGGACACGGCGAAACAGCGCCGTGGCGACAACATTCGTCGTCCATTTCGCGCCGGCATCGTCGATTTTGCGATGTGCGCTTCCACGAACGTGTTGCAGTCGCGGCACCGTCTCAACGGCCGCAGCCGGGAAGAAATGGAACGTTATGTGGTCAAACACGAAAAGATGACGCCGCACGAATACTACGCGGTTCCGCTCAACAGTGATCGGGTTGGAGAGATCGACGATGACTCCGTTCGAACAATCACCTGGGAAAGTCCGATCCGAACGCAATTTCCGATTAACGATGTGGCGCGGGTGGATCTGTACCCGTGCGCCAAGGGATGGCGAGCCCCGACCGTTCTCATGTTGCACGCGTTGATGTCTGCCACGCAGATCGGTTACCGGCGCTGGGCCGCGCATTTCAACTCGTTAGGCTGGAACGCGTGTTTCGTTCATCTGCCCTACCATTATTCGCGAGTACCGGCTGGTTATTGGAATGGTGAACTCGCCATCACCGCGGACCTTATCCGCAACGCTGAAGCATTACGACAAGGCGTGATTGAATTGCGTCAACTGATCGATCTGCTGCGCCAGGCCGGCTCGAATGAATTTGCCATCCTGGGTACGAGTTACGGGGGTTGGATCGGCGCGTTACTGGCCACGGTGGAGCGGGATTTCCGATTCCTGGCGTTAATGGCGCCGATCGTGAACGTCGAGCATGCGATCTGGAACAATCCTGTTTCCAAGACGATGCGGCGCGAACTCCAGCGAGCCGGCGTCGAGCCGGAACTGGTGGCGCGCCATTATCACTTAAGCTCGCCTCTGCATGGGGAGCCGGAGTGCGATCCAACACGAATCCTTTTTGTGTCGGGCGACTACGACATCATCGTGCGACCAGGCGATCTGGAGATGATTCATCAAAAATGGCGTGGATCCGAATTGCTCCGAGTACGGCAGGGACATTTTGGCTACCGCATGTTCCGGGAAACAGTCGCGCACCTCGAACGACAGGGAATGTTTTCTCAAGATTCACTCGAACCAGCGCATTTGACCTAACAAGTCGCGGAAGTCCTTGTTATCGGTCGAAAGGGGCGGAAGCCACTCGCCGATCGGTTCACGCCGCCACCAACCTTTTTCCCCAATTGGGGCAAATGAATAATGATAGAGGCGCGCGCGAATATAATGGGGCGGTGCCTCCGGAAATGGATTGCTCGCGATCAAGGAAAGCGTGTCGCGATCATTGTGCAGAAGTTTCCAGACAAACTGGAATGTCCATGGATAGTCGGCCGGTGACGCCATGGCCGCGAACCAGATCTGCCAATCGAGCCGCGGTTGATATGGCGCAACGAACGGGGGTCGTCGATTCGGGTCTCCCGGTTTCGACTTGAACTCATATTCTTTCCAAACGGTATTATCGGTCAGTCTCGCGTCGGCGGTTCCTTCAAACACGATTTCGAACCGCTCTTTGCCTACGGAACCGAAGGCACCGTAGGTATTTACCAGATTCAGCGGATCAAACGACGCATTCATCATCTGACGATTCGAAATCAAGTTCGTGACCGGGGCGACACTGAGCCAGCCGACGACTATCGCCAGCGCGACGGATACTCCGATTTGAATATGCAGGATACGATCGTTCCAACTCGCAGGAGTGGATGGGCCGGAGTTACCCACGACGGCCGTTTCATCGGATTGTGCCATCGTCGCGGCCGGGCATCGCCTAACGAATACGTCAGGCAGAATGCGTCTCCAAAAGGTGTCATCAAAGCAGGCCAAAAATGGAATGATGGTCAGGTAGTTCAGGAACGAAAGATTGCCGCTAATAATTAGAAAGATTTGGAACGTGACCAACAAAACACCGGCAATGTGGCGGGCCATGCGCGGACCAAACGAAAACCATGGGACAACCAGTTCCACGAAGTGGTTCCAGAGCACTTCAAATTTGAGCAGCCAATGAGGGGAGAAATGCAAATACCGGCTGATCGGATTGGGGATCGGTTGAGTTTCGTAGTGATAAAACAGGCAGGTTAGGTCGCGCCAACACGGATCGCCGCGCAGTTTGATTAATCCGGACCCGATCATGATTCGAAAACCAAGCCAACGGAACAGCCATAGAACCAGCAAGGGCGGCGGGCGTTTCGGAAAAGGCCGAGCGTCGAGCAACGGGCAGAGAAAAATCGACAGAAAACCCGTCTCGAGAAGCTGGGTTTCCCAACCATAACCGTACCAAATCTGACCGATGTGGACGATCGACATGTACATCGCCCACAAAATCGTCATCACAATCGCATTCGCGTAGCCGGCGAGGACAACCAACGAAAGGCAGAAGCCGGTCCATGCAAAAATTACCAGGACGCGATCGGAGATGCCGAACCAAAACAAGGTCGGTGCCTGAAGCATCGCGGCGTGACGTGAACCAAAGTGACTATGCAAACGTCCGAGATATTCCCAGGCCGGAGTCAATCCATGAGCACCGATCAATGGCACCAGCTGATTAGCCGCAACCAAAAATGCAATCGCATAGATGAAGCCGACAAAGCGCAGAATGACGAAGCGCGTCAGCCGGTAATCATTTCCGCCGGTGAAAAGCTTTTGCCAGAGATCGTTGTTAGCCACCGAGCTGCCAACGTTCAATGCTCAATCGGCCTGCGCAAGGTGCTACCGCGTACCAACTGCCGAAATTCCAGACGACTTCGAATTGAAGATTAAGCGGAACACTGCCAGGGGGGAGAATTGAACTCCCGACCAAGGGCTTATGAGTCCCCTGCTCTACCGCTGAGCTACCCTGGCGCGAGCACAAAGAGTTAATCGAACGAGAGGCAGTGTCAATCAGGCGGAACCGCCCGCCGCTTGCGACCGGAAGTTCTCAGTCCTTGCCCGACATGTAGGAAGCAAGATCTTTCTGCCGCCCGCGCAGGGCCGCCATGAAGCAAACACCGTTTTCTTCCTTTACGATTCCCGCCCAACCCTCCTGGTCGACCGGTCGCCAGCCATCAAAATGTTCGATCGCACCGGTCTTAGCATCTCGTTCCGCGGGAAATAAGAAGAACTGCATGTGTTTCTCGACCACCCAAACCTGCGCGACGCGCTGACCTTCCTCGTCATCAAAAACGCGGGTTCCAAGTGTTCGAAGGTCGGCAAACTCCGCGGGTACGTCATAATGGGAGAGGCGATGTTTCATGAAAAACAAATCGCCCAGGGCTCCGGCATTCGTCTTGACCGGATCCAGCATCATCGAATGAGTGGAGGAAGCGACAGTCAACAAGCGACGCGCCGTCGTTTCGCCGGGAAAACGATTCATTCGATCGACCACGTGATAAGTGACGATCACTGCGATCACAATGATGGCCAGGCAGGTTGCCAGGATGGCTGGATTGGCCAGAAGCCTTTTCCAGCTTCGTTGGGGACGAGAAATGAACGCATCGGGCGGCACCCACTCCGTAATTTCCTGCGGAATTTCGATGCCGCGGACCAATTCAGCGACCGCACGATCAAAACTTTGTTGCGTGCCAAATTCCTCCGTCTTTTGCGCTCGATGCAAGGCCACACGCATGCTGCGGTCGGTCACGTGCGCTTCGCTGATCGGTGCACATTGAACCAGCATGCGTTGATGACGGGAAAGCGCGCTCATGGTTCCGTCATCGGCACCGTCGCGTTGAGCCAGGCCTGAAATTCATGGCGACCATTGGAAAGCAGCTTGGCCAATTCACTCGATTTCAAATCGGTCAAGTCGAGTAATTCCGCGCGATCAAATTCGTCCAGATAAAAAAGCGCCAGCGCCGTCCGTTGTGGATCAGGCGCCGCGGAAATCCAGATGGCGAGCTGGTTTGACGCCAGTTTGGCCATTTGGGCGGGGCCCGAATTGGAAAGGGACTCCTGTTCCATCTCCCAATCTTCCGCCTGTATCCCCTGTTCTCCTGCTTCCAAACATCGCCATCGCGCGTCGCGAAAAAACCAGAGTCGATCGGCCGGTGGTTCACCGGCCGCGGCTTGTTCCGCGGCAGCGCGCAAAGTGGCATGGAAAATTTCCTGCGCTTTACGGGAATCAGCCAGCATCAAGAAACAAAAACGGTAGAGCTGGAGGAGATTTTGCTTGGAATCCGGCACGCTAACTCTTTCGGAAAACAGTTACGCGCGGACTTTACATCGACATTGGCCAATGTCGATAGGGAGCGAGTTGCCCAGGGTGGCAGCCGAGGCGCGATATCGAAGCGCCTTTCACTTCGTCCTGGCCAGCGCTGCGGCGAAACAGGTCAGCTCCGCTTCAGCCCTCGCTAATGCACCTGCAACTGCTGCAACCTTCGCGCCACTTCCTCGGCGTTCTCGCGACTATTGAAAGCTGAGATTCGGATATAACCTTCACCCTGGGCGCCAAATCCGCTGCCCGGCGTCACCACCACGTTCAGTTCCTTCAACATTCGATCGAACATCGCCCAGCTCGTTAGGCCGGCAGGAGTCTGAACCCAGATATAAGGAGCGTTTGCGCCGCCGAAAATCTGCATCCCGGCCTTCCGCGCTGCCTGACTTAAGATCATCGCATTGCCCATATAATGCTCGACCAAAGCCTGGACCTGCTCTTTCCCATTATCCGAATACAATGCTTCCGCTGCCCGTTGCACCGGGTAGCTCACGCTGTTTGATTTCGTGCTCCAACGCCGGTGCCAGAGCGGATGCAGCGGTTGTTTTTCACCGGAGCGACGCGCAGCAAGGAGCGTCTTAGGCATCACCGTGAAACCGCAACGCACTCCGGTGAAGCCACCCGTCTTGGAGAAACTACGGAATTCGATTGCGCATTCGCGCGCCCCTTCGATTTCAAAAATCGAATGCGGAATATCCCGGTCCGAAATGTACGCTTCGTAGGCTGCATCGAAGAAAATGATGGAATCATGTTCGCGCGCATACGCCACCCAGCGACTTAACTCATCCCGGTTCGCCACCGCGCCCGTCGGGTTGTTCGGGAAACAGAGATATATCAAATCGACGTGCTCGGCCGGCGGCGATGGCACAAAACGGTTTTCCGCTGTGCACGGCAGATAAAGGAGTCCTTCGTAGCTTCCGTCCTTTCGCACCGGACCGGTATGTCCGGTCATGACATTGGTATCGACATAGACCGGATACACCGGATCGGTGATCGCGATTTTGTTTTGATCTCCGAAAACATCGAGAATGTAACCGCAATCGCATTTGGATCCGTCCGAGACAAAAATCTCATCATCGGCCATCTCGACGCCTCGATCGCGATAGTCGTTCTGTGCGATTTTCGCCCGGAGAAATTCATAGCCCTGCTCCGGTCCGTAACCGTGGAATGTCTCGCGCCGGCCAAGTTCTTCGGCGGCGTTCTTCATCGCGTCAATGGCCGCGCGCGGCAATGGTTCCGTGACGTCACCGATGCCGCAGCGGATCAACCGTTCCGCTACCTCCGGATTCTTTTCGCAAAAGTCGCGGACGCGACGCGCAATTTCGGGAAAGAGATAACCGGCCGGAAGCTTGAGATAATTTTCGTTTAAGTAAGCCATGATTATGAACGCGGCGGTTTGCTCCAAATCGTGTAGACCGAGTTCGAAAGGGACTCAACTGGCATCGGTAAAAATCCGTGCTCCGGAAGTGCGCTATCGAACATCGGGTTAGGGACGAAGCCCCGCACCTGAACAACAAAATCGGCGGCATTCAATTCTTGCGATAAAGAATCGGGCAACGTGCCCGGCCAATTACCGTTCACCGCGTGCTCATCCAATTCAAAAATTAATGACCGGCCGATATAATGCTTCGCGCGATAGGCAATGGTTGGATCTTGCGGGCTGACGACGATTCCGTGGAGTCCACTCACCGCCCGCACCGCGGCGTCATAATTTTCATCGCCATGGCGCACTTCGAGCACAGCCAGCGCGCGATCGAATTGGACAAAAAAAGATACCAGGACAATCAGCGCGGCCGAGGCCGAAGACAACGTCGCCCGGAAAGCCGGCATTCTCGCAATCCAGGAAATGACGATCTCTAAACGTGAAACAAAAAGCGCAATCATCGCGAGATATCCCGGCAAAAGAGAGTTGTAAGAGCCGCCGCTTTTGCAAGTGGCCCAAGCCGATGTGGGAATCAAAACAAAGCACGCTGCCACCGCCCACCGGTCTCGTTCATCCAAACGCCGGGTATGGAGCACGAGGGTGACGAGGGCGACAAAGAACAAAGGGAACGTGGCGATGAAATACAGCAGGACTTTCGGAGCGCGTTCCCAATGAACCTGGATCGACGCCGGAACGGTCACCATAGCGTGAAATATTTCCGGCGCGAAAAACTTGACCGTGAAGAGCAACAATCCAATCACGAACGCGGGCAACGCCGAAACGAGTGCGGAAACAAACGTTCGCGGGCGCCAGAGAAGGGCGAATACAATTGGCACGAGCGCAACGGCGGCGGCGGTTTGCTTGAAAAACGTCGCAATCACAAATAGGAGGATGGCGGCGATCGCCGCGCTGCCCCGCTGCCGAAATTTCGCCCAAACCAACAATCCAATCGAAGCAATCAGGAGGGCGATACAATCGGGCTGAGCCGAAAACAAAGCGAGATTGGTTCGAAAATTGGTGGCGAAAAACAGGAGCACCGCGAAAGCGGTCCAGAACAGCGATTTCTCACGGCGAAAGACCAAGGCCAGGAAAATGGACAAAAGGATTGCGCAAATCGACAGGGCGACGCGCGCAGCCACCAGACTCAATCCAGTGATCCGGAATATTCCCGCCAAAAGAACGGTGAGCAGCGGTCCGTACATGTGGGTCGCGTGTGCCGATTCGTAAATCGGCAGTCCGGCGTTGAAGCGCACCGCTTCCATCGCGATGGCCGGTTCCCACGGATTGATTGCGATGGAATCCGATAGCCTAACGACAGCAGTGAAAATGGTGGCGGCTCCGATGACTACCAGGGCAAGTAGAAACGGGATCCGCGCCGACAAACGCAGACTGGAGGAATTGGACACGCGATGGAGAGACGTGCTCAATCGTTACCGCCGCGTTGCCGCGCTCTATCTATAAGCCTCGGAAAGGGCGGCGGTCATAGACCGCCGCTAAATTTAATAATTTTTGGCGACGGCGTCCCAGTTCACCACATTCCACCACGCTTTCAGGTAATCCGGACGGCGGTTCTGATATTTCAGGTAATAGGCGTGCTCCCAGACATCGACTCCGAGAATCGGTGTGCCTTCCACCCCCGCAATCGCTTTCCCCATCAACGGGCTGTCCTGATTCGCCGTGGAAACAACTTCCAACTTGCCGCTGCCGTTTTTGATCAACCAGGCCCAACCGCTGCCGAATCGTCCGACACCCGCCGCGGCTAATTTCTCTTTGAATTGATCAAAACCACCAAACGTGGATTTGATGTCATCGGCCAGTTTTCCTTTCGGATCCCCGCCCGCATTCGGCCCCATGATGCTCCAGAAAAAGGAATGGTTGGCATGTCCGCCGCCGTTATTGCGGACAGCCGTCCGGATATCTTCCGGGACGGCGCTGAGATTTCGGATCAAATCTTCGACCGATTTCGATTCCAAATCGGCCTTTCCTTTGACCGCGTTATTCAGGTTGTTGACGTACGCCTGATGATGTTTCGAATAATGAATTTCCATCGTCTGCGCATCGATATGCGGCTCGAGCGCGTCGTACGGGTAAGCTAATTTCGGTAATTCGTAAGCCATGATTCACGTTAGGCCGCGAACCACGCTGGTCAATCCGATGAACGCCCAGTCGTTTGGACTAGGCCGCATCCCACTGATAAAAACCGGGCTGGGTCACGGAACCACCGCGATAGTTCAAATAAGTCGCGAGCGCGAGAAGCGGAAAGTTTTGCCGGTAAAAATCGTATTTCAGATAAAACACGCCCGGAAAGCCGGTTCCAGTGATCTGAGGTTCGTCCCAGGAACCATCCGTTTTTTGCGTACGCAAAAGAAAATCGAGACCGCGTTTGATGCTCGGCCGGTTGAGATCGCCACAGGCGCAAATTCCCATGATCGCCCAGGCGGTTTGCGATGCGGTGCTTTCACCGATGCCTTTCAGACCGGGATTCTCATATGTCGCACATGTTTCACCCCAACCGCCGTCCTCATGCTGGCAACTCTCGAGCCAATCGCGCCCCCGCAGAATCCATGATTGGGTCATGTCTTCATTGATGGCGCGCAGACCGCGCAGCACCTGCCACGTTCCGTAAATGTAATTGACTCCCCAACGGCCATACCACGAACCGTCGCTCTCTTGAGTATCGATCAAATACTGGATGGCATCGCGCACTGAATCCTGTTTCGGATCGAATCCGATGTAACCAAACAGTTCGAGCGTTCGCGCAGTCAGATCGCTGCAAGTCGGATCGAGAATCGCGTTATGGTCCGCAAACGGCATGTCCTCCAGCCATGGCGTCGTCACTTCCTTATCAAACGCAGCCCAGCCGCCATCGCGGCACTGAAAACTCAACTGCCAGCGGATTGCGCGTCGAAAAAGTTGATTCAAGGCATCCCCATCGGTCGGCCTCACGAGTCGCAACGCCATTAACACCATCGCGGTGTCGTCCGTGTCAGGATAATAGACGTTGTTGTATTCGAATGCCCATCCGCTCGCTTCGGGATGAGGATTGTTCACGACCCAGTCCCCCCGAATTTTCACTTCCTTGCTGATCAGCCAATCGGCCGCACGCCGCATGGCCGGGTGCTCCGCGGAGACTCCCGATTCGGCCAGCGCGATCACGTTAATCGCGGTGTCCCAGACCGGCGACAAACATGGCTGGATCCGAAGATCGTCCGGGTCATCGACGAACAAACCGGCGAAATCGGCCGCCGCTTTTTTGTAAACTGGATGAGTTTTTGAATAACCCAGGACGCGTAACGCAATCAAAGAATTGAGCATCGCCGGATAGACCGTGGCGAGACCATCACTTCCCTCTCCGATCCGCTCGAGCATCCATCGCTCCGCTTCCTCCAGCGCACGCCGCCGCATGGCATGAAATTGGAGCGGATGTAAAAACTTCAGCACGGTGTCGACCCGAAGGAAGAAATTGCGCCAGGTAAAGAAACGTTCGTCGCGGGGCAGACGCAGATCCTGATTCTCAGTGCCGAGCGGATAGAGCTCGTGCAGATGCTTTTCGCCCGGCAACGCGCGCGTCGGTTTGAAATGATTGATGATCGCAAGCGGGACGAGCATTGCCCGGCTCCAGGACGACATTTTGTAGATATTAAACGGTGCCCATTTTGGCAGCAGGATCATCTCGACCGGAATCGTCGGGAGATATTTCCAGGGAAACTGGCCGAGCAGGGCAAGGTAAAGCTTGCTGAACGTATTCATCCGCGGGATGCCGCCTAACCGCAAGATGTTGGCCCGCGCGTCGCGCATGAACGGCAGATCCGTGGAATAATCCGCCAGCTTCAGCGCGAAGTAAGCTTTGATGGAAGCATTGATCTCGCTCGGCCCGCCATGATAAATGTTCCAACCGCCATCGGGTAACTGCCGCCTGAGGATGTGCTCGGCACAACGCCGCTGCATGTCGTCATCGACTTCCCCCAGCCAGTGCATGAACAGGACGAAGTCCGAGCACAGCGTGCTATCGACCAACAATTCTCCACACCAATG
Organism: uncultured Verrucomicrobiae bacterium; assembly: GCA_963846065.1. Classification (GTDB taxonomy): domain Bacteria; phylum Verrucomicrobiota; class Verrucomicrobiia; order Chthoniobacterales; family UBA10450; genus DASPUI01. The sequence goes on from CAWJUP010000004.1 coordinate 274,321, forward strand.
ACCATCCGAATGCTGCTGCCGCAGTAGATTCTCCTGCGCACGAGCCATCGCATCCGTGATCTCCGCCTGCACCCGCGAATGCTCTTCCGCTTGCGGCGAAGCGCCGCTTCTCAATGAAATGACGTTACGGTTGACGGGTTGCACGGTGGAAAGGATTACGCCTGTCGCTGCGACTCACGCCAGGCGATGAGTTGACGCGCCATCGCATCGTAAACACTTGGGTGGAACACCCGGGCATCATTCCCAACGCGCAGTTTTTCGAATGAATATAAGAAGTCGCTCATGGTGTCCTTTCAACCATTCAACCTCCCAAACCGCTCAACCTCTTAACCGGCCTTTTCGGCCGGAGCTTCAGCGTGTTTTCCAGTCAGATGGCCATTGCCGCAACTGACTCCGTTGTACACGCGTGGTTCGCTGCCTTTGCCGGTCGCCTTCGGTCTGGCTCCGAAATTAAATCGAACCGTTTTCCAGGTATCGCCTCTTTGCGCCTGCAGGCCTAACGAGGCCGTCGGTTCGTAGCCGCAGTGGGTCATGCAATTTTCACAGCGCGGATCCCGCGCCACGCCATTGACCACGCCGTACTTTTCCCAATTCACTTTCTCGAGCATCTCCGAGTAGCTCGGGTAATGACCCGTTCCGTTGGTGCCCACCGTGTCGGTCATGAAGTAACAGGGCGCTTTCCAGCCACTCATGTTCCGGGTCGGAATCGCCCAGGCCGAGCAGGTCAGGTCGCGTTTGCCCGCCAGAAATTCAAAATAAATCGGTGTCCCGAAAAATGCGTAACGATTCATCCAATCCTCCATCCGTGAGAATTTGTCGACCGTGGCTTTCCGGGTCAGGAAAAAATTCTCGGGTTTGAGGTTCAAGCGCTGAATCATATCGCGCTTCGCCGCGTCGTACTCGTAACCGGGCGTGATGGTGTGGCCGTCCACGCCGAGGTCGGACAGGTAATCGAACATCTGTTCGAGTTCGTCCATATCGGTCTCTTTATAGACCGTGGTATTGGTCGCGACCGAATAGCCGAGCATTTTCGCCATCTTAATGGCCAAAATACATTCCTTGAACACACCTTCGCGTTCCACAATCAGATCGTGGATCCGCTCCAGGCCGTCGAGGTGCACATTCCAGTACATCCATCGCGTGGGCCCGATGGTCGGCTTACTCGCATCCTTGGGTCCTTTGCGAATTTCTGCCGCATCTTTCTCATTCAGCAATCCCGCTTTCATCAGCTGGTCGATCTTTCCTTCGACGAACTGTTTCCGGGTCGAAAGCTGAGACGCGAGCCATTCGCGCATCTTTTTGCGCATGAACATCGCGTTGGTGCAGATGTAAACAATCCGGCCCTGATCGCGCAGACCCTCCACCAAAGCTTCAATGTGCGGGTAAATCAGCGGCTCGCCGCCGCAAATAGAGACCATCGGGGCGTTGCATTCCGACGCGGCACCCAGGCAATCCTCGAGACTCATCATGTCCTTGAGCGACGTGGAATATTCCCGAATCCGGCCACAACCGGTGCAGGTCAGGTTGCAGGTATGCAACGGCTCGAGCTGCAGCACGGTGGCGAAGCGCTTGGTCCCGCGCAACTTGTGCCCGATCATGTAAGCGGCGATTTTCGCGGTAAGAGGGAGCGGAAATCTCATAAGAGCGTGGACGTTAACGAGGTAGGCCGGAGTGTCAATGGCCCCACTGAACCCCGACAATAAACCCAATCAATTACCGAAATCCAGCAAAACCTCGTCTCCATTGGACTTTCTCTGCGTCGAAAAATTCACCTGTTCTGGCGGGGCCGGACAACTTCCGACAACGAAGTCCGGCTCGCCCGGCGGTCAATGCACCTGCCAACCGCGCCGAATCAGGCTGATGGCGATGGCCGCGAGCAAAAGCGCGATGATTTTCGAAACACCCGTCAATCCTTGTTGCCCCATCCAGCGGGTGAACCGTTCCGCGTTACACAGGGCCACTGCGACCAGCGCGAGATTCACAAATAATGAAATCAGCGTGAAGACAAGCCCCACCGAATCGACCAGGATCAGCAGTGCGGTGAGAAGCGCCGGGCCCGCGATCAACGGCATTCCCAGCGGGACCACGCCGAAATCATTGCCGCCTCCGCGATCGTGCGGACCGACTCCGACGATTTCGCGGACAGCCAGGGCCAGCAAGATCAGTCCTCCACCTACTTGAAAATCGGCCACGGTAATTCCGAGCGCTTCGAAGATGAATTTCCCGAGGAAAATAAACCCGATGGAAACGAGCAATCCCGTCAAGATGCCGAGCATGGCTTGATGTTTGCGATGTTCCTGCGAAGCACTCGTTCCAAGACCCACGAACAGCGCGACGAGCCCGATCGGGTCGACGGCAACGAACAACGGGATGAACGCGAATAGAAATTTTTGAATCACTTTGATGATGAAAAACCGCAAGACCTTTCAGCGGTGGAAGTGATTAGACATTGTCATTCCAAATGAAGTCGAGCAGTTTTAGGTCTTTAGGTAGGGACGGTTCACCGAACCGCTCGTGGAGCCCGTGGAGTTCCGGGCGATTGGGGTCAATCGCCACCTACCAACGATCATCAACAAACGAAATTCTTATGAAGAAACTCTCGTTTCTAATTCTCCTGCTCTGCTTCACTTCGCTCCGCGCCACCGACCTCAAAAGCGTCGACGATTTCAAGGCCGCCGCGGTGAAGGCGAATTCTATTCTGACCGTTCCCGATTGGGAACAGACGCCCGAGGCAATCGATACCGATATGAAGAACGCGATTGCGAAAGCCAACGCCGCTCTCGATCAAATCGCCGCGCAAGACCCGAAGAAGGTGACATTCAAAAGTACCATCGTTGCCCTGGATGATTTGAGCTACGACGCAGGATCGACGGCGAACAGAGCCGAGATCATCAAGCAGACGAGCACGAACGAGGCGATGCGGAACGCCGCGGAAAATGCGGTCAAAGCGTTCGAGGACTGGGCGGTCGGGATTGAATACCGGGAGGATGTCTACCAGGCGGTGAAAGCGTTCGCCGATACCCATCCGAAATTGTCGGGCGAAGACAAAAAGCTTTTTGATGAAACCATGCGCGATTATCGCCGCGCTGGACTCAGTTTGCCGCCGGACAAGCGCAAAGAGGTTGAGCAATGGCGAAAAGATTTAACCCGGCTCGGCACCGACTTCGAAACGAACATCGTCAAAGCCAAAGCGCCGGTGGTATTCACCAAAGCCGATCTCGACGGAGTGCCCGAGAGTTTCTTCGAAACGCCGGGAATCAAAACCGGCAATGATTCCTATACGGTGCTGGCGAATGTCACTTCGCAGTTCGTTACCGTGGAAGAGAACGCCAAGAGCGAAGCGACTCGCCGTAAGCTTTACGATATTCACGATTCGCTGGCGAAAGATGACAACGTGCCGGTCTTGAACCAAATGCTCGCGCTCCGGAACAAGATTGCTCTCGGGCTCGGCTACAAGTCATGGGATGACTACCAAACCGAAATCAAAATGGCCAAGACGGGAGCCGGCGCGAAAAAATACATCAACGATTTAATCGCCGGGATTCAGCCGAAGTTCGCCGCCGAAGTCGCGACGATTCAGAAAATGAAAGCCGCGGACACGCACGATCCCAACGCAGTCATCGGAACGTGGGATTGGCGGTATTACACGAACCAGCTCAAGAAGAACAAATACGCGGTCGATACCGAAGAACTGCGCAATTACTTCCCGTTTCAGCACGTGCTCGATGGCATGTTTCGGATTTATCAGGACATCTTCGGACTGAAATTCGATCAGATTGCCCCGCCCACGAAGTGGGTGAACGATCTCCAGCTCTGGGAAGTCAGCGATGCCGCCTCCGGCGAACCCCTTGGCCTGTTTTACCTAGACATGTTTCCACGCCAGGGAAAGTACAACCACTTTGCCGAATTTGACATTATCGGAGGCAAACTTCTGCCCAGCGGCAAGTATCAACGGCCGACGGTGGCACTCCTTTGTAATTTTCCGCCGCCGAGCGGAGGTAAACCTTCACTCATGACTCACCAGGATGTGGAAACACTCTTCCACGAGTTTGGCCATGCGCTTCACGCAATCACCACTCGAGCGAAATATGGCCGTTTTGCGGGAACACAGGTCCCGCGCGACTTCGTCGAAGCGCCGTCGCAAATGCTGCAAAACTGGGTCTGGGACAAGAAGGTCCTCGACACGTTTGCCGCGGACTACCGCGATCCATCGAAGAAAATCCCGGCCGAGACCGTGCAAAAGCTGAATGACGCGAAATACGCCATCGCCGGAATTTTTTATCGTCGCCAATTTGCCTTCGCCGCCCTCGATCTCGCTTTACATGACGTCCACCCGATCGACGCGCCTTACGATTCCGTCGGCGTCAGCAATCCGATCCTGGAGAAGGTATTTTTGCCGATCGATCCCGACACGACATTCGTGAGTTACTTCGGCCATTTGAATGGATATGACGCCGGCTATTACGGCTATGCCTGGGCTGATGCGATCGCGGCCGACATGGCCACCGTGTTCGAAAAAGCGCCCCATGGTTATCTCGACAAACAAGCCGGCTTACTTCTCCGCCGTGAAATTTACCAACAAGGCGATTCGAGGGACGTGTCCTTATCGATCGAGAAATTTCTTGGCCGCAAACAGTCGGTCGAGCCGTTCCTGAAAAAGATCGGCGTCAAAGCGGAAGATCAGAGGCAGTCACCGAGCGGACCTTCCAAAGAATGATGGAGGGCGCCGCGTTGTCGGCGCCCAAATACTTGGGGCGCGACAGAGTGCGCCCCTCCGGTAATAATTAAAGATGAAAACGACCCTCGTCCTTTTTTTGCTAGTGGCTGCTCGAGTTTACGCCGCCGACCAGCTCGAAGAAAAACTCAAGCCGGCGCTGGATGCGATCACGCCTGATGGAATGCTGGCCGACATCAAGGCCCTTTCGTCAGACGAATTTGAAGGCCGCTCCCCCGGCAGCAAGGGCGAAGATTTGTCGATCAATTACATTGCCGATCGATTCAAAAAGATCGGGTTAAACCCGGGAAATCCGGACGGCAGCTATTTCCAGGAGGTTCCTTTAGCCGGAATCAGCAGCAACCCGCAGATGAGCTTCGTCGTCAACGGCCAGACTAACCAATTGAAATCGGCCGACGATTTCGTCGCTTCGTCCGCGCGACTGCAAAGCGAGATCAAAGTCGACAGTTCCGATGTGGTGTTTGTCGGTTACGGGATCGTGGCGCCGGAATATGGCTGGAATGATTACAAAGACGTCGATGTTCGCGGCAAGACGATCTTGATGCTGATTAACGATCCGCCGATTCCCGATCCCAAAGATCCGTCCAAGCTTGACGAGAAAATGTTTAAAGGAAAAGCGATGACCTATTACGGACGCTGGACCTATAAATACGAGATTGCGGCCAAAAAAGGCGCTGCCGCCGCCGTGATCATTCACGAAACCGAACCTGCGGCATATCCATGGCAGGTCGTTCGGTCGAGCTGGTCCAAGGAGAACTTCGAACTCGACGCACCGGACAAGAACATGAATTCCGTTTCGGTGCGCTCCTGGATCACCCTCGATGTCGCCAGGAAATTATTGGCGGACTGCGGCCAGGATTTCGACGCGCTTAAGAAATCCGCCATCTCCAAAGATTTTCGTCCGGTGGCGCTGAAGGCAAAGGCCAATGTGGAGATCCAACAAACCATTCGCTCTTTTCAATCCCACAATGTGATTGGAAAATTCGAAGGGGCGGATCCGAAACGAAGAGACGAGTATGTTCTCTTTACCGCTCATTGGGATCATCTCGGCCGGCACCCGGAATTACCCGGCGATCAAATCTTCAACGGTGCGGTGGATAATGCGTCCGGCGATGCGGCCGTGATTGCGCTGGCCCATGCTTTCACCAAAATCGACCCACGGCCTGCGCGGTCCATCCTGTTTATGTGCACCACGGCCGAAGAAGCCGGCTTGTTAGGCGCGAAGTGGTATGCGGAACATCCGTTGTATCCGCTGAACAAAACTCTGGCCGACATCAACATCGACAGCATGAATGTGTGGGGCAAAGCGCGGGACGTGGAAGACGTGAGCTATGGCTTTTCCGACCTGGACGACGTGCTCGCCGCCGCCGCCAAACAACAGGGTCGCGTCGCGATTCCGAATGCACGACCGGAAAAAGGAAACATTTATCGCGCGGACAATTTTGAATTCTCAAAGGTGGGGCTGCCATCTCTCTACGTCAGCAAAGGCGAGCACCTGATGTCTCGTCCGGAAAATGCGCCCCTGCGTTCCGATGAATTCGATTCCAAGGATTATCATCAACCGAGCGATGAAATTAGGCCGGACTGGGATCTCACCGGCGCCATGCAGGACGTCGACCTTTTATTCGAGGTTGGTTATCAAGTGGCCAACGCGACCAAATTCCCGCAGTGGAAACCGGACAGCGAATTCAAAGCCAAACGGGACGCGATGATGCGGAAGAAATAATGGGGAGCGCAGGTCCGTTTCGCTTTACCGGAAGAGTCCGAAGCTTCCGCTACGCCATTGCTGGCGTTTTGCGGATGATCCGATGCCAGCACAACGCCTGGATTCATTGCCTCGCCACCATCATCGTTCTCGTGGCCGGAGTTTTTTTCCAACTGACGCGCTTGGAGTGGTGCTGGATCATTCTCGCCATCGCCATCGTTTGGACAGCGGAAGCTTTAAACACGGCCTTCGAATTTTTGGCAGACGCAGCTTCACCCAACTTTCACCCGACCGTGCGTGACGCCAAAGATGTCGCCGCCGGCGCTGTTCTCATTACCGCTGTCGCAGCGGCCGTAATCGGCGGAATTGTTTTCTGGCCGCACGTCTGTGCGCTACGAATGTGGTAGAGGCGCCTGTCGATATAACGCGCGACCACGTGACCGCTGTTGCAGAATTTCCGAAAATCTGTGTCAATCTGTGGAGGAACCATGCCGGTTGATTTTGTCATTGGCGGAACGCAAAAAGGGGGGACCTCGGCGCTCGATTCATTCTTGCGTCAACACTCGCAGATCTGCATGCCGGGGACGCGCAAAGAGTTGCACTTTTTCGATCGGGCGGAAGAAGACAAGGATTACAAAAAGTATCACGCAAACTTTCGGCCCCAGCCGTCACACCAGATTCTCGGGGAAGCCAGCCCGATTTATATGTATTGGGAAACTGCGCCTTACCGGATTTGGAATTACAACCCGCGGATGAAATGGATCCTCACCTTAAGAAATCCAATCGAACGCGCGTTCTCCGCCTGGAATATGGAAACGAAACGCGGCAACGAAACACTTTCCTTTGCGGAAGCCATCGATCGCGAACCAGAACGCTGTCGCGAAGCCCTGCCGCTACAGCATCGCGTGTATTCCTATGTCGATCGCGGCTTCTATGCCCATCAAGTCCGGCGCTTGTTCAACATCTTCGGCCGCGACAATTGTTTGATTATCTTGAACGAGGATTTGCGAAAAGAGCACGAGGGAACACTCCGGCGCGTCTTCGCTTTTCTAAAAGTCGACAACGCGAAGATTCCGCCTCCGGCAAACGTGTTTGACCAGGAGTACGAGGGAAAGATGGCCGATGAGGTGCGAAAACGCCTGGGCGAATCTTTTCATTTTGATGTGAAAGAGCTCGAGCTCCTGCTCAACCGCGATTTATCTTCTTGGTATGGCAGGTGACAACGCCGTAATCGCCGCTTCCAATACGCTGGACTTGGGCAAAGGGATGAACCTTCCGATTCCGATCGCCAGCGTGATCATCGGATTGATCGTTCTTTTTTTCGGCCGCAAATTATTTTGGCTTTGCGTAGCCGCAGTCGGCTTCGCTGCCGGGGTCGAGATCGCGCCGCATTTATTTCATGAACCAACCACGGTGATGGCGCTAACGATTGCGGTCGTTCTCGGATTTGTCGGCGCTCTGCTCGCATTATTCCTGCAAAAATTTGCCATCGCTGTCGCCGGGTTTCTGGCTGGCGGGAAACTCGCGCTGGCCCTGGCCGGTGCATTTCTCGTCCAACTTTCCAATTATCCGATCATTACTTTCATTGTGGGCGGGATCATTGGGGCCATCGTGCTGCTTTCCTTGTTCGATTGGGCGCTCATTTTTCTTTCGGCCATTGTTGGCGCTTATCTCATTTTGAACGCAGTCACGCTGCCACCTGTTGGGCGCGGCATTCTTTTCGTCATTTTGGCGGCGATTGGAGTTTTCGCGCAAACGGCGGCCCTGCGAAAAAGCAGAAGCCCTGTCGCCTGATTTTCGGGCGGATTGCCACCGCATTTTTGCTGACAAAGCAGATCGCGAAACGGACAATGTGATTCATGCACTCACAACGGACTGGTCTCCGCGTCGCTGCGTTGCTTTTTGCACTGTTTGCCATCGCCCACGTCGTTCGGCTCCTGAAGCAGATCCACGTCACCATCGCCAGTTTTCCTGTTCCTTTCGCGCTGAGTTGGGTTGCGTTCGTCGTTGCCGCCGCGTTATCAATGTGGATGTGGCGACTTTCTACGCGATGAATTCCAACTAGGGCACGAACCAGCACGCGAAAATGAGACAATCATACCTCGCGCTTCTCTCGGGTCTGATTCTGGCGGTGATCATCGGTATGTCGATGTGCGGCCGGAATCCGGCCCCCGCTTCGTCGCCCTCTGCCACTGCCACACCCACCCCGGCGCCGGCAGCGACAGCCAGTGCAATGCCGACCGCAAGTATCGCCACCACCGCTTCGCCCAGCGCTGCTCCCACATCAACTCCCTCTGCCTCTCCGGTTCCGATGCAGACTCCTTCGGCCGAATTAAAGAAAGCCGCCGAGAAGATCGCATCGGCCGTGATTCTGGTTACAACCTTTGACGCCACCGGCAAAAATCCCAGGACCGGAACCGGTTTCTTCGCCACGACCGACGGGCGATTGATCACGAACTGGCGTTTGGTCCAGGATGCGGCCTATGGAGTCGCAAAAACATCCGACGGAAAGATTCGAAATATTACCGGCGTAATTGCGTCTGCTCCGACGCTGGATTTGGCAATCCTTAAAGCTGAAACCAAAACGGGTGTTGCGTCCGTTCACTTCGCCAAGGCCGCGGAAAATAATTCGACTGTCGCCGTAGTGGCCAGCTCATTGACCAAACAGCCAGTGAGCGCGCTGACTATCTCCGGGCACGAAACTGCTGCCGGTGGCGATGCCCTTGCCACGGCAACAATCCTTGCCGTGGATGCCGCCGGCACGCCGCTGGTCGATGCCCAAGGAGACGTGGTGGGAATGGTGACTACGGCCGCGGAGGCAAATCATGCCCCGCGCGGAATTGTTAGGTCGACCGAAGCAATTAACTCGTTGCTCGCCCAAACTCACGCCGATTCTCCGGCTCGTTGGCCGGCCGGACCATCCCCAACGCCCACACCGACTCCGGCGCCGAAGGGAAAAGTGATTTACGCGCCCGCCCCGGTTTATCCGAATCAAGCGCGCTACGCCAGACCGCCCCTGGCCGGGTCCGGAAGATTCCGAATTGTTTTCGATCCGACTGGTCAGACCAAGGAAGTGCAGATCCTTCGATCGACTGGGCAGGCGCTTCTCGATCAAGCCGCCGTGGAAGCTTTCCGGCAATGGAAATCAACGCCGACGCCCGGCCATGAGTGGTCGCTCGTGATCCCGATCACATTTAAGCCCTAAAGAATCGGGCTTCGTCCCAAAAACTCTTCGTCCCGAAGGCAGGATTCTTAGTCGTTAGGTTATCGACCTAAAAATGAGGTCGATAATCATCTTTCTGGAGAATTGAGCGAAAAGAGAGGTGCGTCAGTGACGGAAATGGCGCTCACCGGTGAAGATCATTGCCATGTCGCGAGAATCGGCCGCGGCAATGACTTCTTCGTCGCGGACTGATCCGCCAGGCTGAATGGCGCAGGTCGCTCCGGCATCGGCGGCTGCGGTGAGGCCGTCGGGAAACGGAAAAAACGCATCACTGGCAACTGCGCTGCCCTTCAACTTCAGTCCAGCCTCTTCCGCTTTCCAAATGGCGATTCGAGACGCGTCGACGCGCGACATTTGTCCCGCGCCGATTCCAAGCGTTCGGTCTCGAGCCGAATAGACAATCGCGTTCGATTTCACATGCTTGACCACACGCCAGCCGAAAAGCATCGCCTCGAGTTCGCCTTTGGTCGGCTGACGTTTGGTCACGACCTTTTGCCTGATCTCCTGGGGAACATCGCCGTCCTGAACCAGCAGACCGCCGGCCACCGAACGGATATCCGTTAACGGCCTCGCCTCGGCCGCCGTCGTTTTGATCCGAATCAGCCGCAGATTCTTTTTCTTCTGCAACAGCGCGCGCGCCTCCGACTCAAAGTCCGGCGCGATGATCACTTCGCTGAAGATTTCGCTGATTGCCTTGGCCAACGTTTCGTTGAGTGGGCGATTACAAATAATGATCCCGCCAAAGGGTGCCTGTTTGTCCGTGGCAAACGCCTTTTGCCAGGCTTTGCGCAGATCGACGTCGGAGCCCACGCCACACGGATTGGTGTGCTTCAAAATGGCCACGGTCGGTTGATCGAACTCGGCGATCAGATTTGTCGCCGCGCTGATGTCGAGGATGTTGTTAAATGAGAGTTCCTTGCCATGCAGCTTCTCAAAATGTTTTTCGAAATCTCCGTAGAGCGCGGCGGTTTGATGAGGGTTTTCACCGTAGCGAAGCCGCATGACCAGCGGCAGCGAAATGGAAAAAGACGCATCGCTCGCCTGCTCCTTATTCAAAAACGTGGCGATGGCACGATCGTATTCCGAGCATTTGATAAATGCTTTGATGGCCAGGTGTTCGCGCAATTTCAGAGTGGTTTCGCCATCGTTATCGCGCATGTTTTGCAGGACCACTTCGTAATCGGCCGGATCGACCACGACCGTGACCGATTCATAATTCTTAGCCGCGCTTCGAATCATCGACGGCCCGCCGATATCGATATTTTCAATTGCTTCGGAAAGGGTGACGTTTGGTTTCGCCACTGTTTCTTCGAACGGATAAAGATTAACGACCACGAGATCGATCGGCTCGAACCCTTGTTCGCGCGCTTCGGCTTCATGCTTCGGATTGCCCCGCTTGTAAAGCAGCCCGCCATGGACCCGCGGATGGAGGGTTTTCACTCGACCTTCGAGCACTTCCGGAAATGCGGTGAAGTTTGAAATCTCGCGCACGGGAATTTTTTGTTTCTTCAGCAAATCCGCCGTGCCTCCCGTGGAGATGATGTCGACTCCGCGGCGCTCGAGTTCACGGGCCAATGTGGCAACGCCTTTCTTATTCGAAACGGAAATGAGAGCGCGGGAAATTTTCATGGATAGCGAAGAAACGCAGAAAAAGCAGCGGCTTTAAGAAATCATTGTCCCACCTAGTCGATTTCCTAAGAGATCAACGATCCAAAATGACGTTCTTGGCCGCTGGGTAGAGCACTGGACAGCAGCCGATCGTTTCACAGAACGCTTTACTGAAATGACTCAGGCTCGAATAGCCGACTTCAATCGCCGCTTCGGTCACATTGTAACGTCCGCTGCGCAATAACTCCGCCGCGCGTTCCATTCGCAGATTTCGAAGAAACTGCGGAATGGTCAGACCGACCTCGCGCGAAAAACTTCGGCTCAGATAAAACGGACTACAACCGACTTCCTGTCCGAGTTGTTCCAAAGTTGGCGGATTCGTCAGATCGCGCGCGAGCAATTCCTTGGTTCGCTCGACTCGTTCCCGCGAGACGCGTTTTTGCCGCATGCAAAAAAACTCCGGCTCTTTGGGAGCGAACAAGAAATGAGCCATCAATTCGAGCGCCTTGCTCTGGTACCAAAGGGTTTGGGCGGCTTTGGCGACAGGTGGAGCGGCCAGACTGGCTACCACATTGCGCTGCTCGGTTGACATCGGACGGGCCGGAGCAATGACCGTTTTGTCTTTTCCGCCAAAGATGACACGCCGGATTTCCGGTTCGAGATCCGCCTCGTTTTCAACAAACTGCGATCGTAAATGGTTTCGCGAAAATTCCAGAGTGACGAATTGATGGTGATCGCGTGCGCGTCGTGACGCCGCCAATGGCTCATCACTGACGGCGTAGTAACCAGAGCTCCCGGGAGCATACCCGACCTTTCCACGGCCACCCACCTCGCCGTGGCCTTCGAGATTTAAACAAAATTCCAAGCTCCGCCGATGAAAGGTCTGGCCCCAATCGAAAGATCGCTCGGTCCGGAAATCGTGCCATTCCACCGCGACACCGATTTTATCGACATCGCCGTAAAGCGGCCGCCAGCCGTCTTTGATCTTCCGCCAAGCATGTTGCTCGGCCACACAACCGGGATTCATCTTCTTCAATTAGGAACGTTGCTGGGCGGAATGCAAGATTGGTTTCTTTTCGACCAGCGCAGCCCGGTCCCACCCGCCCAGGGTGGATGCGGCGTCGTAGGTGCTTTGGGCAAATTCGAGCAACATCTCATCCGGATTGGCCGCTGCCCGAACAACGTCATATGACAGGACAAACTCGCGGAACTGCGCGTTGTAGGAAGCGTCTTTGGGTTTGACCTGCGCCTCGGAAAAACCTTTCGGTTCCGGGTAAGCATATGAATAAAAGATCGGTTGCGGCATGGCCTCGTTACCCGGCCAAAAACCGAGACTGCTCACTTCCTGAGAATACGCTTCACGGGTGACACTGTCCGGAAGATGCGGGATTCCGCCCGGGTGCGGCGGCGCGAATCGGCCGGAAAATCGCGTCACAGCCAAATCGAAGCTGCCCCAGAAGAAATGGACCGGGCTGCATTTGCCGCAAAACTGCGATCGGAAAGCTTGAAACACACGATCGGCCTGGACGAGCGCTCGCCAAAACCGATTCGCATATTCCGGATCGTAGCTGCGATGCTGTTCATCTTCATCGAACCGGATAGGATCTGGCAGCTCGTTAGGCTGCACGTCGATGTGGACGGGCAACGCCAGCTCATTTAACGCATCCATTACGGCGCGGTAAAAATTCGCGACCGATTGCGCTTGCAATTTCACCATCCGCATCGCGCCGTCGTTTTTAAGAACGTGCAGTTCGTGATCGATGAAGTCGAAGCGAATCTCGAAGGTCGATTGCCCGTGCGGAATTGGCGAAGTCGTCAAACCACGTGAAGTCAGATAAAGGGTGACGTGCCACGAATGGTTGATCCAAGGTGTTTGAACCAGACGGATCTTTCCGATAATTTGCGTCCACAGGTGCAATGTCGCACAGGTGTCCTTCCACTTTTCGAATGGCAGCTCGGGCCAGTTTTCCATCAATTGAGCAGGTTCGATCAACGGTTGATGTAATCAGTGAAGTTACGGCGAACGCGCTCGAACATGTCGGTCGCATCTTCCCGCGCGTGACGAAACGCTTCGCGTAGTTTTTGTCGCGGTCCGTACAAAATGCCGTGATCGTCATTATTGTTATCTTCGTCGCGATCGCCCTCATGATCGTGATCGTTGCGCGGCACCTGCTCCAGATCACGCTCTGTCGCCACGTCGCGCATGGTCGTGCCGGCAAACATTCCTTCGGTCCGGATGACATTTCCTCGATTGCAGTTGATCTGGATCGTACCGACCGGACGGCTGCGTTCATCCTGCAACGTCACAATCCAGACGGGATCGCCGTGCTCGTCTGTGCGCAAAGTATAACTGGCGGTGGCAAACGACGTGTTCGACTTTTCCGCGGTGTGACTGGCCACCGCGAACGCACCGCTCGAGTCCAGATTGAGTTTGGAGGTGTTCACTGTCGCACCTTCAGCCGACCCGACCACCGTCCGAACGGGCGTTCGCTCGGAAGCGATGTTCCCGTGTGAAACTTCAATCTCGCGAACTCCGCCGCGAGCGTGCTGATCTTCCACCAGGACTTTCCACGTTTCCGGCTGGGGATTGCCCCGAACGCCAGTCACTGAGATCACATGGTTGACGTAATCCCGATTCAAACGGTTACCGACCACGCGCAACGCTTCGTAAGCCGTCGGAGATTCCTGCGCAAACGCGACCATGGGAAAGAGAAACAACCAGCACGCGAGTAAGGCCTTTTTCATTCGTCGAAACTGAACAGCGGCTTCCCACGCCTGTCCAATTCGTTCGAATGGCGGTTGAGACTGTGGAGGAGACTGTTAGCGTGGCCCTTAAATCAGGAGGGAGTGACTCAAGAAGCAAAATGACTCGGAAGAAAGTCGAGTTCAGCAGCGACACCGCTAATCTCTCGAAGATGCGAGAGCAGGTGCGCGAATTTCTCGGCAATTATCGATTCAGCGAAAAGCAACGCCTGCTCATGGTGCTCGGAGTGGATGAGGCTTGCACCAATATCATTCGATACGCCTACGAATTGCGTGACGATCGCCCGATCATTCTTTCGATGGAAGGTTTGCGAAGTTGCGTTCGGATGCGCTTGCGCGATTACGGTGGGCCGATTCGCAACGCGTTGCGGAATTTTGGGATGCAGAAGAGCGGCGGACGCGGAATCGAACTGATGCGGCAGGCCTTCGACAAAGTGGATTATACGTTCAAACCGCGCGGGACCGAGCTCGTGCTGACCAAGAATCTTGGGCGTGAATCGGAGTTGGATTTACCAATCTAACGATTCACAATGTGACCTTTCACGCTTCCCATGAAACCGCCGGAAACAGATCCCGCCTTTGAGGTTTCATTGCGCCCGCCGGCGTTCAGCGAGTTCACCGGCCAAATTAAAGTGCGCGAGCGACTCGAGTTGGTCGTGCAAGCCGCGAAAAAACGGAACGATGTTTTGGAGCACGTTCTATTAAGCGGTCCGCCCGGGCTCGGCAAAACCACGCTGGCTTACATCATCGCCAATGCCATGGGCGTAAATATCAAGAACACGAGCGGTCCAGTCATTGAGCGAGCAGGCGAGCTGGCGGGATTGCTCACCAGTTTGGAAAAAGGCGACGTCCTCTTCATCGACGAGATCCATCGGCTGCAACCGACCATCGAGGAATATCTTTATCCCGCGATGGAGGATTACCGGTTGGACATCATCATCGATCAAGGACCGCAAGCGCGCAGTCTGCGGCTGAACCTGCCCAAGTTCACGCTGGTCGGCGCGACCACACGCGCGGGGATGGTCAGTGCGCCGTTGCGGTCGCGTTTTGGAATGAGCGCTCGCCTCGATTATTACGCCGCTGAGGAAATGCAGAAGATTATCGTCCGAAGTGCCCGTTTATTGGGCGTCGAGATCGATTCCCCCGGGGCGGCGGAAATCGGCGCGCGCAGTCGCGGAACGCCCCGCACGGCGAACAATCTTCTGCGGTGGGTGCGCGATTTTGCCCAGGTCAAAGCCGAAGGAAAAATCGATCGCGACATTGCCGATCGCGCCCTGGCCATGCTGGAAATCGATCGCGATGGTTTCGATCAGTGGGACAAACGCATTATTGAAACGCTGATTCACAAATTTAACGGAGGTCCGGTCGGTTTGAACTCACTCGCGGTTGCCGTCGGTGAAGAAGCGGGCACGCTGGAAGAAGTGAACGAGCCTTATTTGATCATGGAAGGCTACATTAAGCGCACGCCTCAGGGACGCGTCGCGACGCCCAACGCGTATCGCAAGCTCGGTTTAAAGCCACCCAGTGGCGCACAGCAGGATCTGCTTTGAGCAGCACGAAACTCACGCCGGCCCCGAAGGAAATGATCAATCATGACTTCCTCTCCTTCGTGCCTTCGTGGTTAATTGAGAAACCCAATTGACCGCCGACTTCTTTCAACAAACCTCAAAAGTTGTCAGTGTCTCAGAACTGACGCGCTCAATCCGTGGTGCGTTGGAAACCCGATTTCGCGCCGTCTGGGTGCACGGAGAAATCTCAAATTACAAACTCCATCCCAGTGGCCACCAGTATTTCACGCTCAAAGACGCTCGGACGCAGATCTCATGTGTGATTTGGCGCGATTCCATGGCCGCGCCCGGGACGGAAGGGGGAGCGCGATCGTCCGTCATCACTGACGGCGCGCAGGTTCAGATTTACGGCACGGTCACTGTGTTCGAAGCGCGCGGGCAATATCAACTCAACGTTCAGGTGGTTCAGCCCCTCGGGTCCGGCGCGCTCCAGGCAAAATTCGAAGCGCTCAAGCGCAAACTCGAAGCCGAAGGATTGTTCGCGGCCGAACGCAAGCGCCAGCTGCCAAAATTCCCCCGACGCATCGGAATTGTCACGTCACCCAGTGGCGCCGCGATTCGCGATGTCCTGAATATTTTGCGGCGACGTGCGCCGTGGCTGCAAATTCTGATCAGCCCGGTCCGGGTTCAAGGAATGGGTGCCGCGCAGGAAATCGCCGTTGCGCTGCGCGAGCTGGCGTCGCCGAGCAGCGCATTCGCGCCGGTTGAGTTGATCGTCGTGACCCGCGGTGGTGGCAGCATTGAAGATCTGTGGCAATTCAATGAAGAAATCGTCGCGCGCACGATCGCCTCGATTGACGTGCCGGTTGTTTCCGCCGTCGGACACGAAGTGGATTTTACGATTTGCGATTTCGTGGCCGATCTGCGCGCGCCCACGCCCAGTGCGGCCGCCGAACTGATCGTACCCGACATCGTTGATCTGCGGCGCCGGGTCGATGCGCTGGCGGGCAACCTGGGGAAATGTCTGCGCGCCTTTGTCGAACACCAAAAAACCCGGTTGCGTTTTTTGTCGGAACGCGCGCTCAGTCGCGAACTGCTCAAGCGTTTGCGCGATACCCAGCAGCAAATCGATCTGGCCCGCGAATCATTGCACCGATTCGTTAGGCAAAAAGTCGAGCACTGCGGGCAATTGCTTCGCCGGCTGGAAGGAATTTTGCGCGTGCTTGGCCCGGACGCGACGTTAAAACGCGGTTACAGCATCACCATGGATGGTACTGGCAAGTTAATCCGAAGCGTTTCAGTGGTGAGGCCGGAAATGAAAATTCGAACTCGCGTCGCTGACGGCGAGTTTGGATCGGAAGTGTTGTCGTCTCCCCGCTAGATCGACGCCCTCGGCCGATCGCGTTATGGAGTATTCGGAAACAAGACGGCGTTGGCTGCCGGATCCATCCAATTGTTCGCGGCATTCGGCACCAGAATGTCCGCGGCATTCGCCTGGCCAGTCTTTCCCATGATGTTGTAGGTGGTCGCGCTTGCGCTTGTGCAATTAATGGCTGCTCCGCTGGTGTCGGTATTGATGACAACTGCTTTTCGACCCTTCCAGACACCACCCTTAGCTGCTGAATTGGTCGAATAAGTCGTAGTGCCAGGCATGGGCGCGTCGAACACCAATGGGTAGTTTGGGTTATCGGTGTCACCCAAACCGAACATGTATGCGAAGTTGTTCGAACTCGCTTCGACACGATTAGCAGCGGTGCTAATATTTTCGTCCGGCTGATTTGGAGACCACGCTGATTTCGCGAGATAAAATATCTTCTCGGTCGGGATGTAGGCTGGGACCAGGCTAGCGAATACCTGGTTCGACGTCGAACCCGCTCCTCCAGCCGCGATATCGGTCGGCGGATCTACTTGACCGTTCTGATACGGAAACTTGCCGTCGTGGTCACCGGCATAGAGTTTGCAGGCTAAAGCTATTTGTTTGGCGTTTGATAAATCCTTCGTTTGCTGGCCGCGTTCCTGAACAGTCGTGTATACAGGTAAAGCCGCACTCGCGAGGATCGCGATAATCGCAATAACAACGAGCAACTCGATAAGCGTGAAGGCGGAGGCGATGGCGGATTTCTGCGTGGTCATGTCAGATTGAGGAGCACGAAAAAATCGCGGGAAGAACGTCAAAGGTCAAGGAAGAACGCGCAGGGCGGTCGCGTTTGTGTCGACACGCCGAGCCAAAGAGACGCGTTTGGTCCAAGCGCCTTTAACCCGCCGGGGCCGGGCGTCCGGTCGGTTTCTCCAACTTAAACGCTACTGTCGCCAGAGGCGGCAGCTGAATTAAAATCGAGTGCTCTCGTGCCATCCAAGCCTGATCGTCGCTGTGGACGCCGCCGTAATTGCCAACATTCCCACCCCCATAAGTTTCCCCGTCGGTGTTGATAATCTCCCGGTAAAATCCGGCTTGCGGCACACCCAGGCGATAATCCGGACGAACCACCGGGGTGGCGTTGACGATGAACACAAGAATTTCCCCTTCCCGCGATTTTCGCAGGAACGAAACGACGCTGTTATCGGCATCGTGAAAATCGATCCATTCAAAGCCGTCGTAAGAATCGTCCTGCTGCCAGAGCGCGGGTTCACTTTTGTAGGTGTAGTTCAAATGTTGCACGAGACGACGCAGGCCGTCGTGTCTCGGATTTTGCAGAAGCTCCCAGTCGAGGCTGGTATCATGGTTCCATTCTTTGCGCTGCCCAAACTCGCCCCCCATGAACAATAACTTCTTCCCCGGCTGGCCGTACATCCAGGCGTAAAACATCCGCAGGTTGGCAAATTGCTGCCACTCATCGCCCGGCATTTTCTCTAGCAGCGATTTTTTGCCGTGCACAACTTCATCGTGACTGAGCACGAGAATGAAGTGTTCCTGAAAGGCGTAGATCAAAAAGAAAGTGATGTTGCCGTGGTGAAAACGGCGATAAATCGGGTTGAGCGACATGTATTCGAGAAAGTCGTGCATCCAACCCATGTTCCATTTGAATCCAAATCCGAGGCCTCCGAGATAGGTTGGCCGCGAAACGCCGGGCCACGCAGTGGATTCTTCGGCAATGGTCATGATGCCGGGAAACTTATCGTAACAAACTTCGTTGAAACGTTTCAGAAAATAGATCGCGTCCAGATTTTCGCGGCCGCCGAAGACGTTCGGGATCCACTGACCTTCTTTGCGCGAATAATCGAGATATAACATCGAGGCGACGGCATCGACGCGCAGACCGTCGATGTGATATTTTTCCAACCAGAAGAGCGCATTCCCGATGAGAAAATTGCGCACCTCATTCCGGCCGAAGTTAAAAATGAGCGTGCCCCAATCCTGGTGTTCGCCCTGCCGCGGGTCCATGTGCTCGTACAGGTCGGTTCCATCAAACTCGGCCAGACCGTGCGCATCTTTTGGAAAATGTGCCGGGACCCAATCGATAATGATGCCGATCCCGGCCTGGTGACATTTGTCGATGAAATGTCGCAGCTCATCCGGAGTTCCGAACCGGCTGGTCGGCGCATAATAATTCGTGACCTGATAGCCCCACGACCCTTCGAACGGATGCTCGGCAATCGGCATCAGCTCGATATGGGTGTAACCCATCTCCAGGACGTAAGGCAGCAGCGTCTCCGCAAATTCCAGGTAGCTGAGCTGACGATTTCCCTCGTCCGCCTTGCGCTGCCAGGAACCGAGATGAACTTCGTAAATGCTGACCGGGCTCTGCGGCCAATTTTTCTTTTGCCGCTCGGCCATCCATTCGGAATCGGCCCATTGATATCGCTCGAGATTGTAAACCAGCGATGCGGTGGATTTCCCATGCTGATTGAAAAACGCGAATGGATCGCTCTTGAGCAAAAGAGCGCCCGAAAACGTTCTGATCTCGAATTTGTAATGCGCGCCTTCTTTGATGCCGGGCAGAAATAATTCCCAAACCCCGCCGCCTAACAACTTGCGCATCGGATTGACGCGTCCATCCCAATTATTGAAATCGCCCACCACGCTCACGCGCTGCGCGTTCGGCGCCCACACAGCGAAGTAAACGCCGCGCTCGCCGTCGATTTCCCGCAAATGCGCGCCAAACTTGTCGTAAATCCGCCAGTGCTGCCCTTCGGCAAAAAGATGCAGATCCATCTCGCCCAGGATCGGTCCATACTGATATGGATCGTGAATGGTCTGTTCCGAATCGTCCCAATTGGTTAAGCGCAGCCGATAATCCAGATTCCGGGTCGCGTTGGGAACGGCCGCCTGAAACAGACCGTCCCGGTGAATTTTTTCCGCCGGAATACTTTGGCCGTCGAAAACGATCTCGACTTGTTTCGCATCCGGACGAAACACGCGAATGACCAAATCATCCTTGGCCCGATGCGGCCCAAGAATGCGAAACGGGTCGGCATGTGTTCCTGAGAGAAAGCTGTTCAGCTCGTCCGGCGGCAATCCCGATACTTCGAAAGGCTTCATTGATCCGTAATTCGTTAGACCGTCACATCGTCACAGTTACATCGGCCTTCACGTCCGCTTCGCGCGCGTCTCTCCCTCAGGCAGAGATGGACAGCGATAGCCGCCGAGTGAAGCCAACTCTCAACTCTCAACCATCAACTCTCAACTGCGATATCGAATTCCAGATCGTTGATCATCAGAACAACGCAGAGTACGTTAGCTGTGATGCATACCACCAAAGCCGATCCGGTCGGCGAGCTGCTTCGGACTTACGGCGAGACCGGTGGGATTAACTATCTCGATGCCGCAGCGCTCCTGCCCTCCCGTGAAGCAGTCGAGCTGGCCTGCGCTGATCTTTTGAGCCTGATGTTCCCAGGGTTCCGTGGAGAACAGCTGGTCGATTCTTCCGATTTGGCCGATATCACCCGCAGCCGGGTGCGATCGCTCAAATCGCGGTTGAAAACAGAAATCTGCAAGAGCCTCGGCAGTTATCCGCCGACCAAGGAAATCGAAAAGGAGACGGAACATATTTTAGAAGAGTTCATTACCTCGTTGCCCGAGGTCCGAAAACTTTTGTGGAGCGACATCGATGCCGCTTACGAAGGCGATCCGGCCGCGAAGAGTTATGAGGAAATTATCCTGGCTTATCCATCGCTGGAGGCGATCGGGATTTATCGAATGGCTCATGAACTCTACGACAAGGTGCCACTCGTTCCGCGAATCATGACCGAATGGGCCCATAGCCGAACCGGGATCGATATTCATCCGGGGGCGAAAATCGGGCCGTACTTTTTCATCGATCACGGAACCGGGGTGGTGGTTGGCGAAACCACTCAGATCGGTTCGAACGTGAAAATTTATCAAGGCGTTTCATTCATCGCGAGATCACTGGCGGCTGGACGCGCGTTGCGGGGAAAGAAACGACATCCGACCATTGAAGATGGCGTCTGCATATATGCCGGAACGACCATCATGGGCGGCGATACCGTCATCGGGGCCAACTCGACCATCGGCGCGAATGTTTTTCTGACCAAGAGCGTGCCGGCAAGCTCACTCGTTTATTATGAAGACAAGGAAGTTGCCATTGTTCCAAAACGATCGAAGAAAATCATACCCGATGGCGATGGATTCACTGAATGATCGCGGCAAAATTGTCGTGGGCGCCGTTAGCGTCCCGTTTTTGGCCCGGGTAGACGGCAGCTTCGTCTCCAGACAAGGAGTCTTTTTTTTCTGCTGGAAAAGACTCGTTCGCGGCCCTTCTTTGTTTCGGAAGCTCACCACTTCCTCTCCAAAAATTGGTGCTATAATCGCTTCGTGATTTATCTCGATTACAACGCGACCACACCGCTGTGCGAACCGGCGCGCGATGCGATGTTGCCGTATCTCGACAAGTTTTTCGGCAATGCTTCCAGCATCCATCAGGCGGGACGGGATGCGCGCGCGGCCGTGGATGATGCGCGCGACAAAATCGCCGCGCTGCTGCGGGTGAAACCGCACGAGATCATTTTTACCAGCGGGGCGACCGAGTCGTGCAACCTCGGTGTCTTTGGTCTCGCGCGCAGAGGCTCCTCAAAACATGTGATCAGTGCCAGGACCGAACATCATGGCGTTTCTCATGCGGTCGAACACTTGGAAAAACAGGAAGGCTTTGACGTCACGTGGCTGCAGGTTTCGAAAGATGGCCTGATCGATCTTACTCATCTGTCCGACTCGATTCGCCAAGATACCGCGTTGGTTTCGATCATGCTCGCGAACAACGAGACCGGGGTGATTCAACCGATCAAGGAAATTTCCGAAATCTGTCGCGAGAAGGGCGTCCTTTTTCACAGCGACATGGTGCAGTCATTTGGCAAGATCGAGTGCGGTTGTTCGCTCGTCGACGCCGCCAGTTTCTGCGCCCACAAATTTTACGGCCCCAAAGGCGTCGGATTTCTGTATTTGCGAAGCGGCTTATCGATTCAGCCGATTATGTTTGGCGGCTCGCATGAAAATCAACGGCGCCCGGGGACCGAAAATGTGCCGGGAATCGTCGGCATGGCGGCCGCGGCTGAATGGACCTTGAACAATCACGCACCGGAGCAGGAGCGCCAAAAGAAACTTCGCGACGAGCTTTACCGCAGAATCGCGGATGTGTTCCCCAATATTTCATTAAACGGCGAAAGCGCGCCGCGCCTGGCCAACACGTTGAATGTGAGTTTTGTCGGTCTCGATTCCGAGACGATGTTGATCGCTCTCGATCTCAAAGGCGTGTGCGCTTCCAGCGGCTCGGCTTGCATGGTCGGTTCGGTCCGCGCGTCGCATGTCCTGCTCGCCATGGATTTGCCCGTGGAGCGCGCGCGATCGGCCGTTCGCTTTTCGTTAGGCAAACCGACCACTGCGGCCGAGATCAAGCAGGCGGGCGATGCCATTGGCGAAGTCATCGATCGATTGAACAAACGCAAAGCGAGCGGATATGCGGTCGTTGGCTAAGATCCGGGACGGCCGGGCGGTTCTTGAGTCGACTTCACAGCTGCAATTTCAATTTATCGGGCAAGCGCTCCGTCTTCCCACCGTGGCCGGGGAGATCGTCGATCCCGGGGCTGAAGTCGATGTTGGAACGCGTTGTCCTCCACCCGTTGATCGAACGTGCCCGCCCGCAACGATTGGAATCGCAACGTCTTCGGAGAAGCGCGTCCATCCCAGACAGCGCGATCACGCTCTCGAACAACAGGCGCGTGAACTGCTGCGCGCGAATGGGGCCGGGCGAATCTCGAATAACATTCGCGTGGAGTGGAATCCACGCCTGAAAAGTTGCGCCGGCCGCGCCGATTACCGCGAGAAAGTGATCTCCCTTAATCCAGAGCTTCTTGAACTCAGAAATAGAAACAAAAAATCAATCTAGCGCCGGAAAACTCGACCGGGCTTTCGACCAAATCTCAGCACCGCAGGCTGCTGCGAAGACGGACGAATTGAGCCGGACGACATCGTTCGCGACGAGGTCGATCGAACATTACGTCACGAGCTGGCACACTTGCTCGCCCGATTTCGCGCCGGACGAAAACGCATTGCCCCGCACGGGAAAGAATGGCGCGAGGCCTGCGTCGATCTGGGAATCGGCGATGAAAAACGTTGCCACAATCTTCCCTTCTCCTTTGTCGAACGCGCCCGGCGACTTCTTTACCAATGTCCGAGCTGCCAGCGCCATTTCCCGCGCGTTCGCAAAATTCGCCGCGCCATCGCGTGTCTGGCGTGTTGTCGCGCGCACAATCACGGCGACTTCGATGCGCGCTTTCGACTCCGGCTGGTTGGTAAGCCGGGCACATTCGCTGTGGTGTGATTGAAATAAGGGGACCCGACGACGCGAGTCCTCCTACGGTCAGGTTGTCATCCCGAGCACAGGCGAGAGATCTCTCACGACCGTTCCGAAGACGATAGCAGATGTCGCGACTCCGCTCGGCATGACCAAAGGACTAGACTTCGTCATCACCCTTGTCCCCCTTTGCACCCTTTTGTCCTCGCAGTTTCGCTTCGATGAACGGATCGATCTTGCCGTCCATCACTTCCTGAACATTGCTCGTTTGCGCGCCAGTCCGATGATCCTTCACCATTTGGTACGGCTGGAAGACATAAGAACGGATTTGGCTGCCCCACGCGATCTCACCCTTCTCGCCGTATTGGCGGTCGAGCTCGGCACGCTTCTTATCTTCCTCGATTTGATAAAGCTTGGCCTTCAACATTTTTAGCGCCAGCTCGCGATTTCGCCCCTGACTGCGCTCGGCCTGGCACGCGACCACGATTCCGGTCGGTTTGTGCACGATGCGCACGGCGGTCTCCACCTTATTGACGTTCTGGCCGCCTTTGCCGCCGCTGCGGAAAGTGCCGATCTCCAAATCGGCCGGATTAATTTCAATCGGAGTGGTGTCGGCAATTTCCGGAACGACATCCACACTGGCGAAGGACGTGTGCCGTCGCTTGTTCGCATCGAATGGTGAAATTCGAACCAGTCGATGAACCCCGCGCTCGGTATTGAGATAACCGTAAGCGTATTCGCCACTCACCAGAAAAGTAACCGATTTGATTCCCACTTCTTCGCCTTGTTGCAGATCCACCACCTCGGACTTGAAGCCGCTTCGTTCGATCCAGCGCTGATACATCCGTAACAACATATCGGCCCAGTCGCATGACTCAGTGCCGCCGGCGCCGGAATGGATCGTCACAAACGCGTTCGAGCGATCGGTTTCTCCGGAAAGAAATTGCCGGAGCTCGAACTCCTCCAGCTCGTGCAACAAACGATCGTGTTCGGCGGCGAGCTCGCGTTCGGCTTCCGCGCGATGGTGTTCGTTTGCTTCTTCCGCCGTGAGCTGATGTAAAGCCTCGAAGTCGGCGATCGCGCGTTCCAATTCCTGAAATGGATTGATGATCGCGCGGAGCCGCGAGACTTGATCGACATCGGCCTGCGCGCGCTCGCGATTGTTCCAAAAATCCGGGGCGGCCATCCGCGCTTCGAGCGCGGTCAGATTTTCCTGCAGCTTGGGCAGGTCAAAGAAACCTCCGCAGCTCGCGGACGCGCGATTTCAGATCTTCAGCGTCGATGGTCGAGATTTCGGTAGGCATGTCTTTAGCTTAACCAACGCGATCGTCTTTGTCATGTCGCGACCGATCGGCCGGCCGCCTGGTGCGACCTGGTTTATCTCCGAAGCGAACTCTCGCGCTTGGATTTGTTAGGGTCGGCTGCTTCCAAGCGGAAAACGGTCTCGCCATCTTTCATGAGGTCCAGCCGATCGCGCGCGATTGTTTCCAAATATGTCGCGTCGGTCTTGAGCAAATTCACTTCGCGGCTTTGTCGAGCGAGCAGTGTTTTTTGCTCGTCGACTTGACCTTTGAGATTGTCGATTTCGCGTTGGCCCTGTTTCAAACGATTATATGGCGGCGCAAACAGACTGATGACGATGAACCAGCCCGCCACAACGACCAGGACCTTGAGAATCCGATTGAGTCGATGCCAAACTGTGGCTTCGCGACGCGCGCGAAAATCGCCGTAGGTCAAATCCACTTAGCGGATCTTACCGCCGTAAACGGCTTTGTCACCAAGTTCTTCGGCAATTTGCAGAAGACGATTGTACTTGGCGACGCGATCGGTCCGGCAAAGCGAACCGGTCTTAATCTGTCCGGCATTCGTAGCCACTGCGATGTCCGCGATCGTCGTGTCTTCTGTTTCGCCGGAGCGATGACTTATCACCGCGGTATAATTGTTTTCCATCGCCAGGTTGATCGCATCCAGCGTTTCGGTCAGCGTGCCGATCTGATTGACCTTCACCAAAATGGAATTGGCGACGTGTTCGTCGATTCCCTTTTCCAAAAACTTCACATTGGTGACAAAAAGGTCATCCCCGACCAACTGGATCTTGTCGCCCAGTCGGGCGGTCAGTTTTTTCCAACCATCCCAATCATTCTCCGCACAACCATCCTCGATCGAGACAATCGGAAAACGTTCGCATAATTCGACATAATACTCGATCAGCTGATCGGCGGTCTTTTTCGACCCATCGGATTTTTTGAAGACATAGAGCTTTTGCTTGCGATCAAAGAACTCCGAGGAAGCGACATCGAGGGCGATGAAAACTTCGTTGCCTAACGAATAACCGGCCTTTCCCACGGCCGCGGCGATGGAGTCGAGCGCATCGTCGGCTGACTTCAATTGCGGCGCGAAACCGCCCTCATCGCCGACATTGGTCGAGAGGCCGCGCGCCTTCAGCACGCCTTTGAGGGCGTGAAAAATTTCCGCGCCACACCGCAATCCTTCCGCAAACGTCGCCGCACCGCGCGGAACAATCATGAATTCCTGAAAATCGATCGGAGCATCGGAGTGCGCGCCGGCGTTGAGAATGTTCATCATCGGAACCGGGAGGACACGAGCGTCATTGCCACCCAGATAACGAAACAAGGGCAGCTTCGCCGACGCCGCCGCCGCATGGGCGACCGCCAGCGAAACCCCTAACAAAGCGTTGGCGCCAAGATTTTTCTTGTTAGGCGAGCCGTCCATCTCAATCATCTTCTGGTCGATCTTCGTCTGATCGCGCGCATCCCAGCCTGCCAGCGCGGGTCCGATTTTTTCATTCACGTTCGCGACCGCGTGTAACACGCCTTTTCCGGCGTACCGTTTTTGGTCGTCATCGCGCAACTCCCAGGCTTCGTGCTCACCCGTGCTGGCCCCACTCGGAACGGCGGCTTGCCCGAGGGCCCCACCCTCCAGCCAAACATCCACTTCAACTGTTGGATTACCGCGCGAATCCAAAATTTCGCGCCCATGAATTTTCTCAATTGAGGTCGCTCCCATTCGGCTCCACTGGAAAGTGGAAATAGCCTGTTGGCAATGGTTAACATTCTTGCTGGCAATCTGGCCCGACGTGGGTACGCTCCTCGTCCATGAGACGCCCGACCCGCCTATTGGTCGGCTGTACTCTGCTCGCCTGCTGTGTTTTGGTTGGAGCGGAGCCGGCTCGACTTCCGCCTGACCAGCTTGCTAAAGCATTTCGGAGTGACGAGATCAGCATCCCCACTCCGGGCGAATTGTTTGCCGCCCTGGAGAAGCCCGGAAAACCGAATTGGGTGGGCCAATATCGCGGACCGATCTCGACCACCTACAATAACCGCGCGCAAATCGCGCTCAATCTCGGCGGCTTGATCGCCGACGGCTTCATCGCCGTTGAGGCGCAGGACAGCCAGCAAGTAAAGAATATCGGGACGGACATTATCAAAATGGCGAAGGCTCTCGGCGTGAGTCAGAACGTTCTCAGCCGCGGCAACAGTATCAATGAATTCGCCGAGAACAACGAATGGGACGCTCTCCAGGAAGAATTGGAGGCAACTCAGAATGAAGTGAAATCGTCAATGCAAACCCATCGAGACCAGGATCTGGTCATTCTGGTTAGCGTGGGCGGATGGGTTCGCGGCACACAGGTGGTGAGCGGCTCGGTCATGCAAAATTATGATGAACGCAGCGCGAAAGTCCTGCGGCAGCCGGCCCTCGTCTCCTACATCCACACCAAGATGGATGACATTTCTCCGGATGTGAAAGGCGAGCCGCTGGTCAAGGAAGTCAGCGATCAACTTCTCGGGGTCGAGAAGCTCGTCGCTTTTCCCCCGACTAAAGCGCCCAGCGTAGAGGACGTCCGCAAGCTGAACGAGGCGGTCGGCAAGATCATGGACGAGATCCAGCACAAGGACGCGAAATGAAATCGATCGTGCTCGCGCTTTCACTGTGGGTTGCGACGACCTTGTCAATGTCGGCCGCCGGCGAGACAGACCAGGAAGTCGACGCGCGCAAGGCGGCCCTGGATTTGGCCGGCGCTTTTTCCAATGACGGATTCAAAATGCGCGACGGCCATTGGTGCGGAACGGTCAAGCCGCACGATCACGCCTTGATTGCGGTCAATCTCTACGCGGGAAACCAATATTGGTTCTCGGCCGGCGCCAACGGCTCGGCCAAAAAACTTTCCGTCGAACTTTACGATGAAAGCGGCAAGCAAGTCGCGACCGAAAGTTACACTTCAGATGAGAAAGCTGCGGCGGGATACTCGCCGACGAACAGCGGTCAGTATTACGTGATGGTGTCGCTGGCAGAAGGCGAGCCCAGCAGCGTTTGTTTCGTTTATTCGTACAAATGAAAAACGATTCTGGATTCCGGAAGCTTGATGCTGGATCGGTTTGAACACTGCCGGTGACGTCATCCCGGATCTGGAA
Organism: uncultured Verrucomicrobiae bacterium; assembly: GCA_963846065.1. Lineage (GTDB taxonomy): Bacteria > Verrucomicrobiota > Verrucomicrobiia > Chthoniobacterales > UBA10450 > DASPUI01. The sequence goes on from CAWJUP010000004.1 coordinate 302,044, forward strand.
TCGAGCATCAAGTATCGCCGAATCGCAGCGATGGTTTCGCTTCAAGTTTTTTACGAAGGGCGCGTTCAGGGAGTCGGTTTCCGTTGGAGCGTTCGCCACGTGGCCAAAGGTTTCGATGTCACCGGATGGGTCCGTAACCTGATGGATGGTCGAGTGGAGATGCAGGTGAAAGGCGAAGAGGCCGAAGTGCGGGCGTTTCTGGACGCGATCAACGAAAGTGAACTGCGGTCGCACATCCGCAAGACCACAGAAAACAAACTAGACGGACCGATCGAGGCCAGTGGTTTCGAAATTCGTCATGACCACTGACCCCGCAGTTCACCGCCGACGCCAGGACAGGACCGGCGGTGACCGTCAGCGGGCTAACGAAAATCTTCCCCGTCCCATTTCATCGCGAGCAAGTCGTGGCCGTGCACGATCTCGATTTGGAGGTGCGATCGGGTGAAGTTTACGGACTTCTCGGTCCGAATGGCTCCGGCAAAAGCACCACCCTGAAGATGATTCTCGGGCTGGTCACGCCGACTCGCGGGGAAGCAAGAATTTTCGGGCGCGCCAGCCGCTCGGTGGAAAGCCACGGCCAGGTCGGTTTTTTGCCGGAGAACCCGTACTTTTATAAATATCTTACCGGGCAGGAGACCCTGCGTTTTTTCGGAAAACTTTGTGGCCTGACTGGAACGGGATTACGGGCGCGAATTGATGAATTACTCGATCTGGTTGGCCTAACGAATGCACGCGATCGACGCCTCGGAACTTATTCCAAGGGAATGCTTCAACGGATTGGCCTGGCCCAGGCCCTGATCAATCAACCGCGACTGCTCGTTCTGGATGAACCGACGGCCGGCGTTGATCCAGCCGGATCCCGCGGCATGTGCGACCTGATCTTCAAGCTGAAGTCCGATGGCATCGCCATTCTGCTTTCTTCACACCTGCTCGCGCAAGCCCAGGAGATTTGCGATCGAGTCGGCATTTTGGCGAACGGCAGATTGATTCGGGAAGGCAGATTGAGCGAGTTGATCTCGATTGAAAATCAAACCGAACTCGTGTTCGAAGATGCTTCCGAGAATTTCGTTTCAGAAATTGAAAAACTGGCAAAAACGTCCGGCGCGCGATTGGTCGCTCGACGAAAATCGACGACCACTCTGGAACGTCTTTTCATTGAAGCCACCGGGCAAAAACGAAACGAATGACGCCGGCGACCGTGGCTGAAGTTCGATATCGCGGATTTTCACCGACCCGGATCACCACCATTGCGGCCAACACTCTGACCGAGCTGACCCGCCAAAAAGTCTTTTATGTCCTGCTCATTTTCGCGCTGATCCTGATCGGCAGCTCGGTCTTTCTCGCTCGCTTCTCCTTCCAGCAGGAATTTCAGATTCTGAAAGACGTCTCACTTGGCGCGATGTCGATCTTCAGCTCGCTCCTGGCGATTGTCGCCACCGCACGGCTCATTCCGCAGGACATCGAAGACCGGACGGTTTACAGCATTTTGGCAAAACCGGTGCCGCGATTTGAGTACGTCGTCGGAAAAATCATCGGCGTACTTTGTCTGCTCGCGATCAGCATGATCGTCATGACGGCGATGTTCCTCGCCATCATTTGGGCGCGCGAACAAGGCGCGCTCCAGGAAACGGCCAGACAGTTTGCCCACGCTCCGCCCGATCAACTCGCGGCAGCGCTGCGCGACATTACCGCGTCTGGACTGAACACCGATCTCGCGCCGGCAATTTGTGCCATCTATCTGAAAGCGTGTTTGCTTGCCGCACTGACCTTGTTCGTTTCGACCTTCGCGACGACGAACATTTTTACCATCGTCGTCATGGCCTTTGCCTATTTTATCGGGCACCTGGAAGCGACGGCTCGTGAATACTGGCTACAGGAAAACGCCGCCACCTGGTTCACGCGATTATTTCTGGCCTGCGTCGCACTGATTTTTCCTGATCTCCAGGCGTTTAACCTGGTGGACGATGCCGTGGCCGGCGCCGCAATCCCCCTCGCCTTGTTCGGTCAAACGGCACTGCTGGGAATTTTTTACACGGTGATCTACACCCTGCTCGCCACATTTGTGTTTTACGGCAAAGAGTTATGATCCGACCGATCATTGGCATCGTGATGTTGGCGGTTTTCGGTGCGATCGATTTGCCGCTCGAACGCAGTATCGCCGTCGAACATCGCCGATCGAATTTGCGCGCCACGCAATTCAATCTCGAGCTGCGCGAAAAACTCGGCCAACTCGGCTTTGTCGCGGCTTTGAGTGGATTTCGATCGATTGTGGCTGATGTCTTGTTCATTCAAGCGCACGTCGCTTGGGAACGAACGGAATGGGGACGGGTGCTCTTCTTGTTTCGGCAGGTCACGACGCTGCAGCCTCGCGAAATTCTATTTTGGGATATGGCTGCCTGGCATATGGCTTGGAACGCGAGCGTGGCGGCATTGCATGACAAAAGCCAGCCGCGCCAGGTGCTCCGGGTCCGGGCCCAGCGGGAATACTTCGCCCTCGGGAAGGATTTTCTGGAGCGCGGAATCCGAAATAATCCCGACAAACCGCAGTTGTACGAATCCCTCGCGCGGCTTTACCAAGACAAGTACAAGGACCACGGGCACGCCTCCGAATACTTTGGAAAAGCCGCAGCTCTTCCCGGCGCACCCGATTATGATCGCCGCTTCTCCGCTTACGAACTGTCATATTGCGATGGCCGCGAACAGGAAGCGTACGCGCGTTTGCGCGCGCTTTATGACGAAGGCGAAAAAGAACGGTTGCCGACGCTCATTTCACGACTCAAATACCTCGAGACGAAGCTAAATATCCCGCCAGAACAGCGGATATCAGAATCGGACCCGCTTAAACGTTAAACGTTAAACGTTGACCATTGTAACGTTAGTTACATGATTTGGCCGGTTCAACGCTTCAACCACTCAACCTTGCAACGATTTTAGATGCGTTACGCCATCTTCAGTGACATTCACGCCAATCTCGAAGCTTTCGAAGCTGTGTTACAGGACGCAGAAGAGCAGAAGTGCACTCACTATGTCTGTCTCGGCGATGTGGTTGGTTACAATGCAAACCCGCACGAGTGCACCAGCCGCCTCCAGGAACTCGATTGTCCCATCGTTAAAGGCAACCATGACGAACAAGCCTCGCTGGTCGAATCGTCACGCGATTTTAATGAAATGGCGGAAGCGGCGATCGAATGGACCCGCGAACACCTGTCTGACGCGGATAAAAACTGGTTGAGGGAACTGAAATTGCAGCGGCAAGTCCGCGACTTCACCATTGTCCATGCGACGTTGGATACGCCCGGGCAATGGGGATACGTCTTCGACAACCTTCACGCCTCCGCCAGTTTTACCTATCAACACACCACCGTCTGCTTTTTCGGTCATACCCACGTTCCCATGGCGTTTGTTCGTGATGATGGCGTCAAGCGGGTGCGCACCGAGCAACTCCGGGTCGAACCAGCGAAAAAGTATTTCATCAATGTGGGCAGTGTCGGGCAGCCTCGTGATGGGGACTGGCGGGCCGCCTACTGCATTTACCACATCGAACAAAATTCAATCGAGCAGCGTCGCGTGAAATACAATCTCGCATCCGCGCAAAAAAAAATCATTGCCGCCGGCCTGCCCCATATGCTCGCTGACCGGCTGGCCATCGGTAGATAAGGAATTGCAGATTTCAGATTGCAAATTTCCAGACGCGCGGATTTGCTGCTTGGGCAATCGGCAATTTGAGATTTGAAATTTGCCATGGCTGAACTGAATTCGCTTCTCATTATCAAACCGAGCTCCCTCGGCGACATTGTCCACACCCTTCCGGCGGTCGCGGCAGTGAAGGACGCGCACCCCCGCGCCAAAATCACCTGGGTCATTAATCCGGAGTTTGTTCCGTTGCTCCGCGGTAATCCGGACGTCGATCACGTCCACGTCTTCCCCCGCGGCGACTTTCGCGGGCTCGGAGCTCCCGCCAGCATGATGGCCTGGTGGAAGAAGACCAGGGAAGTGCGGCCGGACGTCGCTCTCGATTTCCAGGGATTGCTGCGGAGTGCGTGGATCGCGAAGGCCAGTGGCGCGAAAGAGGTCTACGGAATGAGCGATGGACGCGAAGGCTCGCGTTTTTTTTACCATCGCGTCGCAAAAGTGAGTCGGCACGAACACGCGGTCGAACGCTATTTGAAACTGGCCGAACTGGCCGGCGCGAACATCGGCGAAGCATTGCGCTGCCCGCTTCCCACCGGCGATCCACTGCCCCGGTTCGACGAATATCCCCCCTTCATCCTGCTCCACCCGTTTGCACGGGGCGACGGCAAATCACTTTCCAACAAGGTTATCTATCAAATTTGTCAGGCGTTTGCCCCGACCCGCGTGGTCGTTGTCGGACAATCGCGACGCAAAATCGAGATTGCCGAAAATTGCGTCGAATTGACGAACCAAACGACATTATTGCAACTCATTCGACTGATCCGCGTCGCTCGATTTGTCATTAGCGTCGACAGCGGGCCGGTCCATATCGCCGCCGCGGTGACGGATCGTCTCCTGGCCATTCACACGTGGACCGAACCGCGACGGGTCGGTCCGTACAATCCCGATGCCTGGATTTGGAAACATGGCAAGATCGCGCGCGTGAGCGATCTCGAATCGGCCAAATTGAAAAGGCGCGGCCGTCCTTTCAAAGTGAAAGACATTCCCACGATTGTGGAATTGATTCGACCCCTCGTCCCGATCGATCCAATGCTGGTCTAACCGCGAAGACGCTGGGTTAAAACAAACTCCGCCAGCGGCAAATCCTGCGGATAAGTAATTTTGAAGTTGGCGTCCTCGTTCGGCACTAAAAAGATCTTCCGTCCGATTTGCTCGAGCGCCGAAACTTCGTCGGTCACTAACAAATCCTTCTCCATCACCACCGCGTAAGCTTTTCGCAACAACGGCGTTTCGAAGATCTGCGGTGTTTGCATGGCGAAGAGTTGATGACGATCAACCGAACCGCTCACGGCCAAATCGGTAGCGGCATATTTCAAAGTATCGGTGACCGGCTCCGCCGAAGCAGCTGCCCCGTTGGTCCGCGAAACTTCGTAGACACGCTCGATTTGTTGCGGGGTAATAAGCGGGCGCGCCGCGTCGTGCACCGCCACGTATCGCTCCTCTTCGCCGATTGACTCCAGGCCGGCTCGCACAGAATCCTGACGCCGCTCTCCCCCTGGAATAATCGCGCGAACTTTTTCAAACTTTTCCCCGGCAATGAGTTTCTCCAGGTCCGCGTGGCGTTCCTGGCGAGCGACCAAAATGATACTCGTGACCGATTCGGCGCGATCAAAGGCAGCAATGGAATACGCGAGCACCGGTTTGTTACCAATTGGCGCGAACAATTTGTCGAAACCCATTCGACGACTCCCACCCGCCGCGACAATGATTGCACTTAGCATATTTGAAGTTGAGAGGTGGAGGAGTTGAGCCGTTTAGGAACCCGCAAGCGTGATCGCAGAATCAACTCAACCTCTCAACTTCTCAACTTCTCTCAATCAGTTACTTAACTGCTTTTGCACTTCTGCGCTGAGTGTTTTTCCGTCGATGCGCCCAGCGGCTTTTGCCTGAAGCGCTTTCATCACTGCGCCCATTTGCGCCTTGGAATTGGCGCCGAGTTCCGCAATCGTTTCGCGGACCAGTTGGACGATTTCCACCGAACTGAGCGCCTGCGGCAGATAAGATTGCAAGATCGCCAACTCGTCCTTTTCCTTGGCCACCAATTCCGCGCGACCTGCTTTCTCAAAGCTCTCGATTGAGTCCTGGCGTTGTTTCACCTGTTTCCGAATCACCTGGGTGGCATCGGCATCGTTCAGCTCGCCTTCGCCGCCGACCTTCTCAATGGCCGCGTACTTCAGCGCCGATTTCAACATTCGCAAAACGCCGAGCTTGGCCGCGTTTTTGTCTTTCATGGCCTGCTTCAATTCTTCGTCGATGCGCCGGGTCAAAGTCATGAGGGCAGACTACGGCAACGAATCGGTCGCGCAAGCGGGGTGGCCTAACGATCTGCTAGACACCTGTCTGAATCCGCTCCGCACAAACGCGAGCAGACTCAGCGTCACCGACTGAAATGACTTCGGCATCTTTGCGGATGCGCTTGAGCAGACCGGCCAGAATTCCCCCCGGTCCGAGCTCGACGAACAGGTCGCAGCCCATACTGACTAAGCGCTCCATGCAATCGACCCACCGCACCGTCGCCGTGACTTGCTCCTGCAGCGTTTGTCGAATTTCAGGAAGCGTCGTCACTTCTTCTCCAGTCACATTACTGACTACCGGAAATTGCGGAGCCCGCATTTCCACCTTTAACAAAGCTTCGCCCAATTTTTGATAGGCGCTCTCCATCAATCGCGAATGATACGCCCCGGCGACGTTCAACATGGTGGCGCGTCGAATCCCATGCTCTTTGGCCACACCGACCGCCGCTTCGACTTTCGCGCGTTCCCCTGAAACAACGATCTGCCCCGGTGCGTTGATGTTTGCCACATCGACATCTTCGTCAGCGGCGAGCTGACGCACCGCCGATTCATCGGCGCCGATCATCGCCGCCATGGCTCCGATGGTGGCGGCGCACGCTTCGTCCATCAATTCACCACGTCGCTGCACCAGTTTCAGGCCGCTGGCAAAATCAAAAGTGCCGGCGGCGCAATGCGCAGTCATTTCGCCTAACGACAATCCGGCCGCTCCGATGATCGGAAAATTGCCGGCCAGCTCGCGCAAAACAGCCAGGCTGGCCAGCCCATGAACAAAAAGCGCCGGCTGGCAGTTCGAAGTCTTGGTCAACTCGTCCATCGGGCCATTGAGCATCAGGCTGAGCAAATCGCGACCGAGAATTCCGTTCGCCTGCTGCATCAGTTCGGCCGCCACGGGATATTCATCACCAAGATCGCGACCCATTCCGACGGCTTGTGCACCCTGGCCAGCAAACAAAAGCGCGACTTTTTTCGACATGACTTTAGTTAAACGCGTTCATCAGCCATGGCGAGCGCGATTATGTTTTGGCAAGCCGTCGAAACCGCCCTGTGGAAGAAAGGGCTGATGTGACTTTGCGCTTGCGAACAGTGAGTGACTCGCCAGCATAAACCAACGCATGGCTCTTACCGTTCGCGAGATAGAATCACCCGACCCGGCGACGCGCGTCGTAGCCGAGGACGCCCGCTTACATCACGCTGGCGAGGACGATATCGGCGAGAAAATGGTGCTGAACATGGGTCCGTCCCATCCGGCAACCCACGGCGTCTTGCGACTGGTGCTCGAATTGGATGGTGAAATCATCACCAAGGCCGTTCCGGATATCGGCTTCCTGCATCGCGGTGACGAAAAGATCGCCGAGAACATGCAGTACAATCAATTCGTTCCCTACACCGATCGTCTGGATTATATCGCGCCCCTTTCGAATAACGTGGCCTATGCTCTCGCCGTCGAAAAATTGATGGGATGGGAAATCCCTCCGCGGGGTAAGGCCATCCGCGTTATTTGCTGTGAAACGGCCCGCATTTCGTCGCATCTGCTCGGTTTGGGCGCGATGGCCCTCGACCTCGGGGCAATGACGGTATTCCTCTACACCTTCACCGAGCGCGAAAAACTTTATAATTTGTTCGAGCTGTTGACCGGCGCCCGTTTTACCACCTCCTACACCCGCGTCGGCGGACAAATTCGCGATTTACCGGAAACATTCATCCCCCAATTGAAGAAGTTTCTGGACGGTTTCGGCCCACAGCTCAACGAGATCGACCAATTGCTGACTCGCAATCGCATCTTCGTCGATCGCACCCGAGACATCGGCGTGATATCGAAAGAACGCGCCATCGCCTACGCCATATCGGGTCCGAATTTACGCGGCAGCGGAATCGACCATGATTTACGGCGCAAACATCCCTATCTCGACTACGAAAAATACGACTTCGACGTGGCCATCGGCAGCGCCGGAGATTGTTACGATCGTTATTTGGTGCGGGTCGAGGAAATGAGGCAAAGCGTCCGCATTCTTCGGCAGGTGATCGATAAACTTCCTGACGGTCCGATTAACGTCAGCGATTGGAAAAACATGACGCCGCCGAAATCTCACGTCATGACGAAGATGGAAGAATTGATCCATCATTTCATTGTCGTGACGGAGGGATTGAAAGCGCCGCCAGGCGAAATTTATTTCGCGGCAGAGAACCCGAAGGGGGAACTTGGTTTTTACATTCACAGCAAAGGCGGCGGCGTGCCGTACCGATTGAAAATTCGCGCGCCCTCGTTCGTCAATTTGAGCATTCTTCCCGAACTATTACCGGGCCACATGATCGCAGACGTTCCAGCGGTGCTCGGTAGTCTGGACTTTGTCATGGGCGAATGCGACAGATGAGAGCAATGACTAGTAACCAAATGATGAATGACGAAACAGAAAATGATATCCACGCCTTGGCTATGAAATGGTTCCATCGGCCATTCTCGAACAATCGCATTAGCCGCTGGTCATTGGCCCTCGCTCGTTGCCAACGGATTGCACTCGTCTTCATCATCGCGGCTGCGATTGCCGGTTGCGTCGGACGGCGCCTAACGAAGGCGAATGTCGATGAGGTCGCTGAAGGAATGTCCAAAAAGCAGGTCGAGTCGATTCTTGGACCGCCCACCAACATCGAGAATAAGGACTTTCTCATCCTGAAGAAGACGAGTTACGTTTATCGGCAGGGTAGCGACACAGTGACGATCGTTTTTAAAGACGACAAGGTCGCTGAAAAACAAAGCACATTGACTAACTGATTCGTCTCGTGGAGTCGACGAGCACACTTGTTCCCGCCGAACTGGAGGGGAAAATGGACACAGCGATCGCGCGCTATCCGCAGGATCGGCGACGCAGTGCTGCGCTTCCGCTTCTTCATCTGTGGCAGGAACATTTTGGATTCGTCGACAACGCGGCCGTGGACTGGATCGCGTCCAGGCTGGGGCTGCAACCGATCAACATCCTCGAGCTCGTTACCTTTTATCCGATGCTCAAACAATCCCCCGGCGGCAAAACTCATATTCGGGTCTGCCGCACTTTGAGCTGCGCCATGGCCGGCAGTTATCAGGTGATGGAAAATCTTTGCGCGGCCACTGGCATTCAGAAAGCCGGAGTCGAACCCGAGGGAATGCATACGCCTGTTTCGGTGAGTCCGGACGGAAATTACAGTATCGAGTTTGTCGAGTGTCTGGCCAGTTGCGGAACCGCGCCCGTCTGCATGATCGATGACGAGCTGGTCGAAAATATCCCGACCGATTCGGCGGCAAACATTCTCGCCCATCCGCAACCCGCATTCCGCAATCCGGACTATGCGCATCCGCTCGAGCGACGATTGATCTTCAAGAATATCGGCCGGCCGGATTGGAACACCGATATCGACACATATTTGGCCGATGGGGGATATGAGCAGCTGAAAAAGGCGTTCTCCATGTCGCGCACCGACATTGTGAACGAAGTCAAGACTTCCGGCCTGCGCGGCCGAGGCGGCGCCGGATTTCCGTGCGGCGTAAAATGGAGTTTTATCAAGCCGGACGAAAAGAAGCCGGTTTACCTGATCTGTAACGCCGATGAATCCGAGCCCGGCACATTCAAGGATCGTTACATTCTTCATCAGGACCCGCATCAACTGATCGAAGGCATCGTCATCTCGTGCTACGCAATCAATGCACGGACCGCGTATATATATATAAGGGGCGAATTCCCCGAAGGAGCCAGAATCCTCGAGCATGCGATCAACGAAGCTCGCCAGCACAACTTTGTAGGCAGAAATATTCTCAACTCGGGCTTCGACTGCGAAATTTTCATCCACCGCGGGGCCGGCGCCTATATTTGTGGCGAAGAGACTGGATTAATCGAGTCGCTCGAAGGCAAACGCGCGTATCCGCGAATCAAACCGCCATATTTTCCAGCGGTTCTTGGTCTCTATATGTGTCCGACCATCGTGAACAACGTCGAGACACTTTGCCACGTAAAGCACATCATCGGCATGGGAGGCGCGGAATACGCCAAACTCGGCCGGCCGAATAACACCGGGACACGAATCGTTTGCGTCAGCGGTGATGTCACGCGGCCCGGCTATTTTGAAATCGAAGTCGGCGCCGTCACCATGGGCCAATTGATTTACGACATGGCCGGCGGACTCAAATTTGGCCGCCGACTGAAAGCGGTGATCCCCGGCGGCAGCTCGGCCAAGGTCTTGCGAGCCGACGAACGATTCAAGATCAAAGAAAAACAATCCGATGGGTCGATGGGCGAGCGCGAAATGTCGATCGACGAGTTGCCGATGGATTTCGACACGCTGGCCGCCGCCGGTTCGATGGCAGGTTCGGGCGGCGTGATCGTGCTCGACGATTCGCGGGACATGGTTTGGGCCCTCAACAACATCAATGAGTTCTACGCTCACGAATCGTGCGGCCAATGTACGCCTTGCCGCGAAGGTTCGCTTTGGATGAAAAAGATCACCGACCGGATGTTGGCTGGCGGCGGAGTGATCGAAGATCCGCGGACGTTAAAAACAATCGGCGATAACATTGCCGGGCGAACCATTTGCGCGTTTGGCGAAGCCTGCGCATGGCCGACACAAAGTTTTGTCGAAAAATTTTCCGAAGAATTTGCCGCGCACGCCCAAAAACCCTCGCCGCCGCCGTTGCCGCCGGAATACACGCCGGAAGAATTGATCGAGAAGCAGCAGATCCCGGTGGCGCCCCTCGCCCGCGATCCCGGCTGGGACAAAGCAGGCTCCGACTCGGTCATCTAACATGCCTAACGAATCTGCGCTACCTCCGTTGGTGAATGTTCAAATTGATGGCGTCTGGCGCCAGTTTCCAAAGGGGACTCGTGTCATCGAAGCTTGCGAGCAAGTTGGCGTTTATGTTCCTCGCTATTGTTATCACAAGAAGTTGAGCTCCCCGGGCAATTGCCGGATGTGCCTGATCGAAATGGGTATGCCGCGGCTTGGCCCCGACCGAAAGCCCGAGCTCGGACCGGATGGAAATCCGGTGATTAACTGGATGCCGCGACCGCAAATCTGTTGCTCGCAGGATGTGGCCGAAGGGATGGGAGTTCGGACCACGTCGCCCTTGGTAGAAGAGTGCCGGCGCGGGGTGATGGAATTTTTGCTGATCAATCATCCGCTCGATTGCCCAATCTGCGATCAAGCCGGTGAATGCCAATTGCAGGAATTCAGTGTCGAGTACGGAACATCCGCTTCACGTTTCCTCGAAAACAAGGTTAAGAAGCCGAAAAACGTCGAGCTCGGCCCGCGCGTCACGCTGGATGACGAGCGTTGCATTTTGTGCTCGCGTTGCATTCGGTTTTGCCAGGAAGTCGCACACGACGATGTGCTCGGCTTTGTCGATCGCGGAAGCCACACTGTGTTAACCGCGTATCCGGGAAAGCAGCTCGAAAATAATTATTCCCTCAACACCGTCGATATCTGTCCGGTCGGCGCGCTCACCTCGAGTCATTTCCGATTCAAGATGCGAGTCTGGTTTCTCAAAGAAACCAAAAGCATTTGCACGAGCTGTGCAACGGGTTGCAACACAATCATTGGTTCGCGCGAGGATGTGATCTATCGGCAGACACCGCGTGAAAACGAAGCCGTCAATTCATGCTGGATGTGCGATTACGGCCGGCTCAATTTTGATTATCTCGAATCCGATCGACGCCTGCTGGAACCACAAATTCTTTCCCATGGTGGATTGATCACGACAGATTGGAAAACTGCAATCACTCACGCCGCATTGCAGTTGCAACATTTCTCCGGGTGGGAGACGGCGATTGTCGCTTCCGGCCGGATGACGAACGAAGAGCTCTGGCTGACTTCACAGATTGCCAGAACGTTGAACACGCAATGGGTCGATATCGTGCCGCGACACGGGCCCGGAGACGATATTTTGTTAAGCGAAGATCGTAACCCGAACACCCACGGCGCGCGCGCCATTCTCAATTCAAACTCAGAACCGGGCGCGAACCTGGCCGCCATGGTTGAGGGTGTGAAGGCCGGCCAGATCAAGGCGATTCTTGCCTTGGGAGAAAATCCAACTGCGTTCGGAATTTCCGCCGACTTACTGACCCAATTGCCAGCCTTGGTCATCATGCACATTCTTGGCGACGAGAGCACGCCGTTCGCGACCGCGGTCCTGCCGGCATCGGGGTTCGCCGAAAAACGCGGCTCCATGATCAACGGCGATGGCCGTTTGCAAAGACTGAATCGAGCCGTCCGTTCACCCGGTAGCGCGCGTGACGACTGGGAGATCCTGCGAGATTTGTTGCAAGCGCTTGGCGGCGGCAACGCGCTTTACTCGGTTGAAGATGTCTTTCGACAAATGAGTGAATCGATCCCGCTCTTCAACGGATTGAGTCTCAACAAAATCGGCGATCTCGGAGTGCACGTGATGAACGTCCAGGAATCGCCGTTGCCGCCGCGTGATCCCCTCGAGCATCAAATCGAACGAGCCGAGAGCGAGAGACCGCCCGGCAGATAAGACGATCGACCATGGATTATTTTTTCATCCTCACCTCGGTCCTCAAAATTCTGGCGGTCATTTTCGTCGTGATCTTGCCGATGGTGTCCTATGCAGTTTACGCCGAGCGCCGCGTGAGTGCGCTGATCCAGGATCGGTTAGGCCCGAACCGCGTGGGCCCGGCAGGGCTGTTTCAACCCATTGCCGATGCGGCCAAATTCATCTTCAAGGAAGATTTTACTCCCGCGACGGTCAACACGTTCTACTACTGGCTGGCGCCGACGCTGGCGATGGTCCCTGCCATTACCACCATCGCGGTCGTCCCTTTCGGAAGCACGCTGTTTGGCATTCCGATGGTGATTGCCGACATCAATGTTGGGATTCTTTTTGTTTTCGCCATCAGTTCGTTAGGTGTCTACGGAATTGTCATCGCCGGTTGGGCTTCGAATTCGAAATACCCGTTTTTCGGTGGAATTCGTTCCAGCTCGCAGATGATTTCCTACGAACTGTCGCTTGGACTGGCCGTTATTCCGATTTTTATGATTGTCGGCAATCTCCGCCTAACGAGCGTGGTCCAATACCAGATTCACCATGGTTGGATGATCGCGCCATTCATCGGAGATTGGGCGAATCCGGTGAAGTGGGTTCTCACGATTCCGATGTGGATTTCGTTTTTCGTTTTTATGATTGCCGTCTTCGCCGAAACGAACCGGTTGCCGTTCGATCTCCCGGAAGCGGAACAGGAACTCGCCGGCGGATATCATACCGAATATTCATCGATGAAGTTCGCTCTTTTCTTCCTCGGCGAATACGCCGCCATGATCACCGGCTCGGCCATTGTCGTGACGTTGTTTTTTGGCGGCTGGCACTTTCCCGGAATTCCGGACGGATCACACGGCTGGATCTTCGGTCTGATCAATATTGTCGTGTTCTTCGCCAAGGTGGCGGTTCTGATTTTCTTCTTTATGTGGGTGCGCTGGACCCTGCCCCGATTTCGTTACGACCAGCTCATGCGCCTGGGCTGGCTCTTCTTTTTCGAGATCGCGCTGGCGAATATCTTTATCGTGGCCGGAATTCTGGCTTACACCGCAAACTCATGAATCGAAACCACCCGGGCGATCGCATCCCTTTGAATTCCTCGTTTCCAGACTGAGACCTATGCCCATTACCGTTTCACGTCCGAAACTGAACTGGCGCGAGCGAATGTATTTGCCTGCGATCTTTTCCGGCCTGCTGATCACGATCAATCACTTCAAGAATATGATTTTGGGGCGCACCAAGGTGACGATGCAATATCCGGAAGAGAAATGGGACCAGAATCTCCCGGACCATTACCGCGGCGCGCCGACGCTGGTGCGCGATACCGATGGCCGCGTCCGCTGTGTCGCCTGTCAACTTTGTGAATTCATTTGCCCGCCGCGCGCGATTAAAATCATTCCAGGCGAAATTCCGTCGACCGATCGATTTGCCAGGGTGGAAAAATTCCCTGACGAATTCGATATCGACATGATTCGCTGCATTTATTGCGGGATGTGCGAAGAAGTCTGCCCGGAACAGGCGATCTTTTTAAGAAAAGATTATGCTATTACCGGGTTGTGCCGTGAAGACATGGTGCATGACAAGGAGAAACTGCTCGAAATCGGCGGGGTCATGCACGGTGTCGTTTTGAAATGGAATGAAAAGAAGTGACCCGTGGCAAGTGACCAGTGACCGTCAGCGCTGCCCAGATGTGTGGCGTGAGGTCTATTTGTCGCCACTCGTCACTGATCACTCAATACGGTAATGATGCCCACCTACCTCTTCTGGATCTTTGCGCTGCTGATGCTGGTCTTCGGCGGTGGAGTGATCCTTAATCGGAACCCCGTCGCCAGCGCGCTGAATCTTGTTGTTTCATTCCTGGGCCTGGCCGCTCTGTTCATTTCGCTGAATGCCTACTTTATCGGTATCATCCAGATTTTGGTCTACGCCGGAGCGGTCATGGTGCTGTTTCTTTTCATCATCATGCTGCTTGATTTGCGCACTGAAAAACTTCGTCGCATCAACTGGATTGCGTTCGCCGGCGGTTTCATCGTCGCGCTGGCTTTTCTGATTCAGGTTTTTTGCGTCATTGCCCGGTTCAAACCGGCCGCGCACCCGTTTTTGCCAATCGAGAACTCCCGCGTGGACGACGTTCACCAGATCGGCCTCCTGCTCTTTTCGAACTACACTCTGCCGTTTCAAATTATCGGCGTGCTGGTGCTGGTCGCGACCGTCGGCGTCGTGGTGTTGAGCAAACGGGAACTGAGATAATGGCGACCCTCGGCGATTACCTGACGGTGAGCGGCATCCTCTTCACGATTGGCTTTGCCGGAGTCATGCTGCGCCGAAATATCATCATCATTTTGATGGCCTTGGAACTAATGCTGAACGCAGCCAACCTCTCGCTGGTTGCGTTTTCGAGATTTCGCGTCGGCTCGATCGGGCCGAATTACAACGCCCAAGTATTCCTCTTTTTCATCATCACCGTCGCAGCGGCTGAAGTTGCGGTCGGCCTGGCGGTTGTGGTCGCGCTTTATCGGTCACGTCAGACGACACACATCGAAGATATCAATTCCCTCAAATTTTGAGCTTCTCCCGCAACAGCTTGCTTCCCTGGTATGTTTTGCTCCTGCCGCTCATTTCGGCCGGCGCGATCACCCTTTTTACCCGACGCGCTAAAAATCTTAGCGCTTTGATCTCCGTCACTGCGGTCCTGGCCAGCTTCGTTTGTAGCTGTTTGATTTTTGCCGAGCCGGGCATCTCCAGCCGGTCTCTAAACTGGATCAATCTTCACGCGGTGTTCTCCGTTCCAATCGGGTTCACTCTGGATCCACTGAGTCGAACGATGCTCTTAATCGTTACCGGCGTCGGTTCGCTCATTCACATCTATTCGTTAGGCTACATGCGGGACGATCATGGCGAATCGCGCTATTTCGCGGCCCTGTCGCTTTTCATGTTTGCCATGCTCGGCATCGTCCTCGCGAACAATTTCGTGATGATGTTCATTTTCTGGGAACTGGTTGGATTTACCTCTTACGTCCTGATCGGTCACTGGTTCGACCGGGACGCTGCCGCCGAAGCCGCGAAGAAAGCGTTTCTGACAAATCGGATTGGTGACTTCGGCTTCATCCTCGGTATCTTGATGATCTGGGTGGCGACGGGGTCGATCGTATTCGACGATATCGTTCCGCAGCTTTCTAAAATAACGAGCAATCCCGGGTATCTTACCGCAACCGCGCTCTTGATTTTTTGCGGAGCGGTGGGCAAGTCAGCGCAATTTCCGCTGCACGTTTGGCTTCCCGACGCCATGGAAGGCCCCACCCCGGTCTCGGCATTGATCCACGCCGCCACCATGGTTGCGGCCGGCGTTTACATGCTGGTTCGCGTGGCCTTTATCATCCAAGCGTCCGTGACCGCGCTCACAGTCGTCGCCTGGATTGGAACGATTACTGCCGTCATGGCGGCACTCATCGCGACGCAGCAGGATGACATCAAACGCATCCTCGCTTACTCCACCCTTTCCCAACTCGGCTACATGATCATGGCGGTCGGACTCGCCTCCAACGAGGCGGCCATGTTCCACCTTTTCACTCACGCCTTCTTCAAGGCGCTCCTCTTTCTCGCCGCCGGCTCCGTCATCATGATGCTCCACCACGAGCAAAACATTTGGAAAATGGGCGGCCTGACGAAAAATCTGCCCCTGACGTTCATCACTTTTGCGATTGGCGCACTGGCGTTGATCGGATGTCCTCCGTTTAGCGGTTTTTTCAGCAAAGACGCAATTCTCGCGCTCGCCTATCAACAAAATTTTGTCCTGTTCCTTCTTGGCTTGTTCACCGCCTTTCTCACTGCCTTCTATGTTTTGCGGCTCCTCGTGATTGTCTTTTTCGGCAAAACGCGAAGTGATGAAGCGCGCAAGAGCATGGAAGCTCCGTCTGTCATGACTGCGCCGTTGATCATATTGGCAATTCTCTCGATTGTCGGTGGGCTGCCGTTTTTTGCGCAAAAATTTCTGGTCATTCCTCGCGAAAAGGAATTCACCGTGGTCGTCCCGGCACTCGCCGTGATCGTCATGATTCTCGGCGCCGCCTGCGCGATTTTTCTTTATCGCCGCCGCGATCGCGATCCGCTCGACTTGACGATCCTGAGAAACCGTTTCTACATCGACGAATTCTACCAATGGCTGATCGGCGCAACTCAGGAACTGCTGGCCCGGCTTTGTGCATTCATCGATCGCTGGATCATTGACGCAGGAGGGGTCGGCGGGGCAAGCGGCGGCACCTGGGGTGTTGGAGCATTGCTGCGATTATTTCAAATTGGAAATTTACAAGCCTACTCGTTCCTTTTCGGCCTGGGTGTGGTGGCCCTGATTTATTTCACGCTTTTCCGCTAATGCTGCTCCTGCTGATTATTTTTTCTCCAATTGTTGCCGCGATCCTGATCATCTTCGGCGCGCCGGCACGTCGGACGGCGCTGGTGGCTGCATCGGCAACGTTTGCTTTTACCCTTTCACTTTTTCTCCAGTTCGCATGGTGGCAGCCCGGATTTCAATTTGTCAGCTCCTGCACCATTTCTGCCGATTGGCGGATTCACTTTGCTAACGGTGTGGATGGCTTGAGTCTCATTTTGATTCTGCTGACGGCAATCGTCACCCTGGCCGCCATCTGGTTTGCCGATGCCGGCGACAAATACCCTCACGCCTTTTACGCCTGCCTGCTCCTCATCTCGGCCGGCGCACTTGGCGCTTTTTCGTCGCTGGATTTGTTTTTCTTCTATTCGTTTCACGAACTCGCGCTGATCCCGACGTTTCTGTTGATCGGGATCTGGGGAAGCGGCAATCGTGTCGGCGCGGCGTGGAAAATCACGATCTTTCTCGCGCTCGGCAGTTTCATCCTGCTGATTGGGCTGATCCTGCTTTATCAAAGTGTCCCGGCGGCATCGCGCACGTTTGATATTCGCGGCCTGACCGCGGCGGCCGCGGTTCACCAGGTGCCGGCGGACGCACAGAAACGTATCTATCTTTTGCTGCTAATCGGTTTCGGAATTCTCATTTCATTGTTTCCTTTTCATACCTGGGCTCCGGAAGCGTACGCCTCGGCCCCGCCGCCGGCGGCGATGTTGCACGCCGGCGTGCTGAAGAAATTCGGTTTGTACGGATTGATGCGGGTCTCGCTCCCGCTGCTTCCGGAAGGAGCCAAATACTGGAATCACCTGCTGCTGATTTTGCTGCTCGGAAATATCATTTACATCGGATTAGTCACGATCGCGCAAAAGCGGCTCGATTGGATGCTCGGATATTCCAGTGTGATGCACATGGGCTATATCTTTCTCGGCATTGCCACAGCCAGCGTTCTGGGCACGACCGGCGCGGCCACCTTGATCTTTGCTCACGGTCTGTCGATTGCCCTGCTCTTTGCCATTGCCGGAGAAATTCGGAAACGGACGGGAACGCTGGTTTTCGACGATCTCGGGGGTCTGGCGAAAGTGATGCCTTTCGCGGGACTGGTTTTCGGTTTTGCCGCATTCGCGGCTATCGGTTTGCCCGGCTTGGCGAATTTTGGCGGCGAAATCATGATTTTTTTCGGGGCGTTTCAACAAGGTTGGGAAATGCAGCGGTTTCACATTTTTCAGGTGGCAACCGCGCTGGCTCTTTGGGGTGTCGTCATCTCATCCGTTTATATGCTGCGTGCCTACCGAACGACGTTCATGGGCACGATGGCGGAACGCTGGAATCACCTGACCGATCTCCGGGTCGATTTGCGCTTGCCCGCAGCGCTGCTCGTCGCCGCGCTGCTTTGTTTCGGATTCTTCCCGCAATTGCTGATTCGAAGCGTAGTTCCGGTGTTGAAGAATTATCTGGTAACTGAGGCGCAACGACGATGATCCCGGCAGCGAACCTCGAGATCGCGGTCATTTTTCTCGGCATACTGGTTTTGCTACTCGAGCTTTTTAGCTCGGCCACCGCCAAACGAAGTCTCGCCTATGCCGCGATCGGGGGGCTGGCGCTTGTTTTGGTTGCGACTTTTTTTGTCCAACCCAGCCCGGCAGAGATTTCGCCCGGTTTCTGGAGTTTTTATTCGGCTGATCCGCTCGCGCTTTTTTTCAAACGGTTCGCTTTGGTCACCACCATTTTGGTGTTGGTCATGATGATCGATTACTCGCCCGTGATCGAAAAACTGACCGCACCAAATCAACCGGCGTTAGGCGAGTTCTTTGCGCTACCGATCTTTACCTGCGCTGGCTTGATGTACCTGGTTTCGGCGATCGATTTTGTCATGATCTTCGTTTCGCTGGAATTGGTGAGCATTTCGTTTTACGTGCTGGTCAGTTTCACCCGACGCAACCCGGCGTCGCTCGAAGCCGGAGTGAAATATCTGATTTTGAGTGCGGTCGCGACTTCGTTCCTCGTCTATGGCATTACCTGGATTTTCGGTGTGACCGGCGAGACTAACCTCGACCAGATCGCCAGGGCCTTTAGTCGGCTCGATTTTGATCCGATCCCTGCGACTTTCGGGGCTTTACTCGTTCTAGTTGCAATTGGATTCAAAATCGCCGCAGTGCCATTTCAAATTTGGGTTCCGGATGTTTATCAAGGAGCGCCAACGCCGATCACCGCTTATCTCTCGGTGGGTTCGAAAGCGGCTGGTTTTGTCGTGTTACTTCGAATCCTTCGACCATTTCTGATGCTGCCGAATATGGAACGATTGATCGCCCTGATCGCGATTCTGACTCTGATCTATGGAAATCTTGCCGCGCTCCCGCAAAATAACGTCAAACGGCTGCTGGCTTATTCGAGTATCGCACACGCAGGATATTTGCTGATCGGCGTCGTTTGCCTGGCTGGATCCGCGATCGCTTTTTATCTCGTCGCTTATCTTTTGATGACCCTGCTGAGCTTTTCTGTTCTGACCATTGTTGCGCAACATACCGGCGAAGCGGTTTCAGATTTCGATGGATTGGCGAAACGCTCGCCGTTACTCGCGTTCGCGATGTTGATTGCGATGGTGTCCCTCGCGGGTCTTCCGTTCACCGCGGGATTTTTCGGAAAATTTTTCATTTTCGCGGCGGCGATCGCTCAACACCAAACCGCGTTGGTTGCGGTTGGCGTGATCACGGTAGCCGCAGGTTTCTACTATTATTTGAAAGTAGTGCGCGCGATGTACTGGCAACCCGCCCCGGCGAATGCGAGTCCGATCACCGCGAGCGGCTTGTCGCGCGTGGTCATCACGCTCTTGATTCTCGCGATCATCTGGCTGGGAATTTATCCCCAGCCGGTTTTGCGTGCGATCACTGCACCTAACAATCGAGTCGTCGAAGAATCAGAGCACGAGCGTTAACGATTAATCGCTGAGTTCGACGTTCCAGTAGGCAAGGTCGACGAAATGTCGCCAGCTTTCGTGTTGCGGCGACGAAAAGGTCACGTGCACGAATGGACGCCACTTCGGCCGTTTCGGCCGGCGGATCAATGTCATGTGCGCTTCCTGCGGCAATCGATTGCCCTTGCGCGTATTGCAATCGATGCACGAGCAAACCACGTTCTCCCAGGTCGTCGTCCCCCCGCGATCGCGCGGAATCACGTGATCGAGATTGAGATCGCTCCGATCGAACAATTGGCCGCAATACTGACACGTGTTTTTGTCACGCTCGAATACGTTGTGGCGCGTGAATTTGACCTCTTTTTTTGGCAATCGATCGAAAAACAGGAGCACGATGACGCGGGGCACTCGAATCCTCCAGGAAATCGTCGTGACCAGTTCGTGGTCCGGCGCGCTCGCTGAAAAATCGCGCCAGCTTTCGAAATCGTGCGTGAAAAAATTGTTTGTCTCATCGGACGAAACAACCTGCGCGTGGCCGGCATAGACCAGAGCAAAGGCGCGACGAGCCGTGCAGATGTTCACGGCCTGCCAAAGCCGATTCAGGACAAGAACCTGACTGTTGAGTAATGAATTCAAGTCAGCCGAACCCTTAGTTACGAATCTGTGACAAGACGACGTTTTAAAGTCCGACGAAAATATCACTCGCGTTTTTTACTGTCAACGAGCCAGCCCGGGTTCAAGGCGAGTTTGAGCATCCGGCAGCCGACCTAACCCTCGGCGCCAGTTTGCTTTAGGTCAGGTCTTTTTCCAAAAGATAGAGGTAAAAGATCGCCATCGCGTCGGTTTTTTCGCCGGAAGTATTGTCGTAGTCGACGACCAATTCATAGCGATGATCTCGTCGAATCGGAACTCCGTTAGCGGATTTCAGTTCATCGACGTGGGCAACGCCAACGCGATCACTCCAATCATACGCGTTCAAGCGAATGATCGTTTTGCCCGACGTCAGATCGCGCAGTTCCATCCATCGCGCGAACGGATGGACGTGAATGGTGGCGTAATGAATCGTCGTGTCGAACGGAAGATTGAGCTGAGGCGTGACTTCGGTCCGATAGATGTGGTGACCTGGCGGAATAATCCAATGATTCACCGTCCCTTCAGTCGCCCCCGTAACCATCTCGCCGCAGCCGGTCCCGGCATGCTGCGCTGCTTTGGCCATGCACGCAGGCCCCATGCCGCTGGATTCTCCACGCGGCTGAAGGACGTAAAGTGCGCGGCGGAACAATGCCTGGGTCGGTGCCCCCGGCTGATCCGCGGCGATCGTGTGCAATGTCGTTCGCATCCGGACATTCACCGTTTCATTTCGTTTATTTAGGTTCAGCGACATCGTCACGTAATCCAAGGGCGCCTCGGCTGGCACCGGAACGCCGAATCCTTTGGGCAGATCAATCGAAAGCCGGCCGGGGACGAGCGTGAACAGGCGCCAATCCAGATGCGTCTTGCCCCCGAGAGTTTGGTTGAATTGTTGCGGAGTTCCGCTGTTTTCGGCAAAGGTCAAATTGGAATGGCAAAAATATTCCTGTGAAATCGGCATTTGGCTGGCCGCGTCAACAACCTGTGTTTCCATACCGGTGATCCATTCGATTTTCGACTTGGATTGTTTGCCTAACGTGACCGCACGGTCGATCGACATTGGGCCTTCCATGGAACGGTAGATTTTGTCTAACCGATAAGGTTCGGAAACTAACGTTTTCGAGGTCGAATTTTGAGAATCTAACCGAGTCAGCGAATAGATCGCCGGAACAGTGAGAAGCACTGCCACGATCACCAGTCCGATTTGACGCCGGGTCATGGCAGGATTTGAGCACAGGCTGTGCCCTCAGAACCCAGCCATCGCCCGCCGCTTCCCGTGAATCAGCGCCGGCGGGAGGGTGCAGCGGTTCGTTTCGTAAAATTTCCGGGTTGGCGCCGTTCATCTTCCGGAGCGGCGCCAGCCGCATCGCCTAGACTTTGCTCTTCCGCGGGCAGGAACGTCTTGAATCGGTTTTTGTCGATCGCTTTCATGAACGCTTCATGCGGCGTCACCACGCCTTGTTGCAAAAGAGACCAAATCGCGTCGTCCATAAACTGCATCCCCTGCGCCTTTCCGGAAACGATCACATCCTGAAGTTTTTGGGTCGCGCCTTCGCGGATGATGGCCGAAACCGCCGCGTTCGCGATCAGGATTTCATTAACGGCGACACGTCCCGAGCCATCGGCCTTTTTCATGAGCAATTGCGCGAGGACGCCGCGCAACGAATTCGCCAGCATCGCGCGCGCCTGCGGTTGCCGAGGCGCCGGAAATACGTCAACCATTCGATCAACCGTTTTCCGCGCATTGTTGGTATGGAGAGTTCCAAATACGAGAACACCGGTCTCGGCCGCGGTGAGTGCGAGCGAGATCGTTTCGAGATCGCGCATTTCTCCGACCAGAATGATATCCACGTCCTCGCGCAACGCCGCTTTCAGCGCCACCGGAAACGAAATCGAATCGTTAGGCACTTCGCGCTGAGTGATGATGCTTCCTTTGTTGCTATGAACGAACTCGATCGGCTCCTCGATGGTGACGATGTGGCGCGAGAAATTCTCGTTAATGTAATCAATCAAGGCCGCTAACGTGGTCGACTTCCCCGAACCGGTCGGACCCGTGACGAGGACCAGCCCTCCGCGCAATTGGGCAAATTCCTTTACCACGAGTGGAATACCCAGTTGCTCCAACGTGGCAATTTTCGTCGGGATCAATCGGAAAACCGCGCCGTAACCGTTCGCCTGCTTCAGGTAATTGCAACGGAATCGAGACGCTGCGTCCATTTCGTAGGCAAAATCGAGATCGCCGCGTTCCTCAAAAATTTTCCAGCTATTCGGCCCGCAAACCTCGCTCAACATGGATCGCGCTTCTTCGTGCAGAATCGGCTCGTCCCGAATTGGGCCCACATCGCCATGCTTTCGCATTTTCGGCGGCTGACCTTCTCCGATGTGGAGATCGGAGCCGCCCTGCTCGACGATCACGCGTAAGAATTGATCGAGATAAGGCACGGCTGCTAAGGGCGAGGGTTGAAGTTTGAGGAATGAAACAATGATCGACCGGTTTTTCTCAATTTCTCAGCCTTCATCCTTTCAACTGCGTACGCATTTCCTGTTTCTGCTCGGCCCGCATATAAGCTTCTTCAGCGGAAATCAAGCCTTCGCGATAGAGATCGAGAAGTGCGTCGTCCATCAACTGCATCCCCTGCTTCTTCCCGGTCTGAATGATTCCGGGCAACATATATGTTCGGGCCTCGCGAATGACGTTGGCCACGGCCGGTGTGTTGGTCAGCGTTTCCAGCGCGAGCACACGCCCCTGTCCGTCGGCCCGTGGAATCAATTGCTGGCTGATCACCCCCCGGAGCGATTCGCTCACCATGATCCGGATCTGCTCTTGTTGGTCAGGCGGGAAAACGTCAAGCAAACGATCGAGCGTGCGTGAGGCATTTCCAGTGTGAAGGGTTCCGAGAACAAGGTGGCCCGTCTCCGAAGCGCTGATAGCGAGGGAAATGGTTTCCAAATCACGCATCTCGCCAACCATGATCACGTCCGGATCTTCACGAAGAGCACCGCGCAACGCCGCGCCGAACGATGCGGTGTGCGTGTGAACCTCGCGCTGGGTGATGTGGCAGCCTTTGGGCTGAAAGACGTACTCGATTGGATCTTCCAGCGTGATGATATGTTCGCGACGTTCCATGTTGACCTGTTCAACCAAGGCCGCCAACGTCGTCGATTTTCCACTGCCAACCGAACCGGTGACCAGAATCAGCCCATTTTGGTAGCGCGTCAGCAACTTCAATTGCTCGGGCAATCCAAGATCATCCATCGTTCGAACGTTGGTATTGATGATGCGAAAGACGATGTCGACGCCAAGACGTTGACGGACCACGCTTGTCCGGTACCGGCCAAATTCGTTGGCGTAGGCGAAATCGGTATCACCCCTATCGTTCAGCTGAGTTTTATGCAGGTCGGTCAAAAATCCCTCCGCCAAAGCCAGCGTTTGTTCGCTCGTTAGGCTACGAGCGTTCGCCGAAATGGATTGTAAAGTCCCGTGTAATCGCCAGATCGGCGGAGCGTTGACTCCGAGATGAATATCCGAAGCGCCGGCTTGCTGGCCGATCGCCAGATATTGATCGACATGGCTGAGGCCATCGCCGGGAGAATGAGTGGAGTCGCGAGCCATGATGCGCCGGCGAATGATTATGCACGGCCAGCGGCCGCGTAAACTATTTTCCCCGGGGATCGCCGCCGTAACGGCGCATTTTTTGCGTCAGAAAAGCCTCCAACTGGGGCTTGAACAGGTTGATCACAACTCGCAGCACACCCAACATGAACCCCGCTCGAAGCAAAGCACTCTTTGGCGCCGGCCCGGTGTGATCCGACGGGGCGGCCTTCCTTTTGCGGAGAAGTAGCGCCGTCACAGCCAGGCCCGCGATGCTCGCACCAACCATCCACGCCCCCGGCTGACGCTGGAACGAGCGGCGGATCTTTTTCGGGAAATCAAGCTCGTCGCGAAGCCGCTCAACGTCGCGAGCCAGATATTCGCGCGAACGGACGACCTCTTTTCTCAGCTCCGACGGTGATTGTTGTTTGCGATTTGGCGTAGCCATTCTCGATCTTCCTTTAATTCGGCGGCCGTCTCCTGAAATAGCGGTTTCATGAGCATCGACCGGAAAAGAATCAGTAAAAACAAAGCTAAAATGAAATGCAGCCCGGCGGCGATCAACGCCGTCCACAGCCAGGAGATTTGCAGAAAATGCGCCAGCCCGACCACGGCGCTGGCAATAAGAAAAATGTAGCCGAATCCGATCAACATGACCGCGACCACCAGGCAAATTGCGGCCAGCGCAACGCGAACGAGCGCTGTTTTTGATTCGGCCGCGACTAAAGCCAGCCGGCTCTCAATAAAGCCAATCAGCGCCCCCAGGAGTGCCAGTGCGCTCCCGAAAATACCAGCGCGTCCCGCACCCCGGCGAGAGCGGGGAAATTCGCCAAGCATTCGGTGAAATTACCGCCGGAAAATCAGCCCCAGGATAAATCCGATGCCGAGGGCGGTGAAAACTGCCTTCGTTGGATTTTCCCGCACGTATTGTTCGGTTTCTTCCTGAAACGAACGAACACGCACTTTCGCGTCATCCCAAGCGTTTTCGGCCTTCCCGCGCGCATCGCCCCAAGCCTGTTCCGCCCGGCCACGATATTCCCCAGCGATCGCACCGGCGGCGTCGCGCAAATCTTCCGCCGCCTTCCGTGCGTGCGTTTTACTACTTTCGAATTTGTCCTGTGCATCGGACGCCCCTGCAGCCCGGTGCGATTTGTTTTCTTCAGCCATGTTTTATCTCCAGTTGTTCTAAATATCTTCGCGGTCGCGGGTTTCGGCAACTTTCACCTGAAATCCGATGACTCCCAGTAAATAACGAGCCTGACCCGTTGTTTGCGTTTAGCAAACGAAATCTATTGCTCGCGAAAGATGATGCGCGCCTTCGTCAGGTCGTATGGTGACACTTCGACCGAAACCTTGTCGCCCGGCACGATCCGAATGAAATGCTTGCGCATTTTTCCG
Organism: uncultured Verrucomicrobiae bacterium; assembly: GCA_963846065.1. Taxonomy (GTDB): domain Bacteria; phylum Verrucomicrobiota; class Verrucomicrobiia; order Chthoniobacterales; family UBA10450; genus DASPUI01. The sequence goes on from CAWJUP010000004.1 coordinate 327,460, forward strand.
GAAATATGCGCCAACACATTTCGCTGGTTGCCCACATCTACCCGAAACATCGTCCCCGGAAGCACCTGAGTAACCGTGCCTTCCAGAACGAGTTGTTCCTCTTTCGCCACCCCTCAATATAATTTCAAAGCGACCACGCTCAACCCTTGGTCAGGGCTCTTGCTTCAGGTCGTTCAGAGAAAAGGGCGGGAAATATTCTCCCAGCTTCTCCCGCTTCCACCACGCGCCGGTTCGCCGCCGTTCGTCGACTTCCGTAAATCGATAACGATAAAAGACCGCGCGGACATATCGCGGCGGAACTTCGGGAAAGGGATTTCGCGCAAACAATTTCGTGACGTCGGTTTGACCTTCGAGCAACCGCACCAATAACCGGACAAACCAGGGATTTTCCCGGTATGAGCCCAGCGCAGCGAACCACATCTGCCAGTCCAGCCGCGGCTGATGCGGCGCACACCACCGCGGAGCTTTTGTGACATCGCCGGGTTTCCATCTGAATGCGTACGACTGCCAATCGGCTCCATTCGCGCTCCCCTGGATTTCAATCTCGCCGCGGTCTTTGGTCATGACGCGAAACAATCCATAACCATTAACCATCCGAAACGGATCGATTTGCTCAGACAAAAATCGAACAGGCCTCGGCGGCTCGGCTTCGGGAAAGAAGGCACTGTAAATCAGCCACACGTTGATCGGAAGAGTCACGATCATCACCGCCACAGCGCAGAAGACGGGCAATCGGTTATGGGACACGACGACTCCGGTCCCTCCCCCCACTTGCCGGGCGTCGCATCGTCGCCGCCCCACCAATCCATCGTCAATCAACGGCAAACAGAGCGCGATCGTGAGGAGATTGAAAAAACAATAGTTGCCCGTAACCGCGATCGCGAGCTGCAAAAAAATCAGCAGCCCGCAGGCAATCAAACGAAGCCGCCGTGGCGCCCAAATGAAAAACGGCACAACAATTTCAACGAACAAGCAGACGGCAACGGATAAATGTTTGAACCATTCGGGACTTTTATCGGCATACCACGCGAAAATTGTGGGCAGCGGCTGCGACCAATAATGGTAATCGAGTGCCGTCATCGCGCTCCAGTGCAAGCCATGGTTCGCCCATCCCCATGAAGGGTCGCCGCTGGTCAATTTCACGATGCCGGACATCAGCATCAGTTTGAAGAGGAGCAGTTTTAAGAGGAATAAAGCCGGCCGTGAGACTTGACTGCCTGAAGCAGTCGAGTTGTGAGACCAAATTTTCCAGGGAGCGAAAAAGATCGCCAGAAACCCTGTTTCCAGAAGCAAAATATCCCATTGAAAGCTTAGGAATGCCTGTCCGGCCAACGTCAGCGACAGATAGAAGACAAAGCTCAATCCCAGGCCGATTGCGGGTATCAAATCGAATAGGACGAGCAGAGAAGACAGGACGCCGGCCCCGCATAGAAGATAAAGAAACGCGTTGCTCGAGTTGAACCAGCACAATGTCGGCAATAGCCGAACTCCGCCGAGCCCCAGCCGTTCATGGACCAACGCGAGGAATTCGCGAACGGGAAGAATGCCGTTCGCACCGATGAGTCCATCGATCTGAACCCAAAGCGAAATAAACGCGATCAAATAGACGACCCCGAGCGCCCGCAGGAACCAGGTTCGCGCCCAGTAGTAAGTGGGAGGCCGGACATCGTCGCCCCACAACCACCTCGTCACCGCCGATGCGGCACGGCGGTGACGGGCGATTTCTTGATAAAAAAAGTCGGAAATAGCCGCGAAACCAGGGACATGATCGTAGCTCCAGGTCAGCCACCGTCGCATACGGAGCCGGCCTAACGAATGGTAAATAGCTTCGGCCCCGAAAAATACTTCGCCGTTCGTATTTACGAACACAACCGATCGCTGAAATTCTTCTCGGGAAATCTCAGGGAATCGATCGCCGATCTCCTGCGATGGCAGGTACTCGACTTCGCCCTGAGAGATGACCTGCCATCGCTCGATCCAACGCCGGCAAAAATGACAATCGCCATCCCAGATGAGCAAGGGCTGGGAAGGGGGCATGGAAACGCGTAGAGGCATTTCGTTAGTCATGGCAAGGCCTAACGTTCAACGCCCAAAAGCTCAACTTCCAATTCGGATTTCTGAATTGAGCGTTGAATGTCGGGCCTTCAGTCCGGGGCGTTTGCGTCAACCTCAAACTCCGCCCAGCCCGGCGCGTGATCGGAAGGATCCTTGCCTTTGCGCGTTTCCCGATCGATTCCCGCCCCGGTGCATTTCAATTTCGCTCCGGCAAGAATCGCGTCGATCCGCAGCCCGCGATTTTTTGGAAATGCCAGCATGCGATAGTCCCACCAGCTGAAAAGGCCGGTCTCGGAATGATGAAGACGCAGCGTGTCCTGCAAACCCAACGCGCATAGCTTGTGAAAAGCGTCTCGTTCCGCAGCGGAACACATGATCGCACCGTGCCAAAGTTTGGGATCGAAGACGTCGCGATCTTCCGGCGCGACGTTGAAATCGCCGCAAACAATCAAACGATCAACCGATTCGCTACGGAGACAATTAACCAATCGCCCATACCAATTCATCTTGTACTCGTATGCCGGCGAACCTACCGCTTGGCCGTTTGGCGCATAAATCGAGTAGATCCGAGCGCGGTCAATCGTCGCGGCAATGACGCGCGCCTGGGGATCCGTCACTTCATCGCACAAAGAAACGCGAATGTTTTTCAACTCCTGCTTCGAAAGAATCGCGACGCCATTGTACGATTTTTCGCCGTGAAAAGCCGAGTAATAGCCGGCCGCGGAAAGGGCGAGTCCGGGAAACTGATCATCCGGGCACTTTGTCTCCTGCAAGCAAACGACATCCGGCTTGAAATTCTCGAGCCAGCCGAAGAATCGATCTTGTCGCTTCCGCAGCGAGTTAATGTTCCATGAAGCGATCTTCATCGTGGCGGCGGTCTGTGACCGTCGCACAAGTTTGCCGGCGCTGATAGAGCGCCGCTACAGTTCAAGCTCGGCACTAGGCGCGGGTACGATGATCTCCGAGTTCGGCAGATCCGACGCTAATCTGGCCCGCATCCATTCCACCGCCGGAGGATCGCCATGAACCAACACGATTTTCTTCGGCGCGATCTTTTCTGCGTAGTTAATCAACGATTCCCGTGAGGCGTGGGCACTGAACTGAAATTCGTCCCGATGGCACCGAATTGTTTGTGCCGGCTCATCCGAATCGATGCGAACCGATTCCCCTGACGCCGCACTCCGCAAAATCCCGGCACCCGATTCCGGATCGGCATACCCAACGAAAAAGATGGAATGCCTCGGATTCTCGATTACTCGCCGCGCGAAAATATTGGAAAGAGTCTTGGGAGTCATCATGCCGCTCGAGAGCGCATAAATCCGGCCGGCCCGCGCCGGCGACTCATGAATCGTTTGTCCGTTCAATACAAATGGCCTGAGTTCGCCTAACAACTGCAACCGCGGCAATTGACGACGCGCCATTTGCGCCCGCCGATCGTAGATCTCGGTGATTTTCGTACTCAGGCCGCCGATATAAATCGGACAGTCGCGAATCAGATGGTTGCGGCGAAACTTGTAAAGCATGGCCAGCAGTTCTTGTGTCTTGCCCAGCGCGAATACCGGAATCAAAACACAGCCGCCGCGTTCGAAGGCGTCTTCAATCGACCGAGCGAGACGTGATTCTTCTCCGGCCCGGCTCCAGCCGGCCGGCTCCGGCGTGTCGCCGCGAGTGCATTCCATGATTAAAACGTCGATCTGTTCCTGAGGAAAACTCGCGGCTTGGGCGATGGTTTGATCCCCGAAGTTCACGTCACCGGTATAAAACACGGTCCGTCCTTCGCTTCGGAACAGGACACCGGCCGAACCAAGAACGTGACCGGCGTCGAAAAATTCGAACGTGATCTCGTGCGAATTGCCCGGACGGACGCGCTCGCCCAAAAGAGTAATTGGCTGACGTAAGGGACACGCTTGCCAGGAATCGCTGGCCCGGTCCGTTTCGCGATGGGTGAACAGCGGGTACGAGGTGGTGCCGAGCTCTTCGCGTTGACGCGTCATTACGTTCACCGAGTTATGCAACAAAATGTTACCGATCTCGGAGGTGGCTTCGGTCATGAACACACGGGCACGCGGCTGCCGCCTCATTAATACCGGCAGCGTGCCGATGTGGTCCTGGTGCGAATGAGAAACGATGATTGCATCCAGTGCGTGATCCGGAAGCGCCTTCCAATTCGGCAACGCTTCGTCCCCTTCGAATTTCGGATGCATCCCGCAATCCAGAACCAGCCGTTGGCCGTTCGCCTCAATATAATATGAGTTCGCGCCAATCTCGGTTCGACGCGTGAGATTAATGAATTTCACTAACGTGACGTTAAATCGTTGAAGCGTTAAATCGTAGCATCGATCAGACGCAAGCGGAGAAAGTCTTCCAGTTGGTCAGTCACAATTTCGGGCACTTACCGGACTTGGGCAGGTTCCAAAAGCGATTGTAACCGCCGGTCCTTCATGTCGGTCTCTATACGACACAAGCTGAAACGCAACCACAGCTTGTCTATTTGGTTCAATGAATGTGCTGATTCCTCTCGCTTCCTCGAAATGGAATGAATCGACCGCGGCGCACCTCCTGAATCGTGCCGCGTTCGGAGGAACTCCCGCCGAAATTGAAGCGGGCAAAAGGAAAGGTCTCGCCCTCGCCGTCCGGGACCTCGTCGATCTGACCGGCGATGCCGCCGATCTACCGCCACCACCCTGGGCCCATCCGCGGAATATTCGCGAACAGCGAATGGAAATTAAGTCCGAGAAGGATGCCGGCGAAAATTTTAAGGAGAAAGCACGGGCCGTCCGAATGATGGAGGCTGATAATATTCTCGACCTTCGGCGCTGGTGGCTCGATCGGATGATGAACGGTCCGGCACCGCTGCTGGAAAAGATGACATTGTTCTGGCACGGCCACTTCGCGACCAGCGTCCAAAAAGTCAAAGACCCGTACTGGCTGTGGTTGCAGAATGACACTCTGCGCCGCAACGCCCTGGGTAACTTTGGCGCGCTGGTGAAAAAGATTTCGCGCGATCCCGCGATGATGATCTACCTCGATCTTCAGCAGAGCCGGCGCGAGCACCCCAACGAGAACTGGGCGCGCGAATTAATGGAGCTGTTCACGGTGGGAATTGGAAATTACTCGGAGGATGATATCCGCGCCTCGGCCCGCGCTTTTACCGGTTACCGAATCGACCTAACGACCCAGCAGTTCCGGTTCATGCCCATGCAGCAGGACGTCGCGCCCAAAACATTCATGGGCCGAACCGGGCCGCTCAATGGCGATGACATCGTTAACATTCTCGTTGCAAAACCCGCCTGCGCTCAATTTATCGGCAGTAAACTGTGGCGCTTTTTTGTCGAGGACGAACCTTCGACTTCAATCGTCGATGCTGTGGCCGCTTCTTTGCACGAGCATAATTTTGAAATGCGGCCCGTGCTTCGCGAAATTTTTACGTCGGCTGAATTTTATTCCGACCGCGTCATGCACGCGCAAATCAAAAGTCCGGTCCAGTACATCGTGCAAACGTCGAAACTGCTGGAAGCTTCGCTTCCCTCCCCAATCGTCGCCCAGAATGCGATGCGACAGATGGGACAGATTCTTTTCGCGCCGCCAAATGTCAAAGGCTGGGATGGCGGCAAAGCCTGGATCAGCACCTCGACACTTCTCTTCCGCTACAACTTCGCCAATTACCTGATCAATGGCGATTCCATGTTGCCTCCGGGCGGCGTGGCCGCGCGGGCGAAGGGCGCCGGGCCAGCGGTTCGAATGTCCCCTAACGAGCTAGCGGAACAGATCAAACGTCCGCCCATCGATATCGCGAAGGTTGTGCCGGACAATTTGCGCGATCAGCCGAAGCAGCTGGTCGAAATGCTTTCGGCGAGATTTTTTCAAACGCAACCACCGGAAAAGGAAACAAACGCATTCGTGCAATACCTTGAAGCGAGAAAAGGCGATACCGGTGACGAAACCATGCGCGGGCTGGTTCACCTGATGATGAGCACGCCACAATTTCAATTGGGGTGAAGGTCATGAAAGGAAACACTACGCTGCAAACGCGCCGCAAATTCCTGCGGACCTCGATGCTCGGAGCGGCGGCGACCTGGACGTTACCCGTTTTTCTGGAGAAAACCTTTTTCGCTCTCGACGCCATGGCAGCAGACTCGCTGACCCAAACGGTGACCGGCAAAGACGGGACGATCTTGGTCGTATTGCAGATGGCCGGCGGCAACGACGGTCTCAATATGGTCATCCCGTATGCGGACGACTCGTATCACAAAGCCCGGCCCCGCTTACGCGTTGCCCCGGAAAGCATTCTCAAAGTCAGCGATTACATCGGACTCAATCCAAAACTGACGGGATTGAAGTCGCTCTTTGATGAGGGGCATGCGGCCATCATTCAAGGCGTCGGCTATCCCAACCCGAATCGCTCACATTTTCGATCGACCGAGATTTGGCAGACTGCTTCGGACGCCGATCGGACAGTGAATGAGGGCTGGCTCGGCCGCTACTTTGATAGTTGCTGTTCTGGCGCAGATCCGACTGTCGGCGTGGCGATCGGTGAAGAAACGCCGCAGTCTTTTGCCGCCCAAACTCCGACCGGTGTCACCTTTTCCCGTCCGGAACAGTTTCGCTTCCGATCCTCCGAACCGAATAGCGGCCGAATGAGCGCGGAAGAATTCTTTTTCCGGCAATTGAATCAGTCCGCCGGCGAAGACATGGCATCCGCTGCGGCCGACGGCGCTTCGATTGGCGGGATCGCGGGGAAGGCAAAAAATGATTTGAGCACGCTCGATTTTCTCCAGCGCACGGCTCTCGACGCGCAATTGAGCTCCGACAAAATTCTGGCCATCGCCCGCAAGTACAAGTCCGCCGTGACGTATCCCCCCGGAGCACTCGCCGCAAGTTTGAACATTATCGCCCGGATGATCGCCGGCGAATTGCCGACGCGGGTCTACTATGCGAGTCAGGGCGGATTCGACACGCATGCGGGTCAAATCAATACCCACGACCGCCTCATGGGCGAATTTAACGACGCGGTCGCGGCCTTTGTCACCGACCTCAAACAACAGGGAAACTTCGATCGCGTTTTGCTGATGACATTCAGCGAGTTCGGCCGGCGGGTTCAGGAAAATGCCAATAACGGGACCGATCACGGGGCGGCGGCGCCCATGTGGGTTCTCGGCGGGAAAGTCAAAGCCGGTTTGTTAGGCAAATACCCAAGCCTGACCGATCTCGATCACGGCGATTTGAAATTCAACACCGATTTCCGAAGCGTTTACGGCACGATTCTCGATCGATGGCTGAAAGCGCCAAGCCAGACGGTGCTCGGGCGGAAATTTCCTGCGCTAACGATTGTGTAGGTCGGGTGGTTTCACCGAACCGCTCACGGACGATTGGAGTCAATCGCCTGAGCTCAAGACCGCTGCGATGACTCGCATCCAGTTGCGATACAGAATCTTTTCAATCTGCTCGTCACTAAAACCACGCTCGATGAGTTTTCGCGTCACGTTTCTCGCGTGACTGTGATTTGTTAAATCGGGAATGAAATGCGGTGTTGTCAGTTTCTTGTTCAATTCTTCGCGCACTGAGGGTGGCAGTTGAGTGAACAAATATTCGCAAAAATCGAAACCGATTCCGACGCCGTCGATTCCAATCAAACCGGCGATGCGCTCGATATGATCGACGTAGTGATCGATCGTGCTTTGATCCGGTTTTGCGCTGACGAGGATCGCGTTCACTCCAATCACGCCCCCGCGCCGACCGATCATTTTGATCTGGTCGTCACTAATGTTGCGTTCGATGTCGTAAAATTTTCGCGCGTTGGTGTGGGAAACAATCAACGGTTTCGTCGTCAACTCGACAACGTCTACAAAACCTTGCGGGTTAATGTGCGCGAGATCGATCATGATGCCGAGCCGTTCGCACTCGCGGACGAGATCGCGGCCAAAAGCGGTCAATCCATCTCGCGACGAACCGGCGGCCGCGAAGATTCCGCCACTTCCGGCGGCGTTGCGTCGTGCGTGAGTCAGACCCACCGCGCGAAGGCCCAGTTCGTAAAACGCCCGCAGGAGATCGAGATCGTCACCCAACGGTTCGACCCCTTCCATCGTGATGATGAGGCCGATTCTTTTCGATTCTCGCGCGCGCTTGATTTCGTTGAACGACTGGCAAATCGCAAAACGATCGGTTCGCTCCACTTCAGCGTAAAGGCGCGCAACCTGGTCGAGCGCCACCCGCAATCCCAACTCCGGCAGATAACGATCTTCAACGTAAATCGCCACGCCCAGAAGACCAATATCGCCCGCCTCGAATTCAGGCAGAAAATGCGAAACCAAAACGCCGGGATTTTTTCGCTTCTCGTAAAGATCGATCAACAGATCGAAATGCATATCGACAATGCCCGATTGATGCAGCCTGGTGATTTTAGCGTCGAGCGATTCGGTAGACACGATTCAAATTATCAAATCCCAAGAAACAATTCCCAACAAAACGTCAAAACGCAGACTTAGAAAAATGAGGTGCGCGAATGCTGTCGGCTGGGAGTTTTTGGGATTTGAATGTTGGAGTTTGAGATTTTCGCTTACGGTACCGGCGGAGACGATGCAATTGCCACCGTTCGCGGAGCGTTCTTCGTTTTTGGTTGGACCAGAGAGTAGACGACCAGTATCCACGCTGCGCCGACCGGCAAAAATCCTGGAAGCCAGATTGACCACCGCGAAAGGATGGCAAAATCGATCAACCCGTATGCCGCCGTAAAGCCGATCGCGGTCAGGACAAGATCGATCCGCGAGAATTGCCGAACCGCGCCGCTGATCGCCGCCACGATCACGATGATAGCGCAATCGAATAACCAGCTCACTCTTCGGACGAAGTCTCCACTTTGAATGGTCGCGATGGTTGCCGCGAAAATATCCGGCACATTTTCGTCTCTTGGCTTCTCGGCCAGCACCAGGCCGTCGTGAATTCCCTCAAAGCCGGTCGCTCGAATCCCCGTTTCATGCTGCTGCGCGGCCAGCAGTAATTCGTTGAGCCGGACACGATGCGCCCGCCGATCGATTCGCGGATTAATAAACAAAGTTCCGTCGGAACGAATCGGGATTTTCTTGCCGTTCGGAAGGAGGATGGCCTGACCAATGTCGACCTTCACTTCGTCGAGCGGAATGTGCAGCCAAATCAGGGCGGTTTGTAAGGCAAACGATGGAATGACTTCACCGCGATATTGGAACAACAACGGGACGCGCACTTCGGTGGTGACTTCGCGCGGCAAATTGATGAAACCGAGCGTTGAAATTACGCGCACGTCTTCGCTCGGTTGCCGGGCAATGGCAGAAAATTCAGGAATATCGCCACGCTTTCCGGTCACCTGAGTGAATCCGGGAATTTCGGCAACTGGCGCATCCGGATCGGAAGTGGTGGTCAACTCCGAGCCCAAAATCAGTTTCGGAATTCGCATGGCCTGGTCGATAAACACCTGTTCCTGATCTTTTTCGCGCGCACTCCAGTCCAGGACCGGTGCGATGGCCACCACCGTAGGATCAAAATCCAAAACACCCTGCACACAAAGTGCAACTTCAAGGGGCCGGGGCGCGTTGGCCGGTGATTGTGTCGGGGAAGATTCCGATCCAATCTCAACGATCGTAAGCGGAATTTGTGGACCGGAAGGCCGCGAATTTCGCGCCAACCAGCTCAAATACCTTTCCTCGAAGCGCTGAAATCTCGGCTCGCGTAAGAACAGAATTCCGAGGAGCAGGACTACGAGCAAAGGCCAAAGCGACGGTCGTTGCATCTCGAAGAAAGTGAAGAGTGACCAGTGACCAGTGACAAGACAAAACAAGGGGCGAGTGCGTGCGCGGTCTTTTGACTCCTTACCCGCCACTCATCTTGTCACTGATTTAGCGGCTCAATTCGAGCATTCGCAGGATTGGCGCTTCGGCACGTTTGCGAATCTCTTCCGGCAACTCAATTTCCGGCGCCATATGGAGAAGCGCGTCGTAAGCCTTCTCCAACGTGTTCATTTTCATGAACCGGCATTCGCCGCAGAAACAATTGTCGGTTGGCCCTGGAATAAATTTCTTATCCGGGATTTCCTTCTGCAGCCGATGCAACATTCCCGCTTCGGTCACGATAATTATTTCGCGAGCCGGAGAATTTTTACAGAACGTCACCATTTTTTCAGTCGAACAAACTTCGTCGGCCAACATTCGAACCGCGTAAGTGCATTCGGGATGCGCGACCACCGGCGCGTGCGGATATTCCTGGCGAATACGGCCGATGCTTCGCGCGGTAAACTCGACGTGCACATAACAATTGCCCTGCCACAAATCCATTTTGCGCCCGGTCCGCTCCATCACCCACGCGCCGAGATTCTGATCGGGCACGAACAGGATGTTGCGATCGGCCGGCGCCGAGCGAACGATCTTGTCCGCATTTCCGCTGGTGCAAATCACGTCCGATTGTGCTTTGACCCCGGCACTGCAATTGATGTAGGCGATCACGTAATAATTCTTCTCCGCGTTCTTGTCCAAAAATTCCGCCAGCTTCTCCGGCGGACACGATTCGGATAAGGAGCAGCCCGCTTCCAGATCCGGAAGAATGACGCGCTTGGCCGGGTTGATGATCTTGGCCGTTTCGGCCATGAAATGGACGCCGCAAAACAAGATCACGTCCGCATCCGTGTTTTTCGCCTGAAAACTCAGGCCTAACGAGTCTCCGACGAAATCGGCGGCGTCCTGCAGTTCCGGGACTTGATAATTATGCGCCAGGATAACGGCATTGCGCTTTCGTTTAAGCTCGCGCAATTCTTTGGCCAGATCGACCGCGGCGCGATGCCCCGTCAGCGAAACATCACTCCCCGGTGGTCGAAGATCGACAGTGCCAGCTCCCATGAATTACGGTAGCGAAAAGACATGGCTTCTCAAACCTATCAACTCGGCTTTATCGGCGCGGGCAAACTCGCCGGCTCGGTCATTCGTGGCCTGATTCGGGCGGGATTTTGTTCGCCAAACGACATTTTGATTTACGAACCGAACGAACAGACGCGCACCGCCTTATTCGATGAAGCCGGCGTGGAGGCAGCCGATAGCAATGCTGAACTGGCCACGAAATGCCGGGTCCTGTTCATCGGAGTGAAACCCGGCGTGGTCCTGAACGTCGTGCGCGAGCTCGCTGACCAGATCGCCGACAAACTGGTCATCTCGCTAGCCGCCGGTGTCCGCCTCGCCGCGATGGAATCGGCCGGTCCCGCCAGATTCATGCGCGCACTGACCAACACTCCGTCCGCCATCTGCCGCGCGGCTACGGCCGTCGCCGCCGGAAAGAAAAGCAGCGAGGACGATCTGGCCCTCGCGCGAAACCTGTTCGGCGCCATTGGCGTGGTCGTAGAGATTGACGAAAAACAGATGGATATCGTAACCGCTCTGGGTGGAAGCACTCCGGCGTTCGTTTACAAAATCATCGATTCATTTTCGCGCGGTGGGGAAAAAATGGGACTTCCGCCCGAGGTGGCGCTAACGCTCGCCATTCAAGCCACGGCCGGGGCCGCTCAATTAATGAGCGAAAGCAAAATGTCAGCGGACGATTTGATCAAGATGGTGGTGACACCGGGCGGAACGACTGCCGCCGGTCTGGCCGTGATGGAGAAGGCCGGCACGAGCGAGAGCTTAGTCGCAGCGATCGAGGCCGCGACCAAACGCGGCGAAGAAATGGCAAACGAAAATAGCTGAACTCAAGCTCCAAAATCCACATCCCAGGGAAGTCGCCAGCAATGCCCAAGGGTCGCTGGAGCGCTGTTTGAATATGGGAATTTTGGACTCTTCCAGGAGTTCGGGATTTCGGTGGTTCGCAATCATGCCGTCAATGCTTTGCGCATATTTGCGACCGGAGCTTCGCGCTCGAACCAGATCTCGAACGAAAGCGCCCCCTGATGAAGCAGCATCGATAATCCGTTGACCGCACGCGCGCCGGCTTCGCGGGCCGCGGCAACGAGAGGAGTTCGTTCGGCTGTATAGATGGTGTCGTAAACCATCAAGTGAGGCGCCAGAAGACGCGCGGCCATGGGGGAGGGATCGCCGCCGTGAAGACCCACCGGAGTGGCGTTCACCAACAAATCGATGTTCGCGATCTGAAATCGAAAAGCACTCTCTTCCCAGGCGATCGCCTGCAGTCTCGGAACTGGACCGGAAACTTTTGGACCGTCGAAAAAATCGCGCAACTTGTCCGCCAGCAATTTTCCCTTTTCAAAGGTGCCGTTTGCGATCACCAGCCGCTCACAATTTTCTTTTGCGCATTGCAGGGCGATGGCTCGCGCCGCGCCCCCGGCTCCCAGGATCATGATTCGCAAGTCGCGCAGATCGACGGAGAATTCCTCACGGATCGCGCGTGAAAATCCCGGTGCATCGGTATTGCAGCCATGCAATTTGCCATCCACGATTTTGACAACGTTGATCGCACCGATCCGCTTTGCCACGTCATCCACCCGATCCATCAACCCCGGCGCGGCCACTTTGTGAGGAAGCGTGAGATTCACCCCGATAAAATCAAATTTCTTTGCGCACTGGATGGCCTCGGCCAATTCGTTAGGCGCGATTTCAAACGCGCCATACCCGGCATCAATTTTTTCGTGCTTAAGCGCCGCGTTTTGCATTTTGGGCGAGAGCGAATGCCTGACCGGATCGCCAAAAACGCCCAGGCGTAACTTGGGATCGGAGGTTTCGATCCCTTTCAAGTCGTCCAGCGTGTAAACTTGTTTGGCGCGCTTCTTCATCTGGTGGTAGTCCCCTGGCTAGACCGAGGCAGCCTCTATGGCATCAGCAATTCACGGCGACATAGCGCCGTGGCTTCAACGTCACTCATTCGGTGCCCAACTGTGCGCGCATTCGGTCGAACCGCGACCGGACTCGATCTTTGCCCATGACTTCGAGCATGTGATAAAGACTAGGGCCAACCCCGCGGCCGCTGACCGCGACCCGTGCGGGATGGACTAAATCGCCCGTCTTGCAGCCAAGTTTTTGAGCAACGCCTTTGAGCGTCGCCTCAAGTTTCTCTACGTTCCAATCGTCGAGCTCCTCGTACGTATTCCCTAACGCGATCAAGCGTTCGGCGGCTTCCGGTTTGGCAAAAACCTTCTCCACCGCAGCCGGATCAAACGCGTAATCCTCGGTGAAAAAATACGACGTCCACTCCGGCACATCTTTGAGCAGCTTGATCTTCTCCTTCACGATCGCGAGCACGTCGCGCAAATATTTTGCATCCGGGGCCTTGATATTGGCTTTCTCGACGAATGGTTGAGCGAGCGCGACGAATTGATCGAGCGGCATCTGTGCGATGTACTGCCCGTTAAGCCAAAAGCATTTATCGAGATCGAAGGCCGCATTTCGCCGGTTGATCTTTTCCAGCTCAAACAGCTTGATCACTTCTTCGATATCGATTTTCTCGCGGTTGTCTTTGGGCGACCAACCGAGCAGACAAAGATAATTGCGGACCGCCTCCGGCACGTAACCTTGCTCGATGTAAGTCGCGAGCCGGGCGCCCTCGTCGCGTTTGCTCATCTTCGATCCGTCGCGATTCAGGATCAGCGGGATATGGGCGAATTTCGGCGGCGTGGCGCCGAGCGCACGATACAGCTCGATATGTTTCGGCGTGTTCGAGAGATGATCTTCACCGCGAATCACGTGCGAAACTTTCATTTCAATGTCATCCACCACGTTCACGAAATGAAAAATCCAGGACCCATCCGGACGACGCACGGTCATATCCGGGTGCGTGCCGGGATTGGTGAGATCAAAATCGATATTTCCGCAAACCATGTCCTCGACCACGACATGCTCACGCGGCGACCGAAAACGCAACGCGCCTTGATCTTCAAAAATGTGGCCGCCGTCCTGGAGTTTTTTTAAGTAACGCTCGTAAATTTGATTGCGTTGACTTTGGAAATACGGACCGAATTCTCCGCCGATGTGAGGACCTTCATCCCAGTTCAGGCCTAACCATTCCAATCCCTTATAAATCGCGGCTGCCGCTTCTTCGGTGTTGCGTTTGCTATCGGTGTCCTCGATTCGCAAAATCAATTTGCCACCGTGATGTCGCGCAAACAGCCAGTTAAACAAGGCCGTACGCGCGCCACCGATGTGCAAGTAACCGGTTGGCGACGGAGCAAAACGAACGCGGATGTCAGACATGGTGGGTATTACTTAGCCACAGATTACACAGATTTCGCGGATTGCTGAAGCAGAAGCGGCTTGCTTCCGTTTTGGGAGATGGTGAACCTCCCTGCGACTCACTCGAGAAAGATCTTTCCACCGCGCCGTCGCACGTGTCGATTTTTCGAAAGATTGGTTTTAGCCACTTGATTTTGGGGATCCAGCAGCAATCGCACTCGTTCGATCACGTCAAATCCGATGTCGGGCACCGGCGCAGCCTGCAGCCATTTCCGTAAGACGCGGCGCTGGACCGCGACCGGCATCTTAGCCAGCGGTGTCACGGCCAGTGCGCCTTGATCGAGCTTCGGCAACATCGTGTTGAAAAAATCCTCTTCCTCGGCCGCAATGGTGGCGGTCCGCCAAATGTTTTGCCGGATATTTCGCCCCAATGTCTTTTCCAGATAGGGAACGACCTTTCCACGAACCCGATTTCGCAACGGAGTCAGATCCTTGTTCGAGGCGTCTTCACGAAATTTCAATCGCCGCGCGCGGACGTAGCGGTCGATCTCGCTTCGCCAAACGCCCAACAGCGGACGGACCACCGTAAGATCTGCCGTTCCGATTTGATGATGGGAGATTTCGCGAATGGCAGCGAGGCCGCGCGTTCCAGCGCCGCGAAAAAGATTGATCAAAAACGTTTCAATCAAATCGTCGGCGTGATGCCCAAGAAAAATGACGGACCGATCGAGCTGACGGGCGACGTCAGCGAAAAATTGATAGCGAGCCGCGCGCGCCGCCATTTCGATCGACATCTTATTTCGTTTGGCGAACTGGCGAACGTTGGCCGACCCCAAAGCGAAATCACAACCCCGCGTTTCGGCGAGTTTTTCCACAAACCTGGCGTCGGCATCGCTCGATCGACCCCGCAAACCATGGTTGAAGTGACAGATCGTCAGTTTATCGCAATCGGCGGCCATGAGCTGGTCCAGAAGGGCGACCGAATCTCGTCCTCCGGAGACGCCGACCAGATAGCCGGCGTCTTTGGGCAACTGCCGGAGCAGATTATTTTGAATCCAAATCGTCGGCCGGTGCATCCAACCCAATGTGAACACGAAAATTGATCGACTAAACAAAAAAGGCGCCGAGCGACGTCTTTCCAATATGACGACTTACTCGCTCCTCGTTCGTTCCGAGGACCGCAACCGGAGCATCCTGGAGGTCGCGATCTATTTGTTAGTGGCTCTCAGCACGATAGTTTCAATCTGGCAATTCGCTCAGCAGACAGACCGATTACAGACGGACACGACACCAAAACCGGCGATTATTGCCGTGGCCTCGGCCGGTGATGGACAAAGCTAAATGGCGGCTTTTGAGGGGCGTTTGACAATGAATGAACGTTCATTCATTGTCTTCTCCCGTGTCTCCCACTCCATCCGACCCGTCCCAAGATCGTCATGAGCAGATTATGCAGGCCGCCCTGGTCTGCTTCGCCAAACATGGCTTTCACCAGGCAAGCATGCATGATATCAGCGCCGAAGCAGGTATCAGCGTCGGATTGATTTATCGATATTTCGCCAATAAGGAGGCCGTTATTTCGGCCATGGCCGATCGGCATAAGGAAGAAATCCAAAACGTGCTGGAACGCGCGCGCCAAGCGCCGACTCTGCTCGAGTCACTTGAGATTTTGTTTACGGCTCATTGCTGTGAGGAACAACCGCGGGTCGTCTCCGCATTCGTCGTCGATCTTTACGCCGAAGCGGCCCGGAATCCGCAGGTGGCTGACCTGGTGCGCGATGTTCTGGATACTTCGATGACCGGCCTGACGAATCTAATCGCAAATTCTCCCGAAACGGTGACAGCCACGCACGGGCTTGCGCCTCAAGAGTTAGCCGAACTTATTTTCGCGGTTGCCCGCGGGATGCTGATGTTCGATGCTTTGCAGCCTCAACAAATGACGCCGGCCGAACGCCGCGCTCGCCAACTGGATGTCACCCGCCGGTTGTGGCGACTGTTGTTTAAGTCGAACGAAGAACCGATGTATGCATGATGTTGCCAAACCTGTTGCCTCAACAAAGATGAAAGGAAAAAAGAAACCGATTTTCTTGGCCATACTCGGCCTGATTGTGCTGATCGTGCTGTTGTTTGGAATCAAGGCGATGCAGATCGGCAAAATGATGTCCAGCCCGATGGTCATGCCGCCAACGACTGTTTCCAGCACGGTCGTGCAAGAGGAGGATTGGGCACCGGTCCTCTCGGCCATTGGCTCAATCTCGGCCGTACAAGGTGCGGTTCTCTCCACCGATCTCGCCGGCACCGTGGCCAAAGTAAATTTTGAAAGCGGGGCGGAAGCAAAGAAGGGTGATGTTCTGATCCAGCTTGTTACCTCTCAGGAGGAAGCCGATTTGGAACTCGCTCGGTCCAATCTGGTTCGAATGCGCGATCTCGCTGCGCGAAGAGTGGTTTCCAAGCAGGACCTCGATTCCGCGGAATCAACCTTCAAACAAAAGGAAGGGATGGTTCAGCATAAACAGGTTGTCGCTCCCTTCGACGGGCAGCTCGGCATTCGCCAGGTCAACGTGGGCCAGATGATCAAAGACGGACAAGAAGTGGTCCAACTCACCGCGCTGGATCCAGTTTATGTGGATTTCGCTTTGCCTCAGCAAAACCTGCCCAAGCTCGCGACCGGTTTTGAAACCGTCGTCCGCACCGATGCGATCCCCGGACGCGAGTTCAACGGAAAAGTCACCGCGATCAACTCGATGGTGGACACCGTGACTCGAAACGTCAGTGTGCAAGCGACTCTGGAGAATCACGACCATGCCTTGAAGCCGGGAATGTTCGTGAAAGCAGATGTCATTCTTCCGGAAAAGAGCAAGACGCTGGTCATTCCGGGCAGCGCGGTTTCGTATGCGCCTTACGGCAATTCCGTGTACGTGATCGAGAAGAAGAAAGATCCGAAAACCGGGAAAGAATCGCAGTCGATTCGCCAGCAATTTGTCCGGGTCGGTGAATCGCGCGGCGATTTTGTTTCCATCACGGAGGGTTTGAAAGCTGGCGAAACGCTCGTGGCGACCGGGGTTTTCAAACTTCGTAACGGCATGGCTGTCGTGATCAACAACGATCTGGCCCCGAAACCGCAATTGAATCCAACGCCCGCAGACTCATAAATCCGAAATCATCCGAATATCGAAGCTCGAAACAAACTCGAATGATCAACATTCAAACTCGGTCGTCATGAAGAGTTTTACTGATTTATTCATTAAGCGGCCGGTGCTGGCGATGGTCGTCAGCTTTGTAATTCTCATCGCGGGATTGCAGGCGATGAAGACGCTCAATGTGCGGCAGTATCCGCGCAGCGACATCGCGGCGATCACCGTCACCACCGTTTACGTCGGCGCCGACGCGGAGTTGGTGCGCGGCTTCATTACCACGCCGGTCGAACGGGCCATCGCGGCCGCGGATGGAATCGATTACATCCAATCTCAGAGCACACAGAGTGTTTCGACCATTACCGCGCGGTTGAAACTCAATTACGACGCCAACAAGGCCTTGTCGGACATCAGCTCGCGCGTCGATGCCATTCGCAATAATCTGCCGCCGGAAGCACAGATTCCCGTCATCGCCATTCAAGCAGCCGACTCGCAATTTGCTTCCGCCTATCTCAGTTTCACCTCGAACATTCTTCAGCCTAACGAAGTGACCGACTACCTGGTGCGTCTCGTCCAACCGCGATTGACCGCGCTCGGCGGCGTGCAAAAAGCGGATATTCTCGGCGGACGCACCTTTGCCATGCGTATCTGGATGAAGCCGGAACGGATGGCCGCTTTGAATATCAGCGCATCGCAGGTCCGTGACGCGTTGTCCAAAAACAATTTCCTCGCCGCCGTCGGAAACACCAAAGGCTCACTTCTTCAGGTCAATCTGACCGCCAATACCGACTTGCATACGGCCGACCAATTCAAGCAGCTGGTTGTTCGACAAGACAAGAACACACTCGTTAGGCTGGGCGACATCGCGGATGTCGTCCTAGGCGCGGAAGATTACGACACCGAAGTAAGGTTCTCCGGTCAGAAGGCGGTCTTCATGGGCATTTGGGTGCTTCCCAATGCCAACTCCGTCGACGTCATCAAACGCGTGCGCGTCGAACTCGATCAAATCAGGAAAGAGCTGCCAACCGGCATGAAGGCGGAAATGGCCTACGATGCCACCGCTTACATCAATGACGCCATTCATGAGGTCGTAAAAACCCTCGTCGATACTTTGGTCATCGTGATGATCGTCATCTTTCTGTTTCTGGGATCGATCCGGTCGGTCATCGTTCCGATTGTCGCCATCCCGATTTCGCTCATTGGCGCACTCTTTTTGATGCAGGTCTTCGGGTTTACCCTCAATCTGCTCACGTTACTTGCGATCGTACTCTCAGTCGGATTGGTCGTCGACGATGCCATTGTCGTGGTCGAGAACGTCGAACGCCACATTTCCGAAGGGATGTCGCGAGTGAACGCCGCCCTGGTCGGAGCCCGGGAACTGATCGGACCAATCATCGCCATGACGATTACGTTGGCTGCCGTCTACACCCCGATCGCGATGCAAGGCGGTTTGACTGGCGCGCTCTTCCGCGAGTTTGCGCTGACGCTGGCCGGCGCTGTTTTTATTTCCGGCGTAGTCGCTCTGGTGCTTTCGCCAATGATGTCGTCTTACCTCTTGCCGCCGCACCATGTCGATCATGGATTCAAAGGCTGGGTCGACCGCACGTTCGACAGATTTAAGGATTGGTACGGGGGTCATTTGGACCGAACCCTTGAAGCGCGTCCGGCTGTTTACATCGTCTGGGCTGGAATCTCCCTTCTTTCCGTTTTGATGTTCATGGCGATTCCGAAGGTCGCGACGAAGGAGCTGGCGCCAAAAGAAGACCAAGGCGTCATCTTTGGCATCATCACGGCCCCGGCCAACGCCACCATCGACGACACCATTCGTTATGCCGATGCCGCCGGAAAAGTGTTTCAAGACATCAAGGACACTCGTTTCACATTCCAAATCACTTCACCCAGCAGCGGCTTCAGCGGCATGGTTTTGCAGCCGTGGGGGACCCGGAAGACGCCGACGGCGGCGTATCTGCCAATCGTTCAGCAAAAGCTTTCCGCGATTCCTGCGATTCAGATCTTTCCGATTATGCCGGAGGCGCTGCCGGGCTCGGACAATTTCCCCGTCAGTTTTGTTATCGCCTCAACTGCCGATCAGGAACGGATTCTGGAATTTGCCAAGGGGATTTTCCAAAAAGCGATGCAGGCGCACATATTTCAGTTTGGCGACATCGATACCAAAATCGACCAGCCTCAGGCGCAGGTCATTCTCGACCACGACAAGATTTCGGCGATGGGACTCAACATGCAGCAAATCGGTTCCGACCTTTCCGCCAGCATTGGCGGAAATTATGTGAACTGGTTCAACATGGAAGGGCTGAGCTACAAAGTCATTCCCCAAATCAAACGCATCGATCGATTGAACCCGGAGCAGCTGAATCAGATTTATGTGACCGGGCCGAACAATCAGTTGATTCCGCTGAGCACGATCGGTCATATCGAGCATAAAACGGTGGCTCGCTCACTCAATCGAATGCAACAGCTCAACGCCGTCACGATTAGCGGTGTTCCGGTGGGTTCGGTCGATTCCGCTTTGAAGTTTTTAGAGAATGAAGCGCATCAAGTTCTGCCGGCAGGTTACGTGATCGATTACACGGGTGGTTCGCGCCAACTTCGACTGGAAGGAAATAACTTCCTTGGCGTGTTCCTGCTCGCCGTGGTGCTGATCTTCCTCGTTTTGGCCGCGCAATTTAACAGCTTCCGCGATCCGTTGATCATTCTTCTCGGATCGGTGCCCCTCGCCTTGTTCGGCGCCGCTGTTTTCATGTTCTTGAAGATGCCGTTCGGGAAATTTTTCACCGATGGCTGGACGACGTCGTTCAACATCTATTCGCAGGTTGGACTGGTGACGCTGGTCGGGTTGGTCTCGAAGAATGGTATTTTGATCGTTCAGTTTGCCAACCAGCTTCAGCGTGATGGTTCGGAAAAACTTGCCGCGGTAGCCCAGGCAGCCCGTATTCGTCTGCGCCCGATCATGATGACCAGCGTGGCCACGGTCGCGGGTCACATGCCTCTTTGCTTTGTCACCGGCGCCGGCGCTGCGGCCCGGAATTCGATCGGTCTCGTCCTCGTCGGCGGAATGACCATCGGCACCATCTTCACTTTGTTCATTGTGCCATCGCTCTACATGCTGATCGCAAAGGAGCATCACGAAAGATCGTTGATGGATCCGGATCTCGAGGTCGCTCCCGAAGATATCGGTTCCGAGCCCGAGCTCGAACCCGCCCTCGTCCGCGATGGAAACGGTAACGGCTGGAAACAGGCGTAATCGGATTGCGGATTGCGGATTGAACGCCATGGCGTTTTGCCGGGAAACGTAAAAATCGTTGGCAAATTCGGGCGGACAGTTGCCAGACCAACAGCTATTGCCGCGAAGCGGCAGATTGGGTGCAGCGTCACGCTGCAGAAAAAGCGGTCCCGCCGAAGCGGGACCGCGACTGAAGCTTGAGGAGTTAAATCAAATTCAGTTTGTTGAGCTCCAAGCTTGCAGCATCCTTTTAAGCAGTCGCGATGCCACGGTGGCGGCGCGGTCGGAAAATAGTCCGTGATCCTTTCAACGGCCGCGCCATATTCGGCCACTTATGCACGGCAAACTTCTCTGGGTCCTCATCCTTCCGGTAACGATCGGCGCTACGCTCGACGCCGAAACCCAATTTAAGTATCCCCCCGCCCCGACCAGTAGCCAGGTGGACGACTATTCCGGAACCAAAGTCGCCGATCCTTATCGGCCCCTGGAAAATCCGGACTCTCCCGAGTCGCGGAAATGGATCGAAGCCGAAAACAAACTGACATTCGATTTTCTGAAATCCATTCCGCAACGGGAGCGAATCAAGAATCGAATGACAGAGCTTTGGGATTTCGAACGATTTGGTGTCCCGTTTAAACAGGATGGCCGTTATTTTTTCTCTAAAAACAGCGGGCTGCAGAACCAAAACGTCCTTTACACCGCGGCAAATCTTTCCGAAACGCCGCGCCCACTGCTCGATCCCAATACACTCTCGAAAGACGGGACAATCGCATTAAGTGGTGTCGACGTGACGGAAGACGGGAAGTTGATGGCGTATGGACTGGCGACTTCCGGTTCGGATTGGACGCAATGGAAAGTGCGCGACGTCACTTCCGGGAAAGACCGGACCGATTTGATCGATTGGGTCAAATTTTCCGATGCCGCCTGGAAGAAGGACGGCAGCGGCTTTTTCTATAGCCGCTACGACAAGCCCGACGAGAAAAACAAACTCCGAACCGAAGTCTACAATCACAAGCTGTTTTATCACCAGCTCGGAGCTTCTCAGTCGAAAGACAAATTGATTTATGAACGGCCGGATCACAAAGACTGGCTTTTCAATGCGCAGGTCACGGACGACGGAAAATATCTCATCATCGTTATCCAGCGTGGGACTGATCCAAAAAATCGTGTTTTCTACAAGGACCTCACTGACGGCAACGCCAAAGTTGTCGAACTACTCGATCAGGCGGACGCTCAATACACTTTTCTCGACAACGACGGAGCCACGTTTTGGTTTAAAACTGACTTAAACGCACCGCTTGGCCGAGTCGTTGCCATCGACACGAGCAAAGGTTTGCCGGCGCAATTTGCGGAATTAGTTCCACCATCGTCCGACAAACTGGAGACCGTGAGCGTCGTCGGTGATCGATTCATCACCGAATATCTTCACGATGCGCACAGCACGGTGAAAGTTTATAAGCTGGATGGATCCACCGACGGTGAGATTGCGTTGCCCGGCCTGGGTACGGCGGGCGGTTTCACCGGCAAGCGTAAGGATCGCGAGACGTTTTATTCCTTTACCAGCTTCACCACACCCGCGGAAATTTTCCGATACGACTTCGACAAACGAACGAGCGAGTTGCTTTTCCAGCCGAAGGTCAAATTCAATCCGGACGATTACACGACCGAACAGGTTTTTTATACGAGCGCCGACGGCACTCGGGTGCCGATGTTCATCTCATACAAGAAAGGCACGAAGCGCGATGGGCAGAATCCAACCTTTCTTTACGGTTACGGCGGATTCGACATCTCCACGACGCCGAATTTTTCAGCGGCCAATCTCGTCTGGATGGAAATGGGCGGAATTTATGCGCTGGCGAACCTGCGCGGCGGCGGCGAATACGGTGAGAAATGGCATGAATCGGGAATGCTTCATGTGAAACAGAATGTGTTCGATGATTTCATCGCTGCGGCGAAATACCTGATCGACAATCACTACACCTCGACGCCGAAACTCGCGATCGGCGGCGGGAGCAACGGTGGATTGCTCGTCGGGGCCTGCCTCACTCAACGCCCGGATTTGTTCGGCGCGGCGCTCCCGAATGTCGGGGTGATGGATATGCTCCGATTTCAAAAATTTACCATTGGCTGGGCTTGGACTTCTGATTACGGCAGTGCCGACAAGCCGGAGGACTTTCCATTCCTTTATGCTTACTCCCCGCTTCACCACATCGCCAAGGGCTGTTGCTATCCGCCGACCTTGATTACCACGGGAGATCATGATGATCGCGTCGTGCCGGCGCACAGCTTCAAATTCGCTGCGACCCTGCAAGCAGCTCAAAGCTGCGACAAACCGACTTTGATTCGAATCGAAACCAAGGCGGGACACGGCGCCGGCAAACCAACGACAAAGGTGATCGACGAAATCACAGATCGTTGGGCGTTCTTGGTCAAGGAACTCGGAATTTCGCAATAGAAGCGCCAGCGATGCCTCCACGGCACCGCGGAGCTCAATTCGCGACCAGGGTGCGATCGACCCTCGCGACCGTTTGCAAGCCGCACCAAACGGCTTGAAACAGCCAAATAAATACCTGACAGACAAGGCCCTATGCCGTTCTACGATCAATTTTTGGCATTAGGGATGCTTCTAATTTCCATAACATGAAACGAACTGCATTCTCAAATAAAGGTTTCACCCTGGTGGAAATTATGATTGTGGTGGCCATCATCGCATTGCTCGCCGCCATCGCTGTTCCCGGATTCCTCCGCGCCCGTAAACGCTCACAAGCTTCCAAGATTTTGAACGACCTGCGAATGATCGATTCCGCGGTGGACCAATACGCGATCGAAACAAATCGCACCACCGGCGCGACAGTAGCCATCGCCGATTGGACGAACTACGTAAAAAAGAACTCGCTCCTATACAACAGCGGCGCCGACGTGTTCGGTAACACTTACGGGTCACAAACAGTCGATTCGATTCCACAGGTTCCGACCAACGCACTGAACACACTTTCCGACGTCGCCGGCACCGGGTTCTGGTCACCTTACGGTCCCTAGACCGAATTAGCGACCGGCCAGCCGCGGATCAAATCGGAATTCAACCGGCGCGCCGATTTTGATTTTTTTAAAATCAGGATGACCGGGGTTGATCAGGAAATTCAGCTCGGTCGTGCTGAGCACGCTCGGAACGGCCAGCGCCAGGGATCGCCGCTCAGCCACCCATCGATCTCCGATCAATTGTGTCGCCTCAATAGGTACTTCAGCGTTCCATCCCCGCGGGAGCTTGTTTGGTGGGATGTATTCGGTCGATGTTTCAATCCACTCGATGCGAAAAGACAAGTAACGCTCGCTCAGCCGCAAGGGCATGGAATGCACCAACAGCTCGAGCGCGGCCAGCGACTCGTGTTCGCTCAAATAAATCACCCGCCGCCCGGGAGAATTCCAGCGGCCGCCGAGGAGCCAGCTCCCTTCGCCGGTAAACGCGTCGCGGGAACGCGATGCCCAAACGATTCGCCAAGCGGAGCGCACCTCGGCTACCAGTAAACACTGTATTCGATCCGACCGAGTAGATCGTCGACTTCCCTTGCCCCGATCTCGCTGCGCGCGTAATCGAGCGGTACCGCATAACCGAGGCCTCTTTGCGGGAATTTAAGCCACTGGCGAGCCTGATCGATGGTCCCGAAAACTTTCGCTGCGTGCTGTAAAATTCGCCAAAATCGCATGACGCGATCCGATTCCTGCGGGGAGAGACGGTGTTCGCTCTTTCGCCGTTGCAAGGTCGAGCGCGAAATTGAAAGTTGTTGCGCGAGAGATTCCATGGGCTCGTCGAGCTCATGGCGCAGATGCTCGAGCTCATCGAAGGGCAGGCCCTTGTTGATTTGCTCGATCACTCTTGCCGAAGAGGTATTCTTCTTCAGCGTCTTTGGGCCGTACTCGACGACCGCTTCCTCCCGAACCACGCTCCGGCTCGGGTGGCGCTCATGATCGCGTTTGCCCATATGGATAATCTAGATGATTCAAATGGGCCGTCAAATCGAATATTCGATGCGGTGCGCGGCGTCACACGAAGCTGCGTTCCCGGCGGGAGCCGAGACGGATAGACGAAGCCCGTCAGGGCGAGCGAGCGGGAGCGAGTGAGTCAATCGAAGTGAACGCGACGAATGTACCTCAGGGTCTCATTCACATTGCGTCAACGAAGCTGCGTTCCCGGCGGGAATCGAACCCGCATTTAAGGTTTAGGAAACCTCCGTTCTATCCGTTGAACTACGGGAACAACATTTCAGAGGTCAGACCTCAGATATCAGATATCAGCGGCCAGATTTCAACTACCCGAGCGACCGCCCGGTCACCCCTGTGATGGCGCGGTTGGTGCTTAAACACAGGCTTACCCCGTGAGCGACCTGTTTCTGTCGATAGCTCGTGCCTGTTTTAGCCTGATCTGCGGCCATGAAAAGCTCTCTTCTGGCTAAAGCGAGCCATTGGTGGGGAGATGTCCCCGTCCGCTGGAAGGGCGCAACCGTCTTGTTACTGCCAGTGACCGCGCTGGTTTGCGGATTCGCATCTGTTTACCTGGTTGAGCTCAAGGAAAATGATGTCGAAACCTGGCTGACTCATTCCGCCGACGTCCGCTATCATATCCGGGAGGTACTGACGCCAGTCGTTGACGCCGAAACGGCCGTTCGCGGCTTCGTCATTTCACGTAATCCTCGCTTTCTCGATCTGTATCAAACTTCGGTTCAAGCGTTCCCGCGAAGAACACGCGAGCTGCTGAACCTGGTGGCAGGCAGTCCTTCTCAAACGCGCAAAGCCAAAGAAGTCAAAGAACTCGGCCAAGAACGGCTTGATCTGATTGCGACGGTATTGGGTGAGACGAAAAACGAGAACACGGGGATCGATCAACGCGCCCTGCAATTTATCGCGCGGGAGGCGGAGTTGATGGACCAATTGCGTCCGAAGATCGCGACCATGGATGAAGACGAGACACGTCTTCAGGAATTGCGTAAACATGCGTTACAGGCAGACCGGGACCTATTTGGCAGCGTCGTGACGTTGAGCACGATCGTCGGAATTCTCGGCGCCGTTTTTGGAATGGTTCTATTCAGTCACGGGGTGGCGCGCCGGGTGAAAGATATTCAATCAAATGCCGAACGACTTGCGAAAGGATTGCCCTTGGAGTCCCCCTCCGGTCGCAAGGATGAAATCGGAATTCTCGGCCGCCGTCTGGTCGACGCGAGCAATCTGCTGGATCAAAAACAGTCCGCGCTGCGCGAAAGCGAAGCACGGTTGCAAGCGGTCCTCGATAACGCGCCCTCCATCATGTACGTGAAGGACTTCAATGGCAGATTCGTTCTGGTGAATCGCGCGCTTTGTTCTTTGCTCCAAAAATCGACTGAGGAAATTCTCGGCAAAACGGGCCGCGAAATTTATCCGATGCACGAGGCGAAAGTTTTTGAAACGAATGATCGCGCGGCCTTGGAAGCCGGCCGCCCGTTGCAAACTGAAGAGACGCTCGAATGCAAAGACGGAAAACACACCTTCATCACGAGCAAGTTCCCTTTGATTGACGCCGACGGAAAACCGTACGCGCTGGCCGGTATTTCGACAGACATCACCGAACGCGCGCGCAATGCCGCCGCCCTGACTTCAGCGAAGTGGGAATTGGAACGTGCCAACAAGGTGAAGAGTGAGTTCCTCTCGCGCATGAGTCATGAATTGCGCACACCCCTGCACGGCATTCTCGGGTTCGCTCAGCTTTTACAGAAAGAAACGAAATCAGCCGCCCAAATGCAGAGCGTCGATTACATCCTCCGCTCGGGATACCATCTTTTGAAACTGGTTAACAAAGTCCTGGACATCTCTCGCATCGAATCCGGCGATGCCGGTGCGGTCGAAAAAATGTTCGAGGAAGAAGTCGTGGAAACGCGCTGAGCATCCTTATGACTCAGGAAACCTTGGACTCGTTGTTGAAGGCGATGCTGGAAAGCGGAAACGGAATTTCCGATCTTCTCTTCGTCGCCGGTAAACCCCCGGTCACGGAAGATCACGGAACACTGACCGAATTTCCAATCGATACGGCGGAAACTGTTTTGACTCCGGAACTGGTTGAGGAAATTGCGGGCTTGCTGATCGGGGACAATCAGCGGCTCCGGCAAGATTTCGCCACCCTAGGATCATGTGATTCTTCCTATTCCCTGCGGGATGTGGCGCGATTTCGAGTGAACATTTTCAAACAAAATGGCCGTCACGCCATCGTGATGCGGAAACTAGAAGCAAAGGTGCCAACTCTCGATGGATTGAAGTTGCCGGAGATTTTTCGCGAAATAATCAAGGAGAAGAACGGAATCGTTTTCGTCACCGGCGGGACCGGGAGCGGTAAGACGACCACGCTGGCGGCAATGTTGAACCAGCTGAACCAAACTCAGGATCTTCACGTGGTGACCTTGGAGGATCCAATTGAATTTTTTCACAATCACAATCGTTGCATTTTTAGTCAGCGGGAGTTGGGAAAAGATTTCCCCGATTTCGCCAGCGGTTTGCGGGCGGCGCTTCGACAGGCACCCAAAGTGATTCTCGTCGGCGAAATTCGCGATCGAGCCAGCATGGAGATCGCGCTGACTGCATCCGAGACCGGCCATCTGGTGTTTACGACATTGCATACGATCAATGCCGGCCAAACGATCAATCGAATTTTGGGAATGTTTGCCAAGGATGAAGAACAGCAGGTGCGACAGCGCCTGGCCGACACGGTGCGTTATATCGTCAGTCAACGGCTGGTGCAAAAGGTTGGCGGCGGCCGATTGCTCATTACCGAAATCATGGGCAGCAGTTTGCGCACGCGCGAATCGCTCTTATATGGCGAAGCGGAAAATCGCACCTTTCAGGAGATCATCGAGGCCGGAACAGACCGCGGCTGGCACAGTTTCGATCAATCGATGCTGCGAGCTTACGAAGACAGCCTCATTACCGAAGACACCGCCCTCATCTTCTGCACGCATAAAAACAAAATGCGTCGCGATATCGATATGTTGAAAAAAATTCGCGGCGCGGAGTTTGAAATGCCGTCCGGATTGAAAATGCAGGAAATAATCACCACGCCCAAGGAGGCGGTTCTCTGATGAATTCGAATAGCCAAGACACGGAAACAGGGCGCGATCTGAGTCGCGAATTACGGACCAGCCTGAACGACATCGTTGGATACGCATCGCTTCTCGAATCGCATGCCACCGAACAGGACCGACGAACGTTGCAGCAAATTCTCCGCTCGGGCCAGCAGATGCTGGATTTGCTCGGTGGCGGCCTTCCTCAACCGGACCCGCTGAGCTCTTTGCCGAAAAATGGTCAGGCGGCCGATGCCGTTCAAAATGTTCTCTACGTGGAAGACAGCGACGCCAATTTCATGCTGATGAGCCGAATCCTCGAATCGCGACCGCGGATCAATCTGGTTCGTGCGGCCTCAGGCGAAACTGCGGTCAAACTGGCCGGCACGATCAAACCGAATCTCGTTTTGCTCGATTTGAATCTCCCGGATTTTTCTGGCGGAGAAGTTCTGCAGAGGCTACGTGCGGATACAACGACTGCGCATATCCCGGTCGTCGTGATTAGCGCCGACGCAACTCCCAGTCAGATCGAAAAATTGTTGGCGACCGGTGCGCGCAATTATCTGACCAAACCCTTCAGCATCGACCTGCTGCTTGCGGTCGTCGATGAAGCGCTGGCGGAAAACGACGTTTTAAACACGCCCTAACCCGAACTTCGATCGCTGCTTCGTATCAGCAGTTCTAAAAGAAGATCGGGATGATCAGGATCGCGACGATATTCGCCACCTTGATCATCGGATTAATCGCCGGACCTGCGGTATCCTTATAAGGATCGCCGACAGTATCTCCGGTCACGGCGGCCTGATGAGCAAACGATCCTTTGCCTCCGAGGTGACCTTCTTCGATATACTTTTTCGCGTTGTCCCAGGCGCCACCACCGCTGGTCATGGCAATGGCCACGAACAAACCAGTGACAATCGTTCCGACGAGCAGACCGCCGAGAACCACCGGTCCAAGAAACGGAATCACCGCGACGGCCACGACGAAAACGACCGGCAACAACGCTGGAATAATCATCTCGCGCAAAGCGGCTTTTGTCACAATGTCCACGCAGGTTCCGTATTCGGGCGTGTCTTGGCCGGTCAAAATGCCAGGCTTGGCTTTAATTTGTCGCCGCACTTCGCGAACCACTGCACCCGCCGCTTTGCCGACTGCATCCATGCTGAAAGCGGTAAAAATAAAGGGAAGCAGACCGCCGATGAACAAGCCAATAATGACCTTCGGATCTTGAAGTGAAAATTGGAAGAAATCGGCCGAGGCAATCTTCCCGGTGCCGACCAGGTGAGCGCGAAGTTCTTCGACGTACGATCCAAACAAAACGAGTGCGGCCAATCCGGCAGAAGCAATCGCGTAACCTTTGGTGACCGCCTTCATGGTGTTGCCGACTGCGTCCAACTCGTCAGTCACAGCCCGGACTTCTTTCGGCAAATTACTCATTACTGCGATTCCGCCGGCGTTGTCCGTGATCGGTCCGAATGAATCCAGCGAGATGATGATTCCAGCCATCGACAGCATCGACATCACGGCAATGGCAATTCCGTAAAGACCTCCAAAATGATAACTGAGCAGAATGGCAATGCCGATGAAACCGACTGGCAACGCCGTCGCGTGTTGGCCGACTGCCAATCCGGCAATAATGTTGGTGGCGTGACCCGTCTCCGACGCGCGCGCAATTTTTTGGACCGGCGCGTACCGCATCGAGGTGTAATAATTGGTGATTGCGACCACCACCGCGGTCATGACCAGTCCCACGAGCGACGCCAAATAGAGATTGGTCGGACTGCGTGGAACACCACCGATGGTCACGCCATTCGGGAAAAGCAAATGAGTGGCCGGCCAAAAGAGAATGGCGGAGACGATCGCGCTCGCCACGACCGCGCCCATCAACGCACTCGCCGGCTTCACGTTGACAAAATTCACGAACAAAACGCCCAGAATAGCGCCGAGGACGGAAATGCCGCCGAGCACGAATGGGTAAACGATCGCTGCCGGTTGTCCGGCGAGCGTCAATGCACCGACCAGAATCGCACCAATCAAACTCACCGCGTATGTCTCAAAAACGTCCGCGGCCATGCCGGCGCAGTCGCCCACGTTATCGCCGACGTTGTCAGCGATCGTCGCGGGATTGCGCGGATCGTCTTCTTCGAATCCCTGCTCGATCTTGCCAACGAGGTCCGCCCCGACATCCGCGGCTTTCGTGTAAATACCGCCGCCAAGTCGCGCGAACACGCTGATCAAACTGGCGCCGAGCGCAAGACCGACCAGGCTCCGAACGGCGTTGTCATGTCCCACCACCTTGGATGCGACCGTGTAAAAAATCGAAACCGCCAGAAGAGCCAGGCCGACGACCAGCAAACCGGTCACGGCACCGCCGTTAAAGGCGATTCGCAACGGAGCAATGATCGATTCGGTGGCGGCCTGGGTGGTTCGGACGTTTGCGATCACCGCAACTCGCATCCCGATAAATCCGGCAATCAGCGAGCAAAATGCGCCGATCAGGAAACCGACCCCGTTGGCGTGATCCTTGAAGAAAAACAGAAGCAGAAAAATGATGACGGCGATGACGCTTATCGTCGCGACCTGCCGGTTGAGATAAGCTTTGGCTCCCTCCTGGACGGCGGACGCAATTTCTCGCATTCGTTCATTGCCGGCAGGTTTTCGGACCACGACCGTGATCAGAATAAACGCGAAAATGAGGCCAATTACCGCGCACACCATCGATAACTGAATACCGGAATCGAGAATCGTTAGGGCAAGCTGAATCATGATCGGAAAAGCTGACGATATTACGGACAATTGATGCGGTCGCAACCGACGATTTGGATAAAGTTGCAATAGACAATGAACAAACCCGGCCTCGCGAAATCCGCCCTGCGCTTCGTTTTGATCATTGGCGTGGTAAACCTCTTTGCCGACATGACCTACGAAGGTGGCCGGTCGATCACCGGACCTTTTCTGGGAACACTCGGCGCGAGTGCGACCCTCGTGGGCATTGTTGCCGGGCTCGGTGAGCTTTTCGGCTATGGCTTGCGCTCTGTTTCCGGATACCTGGCCGATCGGACCCGGAGTTACTGGCCCATCGCCTTTGCGGGTTATGCGATCAATATGATGGCCGTTCCGGCCCTGGCTCTGGCTGGAAATTGGCCAATCGCGGCCGGGCTGATCGTGGCTGAGCGAACCGGCCGAGCCATTCGCAAGCCCGCGATGGACGCCATGTTGTCGCACGCCGGAAAGTCGATTGGCGTGGGATGGGTGTTCGGCCTAAACACTGCGCTCGATCAGACGGGCGCGACCATGGGTCCTCTCATCGCAGCCGGCATCCTTTATATAAGACATCAATACCACGCAGCGTTTGCAGTTTTTCTTCTGCCGGCACTGGCAACGCTCGTCACGCTGACTTTTGCCCGTCTGCTTTATCCTCGCCCCCACGAATTGGAAGAGGCCCCCCGGCCATCACCTGCGGACACGCATTTCTCCCGCAGTTACTGGTTCTATGTCGCCGGAGGCGGTTTGCTGGCCGCGGGATTCGCGGATTTTTCACTGATCGGATTTCATTTTCAAAAGACGCATCTTGTGTCCCAGGAAATGATTCCAGTCTTTTACGCGGCTGCCATGGCAACGGGAGCGGTGACAGCTCCCCTGTTGGGACGAGCTTTCGATAAAGTTGGACTAAACGTCGCACTGGGCGCTTTTTTTGTAGCGGCATTATTCGCTCCCCTTGTTTTCCTTGGCAACGAATCAGTCGCGTTGGCCGGAGTTATCCTGTGGGGACTCGGGATGGGTGCGGAAGATTTTTTGATTAAAGCGCTCCTGGTCGATGTCATCCCGGCAGCGAAACGAAGCACCGCGTTCGGCTTGTTCGACACCGGATTTGGAATTGCCTGGTTCGCCGGAAGCGCCGTGATGGGCTTTCTTTACGACCGGTCCATTATCACGTTGGTAATTTTTTCGGTCGCGCTGCAGCTCCTGGCGATCCCGCTGTTCCTGTTCGGCCGCGCGAATCGTTAGGCGACTACTGGGCTGAGCCGAGATTGAATCGCTGACGCAAATATCGAACGACGGCTGTATCCTCACTGGCACTGAATTGCAAAACACCGCTGTCGAGCGGTTCGGTGATATGAAACACGATCAGCACGCGCCCCTGTCCTTCCACAATCAGCAGTCCATTCATGAATTTGCGGCTCATCGCCGCGAAAGCTTTCGCGTCTTTGCCGGTCATCGTGAAAACAACGCCATCCCGGCTCGATCGAACGTCGCGGGCGGACGAGATCGCGAGGAGAGGCCGTTTTGAATCAAATGTGATCTGCGGTCCGCCAATCATGCGTTGCTGGTTGGGGCTGGAATAGGCTCCGTAGATTCGAAAAACCGGAGTCCGCGTGTCGCGTGGTTGAATGTCCGCCGCCGCGATCGATGCCGTGATCAGGCTGAAAAGAGCGAACCAAATACCTGGTTTCATATTAACAGTTCGCAGGCCGCCGGCTGCAATATGGCATCACAATTCAAAAAACGTCTTCAATCGAGCCAGAAAAGTTGCCCGATACTCACTTTCTTTCGCGCTAGTCTCGGTCGAATCCTTAGCTTCCTTCACGATCCCTTCCGTTTCCATTCTTCGAGCCGCCAGGATCTCACTGAGTTGCCGGAGACAATCCGGCGAATCGCGAATGATGTCGGCCATTACCGGCTTGCCGATTTCCATCACATAACAGTCGCCTTTCGCACTGACCGTGGCGCTTCGCCGCTCGCCCGTGAGCAAGGACATTTCACCAAAGCAGTTTCCCGCGTTTAACGTCGCGACCGGAATGACACTGCCGTTTTTCGAAACAACCACCTGGGCAGTCCCTCGCAGCAAAACAAACATGGAATCGCCATCTGCGCCCTCTGCGATCACGTTTTCGCCACGACCGAAATGATTCAGGCGCGAACGTCTGACCAGACTGTTGATTTGCTCGTCGGAGAGACAACTGAAAATCGGCTCGCCGCGCAAAATCTCCCGCGCCTCTGCCTGATCCCGATCGACCTCGGGGGTGGTTCGGCGCTGCATTTGCAGGGTTCGAATCGGATACGGAATGTTAATTCCCTGCCGCTTGAGTTCGTACCAAACGTTCGTTCGCACCGAGTCGTTCGTCTCATTGATCTTCCGATGATTGCTCATGTAGTACTTGATCTCGTAGATCACGGCAAAGTCGGAAAACTCGACGAGAAAAACTTTAACCGGCGGGTCGGCCAGCACGTTTCGGGCAGTTTGCGCGGCCCGTCCAAGCACTTCTTTCACTCGATTTGGAGGGATGTGATAATCAATCCCCACTCGAATCCGCATGGCGTGGGCCTCGGTCGGGTAATACAGGTTAACAATCGTCGACTTGACGATTTCGTTATTCGGGATGTCGAGATAAATATCATCGTTGGTGCAAAGACGGGTCGATCGCCAGTTGATCTCCATCACTTCGCCATAGGTATCGCCGACCTTTAACCAGTCGCCGACCTTGTAGGGACGATTCACCTGGAGCGACACTCCTGAGATGATGCCGCCAAAAAGATTTTGGCCCGCGAAACCCAGAATGATGGCGATCACACCGGAGCCAAAGAGAACCTTGTTCAGCTGCGCGTCGGCGTGATAACCGAGGCTGAGCACGAGCAAGATCGCGACGAGAAAAATCAACAGCGCGACAACTTCACGAAGAAAATGCGGAATCGGCGTCTGCTTCCCCTGCTCGAAGTATAAATCCCAGACATAACGATTGACCAGGGCGACGACTAGCGCGGTGCTCAATAACACCGTGAGCGCGCCGATATGATCTCGCCAGTTCGCCTGAACGCCGTAGGTCGCCAACCCCGCGTAAAAAGCCGCGGCCAGACAAAACAATTGATAAAGAAGACCCAGACGAACGCCAGCTCGGCGCTTGAGAAATCTCCCAATGGCAAGAGTACCAAAAAATGTGACGAGAAAAACGACGATCGTGTCCGCCGTTTTTTCCGTTTCCAGAAGTGTCTGTAGCATCAGGGCGACTCGGCTAATCTTAACAAGCGGTGGTCGGCCCTACAAGGCGACGTTACCAGCAGTTCTAACGCTCATCGTTCACTTGTCGGGGGTCAGTTTTTTCCCCAACTCGTCCAGACCATGAACAATGTCACTCAGCAGAATTTCGTTTTTCAAATTCAACTGATAATCCAGGTCAGCGCGCAGCCGGTCCTTCTGCGCCTGGCGGTTTTGCGACATCATAATAATCGGCGCCTGCAAAGCCGTGATCATGTTCAGGACCAGGTTGAGCAAGATGTAGGGGAATGGGTCGAACCCCTTGTTCAGCATCACCATGCTGTTCACCACGATCCAGATGTTGAGGAACACGATTGAGGCGATAATGAACTTCCAGCTCCCGCCGAAAGAGGCGATCACGTCCGCCGCCCGGTCGGATAAGGTGAGTTGCGCATCTTCCAGCTCGTTGGCATTGCGGGAAATGCGGTGCCGCAGCAAATCATCGGTTCGCCGCAAACGCCGCGTTACTGCGGTCAACATTTCCAGGGCAATCCGCGGATCCGTTTTCAGAAACGCGAGAAAATCATCGCGCGTGAGCCGCGCCAGTCGCGAATCTTCCAAAACGGTGGCGTGTGCCGATCGGCCGTGGCCATCGAGCATCGCCATCTCGCCAAAAAAATCGCCGCTCCCGAGATCGGCCAAGGTGACAACGTGGCCATCCGCGTCGGTAATACTGATACGGACCTTGCCGGAATCGATCAGGTACATCGAGTCGCCCGGGTCGCCGGCGCGAAAAATTTCGTCGGACCGTCGATAATCGCGCAGCGACAGAAAACTATTCAAGCGTTCGGCCGCGCCGGGATCGAGCGAAGCGAACAACGGAACCCTGCGGAGTGAATCGGCGGTCACGTCCCGCATTATATACAGGTTAGCCGCCGTCTTGAAAGCTAGTGTTACCGGGTTGGAAAAATGATCAGCCAAGCCCAACCAACCAGAAAACAAAGGCCGCCTAACGGGGTAATCGGGCCTAACCAGTGAGCCCCGGTAACGGCCATGCCATACAGGCTGCCGCTAAACAGGACGATCCCGGCGATGAACAACCAGGACACGGATAAATTCGCTCTCCCCGAAAGCGCCAGCGCCAGGAGTGCGACTCCATGAATCAAATGATAAATAACGGCAGTCTTCCAAACCTCGGTCATTTGATGCGCTTCCAACGTCGCTCGTAAAGCGTGTGCGCCGAATGCGCCGAGCGCGACCCCGAGAAAACAGATTGCCGCAGCAAGTCTAATCATATTCAAGAAACGGTTCGCCTGGTTTTCGCCAGTTCCTCCTTCAGCTCCGCCAGCGACTCGCGCCGCTCGTCACGAAGCGTCTTCACGTAGTAGATTGTTCCGGCAATGCCAAAAATTGTCGCGCCGAGAAAATTCATCCCGGCCCCGATTTTCCAAAGATAAGCGCCAACGATTGCCCCGACGCTGACAATCAGGTCGCGCACCAGATAATAGCTACCGATCATTCGACCGGACTGTTCGACGCCGCAGGTACTGAATAATGAGAGCCTTGCGCGAAGTGTCGCCGAATTCCTGGCAACCTCGGATGAAAAATGCGAGGAAAAGCGCGGCGAAACTGCGCGCGCCGAGAAGAACAATCGGAAACAGTGTGAACAAAACGAAAGTGGCGATGACGAACGGTTCGCGCTGGCTTCTGTCCGCCAGGTATGATGTCGCGACAATGCAGAGCACGGCTGTGATCATTTCGACCATCGTCAAGACGCCAAACTCTCGCGCGCTGATTCCGATGTAGTCCATCGCGAAAATCACCACCCAGGCGAACGGGATCCGCTCACAAAAACGGACCAAAATGTCACTCAACAACAATCGGCGCAGCGGGCGGTTAAAATTACGGAAATTCAAATTCCAGCGACGGCCCGGCGCGAGACTGACCGGCGCGGCTGGTTCCGTGGCCGCCTGCGGTCCGGGTTCCGCATCGAACCGCCATTGCACAAAAAAAGTTCCGGCCGCCAGCAGGATCGAAATCACCAGCGCGATATGAACGCCGGGAATCACACCTTCCCGGTCAATCAAAATGCCGCCAAGGACCGGTCCGATCATGATCGGTAACCGGCGGATGATCATTTGCACGCCCACACCCATCGAGTGGCGATTGGCCGCGAGACTGGCCCCGATCAAAGACAAAGTCGCGGGCAAGGAGAGGCAACTCCATGATAGAAAAAGAAACATTCCGACAATGACCGCACCCCAGTGCGGAACGAGCAAAACCAGCACATAACCGGCGATGGAAACGAGATTGAAAATCAAAAAACCGCGGCGATGTCCCCAAACGTCAGCAATGACACCGCCGGGAAAAGCGTAGAGCGCGCCTAACAAAGTCTGAAGCCCATCATAGAGCCCAATGACGAATACGCTCGCCCCGACCGCCTGAAGATATTTGGGGACGAAACGCATCCAAAGCTCTTCGCCCGAGCCGATGACAAAAATCGCGATCAGAAGAATGACGAGGTTGCGTTTCAGCCCAAAAAAATCCGCGACCTTGTCCAGCCGGCTCACGCCCGACTGTGACCAAAGCGATGGCCTTATACAAGCACGCCTATTGTCGCGCAGAAGTTGACGACGTGGTCGAAGCGTTCCGAGCCGGACGGACCGCTCCAGGTGCCCGTCTATTTTAGTTCGGCCTTTGTCACAAAGGCCGCTACAACTTGGACAAACTGTGGCCTGGTCGATCGATCAGATCAGAGAGCGCGCCGAATTTAATTCAGAGAGCCATGCGTATTTTTGTCATCACTGGAGCCGGCATCTCGGCCGAAAGCGGCATTCCGACATTTCGCGGCAAAGATGGTCTTTGGCGAAAGGGCCGGTCCGGCGCGGACTTCGATGCCGCGAAATTGGCAACGCCCGAAGCATTCGCTCGCGATCCGCAAGTCGTTTGGGAATGGTATGAGGAACGCCGTCAGCGCATTCGCGCAGCTCAACCCAACGCCGCGCACAAATTTATCGCCCACCTGGCCCGACAGGCCGACGACTTTCTGCTCGTGACTCAAAACGTCGACGATCTTCATTTTCGCGCCGGTTTACCTAACGAACAGACGGTGCAAATCCACGGCAGCATCTTCGAAACGCGATGCTCGCGCTGCGCGTCTCAAATGACCAGCAACAATCCATCATGTGCGATATCGCGTCCGCCAAAATGCGAAAGATGCGGCGCGTTGATGCGGCCCGGCGTGGTTTGGTTTGGTGAGATGCTGGATCCGCAAAAGATCGAGGATGTGGAAAGCTTTCTCGCGCGCGGCCCGGTCGATCTCACCCTGGTGATCGGTACGACAGCCCTGTTTGGTTACATTGTCGATTGGGCGATTCGCGCTCGCGGAGCAAAAGGTGAACTGATCGAAATCAATCCGGAGGAAACGCCGCTTTCGCCTTACGCGACGAAGGTTTTCCGCGAACGCGCCGTCACGGCGGTGAATCACCTGACCCGCGGCGACAAGTTATTTGCCGGTCGCGTTTTGAATCAACATCCAGACAAAAAGAGCAAGTGACATGGACTTATTCCTTGTGTGTCACCGAGCCGGCGCCGGTGATATGTTTTTCAATATTTTTCGGATTGCCGTAGTAAACCACGTCGCCGGCGCCGGTAATTGAAACGCGCAAGGTATCGCTCACGTTGACGACGGCATCGCCGGCGCCGGTGGTGGAAATTTCCGCGGTCTTCGTGACCAGCGATTTTGCCCGGAGATCTCCCGCTCCGGTCATATCGGACAGGAGCTCGTCGACGGTGCCATCGACGGTGATTTCCGATGCGCCTGCGGCTCGGACATAAAACTTGGGACCGGCCAAGTGATGAGCGGCCAAGTCAACTGCGCCGCGCAGATCCGCGCCATTCAGTTGCTGGCTGGTGATGGTCACGACAATATGACGGGTCGGGTGAAGGCGCTCCCGCGTTCGAATTTGGAGCTTGGAATCGGAAACACCGACATCGATGTACTGGAGCAAATTATCGTCCGTCTGAATGCTCACTGACGGCGCTCCTGAGCGCCATTCTATGATGAAGCCTCCCGACGCCTTCAGTTCGGTGAAATCGGTGACCGAACGTTGGTCCGTGATAATGTGGCCGTTGCCGCGAATGCCCAACCAGTTGCAACTGCAAAGGGCGCCGATCGCGAGCGTCAATATGGCGAGTCGTTTCATAACCTGTCCTTTCCGATATGATGCGGCAGACCGGCCGGTTGGATTCAACAAAATTACTTCGCGACCTTGAACCTGGCCGAGGTGATCAGATCATCGTTAACGAAGAAATCGACGCGATAATCTCCTGGCGTCCAGTTGGTTTCGGGCTTGGCCAGCGTAAACACTCCGTGAGCATTGGCCGAAGGGCTCACCGCCTCGACGTCGTCGATTTCAAAATCGGCCGCAAGATCAGGGACTTTTTCGGCCACGAAAACAGCCCGGACGTTCGCCTTGTCTGGAAGGCCATGTCCATACCAACGGGCGTAGATCGCCGGTGAGAGAACGTTGAATTCTTTAACGGCCTCGCCGGCCGGATCTTTTCCAACGGAGACGGTGAGCTTGTCCAAGTGTCGCGGTAGCACAGATGCAGCGGGAGCAGCCGCGGGAGTCGGGGTTGCGGCCACAGCGACCCGCGGCGCCTGTTTTAATTCAAGCAGCGTTTCCTGAATGGCTTCTCCGTCGTCATTTTTGATTTGGGTCCGAATCTTGATGAAACCCGTTCCGGGAACGAACCAGCGATCGATGGCCGCTTTGGTCGGCAAAGTTTGGTCACAATGGATCCACCAGGCAGGAAATTTTCCGGCCGGGACCTCCACCTGTTCGAACCCGATGGTTTCGTAGTGCTGGGTGACCGCGGTGGCGCCAATTTTGCCATCGAAGTCCCATTTCGCGCCCACCTTCAGAGGCGCCGCGACCAGCGTTTGCGGCGGATCGAAGTTCAACAACTTGCCGTTCCCATCGCGACGCGCCGAACAAACGATTCCGTTCGCTTCTTCCCGGATCAAATCCGTGCTGGTCCGAACATTGTCCCGATACATTTCGAGTTTCTGATACTCCATGTTTGCCAGCGTCTCGGGTCCGGCCATTCGATAAGAAACGTCGAAGCGTTCTTTTTGAACGGTGTTCTCTTCGAGATCGAGGTCGCCGGTCAGCGGTTTCACTTGAGTCATTTCGTAGTTCCAAGTTGTGCCCGTAGCGGCCGGCATCAATGGCTCGGCCTCAATCCAACTGATTGGACAAACCACAAGCGCGAGAGCTAAAAAGCGCTGAATCACACGCATTCCGACACGATATGTCGAATTTTGTTCAACCACCCTGCGAGGAGGCAATCATCCGGTCGAAGCCGGCGGCCGTCAGTCCTTGTCCGAAATCAACCGGTCGCTGGATTCTGGCAGCGACCATTCTCGGGTCGAGTATGGCATTCATCGACGGCACCGTTGTCAATGTGGCGTTGCCGGCGATCCAAACCGGGCTAAACGCCAGCGTGATCGATATTCAATGGGTGATTGAGGCCTACGCGCTTCTTCTCACTTCGCTTCTTCTGGTGGGTGGTTCGTTAGGCGATCGCTCCGGTCGCCGCCGAATTTTCATGATTGGCATCGCCATCTTTACTGTGGCATCGGCCTGGTGCGGTTTGACGAGTGGGATTCACGAACTGATCGCAGCCCGCGCTCTCCAGGGATTGGGCGCAGCCTTATTAGTCCCGGCGAGCCTCGCCATCATCAGCGCCTCGTTCTCGGATGCGGAGCGAGGCCGCGCCATTGGCACCTGGTCCGGCTTCACTGCCATCACCACTGCGATCGGTCCGGTCGTTGGAGGGTGGCTGATCGAACATATTTCGTGGCGGGCAATCTTCTTCATCAATTTACCGCTCGCGGTTGGCGTGGTCGTGATCGCGGGACGGTGCGTTCCGGAAAGCAGCGACACGAATCAGCATCAACGCCTCGATTGGATCGGGGCCGTCCTGGTCACGCTTGGACTGACCTCATGGGTTTACGGATTGATTGAGTCTCCGCGTCTCGGATTCGCCAATCCCGCAGTCATCATTGCCCTGATCCTCGGGGTTTCCCTGCTGGCTATCTTCTTCGTGGTCGAATCGCGCGTCGCCCATCCCATGCTGCCTCTTTCGCTGTTCGCTTCACGCAATTTCAGCGGAGCAAATTTGATCACGCTATTTCTATATGCCGCGCTCGGCGGCACATTATTTTTTCTGCCGCTCAATCTCATTCAGGTTCAGCATTACACGGCGACCGCAGCCGGCGCATCCCTGCTCCCGTTCATATTAATCATGTTTGTTCTTTCGCGCTGGGCCGGAGGATTGGTGAACCAATACGGAGCAAGGATTCCTCTGGTGATCGGACCGATCATGGCCGCAGCCGGATTCGCGTTGCTTATGTGGCCGAGCACCGATGCGCATTACTGGACGAGGATTTTTCCGGCCATCCTCGTTCTCGGACTGGGCATGAGCTTCAGCGTGGCGCCGCTGACGACTACGGTAATGAATTCCGTCGCCGCCAACCACGCCGGCATCGCCTCCGGCATCAACAATGCCGTCTCCCGCGCGGGCGGTCTAATCGCGGTTGCGGTTTTCGGAATCATCATGCTCCACGTTTTCGATTCGTCGCTCGCTCGCGGGTTGGATCAACTCCCAGTCACCGAATCCATGCGATCTGCGATCGTTCAACAACGGACCAGTTTGGCCGCGATCGAGATTCCAGCAGGTGCTTCGAAAACAGTGCGAGATGAAATCCGACATGCCATCGATGACTCGTTTGTCGCGGGCTATCGACGTGTCATCTTGGTTTCAACCATTCTGGCTTTTTGCGGGGGAATCGCTTCATGGCTTTTTATCAACGGTCGAAAATCTGCCGACTAACTTTCGTTGCGCTGCTGGCCGGCTGTTTTCTGGTGCGAGGCGGCGACGAACATCCGCGTCGCGTCGTGATTGTGGTTTGGGACGGGATGCGGCCGGATTTTGTCAGCGAGCAAAACACGCCGACCCTTTGGAAACTGGCGCAAGACGGGGTCACCTTTCGCAATCATCACTCGGTCTACCTGAGCGCGACCAACGTCAATGGCACTGCCATCGCCACCGGTGATTATCCGGACGACACCGGGATTATCGCCAATCATGAGTTCCGGCCGGCCATCGATAAACAAAAGTCGGTGGATGTGGAGGCCCCTGCGACCGTGGCCAAAGGCGATGACGTCTCCAACGGGAATTACGTCGCGGTTCCCACCATCGCCGAACTCGTTAGGCAAGCTGGAGGACGAACGGTCGTGGCCGGGGCAAAAACAGTTGGTCTCCTGCTCGATCGAAAAGTAAATGGAACGAACAATATCACGTTTGCCGCCGGCCGGATGTGGCCTAACGAGTCGATCGATTCGCTGGTGGCTGCGCTCGGACCGTTTCCGAAGTCGCACCCGGAGCAGGACGTTTGGACGACCAGGGCCCTGACCGACGTATTTTGGAAAAGGAACCTGCCCGAATTTTCCATGTTATGGCTGGGTGAACCCGACCTGACCCAACACGAAAAAGCGCCGGGCGATCCGGCGGCGCTACGCGCGATCAAATCTTCCGACGACAATCTGGGGGCGGTTCTCGCGGCCCTCGACCATTTTAACGCTCGCAACAGCACCGATATTTTT
Organism: uncultured Verrucomicrobiae bacterium; assembly: GCA_963846065.1. Lineage (GTDB taxonomy): Bacteria > Verrucomicrobiota > Verrucomicrobiia > Chthoniobacterales > UBA10450 > DASPUI01. The sequence goes on from CAWJUP010000004.1 coordinate 368,744, forward strand.
GTCGTGTCGGACCACGGCTTTTCCACCATTCAACGGTCCGTTGATCTCCGGAAAATTTTGGGCGATGCCAGATTCAACGTCACCACCGAGTTCAGAGGCCAACCTGGCTCGGATGAGATCATGATGGTGGGTGTCGGCGGAAGCGTGCTCTTTTATTTGCCGAAGAGTCGTCCGGACCTCGGCCCCCGTTTGGTGGAATGCCTGCAACAATCAGACTTCGCCGGGGTTATTTTCACCCGGCAGAAAACCGAAGGCACATTTTCGCTGCAGTTGGCGAAGATCGATTCCCACGACGCGCCGGACATTGTCATGGCCTTTCGCTGGAACAACGACAAAAACCAATTTGGCACGCCGGGGATGATTGATGCCGACTGGCAGCGCGCGGCCGGCAAAGGCACCCACGCGACCCTGAGCCGATTCGATATGCACAATACTCTCATCGCCGCCGGGCCGGATTTTCAAAAAGGCCTAGCGAGCGATCTGCCCAGTGGAAACGTCGATCTCGCCCCCACCGTCCTGAAAATTTTAAAAATGGGCGGGGAAAAAATGGATGGCCGGATACTGAACGAAGCTTTGACGGACCATCTGCCTACGGCCGAATCCGGGACCGAAACGCTGGAATCGGCCAAAGAGCTCCCGACCGGTCGGTGGCATCAAACTCTGAAGATTTCGCACGTCGGATCCACAATTTATCTGGATGAAGGTAACGGCGAATTCGTGCGCTCCGGAGCTCCGCACTAACGAGGCTTGACCGGCCGGCGCGAATCGAATAAGACTGCGTCTTATGAAGCGGTTACTGTCATGGTACACGCTTTTGACTGCCGCCGTTGCCCCGCTCTCGGTCCTGGCGGGACCCGAATCATTGCCGTCCGGCAAAGAGATGAAACAAGTCGCGCCGGCGCCTCTGCCGGCAATGAATTGGACCGGATTCTATTTCGGTCTGCACATCGGCGGACAATTCGGGCACAGCGAAACGAACGATCTCGACGATTATTACTTCCTGGCGCACCACCATTTCGGTTACGACGAATCCGGCATTATCGCCGGCGGACAAGTTGGCTACAACTTGCAGCTTGGTCGCTTCGTCATCGGACCCGAATTCGATTTGGGTTACTTGGACCTGGACGGCCATGGACAAGAACCTGAGCCGCTCATCCGGCGCGTGGGTGTCGGGCACGGCAGCAGCGATGGTGATTTTTATACGACGCTGCGCGGTCGCGTGGGTTATGCCGTGGAGTTTCACGGGCCGTGGCTCTTGTACGCGACCGGAGGCGCGATTGGGGTGAACTACTTCACTCGCTTCTATGCCGTGGAAAATAACCAGTTTGGAATCGACGCGCACACCACCGATTTCGACTGGGGTTACACCGTGGGCGCGGGAATTGAGCGCCGCCTCGGCGAACATTGGTCGCTCAAAATCGAATACCTCTACTTCAATCTCGGCGAACAACCGTTTAGCGCGCATGAGTTCAACAATAATGAGGAGACAGAACGAGATTTTTATCGATTCCAAGGCGACACCATGGGTCACATCATTCGGGCCGGACTGAACTTCCATTTTTAGTCGCCGCTACCGTGTGGCTCAATACTCGCCGGTCCGAAAAAGAGGCCGCGAATTATCGCGTCCCGCGGACCCTGCCGCGCGCGGAAGTTGAGACGGATTTTCCGGTCGCGATCGACCGCACCGCGTTACCGGTGGTGTCCGACTACCGTGCCCGGGGCGGGTTTTCCTTCCATTTTAGGCATCCGTTTACTGCTGGTCCGCGAATTGCTCGTAGACCTGAGATACTTTGGGCAAAAACTTTTCGCTCAATCCGCCTTGAAAAAGAGCACACAAAAAAGGCGACGGAATGTCCCCAAGAAACGCCCGGTCCGGCCTAAGGCGCGGAAGGCGACGTTGGAGACGAGCGAGGAGCAATTTCGACGGCTGGTCGAGAGCGTGGAGGAATATGCGATCTACATGCTCGATTCGCACGGCAACATTCGGACATGGAATCCGGGGGCCGAACGCCTAAAGGGCTACTCCGCCCGGGAAATTATCGGCCGGAATTTTGCCTGTTTCTTTACTGCGGACGACATCAAGGCCGGCAAGCCGGCGCATAACCTGGAGCAAGCGAGAAAGAATGGCCACCTGCGCGAGCTTGGGATTCGCGTCCGCAAAGATGGTTCGCCATTTCATGCCGAGATTTTGCTCACGTTGATTCGCGATCGTTCTGGAAAAGAAATCGGTTTCTCGAAAGTCACCCGCGATATGACGGATCAAATCCGTGCGCGTAACATCGAAGCCGCGCGCCTGGCCGCCGAAAAAGCGAGCGAGGCAAAAGACGAATTTCTCGCCGCACTAAGTCACGAGCTGCGCACTCCGCTCACCCCGGTCCTCGCGGCCGCCGGTTACCTGGCTGATCACGCCGGTAAGCTGCCCGAGGATTTGCATCAGGAAGTCGACACGATTCAACGCAACGTGAAATTGCAGGCGCGGCTGATCGACGATTTGCTCGATCTGACCCGGGTCACGCGCGGCAAGATTGAACTTCATTTCGATCGACTGGATGCACACGCCGTAATCCGGGAAGCGCTCGACATCGCCGGTGCCGATATCCGGCAAAAAGATCTGCAAATCGTCACCACATTCGATGCGCGGAAATATCTGGTCTGGGGTGATCGCATTCGTCTGGTGCAGGTTTTTTGGAATTTGATTAACAATGCCGTCAAATTCAGCATCGCCGGCGGCAAGATTGAAATTCAGACGTCAAATGACGATCACAAACACTTTGTTTTTGCGCTGACCGATCACGGCATCGGCATCGAGCCGCACCGGATGAACGCGCTTTTCCAACCATTCGAACAGGAGGTCACGCGAAAGTTTGGCGGATTAGGTCTGGGACTCGCCATTTCCAAACATTTGGTCGATCTCCACGAGGGAACGGTTCAGGTGGCAAGCCGCGGCCGAAATCAAGGCGCGACCTTTACCGTGGTGCTCGACACGCTGGAAGAACAAGTAGGAAAAAGCGGAGTCTCGGCCCGGGTTCCAGGCAAACCGGCTAAGGCGCTTCGGATTCTGCTCGTCGAAGATCATGGCGACACACGACGCACTCTCAGCCGTTTACTGAAACACTTCGGCCACGACATCGCGGAAGCGGATTCCACTCAACGCGCGCTGGAAATTATCCGCTCCCAGGCATTTGATGTCGTTTTAAGCGATATCGGGTTACCCGATGGAAGCGGTTATGAAGTCATTGCGCGCGCCAAACAGGAACAACACGTCAAAGGCGTTGCCTTGACCGGATTTGGCAGCGACGAGGATATTCGCCGCGGCCGCGAAGCCGGCTTTGATTTTCACCTGACGAAACCGGTCGATTTTCACGAGCTTCGCAGCGTTCTCGACAACGTCGGCATCTAGCTCGCGAGCTCAGCCAGCGTGCGGCCGAGCGCGGCCAATCCGTGCCGGAATGCGTCCGGTGGGCAACACAAACCGATTCGCATGTGCTGCGGTGCTTCGAAAAATCGCCCGGGCACTACCGCGGTGTCATATTTCTCAAGCAATCGAGCGCAAAATGGCCCGACCTCACCGCGCTCCAACTTCGGAAACATCGTTGTGCCGAGATCTGACCAGACAACTTCGAGGCCGGCGCTGTTTTCCAGAAACTCCCTGAACGCACGCCGATTTTCATCCAGGACATCTTTTGCGCGCTTCTTGAGTTTCTCCAATTGCGCCAATGCCAGCACACTTAATCTCTCCGCCGGATGTGGACCGACGGCGTCAAAGATGTCGTCGAGACGTCGGATTCTCTCGGCCACATCGGGCGCAGCGATAATCCAGCCACAACGCAGACCGCTCAGTCCATAACCCTTCGTCAGACTGCGCGTCGCGACAAATTCGTCGCCGAATCGAACAGACGAACAGGGGGCGTCATCGAACATCGCTTCCAGATAAACTTCATCGACCAAAACTCGCGCTCCAACTTTTCGCGCCAATGCGCCGATTTCGCGCAAAGTATTTTCCGGCACGAGCATGCTGCTCGGGTTGTGAAGGTTCGTGAGGATAATCAGTCGCGTGCCCGGGCTCAGCTTTGCGGCTAGATCATCCATGTCGATCGCGTAATTGTTTTCGAAACGTCGCGAAAACCGTTTCACCTTCGCTCCGAAGTAGTCCGCCAAAGCCAGGATCGGTTCGTACGCCGGAGTCTCGACCAATATTTCGTCGCCGTGTTCGATTAACGCGGCCATCGCGAGATGATTTGCCATCGATGTTCCGCCTGAAACGGTGACGACGGATTCGGCCGGGACTTGGCAATGAGTCGCCAAAGCGTGGACCAGGGGTACGTAGCCGTAAGCATTGTCCCCGTGCAGTTCCAGATCGCTCGGTTTCGGATCCAGCTCGGAAAACGAAAGATTCAAGACCCCGCTGAGAGCGAGATCGTATTTCACTTTCGGGCGTGTCTTGGCCCAATGCATAAAGCTGGATTGAACCGTTCTCATCTCACCAAACCTCTGCGCCAGAAAAAGTAGACCGGCAATCCCGCAATCATCAGTCCGAGACCGATCAAGCTATGACTTGGATATCGGAAAATCGTCGTCAGAACTACGCCCAGGCACACCGCGATAAATAAAACGGTTGTCACCGGATGGCCGGGAACTCGAAAATGATCGGCCGGATCGGTCGACTCCGGCAAAGTGCAATCGACGCGCCGGCTCCGATGTCGGAAGACGAATATGCAAGCGGCCGTGAGCGCGAAAAACAATACATCGACCGACACGACGTAATTCAAAATTTGTTCATATCGGCCGGATAACGCGATGACGATTGCCGCGAGACCTTGCAGTGCGATGGCGAATACCGGCACGTGCGCTCCATTCAACCTGGTCAGCGCCGAAAAGAACACTCCGTCTTTCGCCATGGCAAAGTAAACGCGCGGCGCGGTCAGCATGCTTTGACTGAGGAAACCAATCGTGGAAAGAGCGATCCCGATGGCAATGATTCGGCCACCGGTATTTCCGAGCGCCATCCGCATCACCGCCGAGGCCGGCGTCTTGGTCGCGGCCAGACCGGATGCACCGAGCGCACGAACGCAGACGAAGTTGACCGCCACATAAACGACCACGACACCGAGCACACCGATCAGCAATCCGCGGGGCAGAGTTTTTCGCGGATCGCGAACTTCTCCGGCAACAAAACACGCAGTTTGCCAGCCGCCGTAGGCGAAAAACACCGGAATCAAGGCGGGTCCAAGCCGAAATGGAATCTGATCGAGGCGGACGGGTTGTGAGGGCGTCGCCGACCGGATCGTCAGTCCGCAAACGACCAGCGCGGCGATGGCGATCAATTTCAAAATCATGAACAAATTTTGTGTCGTGCTGCCGGCACGCACGCCCAGACAATTAACGACGACCAACAAGCCGAGGACCACCGCCGCGAGAACCGCCGCGAATGTGTCGCTACTCGGTACCCCGATGATTTCGCAAAAATATTTTGCAAACGTCACCGCTACCGCAGCCATTCCGCCGCTTTGAATGACGAGGAGCAACGACCAGCCATAAAGAAAGGCAAGCCCAGGATGAAATGCATCGCGCAAATAGATGTACTGGCCGCCGCTGAGTGATGTTTGCGATGAAAGCTCGCCGTAAATAAACGCGCCGATCACCGCGACCAGACCGCCGGCAATCCAGACGCCGAGAATGAAGGGGGCCGATGGCATCTGCATCGCGACGACATACGGATTGATGAAAATGCCGGAACCAATGATGCCGCCCATGACAATCATCGCGACATCGAAGAGACCCAGCCGGCGCGCCAGGCGTGAGTCGTTTACGGCGGAAGGAACTGATTTGGTCACAGGACTTGAAGGATGATGATTAAATCCTGTCAATCCTGTCGAATCATCTGCTACAAGTATCGTAAAAATGGCGGATTCGCACGACTTCCAGATAGTCCCGGCCGACGAACCCGGCTGCGGCAAACGAGGTTTGGCGCGCCCCGATCCGGGTGCGACGCCATTCAAAGTCGTGATCGATCCGAAAGTGCGGCTCGATTTACGACGCGCGTTGATCGATTTGATTGATTACCACGACGAAGCGCTGGCCGATCATTTCGCAGAAGGCAAACTGGCGCTCGATTCTTACAAGGAATATATCGAGCTGTTCGCGCGCAGTTTGAAAGAGACAATGGAAAGTCGCGAAGGCGTAGCCTACCTGCTGCGCTCAGTTGGATTCGAAGTGCGACCGGATGAAATCAATCTGCATCCGGAGCTCCGCTGGAAAAAAGGACCGGCCCCGTTTGGCGTCAGTCTGCTCTAAGCAGCGGGTGTAGCTGCCTTGCTGAAGCGAGGCGCCGCACGACGAATTTTCCAGATCGCACCGGGCCGGAGCGCCGTGGCGTCAACTACTTCTGATCGATCAACGCGCGCTCCTGAGGATTGAGCCGATCGAGCGGGATCGTGGCGATCATTTGCTGCGCTTCATCCTGCTTGTCGTTCGCCAGCAACGTCGCCGCATAAACGGCCCGCCAGGAAGGTTGCGTTTGCTTCCAATCGATCGCTACCGGGGCATTGAATTGCGCGAGCGCCGAGCCCGCGTCGTGTTTCCGCAAAAATCCGAGCGCCGCCGTGACTCGATAGGCGAGACGATTTGGATATTTCTCAGCCATATTTTTTGCCAAGACAAAATTCGACTCGATATCGTCCCCGAGAAGCAGATTTAAGTAGATGAGTTGGTTCGCGGCATTGGGATCTTCCGGCGCGGCGGTGGCAATTTTTTGCGCGGCGGCGCGTTGAACACCGGCATCGCCAGTTCGTTGACTGATTCGTTCGGATCCTTCCAAGGCAGCACGAGCTTCGGTTGGAAATCGGGCCAACTGCTCGTACGCTTTCAATGCGGATGCGTTCGCGCGGCTCTGCTCGGCGAACGTAGCGACGAAGCGCAATTTCCCGCCGTCCGTCCCGGCCAGGGATATGGCGTGATTCCAATGGACCTCGGCGTCGAGCACCGCGCCCCGTTCTTGCGCGGCACGCGCGCGAAAACTTTCAATGACGGATGGATCGAGGGTCAGGTCAGGACGTGTCAAGGTATCGTCGATATCGGTCCAGCGCTGCAAGCCCGCCAGCGCATCCAATCGGGTTAGCAAGAGTTGATTGTTCTGCAACGCTTGCTCAATCGGAACAAGCGCCAGGACTCGCTCAGGTTGTTGGTGTGCATTTAACCAGCGCGCAAGATCCACCAGGTCCCCAACCTTGGAGCCGCGCCAGCGGTCAACCTCGCCATCGTAAATTCGAGAAGCATCATCAGGCTGAGCTTGAATCCGCAAATCGGCGGCCAACAAGTCGTCCCGCAATGTCTTTGGCGTCATCTGCTCGAGCTCGTGCAACGCTTTGGCCTGTTCGGCGCCAGGCAACCCCGGCGCGGCGGCTAACGACTCAATCGCGGATGTTTTAAACGCACCCCCGTTATCCACGAGCGTCCACAAAATCTTGCGCGCCTCGGCCTGTTCCTCCGGCTTCGTCGAAAGCGCCAGAATTTCTGCTAACCGAAACTCGACGGACTCGTCGTTAGGCGCGCGATTGGCTGCGAGCCTGGCAAACTGCACCGCTTTTTCAATATCCCCGATTTTTTGCGCATAACGAGCCGCGAGTTCGAGCGTTTTGGAATCGGGATTGCTCTGCAACATCGGGTCGACAATTTTTTCGGCCGCATCCAGGTGATCGTTCTTGATCAAAAGCGATGCGTATTCCTGCCGATCCTCCGTCGTGGAACGTGGGGACTTGATCACCTGCTCCCAAAGACCCGTGGCTTCCGGCCGATCGGCCCGGGAAGCGAGCCGGGCGGCGCCGGCCAACGCGGCATAATTGAGCGGGTCCAGTTGCAGCGCGGCATGAAATTGCTTGGCCGCATCATTCCATTTTCCGGCCTGCACCAATTTATTAGCACTCGCGGCGAACTGATCGGCTCGCCTGGATTTGAGGAAATGGTAAAGCGGCCGTGCCCCGAACCCCACGATGACCAGGACGATGAGAATAATCGACCAGCGGATGATGCGTGCGCGCCGCTCGAGTGCTAATCGTTCGCGATCGCTCATTAAACGAGGAGGATTGGATGTCGGCGCATTCATGACTTCTAGCGTTTATAATCAAAGACAGATCGTAAAAGCGCTACTGCTATCTCAGGCGCCGGAATCTGGCCGCTGGCGATTACGCTGCAGGCCACAATTTCAGTGGCGCTGCGTCGTTTCCCTTGCAGGTCGATCGCCCCCGCGGAGGGCGTGGTGCCCAGAACTTGGTCCGGAGTGTAACTCAGCGGAACCGGCTGACCGTTTCGCCAAACGCCCCAGAGCTCGAGAGCGTATGTGTTGCCTCGCTTGAATCGAAACAAATGACAAGTCAGTGAATGACCGTCCAGTGTCACATCAATGGTCTCGGGCGAATTGACCGAAGCCCAACCAACTCCCGGCATGCAAATATCCGGGCGGTGAACCAGGGCGAAGCGGTTCCACGGCGATGGTTTCCAGAAGAAATGAAAACAATCCCCTGCTCCATTCGGCAAATCGGCACTTTCCCGGTGCACGAACTCGCCGCTGGTCGGCCGCAATTCATTCCACACTTCGCGCGATACCGGATGGAGCTGGTTGCTGTCATTGCTCTTCACCGAAAACAACGGGGTGGTTTGCGTATCGCTCGGTTCGCTGAACGCAGAAAACGAACGCGCCGCGACAATTCCGAGCACGAAAGCAACGGTGACTGTCCTCAACCACGGCTGCGTGGTCGGGCTCATCCAACTCCGGAGGAACGTTCGAAAATGTGCGGCCACGCGATCGATCGAAACACCGGCTTGCCCGCTGCGCCTCGACGCCAACAGTTTCCCCGCGGCCCAAATTGCCAGGATCAACGCCGTGATCATGATATTGCCAATTGTGTCGTGCACCCGGTCCACCGCCTCGATGCCATGCTTCTCCGCTTCGAGAGCGAGCAGGACTGTTCGCGTCAGGTTGCTAGCCAGGGCTAGCGCAACGGCGATCGCCAGCAAGAAGACTCGCCGCGACGGCCGCAGCAAAAACCATTCACCCATCGCCAGACCAAACATGATCCCTGCCTGTAACGAACGAACTCCGCTACACGCTTCGCTGATTCCGACCAGGCCAGTCCGCAAAGCAATCGCTCCACCCGATGTTTGAGCTTCTACGCCTAACCAGTGCAACAACTCCGTCGTGACCGACGCCACCCACCGCATTAAACTGCTGACAATCGGTTGTTCGATTCGAGGCGGCCATGGCACTGCCGTGAAAAAGAAAAGGACGGGAAATAGTTCCGATCGCGCGAAAGCGACGCCGCCCCGCAAATAAAAGACACCAATCGTGGCCGTCGCGGTCAGCAGACAAATCAGCCAAAGAACAATCTCCTGGTGCCAAACTTCTTCGCGCCCATACTCCAGGCAAAAAGCCAGGCTCAGAACGACAACGGTGAATCCCACTTGCCCGGGCAACGACACCGCGCGGCCAACCGACGGTGGATGGACTTGGTCGAACCCCAGAAATCGGCGAAAGACGAAGGCCAAAACCAGAAGCGGTACCGCCCAGCCGTAGGAGTAATTGGGATTTCCGCGCCAGTGCTCGGCACAAGCCCACACCGCCCAAATCCAAAGGGCGAAGACGAGCAGATTGCCCCAGGAAAACACGGCTTTCCCGGAAGAATTCTGGCCCGGCTGGGAATCGAGCTGTCGAGGCTTTAGGGCGGCAGGCAAAATGTCAGGTTAGAACGTAAAATTTTATATTGACGCCGGAGACGAAAAAACGCAATCATCGGACAACATCTGGTCAAACTATGAAGAAGGCATTCATCCTCGGGTTAATATTGGGCGCGGCCGCATTGACGGCGCGAGCGGACATCATCCCCACTTTGAGTGGGATCACCAACAACAGCGGGAGCTTTACTTGGAACTACGCTTCCAACGTCACCGTTGATCAACAGGTGAATACTGGCGATTTCTTCACCATCTACGATTTCGGTAACTTCGTCTCCGGCTCGAACAGCCAGCCAACCGGTTGGACTTTCTCCTCGTCATTGACCGGAATGAATCCAAGCTTGGTTACGCCGACCGACAAAGCAGGTGTCCTCAACCTGACCTGGACGTATAACGGCACGACCCCGATCACTGGATCGGCTGCGCTCGGCACCTTCTCGGTTGTGACCAGCACGGATCAACTCACCACCGGTGACTTCGCTTCGAAAGCGACCCGCGCAAGTGGTCCGAACGCCGGCACTGAAATCGACAACGTCGGAACAGTTTCCATTCCGGTTCCGGAAATGTCCGCTCTTCTTCCAATCTTGAGCGTGTGTGGGGCCGGTTTGCTCTCAATGGTTCCGACACTGCTCCGCCGCCGGACTGCGACGGCCAGCTAAAACAAATTGCTGTTTCCTTAAGCCGCTTCGGGAGAAATCCTGAAGCGGCTTTTTCTTTCCCGAAGACCGCGCGCAGCGCGCGCCTCTGACTGAAAACACTTGGTTTGGCGGGAGTTAGCTGACAAAGTTTGGTGTGGTCGATGAGCCGGTCCGTTCAGCGCGATTGAGAATCTGGGGCGTCCGCGGATCTATTCCCGTTCCCGGACCCAGCACTTTGCGATACGGCGGCAATACCAGCTGTGTCGAGGTTCGCGCCGACGGAGAAATTATTGTCCTGGATGCCGGGACTGGCATTCGCGAACTCGGTGTCGCCTTAGAGCGCGAATTTCAATCGAAACCGATCAAGGTGACCCTCCTGATCACCCACGTGCATTGGGATCATATTCATGGATTCCCATTTTTTGCGCCTTCTTATGATAAGAAGAACGAGATTCGGATTCTTGGCTACGATGGCGGCGGAACGGGTCCGGTGGAGGCGCTGAAGGGAGAAATGGCCACGCCTTTTTTTCCCGTTTCGCTGACTGATCTGCCCGGCAAGATCAAAATCGAAAAGCTGACCACTCATTCGTTCAAGATCGGAAAAGTGCGGGTGGAATCCAAACTCATGAATCATCCCGGCACTTGTGTCGGCTATCGCATCTTCAGTAACGGCGGCTCGATGGCCTACATACCGGACAACGAATCGTACGACGTGAAGGTTCATTCGCTTGATTCCCACCATTCGAATGCGGCAAAGACCAAAGAACGTGCCGCGCAGGAACGCAGCGAACTGGTCAAGTTTTTACAAGGCGCTGACATCCTCCTGCTCGATTCTCAGTACACCGACGAAGAATATCAGGCCCACATCGGCTGGGGTCACGGATCGCTTAGCAGCGCCGTCGGCCTCGCGCTCGATGCCAAAATTCGCAAACTTGTGTTGTTTCACCACGATCCCGATCACGACGATGCGGAAATCGACGCCATGCTCGCGCAAGCACAGCAGCTGGCAGAAAAACGCGGCGGCCGTTTGGAGATCGAAGCCGCCCGCGAAGGTGCCGAGCTGACGTGGTAACGGGAGAAAATTCGAAGCTCGAAATCCGAAGCCCGAAACAAATTTCGAATATTAACAATCAACCGAAAACCAAGACCAGCAGCGGCTTCGTTTTCCGTTTTTTGAAAATTGTTTCGGGTTTCGACCTCCGGATTTCGGATTTTACGAGCCCTCGGCTGTCCTTGCGCCGGTTCATTCTGCTCTTACATTCCCGCCTCAGTTTTGCCTCGTAGTGTAATGGTAGCACCAGAGATTCTGGATCTCTTTGTCTAGGTTCGAGTCCTAGCGAGGCAGTATTTTTCTTGATTGTGCTTTGTTGTGTCAGTGAGTGCCAGAAGGCGTCTACGCTCTTCATCCTCAAATGTTTGTGATACATTGGTCTCAGACGTTGCTTTGCCAGCGTGGGACGGCCCGTGACCCGAAAAGTCTGGATTGTGTGCGCCTAGATGTGCGCCTCTTAGCTGCCTGGCAAAGACCGGCAACTTCTCGATTGCTTCCGCGACTGGTAGCATCGATTTGTCCGTGTAAACGTCCAGCGTGAGTGCGATGTCGCTGTGTCGCATAATTTCTTTTCGCGTGTGCGGATCGACTCTCGCATTGCGCCAGGTGCGTGTTCATTGTTCTCCTAAGTGCATGGAAATCAGCCTGCCTCCCTTGATCGTCCTTGTATGGAATGCCAGCACGCTTTAACAGCGTTCGATATGCCCAGATACTGGGAACACTCTCCTTCACGAATACCCGATCTCCGACTGATGCCCCATTCGGCCGCGCGTCGATGAGCTCTTTTCCGAACCACACCGGCAGGTAACACGGCTTCGATTTATGATTCTTCGTTGTCGACGCTCGCGGAATGATTCGCACTCCCTGCGCAATCGTCTGAACATCTCCCCACTCAAGCCGTTCCAGTTCCGCGCGCCGCAGACCGGTGTAATACCAGCTAAGAATCGCCAACCGATATTTCCCTGCGACTGCCACCACCGATGCCAACTCGTCAACCGTCAAAGCCCGCCGATTCCGCAGTTCTTTTCCGCGGGTCTGACATCTACGAACCAATTTTAACGGATTTTGCTCGATAAGACTCAATCGCTGGAGCCGACCGAGCAAACCGGACATCGCTGACAAATAGTCGTTGAGCGTCTTCGCTCCCAACTTCTGCTGCGCTCTCCACGCTTCAAAGGATTCAGTGGTAACATCAATGACACGCTTCCAACCACAATCGCCGGCAAGCTTTGTCTGTCGCGCTTTCACTATAGCGACGTGTTCGGAACAGCAACCCTGTGCAGCCAGATCGGCGCAATACGCTTTGATATGATCCAGTAACGGAGTTTCTGCCGCGGTCCGCATCCGCTTCGGAACAGCGATTCCGACCTCCTCTTTATCCATGTCGCGAATCAACTCCCGTAACTTTGCTTCGGCCACTTGTCGATCGGATGTATGCAAGGCGACTGTAGTACGCTTCACATCACCGGCCCTTCGATAGCGGCCGCTATACATCCTGAAGTAAACGCGCTTTCCGTTCTTCACACGACTTGGCCGAAATACGAATGCTGTCACGCGGCTCTCCTTTCGCGTTGCCGTCGAAGTTGCATCTGGAACGCGACGAGATCCGATTCAAACCAAACAGAGCATCGCCCGATCTTGACTGGAGGAGGCAATTCCCCTTTAGCCACCAACCGCCAGACTCCGCGCACGCTCAAAGACAACAGGGCCGCTAATTGTTTTATGCGATACTGACGGGACGCGTCGCTCATGTCTTCCATTTTCCGGTTAGTCTTCGCCATAACCGCCTATCACGCTCGCGGAGCTTCTCCTTGGCTTCTTTATGCTTGGCCCTGACATATGGACCCGCGTAGCCGCCAAGACGCGCCTGCAAACTGTCCGTCTGCACCGCCGCTTTCATTGACTTCGCAACCCGCCGTCCCAGTGCGGGCAGCGGACGACCTGCTCGCAGCTCCATTCGGTTTCGCGCCCAAATTTCCCGCATCGAAACGTAGGTGCGGCCTAGAAAATCAAAGCGCGTTAGTTTGCCCTGTCTAACCAATTCGCCAACCCGTTTTGTACTCACGTCCAACATGAGCGCGGCTTGTACATGATTGAGTAGCCCTTTTTCCTCGACCATCGCGTTGCTCATCCGCTGCAGTTCGCGCCGCATCTCCTCCTTAGAGGAAGCCCGACTTACTCCTCTCGAGAAAGAATATGCTGTTGATGTGCTGGCCGTCACAGGATTAGTAGCGTTATATTTGAGAGCGTATCATTCATGACGCTTTGTGTCAATACCCGAAGAAGGGATTCCGTGCCACGTGCTAGAGCGCCCGCGCAAAACACCGTCGCGTCAGGCGGCATACTCACCGGTCTTCAAATAGCGGCGAGCTTCAGCGGCAATTTTCTCCTCTTTCGGCTTCAGCCGAATACAACGATCGATAAATGCTCCCGATGTTGCGCCAAACAACGGCGAGTCTCCGTTCTGCTCCTCTAACACGTTTCGGGGATCCTCAGACAGTTTATCGTTAATCGTGTCCAGCAGAATATGAGTATTCTCAACCACTGCTTTGTAGAAAGCCCCGACGGCATTGCGAATTTCCAGCGGCAACCGCAGCGATGCCTCGAATTTCGCGAGCGTCTGTAGGTTATCGAAGTGCTTCTTCGATAAATTCAGTATGTGGAGGCGTCCGCGAAACGCTTCGACCTTAATTCCTCCAGCCGTTCTTTCAACGGTGCAGTATTTGTTGCAAAGGTTTGCTTTTCCTTCGGCGAAGAATTCATTGATCTTAGCAGCCTCCTCCATTGTGAGTCGGCTAGGCCGCATTACTTCCTTCGCTCGCTGGATGTTGAATCTTATCAGTCCGGGAAAATCGAACAAATCCCAGAGCTCGCCCTCGCCTTTACCGCCTAAGAAATCTTCTAGCTCTCGTAGCTCTTGAAGTTCCGCGGCAAACAACGGATCGCTTAAGCGCTTCCGAATGCCCGTCTCGTGTTGCTGCGCACGAATGAACCAATGACCAGCACACGTCCCGACCAACAGCCCCACCCCTAAACCGACCGAAGACTTCGACCACAACGGCACCTGGACAGCGCCCCAGGCGATATAGCTCGCACCCAGTACTAACCCGATGAGAGGGAAATACAAAATCCAAGGCCGATCGCCGTAAAAGTTGAAAAATCCGCTCAGGAGAAGAGGGACAATAATCGTAATTAAAATTGCTGCCGTCGTCCTCATTCGCCAGCCGCTCGCGCCGTCCTAATCTTTGTCAAGCAATCGTTGCAATTGACCGATCTTAACCGCATGCGGCACCTTTTTGCATTGCCCAAAAAGGTAGACCCAAAAAGTCTAGGAGGGAACAGCTGCGCTAACATTTCGAGCGTTCGCTCGATACGCTCCGCGAGTTGGTTCGCTTATGCTAGCGCCGATTGAACGACGACGTTCCCCACGCCAGCTGTCGCCGCAAGCGCCTTTACTTTGCGAATAAAGCTTTCGGTCGCGCTAGGATGAGTCACAATTTGTTCAACAGCTTCGCGCCTTCGGATTGGGAAACAGTACCCTTCGTTGGGATTCTCACGCGCACAGTCGAAGTACCGACGAATTGCGAAAAACCGCCTCCGCCCGTGGAAATTTTTGATAGATGATGCGGAACTCTCGCTCCCATTCAAACGACTTACACTTGTGAAAAAACGGTGAGACGCTGTTGTTTTCTACTACCCACGACTGTTCGTAATCCAGATACTCTACGGTTGCGGCAAAGATACACGGTGTGTCCTTCCAAATGTGATAATATCTAGTCTGAACCGCGATTCCCTCCTGTGCACTAGTGTCCTCGTCCAGGCTCGCTCATTCTCGTGCTCGTCGATTCGCCAACATGAAATGTAGGTATGTCGCTTCATATCGCGGAGTGCTGCACAATACCGCGAATATCCATCCAACATGTTTCGATTGTCGCTGTAAACGTAACGACGAGAAGAAGCATTTCCTAGCGCGAGCGTGCCTTCCCGATCATCCCGAAACCTATCTGCCCGTGCGAAGAATATCCCCTGTCTGAGCAGATGCTTGAATCTTTCAATATTCTTAACGTACCGCCACATCTTAGCGCCATATGCAGGCGCATTATGGTGCACACAGGGCCGCGAATAATCTTGTTCGACGGTTATCGGGAGATCATCTGAAAAGATCTCTGGAGCACGTGGCAATAGCCGCTTTGTCTCGGCAATCCAAGATATGTGTGGACAGAAGCGTTCTCCAAATCGGATCTGCTCTAGTAACGCGAGTTTATCATCATGCGCGGTCAGGAAGTACTTGCCGCCGGGTATTGCCGACGCGACGCGGCAGTTGTTGTAAAAATGGTGCGCTACGCTCAGCCTCCTTGTCCGAGCGATCGGGACCCCACCCAAGCACCTTTTAGGATCAATTGTGACAATCTCGGATAACTGTAATATCGATTTATCCGTCACGACCGGATCATCCAGCTTTCACGGCGATTTCTTCATCTAAGATTTCCCGGACTGTTAATGGTTTAATTTCGCACCCGGTTTCACGACGGAAGCGGTCGATCTCAAATAGCGCATCGCCCGTAAATTCAAACCCGACAAAATAACCGAGCTTGCGTTTAGCTCGCTGTATCGCTGTCTCGAATGCGTCGATATCGGGACGGCCAACTTTGTCCGTTTGCTTTACCTGAATCGGATACCAAACGTCCATGAAATCCATTTCGGCGTGTTCCTTAACGCGCAACTCGGGCATTGCACTGACAGGATAAATCCGGCCGTCTATTCCGAGGTCCCCAACTTGAACCTTGTTTGGAATTCCACCTAATGCCACAACCGCCCAATTTTCGAATTCGAAAGCCGGATATTTCCGCAGCTCCGCTTCCGTCTTCGGTAAGTCGCGAACGATGAATCCTCGCCCGATCGCCCAAAGCTTTTCATCCTCTTTTAGCCCACAGTCTTTCTTCAGGCGCTTCGCCATTACCCGGCATGCGGTCGGCGAAACATCGATGCCGATCCATTGACGTTTCAACTTCTGTGCTGCAACCAAAGCTGTCCCGCAGCCACAAAAAGCGTCCAAGACAATGTCGTTCTCTCTGCTACTGACGGCAACTATTCGTTCAAGAAGCGCTAGAGGCTTCTGAGTCGGAAATCCCAGTCTTTCTGAACTTCGCGTGATGCCCCGCAGCATTTCGATATCGTCCCACCAGCTTTGCAATGGCACGCCCTTACTCTCGTCAAGGTAGCGCTTTTGATATGGCATTCCCGACTTCGAGTAAATGAGGAGTCCCTCTTTATCCAATTGCGCCATTTTCTCTTTGGAATAACGCCAATATCGCTTAACGCCTTTCCATTCGTAAAACGGATTGCCTTTAGCTGCGCCACCCGGGCCCGTAACATCCGCCTTGTTGTATCGCCGACCCGTCCCTTCTTCAATATATCGATACCAATTCTCAACAGTCGACTCCGGCAACGGGTTGTAAATTGTGTTGAACACATATTCGTTCGTCTTGCTGTAGAAAAAGATCGAATCATGGACTCGCCCGTAATGCTGCGCTCCTTGCTTCGCGTCACTGTGCGCATCGGACCTTTTCCAGACGATTTCGTTCTGAAATTGATTCTCGCCGAACATCTGATCCAGCATGACTTTGACGTAATGGCTCGCATGCCAATCGCAGTGGTAATAGAAGCAGCCTGTTTTCTTTAGTACTTCGGTGCAACTCAACACACCGGGGCCGCATGAACTCAATGTACACTTGTGTTGAAGCGTGCCGGTCTTCAAAACTTCGCTTTTCCTTCGTCTCGCCCCAGAAAACTTCGTAGTTGCGATTCGAATTGAATGGCGGGTCGATGTAGATCAGATCAACACACCCATCGGGAAGCTTCCAAGCTGCTCCAAATTATCGCCACAATAGATCACCCGCATGTCAACTACTGTGAAGGGTATACCTACGCTAGCCATCCTTAGGCAACTTCAGCGATAATGTGGGTGTTTTCCGTTGTAGACATTCCAATTGCGTCAAACGCTCCGATTGCGCCACGCTTTGTTTGATAGTGCTTCGTAACAGCAAAATCAGCATTCCGATGATGAGCACAAAGCTTCGTTGCCAATTATATGAGTATTGCGAATCGTAACGCAACCGATCCGGATGTATCCATTCTCGGCCCTCACTATCTGTCGTGATGGTGATTTGTGCGCGCCGTCCGCCACAAGCGGAAGGATAATGAGCTATCACCGGTGCACCGAACCCAAAGTCATTGGGCAGA
>CAWJUP010000005.1:0-10384 GCA_963846065.1 uncultured Verrucomicrobiae bacterium
ACGATCCGGCGCGAAGTGAGGGGGCCATTCAGAAAGCTATCGAATCCTTTCGCAGCAGCGGGGACGAAAGCGTCGCGGCGCTCGCGGCATGGCTCTACGAAAATGGGAGATTCGAGACTGAACTGGAGCTGTTGCCCCCGCGTTTGGTCGCTTCCAAGCGTGAGCTTTTCATCGAGCGCGTGGACGCTTTGGCTGCGCTTGGCCGCGACGCTGAACTCGAGACGATGCTGCTCGCCGATAACCTCCCGATCGACCAAACCTCTCAGGTACATTTACCTGGCCGTCGTCCAATCCAAACTTGGAAAGATGCCGGCCAGCCAAAACGAATGGGACCGGGCGATGCAGACTGCGACGGACGCCCGGCAATTTCTTCGCATTGCGAAATATGCGGAGACGCACGGCGTTCTGGAAGCTGCCGATGCCGCTTACAAACAATCGGTTATTCTTGAACCGCAGGCGCGCCTGGCTCACCTGGCGCGATTGCGACTCGCCGAAGCAATGGGCCGGACCGCGGATGCTCATCAGATCGCTGTTGGGATTATGAAGCTTTGGCCGGACGACATGGTCACTCAACTTCACGATTGGTACCTTCAACTTCTCCTTGGCGGCTCGCCTGAAAAGATCTCGGCGATCGAAAGCAAGGTCGAAAATCTGGTGTCACGAAGCTCGCTCGGATCGGATGCTGCTGCGACATTGGCTCTGGCTCGATTGCGCTCCGGAAAGCCGGCCTCCGCGATGTCCGCGTTCACCTTTCGCGGTTTTCCGGTCGCGCTCGCCACGCCCAATTCCCTCACCGTGCACGTAGCGGTGTTGGCCGCGAACGGTTGGAAAGATAAGGCCCGCACCGAAGCAAAAAAAATCGTCGCGGACAAACTTTTGCCAGAAGAACGAACGCTCCTCGGGCCGTTACTTGATTCGAGCGATGACGACGCCGCGAATTAGATCGCCTCGCGGGCCAATCAAGCGGATAACCGCCCGGCGAAGAATTTAGTCAAACGCCGGCGAGCGAAGCTCACGCCGAGCACGAGTGTGGCCAGCACACCCGCCAGCACGGTGTTGACTTCGGGAACTGGAACAATATCCAAATTCGCACTGCCGAGGAAGGTGCCACCCGCGTTCAACGTGATGGTCACTGCTTGCGTCAATGCGAACGGATTCGCGAACGTTCCCAGCGAGCCGGTGTTGCTTCCATTTCCCGCTGTGGTGATGGGACCGATCGAAGTAAGAAGAGTTGTTTGCGCCAACGTCATATTAGCCGAATCGAAATAACCCCGATATGACACCGAACCGTTCGCCGGTCCTGAAGGTGACTGCCCGAGTTGCGTGATCGACAGCGCCGCTTGCGGAGTTCCCGTCACCGGTCCGAAGTTGTTGTCGGAAAAAAGAAGCGTCAGTGTTTGCGGGCTGTCGGTATCGTTCGTGACGTTGAGACTCGTTAAATCGAGTTCCGGCGTAGTCGCGCCGCCGACTGCGGGCTTGGACGTGCCGGTCGTGATGTTGGTGTTGAAGTTCCCGACCGCCCCCATGTACGTGATCACGCCTGTCGCCCCGTTCGAGTCATTTGCCGAGTTGTCACCGATGGTGACGATGGTCGCCCCATTTTGAAGCTGAAGAACCGCTTGCGAATGGGCCAAGGGTGACACAAAAACCGCCGCCGCGGCGATGGAGAATGCCAACGCGCGAATGAACATCGTAGACTTAGTCACAATAAAATGATTTTGAGGTGCGAAACCGGTGCTTCTAAAGCGGGAGGATGTTAGATGGATCCCGTCGGAAATGTCGAGCTTTATTTCACAGGCATCTCGAGCTTTTGACATCCTATGCTTACCGCCTCACTCGCCCAAAAAATCAGGTCTTATTTCCTTGTAAATTCTTACCGTTTTTGCTTAAAACAGGGCGCTCCATGAAAAATGCTGTCTGCCCTGCCGTACCCGTGTTGCGTGTCAAACGCTGCCTAACAACGAAATCGCCGGCCCGGCGGGCCCTCCTGTGCCTGCTTTTTAGCATGACCTTCGCCTTTTCGGTCTACGCCACGCCGAGCTTGAACATCGGGGGATCAACCGTCGCCTCGAGTCCCAGTGGAGTGGTCTCATTTTCCGGTACCGTGAACGGATTCGCGATCACCGTGACCGGGATCACCAATCCGGCAATCGGCTCGACCACGAATCCGATGCTCGACCAGTTAACCACCAGCGTGACCAATAATGGAAACGCGACCGGAACCATCACGATCTTGTTTTCCGAAATTGGATATGGACCCGTGAGCGGTGTCCCGGAGGCCGATTTCTCCGCATCGGTCAATGGTGGCAGCGTCACCTATCAAACTTTTGCCGATCCCACGAATACCCTCTACGGCATGGTCATGCCGTTAACTTCCCAAACCGTGGCGGGAACCTTCGGCAATACCTCCGCGACTGGTCCCGCAGTTCCGTTCAATCCGTTTTCGCTAACGGAATCTCTTTCCATCACGCTGGCTCCCGGCGCCCAATACAGCGGAACGGAAGAGCTTTCATTCGTAGCCGTCCCGGAAGCCGGAACATCCGCGCTGCTTTTGTTCGGCCTCGCACTCGTCGGCGCGCCGCTTTTTCTGCGCAAAAGCTTTCGTTAGGCTAATCGATTCAACGGTCCCGGCAGTTCGTTGTCGCCGCGGCCGCTGACCTCAGCCAGCCGTCCCCCGGACCGCTTCTTTTTGCCTTCTTACTTCCCTAGCCCGGCCCGTGTTTCTCGACTTCCATCAAACGCGGCATGAGTTTTTCGTTGGCATGGGAGAGAGATTCGAAAAGAAGCAGGTAAAATGCGGCGACGACGATGACCAGGACTCCGCCGACAATAAAATGATGCGATCGCAGGTGCCTCCATCCGGGTATGAATGCGATCAATCCGAACACGCTCAAGATCACAATCACCGCATCGAAGCTGGCTCGCTGCCAATAACTGCCCCCCAGGTGAAGCCACATTCCAAATTCATCGAACGTTAGCGCCATCCCAAAACCGTAAAGCAACGCGAAGATTTTCCGCTGTTTCTGATTTAACGGAGCGAAAAGCAAAACACCGCCGACAAAAGAGAGAACGAAAATCCCGTAATTCAGATGGTGAACATGCGTGCCGCCCAGATGCAGAAATAAATCCGGCATCTTTCGGGTCATGATCAAAATGACCAACGTCCGGGATGCGATAAACGTGAGGAGAAAAGCAACGAACGTGAGCCGCGCGAGATGACGAAGCGGAGAAGTTGGCAGGATATCGTTTGTCATGGCACTGACCAGCGATTGAGATCTCCCAGGTCAGCAGGAAGTTTCCTAATTTCTAACGGCTTCAAATCTGATCGGAAACGCGAAACAGCTTCTGCAGCTCGCCGTACGACGTCGCGTCCTTCATTGCCTCGAACGTCCC
Source organism: uncultured Verrucomicrobiae bacterium (assembly GCA_963846065.1). GTDB lineage: Bacteria > Verrucomicrobiota > Verrucomicrobiia > Chthoniobacterales > UBA10450 > DASPUI01. The sequence goes on from CAWJUP010000005.1 coordinate 3,394, forward strand.
CTTCTCCATCAGCTCTTTCGCCGAGCGGACGAACCCGCCCCAGGCCGCGCGAGCAAACGCTCCGCCTACGCTGACCCGGCGGGCGCCGATCTCGACTGCGTCTCGCATCGTTAGGCCGCCGGCTCCACCAATCAGCACGTTGACTGGTTTCGGCGCGACGGCATCGACAATTGCTTTGTTGCTGTCGCGATCGTCGAACCCGGGAGCGTATAAACAATCCGCTCCGGCTTCGGAATATTTCAGCAGCCGCTTGATCACCTGATCGAGATTTTCGCGATCAACGAGAAATCCTTCGGCGCGTCCGACCAGCAAAACGTTCGTGCCGTGAAGCGCTTCATGGACCGCATGGATCCGTTCGACCGCGAGATTGACATCATAGATCGGCGATTCTTTGCGATCGGCCGCATCTTCGATGGACAGACCGGCGACGCCGGTGTCGGCGCAGAGCCGGGCGTTTTCGGCGCACCAGTTTGGATCATCCGCGTAACCATTTTCGAAGTCGGCGTTGACCGGAAGGCCGGTCGCTTCCACCAAATCGCGGATATGCGCCAGCATGTCGTCGCGTTTGACCGATCCATCGGGCAGGCCGCGCGAGAACGCGAACCCGGCCGATGTGGTCGCGAGCGCTTTGAACCCGAGATGCTCCAGATATTTTGCAGTTCCAGGATCCCACGGATTTGGAAGAGCGAAACAGCCGCTCTCGTGAAGTTTGCGAAACTCCGTGCGTTTATCGTCGATCGATTTCATTGGTCAGGCGAGCGATTCATCGAATCGCCACCAAACTCAGTTGATCGCAGGAACCGATCAACCACAAACTTTGGGCCAAATCTCGTGACTGGGCACGGGCACTTTCTTTGTGGCATGATTTTATGGTTCTAAATTCGTCATTCTGCGTTTTAATTCCAGAATGAACCCCCACGCGAACCTCTCACCGGTGATCGAGGTGTGGGTGCCGGTTTGGTTTGTTGCTTCAACGGTGATCGAGCTGTTGGTGCCGGTTTGGTTTGTTGCTTTCGTGTTATTTAGACGATCAAAGCCATTCCCAATGTGGGCAAAAGCCGTGTCCGTCGTTGCCGGTGTTGCTGGTCTTACCGCTGCTTATCTTGGCTTCTTGTTGCACAATTATCCCCAGTTAGGCGTGGCGACAGGAGGCCGCGCTCTGCTCTTGCGGTCCAGATTCATTTTTAGCGGCGTGTTCCTTGGTATTCTCATTTCCATATTGGCCGCATTTGGCGAGCGAAGGAAATGAATGACCACTTGCCAGGTGGCATAAGCGCTGAAGACGAATCGCCGCTCGGCATGGAAAGAAGTTGAGGGGCTGAGTTGTTGAGAAAAGTTGAGAGGTTGAGATGAAAACTTGCGCTCCCGTCAACGGTCGCTCAGCATGTTCTGGTTAGATGTTAAACCACTCCGCCGCCCCCGCTAAAACGTTACTCCCAAACCCAACCCAACTTCTATTATGACACCCTCTCTCATTCTGCGCGCAGCGATAGCTTTCACCCTCTTTACCCTTTCGTCTTCCGGCCGGGCGGCAGATTCTCCCGCTCAAGCTAACGATGAGAAGCCCGTTCGCGCGTTGATCGCAGCCTTTGGAGAGGCTTTCGCGAAGCTCGACGCCCACGCTTTTTCCATGGTTTTCCACGAGGATGCTGACTTCACCAACGTCTGGGGAATGACGGCGCACGGCCGCAAGGCGATCGAAGAATTTCATCGACCGCTGCTCGAAGGCGACGGGGCGGGTGACATCCCGTCCTTCAAGCATGCGGAGTTGAAGGTCTTGGAGACGCGCATTCGTTTTTTGCGACCTGATGTGGCCTCGGTGGATGTACTCTGGAGTCAGACCGGAGCGGTGCGAAACGGCCAGGACATGGGTTTGCGCAAGGGACTTCTCATGCTGATCGCGACCAATGATCAGAGTAATTGGGGGATCGCAGTGATGCACAACATGGATTTACCAGTTACGAAGTGAGAAGAAGTTGAGGAGTTGAGAAAGTTGAGTCGTTGAGATGAAAACGTGCGCTCCTGTCAGCGGTGGCTCAGCTTGTTCTCGTTAGGTCTTGAAGCACAGGATCACGCGCGTTGTCACTTTTTTCGTTTCACGCGTTTCTGTCTTGTCGCGAGATTATAGCTCAGCGGCTTCACTGCAATCTCCCGGTTGGTTCGTGGAACCTGTCGGACTACACGCGTGACGCTGCGGTGCACTTGTTCGAAACCGCAGACACGTGAACTTACGCGGGTGTTCAGTGACCGGGCATTGTATGCATCCGGTTTATGGACGCTTTCGCCTGAGCTCCGTGAGGTGACACTCTGCGGTCCACCCAATTACGCTGTTTTGTTCACGACTCAGTCGCGGCCGGTCGTTCAAATTGCGCTTTGCTTTCGCTGCGAGCAATTTGGCGTGTTTGCCGGCAATGGAATGCCGACGTTGACCAGAGTGACCGATTGGCATTCATGCAGCCACTTCTGGTAACGTTAGTGAAATCCGTTTACCCGTCCGATGCTCGATTCAAGCGATCAAACGAGAAGACTGGTTGGAGCTAACAACAGCAGAACACAGCGACCTGACGAATCGGTGAAGCCAACGACCTCACCGCGTCAGCGTGTTTGCCACGCCACCCTCGACTTCGTCTCGGTTCCCGGCTCCCCGGTGCGACTCGCGTCTTCGCCGCTCGGCTCAAGCGCCCGAGTTTAACTGCAGCCGCGCAACAGAAATATTAAGAACAGGACCGGAATCGGAATTCCGAGTAACCAAAGCAAAATATATCCGGCTGCGCCTGCTTCTTGGATCTTTTCTTTTAAGTTCATGATGATCGGTTGATTGATTAATTGATTGTTAGGCCTTAAACCGGCTAGCTCTTTTTCGTTGCGTCACGGAGCGATTTGATTCGATCGTGCGCTGCTTTCACTTCATCGAACTGCTGGGAAACGATTTCCCGCACGGTCGATTCCATGGAATCATTCAGAGCTTCTTTGTATTCCTTGATCGCCGAGTCCTCTCCTCGTTCACACTCCGCCAGGATGGCGTGATCATCGCCACTGGTGACGGCGGATTTGATATTGATCCAGGCACGATGGAGCGCGCCGCCAGCGCTACTACTGTCTTCCGGTTTCGTCTCGCCCAATGCCTGGGCTTTACTTTGAAGTTCGGACGCGAACCGCGCGCGCTGCTGGGAATATTGCCCAAAGAGCGATTTGAGTTGCGGATCTCGAACCGCTTCCGCGGCTTGCTGATAACCTTGCTGCCCGTCTTTGAGGGTCTCGATCAGATGATTGATCGTCGATATAACTTCTTTTTGTTGTGCCATACAGGAATCGTTCGGATCGGACCGTTTCTTCGCGCGTGTCGAATATCGAAAGGACTAAAAAGAAACCGGCTGTTATCAGGAATAAAACGATAACCGGGTCATCCATTGAGATTAGGAAGCGAGCACGCCTCCATCCGGCGCCTTTGTCCACGGCAGATCCGAATCGAATGAACCGACCGTTCTCTCGGGCAAAAGACTTCTCAAAAGATACACTTCGCCACGGACTCAGTTCGAACCAGACGCGAATCAATCTGAGATGGACACCACGCCTTATTGGATTGATTCCGCGCCGATCAAATCCTTTCCGCCGCTGCGGAAGGATCTCAAAGTCGACGTTTTAATCGTCGGCGCCGGCATCACCGGCGTGACGACCGCTTACCTTTTGAATAAATCGGGAATCAAAATTGCATTGGTCGAGCGAGAACGGGTCGCTTCGATCGACACTGGCCATACCACTGCTCACCTGACCTATGTCATGGACACAACGCTTCAGGCGTTGGCGAAAAGTTTCGGCCGCGATCACGCCCAGGCGGCCTGGGATGCCGGTGCCGCAGCAATCGACGAGATCGAGCGCATCATCCGTGAAGAAAAAATTGATTGCGAGTTTTCGCGCGTTCCTGCGTTTCTGCACATGCCCGTTTTCGACGAACAGGCCGATCTGGATGCCACTGAACTCAAGGAAGAAAACAAGCTCGCGCGGGAGTTAGGTTTCGACGCCGATTATTTCGAGAAAGTCCCTGTGTTCGGCGTGCCGGGCATTCGGTTCGCCAATCAGGCCGAGTTTCATCCTCTGAAATATCTCGGGGGATTGGTCGTTTCGGCTGGCGACTCGACAATTTTCGAGAAGAGCGCGGTGGATGAGTTCGATTCGGACAAGCGCCGCGCCAAGGTGAACGGTCACTGGATCTCGTTCGATCGCGTTATTCTTGCGACCAATAATCCGCTGGTCGGCCTGGCCAGCATGACGGACGCGACGTTGTTTCAAACCAAGATCACGCTTTCCACCAGTTATGCCCTCGGGGCACGGGTGCCGAGTCAGTCGCTGCCCATGGCCGTTTTCTGGGATACTGCCGATCCCTACAATTATTTCCGAGTCAGCCGGTACGAAAATTTCGACTACGTTATATTTGGCGGCGACGACCACAAAACCGGCCAAGCATCCGACACAGAAAAGCGCTACGCGGATTTGGTCACGAAACTAAAGAAGATCGCGCCGGACGCGCAAATCGATCATCGCTGGTCGGGACAGATTATTGAAACCAGCGACGGGTTGCCGTACATCGGGCAAAACGCCGAACATCAATTTATTGCGACTGGATACTTCGGAAATGGGATGACCTTCGGGACCGTGGCCGCGATGATGGCGCGCGATTGGGTCACCGGAAGAAAAAATCCGTGGACTGAATTATTCAGGGTCGATCGCAAACCGCTCAAGACAGGCGCCTGGGATTATGTGCGCGAAAACCTGGATTATCCTTACTACCTTTTAAAAGATCGCCTGGCTCGAGCCGAGGCCGATTCGGTTCGTGGTCTGAAAAAAGGCGATGGAGCAATTGTCCAATCACGAAACGGCAAGGTCGCAGCATTTCGAGATTCCGAAGGCATCGTCCACAAGGTCTCCGCGGTTTGTACCCATATGGGCTGCATCGTGCGATGGAATTCCTCCGAGCAAACCTGGGACTGTCCGTGCCACGGTTCGCGATTCAACCCTACCGGTGAAGTGATTTCCGGACCGGCGGAACAACCGCTCGGTCCGAAATAGTTTGCTCTGTTTATCTGGATTTCCGCGACCGGAAAATTCCAGCGCAAACGAATCCGACAATGGCAAACCCGAGCACCACGAGCGGCGTGGCTAACGACACCGTTCGCGTTTCGGGCTCGACGAATCGTTCTTCGGGATAATTTCCTGACGGCCCGCGCGGACCGCTGCGCAAGGCCCTCTGCAACACCTGGGCGAAGTGAAGCGCCTGCCGGTCGGTCGTCTGCCGCGAATCGAAACGGACCGGTTGGATTTCGGTCCTCAAAGAAAATCGTGATCGCCACATGTGCCGTCTGTTCGGACACATTGAGGATGCAGCAAGCCTCGTGGCTCGTCATCGCCGGTCCGGCAGCAATTTGCCTAACGAGAAATTGTCGTCACGCGCGAACTATTCTCAAAAATGCCCGCGCGGCCGGATTGTCTTTGTGCGAGTTTGCCAGACTGCGGCACCCTTGAGTTGCCCAATAACGCCGGCCAGAGATTGGAAAAGATTGAAGCGCCGGAAAATTGCCGTCCGCGCCTGACCCAGTGCCGCTATTTCGAGATCGGTCAGGCCGTCAGAAATTTTTCGTTTCACTCTTTCGATACTCTTGGGGACGTCGCTAATATCGAGTCGACAGCAAAACGGGCCACAATGGATTTTGTCGATCGGTGCGCTCCCGAAATAAAAGGGATAAGAATAACCGATCAGCGCATCTGGCAGTTTTTCACTCCAGTAAACGCCGGATCGGGAATTCTCCAACGCCAAATGAAACCGATAAGGCCGCAAACCATCCAGTTTTTCGGAAATCGGATTAATTCCTCGCCCGAAAATCTCCAAATCATCGCCGAGTTCAGTCTTGAGCTGGTCTAGAAAAGCCTTCCGGCAAATATGGCCGGGTAAAAGCTGAGTCGTCGACACGATCGCGGAAAGAAGCTTCGGCTTCTGGGGAAAATCCATCTCCTCCAACTCGTGAAAACCGATCGCTCCCCCGGAAACTTCCCGATCTGAACCGGACGAGCCTTTGGGCAAGCCCGCATGCCAGGGCAAACAGATTTCGTCCGAGATAATGCAGTGACGATGGCGAACCGGAAAAGGACTAACGACACAGTCGAACTGACGAAGAAATCGACGGGGATATTCCCCGCTCTCCCATGGTTCCATCACGACAAAGACGACCGGGCCATTGCCAACAGACGCTTCTTCCGCCTCCTCCAATCCGGACAAGATCACCCACGCATCGCAGTCGTCGCAGTGATTGTTACAAATGAATTCAATTTCGGACGCCAGCTGCGGCGGGATCTGCCGCTCAATCGGCTCGTGAGCAAAGTTAGTCGAAACTTTGATCCTCACGGTAACTCGTAGCCGTACGATTCGATGATTGGTTTCCAGAATGGCAGATCGTATTTCGGCCATTTGTGACAACCGAACGGAAGCCGGCCGGCTTCGGCGAGCGACCGCCGCGGATTTAGTTCGAAGGCAAATTTTCGCGCTTCTTCCACCGGCGGGATCCGGAACCAATCGAAACGAGGCGCGACTTTGAAACACCAGAAAACATCTTCGTTTTTCCAAACATCACTACGCGCTTTGTCTGGCCATGCCATGGCCGCAGGCAATGGCGCCTGACGGGAAACAGGAACGCGCGTCCGTTGTTTCCAAACTTTTGCACCGGGAAGAATCCTCTTCCAGAAATGCAATGCGCGCCGGGCAGATTCGATGCATCTCAGCGAAAACCCTCCATTCCCTACGCCCAGGTATCGCGCGTCCGGCGTGGCCAGGTCGAATCCTTCAAACCACGGAGCTCCCACGTAATCCCAGCCGGCTCCGCACCAATCCAGCAGCTCATCACGAAGCACAAATGAATCGAGCTCGTGAACCAGCATGAACTCATACTCTTTGAAGTGATCGTAGAGGAAAGGCGTCGCCTTCAGATGTGAATAGCGTTCG
>CAWJUP010000006.1:0-9603 GCA_963846065.1 uncultured Verrucomicrobiae bacterium
CCTTGGCGGTGACGTAGTTGACCTCAATCTCGACCGTGTTTTCGAAACCGCTTATCATCATGAGCCATTTGTTCGCCTGCTTGGCCAAACCCGGCTGCCTGACACCAAAAATGTCGTCGGCACCAATTTCATTGATATCGCCTGGAAGATCGACAGCCGGACTTCGCGAATCATCTTAATGAGCGCGATCGACAATATCGTGAAGGGTGCGAGCGGGCAGGCGGTGCAGTGCTTGAATTTGATGCGTGGATACGCGGAAACTACCGGCCTGATTTGAAAAAGTTGTTTCGAGAAATTTCGGGGTCAATTTGTGCCCCGCTCGGATTCAAATGCGCATCGGTGTTTTGCGACATCAAAAAACTCGGCACCGGCAAAGGATCGAACAAAGGGCGAAAGGACGATCTGGCGCTGATTGTTTCCGATGTGCCGGCAACGGTCGCGGGACTGTTTACCTCGAATCAAGTGTGCGCTGCGCCGGTTAAAGTCAGTCGCCAAGTCGCCGCCGGAAAATCGGCTCGGGCGATTGTGGTCAATTCCGGAAACGCCAATGCCTGCACCGGCAGGCAGGGAATTCTCGATGCCGAAGCCATGGCGCAATTCACCGCTGCCGCCTTCTCGAAACCTGACCGTTTGAACCGGCCAAAAACGAATAACCGCCGAAAACCAATCGACAGAATCGAAAAGAAGGAGGTATTGGTTTGTTCGACCGGACGGATTGGCGTGGAGATGCCGATGAGAAACGTCGAACGCGGCATTCGTGCGTGCGCACCTTTGCTGGAGAGGTCGTCTTCCAACGCGCGGCAGGTTGCGGAAGCGATCATGACGACCGACACGCGTCGCAAAGAAATAGCGGTCGAACTGAAGATTGGCGGGCGTGCGGTGCGAATCGGAGGAATTTGTAAAGGCGCGGGCATGATTCAGCCGGGCATGGCGACCATGCTGGCGTTTATTACAACGGACGCGGCGGTCGAACCGAAGGCGCTGAAATACGCGCTCCGGACTGCGGTCGATCAAAGTTTTAATCGGATCACCGTCGACGGCGATATGAGCACGAATGACTCAGTCATCATGCTGGCCAACGGATTGGCGAAAAATTCGGGATTCGGAATTCGGAATTCGGAATTCCAGTTTGCTTTGAATCACGTTTGTCTCGAACTGGCAAAGATGATTGTGCGAGACGGGGAGGGGATTTCACGTGTCATCAAATTGCGTATTCGCGGCGCACGAAATGAAACAGATGCTGAATTGGTGGCGCGGTCGATTGCGAATAGCTCGTTGGTCCGAACGAGTTGGTGCGGCGGAGATCCAAATTGGGGCCGGATTTTATGCGCCGCTGGCTATTCCAAGGCCCGCGTTGACGAATCACGAATCGGGATCGGGTATGCCAAATCGGGTGGCAAAAGGGTTGTTTTTGCATTTCAGCGCGGGCGTCCGACGAATGTCGCCTTGAAGACGCTCGCCACCATCACCTTGGCGCCGGAATTCGATTTACACGTGGACCTTCATCTCGGCCGCGGCGACTTCACCATCTACGCGGCCGATTTGACCGAAGAATACGTCACCTTGAACAAAGGCGATGTGACAGACCCGACCTCGTTAGGTGGTTAACCGGGCAATGAAGAATTTCACACCGAAGGCACAGCGGACACCAAGGTGGGCCAGGCTGATCTTCGTCGTTTCGTTTGCGTCCTTTGTGCGAGGAAGCTGCTAGATGGAAGAAATTATTACCAAGGCGGCGACGCTGCTTGAAGCGCTGCCCTATGTGCAGCGGTTTCGTGGCGAAATTTTTGTCGTGAAATACGGTGGCAGCTTTATGGACTCGCCTAACGAGGAGGAGCGTCATCGGGTGGCGCGCGACATTGTTTTTCTCGAGGCCGTTGGAATTAATCCGGTCATTGTTCACGGAGGAGGTAAAGCAATCACGCGGGCGGTGGAACAAGCCGGTTTCAAAGCGGAATTTATCGGCGGGCAGCGAAAAACAGATGAGGCGACGATGGGGATCGTCGATCAGGTTCTTTCGCAACAGATCAATCCGGAAATTGTCGGCGCGATTGAAGAGTTTGGAGGCAAAGCGCGCGGGTTCCCGGGTTGGGAGATTTTTCAATGCCGCAAACTTGTCCATCCCGAAGTCGATTTGGGATTTGTGGGTGAAGTCATGGGAGTCCATACGGAACCGTTGCGGGAATGCATTCGACGCAGCGTGACGCCTGTCGTGAGTCCGACGGCGCGCGGTAAGGACGGCAAAATTTACAATTGCAACGCGGACATCGCCGCGGCCAAAACCGCGATCGCGCTCAAGGCGCGCCGGTTGGTTTTTATGAGTGATGTCCCAGGTTTGCTGCGCGACCCATCCGATGACACGACGTTAATGACGCATCTGCGAGCGGAGGAAGTACCGGAGCTGAAACGTTCCGGCGTGATCGGCAAAGGCATGATTCCAAAGGTGGACAGCGCAATTGCGGCGATCGAGAGCGGCGTGGAGAAGGTGCAATTTGTCGATGGGCGAATTGCCCATTCCATTCTGCTTGAAATTTTCACTGACGCAGGAGTCGGTACGGAGGTGGTGACGTGAATGACGGCGAGAGAAGGAGCAGGTTTAAAGATGAAAACGGAAAACGCTGAACGCTCAACGCCCAACGCCCAACGCCCAACGTCCAACGTCCAACGTCCAACGTCCAACGTCAAAAGGCAGACGACATTCGCAGTCTATTCGAGCAGTTTGTCATTCCATCCTATGCCCGTTTCGACCTGATCCTGGAAGGAGGTGAGGGAAGTACGTCTGGGAGGTGAATGGGAAGCGCTATCTTGATCTCGGCGGCGGCATCGCGGTCTGTTGCCTCGGGCAGTGCAGGTGTAAGTGAAAGAGCAGGGTTAAAGATGGAAGGCGGGAGAAGATGCAGGTGCAAGTGAAGGAACACGATTAAAGATGAAAACGGAAAACGCTGAAAGCTCAACGTCCCACGTTCAACTTCAGAAGGCAGACGACATTCGCAGTCTATTCGAGCGATGGGTCGTTCCGTCTTACGCCCGTTTCGACCTGATCCTGGAACGGGGGGAAGGAAGTTATGTCTGGGATGTGAATGGGAAGCGCTACCTCGATCTCGGCGGCGGCATCGCGGTCTGTTGCCTCGGGCACGCTCATTCGGAGATCACCGCAGCTCTGGATGAGCAGTCGCGGAAGCTGATCCACGTTTCGAACCTCTATTATAATGAGGCCCAGGGACGTCTGGCCGAACGGATCGTTCATCTGATCGGTCCAGGGAGGGTCTTTTTCGGCAACAGTGGGGCCGAAGCCAATGAGGGGCTCTTCAAATTTGCCCGAAAGTTTGGCCACGACAGCCGGCGATTTGAGATCATCACCACGCTCGATTCGTTTCATGGGCGAACCCTCGCGGGAATTGCCGCCACAGGTCAGCAAAAGGTGAAGCACGGATTCGAGCCCGCGGTGGCCGGATTCAAGCATGTTCCCTTCAATGATCTCCAGGCAATGCGGGCGGGGATTAAGGCGGAGACGGTTGCGATTTTGGTCGAACCCGTGCAAGGCGAGAGCGGCATTACCATCGCGACATCCGAATATTTGTTAGGCCTGAGACAACTGTGTGACGAAAATAATTTGTTACTGCTCTTTGATGAGGTGCAATCGGGCCACTTCCGGACCGGCAAATTCCAAGCGTGGCAACGGATCCTGGAAGGTAAGGACGAGCATTTGTTACCGGATGGTGTCTCCATGGCGAAATCCCTCGGCGGCGGATTTCCAATCGGCGCGTTTTGGATCGCCGAGAAATTTTCGAAACTGCTGTCGTCCGGCACACACGCAAGCACGTTTGGCGGCACTCCGCTCGCTTGCGCTGTGGCGCTGCGAATATTCGACGTCATCGCACGCGAGCACCTGGCGGAGAATGCCCGAGCCCTCGGTGAATTTATTTTGAGTGACCTCCGGGTTTTGCAAAAGCGATATCCCGGAGTCGTTCGCCATGTGCGGGGGCTTGGATTGATGATCGGAATCGAATTTCAACCTCAGTTCAAAGCAGTGGATATCGTGAATCGCCTGCACGAGGCCGGTATATTGACGGTACCGGCGGGGAACTCTGTCGTTCGGCTCCTGCCGCCTCTGAACTTGAAAAAAAGCGAAGCAGAGGAGGGCTTGCGAGCGATTACCGAAGTTGTTACCGATCTATAGAAATGATTGCAGCAGCAACTTCCTTAACCCTACACCTTCACTTTCTCATGCACAGACTCAGAGGGAGTAAGAGCAAGCCAAAGTGCATGATCAAAGTTAAATGAAAAATTTTCTAGGTATCGAACAAACCTCCCGCGAGGAGATTGAACGAATTCTCCGACGCGCCGCCGAGCTGAAAGCGGATCGTGGAAAGATTTCGATGCAACCTTTGGTTGGCCAAACCTGGGCGTTGATCTTTTCGAAACCTTCGACGCGGACGCGTGTTTCCTTCGAAGTCGGGATTCGCGAGCTGGGCGGCGAGACGATTTATATGAATGCGGCCGACGCACAGCTCGGCCGGGGCGAACTGATCAAAGATACGGCGCGCGTGCTCGCGAGAATGATCCACGGAGCGGTCATTCGCACCTATGCGCAGAGCGATATCGAAGAGTTCGCAGAATTTTCGGGTGTACCGACAGTGAATGCGCTCACGGACGACGAGCATCCATGCCAGATCGTTAGCGATATTTTCACCATCATGGAAAAGCGAGAGGCGATCGCCGATCGGGTTGTCGTATTTGTGGGCGATGGCCTTTCGAATACGGCGCGATCGTGGTTGTTCGCGGCCGGAAAACTCGGGTTCGAATTGCGAATCGCGTCGCACAAAAAATATCAGCCAGACAAGGCATTGCTCGAGCGGGCCGGTGGTCGAGTCGTCTGCACCGATGATATTTCGGCGGCGGCGCGAAACGCCGACGTGCTTTACACAGATATCTGGGTTTCGATGGGCCAGGAGTCGGAGACGGCCCGGAGAGAGGCGGACCTGGGGCCGTATTGGATCAACGATGCCGTCGTGAAACTGGCGAAACCGGAGGTGATGGTGATGCATTGTTTGCCGGCGCATCGGGGACAGGAAATCGATGCCAAAACTTTCGAAGAGCACGCCCGGACGATTTTCGATCAGGCGGAGAATCGATTGCACGTGCAGAAGGCGATTCTGACGGAATTGCTGAGCGCTTAGCGCGAGGTTGCGGGAACTTCCGTTCTGGCTTGGACCAGCCGCTGCCTGGAGCCAGGGTTCCTGCTCGGAGGGTGGAGCTGTAAGTTCCTAGAGGGGTTCGGTTTTCACCGAAATGGCCAGTCCAGCCATGGGTACGGGACCGGTAAGGTTTTCCCCGATACCCCGGGAAAAACTGTAATTTCTGGCAACAATTTCATTGACTTAGCGACCAAAATCTGACCAAATGTGCGTCCTCAACTAGGGAAAATAAACGGAATACAGTTATGATTAACAAAATCTCACTCATTGTGGCCTTGTCAGTTATTGGATTGGCAGCGCATGTTTCAGCGCAAAACACGCTGCAGTTCGTTGGAAACGGCTACGTGATCCTTGATATCAACAACGGAGGCGACAGTTTCTACGACGTTAACAATCAGAGTAACGATTCCACGACGCCTTCGTTTGATACCGACAATTCGACCCCGACTGCTTTCAGCCGCACTTTTACCATCAACCAAGGTCAAAGTATTCTTCTCGGTGGCGAACTGCAGACTTTCCAACAAAATGTGGGTGCCACCGTGTCTTTGGGTTACGGAATCACAAATTTGACCGAAACGAGCGGTAGCTTCAGTGAGTTAAACTTGCCCTTTCAAATGACGAGCGGAGCTAATGATCAGTGGCAGCAGCTCGCGAGCACGAGCGGCGTTCAAATCGGCAGTAGTTTGGCTCCCGGCAATTACCTTCTCGCGGTCTATGAACACGCGCAGAATGGCAGCGCAAACCTTTACAACAACGAAGGTGGGCAGGGCGGCAACAACTGGGAGGCGGAAATTACCGTTCTTCCGGTTCCGGAGCCGGGCACGATCATCTCGTTCCTCTCCGGTTCTTCAGTGCTCGGTGCGATGATGTTCATCCGACGCCGCCGCGCTTAAGAGTCGAAAAATAGATTTACGAAAAGCCGTCCCGTAAGGGGACGGCTTTTTTGTTATTCACAAGAGACAGGAGAGCTTATTCGGACCAGACCTGAGAGGCGGTAGCGCACGATAAAGTGCGGTCAAATTGTTGAAAAAATCGCGGGATTTTTCTCGGAAAAAAGCCTATAATCCGGGCAGGTCTATTCCTTCACTCCACCGGCGACGCGAGACCAATTTCTAACTCCAGCTTAATGAAGCTCCCTTCTCGCCGCGCCCTCGTTCTCCTTTTATTCGCGGCGGTCTTTTGTCCATCGAGCGAGCACGTTGTTCGCGGCGAAGCGATGGTGCAGTACTTCAACACAAGTTGGGACGAGATTGCGCAAAAGATTCCCGAGTTAGCCGAAGCCGGTTACGACTCGATCTGGATTCCGCCACCCACCAAGGCGGGCGGCGGTTTGTCAGTCGGATACGATTTATTTGATCCGTTTGATCTTGGCAGCAAGGATCAACGCGGTTCCGTGAGCACGCGTTACGGCACCCAGGCCGACTTGCTCAACATGATCACGGTCGCGCACCGATTTGGGATCCGCATTTACTTGGATAACGTGATGAACCATCGCGGATTCGATGTTCCCGGCTACAACGCGAGCACGCCGATCGACATTTATCCCGGGCTTTTGCCGGAAGATTTCCATCTTCAACTCACGCAGGATGGTTTTTATCGGAACTGGCCTGGCATCAGCAATTATTCCGATCAATGGCAGGTCTGGAACCTGAGTACGTCCAACCTGGTCGACGTGGCTCAGGAACCCGGTACGACCAACGTCAATTTCGGACTCAGCGAAGGTGGCACCTTTCCGAAAATCGCATTTGTCCGCAGCCCGAACAATCCCGAGTACTATTGTTACGACGCTAACGGCAACTACGTCGGTTTCGGCGGACTGCTGACCATGGCACCGAATCCGTTGCCAGCTGGTTTCGCCACCGCGCACGACTGGGCGGTAAATTATGTCTCGACTCATGCGAGTGCTTACACTGAGTACGTCCAGGATTATCTTAATCGAAATGCGCGCTGGTTAATCGACACGACCAAGGCCGATGGTCTGCGGCTCGATGCGATTAAACACGTTCGCTACGATTTTTTCGGGGCGAGTTATGGCTCGGACAAGGACTACAGCGACTACGGCTATCTCGGGCAAGCGCAACGTCAGTTTAATCTGACCCGCGGTTTCAACGATCCGAAATTCAATCAACCGGGCGACAGCAACACCCAGTCCGATTTGCGCGAAACGGTTTTCAATACCGAAGAACCGCGCCACAACCTGATGTTTTTTGGGGAACATCTCGGCGGAACCGCCCAGCAGCCATACATTGATGCCGGGTCGAGATTACTCGATAACAACTTACAATCGACATTGATCAATGAATTGCCGACGGGCCCGTTGAATGGATTGGATTCCGACGGCGGCGGCGGACTCCCGGGCGGTTCCGGAATTGCCGTCGGATACGCCCAGAGCGCGGATAACGGTTACATGCCGAAGATCGAACTGGCGCATGCCATTTTGATGACGCGCGCCGGTCTCAATCTCATTTACACGGATGGAAATCATCACGCCGGCGTTCTTGGCCAGATCAGCAAAGCATTTCCATCGAATGCGAACACCAATTTTCTCGGCCAATATTCGGATGCGAGGATCCCGAACGATCTTTACATCCACAACCAATTTGCGCGGGGTTATCAACAACCGCAGTGGAGTGATAGTTCGTTTGTCGCGTATGAGCGAATCGACAAGCGCGAGAACGCCAGCATGCCGGATTCGGACGGGGTTACGCTTTTGTTCATGCTGAACGACAACGGTGTTTCCGGTCAGGGGCGCAATTTCAGCACAAGCTTTCCGCATACGGCGGGAGGCAATGACGCCTATCTCTGTAATTACTCGACCTACGGCGGCGGATTTTACCAGTACGCCAGCAACATCGTGAATGGGTCGACGATCGTTCCGCCGGATGGTTATTTCGCTTTTTCATGGCGGAATCCGGAAGAATCGAGCCTGTGGAATGGGGGCGGAGGGAAACCGCTGACCATTCTGCAAAATGGCCAGCCGCCTGGGACGATGACGTATCTGCGCAAAGACGGACCCGATGGCGATCCCAATTTCAATCCTTACAATGTCGCCGGGGCCGTTGCGGGAAGCTACTCGTATCCATATTCGGTTCCGATCGTCACCAATGGATCGAATCTTTCGTTCATCGCGCGAGTCGACGGTTCGGCTGAAAACGTGTTGATGGAGTTGGACGGCGGCGTCGACATCAATTCTCAGATTCCGCTCGGACCGACCAGCGGTGAGAAACGCGATAATCCTCCGGGCCTTTCCACCGATGTTTTCCTCGGCTACGAGCAACCGCAGTTTGTTGAACGTCAGTATCCTGAAAAATTCGCGGCCAAAGATTCGACGAACGACACGATCGGCTCAGCGGGGGCGGACACCTACGACACGAGCACCACGCAGGTGACGGATGTCACCGCCAACCTCCACGGAGACCCGAATCATGATAGCCAAAGTGGGACGGTCGCTTCGTTTGTTTATCACGATCCCTCCGTCAACGTGGATGCGCCGACATCGGGCGGGTCGCTTGGGCCATTGCCATCCACCATGTACATGAGCAGCGGGGCGCAGCTAAATTTTTGGACCAAGACCAATTCGGTGGGCGGCGGATTCCGCGCATTTCTCTATTACACGACGGACGGTTCAAATCCCGAAGGCGCGGGGAACACGGGGGTTGGCGCGACTCAGGTGGCGGAGATGCATTACTCCCACAATGGCCCGGATGGGAACAACTGGTGGTACACGTCGATCTCCACGCCGCCGAGCTCGATCAAATACAAGCTTGCTCTCTACAAATCGAGCAACAGCAATCTGCCGGTAAGCAGCGTGTTCCCAGGCAGCGCGGCCGCCGTGGCGCAGAAGAAGTCGATGATGACGACTTTTCAGATCACGAATTTCAATGGCACGACCGCGCTGGTTTACCCGCACAACGACTACGCCGCGACGCAAACCGGATTGAGTGAAGGATTCCATGTGCTCCGGGCGCGTGCGTTTCTCAAACGCGACAGCTCCGGAGTGGGCAATGGTTTGCGGGCATCCATTTACAACACGTTTACCCAAGTCTTCTATTATGATGCGCAGCTGCCGCAGGGAGAGATAGATTTTCCGCAGCATGATGGCGACAGCGTGGGCGGACAGCAATACGGCGTGGTGGTCCGGACCGATCCTAGCGTCACCGAAGTCTGGTATAAGATCGTCGACTCCGATCCGAACAACGACGACGCGGTGACGACGATTGCGAATGGTAACGGTGCCTGGGTTAAGGCGACCGAATTGACGGCCAATCCGGTCATTAACAGTCAGTATCCAAACGAGTGGAGGTTCAATTATGTGAACATCCCCTCATCGGGCACCGCGCAGATTTATGTGCGATTGCGTGAACTAAGTTCGGCCGATTCCACGCAGTTTACGGCGACGCCGACG
>CAWJUP010000007.1:0-181604 GCA_963846065.1 uncultured Verrucomicrobiae bacterium
TATACATCCTGAAGTAAACGCGCTTTCCGTTCTTCACACGACTTGGCCGAAATACGAATGCTGTCACGCGGCTCTCCTTTCGCGTTGCCGTCGAAGTTGCATCTGGAACGCGACGAGATCCGATTCAAACCAAACAGAGCATCGCCCGATCTTGACTGGAGGAGGCAATTCCCCTTTAGCCACCAACGGCCCTGAGACTCCGCGCACGCTCAAAGACAACAGGGCCGCTAATTGTTTTATGCGATACTGACGGGACGCGTCGCTGATGTCTTCCATTTTCCGGTTAGTCTTCGCCATAACCGCCTATCACGCTCGCGGAGCTTCTCCTTGGCTTCTTTATGCTTGGCCCTGTCATATGGACCCGCGTAGCCGCCTAGACGCGCCTGCAAACTGTCCGTCTGCACCGCCGCTTTCATTGACTTCGCAACCCGCCGTCCCAGTGCGGGCAGCGGACGACCTGCTCGCAGCTCCATTCGGTTTCGCGCCCAAATTTCCCGCATCGAAACGTAGGTGCGGCCTAGAAAATCAAAGCGCGTTAGTTTGCCCTGTCTAACCAATTCGCCAACCCGTTTTTGCACTCACGTCCAACATGAGCGCGGCTTGTAGATTATTGAGTAGCCCTTTTTCCTCGACCATCGCGTTGCTCATCCGCTGCAGTTCGCGCCGCATCTCCTCCTTAAAGATAAGCCCGACTTACTCCTCTCTGAGAAAGAATATGCTGTTGATGTGCTGGCCGTCACAGGATCAGTAGCGTTATATTTGAGAGCGTATCATTCATGACGCTTTGTGTCAATACCCGAAGAAGGGATTCCGTGCCACGTGCTATAGTGCTCCCGCGCAAAACACCGTCGGCGTCAGGCGGCATACTCACCGGTCTTCAAATAGCGGCGAAGTTCAGCCGGAACTTCTTTTCTTTCGGCTTCAGCCGAATACAACGATCGATAAATGCTCCCGATGTTGCGCCAAACAACGGCGAAGTTCCCGGTCCCGCTCCTCTAACACGTTTCGGGGATCCTCAGACAGTTTATCGTTAATCGTGTCCAGCAGAATATGAGTATTCTCAACCACTGCTTTGTAGAAAGCCCCGACGGCATTGCGAATTTCCAGCGGCAACCGCAGCGATGCCTCGAATTTCGCGAGCGTCTGTAGGTTATCGAAGTGCTTCTTCGATAAATTCAGTATGTGGGAGGCGTCCGCGAAACGCTTCGACCTTAATTCCTCCAGCCGTTCTTTCAACGGTGCAGTATTTGTTGCAAAGGTTTGCTTTTCCTTCGGCGAAGAATTCATTGATCTTAGCAGCCTCCTCCATTGTGAGTCGGCTAGGCCGCATTACTTCCTTCGCTCGCTGGATGTTGAATCTTATCAGTCCGGGAAAATCGAACAAATCCCAGAGCTCGCCCTCGCCTTTACCGCCTAGGAAATCTTCTAGCTCTCGTAGCTCTTGAAGTTCCGCGGCAAACAACGGATCGCTTAAGCGCTTCCGAATGCCCGTCTCGTGTTGCTGCGCACGAATGAACCAATGACCAGCACACGTCCCGACCAACAGCCCCACCCCTAAACCGACCGAAGACTTCGACCACAACGGCACCTGGACAGCGCCCCAGGCGATATAGCTCGCACCCAGTACTAACCCGATGAGAGGGAAATACAAAATCCAAGGCCGATCGCCGTAAAAGTTGAAAAATCCGCTCAGGAGAAGAGGGACAATAATCGTAATTAAAATTGCTGCCGTCGTACTCATTCGCCAGCCGCTCGCGCCGTCCTAATCTTTGTCAAGCAATCGTTGCAATTGACCGATCTTAACCGCATGCGGCACCTTTTTGCATTGCCCAAAAAGGTAGACCCAAAAAGTCTAGGAGGGAACAGCTGCGCTAACATTTCGAGCGTTCGCTCGATACGCTCCGCGAGTTGGTTCGCTTATGCTAGCGCCGATTGAACGACGACGTTCCCCACGCCAGCTGTCGCCGCAAGCGCCTTTACTTTGCGAATAAAGCTTTCGGTCGCGCTAGGATGAGTCACAATTTGTTCAACAGCTTCGCGCCTTCGGATTGGGAAACAGTACCCTTCGTTGGGATTCTCACGCGCACAGTCGAAGTACGACGAATTGCGAAAAACCGCCTCCGCCCGTGGAAATTTTTGATAGATGATGCGGAACTCTCGCTCCCATTCAAACGACTTACACTTGTGAAAAAACGGTGAGACGCTGTTGTTTTCTACTACCCACGACTGTTCGTAATCCAGATACTCTACGGTTGCGGCAAAGATACACGGTGTGTCCTTCCAAATGTGATAATATCTAGTCTGAACCGCGATTCCCTCCTGTGCACTAGTGTACTCGTCCCAGGCTCGCTCATTCTCGTGCTCGTCGATTCGCCAACATGAAATGTAGGTATGTCGCTTCATATCGCGGAGTGCTGCACAATACCGCGAATATCCATCCAACATGTTTCGATTGTCGCTGTAAACGTAACGACGAGAAGAAGCATTTCCTAGCGCGAGCGTGCCTTCCCGATCATCCCGAAACCTATCTGCCCGTGCGAAGAATATCCCCTGTCTGAGCAGATGCTTGAATCTTTCAATATTCTTAACGTACCGCCACATCTTAGCGCCATATGCAGGCGCATTATGGTGCACACAGGGCCGCGAATAATCTTGTTCGACGGTTATCGGGAGATCATCTGAAAAGATCTCTGGAGCACGTGGCAATAGCCGCTTTGTCTCGGCAATCCAAGATATGTGTGGACAGAAGCGTTCTCCAAATCGGATCTGCTCTAGTAACGCGAGTTTATCATCATGCGCGGTCAGGAAGTACTTGCCGCCGGGTATTGCCGACGCGACGCGGCAGTTGTTGTAAAAATGGTGCGCTACGCTCAGCCTCCTTGTCCGAGCGATCGGGACCCCACCCAAGCACCTTTTAGGATCAATTGTGACAATCTCGGATAACTGTAATATCGATTTATCCGTCACGACCGGATCATCCAGCTTTCACGGCGATTTCTTCATCTAAGATTTCCCGGACTGTTAATGGTTTAATTTCGCACCCGGTTTCACGACGGAAGCGGTCGATCTCAAATAGCGCATCGCCCGTAAATTCAAACCCGACAAAATAACCGAGCTTGCGTTTAGCTCGCTGTATCGCTGTCTCGAATGCGTCGATATCGGGACGGCCAACTTTGTCCGTTTGCTTTACCTGAATCGGATACCAAACGTCCATGAAATCCATTTCGGCGTGTTCCTTAACGCGCAACTCGGGCATTGCACTGACAGGATAAATCCGGCCGTCTATTCCGAGGTCCCCAACTTGAACCTTGTTTGGAATTCCACCTAATGCCACAACCGCCCAATTTTCGAATTCGAAAGCCGGATATTTCCGCAGCTCCGCTTCCGTCTTCGGTAAGTCGCGAACGATGAATCCTCGCCCGATCGCCCAAAGCTTTTCATCCTCTTTTAGCCCACAGTCTTTCTTCAGGCGCTTCGCCATTACCCGGCATGCGGTCGGCGAAACATCGATGCCGATCCATTGACGTTTCAACTTCTGTGCTGCAACCAAAGCTGTCCCGCAGCCACAAAAAGCGTCCAAGACAATGTCGTTCTCTCTGCTACTGACGGCAACTATTCGTTCAAGAAGCGCTAGAGGCTTCTGAGTCGGAAATCCCAGTCTTTCTGAACTTCGCGTGATGCCCCGCAGCATTTCGATATCGTCCCACCAGCTTTGCAATGGCACGCCCTTACTCTCGTCAAGGTAGCGCTTTTGATATGGCATTCCCGACTTCGAGTAAATGAGGAGTCCCTCTTTATCCAATTGCGCCATTTTCTCTTTGGAATAACGCCAATATCGCTTAACGCCTTTCCATTCGTAAAACGGATTGCCTTTAGCTGCGCCACCCGGGCCCGTAACATCCGCCTTGTTGTATCGCCGACCCGTCCCTTCTTCAATATATCGATACCAATTCTCAACAGTCGACTCCGGCAACGGGTTGTAAATTGTGTTGAACACATATTCGTTCGTCTTGCTGTAGAAAAAGATCGAATCATGGACTCGCCCGTAATGCTGCGCTCCTTGCTTCGCGTCACTGTGCGCATCGGACCTTTTCCAGACGATTTCGTTCTGAAATTGATTCTCGCCGAACATCTGATCCAGCATGACTTTGACGTAATGGCTCGCATGCCAATCGCAGTGGTAATAGAAGCAGCCTGTTTTCTTTAGTACTCGGTGCAACTCAACACACCGGGGCCGCATGAACTCAATGTACGCTTGTGTTGAAGCGTGCCGGTCTTCAAAACTTCGCTTTTCCTTCGTCTCGCCCCAGAAAACTTCGTAGTTGCGATTCGAATTGAATGGCGGGTCGATGTAGATCAGATCAACACACCCGTCGGGAAGCTTCCCAAGCTGCTCCAAATTATCGCCACAATAGATCACCCGCGTGTCAACTACTGTGGAGGGTTTACCTACGCTAGCCATCCTTAGGCAACTTCAGCGATAATGTGGCGGTTTTCCGTTGTAGACATTCCAATTGCGTCGAAACGCTCCGATTGCGCCACGCTTTGTTTGATAGTCCTTCGTAACAGCAAAATCAGCATTCCGGTCGATGACGCACCAAAGCTTCGTTGCCCGGTCCTGATGCAAATAGTAACGCAACCGATCCGGATGTATCCATTCTCGGCCCTCACTATCTGTCGTGATGGTGATTTGTGCGCGTGCCGCCACAAGCGGAAGGATAATGAGCTATCGCCGGTGCACAAAGTCAAAGTCATTGGGCAGACGTCTTCTTCAAGCGACCCGTCGGCCGGCGCTAAAGCGCCGGCCATCCGGGACCCATTGAACTTCACGTCCGACCAGTGATTACTGCGTCCGTGCTAAACGTGCCCTCTCGTACCCCGATCGCCATCCGGCCACTTTCCAGACGCGATCAGCGAGCATCAGCTCGCAGGCTTTACTTGCAAACTTGGCCGACTCGTAAGCATCGCCCAAATCGACAGCGTTCCTACTGAATCCGCACCGTTTCAAGATATACGACCCAGCGTTTAGTCTGGAATCGAACACGTGGATCCGCGCCATTCCGCCGCCAAGTTTCTCCCATTTATCCATGAGCCAGAAACACGTCGTCTGATTGACTAACGCCCCACGCACGCCTGCTACCAAAAGATGGAAATGTCTTCTACCGCCTACCTCCCCGCGCTCCTGCCGAAGACACCACAACAGGAAGCGAAATTGTAAATCGAATTCTCCGCAGAACTCCCGCAGCAACGCAAAAAACAACGAGAGCCTAACCCGCTCCGGCAATCGCTCGCTTTTAAAAGTGAGCGTCGCAAAAAGCTGCCACTCAATTCTGCTTAGAACTAAAAGCTCCGGTGTATCCATTACTCGATCTTTCCCACCGGCTGCTGCTCCCGCGGTTTTAATGGACTTAAGACCGTCATCTTCCCGCGCGCCTGGAAATTCCAACCGAGCGTTGGCCGAAGATTTGTGATTCCGAGCATGACGATCTTGTCTTTCAACCGATCGAAATACTCTTCGGCTTCCTCTCCGCTCATGACGTATTCAAAAAAATTTAGGAGCGGCGTTTCCCTATCGCAGTCGAGGCACAAGAGAACATGTTGAACGCCCTGACCGCCTTTGGCTCGTTTCCAGGGAAATTGCTGCCGGATTTCGCTTATGACTTGGACCTTTACTTGCATGGTCCCTCGCCCTGTCCGCTTTCCTCGACTTGCCCACAGTCGGTCTCACTTCCGCTTGGCGCGGATCGCGCGAGCTTTGCCGCGTTGCGGCTCGCGCGACCGTTCGACGCCTCCCGGCACTCGACTGTGGACAAGTCTCTTGCGTGAGTCCGAACAATCGCCAGAACCGCGGCTCGCAACGCTTCAGGTAACTTGGCCCACGCCTGAATTACTTCGCAGATTTCGAAGCCAGCCCGGGATTTGGGTACGTCTAGAGGTACGTCACGTCGATGTAAGTGCTTCATGTTCCTGCAGCGAGTTTGTAGCTTCGAGTCCTAGCGAGGCAGTTTTTTTCCGAGCCTTTGCTCTGTTGCCTTGATCAAGTACCAGAGTGGGTTGGCGTCGAGCGATAAAAAAGTGCGATGCTCAGTAAGCCAGGGAAGGAAGAAAAGGCATCTCAGGTTCCTGGTACTTCCCCAGGCTCATCAGGTTTGCCGGCCAGCCGATTTTAAATCCGGAACGAAAAAGCCACGTGACCAAGTGATGATTTCTTCCCGGCACAAAAAAGCCGGGACCAAGAAAAGCGGGCGCATGACCGATCAACGCCATCAGGTCTTCGTTCTTCTGTCCCACCGAGTGACAGAGAAGCCCGATTCCCGCGGCGTAACCGGTGATCTGACCGCCGACTTCGGCCACGGTGCCCGTTCCTTGCTCGATCGCGTGACGCAATTCTCCTTCCCGGGTAAAACCATGAGCCTCTCGACATAGCTCGTTACAGCGTTGGACGTCCTCCGATGACGCCGCACGGACAGTGTAGCCGCCGGGCAGACGCCGGCCGGCCATCGGTGCGCCCTGCATGAGAAAGAGCGGTTCACGCAATACGAATCCGATCTTGGTATAAAGAGCAAAGGACCGGATATGGCTGGGAGATTGCACCAGACGAATCTGTTCGTAGCCGCTCTTTTTCGCCTGATCGAGAGCGGATTCCATTAGCGCTTTACCAACACCACCTTCAGCCGAGGGATGGACGGTGAGCGGACCTATGACCGCGACCGGCGAAGGCGGAAATGTATTAAGGAAAATGCTGCCGACGATCTGGCTCTCACGCGTGGCCAGGACGCCCCGCGAATTGGGATTGGCCAGCAGCATTCGAATCAGTCCGGCGCCGAATTCGGCCGAAGGCTGCTCCGGTAGATAGCCGTGAACGGACGAAATAGCCTGGTGTGCTTCAAAGCCGATCTTGCCACAAGCTTCCGCATCACTCTCCGTGATTGGTCGAATGGAAATACTCATAGCGTTGAAAATCTGCGGTCACCTGTAGGGAGCGAGCTTCCTTTACCCTCCACACTCAGCTTTTCCTACGTGCAATCGAAAGCAACTCCCTTGGTTTATTGCTGGAACGCCTTCGCGATCATGCGGGAAGGCAGAGGCTCCAGTTCCGGATTCGCGACAAGGTTCGTGCCTAACCAGACAACGACAACGTTCTTTTCACGATTGATGTAGAGAAGTTGGCCGCCCCAACCACCCTTTGCCAGCTCGCCTTGATCACTGATCATATCCCATTCGTAAATCCGCGGGAGCATTCCATGTTCGTCGGCTTTTTCGCCACGTCCGCCAAAAATTCGCTTAAGGACCGCGTCCGAGACCACGGGCGGGTTGGAGGGCTGCGCCGACTTGGTAAATAGTAGTCCGAACCGCGCGACATCACGCAGCGTCGAAGCCATACCCGCGCCTGACACCGGATAGCCGCGTTCGTTCTCTGCCAAGATGGCATCGTGCTCTGCGCCAATCTTGCTCCAAATTAAATCGCTAATCGTGTCGGCCAAACTTTTGCCGCTCACCCGCGAGACGATTTCGGCGATCACTGCGGTGTTGCTGCTGGTGTAAGCCCATTTTTGTCCGGCGGGAATTTCCCGTTTGATCGTGCGCAGCATTCCAAACAGGTCACCGCGCCGCGCCGCTTCCGGAAGTTCCGATGCCGTTCGCGGTTGCCAGCCGAGAGTGGCTTCTAACTGAAATTGTTTATGCTTCGGATTGCGATACGCGTCGCTACTTTCCTCTGCCCCTTCCATACCGGAACGCATATCAACGAGGTCGCGCAACTTCGTCTTCGCCCAATCGCTGTCTTTTAATTCCGGCAAATAGCTTTCGACCGATTTTTCAATGTCCACCTTGCCCCGATCCTCAAGAATCGCCAGGCTGGTGAGGACGATAGCTTTGCTAATGGACATCAAAATGTGGAGATCGTTAGGCTGAATCGTCGGATATTTTTCGTAAACGATTTTGCCGTCGTGCAAAACGATGCACCCATCGACCGCGCCATTATCGACGAACTGATTAAGCGTCTGTTCGGACCCGTCCGGCCGCTTCAGCTTTAACATTCCGATATCCGCCCGTTTCTGCTCTGGAAGATCCAGGATGGCGCCGCCACGGTGCACCATAGCGGAGGGGAAGACCTCGGACAGATGCGTGTAAACCCAATGCGAAATTGGGCCGCCTTTATCCCAATTCTCAACTGTGACCTGTGCCCGCGGAGATTCCGCCGCCCAGCCGCTTGCCGCGCCTACTAATAAACACATTGCCGCAGTCACAGCGGACCTCATTCTAAACAAAACATTCCCAAAATCATCAACACCGGCAAGTATTATCGTCTAACGAGAACATCGCCGTACCGTCTCCGCACTGATTTGCTAATCGTGTTGCGCAGTGCTCTTCGGGCGCCAACACAAACCCGAAACAGAATGTTTAGACGTCGCCGGTCAAGAGTTACAAACCCGAATCCGCCGGCCGGTCGCGTTTCTCGCGAAAGAATTCCTGCAAAATGTCAGCGCACTGCATTTGCAACACGCCGCTGACGATTTCACAGCGGTGATTCAAGGCCGGTTGTTGGAGCAAGTTGACCAACCCTCCAGCCCCGCCGGTGCGCGGGTCGGAACAACCAAAAATCACTCGCCGAATTCGAGTATGCACGATTGCGCCCGCGCACATCACGCACGGCTCTTTGGTCACATACAGGTCGCAATCAACCAGACGCCAATCCCCGACGGCCGCCTCGGCCTGGGTCAATGCCAGCATTTCCGCATGCGCGGTCGCGTCTTTGAGCAGCTCGACCTGATTGCAGGCTTTGGCGATGACTTTGCCCGAGCGCACAACGACCGCTCCGACCGGAACCTCATCAGCCGCAGACGCTTTTTCGGCCAGACGCAAGGCCTCCCGCATGAATAAATCGTGCGGCGGGTCGATCAAACTATCTTTTAGGGAAATATTGATGCCACGCATCCGTCAGGTCACAATGCCGCGAATTAGTTGTAAACCAATGAAAACATTATTGTTAACTGCCGTTGCCTTCTCACTCACTTTGAGCGGACTCCATGCCGCTCCCCAAGACATCGTGAACCGAAGCGCCACCACGCTTCGTGAATTTCGTCACATGCCGGAAAAGGGGCTGCCTTCGAATATTATTCGGCACGCCAAGGGCCTGGCGATTCTTTCCGTAGTCAAAGCTGGATTTATATTTAGCGGCAAAGCCGGCGAAGGCGTGGTCATCGCCCGCACGGAACATGGCTGGTCGGGGCCCTCGTTCGTGGGAACGGGCGGTGCCGGATGGGGATTACAGATTGGCGCGGAAGTGACTGACTTTGTCATCGTCCTGAATAACGAAGCTGCCGTGCGAGCATTTTCCAAGGGCGGGAATATTACGATCGGAGCTGATGTCAGTGCCGCGGCCGGGCCAGTCGGCCGGGCCGCCGAAGCATCGGTGACCCCGACCGCAGCCATCTATACCTACAGTCGGAGCAAAGGATTGTTCGCCGGCGTTTCACTGGAAGGCGCAGTGATTGGAACGCGGAAAGGCGCTAATCAGGACTATTACGGGCGCCCGGCGACTGCGTATGATATTCTGCACGGTCGCGTCGCTGCTCCTGCGGGCGCGCAGCAACTTCGGGCAGCTGCGTCCGGACGCTAGAATTAGCGGCGCATTCGGCTTTACATTTCCGGGATAAATCCGGCAGTCTCCCAGCGTGCGCGCGCTGGCGACTGTCGGGTTTTTCATTTTTCTCGCCGGCACGGCTTATGGCCAGGAGCAGGAACGTTCACTGGTTAACCGGTTACTCAAGCCGGACATGAGCTTGCAGAACTCCGCTCAGAACAAAAAATTCACTGCCGTCGGCGAGTCGACCAATAAACACGCCACGGTGGCTTCGTTTTATTTCGAAAATAAGACAAGACCAGCCAAGTTTTCCGGGACGCGGGATTTTCAGAGTCGTGAGTTTAACTCGCGTCTGTTCTTGGACGGAAAACGCCAAAATCAGTCTTCGGATAAAAAGCTGAATGGAGTCGCGACCTATTCTCAGGCCTCATTATCACAGCCAATCCGGAACGCGTCTGATCGTGACAATTTAGTGACGAGCCGTGAATTTGCGGGCCAACGAACATTTGTTGAGCAGGGTAAAAGCCAAAAATCGCTGGACCGCCACAATCCGCCCATGACAATCGAGCAGGTCCGCGAGTTGTTGAACAAAAACAAGTAGGCCGGTATCTGCATGTGAAGGCGAATGGGAAAAGTGATCGTTGATTTGTCGCTTTAATCTTACTCGTTCACCTGCTCTTGCTCCGACCTGAGTCTCCCTACTACAATCCCTGCATGTCACCGGATGAAGCGCTGGCCACCCTCAAAGAGGGCGCTGCCCAAATCATCAGTGAAGCGGGATTGCGAGAAAAGCTCGCCTTGGATCGACCCCTGCGGGTGAAGCTCGGAGTCGACCCAACCGCTCCGGATATTCATCTCGGGCACAGCGTGGTTCTTCGAAAGCTGCGCCAATTCCAGGATCTCGGCCATCAAGCCGTCCTGATCATCGGCGATTTCACCGGAATGATTGGCGATCCCAGCGGTCGTTCGGCGACACGACCGCACTTGAATCATCAACAGGTGCTCGCGAATGCGAAGAGTTACCGCGAACAGGCTTTCAAGATTCTTGATCCAGCAAAAACGGAAACGGTTTGTAATGGCGATTGGTTCCGCGCCATGTCGTTCGAAGAAGTCATTCGCTTGAACAGCCGCGTCACTTTGCAGCAGATGCTCCAGCGCGAGGATTTCCGCGACCGCCTGGACCATCAACACGCCATTCACGCGCACGAAATTCAATATCCGATCATGCAGGGATGGGATTCGGTGATGGTGAAATCCGATGTCGAACTCGGCGGGACCGATCAGCTTTTCAATATTCTGGTCGGCCGCGATTTTCAAAAGGCGGAAGGCCAACCTCAGCAAGTCGTGTTTATCCTGCCCATTCTCGAAGGCCTGGATGGTCAAAAGAAAATGAGCAAGAGCCTCGGGAATTTCGTCGGCATCAGCGAGCCGGCAACGGACATGTTCGGAAAACTGATGAGTATTTCCGATGAGTTGATGGCAAAATACTATCTTCTTTTGCTCCGTCGCGGCCTGCCGAAAGAAATGCATCCGCTGGAAGCGAAGAAGCGGCTCGCATTCGAAATCGTTCAGACTTATCACTCGCAGCCCGTCGCGGAAAAAATGCTGGCCGATTGGAACGCGCGTTTTAGCGAACGCCATCTCGGGGAAGCAGATCTTCCCAAATTCAGTGCGCGAGAGGGCGATGCGGTGGAGTTGGTTCAGGCAGCATATCAGGACGGCATTGGCCTCACGAAGTCGCGTTCAGAGGCAAGCCGGCTGATCAAACAAGGCAGCGTCCAATTGGATGGCAAGAAAGTCACCGATCCGAAGACGAAACTCTCGTTACGCTCCGGCCAGATCCTGCGGCTCGATAAAACCCACGCCGTTCGAGTGGACTAGGGTAGCCGCCCCGCTGCGTCGGGGCGATTCTCCACATTAACGATTCACCTGGCGACACAGCGCCGTGGATACAATTAACGCAAAAGAGCACACACCGAAGTGCGTGCTCTTTCTGCAGGGTTCTGTTGCGAAATTTAAGCGGCCGCAGCGGTTTCCAGCGCCGGGAAAATTGGTGCGTGCTCGATGTATGGGGTCGCGATTCCTTCGAAATGCGAACGAATGCTGCGCAGTTCGCCGACCAAAAATGCTTCCACGAATCCAAATTGGCGATCTAACGCGGCAAAAAACTTGTTTTTGATTTCGTAATGCACGGCCAGGGTCACTTCGGTGCAGTCGGGCCGGATTTGAGTGAAATTAACGAGCCCCATCAGCTCGATATTGCCCCCGCGCGATTCAAAGGCCACTTCGTCCACCGCACCGCTTGGGACAGCCACCAGGGTGGTTTCGGCATCGAAGCCAAAGGGCCCACGAAAACTAAATTCGACCGTGTTGAATGATGTGACCGTCGCTTTGGTCACCATCAGAAATTGCCGGCGATAGGATTGAATGCTGGCCAGACGCGCTTTGCATTCGGACAGCGGTTGATTCATGTGGAGCGTTTTTTCGAGGAGCATATTTTTTTGTAGGGTTGAGTTGTGCCAGCCCTTTTAGCAACGCCGGTGCCATTGCATTTTACCTAGGCAAAGGCGCCGTATCCGCTCAAATAGTGTCAATTTTATTGACACTATTGTCCGATAATCTGACAACTCGCCCGATCTAGATGGCCCTAAGGACCGATTCCCAATCTGATGGAAATTGGTCCAGTTTTTCCGATAACCCAGTAAGCACTGGCGTTTTCAGGGTCCTTTTCAGCACCTCCGCATTGGTTCGAACTGCCACCTCATCGCTCCTCGGGATGTGGTTCAGGACAACGCCAAGACAATCCAAGCCACGCGAACGAACACCTTCTTCGGTCAAAGCTGTGTGATTTAGACAGCCCAAGCGGTTGAGCGCGACAATCAGCACGGGCAAACCCAATTCCGCCGCCAAATCACTAACCAAATAGGGACGATCTGAATCCATCCGGATCGGGACCAACCAGCCGCCGACTCCTTCGACCAGCACGAGCTCCACGGTTTTCTGCAAAGCTCGAAATGCGCCGACGATCTTCGCCAGATCAATCTCCGTATCCTCCAGCTCAGCCGCCACCAGCGGCGCAGCCGGAGCTTTGAGCCAAACGGGGTTTATTTGATCAAGCGATAACCCTGAATCGCTCACTGCCAGCAATCGTTCCGCGTCCTGTCGATCGCCACAGCAGATCGGTTTGAAAGCCGCGCAGGATTTCCCCGATTTCCGAAGCAGTCGCAGTACTTGAACAGCGGTGTGTGTTTTTCCAACCCCGGTGTCGGTGCCGGTAACGAAAAAACTCACGCGACCTGGCGCGCGAAGTTATTGGTCATCTGCGCCGACTGCATCTGAAACGTTTGCAGCATGGAGAGAAAAATTTTGGTGCCGTCGGTTGAGCCCAAACGGACATCGCAGGCCCGATCTGGATGCGGCATGAGACCAAATACATTTCCGGCGCGATTGCAGATTCCGGCGATGTTTTCAGTCGAACCGTTCGGATTAGCTTCGGCCACGATCTCGCCCTGTTCATTGGCATATCGGACAATGACCTGACCATTCGCATTCAGATCGCGTAAGGTGCGTTCATCGGCGAAATAACAGCCTTCGCCGTGCGCAATCGGCATCCGGAGTAAACTTCCCATGGGACAACCGTGGGTAAATGCCGAGTCCGTCACTTCCACGCGCATCGTGACCATGTCGCAGACAAAACGCAGTCCCCTGTTCCGGACCAAGGCACCCGGCAATAAACCGGCTTCGCAAAGAACTTGAAAGCCGTTGCACGTCCCAAGCACCAGTTTTCCGGCGCGCGCCTCTTCGATCACCGCCTTCATGATCGGCGAAAAGCGCGCAATCGCGCCGCATCGCAAATAGTCGCCGTAAGCAAATCCTCCCGGTAAAACAATCGCATCGTAACTTTGGAGCGAAGTTTCCTTATGCCAGACGTACTCGCCCTTCAATCCCGCGATGCTGTTGATTCCCGAAACACAATCCTGGTCGCAGTTTGAGCCGGGAAATTGGATGACCGCGAATTTCATACCTGGTTCAGTGCGCCCGTTGGCGTTGTTCCGCGTGATAATCGTTCACCACCAAACAAGCGTGAATCACTCCCGGAATCCACCCCAGCAACGTCAGAATCACGCTTAGAAAAAAACTGCCCAGCCGGCCCGTCATCAGAACCGCCACCGGCGGAAGCACGACGCAGAAAAAATATCGAAGCGCCTTCATTTCTGTTTCTGGCCGACTCCCGGCTCCTGATCCCCGTCCTCTGGTCCGTGAACTTCATAGTCTTCGATCACCGGGTTCGAGAGCAAATCGCGGCAGAGTTCGTGCAGTCTCTGTTCGGTATCGCCATTTACCTTCTCCAGCTCGATCTCCATGAATTTTCCAATCCGCACGCTGCGGATTTCCGGCATTCCCAAGTGGCGCATGGCATCGCGGACGGCGTGACCCTGAGGATCAAGCACCGCTTCCTTCGGTTTAACGATCACGTTGAATTTCACCGTGACACGCTAACGCGGATTTTCGTCCCAACAAGCCACGGCGTTTACTCAATCCGAAGATTTGCTTTCCCTGGCGGCGCTGCGTCCGCCTCTTCCCCAAGAAGAGGATTGGAGCGAGGGCCGACCGACCGCCAAGTCACACCATGTCGTATCGTGCTCGCTTTACGTTCGATTGGTTTGACGTGAGTGTCGCTGTTCAATGAACAAGCGCGATTGGAAAATCCCGATTGCCTGGCTGACCCTGTGCATCGTCTGGAGCTCGACCTGGCTCGCGATCAAGGTGGGTCTGCGCGATTTGCCGCCAATTTCGTTCGTCGCAATCCGTTTCACGATTGCCATTATCGCCTTGCTCGCAGTGTCGATCGGCCGGACGCGATTACTTCCATTACGTCGATCCGATTATGCCGTGCTCGCTTTTACCGGCTTGCTGATGTTTGGAATCAACTACGGACTGCTTTTTTGGGGCGAGCTTTACGTTTCATCCGGTCTGGCCGCAGTGTTGCAAACGACCATCCCCATTTTCGGAATGATTTTCGCGCACTGGCTGTTGCCGGACGAACCGATCCAAATGCAAAAACTGATGGGCGCATTGATCGCGGTGGGCGGTGTGGTCCTGATCTGCGCTCGCCTCCTCGGTTTTGGCGGTCTGCTCGCATTTTGGGGAGGCGTTGGTATTTCCGTAGGGGCGGCGGGCGCTGCTTTTTCCAACGTGCTCTTGAAGCGTCACGCCATTCAACTTGCACCGGCCATGCTTGCGGCGTGGCAAATGATTTTCGGAACCGCGCCGCTGCTCGTTTTAGGTTTCACAGTCGACGGCAACCCCGCTCGCTTTCATTGGACCGGGACGGCAGTTTTCTGTCTCCTTTACCTCGCCATCGTCGGTTCGGCTTTTACCTTTCTGTTGCTTTACTGGCTGCTGCCGAGAATGTCGGTAACGAATTTGCAAACCATTTCGCTAATCACTCCGCCGGGAGCGGTCATGTTAGGTTGGTTGTTAGGCGGCGAGCAATTCCCGCTTTGGTCTCTTTTTGGCGCCGGGTTGGTTCTCATCGGCGTATGGCTGATTTTCCGGAAAGTCAAAGATCGAACCGAATTTGAAGCCGAGGCGGGCGTCCCGGATCGCGGTTAGGGCAATATGACCGCAAACAAAACGCGCTGCGTGGTGGTCGGAGGTGGGCCCGCTGGAATGATGCTCGGCTATCTCCTCGCTCGCGCCGGTGTCGCGGTGGTTGTCCTGGAAAAGCACAAAGATTTCAACCGGGATTTTCGCGGAGACACTATTCATCCATCGACTTTCGAACTGATGTCCGAGCTTGGGTTACTCGACGAATTTTTGAAGGCGCCGCACCAGGAACTGACTCACCTCGGCGGTTACTTTAATGGATATTCCGCGCAATTGGCGGATTTCTCGCGACTTCCCACTCACTGCAAGTTCATTGGGTTCATGCCCCAGTGGGATTTTCTCAACTTCTTCGCTGCCAAAGCGAAGGAGTTCCCAACCTTTACGCTCCAGATGGAGCATGAAGTCGTCGACCTGATTTTCAACGGTGCGAGAGTCACCGGCGTTCGAGTTAAAACGCCCACTGGCGAACAGGACCTTCTCGCCGATCTCGTGATTGGCGCGGACGGCCGGCATGCGATCACTCACTCGCGGGGCGCCTTTCAAATCCGCGACTTTGGCGTGCCGATTGACGTCCTTTGGATGCATATCTCCAAGCGAAAAGACGATCCGGCGCAAACATTCGGATTTTTCAGACATGGAAAATTGCTGGTCTTGATCGAACGCGGCGATTATTTCCAAGCTGGATTTGTTATTCCCAAGGGCGGCATTGATCAGTTGAAGCAACGCGGGTTATCTGAGCTGCAAAAGGAAATCGTTTCGCTCGCGCCGTTCTTGCAGGATCGCATCACCGAACTGGACGATTGGTCGAAGATCAAATTGCTCACGGTTCAGATCAATCGACTGGAGAAATGGTGCCGGGAAGGTTTGCTTTGTATCGGCGACGCCGCCCATGCGATGTCACCCGCCGGCGGAGTCGGAATCAATCTCGCTATCCAGGACGCGGTCGCGACGGCTAACCTATTGGCCGAAAAATTGCAGCGCGGCGCTCCATCGCTTGCCGACCTGGAGCAAATTCAAAAACGCCGGGAGTGGCCGACTGTTCTGATTCAAAAAATGCAGACTTTCATACATCGCCACGTGGTCACTGGCCGGGAGTCCAGACAGGGCGAATCCATGCCGTTATTTATCCGACTTTTTCAATGGTTCCCACGATTGCAGTCTCTTCCGGCTCGCTTCATCGGCATGGGACCGCGACCCGAACACATTCGATCGCCAAAAGTTTAAATTTACGGCGAGAGTACCTTCGGACACCACAACGCTTGCCCCTCCAACGCGCGAATCCGCTGGGAAATTTGGTGGGGCGAGACTCTGTCGAGCCAGTTATATGAATGATTAACGACGTTGGTCCGCAGCCGACACGGCTGCCACCACAAAAGTCGCGGCATTATGCGGAATGTTGTAGCCGCCCCGCTCTGTCGGGGCGTTCTTGATAGCAACTCGTAACAAGGCACGGCGGCAGAGCGCCGTGGCTACATCGGGCCACCGGAATCTTTGCCGTCGCGCTGTCGGGGCGCTTAGGCCGCGGCCCGACGTTTTTGCTTAACCAGCGAAGAAGTCGATCGTCGCTTCGCACCCGCACCGTTGCCGCCCCGTTTCACTTTGACGGATTGCGAGCGATTGATGCTTTCCTGCAAAACTTTGACCAGATCGACCACGTTGGTCGCGCGCGGCGCAGCCGGCGCCGGAGTGGGAAGCTCCTTATTTTTCGCCTTTGTCTCGATCATCTCCATCACGGCATCGCGATATTCATCCCGATATTTTTCCGGCTGCCAATCGGACGACATGCTTTCGATGAGCGCGTGAGCCATCTTTAGTTCCTTATCATTCAAGTCCGTTTTCGGTCGGGTCAATTCTTCCGGCGAAAGCACTTCGCTGGCGAAATGCATCAATTCCAGGACGAGGAATAAACCGTCGGGTTTGACCGCAGCCAGGTATTCGCGGTTGGCGATTACTACCTTGGCAACGCCAATCTTTCCAGTCCCGCTCAGCGCCTTATGCAAAAGCGCGTAGGCCTTCTCTCCGCCCTTTTGCGCCTCGAGAAAGTAAGGTTTATAGAAAAATTTCGGATCAACTTGATCGAGATCAACGAAGTCCGTGATGTCGATTGAATGAGTCGACTCGATTTTCACTTTTTCAAAATCATCGTCGCTCAAAATAATGTAACGGCCCTTTTCGTATTCGAATCCCTTGACGATATCCTGGGCCGGGACCTCTTTCATATCGGCCTCGGCGACCTTCTTATATTTGATCGGGCTGAGGTCGGTTTTGCGAAGTTGGCGAAAGCTCAGCTTTTCTTCACGAGTGGCCGGATAGACCGAAATTGGAATATAAACCAGGCCGAAGCTGATACTGCCTTTCCATGTGGGACGCATATCAATCTCCTTTTGTTTAAGTCAAATCGCCGCGCGGGCGCAGCTTGCCCGCCGTAGCCTTGGCCAAGGCGGGGATGTGCATTTCGGGCAATTGTGAACAATTGTCAATAACTTCCCACCGGAGCAGGAGACGTTCCCAGCCTCGGCCGATCATCGTTAATCGCCCAAGCCGACCGACCTAACGAATTGACCGATCGCCTCCAGAATGCGTCCGTCCACGTCCTCCTGCGTCTCGCCGCGCTTTTCCAGGTCACGCTTTCCAATTCGCAATGAATGATCTCCTCCCTCGACCACGTGCAAATTATTTCGTGCCTCCATCTTCCGCCGCACTTCTTCGAGAAGATCCAACGGACAAAGCGAATCGCGTGTTCCTTGGACAAAAAGAATCGGAGTGCGCAGGGCAACGAGCACCTTATCACGCAGTTTGGTTCGATCTCCCATCGCACAAAGCGGATAGCCGAGGCAGATCAACGCTGTGACTTTCTCTTCTAGAGAAACATGACATCCGATTCGGCCACCCATGCTTTTACCGATTAAGACGACCTCTTCATTGCGTTCCGATTGGGCAGCTGAGAGTGCCGCCTGATGAGCGGAGATCAATTTCGGCAACGGATCCGGCCGTTTGCGGTTTTCGCGCATGTAGTCGTAATCGAACATCACCACGCGTCCCAACGATTCGAGCCGTCGTTTCCAGGCTTGCATCCAGGAACTGACCGACGGCGCGCCGGCTCCAGGAGCGAGAAGAAATAACGCCATCCAACAAACGAGACTACGCGGCGAAATACGTCAACCCAAACCAGCCTCCTTGAATCCAAACGTCAATTTGCGGCATGTAAATCATTGTGATGGTTGGCGTCGGGATTTAGCAGCGAACATGATAGGCCACGGATTAGTCGACTTTATCGGAAACGTGCTTCCACGCCCGGCGATAACCCTTGGAGGGACACGCCTCGTCGTGTCCGGAGACTTGGGCGCCCGGCGACGCAGCGCCATCCGGGCGTTTTTCCACTTAGCCCTTCTTGCCGCGATCGTTCCGAGTGTGGTACGATGCTTCAGCCACTGTGAACTACCGATTTTGCCTCCCTCTATTATTGTTGTTGTCCGTCGCGACGGTCGTTCAAGCCGGCCGCTATCAGAAGACCAAGGACCGGCAGATTCGGGTCTGGAATGAACATCCCGAGCAATGGGACGAAGCGGTTTGGACCGGCGACCGCGACGAGACCGGATACGCCGCCGGCGCCGGGGTTTTGACTTGGTACCACATTTCGCACTCGACGCAGATGGGAACGCTCATTCCTTCCAGTCGCGGTCACGATCTGGAGGTTGCCCGAACTTTTTCCGGAACAATGAAGCAGGGTCGTTTCGACGGAACCGTCACCACATCGGAGTCCGGAAAGAAATTTCAGGCCACCTTTGCCGATGGTTCGCGGCAAACCCCTTGGACTTCGGCCGGGCCAGGTGGCGAAAAAGTGGCGCAACACGCAGTTGAGCTACCAAAAAAGGCCGAAGTGAGTTCGACTACCGGAGAAACGAAGCCGCCCGCCGAAGGACCAGGTCAGGTCGTCACGCGAAGCGCAGTGGTGGAAGCACCTACTCAGGACAGTCACACTTTGGAACTTTTCCGGCCACCATCGTCACTGCGAGCAAGCTACGTCACCTCCCGGCCTTCGCCGCCGGCGCCAAAGCCATCTGACCAATCGGCGACAAATCTTCAGCGTGAAGCGGATACCGTCTTCGCCCAGGTGCGAGATGCCACCGCGAATTGGCGGGACATCGATTCCCTCGATTCGGTTCAAGCGCTGCCCCAGCCGGTCAGCAGGTCAATTCGTTCACTGGGAGATCACGCAAAAGGTTTTCGATCGAGTACCGGCTTCCGATTCAAACGCGCGAACCCAAATCGAAACCGCGGACGCTCTGGCGGTGGTAAACGAGTCGACCCGCGCGCTTGCCGGGAAAGACGCCTCGGCTGCGGATTCGAAGCTGGTTCAATTTCTAAAAACGCATCCTTCTCCGCCCAGTGATAATCAAAAGGAGCTCTGGCGTTACATCGCGACCGCGCGCGCAGTATGTGAACGCCAAAGAAAAGAAGCCGAAACACATGTGCAGCGGGCACAATTACTTCTGACGGCTAACGAAATCGATCCGGCAATCGAAGAATATAATCAAGCGAACCGGCTATTTCCGAGTCAGACGACGACCGAAAAGATTCGTCAGCTGTCCGCGCAATCTTCGGCAACGAGTTCGCCGCAATAGCTCGACGAACGCGAGCTACTCTTCGACTTTTCGTTCGACCACGGCCTTTCGCGTTTTGTCTTCGACCGTCGCGACAAAATGTTTTCCCACCTGCACCGAACCGCCGGTCGATTTTTGTTGGTAGAACAAAGTCCACTTGTCAGTCGTTGCGGAATAATCGGCTTTGGGCCGCTCGAAATCATTCAAGTCATAGCCCTGAGTTCTCGCTTCGGCGTCGGCCAAGCCAATGGCATCGTTCTGAGTCAGCTGTGTGTTCTGCGGAACCGCATGCAACGAGGACGGAGGTCCAACCAGTGCCGTCAGCGACGAATCGAAGGACGATTTTTGCTTCGCATCGGCCGGCGGTTTAGCTGCCACCTCCGGTGGAGACGATTCTGGTCGCTCAATAGTCTGAACAGGTGTCGCCGAGGCTTCGGCGACCGGCCCCTCGGCGGGCATTTCAATTTTTTTCACTGGCGACGGCGCGGGCGGAGTGATTGGTTTGACCGGGGGTTGAGCGGCTACTTTAGGTTTCTCCGCGATCGTGACACCGGGAGGCGGCGGCTGGGGAGTCGCTTTCGCAACGACCGGCCCAGCTTCAGTTTCCGGGCGAGATGGGGCGCGGCCGGCGGTCCAGCGTCCGCTGCGTTCTCCATCGACGAAAGTGGCGTGAGCCGTTTTGCCTTTCGAGTGCGCGTTGACCGCCCCGTTAAACTTTCCGTGAGACATGTTTCCAAAATATCTGGCGTAAACTGTCCCCCGAGCGGTGTACCACGTCAGCGTTCCGGGCCCTGTGGCGTAGCCTTCTCCATCCCGATCCCCGAACCACGTCGCTTCGTCGCCTACCTGAGGCTTGGCGTTCCAGACCAGCGTCTTCCCATCCTTGGTTCGTTGATACTCGCCCGCGCTCGCGGCGGACGCGATGGCGGCAAGAAACAACGCTGGAACCAGGAAAAATCGAAACTTCACGCTTTGCTATTGAACCACTCTACTGACGAATACTCAACCGTTGTCGGATGCCATTCGCCACAGCCTGGCTACAACAAACTGGATCGCTCGCTATTTCTTCGCGTTTCTCGGGTCGTCCGACGGATTGATGTAGTTAATTTGAAACGGGCCTTCGCTGTCGATTTGGATAATTGAATCACCGCCGAACTTCACAAAGTGCGCCATTCCCGCCGGCATCACGACATAACCACCGGACGCAACTTCTTGCAGAGCACCTTTGTCAAACTTGTCGCCCATTCCGACTTTTATTTTGCCCGAGATTAAAGTCAGCCGTTCGGCCGTCGGATGCGTGTGCGGCATCACTTTGTAACCAGCGGGAGCTTTCAGACGAACCGTGAACGGACCGGCTTGGCCGGGATCGCCGCTCAAAACCGACATTTGCCCGCCAGCGGGCAACCCGGGAGGACCGTCGGCCCATTTCAGGTCGGCTGGGTTGATCACATGGTGTTCGCCGGCTGATGCTTCAGTCTTATTGGCTTCTTCGGCAGCAAAGATCAAAGCCGTCGTTGCTGCGCCGATTAACGCGCACAGAATTAGTCTATTCATAATGTTTCACTTTCGGGAACATGCCCCCCTCGTCTGTAGTATTCAAGCCGACATCACAGCAACGTCGTATTGCCAGACCGCTCAGACGCATCCCCCAGGCCGGCGATTTTTTGAAACAACTAAGCGGCAACCCGCGTCACCGCCGCGCGGAGCACTTCCACATTAAATGGTGTGGAGAACATCACCTGCACGCCCATCCCTTCGTACTCGTCCCGCGTTTTCGACGACAAATGCGCCGAAACAACGATAATTTTCGATTGAATACCGCGACTACGAATTTCCCGAACCAGCTCGGAGCCGCTTAAGTTCGGCATTTTTTCGTCAACAATAATGACGTCGTATGGTTCGGATACGCCACTGAGCTTCGATAAAGCGGCCTGGCCGCTATCGGCGCAGGTGATGTCATACTGCGGCGCCGGGAATACATATCTCATGGAGAGAGTGACCGATGGTTCATTATCAACGGCCAGGATGGTCACCGCGCGTTCCATGCCGCGTGGAAAAAGCAAGGTGCGAGCCGCGGAGCAGTCGAAGGGCGCGATATTTTCAGTCTGGATCGAGCATCGTCCCGCGGCATTTTAGAGAACCGCAGGCACAACGATTTTCCTCCTCAATTTCCTTGGTTCGCGGCACACCGATCTCGAGGCGGTAATCGTAAAAGAGCTCTTCGCCGGGTTTGATATTACGCAGAGCGTAAATATAGACCCGGTCGTCGCTGTTCTCGATCGCCTCACAGTTCGGATCGCACGAATGGTTGATCCACTGCGCTTCGTTGCCATCAACGCTGGGGTCGATCACTTCCCGGCCATTATCGAGACCGAAATAGTACGTTCGATCATCATCCGAATCTTCCGAAACCTGCGACCACGGAATGCGCCGGCCGGTGTATTCAATGATGCGTTTACCTCTTCGAATCGGCTCTCCCGCAAAGACACCCCGGCCATGCACGCCTGATTTTTTTACCTGAAGAAACGGAATCTTTCGCTTCTCGGGCTTGTGATTTTTTTGTTTCGCCACCGTCTCCCCTCAATCCGCGGCGAATTGTTTACTCTGTCATACCGACCGAAGTCGAGAGATCTCTCACTAAAATTCTGACAACGCGGATTTCGGGCGCTTGGAGTGGCAAACAACGCCCGCTTTGACACTTCCCTTCCCGAACGTACGATCATTTCATGAACGATGAGAATTCATCCATTTTGTCACGACGAACTTTCGTCGGACTCACTCTGGCAACCAGCGCCTCGTTTTTAAT
The DNA here is from genome assembly GCA_963846065.1 of uncultured Verrucomicrobiae bacterium. Taxonomy (GTDB): domain Bacteria; phylum Verrucomicrobiota; class Verrucomicrobiia; order Chthoniobacterales; family UBA10450; genus DASPUI01. The sequence goes on from CAWJUP010000007.1 coordinate 22,607, forward strand.
TGGTAAACCAGGTCGCGTTTTCGGCGCCGCTGAACTGGCCCTCGCGACCAATTCTACTTTTAAGATTGGCGGAGACTTGGAGGTGAACCGTCTGGGTTTCGGAGCGATGCGCCTGACCGGCGATGGGATCTGGGGATGGCCACCTGACCGTGGTAACGCAATTAAAATCCTCAAGCGCGCGGTCGATTTGGGCGTCAATTTGATCGATACCGCCGACGCCTACGGACCCGACGTCGACGAATTGGAGATCGCTCAAGCACTGCATCCTTACCCGAAAGGGCTGGTCGTTGCCACCAAAGGCGGCAACACTCGCCCCGGGCCTAACGAGTGGGTCCCCAACGGCCATCCGGATTATCTCAAATCTTGCGTCGATCAAAGCCTGAAACGGCTGCAATTGGAAAGGATCGACTTATATCAGTTGCACCGGATCGATCCCAACGTCCCCGAGGACGAATCAATCGGTGCGCTAAAGGAAATGCGCGATGCCGGTAAAATTCGGCACATTGGTTTATCTGAGGTTTCGCCCCAACAAATCGATCGAGCGCGAAAAATTGTGCCGATCGTCAGCGTCCAGAATCGTTACAACGTGGCCGACCGCAAATGGGACCACACGCTGGCGTATTGTGAGAAAAATAATCTCGCGTTTCTGCCCTGGTTTCCCGTCGGTGGGGGACGCGGTTTGCCTTCCGGCAACGCGCTGGAGACCGTAGCGAAGGCGCGCAATGCCAGCGTCTACCAGGTCGCGTTGGCGTGGCTGCTGCAAAAGTCCCCCGTCATGTTGCCGATTCCCGGGACGGCCAATCTCGCCCACTTGGAAGAAAATTGTGCGGCGGCGAAACTGAAACTCACACTGGAAGAATTTAAGCAAATCGATTCGATGAAGGCCTGATGAATTCAGTTCGCCGCGAACGAAACAAGGTTAAACCGAAAATGCCGCGCGTACTTCGGACGAAACCCGGGTTGGCTTCCCGCTCTCAGAGTTAATCGGGCACCAAACGGTGCGGGCTTTCGCCAACAATTGATTATCGGAATTGCGACGGATTTCAGTGAAACGCTCGAACGTTAACCGCGTAGCTTCCCCGACCCACGTCCTCAGCAAAATCTCATCACCGAGATTCGCCGGCGATTTGTAATCAATTTCGTGCCGCACCACGACCCATCCGATGGTGGCCTGAGCTTCAGCCGGTGCCAGCGCACACCAGTGAGCCGTTGCCACTTCTTGGACCCACCGCAGATAAACCGTGTTGTTCACGTGGTTTTGCCCGTCGATGTCAGCGGGCGCGACGACGGTCGTGATCTCAAAAGGCGAAGCCACACGCACAGCCGTTCTTTCGCCGAACGAGTCGACCGTGACAAGAGACAACTCGGACGGAACGAACCGACCTGCGATTCGATAACAGATCAGTCACTCAGCAGTTGATTCGAAATCGATCCAAAAGCTCCTGGCGGATCTCCATCGCAAATTTTGGATTCAAACGGCTCAGAACTTTTTCCCGCCGCCCCGGATCCATGGCGGCCATTTCGCGCACGATCTTGTTACGTGTTTTGGTTTTTGCATAACGACTCCAGCCGATGCCAATCGCAATCAGCGCCGAAATAATCCACACTGTGAGATCGGCCGTTGTCATTCCGCCCGGAATCTAGAATAAAAAGATAAATTACAAAACGTCCGGTGCTCTCAATGTTCGAAAAATTTGCCCCAGCGATATCGATCCTGACCGTTCTATGGTGGTCGGGGCCTCGAGCGCATGGACAGGGCGGCCCACCGATGATCACGGACGATCCCGGAACGCCCGGGAACGGGCACTGGGAGAATAACTTCGCCATCACACTCGAACACCGGGCCGGCCAGACTTTACTCGGCACTCCGCTTTTCGACTTGAACTATGGATGGGGCGATCACGTTCAGCTCACCCTGCAAATGCCGCTGGCGGTTTTGACCGAACAGGATCATGGCCCATTCGCCGGTCCGGGTGGAACTCAAGCAGCAGTGAAGTGGCGTTTTCTCGATGAGGATAACGTCGGCCTCAATGCATCGATTTTCCCGCGACTAATCTTCAACGTGGCCCATTCGTCAGTTCGACGAGGTCTCGCCGACGAAGGAACGCGATTTCAAATACCGTTCGAAATCTCGAAAAAGATCGCCGGATTGGAATGGGATTTCGAATTGGGCCCGCACTTTCCTACCGTCGGACGCAGTGAATGGTTATACGGAATCGTCGCCGGCCGGGAACTCACCAAGAAGACGGAAATCATGGCGGAGTTGAACGGATCGTCACGCACAAGCTTCGCTCAAGACACGCTGACGCTGAACTTTGGATTCCGGCAGGAACTGGCAAAACACGCAGCGTTGATCTGCTCGTTAGGCCACGACCTTCGATCGCCCGATCATGAATCGCTGGCCTTAGTCGGTTACTTCGGCGTGCAAATCGTCTACTGATGAGCGCCGGGCGGTTATTTCGGGGGGAGAGAAATTCAGTGCGCTTTGGAGGCCGGTTTTTGGGGAAAGATCAGAATCAGCGCGACGATAATCACGAGAATGGTAAAGGACGCGGAATACCGGCTGAGAGCGAGTCCTCCTTGATGATGAGGTTTGTCGAGAAAATCGCCAACGACCGCGCCGAGCGGGCGTGTTAAAATGAATGCCGCCCAAAATATGATCACCCGCGAGAGACTGGTGAAATAATAAAGAAGCGCGGTCAGGACGAGTAATCCTCCGAAGATAGAAGCCGCGCCGAGATAACCCATTTTATTGGTATCGGCGACCCAATCGCCCAAGGCCGTCCCGAGCGTCTGCGAGAACATGATGGTGACCCAATAAAAGAGTTCCACCTTCGGTCTGTTGACGGTTTCGATCGATATGCTTCCCGTTGACCATCGCCAAGTGAGCAGCGACGCGATAACCAGAACGAGTAACACGCTCGACCCGCCGGCGTAGCCGATGCCTAACGACCTGTCGAAATAATCGGCCAAGGTCGTGCCGACCGTTGTCGTTGCGATAATCGTCAGCCAGTAAAGAAAGGGAAGGAATCTTTTTGCTTTAATCTGCACCAGCACGGCCACGATAAAAATGACACCAAATATCGCCGTCCCGATCAAATAACCGGTGCCCTTGGCTTCGCCCGTCGTTTCGCCAAGCCATGACATGGTCACCGCATCGCCACCCGTTTCCCCCAGCGTCGTGGCCAGGATTTTAATGACCCAAAATAAAAGCGTGACCTGCGGAACTTTGGCCACCAGGTCGGATCTTTGTTCGTTGAGACTCATTGTTTCCACATCATCACTCTCGCGGCTTCAGGCGGATGCAGTTTACAGAAGCAATCCTTCGCGAAATCAGACACCAATTGCAATCCGCTACGCTTCCGTGACGCAAATTTTACGAGCAACGTCGTTGGCTTCTTTCTCGAGACTGCCGCTGGTGAACTTTGCGCTGTCCCGGCGGTCGCCGAGATAATCCCGCACCCACTGCTCCAGTCCCCCGCTACGTTCATGCTGCGCCACGTGGACCAGATTATGAACCAAAAGTTCGCGGTCGCCCCAACGATCCGCGCGCATGATAATTCCATAGCCGATTGCTACCGCCTGCGATTTGTCTGAGATGATCTGAGTCGACCGCGCCGCTTCGGCCAGTTCGGGATTGGTCGGAAGCGGAACCCGGTCGACCACCAATATCCGGATGCGTGAACAGTTTTTCACGCCGGCCCGATAAGCATCGGCTGTTTGCCGTTCCGTCAGCGGCACTCCGTTGGCCAGGATAAATTCCTCCTGTGCCTTGACCCATTCGCAAGCATCGGGCAGCAGGCGCTGAAATGTTTCTTGATCAAGCATGCAAGTTTAGCGTCGAGCGACCTTAAGCGGATTTACACTTATCGTCAGCATTACGATTACGTAATATTTTCTCCAGAAAATTCGTAACTGCGTGGCGGAATGGTTGTATCGCGGCACTTTTTGCTCCTGAGGTGTCGCCTGCTAACCTAACAACCCTTCCGGATGAAATTTCTGCCAGTAACGGAGGGCCGCCCCTGCCGCCATGTAGCTTGGATCCGCGGCTTCGTAGCCGTCGATTTCTGCCTGACTCGCGCCTCCGGCACGGAGCTCGTCGTGCTCATGTTTGGCGAATCTGAGCCGGAGTTTGGTTTCGTCCCCGCCCAAAGTGATTTCTCGACGAAACCATTCAGACCAACGCGCCACGCGTTCGTCCAACGCCTCCAGATGTTCCGACAAGTCTCCCGTCACTTTTCCAAAATGTGGAAGGTAAAGATCCGTGGCATTCAATAAGCGAATCCTGGCAATCGATTCCCGCCATTGCTCCACATTGAGTTCGGGCGGAACAAATGGCGGGATGGGCGGACCGTTACCAATCCGCACTCCAGCGACATCGCCACCGAACAGATTTCCGTCCCAAAAATAAACGTGGTGATGACTGGCATGTCCCGGTGTTGCGATGGAACGAATCTCAAACGGCGGCAGTCGGACAATCTCCTCATCCTCGATGATTCTGACGCGAGCCGCCGGGACCGGTGCGATCTCGCCCCATAACTTAGACATGTTATCGCCGAAGATCCGTTTTGCCGACTCAATCAACTTCGTTGGATCAATCAGGTGAGGCGCGCCGCGCGGGTGAACGTAAACGGTGGCGGTTTTGGCGAATCGCCATGCCGCCCCGGCATGGTCAAAATGAATGTGACTGAGGAAAATATGACGCACATCTTCGGGACTCAAACCGGCCGCCTTCAGTTCCGCGGTGACATTGCTGAATGTGGATTCCGGGCCGGTATCGAATAACGCGATTCCTTCGTCAGTCTCGAGGGCCGTTGCCGCGACGATGCCGCTATATCCCAGATGACGCGTATCAAGAATGTGAATCATTTTCCTCTTCGTTTTGTTCCCTGCTCTTTCGCTTTCGCTCGCTCTCCAGCAGGTGCAGGAGAATGCGCAAATTTAAGCAACTCGCGCAGCGGCCGAAAAGCTTCGCCACCACATGAGCGCGCTGATTAAACTCGTCGGGCAATGAAGGATCTCACGCAAGGTTCAGTCCTGAAGCATCTCGTGAACATGGCTGCATTCATGACAATGAGCATGATCCTTCAAACCTTATATCTGCTCGCGGACATGTATTGGGTCGGTTATTTGGGCAAAGAAGCGATCGCCGCACTCGGGGTGGCTGGAAATCTGACCATGATTGTCCTGGCCCTCACCCAAATGCTCGGCGTCGGCACCACGGCGCTCATTTCACACGCCGCCGGCCAGAAAGATCAAGCGCGCGCCGAGTTGGTCTTCAATCAATCTCTGATCATGTCGTTGCTGCTCGGATGCGTCTTGGCGATCTGTGGATTTGCCGTTCGCGATATTTATTGCCAAGCGCTGGCCGCCGACGCGGAAACGGCAACCCTGGCAAAATCATATCTGACCTGGTTTATCCCCGCCCTCGCTCTTCAATTCCCACTGGTGACGTTGACCTCGTCGCTGCGTGCCACCGGCGTAATCAAACCCGCGGTCGGATTTCCCATGTTGAGTGTTGCGCTCAACATGATCCTCGCCCCGTTGTTGGTGCTCGGCATTGGACCCTTTCCAAAACTTGGCGTGCTCGGAGCGGCCTTCGCCACATTCCTCTCCATTTTGATCGCCGAAGTTCTCATGCTGATTTATTTCGAACGTAAATATCACTACCTGCGCTTTCGCCGCGCACTTTTGCGACCGCAGCCGGCGGTTTGGAAAAAAATGCTCGGAATCGGTCTGCCGGCCGGCGCTGAATTCGTCCTGCTGTTTGTTTACGTGGTCGTCGTTTATGCGATCATCCGCAGCTTCGGGCCGGCGGCTCAGGCTGGATTCGGAATCGGCGTTCGCGTCATGCAGTCGCTCTTTCTACCCGTCGTGGCCCTCAGTTTTGCTGTCTCTCCGATCGTCGGGCAAAATTTCGGTGGACGTCAGGCGGATCGGGTTCGGCAATCGGTCTACGCGGCCATCATGATCGCTACCGGCATGATGCTCGTCCTGACCATTCTTGCCTACCTGGCTGGCGGCTCGCTCATTCGAATCTTTTCACGAGACCCGCACGTAATTGAATTTGGCGCGGAATATTTGCGCATTGTTTCGATCAACTTCGTAGCGGCCGGCATTGTCTTCACGGTATCCAGTATTTTTCAGGGAATCGGCAATACCTTGCCGCCGCTCTTGAGCTCCGCGTCGCGTCTGCTCCTTTTCGCGCTTCCGGCCGTGCTCATTTCGCGAACGCCGGGGTTTGAGCTGAAACAGGTGTGGTATCTTTCGGTCGCCTCGCAGGTTTTCCAGGCCGGAGTCAATTTGCTGCTCCTGCGTTTTGAGCTGCGTCGCAAATTAAACTTTGCCAGTCCGGTCGTTCCTGCCGAAGCCTGATCGGCTATCTTTTATCGCGATGGCGAGCAGAGGCGGTCACGGCTACGCGAGTGAAAAGGATTTATATTGATGCAGGTCGTTTCCCAAGAACCAGAGCAGCGACAATCCCGACGAGGAAGAAACCAACAACCTCAATCGCCATGTAAGCAACGGTGTAATTTCCCGGAAAACCGTACCAGTTCCAATACGGAACGTTGGTAGCGATCGCAGCCACGATTCCAACCATCGTGACAAAGAGAACGCGACAGCCGAATGCGGCAATCGAAGCTTGCACGAGAAGAGAGACGGCGAGGATCACCTCCGCCAATTCCGTACAAAACTCGACCGTTAATGTTCGGCCGAAATCGAACAGTGTGCCGGCCCGATGATAGATGATCATCCCGGACGGACTGTTGGCCAGTTGATCATTTCGATGTTTCATCGCTTCATTTTTTTGGTCGCGGGTGGAATTTGGGCCGATTCCCAGTCCGGGAAAAATGTAGAGGCCGGAAGCGTCACCGATGGTCGTTTGCATTGCGGAAAGAACGCTCTGCTCGTTCGAAATTTCGCGGACCCCGGTTTCACCCAACGGCAACAACATGTGGGCGATAAAGGTCCAAACGAACATGACGATTGCACCCAGGATACAGCTGACTAAGACGCGTATGGTCATGCGCGGATTAGAACCGAAACCCGTTTCCATCGGAAGCCGGAAATTCGGTCGGAGGTCTGTTGAAAGCACCGGGCAAAAGGATTATCATCACGGTGAATGGGTGAAACCATCCTCGGGTGCCTGAAATGGGCGGCGGTAGGCTTTATTGTCGCTTTCTTCCTGATGCGACTATTTGAGGCGAGCAATATCCACGAAGATATTCCGAGGCCCGCCTTCAAGGCCCGGCAAGCGCGACGCGCGGCACTCGTCTTATCGGGGTTCGCCGCCATGCTTTCCGCGCTGGTCTGGCTACTCGTGCAGAACTGGGGCTAAGATCCGCTTTCGCGTTTCACTTCACGCGCATCTTTGTCGTCGCGTAGACCAAGGAATACCGGCTGACGCAATTTCCCGTCCCGGGTCCACTCGGCGAACCGGACTTCGGCGACAAACACTGGATCGATCCAGTGCATCTTTTTCATCATTGACGGTGTAATCCCCTGGACCCACTCCCCGCCTTGTTTGGAGGGCAAATCCGCGAACGGACAATCGTCGCGTTCTCTGGTTTTGAATTTCCGGTGCAAAGAGGCCAGCGAAGTTCCGGTAAATCCCGAGCCGACTTTTCCAGCGAACAAAAGTCGGTCGTTTCGGGCCGCCTGCCGGCCTTCGAATTCGTAATAGCCGACAAGAATTGCACCGAAGTTTTTCCGCGAACCACCTGGCGGCGTATACCCGCCGATGACGAACTCCTGTTCGTTCGTCGCCTTCAGTTTGATCCAGTGACCACTGCGCCGTCCCGCTTCGTATTTTGAGCCGCTCAGTTTGCCGATCAACCCCTCCAAGCCTCGTCGCTGCACTTCGGCCAGCAACGGCCTGGCATCGCTGCCGAGCGCGCCCGAGAAACGGATCGGATCGCGAACTTGCTCGCAAATTTTCGCCAGCAATTCCTTCCTCTGCTCCAGCGGCAGCTCGAGCAAGCCCTTGCCGCCAAGTTGCAGCACGTCGAAAACATAAAAACAAAGCGGCGCCTTTCGCCCTTCCATTTCGTGCGCCTGCAAGAGTTGAAACGAAGAGCGGCCTTTCTCATCTAACGCCACGACTTCACCGTCCATCACGCATTCATCGACCGGCAAGTCTGCGACCGCTTGCACAATTTCGGGGAAGCGAGAATTGAGTTTGTTTTCGTTGCGCGAGATTAAACTGACTCGATCTCCATTTTTCACCGCGATCGCCCGAATCCCGTCGAACTTCAGTTCGTAAAGCCAATTGCCATTATTTGGTGCTTCGTCGGCCAACTTTGCTTTCATCGGCTCGATGAAGCGGGCTTTGGCGGAAGGAAGATTCGATGCCGCAACGATCGTCGTGCCGCCACTTCGGTCGCCCCTCCCAACTTTCGGCAAACGATACGAGCGTCCTACGACTTTACTTTCGTCTTTTTTTTTAAGCGCCGTCTGAATCCTTCGCTTCAGTGTCGATCGGGCGGTTGCCCTCTCGCCGGCCGGTTCGGAGCGATTGGATTGCCACTCGGCATCTTTCTCATTCGCAATCTGCCTCATCGTCCGTCCGGTTTTCACGGATTGATCTTCGCTCTTTTTCGATGGCGCCTTCGCCTCGGCGCCAGTCTTGAGAATCAGCCATTGGTTCTTCTCGCCAGCACGGCCGCGGATTCGGACGAGAGTCCATTCGCCCTGCGCTTTCTCACCCGCGAGAACCAGGTGCAGTTTACCTTCGCGTAGCGATTTCACCGGCTGCTCGCCGAAAACATAATAAGCGCCGCGATCCCACACCATTACCGTGCCGCCGCCGTATTGACCCGGCGGAATAATACCTTCGAACATTTCGTAATCGATCGGGTGATCCTCAACTTCCACCGCGAGATGTTTTTCGCCTTTCTTCCACGGCAGACCCTTCGGCAACGCCCAGGATTTTAAGACGCCTTCCATTTCCAATCGAAAATCGTAATGCAACCGGCTGGCATCGTGCTTTTGAATGACAAACCGCGAGGCGCCTTTGACCTTCTTCGGCAAAGGTTTGCCACCGCTCGGCTCCGCCGTTTTCGAGAAATCCCGTTTCGCCTTGTACTTCGCGAGACCCATGGCTCTATTCTAACCACGGATAAGCGACGCGAAACGAAATTAGTGTTTTTTCGGAACGTCAGCCGCAGACGCGGCCTTTGTGTTAAACGCCGGCCATACGATACAGGCGCTCGGCCCTGTCCCAGCCCCGGCTCTGACCGCCTGACCGACCAGCTAGCTGTCGCTCGGCAATGGTTCGCCCACGAGGTAGCGAGTGAAACGACGGATGATAATGTTCTCGCCCAGTTCCGCGATCTTCGATTTCACCAGATCGTTGATCGTCTGGTCGGGATTCTTTATGAAGCCCTGCTCGAGAAGGCAAACGGTGCTGTAAAATTTTTCCAGTTTCCCGTCGACGATTTTGTCAACCACGTTGGCCGGCTTCTCTTTCACCTGCCCTTTGTAAATCTCACGTTCGGATTCGATCAAACTGGACGGAACATCGTCCCGGCTGACATACAGCGGGTGCGCCGCAGCGATATGCAGGGTGATGTCCTTAACGAACGTGCGAAAATTTTCGTTCTTCGCGACGAAATCCGTTTCGCAGTTCACTTCAACCAGAACGCCCACCTTGCCTTGTAAATGAATGTAGGAGGCGACGATACCTTCCTTGGTCGCACGCGAAGACTTTTTGTCCGCGCTGGCGATGCCTTTGGTCCGCAAGATGGTTTCGGCCTTGGCTAAATCGCCATTCGCTTCTTCCAGCGCGCGCTTGCAATCCATCATGCCAGCATTCGTTTTTTCCCGAAGCTGTTTGACGATTTTTGGATCGATCACTGTGGCTGCCTGGCTCATTCTTTAAATTTCTAGCTCGTTCAGATTTCCCGCAATTAAGCGGACACGCCCGCCATCTCGATTTGCTCGCGAATCCGCCCTTCGCTGCTCGCGGAAACAATCGCATCCACTAATTTCTGCAAGACGATGCGAATCGCACGAATCGCATCATCGTTGCCTGGAATCGGATAATCGATCAGGTCCGGGTCGGCGTTGGTGTCGACAATCGCCACTACCGGAATATTTAGACGATGTGCTTCCAGCACGGCGTTCTGTTCGCGGGTGGTATCGATGATGACCAGCGCGTCCGGCAACTGCCCCATTTCCAGAATTCCCTCAAGATTGCGACGCAGCTTGGCGCCTTCACGATTCAGCGCGGCGAGCTCCTGTTTACCCATCTTTTTGTACTCGGGAGATTTCTCGATGTCCTCGATGTATTTCAATCGGCCGATGCTCTTACGGATGGTGGTCAGATTGGTCAGCGTGCCGCCGAGCCAGCGCTGGTTCACATAAAATTGTCCACTGGCGACAGCGGCTTCTTTGATCGCCTCCTGGGCCTGCTTTTTGCAGCCGACGAATAGGATTTTTCCACCGCGCCGCGCAACTTCCTGCAGGAAGTCGGTCGCGCGTTGCAGCTGCTTCACCGTTTCATCAAGATTGATGATGTAAATCTGGTTGCGCTGTTCGAAAATATACGGCTTCATTTTTGGATTCCAGCGCTTGGTCTGGTGCCCAAAATGCACGCCTGCTTCCAATAATTCCGGCACTAATTCTGTGGTTGTGGCCATAAAACAAAAACGCGGTCCGGCAGCCGCCGGACGCGGGACGGAAAGATGCTATAACCGGGGCGGATTCGCAACCTCAATTTCGCCTATTTTGGAGCTTCGGTAGGGCTCTGAAGGGGGGCCTTCTTTACGGCGAATTGCCCCGGGTGCGGCGGCCAAGCCAAATATGCGCGATTAATAACACCGGCAGCGCCAGGCCGAAAGCGAGGTGACTCCAGCTCGTCCAAAGCCGCAAGCGCTCATTGCCGGCGTAATAAAGCAGATAACCGGTCACAGTGAGGATGCCTAACACCCCAATGAACCAGATCCCATTATTGCGGTTACGCCGGGCCCGCCAGGCAAACCGGACATGTGTGGTCAAAATACCGCCGATCAAGACCAGCGTGGCCATGGCCGCTGCGCCATGGATTTTCAGAGAAAGAGATTTCGCGTCGGAAAAATCGACGTTCTGCGGCAAATAGTTGAAGCAGGCCCAAACAACGCCGCTCAGAAAAAGCACCGCGAACACCACATACAAAAAATATCGATGAAAGCGTTTTAGCCGGATCGAGTTTATTCGGGAATGCCTCATAACGACTGGAAGGCCCAGGACGGCGAACCGTCGCGTTCCAGTAACAAGGCATCGGAACCATAACGGCGCAGAACTGGCGCGGATTTTTCGCGCAAGGCAAACACAACTTTCGTCAATGCATCCGCAGTCATGCAGTCCTCCGCGGCAACGGTCACGCTAATTTGTCGAGCCATGGCTTGGTGCGTTCGACCGTCAATCAGCGCGTTCGGCGCGAAATATCCAGCCGAAGTCGCAAGGGCGCGGTCACGAAGAACAATGACACCGGCCGACCGTTGCGGTTCGTTCGGATGACGAATGTGAATACTTTGCCGTCCCGATCCAAAAATGCGGATATCCCCGCCGGCGTTAACCAGTCCGGATGAAACGCCCTGATTCAGCAAGGCTTCCACTGCCCGATCGACCGCAAAACCTTTGGCAATACCGCCGAGATCGACCACCAGGCCGCGCCGAAAGAAAACCTCGCCGTCCTTCTGCAAAAAAATATCCCGTGATGTCGCACCGAGATTCCGGCGATACCCGCAATCGGGAAGAAGATTGGACTCCGTCAGGATCGGAGCCACTGTCACATCAAACGCGCCGTCGCTTTCCGATGCGAAATTTTGCGCCGCGTGCATCACTTCCCAGGTCCATGGATCCACCGTCACACCTCGCGGAAATCCCTGGCGATTCATTCGGGAAACATCGCTCGCCGGATCATGAAAACTCATCAGGCGATGGACCCGCGCGACGGCCGCAAAGGCGGCGTCAATCCCGCCCGCCAGCGTTATCTCATTGCCGGCGGAAGCGGCGATTTCCACAAACGTGCCCAGTAACGGCCGGCACCTCCTTGTTTCAGCGTTTAAGCGCGATTTCATAAAAGGCCAGTAATCGTTTCACTCCGTCGGTCACGTGCCGGCAACTCAACGTGGCACCGCCGATATTTTTGATGTCGGCATCGAGCTTCAAGGTCGATTTGGACGTCTTGCCGACAAACTGCCCGCGCCATTTTTCGTCCCGAATTTGTCCTCCGTAAGTCTCGCGATAATCCATCACCTCGATTTGCTTGACCGAACCGTCGCCATGCAATCCGACGGCATAGGTAATGAACTCATGTTTCCCCACCACTTCGTCGACGATGAACCAATCCCCCCCGCTCACCCGCCAGACCTGTTCTTCGTCTTTCAAAACGCGAACGCCGCTCGATTGTTCAATCGCTTTTTTTTGAACGCTCGTTAGGCGAACGGGCGCGGCGGTAAACGATTTACCCGGAAAAATGGCCTGTTGCGCCTGATCAACCGTCAAATATTGAACGGCAAAGGCGGAAGGCGCGACCAGTGCCGAAATGGGTAGCGCGATAAAAGTGAATTGCGGTTTCACGCGATTTCAGAAATTAAATCCGACCTTCAGACGCACGATTTCCTTCGTTTCCTCGGCAAAAGTTTGTCCGTCGGCCGGTTCGCCAATGCCCTTTCCGTAAACCTGATAATTCCACGTCAGCGTCGCCCACCAACGTTCTTGCGCATAATGGATGCTGGGGCCGGCGTAAAAAACACGATGCTCAAAATTGTAGACGTCGAACTGCGGATATTCCCAGCGACTGTGAATTTCTACGCCGGCAAACCAATTGGAGGCAAAACGATAGGCGACACCCGCTTCGCCTTCGAACGCCAGTTCCTTCGGATATTGCTCAGCCGGCCTTTTCCCCCAAGCCCACTCCACCCCGAAATCGAGGTCGCAAATTAGACGGTCGTCGAGGAGATCCTTTTGCAGATCGATTTCCGGTTTCAGATACCTGTCGTGTTGTTTCAGACCATCGACTTCGTCGTGCAACAAATAACCGGCCTCCAGTCGAAGCGCGAGACCCAATGGATCTTTAAATGGGCTGAGCAATCGATATTTGGCGGAACCCTCCACCCCTTCGAAGCGATAATTGTTTCGGTCATAAAGCGCATCGCGATCCCCGTCGACGCCTTGATTGTAAAAATAGTTTTGGGCGAGCGAAACACTGGCCTGAAACTTGTCGGTGAAACCATATTCATACTCGGTTTCAAAATCCCAGGCATAGTAGGTCCCTTCGGCCTTGCCCTCATGCATGGTCAGGAATTGATAAAGCTCGGAGCGTTGCGCTGGAAGCGTTTCCGCCCCGCGAACAAAGCCGAAGACCTGTTCGTCGGCACGAGCGAGATGCGGGCAAACGCAAATGCCTATCAGGAACGCGCGAAGAAACTTCATCTCCGCGATTTCTACCAGCTAAAGGCAATCTCCGCTGTCGGGCGGTTGCTAATTTTTAGCGCGCGCTTGCTGCGCAACTTACCGCCCCTCAGCGCCGCCAGACGTTAATGCGGAATAGCGCGATGTTTTTCGACGTAGCGCGCGAGAATCCAGCAAAGATCCGAGACGCGATTGAGGTAACGCAACACTGCCGGATTCAGATCCGACAACGACACCACACCACGCTCGGCGTGCCGTGCCGTCGTGCGCGCAAAATCGAGCGCGGCCGAGACCGTGTTGCCGCCCGGAATCACCCAGTCTTTTGGATAGAGCGATTTGTCTTCTTCCAATTGGGCAATGACTTCGCCGACGCGCTCCACCATCGCCGCGGTGATCTCCTTAAATCCGTCCTTCCGGTAACGCTCGAGATCCGCCGGAGCAGTCGCGAGTTCGCCCATCATGATAATGAGATCGTTTTGCACCGCGAGAATCTGCTCAGACACAAACTTGTCGCTTGAAATCGCCCGCGCCAGTCCAAGCGCCGCGGTCAGCTCGTCCACCGAGCCATATGCGGCAACGCGCGGATCGCTTTTGGACACTCGTCTCCCGTACATCAGGGACGTCTCTCCCTGATCGCCTGTCCTGGTCACAATCGACATCGGTCGAATTGTAAGCGTTTCCACGTCACGCGCCAGTGACCAGGTCACCGGCATTCCAGAGAGTTCCCAGAAACACAAAGGCCGAACCAGATCGCTCCGGTTCGGCCTTTGGAAAAATTTTGCTATTTGTTAACCAATCGCCGGCTGCGGCTCGGGTTCTTCGATCGGTGCTGCACCAATCGGTTCGCCCTTCTCCACCAGCTTGATCTCACGATGCGCCGGGAAGCCTGTGCCCGCAGGGATGAGGTGACCCATGATCACGTTTTCCTTAAATCCACGGAGCCGATCGACTTTGCCTAACGTCGCCGCTTCAGTCAGAACACGAGTCGTGTCCTGGAACGAAGCCGCCGAAATGAAGCTGTCGGTTTCGAGCGAAGCCTTGGTGATTCCGAGGAGGACTGGCACCGCTTCTGCCGGCTTCCCGCCTTTCTCGACCACCTTGGCGTTCTCCTGTTCGAAATCGAGCTTGTCGACTTGATCGCCCCAGAGCAATGCGGTGTCGCCAGGATCGGTAATTTTCACCTTCCGCAACATCTGGCGGACGATGATCTCGATGTGCTTGTCATTAATTTCGACGCCTTGGAGTCGATAAACTTCCTGCACTTCGTTGACCAGGTGCTCCTGCAACTCCTGCGGTCCGCAAACTTCCAGGATCTCATGTGGAACGATCGGACCTTCGGTCAATTGCTGACCTTTCTTCACAAAGTCGCCCTTGAACACGATGATGTGCTTCGTCAGCGAGATGAGATGTTCTTCTTCGCTGCCGGTCTCCGGATCTTTCAAGATCAGCTTGCGCTTACCCCGAACCGTTCCGCCCATTTCAACGATACCGTCAATCTTCGCGATCTCGGCCGCGTCTTTGGGACGACGGGCTTCAAATAATTCGGCCACACGCGGCAGACCGCCGGTAATGTCCTTCGTCTTCGCCACTTTTCGCGGCGTTTTGGCCAACAAGGCACCCGCGCGAATCTTTTGGTCTTCTTCGACAATGACGTGAGCGCCTGCGGGAATGGAATAGCTCGCCAGCACTTCCTTCTTGTCGCCGACGATCACGATTTGCGGATGCAAATCTTCCTTGTGCTCAATGATCACGGTGCCCATCAAGCCGGTCGCTTCATCGACATCGCGCTTGATCGTCACTCCCGCGATCATGTCACGGAATTCCACCTTGCCGCCTTTGTCGGTCAGAATCGGAACGTTGTAGGGATCCCATTGCACAAACGTTTCACCCTTCTTGACCTGAGTGCCGTCATCTTTCGAAATCATCGAACCCACCACTACATTATAGCGTTCGAGTTCGCGGCCATCCGAGTTGTGCACGCTGATCGATCCATTCTTGCTCAACACAATCCAGCTGCCGTCGAGCGCCTGGACCGTGCGCAGATCGTTGAATCGAACGGAGCCGTCGTTCTTCGCCTTGATAATCGGCTGCTTGAACGTCTGGCTCGCAGTTCCACCGATGTGGAACGTCCGCATGGTCAACTGCGTGCCGGGTTCGCCGATGGATTGCGCAGCGATAATGCCGACCGCTTCGCCGAGTTTCACAAACTGGCCGGTCGCGAGGTTACGTCCGTAGCACATGGCACAAACACCTCGACCGCATTCGCAGGTCAGGACCGAGCGAATCTTCAAACTTTCCACGCCGATCCGTTGCAAATCGTTCGCAATTTTTTCGTCCACCAACTGGTTGGCTTTGACGATTTTCTTTTTCTTTTCGACCGGGTCGGCAATTGTCTCGCAACTTACGCGACCGATGATGCGCTGGCCGAGATCGACCACTTCCTCATCACCTTCGTAAATGGAGCGAACCACAATGCCATTCACCGTTCCACAATCATCCTCGTTGATGATCACGTCTTGCGCGGCATCGACGAGTTTGCGGGTCAAATAACCGGAGTCGGCCGTCTTCAGCGCGGTATCGGCCAAACCTTTACGCGCCCCGTGGGTGGAAATGAAGTATTCCAGCACGCTCAGACCTTCGCGGAAGTTCGACGTGATCGGGCGCTCGATAATTTCACCGCTCGGTTTCGCCATCAAACCACGCATACCTGCGAGCTGACGAACCTGTTGGCGATTACCTCGCGCTCCGGAATCCACCATCAAGAACACCGGGTTCAGTTCCTTGCGACCCTCGTTATGTTCCAAAGTCCGGAACATGACGTTTGAAATCTCGTCACCCGCGTGCGTCCAGATGTCGATGATCTTATTGTAACGCTCGCCGTCCGTAATGATACCTTTGCGATATTGCTGCTCGACCTGCCGGATTTGCCGGTAAGCATTCTCCAACTCGGTCTGCTTCTCTTTCGGAATAATCATGTCCGAAATTCCGATCGAAATACCGGCTCGCGTCGCTTCGGTGAATCCGAGCTCCTTCAGTTTGTCGAGCGTTTGCACCGTCACCGCCGGTCCCGCGACCTGGTAACAACGCCAAATAATATCGCTGAGCTGCTTCTTGCCGGCAGCTTTGTTGAAGAATCCGAGATCCTTGGGCCAAATCTGATTGAAAATAACGCGACCGGCCGTCGTTTCGATGACCTTGGCTTCAGAATTTCCAAAAACCGTCTGCTTTCCGAAATCCGGATTCTTGTAACGGATACGATCGTGAGTTTTGACTGCGCCTTCGCTCATCGCGAATTCCACTTCGACCGGTTCGCTAAACAGAGGCATCAGCACGCCCTCTTTCTTCAGCCCCCGCGGGTTCTGCGTCATGTAGTAGCAGCCCAGCGTAATATCCTGCGAAGGAGTGGTGATCGGCTTTCCGCTGGAAGGCGAAAAGATGTTATTCGGCGCGAGCATCAGCATGCGCGCTTCCATCTGCGCCTCGACCGAGAGCGGCACGTGAACGGCCATCTGGTCGCCGTCGAAGTCCGCGTTGTAAGCGGTACAAACCAGCGGATGAATGCGAATCGCTTCGCCTTCGATCAGCTGAGGCTCAAACGCCTGAATCGAAAGTCGATGCAGGGTCGGCGCCCGGTTCAGCAACACCGGATGTCCTCGCGTCACTTCATCCAGAATGTCCCAGACCTCAGGCGTCTGTCGTTCGATCATTTTCTTCGCGCTCCGAACCGTGTGGACGTAACCGAGATCTTTCAACCGGCGAATGATGAACGGCTCGAACAAAACGAGCGCCATCTTCTTCGGAAGACCGCACTGATGCAGCTTCAACTCCGGACCGATAACGATGACGGAACGGCCCGAATAATCGACGCGTTTGCCTAACAAATTCTGACGGAAACGTCCGCCCTTGCCTTTGAGCATGTCGCTCAGCGATTTCAGGGGACGATTGCCCGCGCCGGTCACCGCGCGACCGTGACGGCCGTTATCGAACAGCGCGTCGACCGCTTCCTGCAACATTCGCTTTTCGTTACGAATGATGACGTCCGGCGTTTTCAGCTGGAGCAGGTTTTTCAGACGATTGTTACGGTTGATGACGCGACGATAGAGATCGTTTAAGTCGGAGGTGGCAAAACGTCCACCTTCCAAAGGAACCAACGGCCGCAAATCCGGCGGAATCACCGGCAGCACGTCCAGAACCATCCACTCGGGTCGCGCGTGCGAGGAACTGAATCCCTGCACCAGCTTGAGACGCTTCGCGAGTTTCTTGCGGATTTGTTTGCTCTTGGTCGCGCCCATCGCCTTTTCCAGCTCTTTGTTGAGCTTGTTCAGGTCGATCTCGGCCAAAAGAGTTTTGACCGCTTCAGCGCCCATGCCGGCAACGAAATCCTCGCCGTATTGTTCCTGGGCTTCGCGATACTCGACTTCGTTCAGGAGCTGCGCCTTTTGCAACGGCGTTTTGCCCGGATCGATGACGATGTAATCCTCATAATAGATCACGCGTTCGAGCTGGCGGGCGCTCATGTCGAGCATGAGACCCAGGCGCGATGGCATGCATTTGTAAAACCAGATGTGCGAAACGGGAACGGCCAGTTCGATATGCCCCATTCGCTCGCGGCGAACCCGCGCCAGCGTCACTTCCACGCCGCAACGGTCGCAGATCACACCCTTGTGCTTGATCCGCTTGTATTTTCCGCACGAACATTCCCAGTCACGAGTCGGACCGAAAATACGTTCGCAAAAAAGTCCGCCCTTCTCCGGCTTGAAGGTGCGGTAATTGATCGTTTCGGGATTCTTGACCTCGCCTTTACTCCACGAGCGCATCGTGTCGCTGGAAGCAACACCGATCGCGACTTGGTCAAAACCCACGGGCCGTTCTTCGCCCACTAACTCACGCCAGGAATGTTCGTTCATGATTTTCTAATTGGGGTCGATGTGATTTCTAAAACTTGTTAGCTCGCATTATCAAAGACGCTGCTCGGCGCCTGGCCACCGACTTTGACGTCGAGGCCTAACGACTGCATTTCCTTGATCAGCACATTGAAAGATTCGGGTGTACCGGCTTCGAGCGAATTATCGCCTTTGACGATCGATTCGTAGATCCGGGTGCGTCCTTGAACGTCGTCCGACTTGACCGTCAGCAGTTCCTGCAGGGTGTAAGCCGCGCCGTAAGCTTCCAGCGCCCACACTTCCATTTCTCCGAAGCGTTGGCCGCCGTATTGCGCCTTACCGCCCAGCGGTTGCTGCGTCACCAGGGAGTACGGACCGACCGCGCGCGCGTGAATCTTGTCCGCGACCAGGTGACCGAGCTTCATCATGTAGATGTAGCCAACAACCACTTCCTGATCGAACTGATCGCCGGTTCGCCCGTCGAATAGCCGCGATTTTCCCGTCTCCTGGACCCAGGCGAAACCTTCCTTTTTCTTCGCGTCCTTCAGGTACTCGCGAATCTTCGCTTCAGCGATTCCGTCGAATACCGGTGTGGCTACTTTGAAGCCGAGCGCTTTTGCGGCGACGCCCAAGTGTGTTTCGAGCACCTGCCCGACGTTCATTCGGCTGGGCACGCCTAACGGGTTCAAAACGATTTCAACCGGCGTTCCATCCGGCAAAAATGGCATGTCTTCTTCCGGAACGATTCGAGCGACAACGCCCTTGTTTCCGTGACGGCCAGCCATCTTGTCGCCGACCGAAAGCTTGCGCTTTGATGCGATGTAAACTTTGACCTGCTTGATGATGCCGGGGTCGATGTCGTCACCGCTCTCTACGCGGTCCATCGAACGCTCACGCTCGAGCTCGAGCTCGGCGAACTTATGTTCGTAATGGGCAATGATCTCGCGGATCTTGTTGCGAATCGGCGACGGATCGATCTCGATGTGATCGTAAACCATCGCCAGCTTGCGCAGCAGCGTTTTGGTAATCTTGCGGTTCGCCGGAATGATGATCTCACCGGTCTCCGCATTGACGACGTCGAGCGGAATTTTTTCGCCCAACAAAATATTCGAAAGCGCGTCGGTCAGCTGTTCGGTCAGCTCTTCTTTCTTTTTGCGATGCTCTTCCGTGATCGCCTTGAGCTGCTTTTTGGTTTCTGCCGGCGTCAGTTTTTCGCGGGAGACTTCTTTGCGCGATGAAACTTTGACGTCCATCACAATCCCGTAAGTGCCTGACGGTACCGTCAGCGACGTGTCTTTCACGTCGGCCGCTTTTTCACCGAAGATCGCGCGCAGCAATCTTTCTTCCGGCGCCAGTTCGGTTTCGCTCTTGGGCGTAATTTTGCCGACGAGAATATCGCCCGGCTTCACTTCCGCGCCCACGCGAACCACACCGTCCGGTCCGAGATTGCGCAGCGCTTCTTCGCTGACGTTCGGAATATCCCGGGTGATTTCTTCGGGACCGAGTTTGGTATCCCGGGCGCCGATCTCGAATTCATCAATATGAATCGAGGTGTAAATGTCTTCCTTCACCACCTTCTCCGAGATCATGATGGCGTCTTCGAAGTTGTAACCATTCCACGGCATGAACGCGACGAGCACGTTGCGGCCGAGGGCCAGTTCGCCATGCTCCGTATTCGGGCCGTCGGCAATGACCTGGCCTTTCTTCACGTGCTGGCCTTTCTTCACGATCGGCTTTTGATTCACGCACGTACCGGCGTTCGAGCGCATAAATTTGCGCAATTCGTAGACGTAAAATCCGTCTTCCGGGTCGCTCTTCAATTTCTTGCGATGCTCCGGAACATGACCGTCTTTCGACACGATGATCTGGTCGGCGGTGACCGATGCGACCTTTCCGCTATCCACGGACAACACCACTGCGTGCGAATCGCGCGCCACCTTGCCTTCGAGTCCGGTGCCGACGAGGGGCGATTCGGAAACGATCAGCGGAACGCCTTGGCGTTGCATGTTCGAGCCCATCAGAGCCCGGTTCGCATCGTCGTGTTCGAGGAACGGAATCAGCCCGGCCGCAACCGAAACGAGTTGTTTCGGCGATACATCCATAAAGTGCACCTTCGCCGGTTCGACTTCCAGGAAGTCCCCGCGATAACGCACTGAAACTTTTTCGCCGGTGAAATGACCGCGTCCGTCAACCGGAGCGTTGGCTTGCGCCACGAGATAATTTTCCTCGCGATCACCGGTGAGATATTCGATCTCGTCTGTCACGCGACCGTTGTTCACCTTGCGATACGGGGTTTCGATGAATCCGAACTCATTGATCCGGGCAAACGTCGACATCGAGCTGATCAGACCGATGTTCGGTCCTTCCGGAGTTTCGATCGGGCAAATGCGTCCGTAGTGTGATGGATGCACGTCGCGCACTTCGAAACCGGCGCGATCGCGCGAGAGGCCACCTGGCCCAAGCGCTGACAAACGGCGTTTGTGCGTCAATTCCGCGAGCGGATTCGTTTGATCCATGAACTGAGACAGCTGCGAGCGACCGAAGAAGTCGCGAATGACCGCGCTGAGCGCTTTCGGATTGATCAGCTTCTGCGGAGTCATTCCGTCGACGTTGATATCGAACAGCGTCATGCGCTCTTTCACGAGTCGTTCAGTCCGGGCCAGACCCACCCGGCATTGATTTGCCAGTAATTCACCCACCGTCCGAACACGTCGACTGCCCAGATGATCGATGTCATCGAGCGTGCCTTCGCCGCGACGCAGGTTGATCAGATATTTGATCGCCGCAATGAAATCCTTGTCGGTCAGGATTCGCTCGCCCAAATCCACGTCGATTCCCAGCTTCTGATTGATTTTATAACGACCGACACGACCGAGGTCGTATTTCTTCGGATCGAAAAAGAGTCGCTTGAGCAACGCACGCGCGTTCGCGACCGTCGGTGGATCGCCCGGACGCAAGCGGCGGTAAATATCCTTGAGCGCCTCTTCCTGATCGTGAGCCGGATCTTTACGAAGCGCTTTGACGACGGTGTCGTCCGTGGAAATGTCGATGACTTTTGCTTCTTTGGTCCCGAGCGCCATGATTTGGCGGACGGTGGCCAGAGTGAGCGGCTCGAACGCGCGGGCCACGGTGGTTTCACCATCGAGCACTTCAGCGGTCAGAACTTTGGTCGCGAGTTTTTCCTCGTCGAGTTTGTCGCTCAGTTTGAGCGTTTCGACGTTGTAAAAAAGTTTGATGACTTCGTCATCCGAACCGTAACCGAGGGCGCGGAGGAACGTGGTCGCCAAAAATTTGCGACGGCGTTTGCGGCGATCGAGATAAATGTAAAGGAGATCGGCGGTATCGAATTGCACTTCGATCCACGAACCGCGGTCTGGAATGATCCGGAAGCTATAGAGCACCTTGCCGTTGAGATGGATGCTCGACTCGAAAGCAATGCCTGGAGAACGATGAAGCTGGGAAACGACTACACGCTCGGCGCCGTTAATAACAAAGGTTCCCTGCGCAGTCATGAGCGGGATTTCGCCCATGTAAACTTTCTCTTCCTTGGTCCCCTTCTCCTCGCGGAGCTGGAACGTCACATGCAGACGGCGCGCTATAAGTCTGGCCTTCGCGCTGCGCTTCAAGCGCGCTGAGCTTCGGTTCGCCGATGTCGTAGTGGCTAAAATCGAGAACAGCCTTTTCGTCATAGCTCTCGATCGGGAAAACTTCCTTAAAAACCGCCTGGAGGCCCTGGTTTTTCCGCTTTGAATACGGGACGTCCTTTTGCAGAAAGTCGACGTAGGAGTTGAGTTGAACCTCGATCAGGTTGGGAGGCTCGATCGCCTCTTTGATGGTTCCGAAGTGGATACGTTCCGAATTTCGTTCTGACATAATCACTAAACCAAGGGTTGAACTCGCTCCGGCGCCACAATGGATGGCGCCCCATGGGTACAGGATCTATGACTTCGACCGGAAAGCGAGGGACGCAAAAATTACCCCAAAACGGCGGTCTGTCAAACAAACTCCACCGTTTTGTTGCCTGTGTTTTTCTTTTCCTCGAACTGCAGGTTAAAAATAAGTCTCCCTACTTCTAACAGAACCTGGACTTAAACAAAAAACGGCCGACACGCAAGCCTTTTTGCGCATCGGCCGTTCTGAAATTTGTCTAAAGACGAGATCCTTCGACTTCGCTCAGGATGACGCTATCGCGTCACTTGATCTCGACCTTGGCTCCCGCCGCTTCCACCTTCTTCTTGATTTCTTCGGCTTCAGTCTTGGTCACGCCTTCCTTGATCGGTTTCGGAGCGCTCTCGACCAAAGCTTTGGCTTCAGCCAATCCGAGCCCCGGAACGGCACCACGGATCTCTTTAATCACGCCAATCTTGTTCGAGCCCATCTCCTTGAGAATCACGTCAAACGAAGTCTTCTCTTCGGCGGCTGCCGCCGGCGCGCCTGCTCCGCCAGCCGGCGCTGCCGCCACAGCCACGGGAGCCGCTGCGCTCACGCCCCACTTCTCTTCCAGTTGTTTGACCAATCCAGCAACTTCGAGCACGGACAACGAGCTCAATTGCTCCACAATTTTATCTGTATCTGCCATTTTCTTTTCCTCCATTCACCGTCCGCGGAAGCCTCCGCAAATTTGAATCCCGCAGCCGCGAGATCGGTTATTGTTTTCGTTGTTGTAGAGCAACCACACTTGGTCGCCGCGGCGGGCAATGCGCCCGCCCTACAAAATTTATGCTCCGGCCGGAGCCGGATTTTCCTCCTTTTGTGCCTTGGCGTTCAACAATCGCGCAAGCGACGCCGCCGGCTCATTTAACAATCGAGCCAACTTGGTCGCAGGCGATAGCAACAGCCCCAGCAGTTGCGCCTGCAAAATTTCTCGCGACGGCAAATCCGCCAGCGTCTCTAGTTCCGCCGTCGAAACAATCGCCTTGTCGATCAGGCCGATCTTCAACGCCGCTTTTTTGAATTCCTTCGCGAAATTCTTGATGATCTTCGCCACCGGCGCGACATCCTTGGCTCCGGTCACGACTGCCGTTTGGCCCGTCAATTGTTCGTCGACCGCGGCCAGACCGGCATCTTTGATCGCGCGCCGCAAAAAACTGTTTTTTACGACATGAACTTCCGCTCCCGCTCCGGCCAGGCGATTTCGCAGTTCGCCGAAATCGGTCACGCTCATTGTCTTGTAGTCGGTGACAAGAACGAAGGGCGAGCGATTCAACTGCTCGGACAAATCGGAAACTAGGTTAGCTTTTTCAGGTCTCATGTTAGGCGGCCAGGTAAGGTGAAGGATCGAGCCGCAACCCGGGCGACATGGTTGCGCTTAACGTAATCCCGTCAAGGTAACGGCCCTTGGCCGTTGCCGGACGCGCGCGCACCACCGCTTCGATCACCGCTTTTCCATTTTCAATTAACGCATTTTCTTGGAACGAAAATTTTCCAACCGGAACGGCGACATTCCCGTTTTTGTCGAGTTTGAATTCCACGCGGCCGGCTTTCACTTCCTCGACCGCTTTGGCTGTGTCATCGGTCACCGTCCCCGCTTTCGGATTCGGCATCAATCCGCGTGGTCCGAGCACTTTTCCCAGTTTGCGGACTTCCGCCATCGCTGCCGGAGTCGCAACCGCGACATCAAAATCCTGAAAACCTTCCTGACATTTCTGGATCATGTCTTTGAAGCCGACAAACTCTGCGCCGGCATCTTTGGCGGCTTTGGCGGCAACGCCTTCTGCGAAAACGAGCACCCGAACTTGTTTGCCGCTCCCGTGCGGAAGCGCACAAGTCCCACGAACCATTTGATCGGATTGTTTTGGATCGACTCCGAGACGAAACGAAACCGTTACCGTCTGGTCGAACTTGGTCCCCGGAAACTTTTTCAACGTCGCGACCGCGTCGTTGAGATTGTAGGCCTTTTTGCGATCCACCAATTCGGCGGCGGCGCGGTATCTTTTGCTGTGATTTTGAGACATGTCGATTTTGCAGTGCAACCGAGCTTTTGCTCTCCTGCGGTGGTGAATCGGGGCGGCAAAAGTAGCGCATCCTTTCCGCCTGTCAAAGTGTTGTTTCCGACGGGCCCGGATCGATTGACGGTGCCGGCATCCGTTTTGGATTGCAATTTTGGGGCCTTATTTGGTAAAACCAGTGGGTATGAAACGCCCCACCTATTATAGTATCTGCGCCGCGCTGGCGCTTCTCTTCTTCGCCGCCGGCCACTCCTTCGCCCGCCCAATTGGGTTCAGCGAAATTTCCCTGATGGTGCGCATGCACGAAACCGAAGCCTCCATTAAAGATGACGTCGCCCAGCGCAAGCTCCTTCACCTCCTGACCGGGCCGCAGGAAACACTGTTGAAATCACAAGGGGCCAGCGATTCTCTCATTTCTTCACTGCGCGATTCGAAGCTGGTCGCTTCAAAAGACGAAGTCGCGGCGGCGGACGCAGCCGCCAAGCCGAGTGTGGCGGCAGCGAACAAAGACGAACACGCGGATCATCATCACGGGCCGAACGTTCGGGTCTTTGATATCGCTTGCGGTCATCCAGTCAATTTAAGCCAGTGGGGCGGCGCGGATTACGAAATTGCGTTTTATTCGTACCGCTTCGCTGGCGAAGATCACATTCAACCGGCCATCATCGACAATGTCGGAACACGAACAGTCGTTTACAAAATCGTTCCGCTCGGAAAGTGAGAACGAAGTGTTCGGCGAGGATTGGTATCCAACGAACGGCGTTCGCAATTGGAGATACACTCCCTACAACGGAAGCGAGGCGGCAGTCTCTACAACGGTCGAGGAGACTTTCGCGATACCCGATCGATAAATTTCGGCGACTCGGTTGCCGTCGGCTCATACCATTTCCGTTTCACGGCCGATCGCCGATCGATTGGGACAATCCGGTATTTTTTGAAGGCCAGCCTTACACCTTTTACCGCGTCTACGGCGCCGGTGGCGTCGGTTTGTATTACATCAGCAATACGAGCGATTCGGTAAAAGTGGCGATTGTCGGTCGCGGTTGGTAAGACCAAATTCGGCGGCCGGAAGCCGGACAATGAAATTGCCTCCGTTGAGATGAATCTCTAATCTCGCGCGATGCCGCGCAGTTCGCACTGTTGGCGGGCAGTTGCGACGTGGTTCATCGCGACCCAGTCGTTGCTCGCGCAGAACAATAGCGTCCACACCTCGTGGCTTTGGCATTTACATCAGCCAATCTATTGGCCCGATAAACGTCCCAGCAGTGATCATTACGAAAACGCCTGGGACACCATCCAGGCTCAGAATGCCGGCCGCTCTGAACCGAACGAAAGCCTAACGACGGTTTTCGATCTCGCCGATCGGATCAACGTTTATCAGCAGGAACCAAGAGGAACGCTCTACAACATCGGCTCCTACCTCAATTCCGGCGCGCAACTCAACATGTCCGGCGCCCTGATGGAAAACGTTCAGAGCCTCGGCGCGGCCAACCAGTGGTACAGTCCAACCTGGTATCAATGGAATCAGGAAGCGCACGGCTGGACCACTACCGGCGGCAAACCGCGCCTGGATTTGGTCAACTTTACCTATCACCACGCCATGGCCCCCTTGGTCAGCGACGCCACGCTCCTGATGGAGCTTCAAATTCATCAGCGCCAAATGCAGATTTTCTGGGGCTCGAATATTTCACACGGATATTTTCCAGCGGAGACGTGTTTCTCCGAGCGGATGATTCCCATTCTCAATCAGCTTGGAATTTCCTGGACCGTCGTCGCGAACAATCATCTCGCTCGCACGTGCCCGGATATGCCACTCAATCTCGGATCGGGCGGCGAGAATTGCGATCTCCCGAACAAAGCCGACCAATTGAACCCGGCCCAGGGAGTGAACAATTATCAAACCTTGGGCATCGATCGCGGCTGCGCGCCGACTGCAGCGATGCCTTTTTGTTATCAAACGCACACCGCCCGATATGTAAACCCCAGCACCGGTGCAGCGTCGACCATTGCACTGATCCCAGCCGATCAATCGCTGGGTTGGAAAGACAGCTACGGTCAATGGGATGTGAATCTGATCAATCCTCTGGCGTCGAGGAACAACACCGGCAAGCCATCATTGGTTTTGCTCGCGCATGACGGGGACAACGCCTGGAGCGGTGGTTACTCATATTATAATGAGTGGATCCCAAACTTTGTTTCGCAGGTCAGCGGCAAAGGCTGGGAACCGACCACCGTCGAGCAATTTCTCAAGGATTGGCCGGCTGATCCTAACGACGTTGTCCACGTTGAGGATGGCGGCTGGGTTTACGCCGACAGCGATTTTGGATCTCCCAGTTATATCAACTGGAACTGGCCGCCCAGTTACACCGGCGCAAATGGAAAGAATGTGGTCGATCCAAGTTTAGGCACCACCACAAAAGGCGATTTCTGGCGAACCACTATTGCCACAGAGAATCGAGTCCGAACGGCTCAACAAATCAGCGGCCTCACTCCGCGCGTCGATCAAGTTCGAGATCCGGGAAGTTTTTCCACAACGCCGAACAGTGTCGAATTGGCCTGGCATTATTATCTCGCCGGTCTGGACAGCGGCTTTCTCTATTACGGCGTCGCCGATCAAATCAAACGGTGCCAGGTCGCGCAAAGTAACGTGGTTCGCGAAATCGACAGCACGGTCAACGGTAATTTCTCCCAAGACACTACGGCGCCGACAATTTTTCTCCCGCAACGTCATCCCTGGAACCCGGGCGCGCAAAATTACGGTGTGCAATATGGCTACGCCAGTTACACGCCGCCGAATACCGATTTCTGGATCTGGACCTACGCCTACGATGTCTCAGGCATCGGAAACGTCACGCTGAATTATCGGTCGAACGGGAATAATGGAGCGCCCAATCGCGATGAATTCAAAACCTACGCTGGCGGTAACGACACCGGTCCATGGCAGGCGATTTCCATGACGAAACGCATCGTTTCCAACCAAATCGTGCCAACGCCGCAATACTTCGCCGATTACTATTACTCGAAGATCACCGGATTAACCGACACCTACGTCGATTATTACGTCACTGCTTCGGACACGAAAGGAAACACCGTCTCTTCTCCCATTCAGCATGTCTACGTCGCTCCGGGCGCGAGCTCCACCCCCACACCGACTCCTACCCCTACCCCTACCCCTACCCCTACCCCGACACCTACACCTACACCTACACCTACACCTACACCTACTCCTACCCCTGCGCCGCCACCAACCACAACGCCGGTCCCCTTCATCATGGACGGCCAGCCTGATTCGGCCGGTTATCTGCAAAACAGCAATGGGATGATTATTTACGCAGCCGTTCGCGGAACGAAGTTGTATGTTGCCACCTGGTCTCCCGGAACGAACAACGCCGGCGCAAACGATCATTTTATCTTCGTCACCGACCAGCTGCTGGCCAGCGCGAGCAGTGCCGCTCCATGGGCCAAAGCTGGAACGACTGCCCTGCCGAGCGGGAAACCATTTTTAGCCGGCGAAAACTCGAACAGCTATCTCGGATGGTTTAACGCTCCCGCCGATTCAGTCTGCACGAAAGCCGCAGACACTTCCGGCGTGATGGAAGGCGTCATCGACCTGGTCGAAGCATTCGGTTCAATGCCGCAAAAGATTTATCTCGCGGCGGTCGCCTATCAAACCGCGGACGGTGGCGCGCTGGCCGCACAAGGTCCACCCGGGAATGGGGACGGAAATATCGATCCCAATGAATTCCTCACTCTTTGGATTCCTGCGATCACCGATCAAACGGCTACGGGCGTCTACGACTTCCTGAATCCAAATACCGCATTTCGTGCCCAGATTTCCCGCGACCCGAGCACCGGTAACGTCTCGATTACCTGGCCGAGCATTCCCGGCAAAGTTTATCAGGTCGAGTTTGTCGACTCGTTAGGCAGCAACTGGCAAACACTGCAATCACCGGCCACCGCCGGTTTGGGAATTCTTTCGCTCAGCAGCATTGATTCAACTGCAAATTCAAACGGCCGGTTCTACCAGGTGGTCTGCACGAATCCGTAGGAATCGTCCGCGTTTTGCTGCAGCCACGGTGCGATGTCGCCGTGTTTTTTCCAACAACCAGAACGCCTCAACCCAGCGAGCCGTCTCCGCCGAGGCTATTTAATAAAATACCCGCACACTTTCCAGCGACCATCTTTATCGAGCGTTGGCGTGATCGTTTCGATGGCGGCTTTCTTATTTTCGAACGATGTATCGAATTGAAGAATGACGTACTCGCCGTCCGGCGCACCGGGCACTGATTTTGTATAGCGCGCACTCTTCAGCTTGCGCGAAAGCATTCTGCCAAACGATTCGCGGATTCGCTTTCCACTCATCTCCCATTGATCTTTGGGAACACTACGCTGGAAAAACGGAGCCGTTTCGTTCCAGCTCTCCAGATACTTTCCCGTGTCGACCAGCCCCAGCCAATGTTCGGCAGCTTTTTGCGCTTCTGCTTCTGGATTTCCGACGGCGAATGAAACGCCGTTCGTAACCGCAACGAGGAAAACAATTCCGATCAGGTAATTTGTATTCATCGGACGAAATATCGACATGCGGCTGTTCCTATTCCCGCTATTCCAATTAATGCCACCAACGGCCAAAACTTCTTTAATTGCCGATCGGTCATCCAAACCTTGAACAAGGCGATTGTCAGTCGGCGTCCAAAAGTTCCGGATCAACCGTCCAAGTCGATGCCATTGGCGAAGAACTGGGCGGACCGTTGCGAATAATTTTCCCTTCTTTCATTACGAACGAAACTCGTTCGGTCGCAGTGATGTCGCTCGTTGGATCTCCGGGCATGGCCACGATGTCGGCCAGTTTTCCTTTTTCGAGCGTGCCGGTTTTTTGCGCGATGTTCAAAAGTTCAGCATCGCTCGAGGTGGCGGCTTTCAGCGCATCGATGGGTGGCATCCCAAGATCGACCATTAACTTAAATTCTTTCGCGTTCATTCCGTGCGGAAAAACTGCCGCGTCAGTGCCGAATGAAATCTTCACACCGGTCTTGAGCGCATTTTTGAACATCTCCGATCGCGCATCGTAGGCAGCCTTCGCTTTCGCCTGTAACGCCGGAGGATAATTTTTCATGTTCTGAATAATCCATTCGGAAGCCATCAGCGTTGGCGTGAGAAATGTTCCCTTTTGCTTCATCATCGCGAGCGTATCCGGCTTCATAAACGAGCCGTGCTCGATCGAATCGACTCCGGCCGTAATCGCATCCTTCGCCGCCTGATCGCCGTGGCAGTGGACCGCCACTTTTTTGCGCAGCCGATGCGATTCGTCGACCAGTGCCACCATTTCCTGAGGAGTCAGTTGCGGAACATCCACCTCGTCCGCCAACGACAGCACACCGCCGGAAACGGCCGCCTTGATACAATCCGCGCCGTTCTTGACCTCGAACCGGACCGCTTTCCGAATGGCGTCCGGACTATCAGCAATCCCATCGGTGTAGTCCGGTTCCCTACCGAAGATCATGTCGCGAAATCCGCCCGTCGGATCGAAGTGGCCCCCGGTCGCGCCGATCCCTTTTGTCGCAACCAGCATCCGTGGGCCAACCACGACGCCTTTATTGATCGAATTGCGCAAGGCAACGTCGACAAATTCGGGGCTGCCTTCGAATCGACTGCCCACATCACGCACCGTGGTGAACCCGGCTTCAACTGTCTTGAGGGCATTGACGGTCGATTTGATCGCCTGCTCCGAAACATTCAGATCCAGGTTATCCAGCCGGCGCTTGTTGTAATCGCCGGAAAAATCCGATGTGAGATGGGTATGCGCGTCGATAAAACCGGGCGAGAGCGTCGCGTCGCCAAGGTCGATTACCTTCGCATCGGCCGGCGTTTCGATTCCGCTGCCGACGTCGGTGATCTTATTCCCTTGGATGATCACGACACCGTTGCTGATGAGTGATTTGGATTTCCCATCGAACAGGCGGGCCGCCTTTAACGCAATCGTTTGATCGGCGGCAAAAATGGACGAGACGGAAAGGACCAGAGCAAGGGTAAAAGATCGAAAGAGCATTCGAGCGGTATAGAAATTTCCGGAGGAAAAAGCAAGAGCGCTCAATCCGACGGGTCTTTTGGCAGATGGGTGGACCGGTGCACTGCGATATAATTTGTTTTGCTCGAATCCTTCAGTTCAATTGGAGCCGTGAGATCCCGGCCGCTTTTTAGAGTTCGACACCGCGCTGGCCTAATGCAAGCAGCGCTGGCCGTGATGTTGTTTGCCCCATTGACGCCGGCGTATTCCGAAGTCGAACCCCTCGATAAGCTTGCGCACGATTTCTGGGTCTGGCGCGCGAAGAATGCGCCTTTCACCGACGACGATGTCAACCGAATGGAAAGACCAGGCGGAACACGCGATTGGTCGAAATCGGCCATCGACCAACGACGCTCTGACCTGACGGAATTCGAGACACGCTGGAAAGAGATCGATTCCACCAGTTGGCCGATCCCCAAACAGGTCGATTACAAATTGGTTAGCTCAGCGCTGGCACGCGTGCGCTGGGAACTGGATGTGAATCCTCGCTGGAAACGCGATCCAAATTTTTACCTCGACCAGACGCTCACGGCGTTAGCCGAAGCGCTGACTGTTCCTGCGCCTTACGACGGAGCGCGCAGCCGGGAAATTCTTGGCCGGATCCAAAACATTCCGTCCATTTTGCAACAAGGCGAAATCAATCTCGAGAAACCCCCGGCCCCCTTCGCGACTGTCGCGATTCAGTCGCTCGATGGCATTCGTGATCGCCTGAGGAAAATGGCGAGCGCGCTTCGCCCTTCGACCACATTAAAAGATCAGGAACTGAATGGGGCGATCGAACAAGCCGCTGATGCGCTGGAAAATTTCCAAAAATTCTTGCGAGACTCCCTGCCATCGTTGCCCCAGCAAACTGCGCTCGGCAGAGATGCCTACGTTTTCTTTTTGAAGAATGTCGCGTTCTACCCCTATTCGCCCGAAGAGATACTGGCCATGGGTCGCCAGGAATGGAATCGCGCCGTGGCCTTTGAAACTTACGAGAAAAACCGGGACAAAAATGTTCAGCCTCTCAAGCTGGCATCGAACATCGACTCTGAGATCAAAGATGCCGCAGAGAGAGAGCTGCAAATCAGAAAGTTTCTGAATGAACGCGGCATCTTGACCGTTCCGGCTTGGGTCCAGCACTACACCTTGCGAGCAACGCCGGAATTTCTGCGCGCACTCGGGTTCACCGAAACGGACGATTTCACTTCGCCGTCGCGTTTAAATGAGAATTGCATCCGCTACGTCCCGGAGCCTTCGGAAAATCTCGGATATTTTTGGAAAGCCACCGCGACGGATCCCCGTCCAATCATTGTTCACGAAGGAATTCCCGGCCATTATTTTCAACTTTGCCTTTCCTGGAAACATGAAGACGCCATCCGCCGGCATTACTACGATTCCGGCGCGAACGAAGGAATTGGCTTTTACGCGGAAGAAATGATGCTCCAGGCCGGGTTATTCGATGACAGCCCGCACACCCGCGAAATCATTTACAATTTCATGCGACTTCGCGCCCTGCGCGTTGAAGTGGATGTCAAACTCGCGCTGGGCCAATTTACTCTCGAGCAAGCCGCGAAATATCTCGAAGAAAAAGTACCGATGGATTCCGGAACTGCGAGACAGGAAGCAATCGCCTTTTCCACCGGGCCCGGTCAGGCCCTCACCTACCAAATCGGTAAACTACAGATTTTGAAATTTCTCGCCGACGCGCGCATGCGCCAGGGACAGAAATTCAATCTTCGCGCGTTTCACGACTTTGTTTGGAAAAACGGCAACGTTCCGATCGCGCTCCAGGAATGGGAATATTTGGGCGAACCAACGCCCCCGTAACCTCTTCCCGCGTGAATGCGAATCACCTCCTGAGACGCAATTCGAAAATACGCGTCTCGAGGTTTGCGACCGCTATCGGCCGCCGCCTAGGGAAACTAATCGACGATTTCGAGGCCCATCTGCCGGGCGGTGCCAGCAATGATACGAAAGGCGGCTTCGTCGTTGCGTGCGTTCAGGTCTTTCCCTTTCGTTTTCACGATGTCCATGACCTGTTTCCGCGTCACTTTGCCGACTTTGGTCTTGTTCGGCTCTTTCGACCCGGCCGCAATGTTGGCGGCTTTTTTCAATAATATCGCAGCCGGCGGGCTTTTGGTAATGAAAGTGAATGACTTGTCCTTGAAAACGCTGATCACGACCGGGAGAATGTCGCCCGCCTGCTTCTGGGTGGCGGCGTTAAACTCTTTGCAAAACGCCATGATGTTGATGCCGCGCGGTCCGAGCGCAGTACCTACGGGCGGTGCGGGATTCGCCTGCCCTGCCGGAATTTGTAATTTGATCTCTGCTATTTTTTCTTTGGCCATTGGATTTTGGACAGAATGAACAGAATCTACCAAATAGTTTCTGAGAACATTCTGATCATTTTGTTAATTCTGTCAGAAAATTTTAGCCGCGTTCGACTTGCCAGTATTCCAGTTCCACCGGTGTCGCGCGACCAAAGATCGTGACTGAAACGCGCAATTTGCCGCGTTCCGGATCGATCTCTTCGACAATTCCGTTCTGGTTTTGGAACGGTCCGTCGGCCACCTTCACCGTTTCGCCGACTTCGAACGAAACCTTCGGTTTCACTTTTTCTTCGCGCTCCTTCATCTGTGCGAGCATCGATTCGACTTCTGACGGGCGCATCGGGATCGGTTTGTCTTTCGTGCCGGCGAAGCCAATCACGCCGGGAGTGTCGCGAACAAAATACCAGGTGCGGCCGACGAGTTGATTGTTCTCGTCGAGCAGATGCATGTTCACGATGAGGTAACCGGGGAAGAACTTCCGCGTGGTCTCGCTTTTCCGTCCCTTTTTAATTTCGGAAACACGTTCGGTGGGGACGAGCACTTCATAAACCAAATCCCCCATTTCCTCGGTCTTGACGCGTTTCATGATGTTCTCGCGCACCTTGTTCTCTTGACCGGACAGGACGTGAACCACGAACCATTGATCTTTCCCTGAGATCGCTTGTGCCATGATTAGTGCAGTTTAGTGAAAAAATGGACCACGTTCACGAGAACGAAGTCAAAAAGCGCGACGTAGCCGCCTAACAATAACATGGAAATGACGACGACGAGAGTCGAGTCCCACAACTCCTTGTAACGGCGAAACCCGTGTTCTTTCGGGTCCCACGGCCACTGAGCCTTTTGCAGCTCGATCTTCACTTCGTTAAAAAAGTTTCTCGTTTTCGCAATCACTTTAAAAAGGATGAGGGTTGAAGGCGAAAGGATGAAAAAGATGGCTGCTCTCCGCCGACCGTTCTTCCTTCATCATTCTTCCTTTCCAATCACGCCAGGAGGGACTCGAACCCCCAACCGACGGTTTTGGAGACCGCAACTCTACCAATTGAGCTACTGGCGTATGTAAAACTTTAATCCTACTCTTTCTCTTACACATACACGCTGCACCGCCATAAAGAACCGGTGCAGGTGAAAGTGCAGGACAAACGTTAGTCCAGAATATCGCTCACGCGACCCGCTCCGACGGTTTTACCGCCTTCACGAATAGCGAACCGGATGGTTTTCTCCATCGCGATCGGCACCCCAAGTTCAACTTCGATGGAGATGTTGTCTCCGGGCATGACCATTTCCACCCCGTCCGGCAACTTCACGGCGCCGGTCACGTCAGTAGTGCGGAAATAAAATTGCGGCCGGTAATTGGTGAAAAATGGAGTGTGACGTCCACCTTCCTCCTTACTCAGCACATAAACTTCCGCTTTAAACTTCTTGTGCGGAGTGATCGAACCCGGCTTGGCAATGACCTGGCCACGCTCGATATCTTCCTTCTTGGTGCCGCGCAACAACACGCCGACGTTATCGCCCGCGCGCGCTTCATCGAGAAGCTTACGGAACATTTCGATGTCCGTAACTGTCGTCTTCGCCGTCGGCTTGATTCCAACAAGTTCGACTTCCTCCATTTTCTTGAGAATGCCGCGCTCCACCCGACCGGTGGCAACCGTGCCACGGCCTTCAATGTTGAATACGTCTTCGACTGGCATCAGGAAGGGCTGATCGACCGGACGCTCCGGCACGGGGATGTAATCATCCACCGCGGCAATCAACGCCAGAATCTGCTTTTCCTGTTCGGCGTCGCCGTTCAGCGCCTTGAGCGCGCTGCCTTTGACGATCGGGATTTTGTCTCCTGGAAATTCGTATTGCGTGAGCAGGTCGCGCACTTCCATCTCGACGAGATCGAGAAGCTCAGGGTCGTCGACCATGTCTACTTTGTTCAGGAACACGACCATGGCCGGCACACCGACCTGACGAGCGAGCAGGATGTGCTCACGCGTTTGCGGCATCGGACCGTCCGCCGCGGAAACCACCAGAATGGCGCCGTCCATCTGGGCCGCGCCAGTGATCATGTTCTTGACATAGTCAGCGTGGCCCGGGCAATCGACGTGGGCGTAATGGCGCTTGTCGCTGGAATACTCCACATGCGCCGTGTTGATGGTGATGCCGCGCTCTTTTTCTTCCGGCGCGTTGTCGATTGAATCGTACGCGCGCGCTTCCGCCATGCCCTTCTTGGATAGAACGCTGGTAATTGCGGCCGTGAGCGTAGTTTTACCGTGGTCAACGTGACCGATTGTGCCGACGTTAATGTGCGGCTTGTCGCGTTTAAATGATTCCTTTGCCATTTCGATCTTTCTTTTTAATTCAAACTAACTTCATCAAATCCGGTCTGGAGCTCTGGAGCCCATGACCGGGATTGAACCGGTGACCTCGTCCTTACCAAGGACGTGCTCTGCCAACTGAGCTACATGGGCGGCCCGACGATCCGGTTACCTGCTTCTCCATAGAGTCAAAAGTCCCAGAGTCGCGTCAAATTTGCCATTTGAAGGACCATGGGACCGCCTCGTCCAGAAAAAGCGCCGAAAAACTATCAGCCAGGGGGTTACTGTCAAAGAAATTTCTTTGGCAACTGTCCCGCCCGACCAAGCAATCTCGCACGTTGCAGCCGCCCTCACTCACCGCCGCGGCCGAACTACCGAGGCGGCTGACTGCTTTCCTCCACGCTGATTCTTTCATCCTGCACTTCCACGTGAACTTACTCTTGATGGCGCCGCCGCGTGTATTTGTAAGGGAAAGAGGAGGATTAAAGGTAAAAACCCGCCTAGCGGATCCGGCTGCTACTCGTCGAGTCTTCTTTCCCACGCGTTACCAGCCGCACAATCACCGCAATGATGACCAGAACGACCACGGTCATCACAATGTTCACCGGCGTCAGCAAACCGGGCCCCGCTTTCGGCGTGGGAGTGGCGCTCGGTTGGACCGGCGCATTTTTCGCCGCCAGCATTCCCCGCGCATACTGCAAACGTTCCGGAGTCGCCGTGTCATTCGGATTGATCTTTAAAACCTGTTCATAATCGGCGATCGCCTTGTCGTATTGCTGCATCAGGCTGTAGGTGTAGCCCCTCTTGGCCAATGCATCGGCGTCGGTCGGGTTCTTTTGCAAAATCGCCCCGTAATCGGCGATCGCGTTTTCAGGTTGCTTGAGATTCCGGTAGGCCCAGGCGCGGCGATCATAGCTGACGGCGTCGTTAGGGTCTTTCTGAATCACCGCGGTAAAATCCGTGACCGCTTTATCCCATTGTGAAAGTCCAATATTAGCGAAACCCCGAAAACGCAGAGCGACCACGTCATCTGGTTTTATCTCCAACGCCTTATTCAAATCCTGAACCGCGGGGTCGTACTGTCTTTGCATGACTTCGACCTGGGCGCGCCCGACATACCCGGCTTCTTCCTTCGGAGTGAGTTCGATCTCTTTCGAAAAATCGGCAAGGGCCGAGGTGTAGCGCTGACCTGCCCCGTTCGCGTCGCGCGCGGCATCGGCCGCCTGACCGCCGTCGAAATAAGCAATTCCCCGGTTATGATAGAGACGCGCGTCCTGGGGACTTCCGGCGATGGCCTTTCCGAATTCTTCCGCCGCTTGGTCGAAATGCTTTTGGTCCATAAACTCGAGCGCCTTTTTCGAGTGTTCATCTTCGCCACCACCGCTGCTGCTGTGTCGCTTTGCTTGCGCTTGATCAACGGCGGCACCAGCCACCAACATCGCTAATAAGATCGACAATCCGGACGAGTTTGTAATTTTCATGGGCTTCTCTTGTTGATTTCTGACTGAATCGCTCCTGCGATTCCAGCAAAATTACGAATGAACCGCTCGCCCAAAACGTCCTTGCCCAGGCGAGATCCCCAGCTTTCCAAGGGTTACGCGGCCCTTTTCGCCACCATCGTCATCTGGTCTGTCCCCTCTTTGTTTCAGTACTATCTCATTCCCTACTACGAACCATGGTCGCAGAATTTTTATCGGTATTCCGTCGCCTGTCTGGCTATCGCGCCCTTCGTCTATCAACGAGTCCGGCGCGGCGGCCCGAAAATCGATCGTCATGCCATCTCCATCTGCTTGCCGCCGTGCATCCCGAACGTCATTCACCAGGTCGGTCAGGTCGTCGCTCTTTATTATATCGGGCCGGGCGTCTATGCGATTTTTGGGCGGACCTCTGTCATCTTTGCCGCACTGCTTGCCCTTATTTTTTTCCCGGAGGAACGATCGGTGATTCGCCAGTGGAAGTTCCAAGTCGGCACGGCGATCGGATTGATCGGTGCCTTCGGCGTGATTTGGTTTCAACGAAACGGAGCCGACCAACACATCGCCTGGCCGGGATTGGCGATCGCAGTGACGGCGACGTTCTGCTGGGCTCTTTATAGCGTGATGGTGAAACGCCCTTCCGCCGAGCTCGGACCAATCCGCAGTTTTGGCATCATTAGCTTCTTCACTTCGTGCGCGCTGCTTTTTCTGACGCTGGCTTTCGGAAAAATCGCCGCACCGCTGCACGCCAGCACGCACGTGAATCTCGTCTTGATCGTTTCAGCGGTGGTCTGCATCACCCTGGCCCACGTCCTCTATTACATCGCCATTCACCAAATCGGAGTGGCCTTGTCGCAAACATTGCAATTGCTCTGCCCGGTGGGAGCGCTTCTGCTTTCGGCCTGGATTTTCCATGAACGCCTAACGATCCAACAAATGTTTAGCGCGATCATTCTTCTTCTCGGCACGTTTCTCGCCATGCAAGTCAAACCGGCCGAGACCGTCGAAACAGCCGAGAATTTGTGAAACCTTTTCCGTAAATTGCTTGTGATCCTGGATTCTGGATGCTCGATTTTCCATGTCTAGCATCTAGGATCAGGAATCCAGTCTGGTGAACCTCAAAGCTTACTTGAAGTCTCGACAGAAATTGATCGATCGCGCGCTCGATCGATTTTTACCGAAGGAAAAGACTCGTCCGGCAACCATTCACCAGGCGATGCGTTACAGCTTGTTCGCCGGAGGGAAACGGCTGCGCCCGATTCTTTGCCTGGCTGCCGCAGAAGCATGCGGCGGCACGGCCGACCGGGCCATCGCCGTCGCCTGCGCGATGGAATGCATTCATACCTATTCGTTAGTCCACGACGATTTGCCGAGCATGGATAACGATGATTTCCGGCGCGGCCGGCCGACCTGCCATAAGGCTTTCGGAGAGGGCATTGCGGTTCTGGCCGGGGATGCGCTCTTGACCATCGCATTTGAAATCGTTTCGCATGCCAAGCCGACGCGCTCGCTACGATATGTCCACACTCTTGCGCGAAGTCGCTGTCGCCGCGGGCAGTCGCAAATTGATCGCCGGTCAGGTCGCAGATTTGCAAGCAGAAGGTCAGTCGGTCGATCGTTATGCTCTCCGCTACATCCACGAAAATAAAACCGCCGCGATTTTGACCGCGTCGGTTTGCCTGGGAGCGATGAGTGCCGACGCGACGAGTAAAGAATTAGCCGGCATCGCAAAATTCGGCCGCGCCCTCGGCCTGGCGTTTCAAGTCATCGACGACATTCTCGATGTCACCCAAACGACCGAAAAGCTTGGCAAAAGTGCGGGCAAGGATGTCGCCGCGAAAAAGGCGACGTATCCTTCTATCATCGGATTGGATGCGTCGCGCGCGGAAGCGAAAAAACTCACGCGCCAGGCGCACGGTGCGTTGACGATCTTCGGGGCGAAAGCAGAAGCTTTGCACGAGATCGCCAATTACCTGCTCGAGCGCGAATACTAACTTGCGTCACACCAGGGCCAGATTCGGGTCGATCTCTTCGGAGACCTCGGACACGAATCCATTTTGCCATCGCAACCAGGCCGCGAACGCAATCATCGCGGCGTTGTCCGTGCAAAGCCATGGTTCAGCAGTTTTGAGATTCACCTCTGCGTCATTGCCGGCCGCCGCCATCTGACGGCGAAGTTCCTGATTGCAGCTGACGCCACCGCTGATTGTTACCAGCTCGACATTCGAATTTTTGGCGGCGGCGATTGTCTTTCGCACCAATACTTCCACCACCGCTTGCTGAAATGATGCGCAAAGATCCGCCAGATAATCGCCTTTTAGCTTGGGCAAAAGATACCGCACCGCCGTCTTCAGTCCGCTAAAACTGAAATTGTCCGTGTCCGGCATGCTGCGCGGAAGATCGAACCGATTGGGATCGCCTTGCCGGGCGAGCTTCTCGATTTCAGGACCGCCGGGATAACCGAGGCCCAACAATTTCGCCACCTTATCGAACGCTTCACCCGCGGCGTCGTCGACCGTTCGTCCGATAATCGCGTAGTCGCCAACTCCCTTCACCAACACGGTCAGCGTATGTCCGCCGCTAACAATCAGCGAAACATTCCGCGGAATGCCCATTCGATCTCGTTGTTTTGTCCTTTTACCTGGCGCGGCCGCATCCTCGTCCCCGTGAGGGCAATCAAAAAACGGAGATAAGAGATGACCCTCGAGATGATTCATTGCCAGATAAGGTTTGCCGAACCCTATGGCCAGACCTTTGGCGATCGATGCGCCAATCATTAAGGATGTGGCCAGTCCCGGTCCCGAAGTTGCCGCAAAGGCATCAACGTCGGCGATGGCGACATTTGCCTCTTGCGCAGCGCGCTCCAGTAATCGCGGGGCCTGAACCAGGTGATTGCGCGACGCCACTTCCGGAACGACGCCTCCATACTTTTCGTGCTCTTGAATCTGCGAAGCGACTTCGCTGAAAACCAATTCCCGGCCAGAGCCGTTCGCCCGCAGGATGGCGACCGCCGTTTCGTCACACGACGTTTCCAGAGCAAGCAGAAGTTGAGACGTTGAGTTGTTGATTTGTTCAGATGGTCTCGGCACGCTGGCTACTCAACGCCTCAACCGCTCAACTTCTCAACTATTTCTTCACTGCTTCGTTTTTGGGAGCGCTTTGCTGGGCGTAGATCATCACGCCTTTCAACGCGTCAATCGCCCGAAGCAGCTGCGGGTCTTTCGTCCGAATGGCCGTCTTCTCGTCTTCGCCATTTTCGCCGCTCCGAGATATAAAGAGCAGGCGTTCCTGATCCGGAGTCATCGGCACTTTGATGTTCGGCTCGACGCCATTGCCCTGAATCACTTGTTTGCTCGGCGTGAAATATTTGGCCGTTGTGAATCGCAACGCCGATCCATCCGGCAACTGCATCACATTCTGGACGGAACCTTTGCCAAATGTCGTTTCACCCACTAACACCGCGCGATGCAAATCCTTCAGCGCGCCGGAAACAATCTCCGCCCCGCTCGCACTGCCTTCGTTGATCAAAACCACCATCGGGAAATTGGGGCGTTCCTTGGCTGCGCCCGACGTCGAATATTCACGCTCCTGCGATGCGACCCGGCCTTGCGTGGAAACGACTTTCGTATTTGGCGGCAGGAACTGCGAACAGACATCCACCGCACTGTTGAGCAGACCGCCGGGATTATTTCGCAGATCGAGAATCAGCGCCTGCATTCCTGTTTTTTGCAACCCGTCCAATGCCTTGGCCAGGTCGTTCGCTGTCGGCTCGTTAAACTGAACGACGCGGACATAACCGATTTTAAAGGCGCCGGTCAAATCGGCATCGAGCAGGCGCACTCCTTTGATGCTCTCCACTTTGATCTCGGCGCGCTCGAGATTGTAATCCTTCACTTCCTTGGTCGAAGGACGCATCACGGTCAGCGTGATTTTTTGCCCGGGCTGCCCGCGCAAGTGATCGATCACATCCTGCAAATCCATGCGATCGGTGGAAGCACCGTTGATTTTTAAAATTTGATCTCCAGCCAGAATTCCGGCGCGTGCAGCCGGCGTGTCCTCCATCGGCGAGATAATTGTCGGCAGGCCGTTCTTGGTTGAAACCTCAATGCCAAGACCGTTGAATCGACTTCGAGTGTCGTCCTGCATGTCCCGAAAATCATTCGGGTCCATGTATTGGCTGTGCGGATCGAGCGACGAAAGCATTCCCTTCATCGCCGCAGTGATCAGATCGTGGTAGCTGGTCTTGTTTCCATCGACGTAATCCTGACGCAAAAGCTCTACCGCTTTCGCGAAAATTGAGATCTGCGAATAACCGTTGTCGTCCTCCTTGTTGGCCTGTTCATTCTGCGATTGGGCCGAAGCAGTGAAGGCGGCGAACAGGATGCAGAGCGACGTACCGAGAAAGGAATTCATCAGATGCGGCCAGGCGCCGTCCAGCATCGCCCAGAAGGAATTTTTTGGCAATGCCAAGACCATTAGGTAAGGTGCGGCGCCAAACCCCGGTCGAATGAGATTTACCCTGTTTCTTGCCTTCGGGTCTTTGTGTCTGAGTCCGAGCGTCTTTGCGCTGACGCCAGACGCCGAATACGAAGCCGTCGCGGAAGAATTCATCAAGGGATATTTCGCGGCCCGCCCGCTGGTTGCGACCTCGCTGGGAATGCACGAATACGACGGCCGCATCACCGATTACAGCCGGCTCGCGCTGGATGCCGAACTCGCCCGGCTCAAGCGATTCGAAGACCGCTTGAACCTGTTCGATCTCGACAAACTGAGCCCGCGTCAGTCGATCGATCTTCGAATTCTGCAATCGGCCGTGCGCGGAGAAATTTTCGAGCGCCAGGACATGGGTATTTACGAGCGCAATCCCATGAGTTACGCGCAGGCAGCGGATCTCAATATTTATTTGAAACGCAATTTTGCGCCCATCGAAGACCGGGTTCGCAGCATCATTGCCATCGAATCGCAGGTGCCGAACATCATGATTGCGGCGAAAACCAATCTCGACCCGGTTCTGCCCAAGCCGTACGTCGAACTGGCGATTCAAATCGCCCGCGGCTCGGCGGATTTTCTGCGCAAAAACCTGATCGAAGGTGTCGGCGAACTGCGCGAAGACAAGTTGCGCGGTGATTTTCAGGAAGCGAACCGCAAGGCCGCCGGCGCTCTGAACGAATACGCGAATTGGCTCGAACGAGAACGACTACCCAAAGCCAATGCGAATTTTGCGCTGGGAACAGAGAAGTTCCAGCACGCCCTCGCTCAGACCGAACTGGTCGATATTGCTCCGGACAAGTTGCTTGAAATCGGCCTGACCGAGCTGAAAAAGGAGCAGGCCGCATTCGCCGACGCCGCTAAGGTGATCGATCCCGACAGGTCACCGGTCGAGGTGTTTAAGCAGATTCAAAGCGAACATCCGGCGGCGGAAAGTTTGCTGGCCAACATCGGCCGCGATCTCGAGGACATCCGGAAATTTGTCATCGCGCGCAAACTGGTTTCAATCCCGTCGGAGGTACGCGCCAAGGTGAAAGAAACCCCGCAGTTTGAGCGCGCGACTTCGTTCGCCTCAATGGACACGCCCGGTCCGTTCGAGAAGCGAGGGAACGAAGCCTATTATTATGTCACCCCGCCGGAAACGAACTGGCCGGAAGCGCAGAAAGAGCAGTGGCTCACTTCATTTAACAACTTCACCTCCGACGTCGTTTCGATTCACGAAGTTTATCCGGGGCATTACGTGCAGTTTTTGCATTTGAACGCTTCGCCCACCACCAAGGTGGAAAAAATCTTTGGCGATTACGGTTTCGTCGAAGGTTGGGCGCATTATTGCGAGAAAATGATGATCGACGAAGGATTCGGCGGCGCCGGCGGCAATGCCACGCCGGAGGAGTTGAAGCGGGCGGCTAAATTCCGAATGGCCCAGGCGGACGAAGCAATGCTCCGGTTATGTCGCCTGTGCGGTTCGATCAAGCTCCATACCCAGGGCGCATCGGTCGCAGAGGTGACAAAGTTCTTTCAGGATAATTGTTATTACGAAGAAAAACCGGCCTATGCGGAAGCCATGCGCGGAACATTCGACCCGGGCTACCTCAATTACACTCTCGGAAAATTGCAGATTCTGAAGCTGCGCGACGATTACAAAGCGCAGGAAGGCGATAATTTTTCGCTGCTAAAGTTTCACAACGAGCTTCTTAACCACGGCATGCCGCCGATTCGCCTCTTGCGCGAGCTCATGCTCAAAGACAAGAGCAAGTGGGACCAGGTCCTCTAACCATTGCCGGCTCTCTGCTCCGGACGGCAACGTTTCTCAGAAAACGCCTTACAAATCATCCTCGCCCAACAAATTCTTGAACATC
The DNA here is from genome assembly GCA_963846065.1 of uncultured Verrucomicrobiae bacterium. GTDB lineage: Bacteria > Verrucomicrobiota > Verrucomicrobiia > Chthoniobacterales > UBA10450 > DASPUI01. The sequence goes on from CAWJUP010000007.1 coordinate 65,337, forward strand.
GGTTCGGGATTGCTCGGTAGCTCTTCGACACTGCGTAGTTTCTTACTTATCGCGCGCGAACGAATATCGACATCTTCCATTTTTCGCGCTGCTTGATCCAGTTTGTCCCGGACAGCCGACAAGGCGTCGCCGAATTTTCCGAATTCCGTTTTCACCCCGGCGAGAAGATTCCAAACCTCGCTCGAGCGCTTTTGAATTGCCAGTGTGCGAAATCCCATTTGCAGACTGTTCAAGAGAGCGGCCAGTGTGGTCGGCCCGGCAAAAACGACGCGGCAATCACGCTGAACTTGCTCGACCAGGCCGACTCGCCGAATCGCTTCCGCATACAATCCTTCCGTCGGCAAAAACATGAGCGCAAAGTCTGTCGTGCGAGGTGGGTTGATGTACTTTGCGCAAATGTCTTTCGCACTTTTCCTGAGCGCACTTTCCAAACTCTTCATTGCGCCCTCAATCAATTCGACGTCACCTTTGTCCTGCGCGGCCATCAACCGCTGGTAATCTTCGGTTGGAAATTTCGAATCAATCGGCAGCCACACCGGCGCGCCGTTTTCGTCGCCCGGCAGGCGAATGGCAAAATCCACGCGCTCGGCGGTGTCCTCGCGGGTTTGAACGTTGCGTTGAAACTGATCCTGCGTCAGAAGCTGCTCCAGCAAATTACCAAGCTGCACTTCGCCCCAACCGCCCCGCGTTTTGACATTCGCCAGAACCTTTTGCAGGCCGCCGACGTCGCTCGCCAGTTGTTGCATGGCGCCGAGACCACGATGAACCAATTCCAGTCGCTCGCTGACCAGTTTGAACGATTCACCCAGGCGCTTTTCCAAGGTGCCCTGCAGTTTTTCGTCGACGGTCGCGCGCATCTTATCAATCTGCCTGGAGTTGTCCTCTTGCAGCTGCTTCAAGCGCAGATCGACAACCGATCGAACCGATTCAAGCGATTTGGTAAGTTCTTCCCGTTGATTCTTTGCTGCTGCTCCTGCTTCTTCGCGATTCCGTGAGAACTCGTCGCGCAATCCTCGATCGATTGTTTCCAAACGCTTGACCAATTCGGCCTCGACCCCCTTCCCGCCCGGCTGGCGCGCCCGCAGGAGTGCGACCAGAGCAACGACCAACGCGCCAGCGAACACGCCGAGTGTTATGTAAAGAGCTGGAGACATTCGTTTGTAAGGTAGGGACGATTGACCTCAATCGGTCCGAGCCGGACTGGCATTTGCGGGCGATTCAGGTGAACCGCCCCTACCTGACGCCAAAGATTCCGCAAGTCCAGCCAGAATGAAATGACGCGCTCGATCGCGCGACGATTTCAAAATCGCAGTTTCACTCCGGCGTACAGGGCCCGGCCGAGCGCCGGAAATCCGGAATCGACCGTCCTCGTTGGAAGAAACACCAGCTGATGAACCTCTGAATAATGTTCGTTAGTCAGGTTATCGATCCGGCCGTAAACGGAGAAATGCGGATTAATTTCATATTCCGCTACGAAATTCACGAAGTTGTAATCCTCCACGTCGTAATTCGCCGCACCAAAATTGATTTCTTCCCGGGCGTTGACCCATTTCGCCTCGATCGTTGTTCGCAACTTTTTGCACCAGAGATAGGAAGCGGAAAGGTAAATTTCGTTGCGCGGACGCCGCGGCAACCGCGAACCCTGCGGCTGCGAAACATCCTTATCATCAGTTTTTTCCGCTTCCAAATAAGTGTAGCTTGCTTTCAAGCTCAAATCGGCCAAAGGACGCGCCTGCAATTCCATTTCCAGCCCCTGCGTCTCAGCCGCGCCGAGATTCAACGTTCGAAACTGCCCGTCAAAACCAATCACATTCGAAAGATTGTTGTGAAAATAAGTCGCACCGGCCGTCACTCGATTTTCCCAAACCCGCTGCTCGATGCCGATGTCCCATCCAAAATCCTTTTCCGGCAGCAAACCAAAATTATCGCCAAAGATTTTGTCCTGACTGCTGGGTGGACTAAACCCGGTCGCGACGCTCGAATGTAATGTCGTGTTTGTGGGATCGAATTTATAGCTACCGGCAACTCGATACGTCCAAACATCGCCAAATTGATTAAATTCATCCACTCGTCCGCCCGCGACGAGAATCAGATTTTGAATGTGCGCGGTGAGCTGCCCGAAACCGGCAATCTCTTTCACGTAATCATGAATAAATGTCGGTTGGGGTCCGGATGCCTGCGACACGAAAGGTCGTTCCTGCCCCGCGTCCACCTGATTGTAGAATATTCCGCTCGTTAGGCTCAGCCAGGAAGTGAGGTCGATGTCGTTCTGATAATCCACCGTCGTTCGAACGAACAGCGCGCGAGTCGGCCCGACAAATCCGTCGTCATTCGGATCGTTGACCTGTCGTTCGTGATCGTAATCGAAGATCAGTCGATGATCCCACCAATCGAACGGCCGATAATCGATCCGCGGCGCGATAAACCATTTTTCCGTCAGTAAATTGTCTAGCGGTTTCGGCTGGGCCAGCACATTCGGATTACCCGCGTCGCTCAGAGCATATAAAAACAGTCCACTGAGACGGAATTGATCGTTAGGCGACCAGCCCACATCGGAAATCGCGGAAGTATTACGATACTGATTGTTCGGTCGTGCGTTGTCCGTATCCAGCCGGCTCGCACCGACGGAGTAATCGAAGTCTCCAATCTTTCCATCGCTCGCAATCGATTCCCGAAAAGTATCGTAACTCCCGCCTTCGGAAGTGAGCGTCAGGCCAGGAGTGCCGGTTCCCTGCTTGGTGAAAATTTGCACGACCCCGGCCAAGGCCCTTGGACCGTAAATCGTGCTTTGCGGTCCGCGCGCAACCTCGATGCGATCCACGTCATCGATGGTCAGGTTGGCAAAATCGAATTGCCCGGCGAGGCCTTGGTTAATTGGAATCCCATCCAATAGAACCTGCATGTCTTCGCTCGGCAGACCACGCATAAAAACAGAAGTGAGTTGCCCCGGAGTGCCGGTTTGAACCACGTTGACGCCCGGAACTTCGCGCAGCGCGTCGCTGACCCGTTCGATTTGTTTCTGATCGAGGTCCTGGGAATTGATGACGCTCATGCTGGCCGGCGATTGATCGAGCGGGATATCGGTCCGCGTCGCAGAAACGACGATCGGCTCGGATTCGGCGGTATTTCGATCGGTCGCCGTCGAACCGACGGCATCCTGCGCGAAGCCGGAGTATACCGGCAGCAGCAAGGCCACCAGGCCTGCGAAAATCTTTCCGCGCACCATCGCCCTGCCCTCTCCCTCAGGAAGAGGCGCATATCCCACCGCGCGGCCGTGAGGACTCCCGAAAACTCGGGCCAACGTCTGCGCCCGACAAAAGCCAACTAACCAAACTGGACATATTTTTTGCATAACAAGTTACCTCCCAACTCCGAGAGTCGGACTTGTTAGGCCATGTGGGTGACGTGACTTCGTCCAGCTCTCATTCTTCTTTTTGCGAAGAAGTTTTTGCTGTAGCCCGGGCGCTCTGTCGCCCTGCCTCAAGCGCCTCGACCGGGCGAGGCGGCTACAGAATGAGGTGGATCGGTCGAATATTCTGGCTCCTGGGTCTGAGGCCGGTCTGGCCTCACCTTCTTCCCGCCTTCACCCCCGCTTTGGCAGAGATTGGCCCCTGGGAAGTCGTATCCAGTTACAGCAGCGCAACTGCTCCGGATTCACACCGGATTTCTCGCGCCGCTCCACTTTTTCTAAGCTCGCAAAGAACTGAGTCGAGAAGTAGCTTCTTGCGCTTCGTCACTCAAGATTTATTTATCCCTTCACCAAAACTGTGCCGAAAAAACTGATCATTACCGGCGGAGCCGGGTTTATTGGTTCAAACCTGACTCTGACGCTGCAGGACAAATTTCCCGATGCTCAGCTCACAGTGATCGACGATTTCCGCTCGGGCGATTTCAAGAACCTGGCCGGTTACCACGGCGACCTGGTGGCCGAGAATTTGGCAAAACTCGATTGGGACAAACAGTTTGGGGATCCCGCCGCGGCCAAATTCGACGCCATCTTCCATCTGGCTTCGATCACCGACACCACCAATCACAATCAGTTCGAGCAGGTCCACGACAACGTCGAAAGTTTCCGGCGAATCTTGCAGTTCGCCAAGGCGACCAAGACCCGAATTGTCTATGCGTCGTCGGCCTCAATTTATGGCGCAGCGACCCAGCCCAGTGTCGAATCCAATGGGGCGGCGCCGGCGAACATCTACGCGTTCTCGAAAGCGATTATGGACAACGTGGCCAACCGCGAAGCGCGCGAAAATCCGGAGTGGATCATTGTTGGACTGCGTTATTTCAATGTCTACGGACCACGCGAAGCGCACAAAGGCGTTCCGGCGAGTATGATTTATCATCTGGCCCAGCAGATGAAGGCGGGGCAGCGGCCGCGTATTTTTAAACATGGCGAGCAACGGCGCGATTTCGTTTACGTGAAAGACGTGGTCGAAGGAAGCATTCGCGCGCTGGAAGCGAGTCAGAGCGGAATTTTCAATCTCGGCTCAGGACAGGCGCGATCCTTCAACGATCTGGTCGATGTTTTAAACAAATCGTTAGGCACAAATTTCCCGCCGGATTACATCGAGAATCCGCACGCGCATTATCAAAACTTCACCCAGGCGGATTTGACGAGTTCGCGAGCCAATCTCAAATACGAGCCACGCTTCCCGCTGGAGGAAGGCGTGCAAGATTACATGAGCTGGCTTAATCAGCGTTAAATTTCAGTCCGGTCGGCCAGTCGGCGCAATGCTTCTTCCGACAATTGGAACTCACACCAATCCTGGTCCTTTCGCGCACCGAGCCGTTCGTAAAACTTCATGCTTCGGTGATTCCAGTTAGCCACCCACCACTTGATCAATCCGCAGTTGGCCTGGCGCGCTTGCTCGGCAATTTCGCGCATTAGTTGCTCGCCGATACGCTTCGATCGACAGGCGTCAGCCACGAAAAGTTCTTTGATGATCAAATTGGGCCGCGCGCGATAGGTGAATGGCACAAAATAATAAACGGCGTAGCCCGACAGCTCATTACCTTCCTCCGCAACCAGCGCATAAAAATCCGGCGGGGAACGCCGAAAACCTTGTTCGCGCAACGTTTCTTCCGTCACTATGAAGTCCCGGTCGTACTTTTCGAATCTTGCCAGCTCACGCATGAGCGGAAGCAAGCGCGGAATATCTGCTTCGACCGCTTTTCGAATTTGGTTCTCCACTTTTGGCAAAATCTAGCGGTTCGCCGGAATCTCGGCCCACCAATCGATCGATTAACTCGGACCGTCAGTCCGGCTCGCACCGCCAGTCCGGCTCGGACTGTGGCCCACGCCTTCCCAGAAAAATTTGGTTGGTCGGCTGATCTCAGAGGGCAAACTCTTGTGCACCGGGCAATTCAATGCCGTTTGTTCAAGGATTTTCCGATGCGGCGAATCTGGCGGCAGCGGAATATGAACTTCAGAAGGGAGTCCCACGATTCTTCGCGGACCCTCTTGCGACATCTCCTTGTTCACCTCGACCCGCATGCCTTTTAGATCGATGCCGAGTTCCTCCGCTTTGATCCCCATTGTCGTGCTGATGCAGGTGCCCAGCGCAGTTGCGACCAGATCCGTCGGAGAAAATGCCGCGCCCTTGCCTTTATTGTCGGCCGGCGCATCGGTCGCGAGCGTCGATTGCGAAGGGCCGTGCGTGGCGTCGCAATGAAGATCGCCCGTGTAGGTCACGCTTACTTTAACCATAAGGATTACGAACAAGTATGTCGTCGCTCACGTCAAGGCGAGAAGCGGAATCGATCAAATACCGAAGGCCCGATACGAACGAATGAAAAACCACCGAGACCCCGGCGTCCGGCAGTGAAGCATACCGCGTCATCATTCATTCGTGCCCGTTCATTTTGTTTGCGTGATCGCCGGCTGAAGCTGAGCAACATGCCGGGCAAACTCATCACGGAAAATTTCAGTCAATTGCTGATCGTGCAAAACGATCATATCCGTGTCGTGTTTTTTGATGTCGTCGTTTTGCCAGCCCTCGTTCCACCAGCAAAACCCGATGATCTCCGGCCACCGGTTGGAAAACAGATCGTCAAGCGCCGCTCTGGCCCATTCGCGCGCGTCAACGTGTCGATTGTGCAGATCGCATCCGAATTCCGCCACGATGATCGGCTTGCCGGGAGCCAACGCCGCGAGACGCGCATAAGTGGGATCGACTTTGGACCGAAACGAATCCGCGTCATCGTTCGTCCCCGGGGTCAGCGGACCGTAAGCGCTCATTGCCAGCCAATCGCAGTAGTTTTCGCCCGGGAAATAATTCTCGAACGCATTCCATTTTCGCTCCGGCGCATCGGACCAATTCACATGCCAGACCCATGTCAGATTATCGGCGCCTTCGGCCCGCATCAGGTCGACGATATGGCGATACGAGGCGATGTAGCGCGATGGACCTTCGCGCGCTCCGCCGTTCCATTTTCCATTCCAACTAAACCAGTCGCCGTTTGGTTCAGTTCCCCACTCAATGAATATTGGCGTCCCGAATTTTTTCGCAGCCCGGGCCCATGACCGGATATCGGCATCGAATTTGCCGGCAATGATTTTCCGGAGCGAGAAGTTATGTTCGTCGCGATTTTGTTCCACATCCGATCGCAACATCAGACGCAAATAAGGAGTTTTGCCTAACGATCGGATCCATTGACAGGTTCCGGCTGGAAATTTCCGCGATTCAAACCAGTTATCTGAGAAATAGACCCACGCCGTCTTCGCGCCGGTCGCCTGTTCGTACCTCGAAATATCTGCCGGGGTGACGTCATGCTCGCTCGGATCGTGCGTATCGGTGCCGACACCGCCCCAATAAAACCCCTGATATAGCTTTCCGTCCGGCGGTGGTGAAATCGGAGCCGCTCGGCCGGCGCCGCCGGCAACGCAACCAGGACGAGGGCGAGGATTTTCATTCTTGAAGCTAGGTCACCTGCCGGGTGCTGTCTTGCGACGCACTCCTTTCACGGTAGCGTGATCTATGCACAAGAATGTCATCGGGAAAGATCTGACAAAGGAAGCGCCCCGGAGTCCGCGGACGCGAATCGGAGGTTACGCCATTTTGGGACGGACGATCGATAAATGTCGCGCTCTGGTTGCGGGGAACATCGGCGAATACCATTTTGATTGTCCGCTGGACAATATGCTTTTCGGTTTCAAAGGCGTGAAGGGCCCTGACTTCAAAGCGCAAATCGAAAACGGCGCGAGCGATCAACAAATGGCGGAATGGCTTGATGCCCACGGCGAAAAGAAAACGGCGGACGAGATCAAGCGTTGGGGCGAAAAGGTCGAAGCTGAAAATTACAAAGAAAACCCGGAGCGCCGCACCTGGTTCGTCGAACAGGTGGAATCGCTTGGGCTCGACCCGGAAACGGCCACGTTGTTCGATTGGCTCGAAGCGGACGATAAAGCGAGCCACGCCTAGAGGGTAATTCGAGAATCATTATCGGGTGACATCGGGCCGTCTGCCGATGTAACGATTCAACGCCTTAACCGATTACTTCCGCTCTACGTTTTAACAAACGGCGGCGGTTCATCTTCCGTGATTCCGCTGTCTTGACCGTCCCGTAGCTTGCTGTGGCGCACGCCATAAAGAAAATAAATCGTTAGGCCGATCACCAGCCAGGCAAAGAAGCGCAACCACGTCTCGATCGGAAGACTGAGCATCAGGATAAAGCAAAAGATCACACCCAGGATCGGAAATAGCGGTGTAAACGGGACACGGAAAGGTCGGACACGATCCGGATCTCTCTTCCGAAGTATCATCACGCCAAGGCAAACGAGAATGAACGCGAACAAAGTTCCGATATTCGTGAGATCGGCCAGGGAACCGATATCCACAAAAGCCGCGACTCCGCCGACAAAAACTCCGGTCCACATGGTTGTGATATGTGGCGTGCGAAATCGCGGATGCACCTGCGCGAAATATTTCGGTAGCAGGCCATCACGCGCCATCGCCATGAAGATGCGCGGCTGACCGAGCTGAAACACCAGCAACACCGAGGTCATTCCGGCGAGAGCACCGGCACTGATCAATGCCTGCGCCCACGGGTAGGCCGCGAACGCAGTCGCCACCGCCGCCGGATCGCCCAGGTAGGTGGTGTATTTGCGCATCCCGGTGATCACCGCCGCCATCAGCACATAGAGCAGCGTGCAAATAATCAGGCTTGCGATAATCCCGATCGGCATATCACGTTGCGGATTTTTCGATTCTTCCGCCGTTGTCGAAACGGCATCGAAACCGATGAACGCGAAGAAAACAATGGCCGCTCCGCTCATCACTCCGCCAAAACCATTCGGCAGGAACGGCGTCCAATGCGTTGGTTGAACGAGAAATGATCCAAAAGCGATGACAAAAACAACCACCGCCACCTTGACGATGACAATGGTGGTATTGGTGTGCGCGCTTTCACGGATGCCATAGATCAGCAGGATGGTGACCCCGACCACGATCAGAAGCGCCGGAATATTTATCGCCATCGCATTTCCGGCGATGACCGGTAACGCGGTCGAAGAATATTTGGTCAGCGCGTCGCCTCCCGATGCGACGAGGCCTTTCGCCGTTGCGGAATCGGACACGAGCCACAACGGAAATTTGATCCCGAAGTTGGCGCAGAGGTTGACGAAGTAACCCGACCAACCGACCGCCACCGCCATATTTCCAACCGCGTACTCCAGGATGAGATCCCAGCCAATGATCCAGGCGACGATCTCTCCCAGTGTGGCGTAGGAATAAGTGTACGCCGAACCGGAAACCGGAATCATCGAAGCGAGTTCGGCGTAACACAATGCGGCGAACCCGCAGGCAACACCGGCCACGACGAACGAAAGCATCACCGCCGGACCCGCACCCGGCCGGCCAAATATGAGCGGCGCGTGCGTCAACCACGACTGAATGAAGTTGAGGACGGGCGTTTTAACGATCGACCCGACGGCTTGCACCTGTTCCCCGGCCGCGGCGGTGCCGGCCAAAGCGAAGATGCCGGTGCCGATGATGGCTCCGATTCCAATACAAGTGAGCGCAACCGGTCCGAGCGCGCGTTTCAGTTGCCGTTCCGGCGCTGCTGCTTCGGCGAGGAGCTGGTCGGGATTCTTTTTACGCAAGAACCGAGAAGCCATGGCCGCTGATCGTGGCCTCCCACCCAGGCACGGTCAATTGCGAAGTTCGCACATCGAGCTCGCTCTTCTGTCATTCCGACCGAAGTGGAGGAATCTCTTACTGTGATCAAATACGGTAAATGATGTCTCGACTTCGCTCGACATGATAAAGATGCATTGGAGCGGTGTCTGGGTCGACTGCAGAAGCAGACGGGCCAGGCGGGGGGCGCGACCCCATCGGCGAGCCTCTTGGCGCGAGTCTAGCTGCCTCTCACTGCCATGTTCGACCTTAGCGGAGCAAATTTAATCGGGAACTTGATCTTCGGCTCGATTGGTTTCGTCGCTTTCGCTTACGGAAAGAAAATGACGCTTTGGAAGATGATGTTCTGCGGCATCGCTCTGATGATCTACCCGTATTTCATTTCCAACACGGCCGCAATGTACGTCGCCGGCACAGTGGGATCGATCGCGCTCTTCTTTTTGCGCGATTGAAAAATGCGGAGCTCGCGCTCGACGAACTCCGCATTAAGGAAACAGGGTTATCTCGCGAAATTAATTCCTCTCTCCGTTTCGTGGATTGCACGGTCGGTATTTTCCAGGGCTCGCAAACGCCAGCCGCCTTTGTTGTGCTCGGCGACGGCCAGTTCGGCACGCGCCGCCCGCAAATGCTCAAGCGCGCGATCCATGTGGGGTTGGCCGGCGCGGGCCGTACTGAGACCGAGCGCCGAAATGGTAACTAACATGATCAGACGAGTTTGAATTCTCTTCATGTGTTCGGTCTAATCGACTAACGATCTGATCGTCAAGCCGGACCCGACCTGACAACTGGACGGATGGGCCGGAATTCCGTAGCCTCCCCATCAACTATGTCGGACGAGCCGGCCAAGATTCTTCTCGGCGATACCGCCATTTCCTCCATCGAAGGGCCACCTTCGAAACGCGGCATTTTTCGGCGGAAGAAGCGGGAGCAAATCACTCGAACGCATTGCGAGAACTGCGGCGCCGAATTGCACGGCCATTGGTGTTCGCAATGTGGCCAGGCGGCCGTCGATTACCATCGGTCGTTTCGTTACGTCATCTGGGACATGCTGGACGCTTTTTTAAACTGGGATTCCAAATTTTTTGCCAGTATTGGATTGCTCATTGCCCAACCCTGGCGCCTAACGAACGACTTCGTCGCCGGGAAACGGATGCGTTACTTCCATCCGCTGCGGTTGTACCTCCTGGCCAGCATTCTTTTTTTCTTCGCCGCGACCTACGGAATCAAATCGAGCCATTTCGATCCCATCAATCTATCGCCGGCTCAGCGCATGGCAGTGCGAGACGCGCTGCAACGTCACAATGTCGCACCGGAAACGCGCGCGAAATTTGAACAGGCCCTTGGCGGGCAGCCCATCGGACCGAAGAAACGCGCCAAATTGGAAAAGGAACTGGCCGAGACCAGCTTACCCAAGGAAGCGCACGACGCCATTGCCGATCGGCTGCAATACGGCGAGCTGCCACCGGATGCCCGCAACAAAATTGAAGAGGCCATGAAGGAGTTGCCGGCCGACGCGCGGGCTGAAGTCGAGAGCGCGTTAAAACAACCCCTGAACGACGCGGCGATTTTTCAAACGGATAAAGATGACGAACGGAAACAAGACGCGTGGGAAGCGAAGTTGGAAAAAAGAGCCCGGGAAAAATTTGGCGAGCATGGCACCAACATTCAACTCTTCCTCCTCACCTTGATGAGCAATCTTCCCTACATGATGTTCGTTTGTATTCCCCTGTTCGCTCTCGTTCTCAAGGTCTTGTACATCCGACGCGGTGTCTTCTACATCAATCACCTGATCTACGCGTTGCACATTCATACCTTCGCTTATCTCGGCATCATGTTAGCCGTACTTGGCACCATCGGTCTGCAGCATTTGCCTCTCGGCGCGCTTCGCGGATGGATTGTCGCGGCCCTTTGGGTCGCATTCTCTGTCGAGGTTCTTTTATCGGTGAGAAAAGTCTACCGTCAGGGTTGGTTCATCAGCATTTTAAAGTTCGTCTTTGGCGGCGCGATTTATCTGACCGTGCTCTTCGCCGCTCTGCTGGCGACGTTCATCATCACCATCGCGTTGCCGTAAAACCACACCTCACGCGCCGATTAGCTGCTTCGCCTTCGCCAGCGCGTCCGCGATTTTGCTCGTGTCGGTCCCACCACCTTGCGCACTTTCCGGCCGGCCCCCGCCTTTGCCTCCCACCATCGGGGCAATTTCCTGGATGAGCTTGTTGGCCTGAACCTGACTCGTTAGGTCTTTGGGCACCGACGCCACCAGAGACACCCGGCCATCCGACGCTCCCGCGAGAAAAATTGGACCTTTGATCTTTCCCTTCAGCGCGTCCGCCACCGCATTCAATAACTTGCCATCGGCGTTTGCAACTTCGGCCACGCAAGAATTTTGGGATCTCTCCGATAATTCTTTCGCGATCCGTGCGGCCCGGCTGTTCAACTCCGCTTCGTTCGCTTTGGCATTGTGTTTTTCCCATTCGCGAACTTCGGTTTCAAGCTTTTCCAGATGCTCGGCCCGCTGATCGACCCTCTGCAGCATCGCCTCTGTTTCCGCATTTGCCTCAAAAACGGGCAAAGACGAGACCTCCGTCTTCTTTCGACGCAACACTTCAAATTTTTCTTCCTGATGTTTGGATTCGGATGTTGCCCAAGCGCGCGCGGCCTGGCCGGCCACGGCCTCGATCCGACGGATCCCGGCGGCAATCGCTTCTTCCCGGACAATCCGGAAGGCGCCAATTTCTCCAGTGGAGCGCACGTGCGTCCCACCGCACAGCTCCATCGAGTAGCCGTTCAATTCGTTAGGTAACCCGCCGATCTGGACCACACGAACAGTCTGCCCATACTTTTCATCAAAAAATTGCTGAATATCGGATCGCTTCTTTGCTTCCGCGTATGGAATTTCCGTCCAGGAGACTGGGGCGTTTTCTTGCACCTTGTCATTCACCAGTTTTTCAATGGCGCGAACTTTGTCCTTTGGCACCGCCGCGCTGGAGAAGTCGAAGGTGAGCTTGTCCGGTCCGACATAACTGCCTTTCTGCGCCGCGTCCGGACTAACGAGTTCGTGTAAAGCCCAATGCAACAAGTGCGTCACGGTGTGATGGCCTTGAATTTTCTTTCGCCGATCTGCGTCAACGGCGATCCGGACCGCTTCGCCCGGTTCCGGCGCGCGCCCTTGAGTCAGCCTGGCGCGGTGCACGAACACGTCACCCCGCTTTTGCGTATCGGTGATTTCCAGTTGTCCAACTTCCGTCCGATCGTGCCCCGGGACGTGGAGCAGTCCGCGATCTCCAACTTGTCCGCCCATCTCGGCGTAGAATGGAGTTTGATCCACCACCACGGCTAGTTCGTCGGATTTCTTTTCCGGCAGGATCGCGGCCACGACTGCTTCCGATTCGAAAAAGTCGTAGCCCAGAAACGTCGTCGGCTCACCCGCGAGATCGCCTTCCACGGTGATAACCTCTTTTTTTTGCGCCGCACGCGCCCGCATGCGCTGCTGCTCCATCAATTGTTCAAAGCCAGCCACATCCACTTTCAGTCCGCGTTCGCGAGCCATCAATTCGGTCAAATCCAGCGGGAACCCTTGTTCGTCATATAAACGAAACGCAAGCGCGCCGGAAATCCCGGACTCATTCTTGGCCGCTTCGCGTTCAAACAATTCAATTCCCTTATCCAAAGTGCGATTAAACGAATCTTCTTCGCGACGAATCGTCTCCTGCACTCGTTCTTTTTGAGAACGCAGTTCCGGAAACACATCGCCCATTGTTTTTGCGACCACCTCGACCAGTTTGAAAAAGAACGGTTCGCCAAAGCCTAACGAACGGCCATAACGGACCGCCCGCCGTAGAATTCGGCGCAGAACATAACCACGACCCTCGTTGGAGGGAGCAATTCCATCGGCGATCGCAAAACTCAATGTCCGGATGTGATCGGCGATCACGCGGAATGCGACATCCGTGGCGAGTTGAGAGTTGAGGGATGGAGGGTTGAAAGGTTGGGCCCGGCAATGTCGAGGTGTATTTTTTGCCGCTCAATTTTTCGATTTCGTCGAAAATCGGGCGGAACACATCTGTTTCGTAATTCGAAACTGTGCGATTGAAATCGGTGAGGTTTTTTGTCCCCTGAATCACAGCCGTCGCCCGTTCGAAACCCATTCCCGTGTCGACGTGGCGTTGCGGCAGCGGAGTAAAGGAGCCATCCGGGTTCGCATTGAACTGGATGAACACCAGATTCCAGATTTCGATGCACCGAGCATCACCTTGATTCACCAGCTCACCCCGGGTGCCACCGTCCGCGGTCAAATCGATGTGAACCTCCGAACACGGCCCGCAGGGACCGGTGTCGCCCATCATCCAGAAGTTGTCGGCTTTGTTGCCGTCGACGACGTGAATTTTCGGATCGAGATCCGTCTCCCGAAACAAACGAGCCCAATGATCGTGCGCTTCCTGATCGAACTCGCTCGGTTCGTTAGGCCCTGGGCGGTAAACTGTCGCGTAGAGCCGCGCCGCCGGAAATTTCCAACGCTCGACTAATAATTCCCAAGCCCACTCGATGGCTTCTTTCTTGAAATAGTCGCCAAAACTCCAGTTCCCGAGCATCTCGAAAAAGGTGTGGTGATAGGTGTCGAGCCCGACATCTTCGAGATCGTTATGTTTGCCGCCGGCCCGAATACATTTTTGCGTGTCGACGACACGTGGCGGATTCCATTGCGGCTTCTGTTGCCCGAGAAAAATCGGCACGAACTGATTCATGCCGGCGTTGGTGAAGAGCAGGTTCGGCGAATCCGGCAAAAGTGACGACGATGGCACAACGGCATGCCGTTTCTCGCGAAAGAAATCGAGAAACGATTGTCGGATTTGCGCAGAAGTCATGAAGTCACCACGAATAGACACGAATTAACGTGAATTCAAATGGACGAAATCGACTCTCGATTTGTCAGGATTCGTGCTAATTCGTGCTGGTGCCCGAGAATAATTCACCAGGTCACCGCGGTCTGATCATTGTTGCGGCAGCATGGCTCGTCCTCGCGCTGATCGCTATCGCCGTGGCCAGCCAGAACACTTCGACGCCCGGTTTATATTATGACGAAGCTGTTTTTGCCGGTTTGACCAAGGATTTCGTGACCAACCATCCTCGGCTGCACATGCCGGGATGCGAAGTCATCCGCCTCTTCGGGCGTCCATTCCCGATGTTCGTTCAGGTACTATCTCGGCGCGCTTAAAAGCTGGCTGGAAATTCCGGCCCAGGCGGTTTTCGGATCCAGCGTGTTGGTGGTTCGGCTCACGACTCTGTTCTGGAGCTTGCTCGCATTGCTTCTTTTCATGCTGGGGACGAAACGATGGCTGGGTCCCATCGCGTCGATCGTCGCCGGCGCCGGGCTCATGTTTGATCCCGCTTATTTCTTTCTCAGCACTCTGGACTGGGGCGCGGCCATTAGCTCGATGGTTTGTCGTGGCGCGGCTTTCTTTCTCATCTTGCTCTACCGGGACCGCCGAAGCCTTCCTTATCTCTTTTTCGCGGCCTTTTTTCTTGGCCTGGCCGTGTTCAACAAATTTGATTTTGTCGCTTTTATTGCCGGCGCCGGAATTTCGACCACCATTTTTTACGGTCCCAAAATTTGGAGGGACACGCCGCGGCCAGCCCGGACCATCATCACGGCAGGGATCGGTGGCTCGTTAGGTTTCGGCGCGATGGTGTTCAACCTTCCCCAGATCTTCACCGATGTTATTTCTGGGAAAACTGGCGCCGGCCCAGGGGAATTGTCCGAAAAGCTTCACACCCTCATGGCCATGTATGACGGCTCCTATTTTTACCGGCTCATGAAAATCGGTGGCCTGTTCGAAAAAATGTACGAACAACCGGCGGGAGTTCATTCCCTTTTCGGTTTGTTTCTCTTAATCGCCGGTCTCGCACTCTTGGTGGTTGCGATTGGCAGCAAAGACGGCGAGGAAACGCGCCGAGCTCGTTTTCTCCTGACTGCTTTCGCCTTGATCACCTTGTTTGTTTTTTTAATCCCCGGCGCGGTGCGGATTCATCACAGCATACTGGTCTTTCCCTTTCCGCAGCTGATCATCGCAACCGCTTTTTCCGTCTGGTGGAGTAGAAAACCGTCGCCCAAAAGGCAGGACGTTACCCGCGCTCTGCTTTTGGCTTCGATACTGGTTTTCTTAGCCAGCCAATTGTTTGCGATTTTCAAAACGGAAAAATTGTTACGGGAAACGGGGGGCCGTGGCCGCTGGAGCGACGCCTTCCACCGCTTCTGCCGGGAAAACGATCGAAACGATTTGCGAATCGTCAGCCTGGATTGGGGGTTTAACGAACAACTTGCGTTCCTAACCGAAAAACCGGAACTCGTGGAACCGTTTTGGGCTTTCAAAGAAACTTTACCGCCTTTGCCGGAGCGGCCGCAAAATCTCTATCTCGCCCACTCCCGCGAATACAGTTTGTTCCGAAATGACGTCGCTTATCTGGAAGCCCTGCAGTTAGGCGATCAGAACGTGGAAATTAAACCATATGCCGACCGGGAAGGACGAATCGTGTTCTATACCATCCGGTTCCCCACGCCGTAAGCAATCTACCGGTTTGCCTGTCGCCGATTCCGCGGTTTCCTCTTTCGGTGTCGTGACATTGCGGCTCCATGTGCCCCCCCTCTAAAACTGGTGGCTGTAACTGAGGATGAGTTGCCAGTCGGCGATGGTAGCAAGGCCGGGACCCGTCATGTGCATGCTCTCCGAGTTGGCATCGAGGCCGGCGTAACGGTGAACCGCGATCGGGACGTAAACCGAAAAAGAGTCCTGGCGTCGCGGCGCCCAGGTCACGCCGGGCTCGAAGGAAAAGGAATTCCCCGGAAATCGCCAACCGAGATCGCCACCAATCAAGTCGTGCGCGGGAACGCCTTCCCATCGAATTCCGGCACTGACCGATACTCCTTTGGAGGGCCAGACAATCTGAGACACGCCGGCTCGGAGCAGGAATTGGTCGGGAATGGTGTCATACTTAAAGCCCTTGAATCCACCAGTCAGGGCCGGCTCGTCACCAAAAACAGTTTGCACACCATTCGTTTCCTGGGGCGTGATCACATAGGCGGCCTCGGCATAAGCATAAGTATTTAGGAACCAATCCGGACGAGGCAACTGGGGAAAAGAGAGACTCGTAAAAGTCTGGCTGCCGACAAGGATGCCCCACCCACCGTCACCCGGCTGAATCGCGGGATCGACCGGCCGCAAAACCTTGCCGGTTGCGCGATAGGAGTAATCGGACGCGTTGTCCACACCTGTCGGCATGGAAACCCCTAACGATAGAGAGATGTTTCGCTCCGGAGACTTTTTCGGATCGAACAACCAATAGCTCGCGCTCAGACGGATGTCGCCAATGCCGCCAGCCCGCATGGTGTGGAGAGTCATGGACGTGAAGTCATGCTCGATCCAAGTTTGCCGAGTCCCGGTACTGCAACGGGATGTCGAGGGTTAAATCCAAACGATCGGTCACGGCGTAGGTTGCGCTCAACGTCCATCCGTAGACGTGAGTGTTGGCGTAAACCAGCGGGTGATCGAGCGGCTCGTCTCCAAGGTACGTCCTGCCGCGAATTATAATAGCGAAAGAAAACGGACGCCTGCCAATGGCCAGCCGACAGGGTAGATGTTCCTTCGACACCCAGACCGGGCGTCCCCAAATGCGCGGCGATTCACCCCTGCGAAAAGACCCTGGGCGCAGAAATGAATACAGCGATGAGCGCGACCAAGGTTGCCAAGCCAAACCTAGACCGTTTGCGCCTCGCCGGATTCTCCATTTCCTGAGCGAGCATGGTTGGTTAGGCACCGCGAGCAAAGCCAAAACGTAGGGCGCCGCGAATAATACGATGTAGGGCTGTCACCTACTTCGTGATTTCGAAACCGATGCGAGAACGGTGCATGCTTACCCCTACGGGCCGGTCGCGATTGCCTTCAAGTGCTCGAATCGAGGTTTCAAGCTCTGAAGAAACGCGGTGAATCGCGGATCTCGGCGCAGATGGTCGAGATTCGGATCTCGTTCGAACCACGACACGTTAGGATAGCCATTTTCCGCCGTGTAGGTGAGCCACTTCATGGCAGGCGCTGACTCGTTCATGAGTGCGTAGGCCGATGCGATTGCATAAGTGGTGTGGTGAAAGTGCCCAAATCCTTCACCAATCTTCATAGCTTCGTCGATTTTCTCTTTGGCGTGTGATTTGTCGCCACTGGCGGCGAAAAGCAAAGCCTGCATGGAAGTCATGATGCCACCTTCATCATCAAATTGCGCCTTCGCGGCCTCAATCCGCGTCGTTGCCTGCTTGGCGCGATGTTCATAAAGTAGCACGCTAGCGATATTGTAGGCAACGAAAGCTGGGACGAAACCGTTAACGTTCTTCTCCATCGTTGCCGACGCTTCTGCGTATCTTCCCTGAAAAAGATCCATCATCCCGAAATGAAACCCGACCGCCTCATTACCCGGCATAAGCTCGTCCGCTCTTTTAAATTCGCTTAAGGCCGCATCGAGAAGGCCGACATGAAAATATACGGCCCCGAGAAAACCGTGCGCGTCGCCATAATTTGGCGCCACCGCGACGGCCCGCTTGGTTTCCGTTATCACCTGCTCGTGGGGAAATCCGTGCGCGGGAGTCCAAAGAAGGCCGGCGTGAGCGAGAAGCGCTGATGGAAGCTCGGGATTCAGTTCGAGCGCTTTGGCGACGGCCTTTTCAGCTTTTGCTGCCCACTCTTTATCGTCGGCCTGAAAAAAGTAGGCCTTATCACTATAAGCTGAGGAGAGTTCCGCGTAAGCATCCGCAAAATTCTCGTCGAGGGAAACGGCTTTTTCCAACAACTCAATACTGCTGTTCGCCGCCTCGCGGCTGACTCGAACAATATTTTTGCCCCGCAAATAGCAATCGTATGCTTGTGGATTGACCGGCGGCGCATTGGCGAAGCGTGTTTTCTCTCCCGGCGTCAGCTCGAGTGCGATGGCGTTTGCAATGGCCACGGCCACTTCGTTCTGTAATCGCACGATATTGGCCACATTGCGGGTGTAACTCTCCGCCCACAGTGTTTTGTCCGTTCCGACGTCGACCAGCTGGACAGAAACCCGCGCCTGGTCCCCGGCGAGCACAACCGATCCTTCGACCATCGCTTTCACATCGACCTCGTGGGCGATGTCGGCGCTCGATTTTGGAGACTGTTTGTATTTCATCATCGTGGAACGGGCCACGACCCGCTTGAGGGCGCGGATCTGCGACAACTTCGTGGTTAATTCGTCCGTCATGCCGTCAGCGAAATAATCGTTGGCCGGATCGCCGGAAAGATTGTCGAGCGGTTTGATGGCGAGAGACTCAATTCCAGTTGTTTTCAACGGGACAACCGTCCGATTAGGGACTGACGGCCTGAGCCAACCAACTCGCCACAGGGAAACACCACCAAGAACTACCGCAAAAAGAGAGGCGGCGACGATGACTAATCGGCGTCGCGTCGCCGCGATGCGATCCTTTTTAGTCGTTTTCGCTTCGTCAATCTGAAGCATGGCTGCGTCTCGTTCGTCTCGCGCGCGCTTGAGCTTTTCCGGAAACGCTCGATTGCCGACATCGTCGGTGAAGGAGGGTTCGACGAGGTGGCGGCGGACCTCCTCATCCATGTAAAGATTCACGAGCCTGAGGCGGACACCATGCTTCACCTCGCACTCGCCGAGATCGTGCAGACACGGCCTCCATCTGCTAAAATGCGCCAAGTCTTCTGCGACGCGTTGAGAAAGAAGAATATGGCCTGCGTCACCACAATCCATTACCCGTTGGCCGATGTTGATTCCCGCCCCAGCCACATTCGCCTGCCTGTTCACATCGTTGACACGACTGACCGGACCGCTATGCACGCCCATGCGCATTTGAATTTCCGGATATGCTTGCAAAGCCCTGGCCAATTCGACGGCGCACTCCACCGGCGCTTGCGGGCTGGTGAAGAACACCAGAACGATTCCGTCGCCGGTAGGCAGGCGAAGCAGTTTGCCGAGCGCGTCGGCACGCCGAACCTGTGCATTGCTCTGAACGAGCTCGTTCAGTTTGCGTAGACGGCTCGTTTGCTCGTCCGTCATCAGTTTCGAATACCCGACGATGTCCGTGCATAACACGTGCGCGATCTCAAATTCCGCGCCTTGGTCGGCCGCGGCGGTCATATTCGCTTCGACGACAAAGCGAGAGCGATGATTTCAGTCCGCACGGGTTTCGTCGAGTGCAAAGCAGGAATGCCTGTGCGAGACGTCAGCTCAAACGTTCGATTAACCAGCCGCGAGCTTATTGACGAGTGGAGGCAACTTCCACGGTTTCGTATTGCTTTTCGATTTGCTCCGCTTCGTAGGAGCGATTCTCTGCTTTTAGTGCATCGCGCAAACCGCTGAGGGCCCGACGGTCGCGTGGATTCTTCTCCAGGTCGGCACGGAAAACTTTTTCGGCATCGGTCGCCTGATTGTTGGAAAGTAACAATCCGCCGAAGGTCGGTCGAACCGGTGGATACCAGGGAGGAGGCTCGCTGTAATTGAGCGCATCCTCCGCTGCGACTGCCTGGGTAAGCTCGTCAATCGCCGTTTTCGAATCGCCCCGGCTCTGCGCAATTGAGCCGGCTAGAAGATGTTCGTGGATCTTGAACACCGCTCCCGTCGTATTCAGCTGGTCGTACATCGTTTCCGCTGGAATTTTTGCGGCCAGATCTCGAAACGCGGTCTGCTCTTTGTCGGCCTCGGTCGCCTTGTTCAGATGCGCGAAAGCATTGCCGCGCAGCGAATGCCAGACTGCAGTTGTGATCTGGAGCGAAGGATCGGGCGCCGGGAAATTGACGAGATCGTTCCAGCGTTCAAACGCGTTCAACACAAGTATCGGAGTTGGTAGAAAGCCTTCAAGCATTGGCATCGCCTTCACTCCCGGGGCCACGTTCGCCACCAGTTTCGCGGCCGCGTCCCTGGCTTCGGGAAAATTTCCGCGCATGCACGCGGCAAAGGCGAGGAAATGCATGTTGTGGCTGTAGTACATCAGGCGATAAACACCCTGTTCCTGAGTTTGGCCCAGATATTTTTTATCCGCCGCCATCGCCATCGTGTTGCAATGAGCTGAAGCGATGTGATCGCCCACTCGCGAATAAATATGCGACGGCATATGCACCAGGTGACCGGCCGCCGGCGCCAGTTTCGCCAGACGATTCGCGCTGGGCAACGCTCTTTCCGGATGCTGCGACGCTTCAATCGCGTGAATATAATAATGATTCGCCCCGAGATGATTCGGGTCGCGTTTCAAAACCGACTCGAGCGTAGATACAATTTTGTCAGTGCCTTCCGCAGCCTTCCCATCCGCCGTCCACAATTTCCACGGATTAAGATTCATCATGCTCTCGGCATACAGAGTGGCGGCGTCGAGATCGTCCGGATAACGCTGGCTGACTTTTTGCATCGCGTCCCGGTAGGCGTGATCCAGCGCAGGCAAATCGGCCTTTGCATCATTTGAATAACGAACCGCGATCGCGTCGATGTAGGCCTTCTCTACCTCCGATGCGTTTTCCTTCAACGCCACCGCACGTTGCGCGGCGTCGTAGCCGGATTTTTCGCGTTCCGGATCGACCGGCAAGTTGTAATTCGGTCCGAGGGTCAACGCGATGCCCCACCAGGCCATCGCCAGTTTCGGATCCAATTCGGCTGCGCGCTGAAAGGATCGCCGCGCCGCGTCATGATTGAAGCCGTAAACGAGGGCCAAGCCTTGATCGAAAAACTGCTGGGCCTGCTTATTTTTCGTGGAAACCGGATGATGCGCTTGGCCGAGACCCGGCATTAATCGCGCCGGCGTTTCCGGATTTGGTTTTGGAGCAGCCAAAACCGTCGTTGAGATCGCCACCAATACCGCCAGAGGGAGAATCCGGCCCATAGATGTTACCTCCTTTTAATCTTTTTCTTCGTCGAGTTTCGCTTTTACCGCCGTTTCAATTTCTTCGTAAAGAGCAGGATCACTCTTGAGCGCTTCCTTCGCGGCATCGCGACCCTGAGCCAGCTGATTTCCCTTGTAGTTCAACCACGAGCCACGCTTTTCAATAATCTGTTTTTCCAAGGCGACATCGAGCAACGCGCCAACCGATGAGATTCCCTCATTATACATGATATCGAACTCGGCCTCGGTGAACGGCGGAGCGACCTTGTTTTTCACCACTTTCACACGGGTGCGATTCCCGGTCACGGTGCCATCGGTCTGCTTGATCGCGCCGATGCGACGAATATCGACCCGGACACTGGAATAAAACTTCAGCGCTTTACCGCCGGGCGTCGTCTCGGGATTGCCGAACATGACGCCTATTTTTTCCCGGATTTGGTTGGTAAAAATGCAACAGGTTCGGGCTTTGGAAATGAGCGAGGTCAATTTGCGAAGAGCAGCGCTCATCAATCGCGCTTGTGTCCCCACGGTGGAATCGCCGATTTCGCCTTCGAGTTCCTGCTTCGTCACCAGTGCCGCGACCGAATCCAGGACGATGACATCGAGCGCATTCGATCGCACCAGCGTTTCGACAATCCGCAAAGCCTCTTCGCCTGAGCTTGGCTGTGAGACGAGCAACTCGTCCAGGTTCACCCCGAGCGTCTTCGCGTATTGCGGATCGAGCGCATGCTCCACGTCGATGAAGGCGGCCAGTCCACCGCGCTTTTGCGCCTGAGCGATGACGGTCAACGTTAAGGTCGTCTTACCCGATGATTCAGGTCCAAAGATCTCGACCACTCGGCCGCGCGGAAAACCGCCCACTCCGAGCGCCCGATCGATCAGGATGTTCCCGGTCGGGATCACGTCGATATCGACAATCTTTTCATCGCCCAGCCGCATGATGGCGCCTTCGCCGTAATCTTTGGCGATTTGCTGGATAGCGAGGTCGAGATTTTTGTTTCGAGCTGCGACAACTTTGCTTTCGGGGGGTTTTTCTTCAGTCTTTGTAGGCATAAGGGCTCCTTTAAGTAAGTCTTGCACAGGCGATTCGCCAAGCAGAAAAGAACAAGGATCACTTGCTCGACCTCCGATGAGCGAATATCGGCATTAAGATGAAACGCGAATCCGCTGACGAACGGTTCATGCGGAGTGCGTTGTCCGAAGCTCGGAAAGCGCTCGGCCTAACGAGTCCCAATCCAGCGGTGGGGGCGATTTTAAGGCTGGGTGATCGCATCGTCGCGCGCGGCCATCATCGCGGGGCGGGCTTTCCTCACGCGGAAGTTGAATGTTTGCGGCATTTCAAACGACCGATTCCGGCGGATGCCACTCTCTACGTCACGCTGGAACCGTGCTCGACCGCGGGCCGAACGCCACCGTGCACAGATGAAATTGTCCAGGCGAACATCAAAAACGTCGTGATTGGTGCGATTGATCCAAACCCGCAACATTCCGGCCGTGGCATCGAGTTGTTGCGAGACGCAGGCATCGAAATTCGCACCGGCGTCCTGAATGACGAATGCACTTCCCTGAACGAGCCATTCAACAAATGGATCGTCACCGGTTTTCCATTGGTGACGGCGAAGTGTGCGATGACTCTCGATGGCAGATTAACTCGGCCGCCCGGGGAGCCGATGTGGATCAGCGGTCCAGGCGCGCGCAAACAAGTGCACGAACTCCGCGCACGAGTCGACGCGATTTTGGTCGGCGCCGAAACGGTTCGATCGGATAATCCGCGATTGACGGTGCGCGGCGCGCGGCATCAGCACCAGCCGGTCCGTGTTGTTCTCACCCGATCGGGTAAACTTCCATCGCGTGGCCACCTGTTCACCGATCGGTTTGCCTCTCGGACGATCGTTTTCAAAAACAAGCCCCTTCAAATTGTGCTCCGGGAGCTGGGCAGAATGAACATGACCCACGTGTTGATTGAAGGAGGCGGCGGGATTCTCGCTCAGGCGCTGGACGCCCAATTGATCGATCGGATCCAGCTTTATCTCGGTCCGCTCCTCGCTAAAGGTCCAGTTTTGGCTTTTGGCGGGCGTGGCGCCGGCGACACTTCCGAAGCCATTCGCGTGCACCCGGTTGAATATCAAAGGATCGGGGACGACATTTGCATCAGCGGCCGCTTGGTTTACCCGACCCGGACCGAATAATTCCTAGAAACTTTCCGTCTCAAGTAATGTTCAATAACTAGAAAGTGAAGAGGTAACAGACATGAAAAAGCTTTTGTTGATTGCGATTGCAGTGGTTGGTCTTGGATTCGCAGCGGCTCCGCGGGCTCAGGCCGGCGTGGTCGTCGGTTTTGGCTTCGGCGGGCCGGTTTATCCCTATCCGTACGCTTATGGGTATCCGTATCCTTATTACGGAGCGGTTTATCCTTACTGGTATGGTCCGGGATATTATTCTTATCACGGCCGCCGAGCGTATTTCTCGCGCCCGTTCCGTGGCGCTCGTTTCGTTCATCGCCGCGGGCGATAATTTGGAAACATTGACTTGCTGGCGCGATCACGTGATCGCGCCAGTTTTTTGCCCTCACGCCGTGCCGGCAGTTATTTCTGCTTCTCAATCAGGTCGGCGAACTGATCAAAAAAGTACGATGCATCATGCGGACCCGGGGCAGCTTCGGGGTGGTATTGCACGCTAAAAATCGGAAGGTCTTTATGGCGCATTCCTTCAACCGTCTGATCGTTCAGGTTGATGTGAGTGAGTTCCACGCTCTTCGGCAATGATTTTGGATCGACTGCGAACCCGTGATTCTGCGCCGTGATTGCGACTTTGCCGGACTGTAAATCTTTTACCGGCTGATTCGCGCCGCGATGGCCGAATTTCAGTTTGAAGGTCGAACCGCCGAAAGCGAATCCGAGAATTTGGTGGCCAAGGCAAATTCCGAAGACCGGCTTTTTTCCCATGAAGTCGTGGACAGTTTTATGCGCGTAGGGAAGCGCCGACGGATCGCCTGGGCCATTCGATAAGAAAATTCCATCCGGATTCAGCGCGAACGCTTCCTCAACCGATGTCGTCGCCGGCACGACGCTCACGCCAAATCCTTTTTGCCGAAGCAACCGCAGTATATTTCGCTTAATCCCGTAATCGTAAGCCACGATGCGAAATCTGATCGGCGGCAGTTTCGGCTTACCGTTGGCGCCATTTCCCACCGACCAAGGCAGGCTCAACTGATCGTCCGGATCCCATTGATAAACTTCGGGCGTCGAAACTTCGCGGACGTAATCCATTCCGACTACGCCTTCTCCCTGAACCGCGCGATCGACCGCCTCATCGGCGGAAATCTCTTCCGTGGTCAGGCACGCTTTCATCGCCCCCCGAGTGCGCAAATGACGGGTGAGAGCTCGGGTATCGATGCCTTGGATTCCCGGGATCTCCCATTTTCGCAAATATTCATCGAGCGACATTTCCGAACGCCAGTTGCTGGGCGCTTCGCTCAACTCTTCGATGACAAACCCGCGTACGTGCGGCGAGTGACTCTCCTGATCGAGTGAATTGATCCCATAATTTCCGATCAACGGATACGTCATGGTGACGATCTGCCCGCGATAGGATGGATCGGTCAGGACTTCCTGGTAACCGGTCATTGCGGTGTTGAAGCAGATTTCACCGACCTGAGTGCCGGTGGCGCCAAATGACTCGCCCTCGAACGTTCGTCCATCCTCGAGAGCTAGCAGCGCGCGCATTTTCGCCGCACACTGTGGACGGGAACGGCCAATTTTCAAACCGTTAAAACGTTGCAGCGTCAGACCGTTTCAAGCCGCGCGCTGCAACTGTTCAACGCTCAACCCCTTGGACGAAAAAACCCGAATCGATTTCTCGATTCGGGTTTCAAATTTTACCCCGCAGATGCCGTTTAGGTGAATCTCCCGTTCCCTTTCGGTAAACGGTGGACGACCGCCGCCGGAATGTCTGACTTCCAATCAAGGCATGCCATTCTCTCCATGCGACTCAGCCTCCTTCAATGAGCGAAATATCGGTTCGGGGATCACACCTGAAATCTCGAACATCGCAGGGCAAATTTTCAAGAGCCGTCGGTAGAGAGTTGAACGGAAAGCACTGGTTTCCTGCCCAACCCTCAACGAACGACTCTTCATCTCAAAGAACTACTCGCGCAATTCTGCGCTGAGTTCGCGCTGCAATCGCTCGCGAATTTTCGCGTGTGCCGCAGTCACTTCCTCAGTGGTCAGTGTGCGACTCGGGTCTCGATATGTCAATCTATATGCGAGCGACTTTCGCGCTTCACCAACATTGCTTGTGAATAAATCGAACAATTCGACGCGCTCGAGCAACGGTTCGCGTGGATTTTCGATTACGCGTAAAATTTCCGCGTGCGAAAGCTTGTCCGGAACGATCAGGGCAATGTCGCGCGACACCGACGGGAATCGTTCCAGCTCACGAAACTTTTTCGCCGCTTCTTCGGTTTGAATCAAAAGATCGGCATGCAACTCAGCCACGAACACCGCGCCGGTTACATTCGCGACGTGACTCGAAACCTGACCGCCGAAGCCAATGACCTGATCACCCATGTAAATTTCGACCGGCAGCGCCAGATCGGGAAATTTGCCTTCGCGGAAAGAAAGATTCGGAACCACTGACTCGAGAGCGCCTTTCAGGTCGAAGAGATCGAGAGTGCGTTTTGTTTTTGAGCGCCAGGTCGCCGCGCTGGCGGGATTTCCCCACAGCAAAACTCCAAGATGTCGCTCTTCTTTTCCGCTTGGAGGAATAAACATGCGACCGACTTCGAAAATTGCCACCCGATCGGCCCCCGCGCGAATGTTCCGATCCAGCACCGGCAAAAGGCCGCTGAGAATGCTCGGACGAAGCGCGACGTGGTCTTCGCTTAAAGGATTGCGCAATTCGAGCGCGTGCTCACTAAATGCAAATTTTTCGCGCGGCAACAGTTTTGAGGTGCGCACTTCCGTCAATCCCGCACCGGCAAGCTGCTGCCTCCACGAAGATTCCAAATCATGCGAATGATCCGCATCACTGGAAGCGGTGAAACGACTGCGATCCGATCCGGGAATTTTTCCGACGCCATAGGCACGCGCGACTTCTTCGATTAGATCGACATCGCGCCGCAGGTCGCGACGGAAACTCGGGATTCTCCAGGTCGACTCGCCCCCGTCGGTTCCCTTTTTCTTCAGGCCGAATCCGGTTAGAAATTCATCCACCTCTGGCGGCTTGACCGCAACGCCAAGAACGTGGCCGCAGTTTTCGTAACCCATGGCAACGTCGGCCGGCGCGGGCGGCACTTCGCCGCCAGTTTCCATTTCTTTGGCGGTGCCACTGGCAATTTCGTGAATCAACTGCGCCACGCGCTCGGAAGCTGGTAAGACCATCGCCGTATCCACTCCGCGCTCGAATCGATAACTGGCATCAGTCGGCACATTCAATTCCCGTGCGGTTCGGCGAACATTCGCGGGCAGGAAGTACGCGGCCTCAAGCAGGATGGTTTGCGTCGAATCAGTCACACCGGTTTCTTCGCCACCCATGACACCCGCGATTCCAACCGGCCGGTCCTGGTCGGCAACGATGAGATGATTCGGCTTGAGCGAATAGGTCTTTCCGTCGAGGGCGAGAATCTTTTCCCCTTCTCGCGCCATTCGGACATTGAGCGCGCCTTTCAGTTTATCAGCGTCGAATGCGTGAGTCGGCTGGCCAAGCTCCAACATCACAAAATTCGAGATATCGACGATGTTATTAATCGAACGGACGCCGACGCTTTCGATCTTGCTGCGCAGCCACGACGGGCTCGGACCCACCTTGACATTTTCAATTCGACGCGCGGAAAAGAACGGACATTCGTTAGGCGTGGAAATCTTCACGCTCTTGTTTTGCCGGGCCGGCGCTCCGGCTGCTCCTCGATCAAGCTCGACCGAAATATTCGGTCGAGTTCGATTTAGCTTTTTGCCGGTTAAAGCCGCGATCTCTCTCGCCAGACCATAATGACTCAATAAATCGCCGCGATTCGGCGTGATCTCAACGTCGAGAATGGTATCGCCGGGGAATAAATCGGAAATCGGTGCGCCAATCTTTGCTTCGGGCGACAAAATCAAAAGCCCCGCCGCATCTTGCCCCAATCCGAGTTCGATCGCGCTGCAAAGCATCCCCTCCGATTCGACTCCGCGCAGTTTGCTTTTTCGAATTTCAGTCCCATTCGGCAGCTTGGCGCCCGGCAACGCCAGCGGGACCTTGTCGCTGACCTGGTAATTCTTGGCGCCGCAAACGATCTGCCGTTTCGTTCCGCTGCCATCATCCACTTCGCAAACGCTTAAACGATCCGCGTTCGGATGTGGCGACGAAGCCAAAATCTGCGCCACGATCACCCGATCGATCTTGGCGCCGCGTTGATCGATTCCTTCAATCTCAACTCCAGCCATCGTCAGCAAATCGGCGAGCTTCCCGATATCGCCCGGGAGCTCGACAAATTCGCGCAGCCAGTTAACGGAAAATTTCATGGCATTTGCAGGTAAAGGCGATGTGACCTCAATGCGCCCGCGGGCGGTTCGGTGAACCGCCCCGGGACCTTTTTGAGCACGAGAAACGTGTTCATACGAACTGTCTCAAAAATCGAAGATCGTTTTGCGCGAAAAGGCGAATATCGGGAATATCGAACAGAATCATCGCCAACCGATCCATTCCCAGACCAAAGGCAAAGCCGGTCCATTCTTCAGGATGGTAAGCGTTGTCGCCGCGGGCCTTGTTGACCTGCTCAAACACGGCCGGATGCACCACCCCGCAGCCACAGACTTCGATCCAGCGTTCTCCGCCTTTGAGCGCTTTTGATTTCACGTCCACTTCGAAGCTCGGTTCGGTGAACGGAAAATAATGTGGGCGAAAACGAACAGCGGTATCGGAACCAAACAGCTCTCGCATGAAGAATTCCAGCGATCCTTTCAGATCTGCCACGCTGACATTCTTATCCACGTACAACCCTTCGATCTGATGAAACTGCGCGCTGTGGGTCGCATCCACTTCGTCTCGGCGATACGCCGCTCCCGGCGCAATCACCCGGAGTGGCGGAGGCGCTGCTTGCATCGCCCGAATCTGGACCGTCGAAGTGTGCGTTCGAAGCAACCGTCCGTCCGGCAAATAAAATGTGTCCTGCTCGTTTCGCGCCGGATGATCAGGCGGCGTGTTCAACGCATCGAAACAATGCCATTCGTCTTCAATGTCCGGTCCATCGGCCAAGGCAAATCCCATTCGCCGAAAAATGGAGATCCCGCGCTCAAGCATTTGCGTCAGCGGATGCAACGATCCCCGCTCGATCTGAGACCCGGGCAACGAAATATCTATCTTGGCCAGCGACTCGGTTTCTTTTTGTGTGCGGAACTGAGTGGCACGCGATTCAATCGCGGCCGTCACGGCCGTGCGGATTTCGTTCAGCAACTTGCCGACGACCGGTTTCTCGTCTTTCGACAAGCCCTTCATCTGCTCGCCCCAAGACGAGATACTTCCGTTTCGTCCGAGGAACTTCACTCGCGCCGCTTCGAGGCCCTGTTCGTTAGACGCAGCGGCGATTTCGCGCAGCGCTTCTTCGCGGAGTTGCTCGAGTGGGTGGGGCATGATCCGTGAATCGTTTAGCTGTTATATCGTTACCTCGCGCCGAGCGCCCGGCCGAACGATTCTCGATTCTCGAGGTATCGAATCAAGCCGCCTTTTTCTTCGACTTGGACTTGTCGTTCAGCGCCGTCTTCACTTGTTCAACGATCGCCTTGAACGCGGCATCGTCGGTCACCGCGATGTCGGCCAGAACTTTCCGGTCGAGACCGATGCCGGCCGCTTTCAATCCTTCGGCAAATCGGCTGTAGGTGAGCCCGTTGGCCCGGGCCGCGGCGTTGAGACGTTGGATCCAAAGATAACGGAACGTTCGCTTACGCGTCTTGCGATCTCGATAAGACCAATATTTGGCCTTCATCGTTGCGTCCTTGGCGTAACGAAAAAGTTTGGAGCGGCGGCCACGAAAGCCTTTCGCTCGTTTGATCACGCGTTTGCGTCGCGCCCGGCTAGCCGGGGAATTTGTTGCTCTTGGCATGTTGTTGCGTCCCGCGGGAGCGAGACTCCTCCTTCAGCGCGCTGTTTATATTAATGATCGATCCTCCAACCTCGCGCACTGATTGTCCCACGATCGCGGGACAGGCGGAAAATCGAGCCGGGAACGTAGCCAAGAAACGGCCAATGACAAATCGGCGTTGGGTTAAATGGCTATCCGGTTTGATCGGTAGAATCGAACCCGATTTAACGATTTAACGATTCAACGACCACCGGTATAATCGTCATCCATGCACTGGTTGCACCGCCACCGTCTCCTCATGCTGGCCGCGATCGCCGCGTTTTGCACGGGTTTGGTGGTTCTGGCGCATTTCTTTCCATTTCTTCCCCTGCTCTCGGGCATTTGGAATGGCGAAAGCAGTTTCGAAGACATGCTGCGACGCGAAGGCCGCAAGACGGCGACGCACCCGGAATTTGTTTTTCTCGGGATCGACCAACAATCGATGCAACTGGATGCCATCAATCCGGATGAGATCGCGCAGAGCCGAGGGTTACAATTGATGGCCGAGCATCCCTACCCATGGTCCCGTGAACTTTGGGCGTTGTTACTGGACAAACTGTTCGGGGCCGGTGCGCGGGTGGTCATGTTCGACATTGTTTTCGGCGCCCAGACCGAGGCTGATCCGGTTTTTCGATCTGCGCTGGATAAATATCACGATCGAGTCGTGCTCGCAGAGAACTACGACGCCCAGCATGGCAACGAGCTGATTGTGCCTAACAAATCATTGATTCCACCGCCGCAGCAAGACGATGATCGTGTGGGATTCGTCAACTTCTGGCGTGACCCAGCGGACGGAGTCATTCGACGAGTGCGTTTTCACACGGCGCACGGTGAGCCAATTGGGGAACCCGAGTTTCCCGGCGAGGAACACACGACGTCTCTGGTCGGCCGCGCTCTTCCAAAGATCGGGCGTGCCGATGCCCTTCCCAAGGACACCAATTGGTACGCGATCCGTTTCAGCGCCGAAGACGCCTACGAGCCGCTGCCGTTATTTGAAATTTTCCTGCCAAAGTCGTGGCATACGAATTACCAGGACGGCGTCGCGTTTGCCGGAAAAATCGTGATCGTTGGACCTTCCGCGCAGATTTTTCAGGACAGACACGACACCGCGATTGATCCGAATCTTCCTGGTTCGGTATTGCACCTGCACACCTTGGCCGCGGCGATGGATCACGAATTTCTGCGGGACACTCCCACCCGCGTTGATCTGATCCTCGTTGTCGTGGCTGGATTGATCGCATGGGCGCTCGTCGGATTCACCAGGCATCCGCTGGTGACGTTCTTTACCCTGCTCGCACTCGCCGGCGCCTATCTCGGCGCCGCGTGGATCCTTTACAACCGGAATGGTCTCTTATTGATGACGGTCCCGGTGCTGACCGCGTTTTTGCCGACGGGTTTGCTCGGTCTCGGCTTCGAATACATTCTCGAGCGCATCGAAAAAACACGCACCCGCCGCACCCTGGAGCGTTACGTTTCAAAAAATCTTGTCAAAGAAATTCTCGAGAACCCGGGCAGCTATTACAGCTCCATGCTGGGCTCGAGAAAACCGGTGACGGTTTTATTTTCCGATCTCGTTGGGTTTACCACGCTGGTCGAAAAATCCGATCCGGCCGTGTTGGTATCGCGGTTGAACAAATATCTTAGCGCAATGGTTCCGAACGTTTTCCAAAATGGCGGGACGCTCGACAAATTTATCGGCGACGCGATCATGGCGGTCTGGGGAAATGTCAGCAGTCACGGTGAAATGGCTGACGCGAAATCGGCCGTTCGGGCTGCGCTCGGTATGCGCAAAGCGATGCCGGCACTGAACGCCGCTTGGGCGACCGAAGGGATCGATCCCCTCGCCTTCGGCGTTGGCATCAATCATGGCGAAGCCGTGGTCGGCAACATCGGTTCCTACGAACCGCACGAACGGCTCGACCCGACGGTAATTGGTGACGCCGTCAATCTCGCCTCGCGGCTGGAAGGATTAACCCGCACCTACGGAGTCGACATTTTGGTCGGACGGAGCGCGACCGAATTGGCGAAAGACGAATTTCATTTTCGATCGGTTGCTCGCGTCCAGGTGAAAGGAAAAACCGAGCCGGCTGAAATTTTCACGCTGATTGGCGCCCGGACCGACGAAATCGATCCGGAATTTCTCAAATGGTTGCAGGTTTATGAAGAGGCGATGACCAAGTTTCGCAATCGAGACTTTAAGGACGCCAGGCTGCTGTTTTCTCACTTTCTCGAATTTTATCCGGACGATCCGTTAGGCCGAATGTATTTGGCGAGCACACTCGAGTACGAACAGACGCCTCCGGACGAAGCCTGGAACGCGGTCGAGGTGTTTAAGAAAAAGTAGGTGTTGTCGAGGCAAGGAACGGCGACTTTCAGTCGCCGCTTTTGAATAGTCGGCGCGCAGAAGCACGCCGCTCCTTGCGATCTTTCCACCGGTTGTAGAGGCGCTTGGGCCAGGCGCCTGTCTATTCAAGTCGGCGTTTGACATCCCGCAGTCGCTGGACCGCTGCCACTTCGTCCGCGGCTTGCGATTTCTGAAATTGTCCGGCTTCCACGGCAAACCGTATCTTGCTTGTGCCGCCATCCCCAAGGAGCGGCGACTTTCAGTCGCCGTTTTGAATTGCCCGTGCGCAGAAGCACGCCGCTCCTTGGTTTGCCGATCTTTCCACTGGTTGTCGAGGCGCTTGTGCCAAGCGCCTTGTTACTTAAGTTCGGCGTTTGATCCCAACGCCGCTACCACACCACCGCTTCTCGTTCCGACATACTCTTTGTCGATGAAAACCGCGCCGCGACATTTTCACTTTCTCGGTATTTGCGGCACCGCCATGGGAGCCGTGGCCGGCGCGTTGCGCGAACGCAAATATGTCGTCAGCGGCTCCGACGAAAACGTGTATCCGCCGATGTCCACGTTCCTGGAACAGCATGGCATCAAACTCTCCGACGGCTTTCGACCGGAAAATATTCCCGACGATGCCGACGTTATCGTCGTCGGAAATGCCATGAAGCGGGGTAATCCCGAGGTCGAAGCCGTGCTCAATCGAAAGCTTTTTTATCTCTCATTGCCTGAAGTACCTGAAAAACCATTTCCTTCGCGGCAAACACAATCTCGTCGTGACCGGGACGCATGGGAAGACAACGACGACGTCGCTGTTGACCTGGATCATGGAGACCGCCGGACACGAGCCTGGATTCTTGATTGGCGGAATTCCGAAAAACTTCGGTCAAGGCGCACGGCTGAACGACTCAAAGTATTTCGTAATCGAGGGTGACGAATACGACAGCGCATTTTTCGATAAGCGCTCGAAATTTCTGCATTATCTGCCGGAGCTGGTGATCGTGAATAACATCGAGTTCGATCATGCGGACATTTTCCGGGACCTCGATGAGATCAAACTGAGTTTCAAGCGACTGCTCAATATTGTCCCGCAAAACGGGATGGTGTTGCTCAATGGTGATGACGTGAATGCCGTGGAGGTCGCAAACAACTGCCTCGCTCAATTAGTCGAAGTCGGATTTTCAGAAAACTGTGCCGAAAGAATTCGCGATGTCTCTTATTCCGGTGGCGGATCGCAATTTAGACTCGGCGAAAATGTTTTTGAAATCCCGTTGATTGGCGAATTCAACGTCCGGAACGCCGCCATGGCCGCGACCGCCGCGAGCTTCTATCGGGTGCCGAAAGACACGATCCGGCAAGCGTTGAAAACATTTTCCGGAATCGCGCGCCGGCAGGAATTACGCGGCGAAGCAGGCGGGGTGAAAATCATCGACGATTTTGGTCATCATCCGACGGCCATCGCCCAGACCTTGCAGGCCATGCGCCATCTTTATCCCGGGCAAAAGGTCTGGGCCATTTTTGAGCCGCGTTCCAACACCACGCGCCGCTCGGTTTTCCAACACGAACTGCCGGCCGCGTTGAAGCTGGCGGACGGCGTTTTCATCTCCCAGGTCGCGAAATTGGAACAAATTCCGGAGCAAGAGCGATTAAACCCGGAAGCCGTGGTCAGCGAAATATCCCAGGGCGGCCGGCCGGCGTTCTATGAAAAGAACGCCGACGCCATCGTCGACCGCATGGTTCCGCAACTCGCCCCTAACGATATCGTCGTCGTTTTTAGCAACGGCGGGTTCGACAACATCCACGAGAAATTGCTCGCGCGATTGCGCGAAAGTTTGTAGCGCCGGTCTCCCTCAGCTACTTCGCCGCCGCCGAAGTATGATCGTAAACGATTCGCCAGCCGTTATTCGTTAGGCGAAAAAGCAGGGTGAACCGGCCGTGCGGGGTCCCCGCGACGTTGTCCAATCGCCAACTGCCAACAGCCAGGGCGGCATCATTTCCCAGTGGGGTAATGCCAAGGTCGAGGAAGGTGAGTTTGCCCATCTTCGAGCGATCCGGATAGCTCTTGTGATAGCGCTTCCGAACGGTGTCCCAGCCGTAGGTCACTTTGTCCTCGGAAACGAAGCTCGTGCCGTCGGAATGAGCGTATCCTTTCATGAACTCGTCGATGTCGCCGCGATTCCAAGCCTCCTCCTGGGCTTGCAGAACTGAGCGGATTTCCTTATCGACCGATTTTTCCGTGTCTTCTGCTCGAGCCACGGCAAGAAGTGAAAAGGTGGCGATCGCAATCCCTATCGAACGTTGAAGTGATTTCATTGGCCAGGTGTCGGCGTGGCTTGCAGCCGCTTATTGTAAGTGATGAAACAATCCATGTCTCCACGGGTGATGGTGACCGTTGCCGGACCCTCGATGGTGACGCCTTTGATCGGCTCGGGCGAAGTTGCTGCCGGATCAACAATCGTGGCAGTCAATACCACACCGGGAGTTGGGATCGGCGTGGGCGTAACAGTCGGAGTGGCTGTTGGCGTTGCTGTGGGCGTGGGTGTCGGTGGCGTGGGAGTCGGAGTTGCAGTTGGCGTCGGCGTAGCGGTCGGCGTGGGTGTCGCAGTGGATGTTGGAGTGCCGGCTACTGAAACAATGAAGCCGCGTTGTGTCCCGCCGTTCTGCGTGAAACTGTGGATCCGCAAGAAAGTCTGACTCGGAACGATGATCGTTAGGGGCGAATTCGAAGCCGTGATGATTTGGCTTTTGAAATCGTTGGCCAGCAGTAAGCCGGCGAAAACCGCCGAACCGATCAGTGACAGCGACCAAGCCGATAATCTTTTCATGGCAAAGCCGACGAATTCAGCGCGTGACTATTCCGCTACTTTTCGATAACTGACAAAACACGTGGTCGCGCTGGAATCGCAATTAACGGCCACCGTTGCCGGCCCGGCAATGACAACACTGTTAATCGGCTCGAGCGCGTTCATATTGTCGGCCGGAAGAAGCGCTGCGGTTAAAACGGTTGCTGGCGGCTGACCTGTAATTGTCGCGATCACAGTTCCGCGAATCGTTCCGCCATTCTGCGTGAAATTGCGAATTTCTAAAATCCGATCGTCCGGAACAGTGATTGGGGGAGTAAGCGACGTCCCCGGCAAGAGATACGACGCTTTTATAATCATTAGCCCGCGCGGAATTCGCCGCGCTCAGTGCCGCCGCGACCAGCCCAACAATCGCAAACACCATCTTCATGCGCCTAATATTACTTTCGTTTGTCGAAACGGAAAGAAATTTGCGCGGCCGACGCTGTCTGACATTTGTCATTCCGAGCGAAGCCATCTTGCCCGACAAAGCTAGGTCAGCAAAAGGTCAGCCGGCGTCGCGAGATGGAACTCATCTGATATGATCCTCAAAGCGGTGCCCCCCCACAACGCGTACCCTCAGTTGCCAAAGACGCCGATTTGTCCTAAGCTCGCCCCAGCCGCGTCCGGGAGAGAT
The DNA here is from genome assembly GCA_963846065.1 of uncultured Verrucomicrobiae bacterium. GTDB lineage: Bacteria > Verrucomicrobiota > Verrucomicrobiia > Chthoniobacterales > UBA10450 > DASPUI01. Next base: position 100,277 of record CAWJUP010000007.1, read on the forward strand.
TTATTAGCATTCTGAGTACAGCCAATCGTTTGGTGCGTCGGTTTTTCTGGAGCGCGCTTGCTGTCTCCCTGTTCAGGATCGCGGCCATCGCCCAGCAATCTCCCCCGCCCGATGTGCAGGAATCGTCCGCCGTGGCGGCGGCCACGCCGCGACCCAACCCGACCCAAAATGTTCCGGCCCCGCAAAATGCTCCGCCGCCGGCGCAGGCCGCCCCGACCGTGCGCTTGGATTACCCGAATAGCGATGTGCAGGACGTCCTGCGGCTTTACGGGCAATTGACCAACAAAAAACTGGTCATGGACAATTTCGTGACGGGAAAGATCAATATTTCCATCGCGAATCCGGTCCCGAAAGAGGAAGCGATCGAGATCATCGAGATGAATCTTCTCCTCAACGGCTTTTCGTTAGTCCCGGCCGGTGAGGATATCATCAAAGTGATCGGGACGGGCAAGAACCCGCGCGGCAGCGGCGTTCCAATTATTTCGGACGAAGCCGACATCCCATCCGGCGATCACCTGATCACATTTCTGTTCAAGCTTCGCTATGCCGATCCTCAGGAATTGCTACAGGCGCTCGGCCAATATCTTTCGCCGCCCTCTTCTTACACAAACTTTCTCGCCTTGCCGAAAGCGGGCGCAATTTTGATCACGGAAAATTCCAGCGTGATTCGCATGATGGCGCGGATCATCGACCAAGTCGACACGCCTCCGGCGGAAGTGGTCAGCGAATTCATCAAATTGGAACGCGCCGACGCGAGCAAAGTGGTCGACATGCTCAAAGAAATTTTTGAGAAGAACGATAAAACCGCTCAGCCTGGCCAACCGGGATACACCGGTGTGCGCAATGTCCGCCCGCCTAACGGCATTCCTCAGCCACAGCAAAATGTGGAGACCGATCTCGGCGCTTTGACGGCGTTGACTGAGGAATCAGTGATCGTGGGGAAAATTAAAATCGCCGCGGACATTCGGACTAACCGGATCCACGTGATTACGCGACCGGTAAACATGCCGTTTATTCGCAAGTTGATTGCCGAGTTCGATGCCAACGTCGAGTTCGCGAAACCGGTGACGCGCGCGCTGAAATATATTTCGGCGGCGGATGTTTTGCCGGTCATCGTGCAAGCTTTGACCGAGCCGGGCACGCAGAATCAAGGTGGCGAAGGAGGAGCTGCGCCCGGCGGCACACCGGCGGCACAACCGCGCCGCACGCCATCCGGCAGCAACACCGGCGGCTATAATACCTCGAGCAGTACTTCCAGTGAAGGCGGCGGTAGTTTGGAAATCTCCGAAGGACTCGAAACCCAGCCGGTCGACACCACTCCGAAAGCGGTCACGGTCGGCAACGCCAAAATTATCGCCGATCAACGCGCGAACACGATCATCGTTCTGGGAAATCGTGAGGTTGTGGTCAAGGTCACGAAAATTCTCGACGAGATGGATGTGAAAGCGCCGCAAGTCGCGCTCAGCACGGTCATTGGTGAATTGACTCTGAACAACGATGAAGAACTCGGCGCCGACTGGTTTCTTGGCAAAGGAAACAAGGTGGTCGGCATTTCCCGCAACACCGGCGCACCGATTCCCAATCCACTGGCTTCAGCCAGTGTTGCACCCAGCGGTTCACCAGTGGTGCCGGCTGGCATTATCGACCCGGCTGGTCTGGTCAACTTCGGTAATGCGCTCCAACAGGTCGCGAACGGAACGAACATCTACATCGCGGCCGGAAATTACCTGTCTACCATCGTGCACGCACTGGAATCGACCGGAAAATTCACAGTCATGTCGCGGCCGATGGTTTTCACCAGTAATAATAAGAAAGCCATCATCGCCTCGGGCCAGGAAGTCCCCATCCCGGTGAACACCCTAACGAACGTGGTCAATACCGCGACGACCACGACCGGGACCGCCGCGGTCGCCTCCAATATTGAATATAAGAAAGTCGCACTGCAGTTGGAGGTCGTTCCATTGATCAATTCCGAGAAGGAAGTGTCTCTCGATATTTTGCAGAAGATTGACAGCCTGGTCGCGGGCGGAAACGTGAACATCGGCGGAAATACCGTGCCGACGATCGCCACCCGTTATATTCGCACCAACGTGGCAGCGCCGAACGGCTCGACCATCGTCCTGGGCGGACTGATCCAGGACAGTAAGCAGAAAAGCTACAACGGAATCCCCGTGCTCGATAAAATTCCTTATTTGGGTGCGGCTTTTCGGAGCACCACCTATACGCGCGCCCGGACTGAGCTGATCATTTTAATGTGTCCGGAGGTCACGTTAACGAAACTCGAGATGTTGCGTTTGCGCGAAAAAGAGGAAGATCGATCGCATTTTGGACCGGAGCTCGATCAGCAGGGTTGCCCGGATTGCCCGGCACCGGCCGGCGAAGGGAAACAGCTGGAACAATTACCACCACCGGATCTTCCCGCGGTGAAAGACGTCATTCGAGGAAACTAGTCATGAAAAAGATAATACTCATTGTGTGCGCGATTGGTTTGAAAACAGCGGTCGCCCAATCTCCGACTGCTTTGTTCATGGAAGCGGTGAATTTCAACCCGCCCTTTTTCCACTCCACGGACCCGCTCGCGCCGCGTGACGATGTCGGCATGCTCCATCAGAGCCGGACCAACGTGAACGACACGGACTATGCGCATCGCCATCCCGTCCGACCGCTTTATTGGATCGAGGGAAAGCGCGATCTCATTGCACAACCTGCTTATGTCGCCGCGGTTCAACGCGATTTGGCGCGATTGGGTTACTATTGCGGCCCAGTGGACGGTATCTGGTCCCCGGAAGTCAGCGATTCAGTCGCGCGTTTGCAGAAGAATTATTCCATGCGTGTGACCGGCACGCTCACGATCGCGGTCCGGCGAGCGCTCTACCTGCCGTAAGTGAGATTGGGACAAGTGGGCGAAGTGCCAGGGCCATCGCGCTGTGGCCATCGGAATGCTATATTGCAGACGTGCGCCAGTGACGCGTTTCACCGGTGCAGCCCCGTCGCTATCCAGTCATGAACAACGGTAAGTCGATTATCAACCTGCTCCTGGCCGGCGGTGTCGCTACCCCTGAAGAAGCGACGCAGCTGGTGCAGAATGCCAACGGCGGTTCGTGGGTGGGCCAGGTGATCGATTCGGGCAAAGTCGACGAGAACAAATTTCTCAGCGCCATCGGCGAACGTTTTCAAATGCCGATCATTTCGCTCGACTCAAAGAAAATCGATCGGGAAACATTATCGATTCTCCCCAGTCGCTTGGTTTTTCAACACCACATTCTTCCGGTGGAAGACAAGGAAAAATCAGTTGTCCTGGCGACCTACGATCCGTTCAATCAGATTGGCCGGCAGCTCGCGGCGCAACTTTTGAAAAAGCCGGCTGAATGGGTGCTGGTCCCGCGGGCCCAACTTCTCCGCGCCATGAAAGCGCTTTACGGCGTCGGTGCGGAGACGTTCGAAGAGATTCTCAAAACAAATCGGTCTTTCGAAGTTTTGCAGGACGGTGAAACGGCCACGGACATCAGCGCCGACGATCCGGAAGCGTCCGTTGTCCGATTTGTCAACCAGGTGATCCGCGAGGCGATCGTCGAACGCGCCACTGACATTCATGTCGAGCCACTCGAGAACGATATTCGAATTCGTTACCGAATTGACGGCATCCTGCACGAGGTCGCGGTTCCGCCGCAGCTCCGATTGCTCCATTCGGCCATCATTTCGCGCCTCAAAGTCATGTCCCATATGGACATCGCCGAACGCCGTTTACCCCAGGACGGCCGCATGAATTTGCAGGCAAGTAATCAGGAGATCGACGTTCGCGTGTCGACTATTCCAACAGTCAACGGAGAGTCAATCAGTCTGCGATTGCTCGCGCGCGGCGGCCAGCACTTCGGGTTCACGCGACTCGAAATGAGCAAGGAACAGGAGCACATCATTCGCCATCTCCTGGCCCAGCCGAATGGGATTATTTTGCTCACCGGACCGACCGGATGCGGGAAATCCACTTCCCTTTACTGCTTTCTCAGCACGATCAATTCAGTTCAACGCCGGATCATCACGATCGAAGAACCGGTCGAATACAAATTGCCGGGCGTTTTGCAGATGGATGTGAAGCCTGAAATTAATTTTACGTTCGCGCGCGGTCTCCGTCATATCTTACGACAAGATCCGAACGTGGTGATGGTCGGTGAAATTCGTGACGTCGAAACGGCCGATATTGCGATCCGCGCGGCCATGACCGGACACCTTGTCTTCAGTACTTTGCACACAAACGACGCGGTCGGCGGCATTACTCGTTTGCTCGACATGGAAGTCGAACCGTTCCTCCTGGCATCGGTCGTTAAATCTTTCATCGCCCAACGCTTGGTCCGGACGATCTGCCGCCAATGTGCCGAGAAAGTGGAGTATCCGTCGGAGTATTTGGCCGAAATCGGTTTTCCGGTCAAAGAACTTGGGACCCAGTTTGATCGCGGCAAAGGCTGCGAACACTGCCGGCAAACGGGCTACCAGGGTCGCGCGGCAATTTACGAAATCTGTGTCATCACCGAGCCGCTGCGGAAACTAATCATGCAAAAGAAAGACGGCGGGGTGTTGAAGCAATGCGCCACCGCCGAAGGCATGATCACATTACGTCAGGATGGCTGGCGCCGGGTCGCGCAGGGAAGCACCACCATCGAAGAAGTCGTACGCGTGACCCAGACGGACGAAGTCATGGCCGAGACGGCGGAGGACGCAGAACCGGCGGTCTCAAAAGAACCGTGAAGGTGATTAAGCCAAATGATTTTCGAGTGAATAATTTCCCCCTAACGAATAGTGCGCTCATAATGAAAAACCCCCTGCTGCGACGACGCCCGAAAACATGCGATTTTTCTTCGCGTAATCAATCATTTTTAATTGAAATGCGGTAAATCCTAATCGGATTGTAATACCGGGGAGGACAAGGCCGCCCTAAATAATTTTGCAGCGAATCAGAACGTCTTCGTTCAGCGCATAGACGGCACACATCCGGTGATATCCGTCGGCAATGCAGACCTGACCCAGCGCCGACTGGCGCACCAGCAAGAGCGGCGAAATTTTGTCCCCCTGCTCAATTTTCCGAAGATCCGCTCGAACATGAAAATTCTCGGGAGGTAGGAGTGGAAGACGGGAGGCGCGAAAAATGTCTTTCGCTTTGAATTCTCGAATGGGAGCAGCTTTCAGCCTTTTGACAAACTTGGTCGCGACCGGTTTGGGATAGATCAGACGCAGATACGATTCTGCCGCCGGATAGTCATGCTTCTCCGGAAACTTTCGCCACTGGCAATCGGATTTCCTTCTCATCATTTTCTCCTTTCTCCACTTCGTAAGGCGCCAATCGCCTCCGCATAACTGTTTGCTTGGAAAATCGATGTCCCCGCGACCAGGACGTTCGCGCCATTCTGGATCGAAATGCGCGCCGTCTCCGGATTAATGCCACCATCCACTTCGATATCGATTTTGCCGCCATGGGTGCTGTTCCAGGCAACAGCCCGGCTCACTTTGTCCATTTGATCGGCGCGGAAAGACTGGCCACCAAACCCGGGATGCACCGTCATCACTAACAACATGTCGATCTCTTCCAAAAACGGTTCCACTTCGCCAAACGACGTGGCCGGATTCAAGGTGAGGCCGACACGACAGCCTGCCCGCCGGATTTGTTCCAGAGTTTTGCCCACTTCGTGTTTTGATTCCGACTCGACATGGACAGTAATGGAATTGGCCCCGGCATCGACAAATCGAGGCACATAATGATCGGGCCGCTCAATCATGAGATGAACGTCGAGCGGAAGTTTCGTCATCCCGCGGACGAATTTCACAATGGCGGGACCAAACGAAATATTATCGACAAAATGGCCATCCATGATGTCGCAGTGAATCCAATCTGCGCCCGCGGCTTCTACCTTTTCGATCTCGTGAGCCAGATGTCCGAAATCGGCGGCAAGGATCGACGGCGCGATGAGCACAGGCATATTCATGAATCGTTTCGGGGTTTAAACGCTAAAGCATGGAAAAGTCATCATCCAGGCCCGCCGAACCCGGTTTACCGCTTCAATGTCGTCCCGTCTATATATTATGAGCTTGACGATACCAGCCTCTGTTTCATGTTACCGCGGTTCAGCCGCGACGTAGCGAACGATCGATAAATCCAACGCGCAGACGGGCTGGGCCAATCTTAAGCATGTTCAACGGACTTTTCGGATTTCTTTCGAGCGACATCGGCATCGACCTCGGCACGGCCAATACTTTGGTCTACGTCAAGGATCAGGGCATCGTTCTGCGCGAACCGTCGGTCGTCGCCGTGCAAGCCGGCACCAACAAAGTCCTCGCCGTAGGCGACGAGGCGAAACGCATGCTCGGACGGACGCCTTCCAATATTGTCGCGGTGCGACCATTGAAAGACGGCGTGATCGCTGACTTCGAAGTCACCGAAGCGATGCTCCGGCATTTCATCAACAAGGTGCACAATCGCCGGATGAAAGCACGTCCACGGGTGGTGATCGCGGTCCCGTCGGGCATCACCGAAGTCGAGAAGCGAGCCGTTCGGGAATCGGCCACGCACGCCGGCGCGCGTGAAGTTTATTTGATCGAGGAGCCGATGGCGGCGGCGATTGGCGTCGGACTGCCGGTGCAGGATCCGGCGGGAAACATGATTATCGATATTGGCGGCGGCACCACGGAAGTGGCTTTGATTTCACTTTCGGGGATTGTGTTCAGCCGCAGCGTTCGTGTCGCTGGCGATGAGCTGGACGAGGCGATCGTGCAATACATGAAGCGCGCCTACAACCTGATGGTGGGAGAGCGCACGGCGGAAGAAATTAAAATCAAAATCGGATCCGCTTATCCGAGTGAAAAGGAGACGAGCGTGGAAGTGAAAGGCCGCGATCTGGTGGCCGGACTGCCGAAAACGCTCATGATCACTTCGCAGGAAGTGCGCGAAGCTCTGCTCGAACCGATCTCGACTATCGTCGATTCGGTCCGCATCACCCTGGAACGTTGTCCGCCGGAATTGTCGGCCGACCTGGTCGACCGCGGCTTGGTGCTGGCGGGCGGCGGCGCGTTGCTCCGCGGGTTCGATAAACTGTTGAGCGAGGAAACTGGTTTGCCAGTCCACGTCGCGGAAGATCCGCTCAGCGCCGTGGCTGAAGGCACGGGCAAATGCCTCAATGAACTTAAATTTTTGCGTCAAGTGGCTGCAGCCGACCGGCAGTGGCGCTAGCAATCGCGGATCGACGATTGCGGATTTCGAAATGAGATCCGCCTAACCATGTCGATGTTCCGGCGCACTTCGCAATTCGAAATCCGAATTCCGCAATCGACATGAGCCGCACCAGCATTATCGCATTGCTGATTTTCGGAGCGATTCTTGGTTACTTCTTGAGTTTTGGAAGCGAAACGACGCGCAAATTTCAATCGGCTGTTTATCAATGGCTGGCACCGCTTTTCACCACCGGGTCGGGTTTGCAGAAGCAGATCACTTCCGTTCGCACCCAATTGAAATCGCTCGAGGAACTGGAAAAAGAAAACTCCGGTTTACAGGTGGAAAACCGCCAACTCCGGGCCGAGAACAAATCGCTGCGCGATGTGGAACACGAGGTCAATCGCCTTCGTCACGCGCTGCAATACAAAGAACGTTCCGTTTTCAAACTCGTGCCCGCGGAAGTTGTCGCACGCGATTCGTCAACCTGGTGGCACACCGTGACCATCAATCGCGGCAAGGACGACCATATCGATACCGACATGCCAGTCGTCACCGATGAAGGCTTGGTTGGAAAAACCACCAATGTCAGCGCGAGCGTTGCCGTCGTTCTTCTGGTCACCGATGAAAATTGCAAAGTCGCCGCGACCGTGGAAGGCACCCGTGAACAGGGAATCGTCTCGGGCGAACGCGTGACCGGCGGCCTGACGCCGTTGTTGAACCTGAATTTTTTGAGTAAACAGGCCAATCTTCAGCCCGGCCCCAAGGTTTATACCTCCGGAGTGGGAGGGGTCTTTCCGTCCGGCCTTCTCGTTGGCACGGTGAAGAGCTACCGGGTTCGCGAACTCGATGGTCAGGCGAAAATCGCTCCCGCGATCGATATTTCTCACCTGGAAGACGTCTTTGTCGTCACCGGCCGAAAATGATTTTCTTTTTTATTCTTCTCCTCCTCGTCCTGGTGGCACAGATCGCGGAATTTTTCCTGCCGACGATCGACTGGATGTACAACGCGCACATCTACATCGTTCCGGTGATTGTCTTTTACGGCGCGATGGCGCTGCCCTTCCCGCTCATGCTGGCGCTGGCTCTTTTCGCCGGAATCTTACTCGACGTTCTGACCGTTCAGGTCATCGGCGGGAAAGTTGAAATCTCCATGGGATGGTCGATACTCCTCTATGCCGTGCTGGCGGGAATTATGCATGGCTTAAGGCCATTGTTCATCCGCGGGCGCTGGGAAGTGCACTGCATCTTGAGCGGTATCTGCACCTCGGCAATTGTTTTGGCTCAATATCTCATGATTACTTTTCGCAGGGGCTCCATCTTCTTCTCCCACGAGGTCTGGTGGCAGATCGGAGGGCCCGGTCTGATCGCGATGATCATGGCTCCGCTCGTTTTCTTTATTTTGCACTGGATCGCGCGGCTGACCCGTTATCCTTATTTTCCTGACGGAGGACGAATGGAATGAATCGACGACGGCTCAGCCCGCGTTTGCGGATTCAGTTTTTAGGATTGTTGATGCTTCTTGGAATGGGCGCACTGGGACTGCGGCTGTGGTGGATCCAAGTCGCACACGGCGAAGAGTGGACGAAACAAATTCGCGGGAGTTCCCAGGCCACGGTTCGAATTCCGTCGGTCCGAGGTGAGATCAAAGACCGCAACGGTCTGACCTTGGTCCAAAATCGGGCGAGCTACGAAGTCGATTTCTATCTGCCGGAAATGGTGAAGGGATATCGGGAGCGTTTCGGTTCGCCGCCTTTGGCAGAACATCGCGCCACCATCAACGGCATGCCGAAGGACGTAAAGGAACCGGACATCATCAAAATTGTGAACAACGGTGTCGTTCCGCGCTTGAACGATTTGGATTTGGCCCGCGATTACAACGCCGCGCAATTGCAACGGCATTATCGCAACGAAACCGAAGTTCCCTATTCCTACATCAAGGACATCGATTTTCCGACCATGGCGAAATTTTCCGAACACGATGTTGGCCTGCCGGGAGTCGACATCGCGATCAAGCCGGTGCGTTCCTACGTCTACGGAGCATTGGCCTCGCACATTCTCGGTTACGTCGGCGCGCCGGACGACACCAACCAGGAGGACGCGCGGAAATACACGTTTTACCAGGGAGACGTCGAAGGAAAATCGAACGTCGAACAGACGATGGACGAATATCTCCGTGGCACTCCCGGAGTGCGTTATCTGCGGCGGAATGCCAAAGGCGTGATCGATGGCGTGATTCGAGAAGATCCACCCAAGCAAGGCGCGAACGTTTTCCTGACCATTGACGCGAGGATTCAGGCGATCGCGGATGAAGCTTTGCGAGCAGTTCCTCGGGGCGCCGCCGTAGTCGTCGATCCGAATACCGGCAGCATTCTAGCGATGGCGTCGGTGCCATCTTTCGATCCAAATATTTTTATTCCCAGTATTAAGGCGAAAGATTGGAAATCGTTACAAGCCGATGAGGCCGATCCACTGGTGAATCGGGCGATTAGCGCGTTGCCTCCAGGATCGACTTTCAAGCTCGTAACGTCGCTCGCCGGATTACGGAAACACATGGCGAACGCGAAATTTAATTGCTCGGGTGGTGTGACCTACGGCGACCACTATTTCAAATGCTGGATTGCCGACAAACACGGGCAGCACGGAACACTCGGCCTCACCGACGCGATTAAAGTTTCGTGCGACTCGTATTTCTACCAATACGGCAATGCGGCCGGTATCGATTCAATCGATTATGTCGGAAAATTGCTCGGCTTCGGCGACGAATCGGGCATTCATTTGACCGGGGAACAAGGCGGTAATATGCCCGGTCCGCAATGGCTGCAGATTCATCATCCGCAGGAGCGATGGTCCTCGGCCCAAACGGCCAACGTCTCAATCGGTCAGGGATACACGCTGGTTTCGCCCCTCCAATTGGCCATGGCTTACGCGACGATCGCCAACGGTGGTACCTGTTATTACCCGCGTATCATCGACAAGGTTTTGAATCAGGATGGGACACCGGTTTTAGGCGAACATGGGAAACCGGTGGTTTCGCTCCCGCGTGTTCGTTCCGACCTGCGGACGGAAATTCCGGAAGATCAAATCGAACTCGTTCGCAGGGGATTTTGGAAAGTGGTGAACGAGGAAGGCGGGACCGGAGGTCGCGCTCGCCTGAAGAATGTGCAAGTCGCCGGAAAAACGGGTACAGCACAGGCCGCCGATCGAGGCCACAAGGACAATGTCGGTTGGTTGGCTTGCTTTGCGCCGTACGACCATCCCAAATACGTGGTGGTGGTCATGGTGCAAGTTGGCGAAAGCGGTGGTCACGGCGGCGAGACTGCGGGACCGATCGCAAGCAGAATTCTCGAGCGGACGCTCGCGATGGACGAAGGCAATTTTGATATGCAGGTCGCCTGGACGGCGCCAGCCCATCATGCCAATCCCTTTGGATCCATCAAGGCGGTGAGTTATGCGGGTGGAAACTTGAGCGGGGATGACGAAGAAGGCGCCACGGATTCGGATGCTGAAGTCAAAATGGCTGCCAGCGGCGGTGAACCGGACGTGGAGCCGGAAGCAGATGCGCAGGGCAAGGTGACGAGACCACAACGTGCGCCGAAAGCTGTGCCGGTGGTGCAGCCGCAGCAGCGTAAACTGAGTTTCTTCGAGCGGCTCTTCGGCGGTGGTCAACCTCGACCTCAGCCGACGCCTACTCCACGTCGAAGTTCGCGATGAACAATAATTTCACAATGAGCGGGCCAATCAGCTTATCGCACTGGTTCAGCGCTCTATTTTTCAAAAAATATGTTAGACAAAGTACGAAAATTTCTTGGTATTCCACGAAAGACCGGCAACAAGCTGGTTTTAAGCGTCGAAAAACTCGAGCGGCGAGTCGCCTTGCTCGAGAACGGACGACTGGAAGAATATAGCGTCGAGCGCAGCGGCTCGCGCAACATCGTTGGCAGCGTCTTCAAAGGACGCGTGAAAAACATCGAGATGGGCCTGAAGGCGATGTTTGTCGACATCGGCCTCGATAAAAACGCATTCCTCCATTTCTGGGACGCGTTGCCGGCCGCGCTCGATAGCGGGATTGAGGAAATCGACCGCCCGGGAAAGAAACAACGCAAGCGAATCACCGCCAAAGACATCCCAAATATCTATCCGGTCGGCTCCGAAGTCATCGTTCAGGTGACGAAAGGGCCAATTGGGACCAAAGGTCCCCGCGTCACCACCAACCTCAGTTTCGCCGGACGCTATTTGGTGTTGATGCCGTTCAGCGATCGCAGCGGAATTTCGCGAAAAATCGAAGACCCCAAAGAGCGCGAGCGTCTCCGGAAGATTTTACGCGAGCTGGATATTCCTGATGGAATCGGGGTGATCATCCGGACGGTCGGAGAGGGCCAGCGAGCGAGATACTTTGTGCGCGATTTGCGTTTCCTTTTGGATCAATGGGCCAAAGTCGAAGAATCAATCCGTAATCAACCGGCGCCTTATCGCGTTTTTGAAGAGCCCGATCTGGTCGAGCGAACCGTGCGCGATTTTTTGACCGAGGAGATCGACGAAGTGATTTGCGATGACCGGGAAGCGCTGGAGCGAATGAAATCCTTGGTCGGACATATTTCGCGGCGATCCGGTAATCGTTTGAAATTGTACGATGGTGCTACGCCGGTGTTTGAATCGCTTGGCATTCAAAAGCAGATCGACGACGCATTTCATCGACAGGTCTGGCTGCGATGTGGTGGCTATATCGTGATCGACGAAACCGAAGCATTGGTAGCGGTCGATGTGAACACCGGACGCAACAAGGGTGGTCGCGACGTCGAGAGAACGATTTTGCAAACCAACCTGGAAGCGGCTGACGAAATTGCGCGGCAGCTTCGGTTACGCAACATCGGTGGCCTGATCATTGGCGACTTCATCGACATGAAGAGCCGAAAAGATCAACAAATGGTGTATGGGTTGATGCGGGAGCGCCTCAAACGCGACAAGGCGAAAACGCATGTCCTGCCGATTTCCCAACTCGGATTGATGGAGATGACGCGGCAGCGAGCGCAGGAAAGTTTGAGCGACACGATTTACGAAAATTGTCCCTACTGCGGCGGCCGCGGCGTCGTAAAGACGTCGATGACCACAAGTGTCGAGCTGCATCGCACTCTCAATACGGTCATGCGCAAATATCAGGACACGGTTCATGATTTTCGTGTCATCGTAAACCCGGATGTCCTGAAACGATTGAAGGAAGAAGACGAAGATTTGCTGATCGATTTGGAACGCCGGTATGCCGGCCGGTTAACATTTCGAGGGGACCCGACGTATCACCACGAAAAATTCGTCATCACCGACGCCAACACGAACACGGAACTGAAGACGTAGCGGGTCGGTACGAGTGGAGGTATCCTCCTCATCCCGAAAAAGTTGCCGCATTCCGCGTCAGGTGCCATCAGGAAAAACCCTAGTGAGAAAAGGCAAAAAAATTGCTATCGCAGGTTGACCAAGGAATGAAATGCGATTCACGTAACCACCAAGGAAACAGAATGAAGAAGTTAGTTTTAACAACATTAGCAACGGGTGCGTTGGCCGCAGCGGTCTTCGCAGGGACGGAAACCTATTCGGGAAAAGAAATGAAACAGGCGACGGTACCGCCAGCCTGCCCGGAATGGTATGCCGATAATGAGATCAACGTCAGCATCTGGGGCGCTTATGCGTTTACTGGAACTGATTACGATCGCGAGAGTATTCTCGATATGTACGATAACACGTACAAAACCGAGCGTCCTGGCACCTATGACCGATTCCTCAATGGCGATCACGCCTGGGGCGGCGGTCTCGATGCGAAATATTTTTGGCATCGATATTTCGGATTCGGTATCGAAGGCTTCGGCCTCGATGCCCATGAAGGCGAATATCACTTCACCAATTTCGGTGAAGCGCTGCCTCCGGGTTCTGGTACCGCCGATTATTTCCGCAGCAGCGATCACCATGCTGTCGGCGGCGCGCTCGGGACGTTTACTTTGCGTTATCCGATCAAATGCACTCGCTTCGCGCCTTACGTTTGGGGTGGCGGCGGCGGCATTTTTGGCGGTGAAAACCAACGCCCAACCCGAGCGGTCTATCCCAACTTCCCTGGTTCGGTCTATGTGGACGACGTCCACCACAACGGCGAGAGCCGTGGCATGGGCCAATTCGGTGGCGGAATGGAAGTTCGCATCACCCCGCATATCGGCTGGATCGCCGATTTCAGCTGGAACGTAGTCGACGGACCGAACAATAATTTCGGAATGGCCCGGACCGGCATTAATTTCGCGTTCTAAACAAACCTAAATTTAACCCCAAACGCCGGAGTGCTTTCATCGCGCTCCGGCGTTTTCTTTTCCTCAAACAGATCCCAGACCGCGAAGGCCGAGCTGGGACGGAAGTGCCTCCGGTTTGCGAACGGAAATGGAGTCGTAGATTAACTGATGTCCTTCGCGCACACGCTCGACAATCTGCAGTTTGGCAAATCACCGACCATTCGGCGATTTGAGGAACTGATCGCGCCCAAAACGGACGCCGAAATGGAAGCGATGGCACTGACGTCGCGCACCCTCACCTGGCAAAATTTCGGCCGAACGATGCGGCTTTTCGCGCCGCTCTACCTTTCGAATGAGTGCATCAATAACTGCAGCTACTGCGGCTTTTCGCGCGACAACCCGATTCTTCGCGTGACCTTGAGCGTCGAAGAAGTCCTGACTGAAGCCCGATATCTTTCCGCGGCCGGGTTTCGTCAGATCTTGCTCGTGGCCGGCGAGCACCCGAAATTCATCAGTCGCGATTATTTGACGCAATGCGTTGGCCACCTGGCGGCCGATTTTTCCTCCATCGCGATTGAAGTGGCGCCGATGGAAACGAACGAGTACCGGGAAATCGTTGAAGCCGGTGGCGACGGCCTGGTGGTTTATCAGGAAACCTACAACCGCGGCGTTTATGCGGAACTTCACACCGCAGGACCGAAACGCGATTTCGATTTTCGCCTCGATTCGGTCGAACGCGGTTACGCTGCGGGTTTCCGGCGACTTGGGATCGGCGCCTTATTTGGGCTGTGGCGTTGGCAGGACGAGGCGGCCGCGCTCGCCGCGCATCTCGAATATTTGTTCAAACGCTGCTGGCAGGCGCAGATCAGCGTCAGCCTGCCACGTTTGCGCCCCGCGGCCGGAGGTTTTCGACCGCTCTTCGAAATGAACGATCGTGAACTGGCGCAACTTATCTGTGCGCTGCGAATGACCTTTCCCCAGGTGGGAATCGTTTTAAGTACGCGAGAAAAATCCTCACTTCGCGATGTATTGATTTCGTTAGGCGTGACGATGATGAGCGCGGGGAGTCACACCGAACCGGGCGGTTATACGCGGCAAGGCGCAGAAAACCTTCACCAGACCGTGCGCGGCCGAATTGTCGCGCCCGAATTCCAAAATGGTGAAGATCAGATCGCGACGGGGCAATTCGAAATCAGCGACGAACGTTCGCCGAAAGAAATCGCGAAGCTGCTCCGAGCGCGCGGGCTGGAACCGGTCTGGAAAGACTGGGACCAGGTCCTTGCACCCAGGCAAATTCGAAACGTGCAACGCCCAACGCCTAGCGTCGAATCGAACGCTCCTGCCCATTCGCGGTGAGAATCTGGATCAATGGCGAAAGCATCGAAGCAGACGGTGCAACAACCGTTGCCGGCCTGGTCGATTATCTCAAATTGCCCGCGCAAACCATTTTGATCGAGCACAACGGGCTGGCCTTGCATCGCCATGAGTGGCCAGGCCGATCGATAGCAGAAGGCGATCGCATCGAATTGATCCGGGTCGTTGCCGGCGGTTGATCTCCTGGTTGCCTGCGGCAGGGAGATTTCCTGCCGAAGTCACCCGCTCGATTTCACGACCACGCGCATTCCATCCGTTTGCACGACTGTGATGGGCGTGTTTGACGCGATGAATTCGCCTTGAGTGATCACGTCCACGATGTGGTCGTTAAACTGCGCCTTCCCGCTCGGACGCAAGATGGACAAAGTGGTTCCACGCGTACCCGGAGTGAGCGGGAACGAGGCTGCGAATTCCCGGGGAACTCCGGCGAACGAGGGTCCTGGCGGATTTGAGGCGGTCAGCGCAAATCGCCGATAAATGCTGGTTCTTGGCAGATAGCGGGCGAGTAATGTCATCACGATCCCCGCCCCCACGATCGCGAGGAATAAATTCAACAATGGAATCGCGAGCGCATGTCCCGTGGGAAAGAATGTTTCGCCCGGGTAACGATCAATCATTGCCCAAAGCAGTGATGCCAACATCAAGAAGAGTCCGACCACGCCAAAGACAATCGTCGAATGCGCGAAAAACAGCACCTCGATGATGACCAACACCACCCCGAGCACAAAGAGCGCGGACACCTCCCAACCGGCCAGCCCTGCGAGATAGTGCCCGAGGAAAAAAAGTGCAAAACAAGCCGCAGAGACGATACCAGGCAGGGTGGCCCCCGGAATTTTGAATTCGAGATATGCGCCAATGATTCCAACCAGCAACAGCAAAGGCGCCAGAGTGGTAATCCAAAAAGCGAGTTG
This sequence comes from uncultured Verrucomicrobiae bacterium, assembly GCA_963846065.1. Classification (GTDB taxonomy): domain Bacteria; phylum Verrucomicrobiota; class Verrucomicrobiia; order Chthoniobacterales; family UBA10450; genus DASPUI01. Next base: position 116,026 of record CAWJUP010000007.1, read on the forward strand.
CTCGAAGCCAGTCGGTTTCAATTCGACGATGTTGCCTTTTAAGGAAGCTTTGCGCACCAAGTCCGACACCGAATCCGCGATTCCATCCGCGAGAAGCGGCTTACCGTTGATCTTTTCGGTCGCTTCCTGTGCGCTGAGCGTCAGCACCGAGCCTTTCGGATGAATCACGCGATCGCCGATCTTCACCTCTTTGTCTTTGTTCATGAACGCTTCGCCCACATCGGGATTGTGTCCATTCTTCGTGGCGGAGCTCCGCACCAGAGCGGTCCAATACGAAATGGTTTTCTCCTTCTCCGTCGCCGGCAAATCTTCACCGCTGGCAAGAACTGGCGCCGCTGCGCCGATCGCGCTCACTGGCGCCATATAAATATGTTGAGCGGCAAGGGCAATGAGCGAACCAGCGGAGCCGGCATTCGTATTAATAAAAATATAAGTTGGGACTGTCGCATGATTGAGCACGGTGGATATTTCTTCCGCGGAATCGAGCCGTCCGCCGTAGGTATTCATATCGAAAATAATCGCCGAAGCTTGGTTTCGTTCCGCTTCCTTTTCCGCCCGACGCAAAAACATCATCAAGGACGGAGAGATCTCGCCATGGAGTGGCACGGTGACGATGTCACCTTTCTGAACGATCTCGCGACCGAACATGGTCGCGGCCGGCAGAAAAGCGCACACCACGATTGCCGCAGTCAGCGCGCTGGAATAACGGTGCGATCGAGTCATGGGGTGACGGTGGACACAGTTTATCGTATTCCTCGAACACTCCAACAGCCCATTTCACCGATACTTGGAACGCTTCCCGGCATCGCGTAAGGTTCAACCAACGAACCACCACACGTGATTCCTTCCGAAACGATCGAGCAAATCGCGGGCGCCAATGACATCGTTGAAGTTATTGGCGCCTATTTTCCGCTGAAACGCGCGGGCGCCAACTTCAAGGCGCTTTGTCCGTTTCACCAGGAGAAGACCCCTTCGTTTCACGTCAGTCCCCAGCGGCAAACATTTCATTGTTTCGGGTGTGGGGTGGGCGGAAGCGTTTTTCGGTTTGTCATGGAATACGAGCACGTCGATTTTCCATCTTCCGTCCGCAAACTCGGCGCGCGGGTGGGAATTCCGGTGATCGAAGAACGCGCCGCCGCCGAGGAAGATCGGCAGCATCACGCGAGGCGAACCTTGCTCAAGCTGCATTCCGAGGCGGCGGAATGGTTTCAGGACAAGTTGTTGAAATCCGAGTCTGGCGCGCCGGCACGCGATTACCTGAAAAAACGCGGCATCGATCGCTCCGTCGCGAAAAACTGGCAGCTCGGGTACGCGCCCGACAGCTGGGACGAATTATTGAAATGGGCCACCGCTCAAGGGTATTCGCGCGGCGAACTCTTGCAGAGCGGATTGGTAAAACTGCGCGATGAAGAACGGCCTTCGAGTGACGTTTATGACCGATTTCGCGCCCGCATTATCTTCCCGATCAGCAACGATGTCGGCGAGGTCATCGCGTTCAGCGGCCGCCTCCTGCAAAGCGACGCCACGGCAGCGAAATATTTGAATTCGCCCGAAACTCCGCTTTTCCGAAAAGGAAATGTTCTCTTTGGCCTGAACAAAACGAAACGCGGCCTGATTGACGCCAGCTGTGCAATCGTTTGTGAAGGACAGCTTGATCTGATCACGCTCTTTGAAGCGGGAATCACCAACGTGGTCGCGCCGCAGGGAACTGCTTTCACCGAAACACAGGCGCGCCTGCTCAAGAGATTCGTCGAGGAAGTCGTCCTTTGTTTCGATGCGGACGAGGCCGGACAAAAAGCGGCCGCCCGTTCGCTGGATGCACTCCTGCAAAACGATTTGATTATTCGAATCGTGGAGATGCCGGCGGGACAGGATCCCGATGCGCTGGTTCGTCGGGAAGGCAAAGAAAAGTTTGAACAGCGCATTTCCGCGGCGCGCGATTTTTTTGATTATTGGATCGAGCGCCAAACAAAAGACGTCGATCTCAGCTCGTTGGGCGCGAAGATGCAGATTGCGCGCAACCTGGCTGAGATGGTCTCGCACGTTCACGATCCTTTGATGCGCGGAGAGATCGTGAGCAAAGTCAGTGCTCGGCTGGCAGTTCCGGTTTCCGAATTCGACGCTCTCGTGACCAAGCAGACGCGCGATCCCGGTCAGCGGTTTCGTCAGGAGCGGCCAAGAGAAGTGCCCGCGCCGTCCATCGCCCCGAGTCACGATATCGCCATGCTTTGCCTGTTGGCCTTGCGCGACGATGAAGCGCGGTCATTTGTCCTGGAGCAAAACTGGCGCGAAGCGTTGGCCGAAACGCCAAAGTCGGATCTGCTGGTCCGGATTCTGGAAAGCAACATTCGACCGGACGATCCGGCCACGCTGAACACTTTCATGGCCACGCTCCCTCCGGTGGAGGAAGCGATTGTTTCGGGATGGCTGTTGCAGAAACTGCCGGCGAACCCCCGAGCCCTGGCCGAAAGCTGGTGGATGGGACTTCGCAAGGCTGTTTTACGTCGCCAATTGGAAGCGGCCGAAACTCGCATGAGACTTCCAAAGTTGAGCACCGGAGAGATCGTAAATTTGCAAAAACAAATCCTTGACCTCCAGAGCCAGCTCCACGACCTTTCGCACGCTTCGCCCACCCACGCGATCGACAGCTAAGCGGGTAATTAGCGGTTGCGCGCGCGGGGATCGAACGTCCAGTCAATATCCCTTAACCTCCTTCAACTTGGCCAGGCATTCGAAACGAAAGGTGGATCGTCGCCATATCACGGCGAAAGCGCCGAAACCCAAAGGCGCGAGCGCGGGAACAAAGCCTGCTCAATCACGTCGTGAGTTGAAGACTTCTGCTGGAGCTGAATTTTCGAAAGCAAAAGGACGCGGCCGTTCGGCGGTCTCTTCCCACGGCAAGAATGGCAATGGTCATTCTCCGGATGCTCTCGATCTTTACCGCGAGCCGCCAAATGCCGATGAAGTCCAGGTTCGCATTCGTGAGTTGATCAAACTCGCCAAGGAACAGGGATATCTCACCTTCGACGATTTGAACGATGCGCTTCCGGAAAGCGTGACCGCTGCCGATGAGCTGGATGCGATTCTCACCCGGCTCCGCCGAATGGACATCGACGTGATTGAAGCGTCGGAGGTCGATAACCGCAAGGAAGGCAAAAAGGACGAAGAAGAAGAGGAAGAAAAATCAGAGGCCAAGCTCGATATCCTCGACGATCCGGTCCGAATGTATCTCAAACAAATGGGTCAGGTCCCGCTTTTGACCCGCGAGCAGGAAGTCGAAATTTCCAAACGAATCGAAGAGGCGGAGAACATGGTGCAAAAGGTGATCTACCGGTTCGGATTCATCGCGCGCGCGCACCTCGATCTCGCCGAAAAACTCAGCCAAGGCCGGGAACGCTTCGATCGCGTGATTCTGGATAAGAAGATTGAAAGCCGCGAGCGCTACATGAAGATGCTGCCGCGGCTGTGCAAGCAGGTCGACGGACTCGATCGCGCGATTACCGCTCAATACGGGAAGCTCAATGCCGCCAAAAAAACGACTCAGAAATTCAAAACATTTCATCGCGGCTTGAATTCGCTGCAGCGGCTTTACCCGAAATTCTATTTCAAACAGAAGGTCACCGAAGAATTTGTCCATCTGGCGGATGAAAATTTCCGCGCCCTTCAGCTCCTTCAGACTGAGCTGGCCAAGCAGAAACGTCCGCATCGTTCACCCCCTGCCCTGAAGTTACAGGATCTGGCGCAGAACGTCTGGCTCAGCGTGGAAGAGTATATCGAGCAGTACCAGGCGCTCAAAGGCTGGATGCGAAAAGCGCTCCGCGCCAAGACGGAAATGGTCGAAGCCAATCTTCGTCTGGTGATTTCGATTGCCAAAAAATACACGAACCGCGGTCTCTCATTTCTTGATCTGATCCAGGAAGGCAACATGGGATTGATGAAGGCGGTCGAGAAATTCGAATATCGCCGCGGATACAAATTTTCGACCTACGCCACCTGGTGGATTCGTCAGGCCATTACTCGATCGATTGCCGACCAGGCCCGGACCATCCGAATCCCGGTGCACATGATCGAGACCATCAACAAGCTGATGCGGGTGCAAAAGCAGCTAGTGCAGGAGTACGGACGCGAGCCCACCCCGGAAGAAGTGGCCGAGGAAATTCTGCTCCCGGTCGACCGCGTGCGCGCCGTTTTGAAGATGGCGCAACAGCCAATTTCGTTGCAGTCGCCCGTGGGCGAGAGCGAAGAGACAAATTTCGGCGACTTTATCGAAGATAAGGGCGCGGAAAATCCTTCCGATATGACGGCGATCGTCCTGCTCAAGGAAAAGATCAAGGACGTGCTGGAGACATTGACGGAGCGCGAACGCCAGGTGCTCGAGCAGAGATTTGGCCTGGTCGATGGCTACAGTCGAACCTTGGAAGAAGTCGGGAGGCAGTTTCGAGTGACGCGAGAGCGTATCCGACAAATCGAAGCGAAAGCGTTGAGAAAAATGCGCCATCCGACGCGCATCCGCCAGTTGGAAGGCTTCCTCGAAGCGGCGGAGGCCTAACCGCCCTCCGAAAGAGCTTTCCGCGCGACTTTTTCGGCGGGTCCTGGTTTAATTTTCGGAACGTCTATGAGACGCGAAGAGGATCAACAACTTTGGGACCTATTGGGTCGCGCTGCCCAGACGCCGCGCCCGTCGGATTTCTTTGCCCGGGATGTCGTGCGGCGAATCCGCCAGCAACCGCGTCCATTTGAGCGGCTAGGGACATGGTTTAGCCTGCGATGGCTTATTCCCTCCACCGCTGCCGCCGTCGTCGTAATTGGCGCTATCTTCACTATTCAGCATCCATTCTCGCGATTGACAACGAAGGACAACTCGCCGGACGCGGTCGCGCAAGTTGACCCACAAGACTTCGATGTGGTCGCCGATTTGGATGTCCTGATCGGATCGGACGAAAATAGCTTGTGGGACGACAACCAAACTTTGTAATTCTCGCCGCCTTTTTGGCCGCCCAGGTGGTAATTTCCGGCTCGGCTTACGCGCAAAAGCCCGGTAATGCCGGGCGGCATCACCTCGGTCCCGGTGGCAGCGGCGTCCGCAACATCCAGCGATTCAACGCGCTCAACCCGGAGGACCGGCTGCTTTTCCGGAGAAACGCCGAACGCTGGATTCAGATGGGCCCTCAGGAAAGAGAACTCATGCGGCAACGTGAAATCTCACGACGTGTGCGAATGCAACAGGAGGCGGACGCCGCACTGCGCGACGCCGGTCTTCGCCTGGACCAGCAAAGGCGGGAGCTTTTCGAGCAGCGTTACCTGCAGGAACGCCGAAAAATCGAGCGCGAACTGATTCAAGAAAACGAGGCGCGACGAAGAACCGAGTTACCGGCATTGAACGATCGGTTGAAAAGGGAATTTCAAGAGACGAACCCTGCCGGAACGATCGTGCCGAAGGCGACCAGTTCACTCACACCGAATCATTAATCGGCCGGAAAGGTGCGATTCTATTGACCGATCCACTCCTTCTCCGCAAAATTTCAAGATGACTTCAAAATCGTCAGTTTTTCTAAAGTTTGCCGGAACGTTCATCGCTATCGTCATGTTGGCAGGCTCCCCGGCAGTATTCGGTCACGAACATGACGCGACCCAGGCGAGCTCCGAAGATTCAAAAGAAATCACCGGTGAGATCGTCGATATGATGTGCTACGTCGATCACAGCGCCATGGGCGAAAAGCACGGGCAATCCTGCGGAATCACGTGCATCAAGAACGGCGGTCCTGTGGGTATCGTCAGTGAGGGCAAGGCGTACTTGGTCGTCGGCGAACACAAGCCGATCAATGACGAGTTGGCGAGTTCCTGCGGGAAAACGATCACGCTAAAAGGGAAATTGGCCGAGCGTGGCGGGATCGCCCTGCTGGAGAACGCCGAGATCGTTAAGAAGTAGAACCCGGCTGCTTGTCGCCAGATTTAACGCGTCGCCGGCGCGGAGCGACAGAAACGGAGGGCCATCACTTCGCGCAGCATGCGAATGCTATCGCGAAAAAAATCGACCTTACTTCCATCAGAATGATTCCATCGCACCGGGATTTCGCGAAGCCGCAAACCGGCGCGCTGGGCCAGAACAAGTAGTTCAACGTCGAATGCGAAGCCATTGATGCGCGCCGCTTCCAAAATTGGACGGCATACGTCCAGTCGGAATGATTTGAAACCGCACTGCGTGTCCCAGAACGGCAAACCGGACATCAGCCTGACCGACAGGTTAAAGGCGCGCCCACCCTGCTCGCGCAGCCAGGGTTGATGCCGGCCGATCAAATGTCGATCGAGTGCACGCGACCCAAAGGCGATGTCCACTTCACCAACGGCGATAGGCTCGATGACTTTGGGAACTTCAGTCAGTGGTGTGGAAAGATCTGCATCAAAAAAAAGTCCGATCGGCCGTTTTGCGGCTAACAATCCTTTCCGGACGGCGTGACCTTTTCCACGATTCGGAAAGTTCTCAAGCAATTGCGCGGCGATCGCGCTGTTGCTCACTGCCTCACGGGCAACCGACGAACTGCTATCGGTCGATCCATCATTCACCACGATCAATTCGCTATCGGGCGAGTTTTTTTCCAAATAATCGAGCGTCGCCGTGATCGTGGAACCGATTCGGGTCTCCTCATTAAAGCATGGGATCACAACCGAGAAGCTTGGCAGCATGGTTAGGGGCGCTAAACGGATGAAGCGTTAAGAGGGGCCGTCGAACGCGTCAAGGTTATAACGCGCCAATGTTCAGCGATAGATCTCGACGACAAATTTTCCGTCCGAACCGACATGTCCGCGGTACATCCCCGCAGTGTTAAATGGCAGTGCCAGATTCCCGTCTTTATCCACGGCGATCAGGCCGCCGGTTCCGCCGAGCTTGGCGACCTTGGCCAGAACAGTCTGCGCCGCCTCATCCAGTTTCATGCTGCGATATTCGATCAGCGCAGAAATATCATGCGCGACCGTGGCCCGGATGAAATACTCACCATCGCCGGTAGCCGAAATCGCGCAGGTGGCATTATTCGCATATGTTCCTCCGCCAATAATGGGAGAGTCACCAATTCGACCCGGATGCTTGTTCGTGGTACCCCCGGTGGAGGTCGCAGCTGCGAGATTGCCATCTTGATCGATCGCCACCGCGCCGACTGTCCCGTGCCGGTCCTGATCGCTAATCTTCAATCCCGCGTGACGATTTTTCTCGGCATCTTTCATCCTTTGCAGAGCATCCCACCGTTCCTGAGTGAAAAAATACTTTTGATCCACCAGCTCGATGCCGTTTTCCGTGGCAAATTTTTCCGCACCTTCGCCGCTTAACATGACGTGCGGCGACTTCTCCATCACCATGCGCGCGAGGCTGACCGGATTCCGGATGTGCCGCAAAACTGAAACCGTTCCGGCCTTCAGAGTTTTGCCATCCATGATCGCAGCGTCCAGTTCGTTGGTCCCGGCGCTGGTAAAGACCGCGCCTTTGCCGGCATTGAAATGAGGATCATTCTCCAGCGCACGAACCGCCGCTTCGGTCGCATCCACAGCCGAACCACCCTTCTCCAAAACGGCGTAACCGGCTTTCAGGGCGTTTTCCAAGCCATCCCGGTATTGTTTCTCCTTCTCCGGCGTCATCTTGCCGCGTTCGATCGTTCCCGCGCCGCCGTGAATTGCTAATGCGAATTTTTTAACCATCAAATTATTTGGGCCTGGTTCCTGCGCATCAGCTAATGCCGCGAACAAGAGCAACGCGCAAATGCGAAAAATATTTTTCATTCGACCAATGAGCGACAATGATTCCCTGGTTTAGCCCCTTTCGACAGCTCATGCAGCTCAGAAATCTGATCCGACGTCACAAATGGCGGTTTCGCCCCCTGAAAAGAGCGGTCTTGCCGGCCCGGCGCGTCAAGCGACTCGTCGCCAGCATCCTTCGACGCCGGCCAACCATCGAGAGGACCCGTGATTATCGAGGGGAATCCTTCATTGCCGCCGAAGAAATTTATCCCGCCGCGCAGGTGCAAAAACCAGTCCAATTATTCTCTTCGAAGCAAACAATTTGCGGTGCGGTTTCCGAACCCGCATTTCTCTATCACTTTAAGAATATTGAATTTTGGGGACGTTACGGCGGCTCGATTGTCACGGCTGATCATCGTTTGCTCGCGGACCTGTCTCCCGAAGTTTGGGGCGTGGACAATCATCCCATATTTTCGAAACTCGCGTTACCTCGGCGGCGCCAGCTTCCCGGCCGAACCGCCATTGCCGTCACGCCAGAAGCCGTGGGAAATTATTATCATTGGTTGATCGACCTGCTTCCTCGAGCTGCCCTGATTCGATCGTCCGGATGTGCTTTCGATCGTCTTCTAATCAACGGATCGCGATCCAAATACGAACAGGATTCGTTGACCGCGCTCGGTCTGCCGCCCGGAAATGTTTCATACGTGAATGAGCGTGATCGTTTCGAAATCGAAGAAGCCTTCGTTCCATCGATGGATCATGCGGCGCCCACGATTGCTCCCTGGAAAATCGATTTGCTGCATAAATTGCGCGACTCGATTTCGCTTCGTTCGGACTCACCTCGCCGAATCTATATTTCGCGAAGACGCGCGGCTGTTCGGCGTCTCATCAACGAAGCGGAGATCGTGGAGCTTTTGAAAGCAGCTAATTTTTCGTTCGTGGAGCTCGACCATACTCCTTGGAACGAACAGGTCGCTCTTTTTCGCAACGCCGAAGCCATCGTGGCGCCGCACGGAGCTGCCTTGGCCAATATCGCATTCTGTGAACCGGGCACATCCGTGACCGAGATCGCGACTCGGGGAGGCTACAAGGATTTCTATCTGCAGCTCGCTAGCGCTGCGAAACTGCGGTATCAGCTCCTCGAAGCGGAGCCACGCCTGGTGGCCGACACCGATTCTTCCAGGGCAATCGAGAACGAAGACATGACTCTGAACGTGGACGCAGCCCGAAAGGTCGTGGAGGGATGGTTGTGACGCGGACTTGGTTACAGAAATCCACCCGTCGGTTCGGGAAATCGCTGGCCGAATTCGCGCTTCCAATTGCCGAACGAATTTCGGGGTTTCACACCGCCGCCGGTGATTACCTGCCGAACCGGGTGCGGATGTTGTTCAATCGCTACGAAACAACCGAGTGCGACCTGATGCGGCGATTCTTACGACCGGGTCAGGTCGTCGTTGATGTCGGTGCCAATGTCGGCTACCTCGCTCGATTTTTTGCCAGCAGCGTCGGCCCGGCCGGGCAAGTCTTCGCCTTCGAGCCGAACCCGCTGATCTTTGGGTTACTCCAGAAAAACGTGACCAAGTTTACCGTCGTCTCGCCTTATGACGTGGCCCTTTCGTCCAGCGCCGGCGAATCGGAACTTTTCCTCGCCGGGAGCGATTTCTCCGTTGCTTCGCTGACACGTGATTATCCGGCGACCCACGTCGTTTATCAGGACGACGGGAAACTCAATTCGATTAAGGTGAAACTCGTCATTGGAGATGAGTTTCTGCATGACCTCGGTGTCGCCCGGTTGGATGTTCTGAAAATCGATGTGGAAGGATGGGAATTGAATGTTCTCGCCGGCCTTGAGCAAACGATCGCCGCGTCCCCCCGACTGACGATTTTCTCCGAATTCAACGCCTCGGCCCAGCAATGCGCGGGAAGGACGCCCACCGAGCTGCCTGGTTGGTTTCTGGATCGAAGGTTTCGATTGGCGTATGCCGATGGGAATCAGTTGATCTCAATTACGCCATCGACACTTGCCGATTTCACCCGCCGCGTCCCTCCGGGCAGTTTTGTGACACTGTTCGCGAACCGGGACTAAGCGATTTTCCCTTTTTCCGGGTGCCGTACTAGGCCACTTTCTCGGGCGAAATGGCAGAGCAACATACTCAGGGCATTCCGGCTAACCCGGTGCTGGTCGTTCAGGAAATCGGTGAGGCGGGGGAAAACTTCTTTCGCCATGTGGGCGGCGTGTTCTGGTTCATCGCCTACACCTTTGACGAAACCATCGATCGCATCCGTGAGGGCCGGGTGCCGTTTCGTGCCGCCAGCTTTTTCCGATACACCGAACGGGCCGGAGTCGATTCGGTGCCGCTGGTCGGCCTGGTTTCATTTTTCTTAGGGATGACCATGACGTTGCTAACGGGCTACCAGTTAGAGCGTTTCGGGACCGAACGCCTTGTTCCCGGGCTGGTGGCGATCGGGTTCACTCGCGAACTGGGGCCTTTGATTACCGGCATCATGCTGGCCGCGCGAATCGGTGCCGCATTCACGGCCGAACTGGGAACGATGAAGGTAAACGAAGAAGTCGAAGCCATTGAAGCAATGGGCGTGGGTCCCCTGCGATTCCTGGTCGCGCCGCGCATGCTCGCGCTTTTTTTGCTGATGCCCTGCCTGTCCACTATTTCCAACATCGCAGCGATTGTGGCCAGCAGCGTCATCTCCAAGATCTACTTTAACATTGCCTGGGTTTATTTTATCGATCTGCTCCGCGACGCGTTGCTCATCCGCGATATCATCACCGGCATCTTCAAAAGCTTCATGTTCGGACTGCTGATCGCGGCGATCGCGTGTTATCGCGGACTCAATGTCCGGGGAGGCGCGGCCGGCGTTGGCAACGCCACCACCTCGAGCGTCGTCACCGCTATTGCCACCGTGATCGGCGTCGACACGCTCTACAATATCGTTTACGTCGTCTTTTTCCCGTGACCACGCCGCTGTCTCACGTCGTTGAGTTCCGCGACGTCACCATGCAATTCGAATCCAAAACGGTGCTCGATCACATGTCGCTTCAAGTTGAGCCGGAGGAGCGCCTGGTCGTCATGGGACAAAGCGGTAGCGGCAAGAGTACGCTTCTCCGCCTTATCCTGGGAATTCTCCATCCGGCCGAAGGGTCCGTTTTCTTCAAGCAGTTTGAGATCACGCGTCTGCGGCGGCGCAAATTACAACAAGTCCGACGCCACATCGGAATGGTTTATCAATATTCGGCTTTGCTTAGCTCGCGAAACGTTCGAGATAACGTCGCTCTTCCCTTGGAAGAACTGACCGAAAAATCGCGCATGGAGATCGATCGAATTGTGGATGAGAAATTGCATTTAGTAGGCATGCAAGACTCCAATAATTTGATGCCGTCGGAGCTGAGCGGTGGAATGCGCAAACGAGTCAGTCTGGCGCGGGCCCTGGTTCTGGAGCCCGAACTCATTCTGTTCGACGAACCGACCGCCGGACTCGATCCAGTCATCAGTTCAGTCATCGACGAATTGATTATTAACCTGACCAAACAGCAGAAGGTCACATCCGTCATCGTCACCCACGAAATGGCCAGCGCCTTTCGCATTGCCACGAGAATGGCTATGTTGTTTCAGGGCCAAATCATTGAAAATGCGCCACCTGACCAATTCAAACAATCGACAAATCCCGTGGTCGTTCAATTCTTGAGCGGCAGCACCAAAGGTCCCATTCTGGAAGGAAGCCAAGATGCAATTGCGACGTAACGAAATCCTGACCGGCGTGCTGGTGATCGGCACCGTTGCCGTCATCGTGGGCACGCTCATTCTGCTGGGGGCGCCCGGTCTCTTTCGCCCTCTGGTTACCTATAAAATCTATTTCGATAACGCTGCCGGCATTAAATTGGGCGCGCCGGTCATGCTTGCAGGGCGAAAAATCGGACAGGTCGAAAAACTTTATTCGCCAGTCTCCAGAGAAGAAGACAGACGGGCTCAGGAAATCGCCGCGGCCATTCGACCCCCGGATGCAACCGTGACGCCGGCCGCCGAAGGTAAGCCCAAGTTCGAAGTTCGCATCGACGTGCAGGTGGATCGAAGCGCAATCGTTTATCGGGACGCGCACACGAGATTAATGCAGCTCGGGTTACTCGGCGAGATGGCCATCGATATCACTTCCGGAACGGAAACATCGGGGCGCGCCCGCGATGGCGAGATTTTCGCGGGGGAACGCACTCCCGATTTCAGCGAGGCGATCTCGCAAATGCTGGAAGTGATCAAGCCGGTCGCATCGGAAGCGACGTCCACCATGAAAGAGTTGGAGTCGACTGCTCAAAACCTCAGTCATATCACGGACCAGAATTCCGAACTGAACCAGGCACTGACTCAATTCAAAACATTCGGCGAGCATTTGGTCGACATTACTGCGCCGGATGGCTCGCTGACCCAGGCTTTGGAGAACATTCAGGACCTGACCGAGCAGGTCACTCAAAACGACAATCTGAAAATCACGCTGCAGAATTTCCGACAGGCATCTGACGAGCTGAAATCAACGCTGCACAGCCTGGGACCGGTCGGTCCGAATTTGGCCGAGTTCAGCGAAACGATTAAGCAGCAGCCCTGGCGCCTGATCATTCCATCTACGAAAAAATATCCGGAGAAATCTCCGACTCCGGCGCCAAACGAAGGAACGATCACCGTCCGTAAAAGCACGAAAGCGCGACCGACTCCAACGCCCGGCCGGGGTCGTTAGGTCGCTTTCTTCTCGAGACGCGCTTGAAGGAATCTGAGAACGGCTTTCTCGCCGTCACGCAGATTGATGGCGTTCTCCTGCAACGTTTCCTCGGCCTTGCGCTTCAGGCCCTCAATCGACGCGCCATTTAAATAATTCTCGAGAATGGCCGGATGGATATAGCACTTGCGGCAAATTGCCGGCGTATTTCCCAGCATTTTGGCCACCGCGCTGATGGCATCGCGAATGTTGGCTTTGGCTAGTTTCTTGTTCTCTGCCGTCCCCACCGCGCTCAGGGCCACCGCAGTCAAAACCGTTCCCGCCCACGTGCGAAAATCTTTGGCCGTAAAATCTTCACCCGTGATCTCTTGAAGATACCCGTTCACATCCTGCGAACTCACATGGTGACGTTGCCCGTTGCCATTCACGTACTGAAAAATCTCCTGCCCCGGTAAATCCTGAAGCTTGGCCACAATCTTAGCGATCCTCGGATCGGTCACATCCACTTCGTGCATCTTTCCGCTCTTGCCACGGAAATGAAAACGCATTCTCGATCCTTTCACCTCCACATGTCGATCGCGCATCGTCGTTAGGCCAAACGACTTGTTCGCTTTCGCGTACTCCTCGTTTCCGATCCGGATAAAAGTTCGCTCCAATAACTGGACGATCGTGGCCAGCACCTTTTCCCGTGGCAGATCGCGCAATTTCAAGTCCGTTTCGACCCGTTTTCGGATTTTCGGCAGCGTCGCCCCGAAAACCGCGATCCGTTCGTATTTGTTTTCGTCACGGACCTCGCGCCAGCGTTCGTGATATTTGTATTGCTTCCGGCGACGCGAATCGCACCCCGTCGCTTGAATGTGGCCGTTGGCGGATGGACAGATCCACACCCTGGTCCATGCCGGCGGAATGGCGAGACGCTTGATCCGAAGCATGCGCGTTTCGTCTTTGATCAGCTTTCCGTCAACATCGAAATATTCGAAATTGTCCCCCTTCGCCTTGCGCGAGTAGCCAGGATCGCTGTCGCTGACGTAACGAAGTCCAGCTTCTTCGGCCGCCTCCGCGGGATCGGTAACAATGTCGAGTTTGGCGAGCTTCGTCTTTTCTTCCGACAAATTCACGGTGGCGGGCACGTAACCTATTCGCAGATGGAACGGATGTTAGCCGCCGCCGATATCTGGCGACAGCCCTGCCGCAGCAAACGGCAACTCTGTTACGAGCCGTAGCTCTTGGTAAATTTCTTCTTGGACTCGCCACCATCCGTTGGCTCGGCTTCGGGTGATTTCTCCGGCGCCGCCGGTGGGGATGCCGCTTCCGGCGATGGGGAATCGGACGGACCAGACGGCGGCGCTGGCTGAACCGCCTGGGGTCCGTGTTGCGAAACCTCGACGTAAACCATTTGCAAATTTGCGAGTGTATTGCGAAGCACCGCCGTTTCTTCCGGTGTCAGATTTCCGCGTGTCTTTTCCTGGATCATGGCGAGTTGATCGATAAACATTTTGGCCAGTTCGAGGTTCACTTCACCCTGGCCGGTTTTCGGATTTGGGATTTGACCCAAAAACAGAGCCGTATTTTGCGCCTGCATCATCACGAATTCGATGAAACGTTGGGTGAGTTCTCCGCTCACCGTACTGGTCTGAGTTTCGCCTGCCATGTCTAATTAGGTTTCGTTGCAGCTGGGTCGTTTGGCCTGCCGGCACCATTCGAGGCCGCAGCCGGTGGTTCAACGGTTGCTAAAACGTAAGGTTGATCTTTGAAGTACTTCGCCGCCGTTCGTTTAATATCTTCGAGCGTCACTTTTTCAACATCTCCTTCGACCGATTTGTAGTAATCGAAGCCCAGCCCGTAGAGCTCATCCAGCGCACTTTGATACCCGAACATGTCGTTGCTCTGATTCGCGATCTCCTGTTGTCCAATCAGCTTCTTCTTGGCTCTGGCCAGTTCCTGTTCGGTGATTCCTTCCGTGGCGAGTTTGCGGATTTCATCCAGCAAAGCGGCTTTCACCGGCTCAATTTTTTGCGGGTCAGTCCCGAGATAGAACGCGAACAAGCCTGGAACTAATCCTTGGATCTGGGTGGCGCCGACATAATAAGCGAGGCCCATGTTTTCGCGAATGCGGATGAAGAAACGCGAACCAAGGTCGCTGCTCGCTTCATCAATCAGTTCCAGTGCGTGCCGGTCCTTGCTGAAGATATCCGCGCCACGATAGCCGACCATAATGACGCCTTGCGCCTTTTCGCGTTTGCCGTCCACTGTCTCGGTTTTTGCCAACGGATTCGCGGGACGCGCATCCGTCAAAGCAAGTGTGCCCGACTTTAAGCCGTTCAGTTTTTGTTCGAGCAATTGCTTCACTTCCGACGCCTTCACATTGCCGAACACGGAGATCACGCCGTTTTTAGCCACCAAGTAACGGTCGCGAAAAGTGAGTAGATCTTTTTGCGTCAATCGTTGGACGGAATCGATCGATCCGTTCGATCGCAGCGAATACGGATGATTTGAGAAGAGAGCGCCTCGTAACAAATTACGCGCCACCGAAGTGGGTTGTTCATCTTCCTGGTGAATACCTGCAATCTGGATCTCTTTTTCCCGCGCGACCGCTTTCTCCGGCATCGTTGCGTTCAACAGAACGTCGGCCAGTAAATCGACCGCCAGACCAAGGTCCGGCTGAGTCACGTGAACCGACACACTGAAACTGTTGTTGCCCGCATCGGTCGAAATCGATCCGCCCACGGCTTCGATCTGGTCGGCAATTTGCTCGGCCGTTCGCGCTTTCGTGCCTTTGAGCAGACTCTTAGCCATCAAACGGGTGATCCCGTTCGTTTCCGGCGTTTCCGCGAGCAATCCACCACGAAAAACCGCGCTAATCGAAACGAGAGGCAGGCGCGCATCCTCCCGGACCAGGACTCTCAGCCCATTCGAAAGTTCGAGCTTCTGAATCTGGCCCGCGACAATGGGTTGGGCGGTCGCTTCCTCCTTTTTCAGCGACTCGGGCGGATTGAGCGACACGACGGTCAGGTTTTGGTCGACCAGATACTTTTCCGCAACGCGTCGAAGATCGTCCGTCGTTACGCCTTGGATCGCATTCAAATAGTCCCGGCTGAAGTTCAGGTTTCGCGTCAGCAACCAATTCGAGCCAATATCAGATGCCTGGCCGCGCATTGTTGTCAGCGCTTCAAGATGGTGACTGAGGGAAATCTTTTTTGCTTTCGTCAATTCGTCCGCGGTCACCCCGTTACGCTTTAATTCGTCGATCATTTGCAGAACGGCGCGCTCGGTATCATCGCGCTTGCCTGGATCCAGCGTGGCATCGACGCCGAACAAGCCCGGATCCCCGGGCGTGTAGCAGAAAGCGGAAACTTGAAAAGCGAGACCTGCTTCCCGCACCCGGCGATACAAACGAGAACTGCGACCTTCGCCCAAAATGATCGACAGCAAATCGAGCGCCGGAACATCGGGATGGGTCACTTCGGGAACGTGCCAGGCCAGGGATAAGCGCGTTAACTCGGTCGCGAACGGATTGTGAGCGTCCCGCCGTCCCAGCTGCGGCGGCTCCTGCGGAATGAACAGCGGCTTAAGCGATTTCTCGGGATAAATTTTGAAAAAATCGGTCAGCTGTTGACGAATTTTCGCCGCGTCCACGTCGCCCACGACCACGAACGTCAGATTGTTCGGAACATAACGCGATTTGTAATACTGCATCACCTGCTCTTGGGTGAGCTGATTGTAAACTTCCATCTCGCCGATAACCGGCAGCCGATAAGGGTGACGCTGGTAAGCAGTCGCGAAAAGAAGTTGCCCGGCCATCCGATCCGGGTCGTCAAAGCCCATGGCAAACTCCCGCCGGATCACTTCCTGTTCTTTCTGATACTCCTGGGGCGGCAGCGTCGAATTCATCATCGCATCGGCCAGAACATCCAACGCCGTGGCAACGCCATCTTTCGGCACATCGATCCAAAACACGGTCCGATCGAAAGAAGTGTAGGCGTTAATGTAACCACCGACGTCCTGAATCTTCTGCGCAATGGCATTGCTCGATTGCGTCTTGGTTCCTTTGAACAGCATGTGTTCGAGAATGTGCGAAAGCCCGGCCCCGAGGCGCTCGTCCTCATCCACACTCCCGGTGGCACACCACGCTTGCACGCTGGCGACGGGAGCACTGTGATCCTCCTGCACAATGACGGTCAGGCCATCCGGCAGAACCCACTTCTGGGCGGTGCTTGGCGGGAAACTGATTGTGGCCGGTGCGAGCGCAGCCTTGAGATTGAGGGTATTTAACGTCATTACCAGAGAGATCAGGAATACTTTAATGCGATACACAACTACTTGCTATGGAATGTGAATCCGCCAAACGGCAACGGGTCCGGTCAATTCAACTTCGGCGCGGGTAAACCGGGTGGCGGGGTGGAGAGCGCCTCCCGTTTCGTGGGAGCAAACGGTTTCACGAACGCATCTTTAAAATCGTAAATGTTCTTAAAATCTTCAATCGAATCCTGTTCGGTCTTCCCAAAAATGCCGGCGCCGATCAGGTTGAAAACCATGTGGCCGACATCTTCCGAGGAACCGATTCCCCACGATTCGAAAACAGTCATGACCATCGGACCGAATTCCTTCAGCGCGTAGACCCGGACACCCTCCAGGAGTTCGGGACCGCTGACATGCCGGACACTGGTTCCTTTGATTTTCTTTTGCTGTTTGGTCGTAAAATCCAGCGCATCGCGCAAAAAAATGTAGGCGTCGCGATGATAACGCGAATCCGTCGCGACAATTGATTCGAGCGCTTCGGCAAATCCAATCTTCTGCATGAACGTGAGGGCGCGGAGTGTGCGCGGACAAGTAGCTTAGCTGGCAATGGCTCCAACAGCAACTACCGGCGCTGGGTTTAGAATTGCTCTTCCAACGCGTCCAGATAAATCGAGATCGGGTCACGGCGATGCGGAGCCGTCTCGGCTTGCTCCTTCACCGCACTGGCATAATTATCGAAACTCCCGCTCTGCCGGGTCAACTTCGCCGCCTCGAACCAGTTCATATAATCGTCGATCTCGTTCATTCGCGACGAAATTCGCCGGCGAAGATCCTCGATTCCGGATAGCTGGCGAACCACACCTCGTTTTTTGCCCGATAAAAGCTCCACCGCAATCCGTTGGTAATCTTGCACAGTCGGTCGCAAAATCGGATTGGCCCGCGCCGCCAGAAGCAGAAGTTGAAATTTCAATTGAATGAGCGCCGATCGGTCGGTTTTCGAGATCTTTCGCCCTGCCATTTCACCCAGAGGCACCTTCCCGAGTAACTTCTGCAAATTTTGGTCCGTCTCGGCCACGGTCAGGAGCTGATGATCGTATTCCACCTTCACCCGCGCGACCTCTGTTCTCCAAGACCCATTCGCTTCCGCGCTCTTCAATTCGGGAAACTGTTGCCGCAAATCGGCCACCGGCTCGTTCGAGGCGTGGGGAAGATGTTCGATGTAGCGAGCCAGAGCGCGACCGTTTTCACGCTGGAGAAGGAGCTGAACCATGGCGAATGCATATCCGCGATACAATTGCCGGCCCGGTGAATCGAGTTGCTCCGCACGCTGGCCGAGAAATTCTTCCAGTGGCATGATTTTTCCGGCCGCATTCAATCCCTCGATGAGTGAATCGCGATCACGCCCCGGAGCCGATGCGAGCAAACCATCGATCAGCCAGCTGGGCGGTTCCACGTAAGTCGCGCCGGCCGCCAGGTCCGGCTCGGCGCGATACATCATCTCGAGCAACAAAGCGCGCAGCAATTCACGCTCGATGGCAGCGCGGTCCCAGGTTAGGCCAACCGTTAAATCGAGCTGAATTTTCAGTCCGAACCCGGTTTGGCTAAAACGAATAAACGCCGGAGGAATCTCCGGAACGTTCGCCTGCACCGGCTGGAGATTCACAATGACCGGCGTTTTCCATCCATCCGGAACGTGAAGCACCGACAACAAGTTGGCTTTTGTCCTCTCGGCCAGGGCGGAAACTGCCCCGCGCGCCGCTCCATCGTCGCCATAAACCACGAATTGCACGGAAGGGCTTACGCTGTGCTCCGGCGGCTTGGCCGTTACCGCAATTGCCCCGGCGAAAAAAACAACCACCGCGGCCCGAATCATCCGGCGATTGTACTGCGGCAGCGAACCAAGATGCTAGAAAGAAACTTGGAAACTATCCAATTCGGCCGGCGTTTAATCAGTGGTTGGTGACAATTTCGGTTGGTCGACCGGCGAGTCCGAGGCAGAAGGCGGGCCGCCGGTCGCGTCGTTTATTGCGCCGACGAAGTCAGAACGATTGAGCCATCGTGAATCTCAATCGCCCCCATCTTGGCCACCAATTTCCGTTCGTGATCCAGCGCGGAAAACACGTCACTAAAGAGAACGCCGGCAAACTTCATCGCCTGCGGATTCACCGGGAGCCGGCCAAACCAGAGGCCTTTTTCCACCGCGGAAAGCTTCCCTTCGTTCAGCGCGATCTGATAGGAAGCGCGCTGAAACAGCGGGTAGCCAAAAAGTGATCGTTCCACCGTCATCGTGCAGGTGTTTGCTTCGGAAAAATTCACCGCCGCACGTTTGAAGGTGAGCAGCGGCTTGTTCAATGCGTTTTGCTTGTTCTTCAGCGTATAAGCCAGATACGCATTCACCTGTTCCTGGCTGTATTGAAGTTGAACGACTTGATGACTCAACGCCGCCTTTTCCAGTTCAAAATTGATTTCTTTCGGAGCTCCTACCCGATTGACCGGAGCGGCAAGGTTCATCGGCAGGAAAATTTCCAGCAACGCGGCCAAAGCGGCCGCGCCAAGAACAACCTTGGCGATCTTGAAGAAAAGTCGGCCCAATTTTCCACGCTGCGGATCCAGCATTCGCTGCAGCCGTTCCCGCGCCTGCTCCGGCTTCTCATGCTCAGATTTTTGTCCAACCAATGCCGACCGGTCCAAACGCGCGCCGCATCCGTGGCAAAAAATGCGCTCGGATTCATTCTCCCGCTGACATTCTGGGCAAACGAGTTGGGTCATTCTGCTGATTTTTTCTTGGCCGGCTCTGACGTTTTCGCCGGTTTTGTTTCCGAAGATTTTTCCGGCTTCGCAGATTCTTTCTTCACCGCTTCTTTGTACGAATCGCTCCGGTAATCGGTCGTATAAAAGCCCGATCCCTTAAAAATGATTCCGGCACCGGTCCCAAGCAGTCGTTTCACTTTGCCGTGCCCCCATTTTGGCAAACGACAAAGGTCCTTTGGACATTCCCGCAATGGTTTGTCGCGCATGGACTGAAATTTCTCAAACTTCTGGTCACACTTAGTGCAATGATATTCGTACGTCGGCATGGGCAAACGAGCCGCGAAAAGCTGCATGAATGCGAGCACAATTCAAGCCGCGATGCTTTCCCCGGGGTTGCCACCGCGGCCTGACCCTGCACTAGAGTGATGCCTGTTCCTTGACTTTGCCCATGACAAACGTAAACAAAGATTCCTGACAGATCCAATGCTCCGACCCCTTTTCCGAATCGTTCCGGCCCTGATTGCCCTTGTTTTCGTTTGTAGTTGCGAAGAAGACGTCGGCTCATCCGCTCAAACCCAATATCTTGGTGGAGTTTACGGCAACCAGCCGACCGTGGGCGCGCCGCACGATAACGTTTCCTACTGGGACGGGGACGGCCTGGGCGGCAAACCCTCCATCAAAATCAGCCTGACCGAACAAAGAGCCTATTTTTATAAGAACGGATTGCTCGTCGGAATTTCTCAGCTCTCAACCGGGCGCGAAGGAAAAAATACACCGACCGGAAAATTTTCTATCCTCAAGAAGGATCAAGGACACGTTTCTTCGCAATACGGAGACTTCGTTGATGCTCAGGGAAATGTCGTGAAACCGAACGTCGCGGTCAGTGACCCAAAGCCGCCAGGCAGTCATTTCAAGGGGGCGCCAATGCCCTTTTACATGCAGATCGCTCCCGGCTTTGGTCTGCATGCCGGCTACCTTCCGGGCTATCCGGCGTCACATGGTTGTATCCGAATGCCGGAATTCATGGCCGAGAATTTCTTCAAATCTGTTTCTCCCGGCACGCCGGTCATGATCGAGAATTGATCTGTCGTGCCCGACCAGACGCCTTCGGGTCTCGCCACAATTTTGAAGCAGCGGCCACTTTCAGCGAACGTTGATCGTGCAGAAATCGGTATCTGAGGAATTGCTCGATCGCGTCGCGCGATCCAAGTCCGTCGCGCAAAAGCTTGAGCAAATTGGGCGGGCCAAGTGGCCGGTTCAATTCTCGCATGTCATCGAACCGTCCCGGGCGTTTCTGGTCGCGACCATCGGTCGCAACACCAGACGAACGATTTGGGTCCTCTGTCCCACGGTTCGCGCGCAGGATTCTCTTTACGAAACATTGCTGAACTGGCTGCCCGGCGCTCAATTTTTGCCAGAGGCAGAATTTGCCGCCGTCGAAAATATTCTGCCGGATCCGGAAATCATGGCCGAACGCCTGGCGCTCCTGGCCAGGGTGGACAAGCAGGCCGGACCTCATGTCGTCGTAGCGACCCGGGCCAGCCTCGATCAACCGGCGCCGAAACCGGGAGCGCTGGCGGCCGCATCGTTGGAATTCAAGCGCGGTCACGAGATAAAGATGGATACGGTTCTCGACCAGCTCCAGGCCGCCGGATACGAACGCGTCGCCCAGGTGACGACGCGCGGTCAGTTCGCCGTTCGCGGCGGAATCGTCGATCTCTATTCCTGGCAGGCAACGTTACCCGTCCGCCTCGAGTTCTTCGGCGATACAATCGAATCCCTGCGTGAGTTCGACATTAATACCCAGACGTCGGTGCGCGACCTGTCGAAAATCGATGTCTTGTTAGGCGCATCCGACGACCAATCGGGTCGCGTCCGAGATTATCTGCGGCCGGATCATCTTCGGCTCGAAATCGAGCCGGAAGAAAGCGGCGACTCGGAAATCCAGATTAGCGAAGGCTGGATCGAATCCGGAGCGGAAGATTTTAGCAGCGCCTTTCAGGACTGCGACATTGGCGAATTTGCCGTCGGTGACTTCATGCTCGCCGAGGCGAAGCGGAATCAATTCATCAAACGTCTGAATGATTGGCGAACTCAAGACGCTCGCATCGTCATCTATTTTCAGACCGAAGGCGAAATCGAACGGTTCCGCGAGATCATCGACCCGAGTGCGCTCGAAAAAGTTGAGCTGGTGATCGGAACGTTGAGCCGCGGTTTTTGTTTTCCCGCTGCGAACGTGGTCGTGTTATCGGCCGCTGAATTGTTCGGTCGCTTCGCACCCCACGCGCGCCGGCGCCTCTACCACCAAGAACGCCACCGGACCCAAATTGATTTCAACGAGTTGAATGAAGGGGATTTTGTCGTTCATCTCGAGCACGGCGTCGGACGATTCCTCGGTTTGCAAACAGTCGGCGACCAGGAAGTCCTGGCCCTGGAATTCGCAAACGAAGCAAAACTATATGTTCCGCTCGAACAAGCCTATCTCGTTTCCCGTTATGTTGGCGTGGGCAAAAAGTCGCCGCCCCTCAGCTCATTGGCCGATGCGAAATGGGCCCGCGCCAAAAAAAATGCCGCGGCATCCATTTTCGATTACGCCGGCAAGATGCTCGCTCTCCAGGCGCAGCGTGAAACCAATCCCGGTCACGCATTTGGTCCCGACACCAAATGGCAGTTGGAGTTTGAGCATTCATTTCCTTTTCGAGAAACGCCCGACCAATTGCGCGCGATCGTGGATACAAAAGCCGATATGGAGGAAGCGCGGCCGATGGATCGGCTCATTTGCGGCGATGTGGGTTTTGGAAAGACCGAGGTGGCGATTCGCGCCGCTTTCAAATCGGTCATGGATGGAAGGCAAGTCGCCGTGCTCGCGCCGACCACAGTTCTCGCGCAACAACATTTCGAAGTTTTTCGCCAACGCATGCTCGATTACCCGGTGAGAATTGAAATGCTCAGCCGTTTTCGATCGCCGGCAGAGCAGCGAAAAATTCTCCAACTAACGCGGAAAGGCGGTGTCGACATTGTGATCGGAACGCACCGGCTCATTTCCGGCGACGTGATTTTCAAAGAGCTCGGGCTGGTAATCATTGACGAAGAGCAGCGCTTTGGCGTGCTGCACAAAGAAAAGTTCAAAGAACTGTTTAAGCTGGTCGATGTTCTGACGCTTTCGGCGACGCCAATTCCGCGGACGCTTTACCTTTCATTGGTCGGGGTGAAGGACATGTCGACAATTGAAACGCCGCCGCTGAATCGATTGCCCGTCGAGACCATCGTTTGCGGCTATGACGAGCGAATCATCCGCGATGCAATTCGGCGCGAGCTGGAACGCCAAGGCCAGGTTTATTTTTTGCATAACCGCGTTCAATCGATCGAACGAGTGCGCGAACGGATTGCCGATCTCGTTCCCGAAGCCCGGGTCGACATCGGACATGGGCAGATGGATTCGGACGAGCTCGAGGAAGTCATGGCGCGGTTTGTGGCCGGCAAGACGGATGTGCTCGTTTGCACCACGATCATCGAGAGCGGCCTCGATATTCCAAACGCCAACACGATCATTATCGATCGCGCGGATCGCTTCGGATTGGCGGATCTTTATCAGTTGCGTGGCCGGGTGGGCCGAGCGGAGCACAAGGCATATGCCTATCTGCTTTTGCCTCGCGAAATGATGACCGTAGGAGCCGCGCGAAAACGCATCAATGCCATCAAACAATATAGTTCGTTAGGCGCAGGCTTTCGAATTGCCATGCGCGATCTCGAGATTCGGGGCGCGGGCAGCATTCTCGGGACGGCCCAGAGTGGCCACATCATCGCAATCGGGTTCGATCTCTATTGCCAGCTCTTGAAACAGGCCGTGGCCCAGCTCAAAGGGACTAAATTTCAGCCGCGGCTCGAGGTGGATCTGCGACTCGATTTTGTCGCCACCAACGAAGCCGATTTCGTGGCCGAGACACTCGTCCCGGCGTTCGTTCCACGGAACTACATCAGTGACACCGGCTTGCGGATCAAGGCTTACCGCCAGCTGGCCGAGATCACCACCAAGGAAGCACTGGAACGGCTCCAGCGAGACTGGCGAGACCGGTTCGGAAAGTTTCCGGTAGCGGTTGACAACCTTCTCCTTCTCAACGAAATCAAGCTCGCCGCCGCCAAAGCGGGCATGACCCGGGTGGAGGTCCGTGAGCGTAAGCTCATGCTGACACGGCGGGGCGATTTTATACTTGTCGGTGGAAAATTCCCTCGTTTAGTTGCTTCTACAATCGACCAGCATCTCGGGGAAGTTTTGGAGTTGATTAAAAAATTCTGAGTTGAAGATGCGCGTATCGTTAATTCTTGGTTTAGCAGTCGTGGCGATGAATGTGCCGCCGGTCTGCCGTGCGGCTTATGCGGCCGAACCCGAAGTGGTCGATGGCGTGGCCGCTATTGTTGCACTGGGAGATGAAAAAAATCCGGCCAAGGGAGAAATCATCACCTATTCGCAAGTCCGCGAGATCGTCGCGCCGCGCGAACGAGTTTTACGGGCCCAGTATTCCGGCGAGGAACTGGCTAAAAAAATCAAAGAAGCCCGCGATCTTGCGCTGAAGGATTTGATCGATCGGCAACTGATCATTCAGGCGTTCAAGAAAGAGAACTACCAGGTTCCCGATCAGTACGTCGAAGAACAGATGCACGACATTATCAAAGAGAACTTTGGCGGTGACAGAAACACCTTCATCAAGACGCTCGAGGCGCAAAACTACACTCTCGGTGAGTTCAGGAAGATGGAGATGGAAAAAATGATTGTCTCGGCGATGCGGTCCAAGAACGTAAAAAGAAATACGGTGGCATCGCCGGCCAAGGTGGAAGCGTTTTATAAGGCGCATCGGGACCAGTTCAGCAGCAAAGAGGAAGTCAAACTGCGGATGATCATGATTCCCAGCCATGCCGCGGACGGCGAGGCGGCGGCGCAAAAGGCATTGGCCGATGAGATTTTCACGAAACTCAATAATGGCGCCGAATTTGACCGTTTAGCCCAGATCTACTCTGAAGACAGCACCCGGGATCTGGGCGGCGATTGGGGTTGGGTCGAACGCAAAACCCTTGCCGCACCTCTCGAAAAGGCAGCCTTCGGTCTGCCGATCGGCAAAATCAGTCACATCGTCGAATTCAGTGGCAATTATTACATTCTGAAAGTGGAAGGAAAACGCGGCGGCGATACCAAATCGCTCGAGGCCGTCCGACCGGACATTGAAAAGCTTCTGATCCAGCAGGAAGCGCAAGATCTTCAGGAACGCTGGCTCGCCAGCCTCCGTTCCAAGGCTTATATCAAGACCTATTAATTCGCTCACCGGAGCGAATTCCTCGTGCTCTTGTTCATGACCCTGGTCATGCTCAATTGAGCAAGTTCTAAAAGATTGGATGACGCGAAGACCACGCATCGGAATCACCCTGGGCGATTGTGCCGGCATTGGGCCGGAAATCATCGAGGCCGCGCTCAACTCGGGTCGTTTGCTGGAAGCGGATTGCCGTCTCATCGGCAAACGCCTCGACGGTGTCACCGGCCAACCGGGGAAAAATACCGCTCGCGCGGCCGCCGCCGCGCTGGAGGAAGCAATCACGCTGGCCAATCACGGAGATCTGGATGCCATCGTGACCGGGCCGGTGCACAAGGCCCGCCTCTACGAGGCCGGATTCAAATTCCCGGGGCAAACTGAGTTTTTCGCGGAACGTTCCGGAACAAGAAACTTCGCCATGTGCCTGACCGGCGGCCGGCTCACCGTCGCCCTCGTCACCGTTCACATCCCGCTGGCGGAAGTTTCCCGCGAGCTCCGGCAAGATGAAATTATTCGCGTCGGCTCACTTCTCTTGGATTTTTTGCGGAAACGTCGGCCTAACAACTCGACCGAAATATCCGATCAAGTCCAAAGTGCTCAATTCCCTGCCATTCGCATGGCCGTGGCTGGATTGAATCCGCATGCCGGTGAATCGGGAAAAATTGGTCGCGAAGAAGGCGAGATCATTACGCCGGCAATCGATCGGCTAAACGCATCGAGAATAGCTCGAAACGGTGTCGCTCAATTCAGCGGGCCACATTCGCCGGACACCATTTTTCACCGGGCAGTCAACGGTGAGTTTGATGCGGTTCTCTGCATGTATCACGATCAGGGATTGATTCCGCTCAAGCTGCATGCGTTTCACGATGGCGTGAACGTCACGCTCGGGTTGCCTTTCCCGCGGACCAGCCCGGATCACGGCACGGCATTCGATATCGCCGGCCAAGGAATCGCTCGACCGGACAGCATGATTGCCGCGATCAATCTGGCCATCGAACTCGCTCGATCCGGGCGCTCCTGACTTCAGGGCTAGGCATGAGCAAGAGCACAAGCACGACTGAGGTTTTTGAAAAATATGCGTCCGTGTTCAACATCGGCCTGCAAAATACATTTGTTTATCGATGGAATTATTTTCTGCGAGCGTTGTTTGGTCTGATTCCGCTGGCCGGGACGGTTTTTCTCTGGAGCGCGGTTTTCAAAGAACGCGGCGGCGGCCTGCACGGGTATGACTACGGCTCGATGATCTATTATTACCTGCTCACGGTCCTGATCAGCAACCTGGTCACACCGACCGAAGACGAATGGCAGATCGCTGCCGATATCCGCGAAGGCCAGATCAACTCATTGCTGACAAAACCGATGAGTTATCTCGGTTATCGTTTCAGTATCTTTTGCAGCGGCCGGTTGGTTTATACTTTTGTTACTCTGCCGCCGATCGCGCTGATCTTTCTCTACTTCCATGATTACATCACTCTGCCCCACAGCCTGACCACCTACCTCCTGGCGGCGATTTCCACTGTGCTCGCGGCTTTCATTCAGTTTTTCATCACCTATTCGCTGGCGATGATGGCCTTTTGGATTTTGGAAATTTCCACGATCGTGTTCATCGTTTATTCCTTCGAATATTTCCTCGGAGGGCAAATGTTCCCAATCGACATCATGCCGGCCGCTGTGCAGGCCGTGATGAAATGGATGCCGTTCTACTATGAGTTGTTTTGCCCGGTAGCGATCTTCCTCGAACGCTTGAAAGGCGCCGATCTCTGGCAGGCGCTTGCCATTCAAACCGGATGGTTGTTTTTAACTTGGGGGGCCGCGCACCTGATGTGGCGCCGCGGCCTCGGCCATTATCAAGCCGTGGGCGGCTGACTCATTTCATCGTCGGCAATCCAGCGGCTTTCCACGCTTGGAAACCGCCGGCCATCGAGCGAACATTTTTATAGCCCATCTTTTTCAAACTCTCGGCCGCCAGCGCGGACCGTCCGCCGCCGCCACAATGTAAAACAACCGTCGTGTTCGGATCCGGGACCTGTTCTTCGATATCGAGTTCAATAGTGCCGCGGCTGAGATGAATCGCATTAGGAATGTGATCCTCGTCATATTCGTCTTTCTCTCGAACATCCACGATCACCGCGCGATGTTCCTGAAATTCTTTGGCCGCCTCTTCCGGCGAAATTTCAGTGACGTTCTTCTTCGCCTCGGCGACCAGCTTCTGATATGCGCTTTCCTCAGGCATACGAATCGTTAACCACGAACGGACATGAATAAAATGGAATTTTTGATTCGTATCGTTTGATGCGAAGTGCTGAATAATCTCTTTATTCTCGAGGCAATGATTCCGGCCGATCGTTGAGGCGCAGTGGGATAAGCCGGCAAAAACGTGAACCGATACTCCGAAATCTATTCGATCATGCTCCGCAACTCGCTCATTCGCGAGTTGAGTTTCAAGGCAAACTTCATTCTCTGGATGTTGGTCGAAGTTTTGTGGTTTTGCGGGCAAATCGTCTTTTTCTCCATCATCTTCGGCAACGTGGATCGGCTGGGCGATTGGACGAAATGGGAAGTCGTTCTCCTGGTCGGGACGCACCAAATCATTGCCCAACTCTTTCAGGCTTTCTTCTTCGTCAACGTGGCGAACATCCCGGAATTGGTTCGTACCGGTAAGCTCGATTCCTTGCTGGTTTTGCCAATCGACAGCCAATTTGCGGTTTCCACGAAACAGTTCGGCCTCGACAGCGTGGTCAACGCGCTCGTTGGCGCTGTCGTTGTTTGCGTTTCGCTTTCGAAGCTCGGAATCGTTCCAAGCGCCGTCTCGATTCTTCTTTACCTCATCGCTCTCGGATTCGGCGTCGCGGTGCACTACTCCATCATGCTCAGCCTGGCCTCGGTCAGTTTTTGGATCGTTCGCGCCCAGGGTTTGGTTTACGGGTATTTCAACTTCCTCAATATTGCCCGTTATCCTGATGTGATCTTTCCCAAGCTTTTTCGGTTGATTTTCGGCTGGGTAATTCCGGTGGTGATCGTGGCCAACATTCCGGCCCGGTTGTTGATCAAATCGCTCGGCCAGCCGGGCTGGCTGATGTTTCATCTCGTGGCCGCTTCCGTCATTATCTTTCTTGTATCCAGGATGTTTTGGCGATTCGCCCTGAGCCGATATTCGAGCGCTAGCTCCTAAAATCAGGATTTTTCCTTCTCCCTCCTCCGGCAAATCTCCGCTTGCGCGACGGGCGAAATGTTCTTAATTAAGCCTCCATTTTTGGCGCCTCTCTTGGGCGCCTTTTAAAATTTATGGCCACCTCAAAAAAGACTAAGACCGCCAGCAAAGCTGCTCACAAGCCGAGCAAGCCAAGCAAGCCGGCCTCGAACAAACGCGCCTCGAAGACGAGTTCGAAACGGGAGCAGTCTCCGGCGACGATGATGACCCAAAATCATCGGGAGCGGAAATTGGACGGTTTTACCAAACAGCAAAAAGACAAGCTGCTGCAATTGCGCGATGCCATGGTCGATTCGATGGCTGGCGTGGCCCAGGACACTCTTCGTTCACGTGCGGAAGGCAGCGAAGCCTCGGCTTTCGGGATGCACCAGGCTGATGCCGGCTCGGATGCCTACGATCGCGATTTCGCGTTGAGTCTGCTCTCCCAGGAGCAGGATGCCCTTTACGAGATCGACCAGGCTTTGAAACGAATCGAACTCAGCACCTACGGTATTTGCGAAATGTCCGGTAAACAGATTCCGCGGGCGCGGCTCGAAGCGATTCCGTTCGCTCGCTTCACCGTCGAATGCCAATCACAGCTCGAGAAGCAGAACAAAGCCTCGCGCGTCCGGCAATCGGTCACATCGTTGTTCGGACTGACCGAAGACGAAGGAGCGGAAGCGGAAACCGAAGAAGAAACGACCACGCCCGCCGAAAACACCAAGGAATAAGACAATGGCGCAGGAAATTATCACCATTGAATGCACAGAAGCGAAGGCGCTGGGCAAACCAGTCTCTCGTTACATGACGAGTCGAAACAAAAAGAGTCCGCGCACACCGAACCGGCTCGAAAAGAAAAAGTACAACCCTTTTCTGCGCAAACATACCCTCCACCGCGAAACCAAATAAATGCAACCGAAGACCGCCAAACGCCGTTCCGCTTTTCGCCGTGCTAACCGCGCCATGCCGCGGCGCCGGATCGACATTTCGATCGAAGCGATCGATTACAAGAACCCCGACCTTCTGAAAAAATTCGTCACTGAAAGCGGCAAAATCCTCCCCCGCCGCGTGACCGGCATGCCCGCCCATCTTCATCGCAAGATCACGCGCGAAATTAAGCGGAGCCGATCGGTGTTGTTAATGAAGTAGTTGGTTCGTCCGACGAAGCTTAGTCACGGACGCGCCACGCGATAAGAACGGAAGTGGCCGCGGCTTCTTGATACGTCCAGGTGCTTTACGTCTTCCGCGTTTTCTCGCCTTGTTCGATCAATTTCCAGAATTCGCGTTGCTTACCAAGCTGCTGGTCTTCGGATACCGGCAATTTACTTCGAAACAGAAAATCGCGGATTGTGTTCTTGTGCAGAACACGATGAACCGTGACTCCTTCATTCGTTTTCTCGAAATAAATCCGATAATCTTTCGCGCGGTAGCGATATAATTTTTTTCCCTGCCGCTCGATGACTCCAAAATGCTGCGCGTCGAGACGATCCAGGTCTTCCGGGAGAATTTGAAACTCGGCCAGCAGGTCGAGTTGCAACTTTTTCGGCAACGCCGCCATTTCGGCCGCGCTCAGCTCATTAAATATAATTTGGAACATGAGATTCGTTGTGTCTAAACAAATACCCGCGTGACCCGCTGCCCAATCCGCGTGGTGATTTCCCAGGTGATGGTTTGAGCTTTGTCCGCCAGTTCGTGCGCGGAAATTTCTTCGTTCCCCTGCCTCCCCATCAAGACAACCTCATCCCCTTCCTGAACATCAGCGACGTCGGAAACATCAATTACCATCAAATCCATCGTGACGCGGCCAAGGAGGGCACACCGTTTCCCGCGCACCAGCATTTCGGCGCCGCGGTTCGATGCGTGCCGGGGATAACCATCCGCATATCCCGCCGTCAAAGTGGCAACGCGCATGGCCCGCGGCGTAATAAAAGTTCGCCCATAACTAATCGAACTCCCCTCGGGCAATTCACGTATCAGTCCGATGCGGGTCTTCCAACTCATCGCCGATTTCAACAAGGTTTGAAATTCCTTTAGGGGCGAGATTCCGTAAAGCATAACCCCGGCCCGAACGACATCGAAAACTTCTCGATTAAACGCAAGTAAACCGGCGCTTTGCAAAATGTGGGCCTGGAATTTTTCGGGAATCGCCGCACGCAGCTGTTTTACGTCGTTTTCAAAACGCGCGAGCTCGTCCCGCGTGTAATCGGCGTCCTCGTTTGAGACCGGTAGATGACTCGACACGCTATGGACCCGAACATTCACCAACGCCGCGATCTTCCTAAACGTTTCCAGCGCGTGAACCTCCGGCACGCCCATTCGTCCCATCCCGGTGTCGATCTTGAAGTTGATTGCGACTCGACCGAGTTCGCCAAAAGCTTTCGCTTCTTCGAACGAAGAAATCGTCGGAATAAATTCGCATTCGACAATTTTCAAGCGCTCGTCCGGCAATGACGGGCCGAGAATAATAATTGGATGAGGCAAACGATTCCGGAGCGCGCTGGCTTCTTCCAGGTTAGCTACGCCAAATAGTTCAACGCGATCAGCCACCGCCTCCGCTACGCCAACCATTCCGTGTCCGTAGCCATTCGCCTTCACCACCGCGAGAATTTCGGCTGAGCGTGCCTGCTTTCGAACGACGCTCAGATTGTGCCGCAAAGCCGCGCGATCGATTTCCACCCAACACCGGTGCGATGTAGTCATCTTGATTTCGGCTGTGTAATATGTGGTTCGCGCAAATACATCGGCTCTAACGGAGGCTGCTCAAACTGATGCCCCCGATCTCCAGCCAATCTGGCCAGAACAGCCGCCGAAGGATACTGGATCCGAACGTTTTGAAACTGCGGCAGCTGTTCCGAACTGAAGATGGGCATGGTCGAAGCGATCTTACTTAATTTTTCAGCCAAGTCAGATTCAGAAAGCAACACCGGCCCTTCGGACAAACAATTCTCGACGATCCGGGCAAAGAAAAAGGATTGCCGGCGGGCGTCGCCGATCACGCAGTATTCGCCGGCCTCACTCTCCATCGCACAAATCGAAGCACAGCCGATCAGCCTGGCGCCGGACGCGGCCAAACCCATGGCGGTCGAGATTGCGATTCGAGTTCCCGCGTATGACCCGGGTCCTAACCCGACCACAATCAGATCCGGCAAACCGAACTTGTCTCGAACCTCCATGACGCTCTTGAAAAACTCACCCGAATTTTGCCGATCGTTAGGCCAATCAAGGGTCTTTTCGTTTTTTCCCTCCCGCCACGCCAGCGATCCGCGCGCGCTGGAAAGATCGAAAGCCAGGATTCTCATTCGATGGTAATGGTGCGTTGCGTTTCTCCGTTGGTGACGAATCGAATCCAAATCGCGGTTGACGGCACCAACTGCGGAAATTTGTCCGCCCATTCCACCACCGAAATTGCTTCGCCGTAAAAATAGTCATCCAGGCCCAAACGCTCCGCTGACTTCAGGTTTTCCAACCGAAAAAAATCAAAATGATAAACCGGCACCCGCGCATCACGATATTCATGAATCAAAGTAAACGTGGGACTGGTGACATCCGTCCGGCTTCCGAGCGCGGCAACAAGGCCTTTAACGAAACGTGTTTTACCGGCGCCGAGCTCCCCGACGAGCGCGAGCACTGCGCCTTTTCCAAGCGTCTTGGCAAAGTCGCATCCGATCTGCTCGGTTTCCGACGCGCTATGTGAAATGAACGTAGCCACGCCGAAGAAATGTTTGATGTTTCGGGTTCGCTGTAAGATTCCCGATCCGAGTGAGCGGGACCTTTGGGAATTTCTTGCGCCAATCGCGCTGAATACGTCCGTGATCGCGCGAGGAAACGGCGAAGAGGAGCTCGTAGTCTTCGCCGTCCGCAATTGCGCCTTGAACCGTCGCCCCGCGAGCCAGTGGCAGGCTGCTGCGTTCGATTTCGAAACCGACGCAGCTAGCCCGCGCCAAGCGCGGCAGATCCCCGCCAAGACCGTCACTGAGATCCATCATCGCGTGAATAGAAAAATGTTCCGTCAACCATCGTGACTCTTTGATTCGCGGCGTGAATCGCAAGTGTTTGCCCGCTCCGGAGCCGCCAAGCCGGCCAGTCACAAAAAGATCATCGCCCGGCCTTCCACCGGTTCGTGAGACCCAGCGATTCTTCTCCACCATGCCGGCCACACTCACTGAAATCGTCGCCGAACCTTTCGTATTGCTGGTTTCGCCGCCAACAATGGAGACATCGAACTTTTCTGCCGCCGCACTGAGCCCGCGATAAATCTTTCCGACCCAATTCGCCAATCTCTTTCCCGGGACAATCAGGGTCACTAAAGCGAACTGAGGAATGGCTGACACCGCAGCGAAATCACTTAGCGGGCGCATCATTGCCTTCCAACCGATCCATCTCGGATCGGCGTTCGGCGTGAAATGGACATTCTCGACGACGCAGTCGGTCTTCAAGACCAGCAATTTTGGATCTTTCCCGAACCTGACTGCGGCACAATCGTCCCCGGGTCCGGAGACGACGTTCTGGCCAGGTTTGAGAGAGACAAACAGCTGTTGCAGCAAACGATCTTCGCCGAGCTGGCGCAGATTCATTGTTGGATCAGCTGCGGGAACGCCAGGAGGATCAGCTGCACGCCATTGAATAGCGCGTGCATCGTCATCGAAACCAAAATGGAGCCGCTCCACTCGTAGGCGAGAGTGAAACAGGCTCCGAGCACAAACAAGGGCGCCAACGACGGTAAATGAGTGTGAACAGCCGCAAACAAAAGTGCGTTCACCAGCACGGCAGCCGCGAAACCCAGAAAACGCTTGAGCACTCCGTACAAGAATAATCGGAAAATAAATTCTTCGGCAATTGGCGCAACAATCACGGCCAGAATCACAATCAGAATCCGTTGCCCCAGGGTTTGCGAGCTGGTGAAAAGATCGACGATTTCCTGCCGGCCTGCGCCAATTCCGAACAGGACTTGCACAATCCATCCCGAGAACGCCAGCAACGGGTAAGTAAAGAACAGCAAGATCACGCCGGTACTCACGGCGCGGACAAAACTGATCCGTGAAAACCCTCCGATCGATTCCAGGTCAAAACGACGCAGTCTCAAGAAACTGGCGATAAACAGAACGACGGCGACAAAGAAAATCAGATTCGCGACCAGATCGCGGGTATTCAATTGAGCTGGCCTCGAGCGCACAATGGCAGCGATCACGTTGAGCAAAAGAAATGACACCAGCGTGACCGCCAGAATTGTCTCCGGCCAACCAAACCGTGCTGACGAGATCACGTCGGCGTGACCGACAATTGTTCGGGCGCGAATTTGTCGAACCAGCGAAAAGAAGATGTAGAGCGCTGCGACGAAGTACAGCCCGGACAAAATACTGGCCAGGACACTGATAAAAGCCTCGGCCACCATTGCTCCGTCCGATTACGGCGCGTAAAAGCTCGGCAAAAAGTAGGCGCGGCCGGTTTCCAGCTGCGGCGTCAGTTGTTTTGGCAATTCCAGCCGAAGCCTTGATTGCGACTCTCCGAATACCCGCAAAAAGCGGCTGAGACTAAACGGAGGCCCATATTTTACGACCATCGCCTGACGGGCGTTTCCGAGTTCCTTGGCCTTGTTGAACGCGTCGTCAATTTGGCCCAGGCCGTCGATCAACTTG
Organism: uncultured Verrucomicrobiae bacterium; assembly: GCA_963846065.1. Lineage (GTDB taxonomy): Bacteria > Verrucomicrobiota > Verrucomicrobiia > Chthoniobacterales > UBA10450 > DASPUI01. The sequence goes on from CAWJUP010000007.1 coordinate 149,592, forward strand.
TTGTTCAAAGCTTCTTTGCCGGAAAGAATTCTTCCATCAGCGATGCCATTGCGGAGCGTCTCGGCTGGCACTCCCCGCTCCCGCGCCACAATTCCGAGAAACTTATCGTATGTTTGCATCACGAAAGTCTGGATGAGTTCACGCTCTTCCGGCGTCATCGGTCGCGCTCCGTTTAGTATGTCTTTAAATTTGCCGCTTTTGAAAACAACCGAAGCCAAACCGATCTTATTAAACAATTGCTCATAATTGAGCGTCTGAATGATCACGCCGATGCTGCCGGTGATCGTCGTTTCATTGGCCATCAGAAATTTCCCTCCGCAGGAAACGTAATAGCCGCCGGATGCGGCCAGCGAGTCCATGTAGACGACGACGGGTTTCTTGGCCCGCGCTTTGACGACTGCGTTATAGATTTCGTCGGAAGCCGTCACCTCCCCGCCCGGAGAATCAACCTCCAGAACGATCGCTTTCACGTTTCCATCTTCCCGAGCCTGCTCCAACGCCGCCCGCATATCGTCGACCATCGAATCGCTTAGATTTCCCGGTATACTCGAGCTGATCAGGCCGCGCAAAGTGATCAAAGCGATGCGGTCCGAACTATTTGCCGACCCACGCTCGACCACAGTCTCTCGAAACCGCGGCATGGCCTCTGCCATATGCATGCCAGTGCCCAACCCGCGAAACGCAATAATCATCAGGATGAAATTGCAGAAGACGCTGAGACACAGCGCCACGAACAAAAAAATACTCAAACATCCCAGTTTCCGGTCCGCCATGCTGGTTGTGAAACTGGCGGAGAACTGCGGGCGGCACAAGCGGTTTCACTCCGACTAGTGCGGTGGGACCGGGCAAAATTTAAAGAAATTACGCAACAGCCGGACCTAGTCCGGGGTTCGAAACAAGGTGGGACAAGGGGGGACAAGGGAGAGAGAATCGGCAAAATAAGTGTTGGCCTGGGATCTGCTTTATTGTAATTATAGTTAATAATTGAAATTATGAGTAGTGCCCATCTCTCTGTCGCCGAGGCCGCCCCCAAGCGCGCCCGAAAATCTAAAACCTCCTCGAAACGTGGTCGCCCACGCGCCCGCACCAGCTCGTCCTCGCCCACCCACGGCGGTCAAAACATGCCGACCGCAGCCGCCGCCGGCACCCTTACCCGGACGAAAGCTCTCCTCCTCGCCGCATTGCGCGTTTGGGAACTCAAACACCGCATCAACGATTAACCTGCGCCTGCGACAGGTAATCCGTTTCGTTGCCCATCCCCCCAAACGAGACGCCGCCTCTTTCTTCAAGCCCACTCGAACGGTCGAGCGCGCGCTTTTATTCACGGCTAAACGGGCTATATGTCTTTGCCGTTGCGCCCGTAGCTCAGCCGGATAGAGCAACGGATTTCTAATCCGTCGGTCGGGTGTTCGAGTCACCCCGGGCGCGCGCTCTGAGGTTGAGTGTTGAGTCGTTGAGTGGTTGAGAAGATTTCAAAAGCACCTCATCGGCCTCATCCTCTCATCCTCTCAACCTCTCAACTTTTCAACTTCCCAACCTTTTTGCGCTCGTGTTCGAGGAGCCATTTCTTCCGCCAAAGTCCGCCCCCATACCCGCACAATGATCCGTCGGCACGGATCACGCGGTGACACGGGATGATGATGCACAGCATGTTTTCGCCATTCGCGCGGCCAACGGCCCGACGCATTTCGGCGTCGCCCAGTTTCTCCGCCATCCATGAATACGAACGGGTTTCACCGACCGGGATTGATCTCAAAAGCTCCCAGTCACGAAGTTGGAAAGACGACCCGACCGGCGCCACCGGCACGCTGAATTCCAGATTTTTTCCCGCGAAATAATCTGTCAGTTGCGCGCGAATCGCATCCAGATTTCGATGTTCACCGGGCACGACGTTGGTGCGAAGCCGCGATCGCAGGATCGAAAGTTCGCGTTCCAAAGAACGGCGATCGACGAACTCGAGAAGTCGCAAACCCTCATCGTCTGCGATCGCCAACATCGAGCCTAACGGTGTTTCGATGCGTTCCGCCAGTAATCTCCCCTGTTCCTTGGCCGAACTCGGCGGCTGTCCGAAAATCCGCGTAAATGCATCCCGAAAGCCGCTCTCAGATTCGTATCCGCTGCCATTGCGTGCCTCACTGACACGGCCGCCGTGTTGCACTTCGCGGAGAGCCAAGCCGAGGCGGCGAGCCCGGTGATAAGCCTGAAAAGTCATTCCGTAATGACGTTTGAATTGCCGGCGGGCGGTCGAGGGATCGATCGACATGCCGACGAGCTCCTTATCGGTCAGTCGGCCATCCGGAGCGCGCTCCACTTCTTCACGCAATCGTTCGATTAACCTCGGAACACGATCGCCCGGATCCATCGGTTTACAGCGCAGGCAGGGTCGATAGCCGCCATGCAGAGCTTCGCTTGGCGTCGAAAAGAAATCGACGTTCTCGCGAGCTGGTTTCTTTGCGCTGCAGGTCGGTCGACAAAAGATTCCGGTCGTCCGAACGCCCACGAAGAAAATTCCCTCGAAACTGGAATCCCGATTTACCAGCGCCTGATACATCGTGTCCGCAGGAGGCAACAGTTCCATTATTTTCATGAATCTAACTTAGCCGCGCGCGCGCGCGAGTTGCATCCGCGAAATTCAGGCGCCTAATTCTCGCCGTCCATCCCGTTTCCAACCGTCAGTGAACCGTGGCTCCGTCGCCGGTCTGTCGGAACGTTTGTCCAACGAGCGCCGCGACTTTCGCTATGGCCGAAGCCTGTTGTTCATCGTTTCCCTTTTGTCCCAGCGAATAAATCGTGATAAATATGGGTGAGCCATCTGGCGGCCGCAAGATTGCGATATCGTTAATGGCTCCCTCGCCGCTGCGGCCGGTCTTGTCTCCAACCCGCCAATCGTGCGGCACGGCCGCAGCGAATCAATTGGTCGCCCGTCCGATTTGCGCGCAACCAGGTTTCAAATTTTGTTCTCGACTCCACCGACAGGACGTCTCCGGTAAAAAGCCGATCCAGATCCGCGCACATCGCCTTCGCCGTCGTCGTATCGCGATCGTCTCCTGGCACAAAGCGATTCAGCTCGGGTTCGGTTCGGTCGAGCCTGCTCACCGAGTCGCCAATCGATCGCGCAAACCGGGTCCAACCGGTCGGTCCGCCGATTGTTTGCAAAATCAAATTCGCCGCGGTGTTATCGCTTTCCTCACTGGCGGCTTCGCACAGCGCGCCCAAATGCATTCCGCCTTCGCTTAAATGTTTTTTGGTCACGGGCGCATAAGAGAGAATGTCGCCCTGACTGTAAGGAATGAACCGATCCAGATTTTCCTCGTGCCGATCGACCCGTTCCAAAACCGCCGCCACGGCGAGAAGTTTGAAAGTGCTGCACATTGGGAATCTGTCGTCCCCGCGATATCCAATTCGTCGACCGGCTTTCGAGTCGATCGCGGCAACCCCGAGGCGCAACTGGAATTCTTTCTCGATCTGCCCAATACGATCCGCCGCCGGATCGCTCGCCGCCTGCGCTAACCTCAAAAATACCAGCCAGCTGAAAACCGCAATCGATAATCGACGCATGCGCTGGTTTGGAAATTACCAACGATGAAAAGCCGGATGGCCTTCCTTGACGGCCACGAAAATTCCCCGGCAAGTCGCACAGACTTTTCCGCCGGCACTCAAGGTTCCTTCGATCGTTGCGCGGTCACCGGTGATGTCGATGGCATGGGCCGACAACGAAATCGGTCCGCTGGTCGGGGTCGGCCGCAGTAACTTGATCGAATATTCGGCCGTAACCGTGCATGGCGGGTGATCGTCCCCGGCTTTCTTCATCAAATGATAGGATGCGGTCCAGTTGCAGTGGCAATCGAGCAACGATCCGATGATTCCACCGTTCAAAACACCGGGGAACGCTTCGTATTTTGGTTGCGCTTTCCATTCGGCGACGACCTCCCCATTTTTGGCGAAGCTACGCACATGCAATCCATCTGGATTAGCCGGGCCGCAACCGAAGCAGGCATTCTTCGGTGCATACCTTTCTTGCAACGATTGTTCCATGGTTAGGGCGCTCTGTGAGCGCCGAAATTATGCTGCAGTAGACCGACGCGCCAGTTTCAGGATCCGTTCGCCGGCCCGGGATATTTTCGAAGCTGTGGGCCGGTGTAAAGCGAACGTGGGCGGATCAAACGATTGTGATCGTGCTGCTCAACCACATGAGCGCACCAACCGGCAACTCGCGACGCCGCGAACAACGGAGTGTTCAGTTCGGGTTTGAATCCGAGCATCCAGAAAACTGGCGCAGCGTAGAGATCGACGTTCGCGCAAAGACCTTTCTCGCGATCCATCACCTCTTCGAGTTTCTCACAAATCGGCACCCAGTTTTCCTTACCCGTGCGCTTGCCCAGGTCGCGCGCGATCTCGCGCATCACCGGCACCCTTGAATCGCCTTTTTTATAAACGCGATGACCGAATCCCATGATCTTTGACTTCGAGGCGAGATGTTTCATCAACCACGCTTCCGCTCGATCAGGTGTTCCGATTTCCTCGAGCATCTTCATCGATTCTTCGTTGGCGCCGCCGTGCAGCGGACCCTTCAGCGTGCCGCAGGCCGAAGTCACGGCTGCGTAAATATCAGCCAGCGTGGAGGCTGTCACGCGCGCCGCGAAAGTCGAAGCGTTGAATTCGTGGTCCGCGTAAAGATTGAAAATGGTGTCCATCATCCGGATCTTCCACGGTTCCGGCGTTTCACCATTCAACTTGTAGAAAAAATTTGCCGCCTGACTGAGCTCCGGCTTTTCCGGAAACGGTTTCTGGCCCTGTGCGATCCGGAAGCCGTCAGTAATCAACGTCATCACTTTCGCAATCAATCGAATCGCTTTGCGAATATTGGCGTCATGCGAATGATCGTTGAGATCCTTATCGAACGGCCCCAGCATGGACACGCCCGTGCGAAGGACGTCCATCGGATGCGCATTCTTCGGCATCAGCCGCATCATTTCGTCTACTTCCTTCGGCAAACTGCGTTGCGATGCGATCTGCTCCTTAAACTCCTTCAATTGTTTGGCATCCGGCAATTCACCGTTCAGCAGCAGATAAGCTACCTCCTCGAAAGTCGCCTGGTCGCCCATTTCATGGATGTCGTAGCCGCGATACATCAGCCCGGCATTCGGATCGACCCAGCAAATCTGTGTCTCTCCAGCGATCACTCCGGCTAAACCCGGGCTGTATTCTGGTTTCTTTTCAGTGCTCATCGTGTTCCTCTCACGTTAACGACGATATGGCTTTCGACAAATGATCAGTCGCGAAAACCTTGCCAATTTTTCGCCGCCGGATCGTAATCCAGAAGCTCGTACAATTCCTGACGGGTCTGCATTTTCTCGGTCCAGGTCGTCTGCGAGCCGCTTTTTTTCAGTGCCCGGAAGAATTCTTCGGTCGCCTTCATCGCGACACGGAATGCGCTTTGCGGAAAGATCACCATTCGGTAACCGAGTTCGCCCAGCTCCGGCACAGAGAGCAAAGGGCTTTTGCCAAATTCGGTCATGTTGGCAAGAAGCGGCAGACGAACCTGCCGGGCGAACTCAGCGAACTCCTCTCTCGTCTGCAAAGCCTCGGGAAAGATGGCATCCGCTCCCGCCGCCGCATATTTTTTTGCTCGCTCCACCGCTTGATCAAAACTTTCCACCGCGCGAGCGTCGGTTCGCGCGATGATCAGAAAACCGGGATCGCGGCGCGCGGCGGCGGCCGCTTGAATTCGGCCAACCATTTCCTCAACATCCACCACCGATTTCCCGGCGAGATGGCCACAACGTTTGGGAAACTCCTGGTCTTCGATATGACAGCCCGCCAAGCCGGCGGCTTCCAGTTCTCGAATGGTTCGGGCCACGTTTTCCGCACCACCGAAACCGGTGTCCGCGTCAACGATTACCGGAATTCGAACCGCTTGGGCCACATACCCAGCGAGTCGAACCACTTCCGTCATCCCGAACAAACCAATATCGGGAACTCCGCCGGTCGAATTGGCGATACCCGCCCCGCTCACATAAACCGCATCGAAACCGGCGCGTTCGACTTGTCGCGCCATGCCGGCATTCGGCACGCCCGGCATCGCGACACAATTTTTCGCAATCAGCTCTCGGAGTCTTTTGCCTTTGCTCATACTCGCCACCTCAATGGACTTTTAACAATTTCATCAAATGGTGGACCCCGCTCTGTTCTTCCAAATTCCACACCTGATCGATGATTTTCGCGGCGTGATCACGGGTAAACGTCGGCTCGACCAGCAATAGAAATTTCCTCTCCACTTCATGGTCCTGCAGCGGATTCTTCGCGTGGCCGAGCGGATAATCGACCCGCTTGGTGAATCGACGTCCATCGGCAAGTTCGACATGAACAATATTGGCCACCGCGCCTGGATAAAGCGAACTGAGCTCGGCATTTCGCTCGACTTTGACGTTCTCCAGGAATTTCCAAATCTTGGGATCCATGAATCTCTCAGGCTGAAATTGTCTCTCGGTGACCTCGCCATCGATGAAGGCAATCGCCGTAATGTAAGGCAGACTGTGATCGGCCGTTTCGCGCGTCTCCGGTTTCCATTTCTCCGGTTCGCTGCCGATAATGTCGACGGACGCGTCATGACTTTCGATCGTCATCGACTTCACCTCCACGCCTTCGCCGACTTGCCCTCTAATAAACAACGCCGCCTCAATCGCACTCTGGCTGTGATATTCGGCCGGCCAGAATTTGATGCTCGTTTTCAAAATCATCGCCGCCGTCCCTTCTTCCGGCGATTTTGCATCCGGACGTTTCACGAATTTCTCGGCAACATTCCCTAACGAAACACCGAGTTCCTTTTCAAAACCCATCTGGCCTTCGAAAATTGGTGCCGGCCCGGTCATTCCGGCGCGGGCCAGGAGCGCCGAATAAACCCCGTGGCGAGCGGCGTTCGCAAAAGCAACACCTTTCCAGTGAGAAAGTTCCCCCACTCTAGCCTGACGAAACGCGGCAGAATTCACGCCGGCGATGTTGATGGCGTGCCGCGTTTTTTCGGGATTCAATTTCATCAATCGCGCCGCGGCCAGCGCGGTGGAAAACGCGCCGTAAGTCGGATGGTCCCATCCCCGGGCCCGAATACTCGCCGCGTCGCAAAAGCGGCATTGCACTTCGTAAGCGAGCGCGATCGCAGTCAGAAATTCCTTGCCGTTCGCGCCGACGCTTTCCGCGACTGCCAATGCCGCAGCAATATTATCACTCGGATGCGCCGGTTCCTTCGACAAATAAGTATCGTTGTAGTCGAAGTAGCGAATGCAACAGCCGGTCGCGAATGCTGCCCAGTCCGGTGGCGCTTGGTGATGAGTTCCAATAATGGTCGCACCGTTTTTGGCAGAGAATTCGGAAGCTACATCACGCGCGATCCGGCACGGCTCCTCATGCCAGGCGCCGATCGCGCAGCCCACTGAATCGAGCACGCGCCGCTTCACTTCGTGAACGACTTCCTTCGAGAGATCCGGATATTGCAGGGAACAGGCGAATTCGGCGAGCTGATGGGCGAGCGATTTAGTCATGGAAAATTGAGCCTCCAATCTGGCGATGAATCGTTCATCGGCAAGCTTTGGTAGAGGGCCTGATCCAACCGCCGCAACACCTCCGCGGATTACGTCGGTCCGGCTTGCTGATCACGGTTTCCTTGGCGAGACTTCATCCTCGCTCATGAACAAAGTTTACTCCAACGCCAAGACAGCACTGGAAGGTCTTCTTCACGACAACATGACGGTCGCTGCCGGTGGCTTCGGCCTGTGCGGCATACCGGAGAATCTCATCGCGGCGCTGCACGATAGCGGAGTGAAAGGACTGACCATTGTCGGTAACAACGCCGGCGTTGATGGATTTGGAATGGGCGTGTTGCTCCCGGCACGCCAGGTGAAAAAAGTCATGGCCTCCTACGTGGGCGAGAACAAAGAATTCGAGCGCCAGGTGCTGGCCGGTGAGCTCGAGTTGGAACTGATTCCACAAGGTACACTCGCGGAGCGATTACGCGCCGGCGGTGCCGGCATTCCGGGATTTTACACTCGCACCGGATTCGCCACCAAACTGACTGAAGGAAAGGAAACGAAAGTTTTTAACGGCACCGAATATGTGCTCGAGCCGGGCATCACCACCGAGGTATCGATCGTGAAAGCGTGGAAAGGCGATCAGGCGGGCAATCTCATTTACCGGGAAACATCACGAAATTTTAATCCAATGATCGCCACGTGCGGCAAAGTGTGCGTGGCCGAAGTGGAACAACTGGTCGAGATCGGCGAGCTCGATCCCGATCAAATTCACACTCCGGGAATTTTCGTCGATCGCATCATTCAGGGGGCGAAATATGAAAAGCGGATCGAATTCCGGACAGTCCAGGGCGCCGATCCAAACAAGAAAACTTCATCGCCGATTCGCGATTTGATGGCGAAGCGCGCCGCCCAGGAATTGCGCGACGGCTATTACGTGAATCTCGGTATCGGAATTCCGACACTCGTCGCGAATTACATTCCACCGGGAATTCACGTTACGCTCCAATCCGAAAACGGCCTTCTTGGAATCGGCCCTTTTCCGAAACCAGGCCAAGAAGATCCCGACCTGATCAATGCCGGCAAACAGACGATCACAACCATGCCGGGGTCGGCGTTTTTCTCCAGCGCCGATTCGTTCGGCCAGATTCGCGGAGGTCACATCGATCTCGCGATCCTCGGCGCGTTCGAGGTCACCGACCAAGGCGACATCGCAAACTGGATGATCCCGGGGAAAATGATCAAGGGTCCTGGCGGCGCGATGGATTTGGTCGCTGGAGTGAAACGCGTCGTCGCGGTGTTGGAACACACGTCCAAGGACGGGACTCCGAAGGTTATTAAGAAATGTACGCTACCAATCACCGGTTTAGGCGTCGTGAATCTGATCATCACCGATCTTTGCGTGTTTGAAGTGAAAAAGGGCGGCGGCCTCGTTCTGACTGAAATTCACTCCGACGCGACGGTCGATGACATCCGCGCCAAAACCGGTGCGCCGTTCGAAGTCGCGCTTAGGAAGTAACTCGCTGGGTCGCCCGTTGTCGCGGGCAAAGCAGCACGAGAATCGACGCAACCATCCAGCACGCGATCATCATCAAGAAGCCGGTGTGAAACGAACCGGTGCGCTGACTAAGATCTCCGAAAATTTTCGGACCGAAATATCCGCCAATGCTGGCCGTGCAATTGATGAACCCGATCGCCGCCGCTGCGGGCGCGCTGGTGAGAAATTCGGAAGGTAGAGAAAAGAAGGCCGGGAAATAAGCGACTGTGCCCATGCCGATCAGGGTGCATACGAACACGAGCAGTGCGTTTGAATGCGGAAGAAAAAGCCATCCGGTCAGGGCAAGCGCCGCACCGAGTTGGGGAATGACGAAATGCCATCGCCGCTCGCGCATTCGATCCGAGCTCCATCCGACGATGAGAAGCGCGATGGTCGCTCCCGCGAAAGGAATCGCGCCGACCCAGCCGATCAACCGGACGTCGGTCCAGCCGGAAAGCCGTTGCACGATCGTCGGAAACCAGAACCAAAACGCATAACCCCCGGTATAGGTAAAGAACAAGGCAGCCGTGAGTATCAGCACAGTAAATAAGTGACGTGAAATCGTCTGAAATCTGCTCTGACCCGTGTCCGCTTTGGCGGTCCGCTCTTGGGCAAGTCGCGCGTTGAGCCAATCTTGCTCGTCTTGGTTCAGCCATCGTACTTGGTTAGGCCGATCCGGCAGAACGAACAGCGTGGCGGCACCCAGAATGATGGCCGGCGCGCCTTCCATTAAGAAAAGCCAACGCCAGCCCGCAAGACCCAGCCAATGCACATTCAGAATGCTGCCGGCAATGGGGCCGCCCAACATAAAGCCGATCGGAATCGCGGCCATGAATCGAGCGATGGCTTTGCCACGGTCCTCGTAGATAAACCAGTGCGACAGGTAAACGATCACTCCCGGGAAAAATCCGGCTTCCGCCGCGCCGAGCAGAAAACGCGCGCCGTAAAGCTGATGCGCGCTCTGGACGAGTCCGGTCAAAGTCGTCAGCAATCCCCAGGTAATCAATGTGATCGCCAGCGAAAGCCTTGCGCTCCAGCGTTCGACCAGTAATGCGCCCGGAATTTGCAGTGCGAAATACCCGATGAAGAAAATTCCGCTGGCCGTGCCAAAAATGGAATCAGTTAGGCCGAGGTCGCCTTTCATCCCCAGCGTCGCGTATGCGATGTTGGTTCGATCGAGATAGTTCGCCACGTAAAGAAGGAAAAGAAATGGTAAAAGGCGCGATGCCGTTCGACGGCGCGCGTTCACTTCCGGATCCGGAATTTCCATCTACCTCAGGATGATGATTTTCGTCCCCGAAATCCATCTTCTTGATATAACGGCCGGATGAGATCTCGATTTCGGGTCGCCTTGGTCGTCGCGTTATCGCTGGCCTCGATTGCGGTAAGCCGACCAGATTTTGCCGGCGAATATTCGGACAAGAAATTCCTGAAAGGACAAGGTGTGTTTGAGCTGAGCCTCGAACAACACGGAAACAATGTTTCGATCTTTTTCAGCGCAGGCTACAACGACGGCCATGGCGCCGCGCCGGAAGCGGATGGGCACGGCACGGTCACGCCGAAAGGAACTGTGGAATTCAAATGGACCGACAGTTTCAACAATGCCGGGAGCGGGAAGATCACTCGTTCCGGTGACGGCGTAAACGTATCAATTCACGTTACACGCATCGCCGATCCGCGCTGTTCATCCTTCTATCAACCGAACATTCACCTGCTGCGGGTGAAGAAATAAGCACGCGTGAAGATAGGTTGGTGTGGTCGGTCTTCGAGCGATCGAATGCACCACCACACCAGGTTGTTCAAAACTCCCTGAAAAGGCCAGTCCTCCGGGTTTTGAACAAGTCCGGCTCGGACGGGATTGTTTCGCACATATTCCCATTTGGCCCGGTAATTATCACCTTCGCGCAAACGATGATGGAATCCGCGCGACTGGAATTTAGGCGCGAACGGACATCGTCGTCGGAATTGTCTTTTCCAAAACGCGATCCAATGCTCAATCGACACATCTCGCGTTTGCGGAGCACAAAAGAGATGAAGATGATTTGGCATGATCACGTAAGCACCAACCAGCCAAGTTTGAGCTGCGTTCCAGGCCTCTATTAGAGCGGAATGCGCACTCGCATTAGCCAGACTCGCTACGCGTTTGGCTTTACACACTGTGAGTAGCGCAATCGTCGTGCGATCCCCGAGGATGTGAACTCCGGCTGCCGGATTGCGTCGAACCGGCGACTTCTTCGGCTCGACAAAGTCTCGCCCACCGAACATTTGTCGCGTTCGATAGGATCCGGTAGGGCCGATCGCGCCTGCATTGCAGGATTCATTTGGGGAGAACCCCACGTTATCGAGATGGTTCCGAATGAGGCAAGTTGGAAATCAAGGGACAGGGGCCATGCACAATTCGTGGTGGGGCGAGACTCTGTCGAGCCGCCTTTAGCCTCAGATCCTCACACCATCGGCCGGAAGTGGCCGACGATTTCCTGTAAACGGCCGGTGATTTGGCCTAACGAGCAGACTTCGGCCGCCTCCAACAACGCCGGGAAGCAGTTTTCGTTCGTTTCGACAACCGCCGCAAGTTTCTCCAATGCCTTTTTCGCCTTCGCCGCATTCGCAGCCTTGAATTTCTTCAAACGATTCACTTGCAATTGCTGTTTCGTCCGCGGCGTTCGCGCCAATTCGATTTCCGGCATTTCATCGGAACCGTTGCGGTATCGATTGAGGCCAATGATCGGACGCTTGCCGTCGTAAATCTGTTGCTCATAGCGATGCGCCGCAGTTTGGATTTGGCTGCGCTGATAACGATTCTCGACCGCCCCCATGACCCCGCCTAACGACTCGATCTGGCGAAATTCATCCAGAATCGCCTTCTCGACAGCGCGCTCGACTGCTTTCATCCCCGGCGAACCGCTCAACATATTCATCGTGTGCTTAAAGATGCCGGATTCCTCGAGTAGGATCGCCTGGCCGTGAGCAGCCAACCGGATCCATTCTTCGCTCGGCGTGGTGAACGGCTCGTCCGCGCTATTTGAATGGCACGAATTGGTGCCGTTCATATATGCCAGCATCAACTCGGCGGCCGTCCGCGTGAGATTATTCTTAAACTCCGCCGCAATAAGCGACCGGCCGCTCGTCTGCGTGTGCAGTTTAAACATTTGCGCCCGTGGACCTGCGCCAAAGACGTCGCGCATCCCGATTGCCCAAATTTTTCGAGAAACGCGAGACAACGCGATGTATTCGACATCCAGACCGCAATCGAGAAAGAAAGAAAGCCTTGGCCCGAACTGATCGACTGCGACGCCGCGCTTCGACATCATTTCGACGTAGGCAAATCCATTGGAGAGGGTGTAGGCCGCCTGCTGGATCGGCGTCGATCCGGCTTCGCCAATGTGATAACCGCTGATCGAAATCGGATACCAACGCGGCATATTCGCTGCCGTCCATTCGATCATGTCGCAAAGAAAACGAAGCGAAGCTTCAATCGGGAAGATGGTTTCGTTCTGCGCCTGAACTTCTTTGAAAATATCGGCCTGGATCGTTCCGCGAAGATGAGGAACCACCTGGGGGCCGAATCTTCGTTTCGCCGCGGCGATATACATCGCCATGATCATCGGAGCCGGCCCGCTAATCGTCATCGATGCCGAGAAATCGGGCGAACCGACTTCGAAGCCATCGTAGAGGCGGACCATGTCCTCCACGGTGTCCACCGCCACCCCGCCTTCTCCGATTTTTCCGAAAACGCCATCCGCGTCTGAATCGATGCCGTAAAGCGTGGGGCCATCGAATGCAGTGCTTAGTCGTTTCGAACGTTGATGCGCGCTGAGAAAATGAAATCGCTTGTTGGTGTCTTCGGCCAGCATCAATCCCGAAAACAAACGAGTTGGTTCTTCCGGTGGACGCGCCCCGTTTTTCTTCGCGCCATTCGAAGATGTCTTGTTCCGGTAGCTTCCCTCATCAATGTTTTGCAACGGCTCGAGATACATCTCTCGATAGGCGCCGTTTAAAAACGGAAATTCGCCCGGCAATCCGTCACCGAACAAATAACGGGCGATTTCACCGGGCTCATCCAGTTCCGGCAAGGCCAGACGCGGTAACGGCAATCCGGTCGGTGTTTTGGAAACCGGAATTCCAGATTTGATCTGGTTCCAGCGATCGACCACCTGCTGCGCAAACTGCTGGTCGGTTCGCGCGCGCTGCACTTGTTCGAGCACGAATTTTTCTCTGTTCTCGACTGCCTCAACGATTGCTCCGAGTTTGCTCATGATTTTTTCGCTTTCCCTGTGGCGGCGCTCCGTGAACGTCGGCTTTTTAAATTTCGGCGGTGATCACTGCCAGTCCGGCTCGGAGCCGCCGCTTCGGAATTCTTAGAAATTAACTTGAACAATGCATCGACCCCCGGGTCGCGGTGTCGTTTGGCGACCGTCGCAACGATCAGCTGATTTCGATTGTTTTGAGACAGCCGATGCTCAATTTCAGAGAGCGCCGCCTTGGCTCGCTCGAGATCGGTCTTGTTGACTACCACCAGATCGGCCACGTCCAGCATAACAATCTTTTGCAGCTGTAAACGCGCGCCGTAATCCGGATTCATGACCAAGACGGTCTGGTCGACCAGTTGATCTCGAAACGGCATGGCCTCCTGGCCGGTACCGACCGTTTCAATAATGACGTAATCAAATCCGGATTCCGCCAGCGCCGCGAGAGAGCTTTCCGTGGCGGGCGATAAACCGCCGGCCTGTCCGCGTGTCGCCATGCTCCGCATGAACACGCGGTCGTTCTGCGAATTGATCATCGTCGCGCGGTCCCCTAACAATGCGCCTTCTCCGACCACGCTTGGATCATGCGACAAAATGGCGATCCGCGAATCCGGGTCCTGATGGAGGAATCGAAGCACCAGTTCGTCGATTAACGTCGTCTTGCCCGCTCCGCCGGGCCCGGTAAAGCCGATCACCTTCGCTCGCTTTGTTCTCTCGGGATTTCGGATTTCGGATTTCGGATTTCGGACTTTGCCATGGGCGTCTTCGATTTCGGTGAGTTTCCGCGCCAGAGCAAGGTCACCATTCGCAGAAACTTTTCGCCGCGGCTGGTGGTAGTGCTTCTTCACATAATCGGCCATTTCAACGAGTGACGTTCCGGCGAAAAAGATTTCGTCCACGCCTTGCTTTTTCATTTCCCGGGCGTCGTCATAGGTGATCGTCCCACCACCGCCGCCAAATACGGCAATATCACCGGCCCCATGTTTTTTTAGTTGCCTAACAACTTCAGCAAAGAACTCGATGTGGCCGCCATTGTAACTGGAGATGCCGATGGCCGCGACATCCTCCTGAATCGCCGCGCGCACGATGTCGCCGACGTAACGATGGAATCCCAGGTAAACGACTTCGATTCCGTGCCGAATAAACTCGAGATTGATCGTGTTAATCGCACTGTCATGTCCGTCGCAGATTGGGACCGCGGTCAACACTCGGATCGGAGAGGCCATGCGAAGACCGTAACGTTAATCGTTTCACGGGCAAAGCCATTCTGGCCCTGAAGCGCGAGATTATGAAGGCTCTCGCCGTGGCATCCCCTGCGCCTGGCCGGTCGCCGCTTGCCTGTTCCAATCTTGCGCATCGCGTCCAGAGCCTCATAGGTTTTCGAATGACGCGCTCGCAGTCCTGATTCACATTGGCCTGATCGGGTTGCCCATCTCGCTCGTCATCGCCGTTTTGGGCGACCAGAAATTCAACCTACCCATGTCTGATCCACTCGATTTTACCGGCAAAGTTGTCCTGGTCACAGGCAGTTCACGCGGCATCGGCGCCGAGATGGTTACCGCATTCGGTCATCGCGGCGCAAAGTGCGTGGTGAACTACATCGCCGACGCGCAAAACCAAAATAAATCCGACGCTGATTCCGTGGCGAAACAATTAAAAGAGTCGCTCACCATCGAGTGCGACGTCACCAAACCAGCGCAGGTCGACGCGATGATGAATCAAATCAAGGAACAACTTGGCGGCCTCGATGTGTTGATTAACAACTCCGGCATTATCAACGATCGCTCTCTCAAAAAAATGTCGATGGGGGATTTCGAAGCTGTCATTCGGGTCAATCTGGCCGGCACATTCAATGTCACCAAGGGCGCGATGGCGATTCTGCGCAGCGGGGGTCGGGTCGTGAATCTGGCCTCGGTCAGCGGACAGATGGGATTTTTTGGCCAGGCGAACTATTCTTCGAGCAAAGCGGGAATCATTGCCCTGACCAAAGTGTCGGCCCGCGAGCTGGCGCGACAACAGATTACGGTGAACGCCATTGCGCCCGGATTTATCGACATTGGCATGAGCAAAGGCATGCCCGATGAAGTCACGCAGAACTTTATCAAACAAATTCCGTTGGGCCGCCTCGGCGACGCCCGGGAAATCGTCGATGCCGCGCTCTTTCTTGCCTCGCCGCTCGCCAGTTACATCACCGGTCACGTTTTAAACGTGAACGGCGGCTTTTATATGGGCTAACGCGCCGCCGCCAGTGGCGCGCGGTTTTCCAGCCCCAGGATCAGACGAAGCATTGCGGGATCGAACGGTTTCCGCAGATGATGATCGAACCCGGTTACCTGGGTTCCGAAAACTTCCATCGGATAGCAATAGGCTGACAAGGCAATGGCCAGGGCCCGAACTCCGCGACGACGGGCTTCACTGATAAAGGCGTAACCGGTTCCATCTGGTAACGCGATGTCGCTGATGATCACATCAAACGGACCGTCTTCGAGGAACTGCAACGCGCTTTTCAAGTCTGCCGCCGCCGAGACTTTAAATCCCGCGCGAATCAGAAAGCGTTCCATCACGAGGCGGGTATCGTCGTGGTCTTCCACGAGTAACAACTGCTGTTTGGTATTCGCGGTCGGACAAATTTCCGCCGGCTTGGGCTCTATTCCATCCAAGGCTGGATGGCGGGTGTTTTCTGCCGAACTGGGGGAAGCAACTTCGCTCTTGCATTCCATCATAGTGATTATCAGGTTCTCCCTCTCTTTATGCGCTCTCGATTTTGTTTGTTTTTCGCTCTTTGGTCGGTGTCGACTTTGTTAGGCACAGCACAGAATCTGCCAGAAACCACTCGGTTGTTACGATTTCCGACGACCAATGATGATCAGATCGTCTTTTGTTATGCTGGAGAGCTCTACACCGTCGGAAAAGACGGCGGGGTTGGGCGACGCCTGACCACGGCTCCCGGTTACACCACCTTTCCGCGTTTCTCACCCGACGGAAAACAAATTGCGTTCAGTTCCGAATATGACGGCAACCGCGAGGTATATGTCATGCCGGCCGAAGGTGGTGCACCGAAGCGCTTAACCACCTCCGCGACCCTCGGTCGCGATGATGTTTCCGATCGAATGGGACCCAATAACCTGGTCATGACGTGGGAGAACACCAAACCGCTCATCGTTTACCGGTCGCGCATGAAATCGTTCAATGATTTCATCGGATCGCTGTTCACGGTGGGCCAGGACGCCGAACTGCCCCAGCAACTGCCCATTCCCCGCGGCGGCTTCGTTTCGTTTTCACCGGACGACTCCAAAATGGCGTTCAACCGCGTTTTCCGCGAATTCCGCACCTGGAAACATTATCGCGGCGGCATGGCCGACGACATCTGGATTTTCGATTTCAAAACCAACAAGACGGAGAATCTGACGAATAATCCCGCGCAGGACATCTGTCCGATGTGGGGACCGGATAACAAAATCTACTTCCTGTCCGACCGCGACGGCCGAATGAATCTATTTTCAATCGATCTCGCATCGAAAGAAACCAAGCAGCTCACACACTTCAAAGATTTCGACATTAAATTTCCGTCGATTGGCAAAAAATCGATCGTCTTCGAGGAAGCTGGATACATCTGGCGATACGATCTCGCCGGGGGGCAGCCGGTTCCCGTTCCGATCACCATCAGCGAAGATTTCGCGGACGGACGTTCCGGACTGGTCGACGCCTCGAAGCACCTGGAATCGGTCAACATTGCGCCCGACGGAGAGCGCACCATTGTAGTTGCCCGCGGCGATCTATTTTCAGTTCCAGCAAAGAATGGAACCGCGCGCAATCTGACGAAAACTTCCGGGGCGCACGAGCGGGATGCGGTTTGGTCTCCCGATGGCAAATGGATCGCCTACAATTCGGATGCGACCGGCGAAAACGAACTCTACGTCATGGCGCAGGACGGCAAAGGCAAGCCGCAACAAATTACCAGCAACGCCGACACTTATTACTACAACGCGACCTGGTCGCCCGATAGCAAGAAGCTCCTCTGGTCCGACCGCCGGCAACGTTTGCGATACGTCGACGTCGCGTCGAAGGCGGTGACCGAAGTCGATCAGGACAAGTACGGCGAAATCCAGGATTATCATTGGGCGCCGGACAGCCAGTGGATTACCTGGAGCCGGCCCGAGGACAATGGTTTGCCCCGGATTTACCTTTATTCGTTAGGCAACAAACAGCAGACTGCGGTCACGGATAATTGGTACGGATCGGACGAAGCGGTCTTCAGTGACGACGGGAAATATTTGCTTTTCAGTTCGGCGCGAAATTTCAAACCGACCTTCGCCGATAACGAATTCGCCAATCTTTATCGCGATATGGAACGCGTCTACCTGGTGACGTTGGCGAAAGACACCGAAAATCCGCTGGGACCAAAAAGCGATGAGGTCGGCAAAGCAGAAAAGAAAAAGGATAAAGACGCTGAAGAAAAGAAGGACGAAAAGTCTACCGACAAAAAATCCGACGACAAGAAGGGCGAGGCGGCAAAGCCAAAGAAGCCCGCTCCTCCGGTAAAGATCGACATCGACGGCCTGCCCAACCGAATTACCGCGTTGGAAATTACACCTGGGAATTATCGCAACATCCGCCTGGTCGATGACCGGATTTTTTATCTCCGTCGTACTTCCGCGGATGACGTTGGTGAAGATGGCGATGGTGACGGCGACGGGCGTGACCGCAAGTCACACCTCTGTTCATACAGTCTGGAAGATCGCAAGGAAACCGTGCTCGGAGATGCGAATGATTATCAAATCACCTTCGACGGAAAGAAGATGCTCCTGAAGGTCAAAAACGATTACGCGATCATCGACCTGCCTAAAGACAAGATCGACACCAAAGATCACGAACACAAAATCGCCGGACTCGACACTGCAGCTCGATCGCCATGCCGAGTGGAAGCAGATTTACTTCGAATGCTGGCGACAAATGCGGGATTTCTTCTTCTCCCCGACCATGAATGGCGTCGATTGGAAGGCGCAGCGCGACAAATACGCCGCCCTGCTTCCCTACGTGAATCATCGCAACGATCTCACCTATTTGTTAGGCGAATTGATCGCGGAGTTGAATAGCGGCCACGCCTACGTTGGAGGCGGAGAACGGCCGAATACACCGCGGATTAAACTCGGATTGCTCGGCGCGGAATTTTCGCGCGATCCATCGACTCGCGCCTATAAGATCGATCGAATATTGCCTGGAGAAAACTGGGATAAACACACGCGATCGCCCCTGACCGAAATCGGCGTGAATATTAAAGCGGGCGATTACATCCTGGCGATCAATGGCACCCCGGTTTCGACGTTGCCGAACCTTTACGACGCGCTGATCGGCACGGCCGATAAACAAGTGATCCTGCGCGTGAATTCCAAACCCGCCGACGACGGCGCGCGTGATGTGACCGTGGTGCCGATTGCGGACGAAGGACCGCTTTATTACATCGATTGGGTTCAGAAGAACATTGATTACGTCACTAAGAAAACGAACGGAGAAGTCGGTTACCTGCATATCCCCGACATGGGACAGCCCGGCATGAACGAGTTTATCAAACTTTACTTCCCGCAGATTCGCAAAAAAGCGCTCATCGTTGACGTTCGCGGCAACGGCGGAGGGTTCGTTTCGCCGCTGGTGATCGAACGTTTGCGTCGCGCATTCGAGATGATTGGGATTGCTCGCAATTCCGCGCCGCAACCCGATCCCGCTCAGGCTTTCATGGGCCCGATGGTCACATTAATGGACGAATTCTCCGCCTCCGACGGCGATATTTTCCCGTATCGCTTTAAAGCCCTTGGTCTTGGAAAACTGATCGGTAAACGATCATGGGGCGGTGTCGTCGGAATTCGCCAACCGCTGCCGCTGACCGATGGCGGTCAGTTCTTCAAGCCCGAGTTCGCTATCTACTCCAAGGATGGCAAACAATGGATCGTGGAAGGTCACGGCGTCGATCCGGACATCGTGGTCGACAACGATCCGGGCAAAGAATTCCGTGGCGAAGATCAACAGCTCGATCGTGGAATCCAGGAAATCGAGAACGACCTGAAGACGAAACGCTACGATATACCATCGCCTCCTCCGTGGCCGAACCGGAATCCGGAGACGAACGGCCAACTGAACGCGACCGCGTCGCCCACACCGTAACGCCGGTCACGGTATTAGCGTCGTCAGACCGGGTGGGTCTCGTGGATCCGCGCGTAATCGACGACTAGTTTGCCATCTCCGTGCGGGGTGTAGATATCGACGAACCGTTCGCCAAAACGAACGTCGCGCCACGAATAATCCTTCTGCGCCTGGACCGCAGCGGACATCACCGCTTCAATCCCGACCACGGAAGCGGAAAAGTATGCGCGACTTTCAGACAATGATTCGAACGTCACGCCGAACAATGGACTGGTCTCATCGATAATGTGTCGGAGCGTCAGCGCGGCCGGAAATGTAATCAGTCGATCGAAGGCCAGCTTGAGATTGTAAAAATGACGGAAGCTTGGATCGTCCTCGATCGGTTCGTCGCGACTAAACATGATTTTGAATTCCGCCTCGACCAGGCTGCTTTGCCGCAAATTCCCCACCCGCAGCATCAACGCGGGATGACCGTTGAACGGGGCGATGACGACAGAGTTACTGAATAAGACTCGGGCGATGGGCCGGGAGAATCGCACAAAAATTAATCCGGTCATCACCGCAAATAGAAACAATCCGATCATGATTTCGACCGTGGTGACGATGTTTCCGTAAAGATCCTGGGGATAAAGATGGCCATAACCAACCGTCGCCAATGTCTGAACGCTAAAGAAAAAGCCGTCCCAAAAAGAGCCCGGCGTCACTCCGGCGATGCATTCGCCTCCGACGGCGTAGAGCGCAGCGAAAACGAGGTTCAACCCGAGATAGGTTGCGACAATCCAGGCCGAGAATTTCGGCCAGGAGAGCGAAAGGAGCCGATGGTAAAGATCGCGCCACTCATTTGTCTCCGCGTTCAGCTTGAGAAAATCCATCCGCTCCGAGCGCAAAAGAATTGGTTTTGGTGGGCGCTTCATTTTTTTCTGCGCGCGTTTTGCACGCTGAACTCCCAACGATAACCATCGGGATCGTGGAACCAAAATCCCATGTGCGGTGATCCCGGCCCTTCCGGCCCGATCTCATCACCCGGATCTTCAATCTCGACCCGATGTTTTTTCAAATACGCCAGCGCTTTTCGCAGAGTGGTCATGTTCGGAAGATGAAACGACATGTGATCAAGGGTTCGCGGCGATGGGTTACCTTTGAAAAGAGCAATGGTCACGTTGCTGTTGCCAATCGCGACGCCATGATCGAAATCGAATTCCTTTCGCAATCCAAGCACACGGTTGAACCAGCGCGCGCTCTTCTTCGGATCTCGCACCGCCAACCCGAAATGACCGACTTTTCCTACCGTGAACGGCGCCTTTTTCATAAACAAAGTTAGAACCAGAAGATCATAGCCACCAGCAACAAGTCGGACATGCGTTTCCGCGTCACCAGGCACAATGGCTGCTCCTGGATAGTGGATGCCACTCCATACACTCGCCCGGCCAGAAAAATCGCTCGAGCGGCGTCAAGAAACAACCGCCGCGACCACAGATTCAGGCAAAACGGCGTCGCCGTATTCGCAATATATCGTCGACGAAATCAATACCTACGTCGCAATTCGCGATCTCCGGGTGGCCGAAGCAGAACGATCACCGACGGTCGAGAATCTGCGCCAAGCGACGTTGACCAATAACTTCGTGGAGAATTGCCTGCAACGACCGCAGATTGTTTACGCGGCGCAACATTTACCGGAAACCGAAGCTGTCTTCGAACGAAAGCGTTGCGCGGTGGTAAAGGCCCGCCTGAGCGAGCTCCACGCGAAATCCAGCGGATAATCCGAAATCGCGACTAATCGCGACCCCAGATCATGGCGACGGACGTCGTCAGACTTCCGCCCATGTTGAAGGTGAGATATCGCTTCGCATTCTCGATCTGTCGTGCGCCGGCTTGATTGGTCAGGTGCTGATAGGCTTCGAAAACCTGTCGGACACCGGTGGCACCGACCGGGTGCCCATCGCCAATCAATCCGCCGCCCGGGTTCACCGGAATTTCGACCGCGAAGCGGCCGCGCATTTTCTCGTTACGAACCTGAGGCAGAGCAGTCGCACCGCTTCGGGCTAATTCGGCGCCTTTGCCCGGCTCGGCCAGGCCCAGGATCTCGTAAACGATAACTTCCGTAACTGAGAAACAATCGTGCACGTCCGCGCCATTTAGCTCACGCGGGCTCATCTTCGCCATCCCGAACGCGCTCTCCGCGGCTTTGCGCGCGATCGAAAACGTCGGCGCATCCTTTTTGTCGAGGGGCAGATAATCGGTCGAATGTCCAAACCCAAGCAATCGCGGCGTCTTGTTTTTGTCGCGACCGAGTTTCTCCAGATATTTTCCGGAGACGAGAACGACTGAGGCGGCGCCGTCCGTAATTTGCGAACAGTCCGAAACTTTCAGTGGCGGCGCGACACTCGGATTCTTATCCGACACCTGCGATGCGCAATCCAGGGTCAGGTCGGCATCGCGCATTTGAGCGAGCGGATTTAACTTCGCATGCGCGTAATTTTTCCACGCGACTGTCGCCAAATCGGACTCGGTGGCGCCGTATTTGTCGATGTAGATCTGCGCAATTTTTCCGAACAGTTTCGGAAACATGAAATCGCCGTACTCCGGCTTCTCGTTGTGATAATCGGCCGCGGCGCCGAGCACATCGGAGCCATCCAACGAAGACATCGTCTTCTGCTGTTCCGCCCCGACCACGAGAACAGCGTCATAAAGGCCGCCCATGACCCATTCGGCCCCGAGCAAAACCGACAAGGCACCCGACGCGCAGGCGGCCTCGGTGTGCATGGTGGGAATTCCGCGCAATTTGGGATCGATCTCCGGAATAAACGCGCCCAATTGCAACTGCTTGGTGAACTGGCCGGAATTGAAATTACCCACTGCACCGGCCTGGATCTCCGCCGGATCAATTCTCGCGTCCTCGAGCGCCTTCTTGCCCGCTTCGACGATCAAATGACGGATGGTTTTACCTTCTTTCTTCAGGTTGCGCTTAAAATCAGTGCGCCCGCCGCCAAGAATAAAGACTTCGTTCATAATTAATAGTTAATGGTTATCGGTTATCCGTTATTCGGGGAAAAACCGACGGTTTTCCCAATTACCATTAACTATTAACTAATAACGCGCGTCGCGCTATTAACCAATAACCGCGGGCGCGCTACGCCCGCGGATCGACCTTCGCCACAAAATGCTTTTGTAGGATGGGATTCGGGCGTAGAAATGGACCGGCGACGATCTATATACTATTATAGTACAGCGCCGAAGCAGGAACTGGCCGATAGACATTAATTCTTTCCCCGCAAAGGAGCCCGAACGATGACACAGCCACAACACCACGTCCCCACCGCACGCGAGCAGAAGTTTCTCGAGAGCGTCGAAGAAGGCCGCTATGAGCGGGAAATTATCAGTGGGCTCAGCCCCTTCTTCCACGAGAAGGCGCCGGAGGACATGCTCAACTTCTACTCCAAGGACGAGGTGACAAACCTCAAAGTGCTCAAGGGGACCGAACGTGACGTTGAATCCCGGATGCCCGTGAAGATCACGCGCCATTACTACGAACTGGCCAGGACCAGCGCCGCGATTCAGCGCATCGTCAAGGCCGACCCCGCTGAGACATTGGATCTGGCGGGCTCGGAGGATCCCGGCCACCAGATGGACTACAGCCCCGTCGAGGGCCTGCTGCACAAGTACGAGATGGGACTCATGTATGTCATCTCGACCTGCTCGGCCCATTGCCGCTTCTGCTATCGCGAAGAATTGATCGCCCGCAAGCAGATCAAGCGAAAGGATGGCACCATCGCGAAGAAGGGCCTCGCGATGATCCCCGAAATCATCCCCTACATCAAACAGCACAACGCGGCCGTGGCGAAGAACGGCGGCGTGCATCCCGAAAGCGGACGCGAGAAGTTGCGCGAAATCCTAATGTCGGGCGGCGACCCGATGGTGCTGAACAATTCAAAGATCGCGGCCTGGCTTGGCGCGCTGGCCGAAGCCGGCGTCGAGTCGATCCGCATCGGCACCAAGGAGATGGCGTTCTATCCCCAGCGCTTCGACCACACCTTCCTGTCGATGCTCGATCGGTTCCACGAAACCTACCCGCAAGTCGGCCTGCACATGATGCTTCACTTCGAGCACCCGGACGAGTTCCTCGCCAAGGATGCGGAAGGGAACTACATCGAGGACGCGCAGGGCTTCAAGCAATGGGTCCCCGCGACGGACGAGGGGATGCGCGGCCTGGCCGGGCGCGGCTGGCTCACCGTGGAGAACCAAGCGCCGATCATGAGGGGCATCAACGATGACCCGGACGCTCTCCGCATTCTGCAGCGCGAGTTCAAGCGCGCCGGCGGCGAGAACCACTACTTCTTTTGCGGGCGCGACATCATCGCCTACAAGGCGTTCAACGTCCCGATCGAGACCGCGTGGAATATTCTCAACGAGTCGCAAAAGGGCCTGTCGGGCGTCGAGACCCACGCGCGCCTTTCCATCACACATTACAAAGGCAAGACCGAAGTGGCGGCGGTCACTAACGAGGGGATACCGGGACTCGCGGGCAGCGAGAACGGCGTCTTGATCTTCAAGATTCTGCGGAACGCGGGCAGCGCTCCCGACCGCGGCAAGGTCTGCATCGTCGGCCGCAACCCCAAGGCGCTCTGGTTCGACGACTACGAGGACCGCGTTCTGTTCGACGAGGCCGGCTTGTACGACTACGCGCGAGTGGCGGCTCCCGGACAGGCGCCGGTTCGCGCCACTGCTCTTCAAGTCGCCTAACCGATGATCGACAAGCGGGTGTCGAGCGCGGCTGAGGCCGTCTCGGACATTTTCGACGGCGCCACCATCATGTTCGGCGGTTTCGGCGAAGCGGGCAGTCCGATCGAGCTCATCCACGCGCTGATCGACCAGGGCGCCACGAATCTGACAATGATCAGCAACAACTGCGGCAGCGGCCAGGTCGGCCTCGCGGCGCTGCTCAAAGCCGGCCGCGTTTCCAAGGTCGTTTGTTCGTTTCCGCGCACCGCCAACTCGACCGTCTTCCCCGAGCTCTACCGAAGCGGGCGCACGAAATTGGAATTGGTTCCTCAGGGAACGCTCGCGGAGCGCATCCGCGCCGGCGGAGCTGGAATCCCGGCGTTTTACACGCCGTCCGCGGTGGGAACGCCGCTGGCGGAAGGCAAGGAATGCCGGGAATTCGCCGGCAGAAAGTATCTGCTTGAGCACGGTATCCGCGCAGACTTCTCGCTCATCAAGGGGCGGGCCGCCGACACCCACGGCAACATCCTCTATAATAAGACGGCGCGAAACTTCGGCCCGGTGATGGCGATGGCGGCCAAGGTAACGATCGTTCAGGTCGCCGACGTCGTCGAGCCGGGCAAGCTGGACCCCGAGTCGATCGTCACGCCCGGGATCTTCGTCGATCGCGTCGTCGCCATCGCCAACCCGGCCCACGAATCGGAACTCGTCGAAGCAGGAGCGTCGTACCCATGATGAAGCCGCCGGTTTCCAGCGCTGTGGAGCCTACAGCTCGGAGAGTGGTCGGGCGAACGCGCGAGGAGATGGCGCAGCGCCTGGCGCAGGATATTCCCGACGGCTCGTATGTAAATCTGGGCATTGGCATTCCGGAGTTGGTCGCCAAGTTCGTGCCGGAGGGCCGCACGCTGATCTACCACACAGAAAATGGCATGCTCGGCATGGGCCCGACGCCCAAGCCCGGCGAAGGCGATCCCGAACTGATCAACGCGGGCAAACAGCGCGTGACGGCGCTGCCGGGCGCCGCGTACTTTCATCACGCGGACAGCTTCGCCATGATCCGCGGCGGCCACCTGGATCTTTGCGTACTTGGCGCGCTTCAGGTCGCGCAGAACGGCGATTTGGCCAACTGGTCCACGGGCGAACCCGACGCCATCCCAGCAGTCGGCGGCGCCATGGACCTGGTCGCGGGTGTGAAGTCGATCTTCGTCGTAACCCAGCATTGCACCCGGGAAGGCGAGGCGAAACTCGTGCAGAAGTGCACCTTTCCGCTAACGGGATTGGCCGTCGTGAACCGCATCTACACCGATCTCGCCGTGATCGAGGTCACGCCTAACGGATTTCGGCTCGTCGAACTGAGCCCCGGCGTCGATTTCGATTTCGTGCAGGAGCGCACCGCTGCGCCTCTGCTTCAAGTTAATTAGGAATTAAGATTTAAGAAGGTGGCAACAGGAGATCCGGGGAAAGATTTGCGTGAACGAACGAAGAACTTTGCGCTTCGTATTGTTCGGATGTTTTCGGCTCTGCCGAAAACGACTGAAGCACAGATTCTTGGCAAGCAGGTGCTCCGTTCCGGGACGTCGGTGGGAGCAAACCATCGGGAGGCTTTCCGAGCGCGCAGTAAGCCGGAGTTCATCTCGAAGTGCGGCGACTGTTTGAAGGAAGTCGAAGAAACCGCGTACTGGCTCGAGCTGCTTGTTGATGCAGAGTTTGTCATTCCGGAAAAGCTAGCTCCTCTGCAGCGGGAATGCGACGAGCTGACGGCGATCTTCGTTTCGATTATCAAGAGTTCGAGGCGCAGTACAACCACTTCTTAAATCTTAAATCTTAATTCTTAAATGTAATGCAAACCGAACTCTCACGCAGCGCCGCCCTCTACGAGCGGGCCCTCAAAGTCCTTCCCGGCGGAGTCAGCCGCAACGCGATCCTGCGGGCGGGTGGCCCGACCTACGTCGCGTACGGCAAGGGCTGCCGCGTGACCGACCTCGACGGCGTCACGCGCATCGACTTCTCCAACAACATGGCCTCCCTGATCCACGGCCACGCCTGCCCCGAGATCGTCGATGCGGTGACGGAGCAGCTGACCCGCGGCACCGCGTTCATGATGGGAACCGAGATCGAGGTGCGCTACGCCGAGCACTTGTGCAGCCGCAACCGCTCGTTTGAGAAGATGCGCTTCGTGAACTCGGGCACGGAGGCGATCATGGTCGCGCTGAAGGCGGCCCGCGCATTTACCGGACGGCCGAAGATCGCCAAGGCCGAGGGCGCCTATCACGGCGTCTACGACTACGCCGAGGTGAGCCAGGGTTCCACGCCGGCGACCTGGGGCGAAAGGGACCATCCGCGCAGCGTTCCGCTGGTGCACGGCACACCCGAGTCCGCGCTCAAAGACGTCGTGGTCTTTCCGTTCAACGATACCGAGCGCACCCTCACGATCCTCGACGAGCACGCCAACGACCTCGCGTGCGTGTTGATCGATCTGATGCCGCACCGCGTCGGCCTGTGTCCGGCGGATGTCGAGTTCGTTAGGGCGCTGCGCGAGTGGTCCGCGCGTCACGGAGTGTTGTTGGTGTTCGATGAAGTCATCACGTTCAGGGCCGAGCACGCCGGCTTGCAAGCGCGCTACGGCGTCACGCCCGACCTGACCGCGCTGGGCAAGATCATCGGCGGCGGATTTCCGATTGGCGCCGTCGCCGGGCGCGCCGAAGTCATGGATGTGCTCAACCCGCAGTCGCCGCGCTACGTGTTCCCGCACTCCGGCACATTCACGGCCAACCCGATCAGCATGACGGCGGGCATGGCGGCGATGCTGAAGTTCGACCAACCCGCAGTGGCGCGCCTAAACGCCCTAACCGATCGGGCCAGGAGCGGCATCGAAGACGCGATCCGCGCGACGGGCGCGCCCGCGAGCGTCACCGGGGCGGGCTCGATGTTCCTGGTGCACATGAAGCAGACGCCGCCACGAAATTACCGCGAAGCGTACCCGACGCCCGACGAGTCGCGCCGACTCAAGGCGTTGCTCGATCACCTCTACAACGAAGGTTGCATCATCATCAGCACGGGTACGTGCACGTTCTCCACGCCGATGACCGAAGCGGAGATCGACACGCTGGTGGGGGCGTTCAAGTCCGGCTTTGCCAAGCTGGCTTCGATGGACTGAGCGGGCGGAGAACTCAGACCCCTTTAACTCGAACCGCAATTACGAAGTCTTCTGGGGCGAGACAAAGCAGAACGCAGCTTCGAAGACCGGCACGAGTCGACCAAGGCTCTTGTGATCTTCGAAAGACGGGATGAATGATTAACGATGAGGAGACCTAGTTATCTCTTTCAGAACGGAAGTCTCACTGACGTGTTAGAGCGGCAAGCAATCGCCGCTCGGCAGGCGGTTGATGCGATCCATACAAACCAATTTCTTTCGACGCCTGTCGAAGACTTGGTCGAATTCGTCGTCGCGAAAATGACCATCGAGCCGCTTGTAATCTACGAGGAGAAGATGACAAGGCGGCAAAGCGAGATCAGCATCGATGTCGCTGGCTGGCCCGGCAGATATACCTTTGGTGAAGGACCGTGTTTGGTCCCCGGGATTCGCGTTGTCGTCTCGCTGCCGTACACCGGAGACAGCGACTTATGGACTATCCGGCCGAGCACATTCAGCGCGGTGCCGCCCTTCGGCGAAGTTACGGACAACGCCGTTGAGATGACATTCGAGTTGCCGACCGATGACTCACTAGAACGGATCAAACAGCGGCTGGACGAAAATCTTCGTGGTATTCGGCAGTATCTGACATGGCAGCAAACAAGCGTGACTCAGTTCAATGCGGCTCTTCCAAGTCAGGTACGAACCGCGGTGCAGGCGCGACGTAGCCGACTACAAAAGCATGACCAACTTGCAACACTCCTCAACATCCCGCTGAAGCAGGACTCGAGTGCCCCGACGTTCCGTCCAGTTAAGGTCGAACCCCGGATCGTTAAGACCCTCCCACCTGCACCTTCAGGCGGCTTTAAACCCGAGTGGGCAATCAGCGACGCCGAGTACCGAGAACATCCTTAACATCATCCGTCATGAAGGCCGCACGTTTGAGGCGACACCCGGCACGTACGCAGTGCACGACGAGGAGGAGCTTAGGGACATCATTCTGGCGCACCTGAACGGCCACTATAAAGGTGGCGCGTCCGGCGAGACGTTTCGACGGGCTGGTAAGACTGATCTCCGTATTGAAGCCGAAGACCGAGCGGCATTTGTTGCCGAGTGCAAAGTATGGCGGGGCACGCGAACGATTTCCGATGCATTAGATCAGCTGCTCGGGTATTTGACGTGGAGAGACTGTAAGGCAGCCGTGATCATCTTTAACAAAACCGTCAGCGGTTTTTCCGAGATCATTGGCAAGGCGGCGGAGGAGCTGAAAGCGCACAGCAGGTTCGCGCGAATGGTTACTTCGAATCCCGACACTGGCGAGTGGCGCGCTATCATTCGTTCAAAGGACGACGATGCTCGGCAGGTCCACGCGCATGTCTTCTTGTTCAATCTCTATACGGCAGGCAAAGCTGCAAAATCCAAATCGTCGTTCCGGCGTCGCTAATTCGTTGATCTAGGAGGACACCGATATGCGAAGATGTCGGCAGTCGAGATGCGCACCGAGTTCGTCTGTATCCGGCCCGATTACGCGCAGCGAAAAGCCAGACGGCGGGCCACTCAGGTATCGACTTTGGACACCGTTGCGTTGTGGAAGAGCGGATAGCGCTCGCAACTACAAACATCTGGCATTGGGTGACGGGGCAAATGTCTCCCGGCCGAGCAGCTGACCTAAGTCCGCATTTTCTGGCCTTTTGAAGGTTCCGCCGTCTATTCTCCCCTCGGTCGATCCAAAACTGATATTCAAGAATGGATTTCTTTTCGGCTAACACAGCGACGTTCAATCTCCTATCTGGCAACCTGAGGTCCTGTCAGATCGGTGGATTTTGCGCAGCGTGGGCGCATTTTTCCGTCAGCAACGACCCATGCCTTATCTCAATGCCCACAGGCAGCGGCAAGACCGGGCTGATGATGGCGTTGTCTTTTGGATGTAAAGCGCGACGCGTCTTAATCATATCACCAGCAAAAGTTCTACGACGTCAGGTCGCAACTGCGTTTGAAGCTCTCGACGTTCTTAGAAGTGCCAACGTCGTGAAGCTTCCGAAGAGCAAAAAGCCCGAAGTGGTAACACTCGACAGCGAGATGCGGACCGAGGCCGATTGGCGGAGACATTCGAAAGCTGATGTCATTACGGCAACCACACGAACGACTAGTCCGCAGCTGCCAAATATTTCGCCCGCGCCAAAGGATTTTTTCGACTTGGTCTTTATTGATGAGGCTCATCACGAACCGGCAGAGACTTGGCGCGCGCTTGTCGATTCATTCGATAAGAATCGAACCAAAATCGTTCTTCTCACAGGAACGCCGTATCGACGTGATCACTCGCCGATTGGTGGACGCTTATCTTTCCAGTATCCAATCTCACGTGCCATCAGGGATGGCATTTACGCTACGGTCACGTTTGTAAGTGCTGGGGATCCCCCGGCCTCTAAGCGTGACGTTGAACTAGCCAAACGTGGTATAGAGCAGCTTACAAGACTGCGGAAAGCGGGCACTCCGCTCATTCTTGTCAAAACAGACCGTGTGGCTCACGCCAACGACCTGGTAAAACTCTACCAAAGCAAAGGGTTGCGAATCGAAGCTATTCATTCGGATCAGACTGACCTAGCAAATGAAGTGAATGTTGCAGCAGCCCGCGCCGGCAAGCTCAACGGCCTGGTGGTTGTCGGAATGGTCAGTGAAGGACTCGATATTCCCGCCTTCAAGGTCGCGGTATTTCATCGGAATCCCCAGTCGCTGCCATACACCTTGCAGCTGATTGGTCGGCTAGCTCGCGTTCCCCCCGGATTGAAGCATGGCGTTGTGGTCGCTTGCTCTTCCGACTTCACGAAAGAAACGTTTCGACTCTACGAAGGCGGCGAGGATTGGTTGCAACTAATCCCACAGTTAGAACAGCAACTTGTAGGTGCGGGTCAGTTGAACGCGCGACACTCCGTCGATGATAGCGGCGCCGAAATTGAAATGGCTGACGCTCGGCCATTCTTTGCTGCCAGCGCATGTCGGCGAACCTCGGGCATTCGGAGGAAATCCGTTATTGGAGAAGCGTTCAGGACGTCGAAGGGAAGTGCTGTTGTTGTCATCGACGACCAGCTTGATCGGACTTTTCGTGCAATTGTCACAACGAGGGCAGAAAGACCAGACTGGCTGCAGACGCGCGGTCGTAGCAGCGTCTTGAACACCACTTATGACCTTCATTGTTTCTATTCGGGGAAGCAACGAATAGTGCTATGCCAAACGACTGACGACGCACTGGCGAAGCAACTGCAATCGAAGCTGTTCTCCTCTGAGGCAATACCGCCTCGCGATCTTGCCAAGGTCCTATCGGTGCAGGATGGAACCTATTCGGTTGTAGGCCTTCAAAACGCCGCCGCGCTGTCGCCGTTAACTCCCAGCTACAAGATGCTCATGGGTGCGCAAGCAGAACTCGCGGTGACAAATGCGGACAGGAACAGTTCCACCGTGGGACACGGTTTAATGAAATTAGGTAATGCGGCCAACGCTGAATGGCGCGGGCTTGCATTCAAGAATGGTAAGGTTTGGTCATTGCAGCGTAGCGACCTTCGAGAGCTAAAGGCGTGGTTGCAGGTGGTCGAGACAGCACTCTTAGGTAACGCGAATGGCTCCTTGCCGAGATTAACGCTCTTGCGGCGATCTATA
Organism: uncultured Verrucomicrobiae bacterium; assembly: GCA_963846065.1. Lineage (GTDB taxonomy): Bacteria > Verrucomicrobiota > Verrucomicrobiia > Chthoniobacterales > UBA10450 > DASPUI01. The sequence goes on from CAWJUP010000007.1 coordinate 180,543, forward strand.
CCGCTCGATAATTTTCCCGGCACGCCTATTGCAGCGTTATGGCCGTCGGCATTGCTTGCGCAGCGCGTGAGTTGGACCGATGGCAACGCGCAAATAGCCGGATTGCCCACAATTGAAGTGCGGCCGGGTTGGACAAAACACAGCGGAGGTCTGCACATCGACGAGGTTTTCATGGATGTAACCGCATCTATTCAAAATGCCTACCTCGATTTTAGCACAGCCGGGCCTGCTGCTTGGACAGTAACGGTCGATCGTGGTGTTAGGTCGGAATATTCATTGAAGGATTTTCTTCAGGACTTCCCGCCCACTCTTTTGTTTCCCGACGGCAGTTCGGTTTCAGATCGGCTCTATTCCAGACCAAGTGCACAGCCCGTAATTGATTATGGTCGCCTCAAAGCGCAGCAGTGGAATGGATATATTATTACAAAGGAGATTCCTCTCGGTCCCAATGCCGACTCAGTGCACGATTTCGTTCAAGCTACGACGGCTCTACATGGTGCGTCCGTTCTGATATACGACCATGGCACGCGTGAAGTCGCAGATTACATCGAGTTCAATCCGGTTGATCGCACGGTCTCGTTTTTCCACTGCAAAGGATCAGGCGCGGCAAATCCTGGTACGCGACAGGACGATTTAGAGGAATTAGTCGCGCAAGGAATGGCATGCTTGCGAAGGGTACAAAACGCGGACTTGATAACGCGTATCGAAGAGAGAATGCAGAACAATGGCTCGCATATCGTGCAGGGCCAAGCGGGATGGCAGGCAGCAAAGAGTGCCTTTGAACCTACGACATGGACATTTCGCTTAGTTCTCGTGCAGCCCGGTCTGTCGCTGGCAAAGTTGAAGACCAATGCCGGAGCCGTACTTCGTCCACTGCTGGCATCAGCTGCGGATTATTCGCAGACTTCCGGTGCCGTTATGGACGTGTGGTGCAGTAATTGAGGCGCCGGGCGCCAGAACGATCTGACCGTCGGGCCCATTTCCAAATTTACTCTCGTTCGAAGACCGTTGCCAAGCCTTGGCCTACGCCGACGCAGAGCGATGCGATGCCGCGCGCGGCGC
>CAWJUP010000008.1:0-280395 GCA_963846065.1 uncultured Verrucomicrobiae bacterium
CTCGTTAGGCCGACTTATGCACCGCGTCCTGTTTGCGCGGATCGGTCAACTCGATGATGACGCTGACCGACTTTTGGTTGAAACCCTTGAAGCCGCCTTTGCGTTGCAGGTTTTCCAGGTGACTTCCGATCGCCCCTTCGCGGCTGAACTTCTGCGCCTGCTCGTCGGTGAGGAGACTTCTCGTCCGCAGCCTGGTAATTCGTTCCGGCCGCACGACCCAGCGCTCGCCCTGGGTAAAAGCCTGCTTGAGGAAAGGAAAATCGGAAAACGGTGCCATCGTCTTGATATGGGCCGCGGCGAGTTGCTCGCGAAGGAGTGCGTGATCAAAACGGCACTCCAGGTGATGCATTCCCGCATCGAGAAAACTCTCGCCATGCAACCCAACCCAGAGCCCGACCGTTCCCAGCTTTTTCTCCTCTGGCGGCAGAGGTTTTGTGGAGAAATCGATCTCGGTTTCGTCAGAGTTAAGATCGACATCGTTGAAGACCGTGATGCCTTCGATCGGCTGCTCGGTGATCTGCGCGCCCCACCCTGCCTGCGCTCCGGCGTAGTAACGCTCCCGCCGGTGGAAGCCGAGCATGTCCCACGCTTTCATGAGATCGACGAAATGTTTCCGCGACGAGCGGAAGGTATGGTGATCGTGATTCGCCCAGCCCAAGCCTAACGAATCCTGCCGCCGCTTCTGCTCGATCCCGGCGCGATTGCGCTTCTGCCAATAAGTTCGCTCTTCCTCAAAAACGAGATGACAGGCGAGATCGCGGCCGACGAGATCGGTTACCTGTTGTAAACGATCGAGCGAGTAGGCGTAACCCTTCGCATCGCCATCCCAGCGCCGGCGGCGCGTCTGCCAGAGCTCGCGCGCGGCCAGATATTTTTTCAGATCGGGAGGCTGCGAAATGTAGCCGCGATACCCGCGACGCTCGATCGCGTAAAAGGCTGCATCGTTTTCTTCGAAGGCGAGCACCTTGCGGAAACGCGAGAACGGCGCGCCCTCGATCGGGTTCGTGATTCCGTGGACGGCCGCGAACTCCGCGACAAACTCCGGCCGGATCGCGATCGCGCTCGGATGTTTCGCCGCACTCGAAGCGATGAGCAGGCGCGGCAACATCGCCTCCGGATGCCAGAGCGCTGTCAGTCCGCCGTTGTTTTCGCCTAACGGATCGTCCGTGTAACCGGTCTCGCGAAAAGCCGCTTCATCTTCCGGCGAGACGACGAGGTGATCGACCCAATCGAGGAAAAGCGTGCCCGTCTCATCGCGCATCCTTTCCGAGAGAATCCGGGCAAAAGTGTTCTGCGCGAGAAAGGCGCCAATCCGCTCAAGCAAAAGATTTTCCGCTTCGTAACAAAGCGGCCAGTCAAATTTCTGTTCGGCTTCTTTTTCAGCGAGTGCCGTGCTCATAAACTAATTCGTTAGGCATTGGCGCTGCCCGCATCGTCTCCGAACTGAATGCCCTGCGCCAAAGGAAGCTCGGTTGAAAAGTTAATCGTGTTTGTTTGCCGGCGCATGTAGCTTTTCCAGGCGTCACTCCCGCTCTCACGCCCGCCGCCGGTATTCTTTTCCCCGCCAAACGCACCACCAATTTCCGCGCCGCTGGTTCCGGTATTGACGTTGGCAATTCCACAATCGCTGCCGATGGCACTGACGAATTTTTCCGATTCCAAAACATCTCTGGTGAAAATTGCGCTGGTTAAACCCTGGGTGACGTTGTTTTGAATGGCGATCGCTTCGTCGAAATCTCGGTAGGTCATGAGATAGAGTAATGGACCGAACGTCTCGTGCTGGACGATCTGGAAGTTCGGTTTCGCATTAGCCAGACATGGCTTCATGTAACAACCGCCGGGTAGATCAAGCCGCTCGCCGCCGTAAAGCACTTCGCCGCCTTCGCTTTTGAGGCGCTCGATCGATTGCTGAACCAGATCGACGGCCTGCGGATCGATCAACGGTCCCATCAACGTTCTCTTTTCCAATGGATTACCGATCGGCACCGATTTGTAAGCAGCCAAAAGTTTTTGCCGCACCTTATCAGCCACTGATTCGTGCATGATCACCCGACGCGTTGAAGTGCATCGCTGGCCGGCGGTTCCCACCGCCCCAAAGAAAATCGATTGAGTCGCCATATCGAGGTCGGCACTGGGCGCGACGATCAAGCGCATTATTGCCGCCGAGTTCCATGATCGTTTTGCCGAGTCGGCCATGAACAGTTTTCGCTACATCGAAACCCATCCGGGTCGATCCCGTGGCAGAAACCAGCGGAACCCGGCGATCCGCGGCAAGTTTTTGTCCGATGCTCGGCCCGTCACCGATAATCAGCGAAAAAATTGCCGGGTCGACGTTGCTTTCCCGACAGACCCGCTCCGCAATTTTCGTGACCGCGATTGCGGTCAGCGGCGTTTTTTCGCTCGGTTTCCAGATCACCGCGTCACCGCAAACCGCCGCGAGTGCGGCGTTCCACGACCAGACCGCGACCGGGAAATTAAAAGCCGAGATAATTGCGACCAGCCCGAGCGGGTGCCACTGTTCCGTCAATCGGTGAAATTTCCGTTCCGATTGAATCGTTAGGCCATAAAGCATGCGCGATTGGCCGACTGCCAGATCGCAAATGTCGATCATCTCCTGAACTTCCCCCTCGCCTTCGGCCAGGATTTTGCCCGACTCCAACGTCACCAATTGCCCAAGCTCGTGCTTCCGTTCGCGTAACGCATTTCCAAGCCGGCGAACTGTTTCCCCGCGCACCGGCCCCGGAGTGCTCCGCCATTTTTGAAACGCTTCCTGCGCCCGGCGAATCACCTGTTCGTAATCTTCATCGGACGCGACCGAAACACTGGCCAACTTTTGGCCGTCGACAGGCGAGATTTTGTCAATCTTTGCGCGGCCGCCGGTTTTCGACCATTCTCCGAAAAAGACACCCGAATTGTCCTCGGCGAGACCGAGGTGTTGAAGAGTGGATTGCATGGCTACTTGCCGGTGCGGCAATATTTCCGCATCAGATCGACCGCTTCATCGACCACTTCAGTCTTCATGTCGAGCGCGGGCCGAAACCGAATCGATCGCTCGCCGGAACGCAGGGTGAGAATACCGGCATCATACAAGCCCTTCCACATCTTCTCCCGCGTTTCCGCGTCCGGCAAATCGAAGGCCAGAAACATACCGCGGCCACGACTCGCTCGAATGAAATCGAACTCATCCTGGAGCTCGTGCATGCGATTCAGAAAATAGCTTCCCACTTTTCCGGCATTCTCGATCAGACGCTCCTCCTCGGTAATGCGCAGAAAATGAGTCGATCGAACCATGTCGGTAAAATTTCCACCCCAGGTCGAGTTCAGACGGCTTGGTAAACGGAACGCATTATCTTTCACTTCATCCAGGCGCGGCCCGGCCATCACGCCACAGACCTGCGCCTTTTTCCCGAACGACATCAGGTCCGGCAGGACATCGAAGTTCTCGCAGCACCATTTCCGGCCGGTCGAGCCCATGCCGCACTGCACTTCATCGAAAATCAGCAGAATGTCGTGAGCGTCACAGATGTCGCGCAGTTTTCGCAGCCACTCCCCGCGGAAATGATTATCGCCGCCCTCTCCTTGAATCGGCTCAATGATCATTCCGCAAATATCCGTTCCGCGCTGCGCGATTTTTTCCAAAATCTCCTGCTCAGCCTTTTTCTCGCGCGCCATCACGTTTTCCTCCCGCTCCGCTTCCGGCAGTGAAAAATCGATGAACGGAGAAGCGACACGCGGCCAGTCGAACTTGGCGAATAGGTCAGTCTTCCGCGGATCCGTATTGGTCAGGCTCATGGTGTAACCGCTGCGTCCGTGAAAGGCGTGACGGAAATGCAGGATTTCTGTGCCACGTTCGCCGCGACCGGCCGCCATATTCTTGCGCACCTTCCAGTCCATCGCTGCTTTCAAGCAATTTTCCACGGCCAGCGCACCACCTTCGATAAAGAGATAACGCTCGAGCGGAGGCAAACCGACCACTCGAGAAAACGCTTCAACAAATTCAGCGTAGCCCTCCGAATAAACATCGGAGTTGGCGATTTTGATTTTCGCCGCGCGAAGGAGATCGCGTTTCACGTCTTCCCGTTCGAAATAGGGATGATTGAAACCGACCGGCAACGAACCGAAGAATCCGTAGAGATCGATCAATCGATGGCCGGTCGCCTTATCATAAAGATAGGACCCGCGGCTCTTATCCAGATCGATCACGATCTTGAATCCGTCCAAAAGGACGTGTTGTTCAATCGTCGAAAGAACCCCTAACGAATTGGAACTCTGGGACTTGGTAGCGCGCGAACTGCCGGGCGCAGAACGTTTAGCCGTTTCAGTGACCACCGTCGGACTCATCTTCCGAGGGTAGCTTTCGCCGCCGGGTTGGTCAACTCATGTAGGCCGATGTCGGGCACGGCCTGATTGGCCCAATTATTTCCCGGCGCTCAGTGAATCCTTCTCCGCGGTGGCCTTTTGCAATGCGTCATTGTATCGGGCCAGCTCAACTGTGTAGGCACGATTCCCCGCCGCGTCACTATGGAGAAGATCCCGTTTGCGCAGTTGCAGCGCTTCATTCCATCGATGCAATCGGTCGAACTCGCCCATGTTAGCCTGGAATCGCTGGGCCACGCTGAGTTGCGGAGCATGGTCGGACGGACTCGAGTTCTTCTTGGTCGCTTCGGTGGCATAACCGACCGTCGGCAGCGAAGGATGATCCCGCTTAATTTTGTAACGATAATAATCCAGGTGACCAGCGTTTGGGTCCAGTAGCACGTAAACAAAAATACAAGGCAAGCTGGCCAATCGAAACCAGCGCGATGGATTGGCCTGGTCCGGGTAGTCCCGGCGAAAAAAAATCGGACCAAAGGGCAGGAATACTCCCAGACCCCACCAAAAACTAATTCGAAATGCCGCCACCATGAGCATGACGCGGCCAATGAGCGCGCAAAGCAATCCAATGAGGAAGAAGACAAAGCCAGCCACGGCAGACATTAAGCACGAGCGATACCAATAGGTCGCCGGAGCTTTGCCTCTTTCCGAAATCTCGTGCTTGTTTCCACAGCGATCCTGCGCATGATGTCGGGCTTTTCTCACTCCCCGGCTATGGCAAACAATCCCCGCGTCGTTATCACCGGGCTCGGCTTCGTCAGCAGCATCGGTAATTCGCGTGTTGAAGTCCTGGATAGCCTTCGCCATCAGCGTAACGGGATTGAGATTCACCCGGAGCTGGCCGCGCATCCCAAATCCCCAGTGCGCCTGGCCGGTACCATCAAAGGATTTCATTGCCCGGGAGAAGATCCCGATGAGTGGACGTTTCCAATCGAAATTGATCTTTCCCGGAAACAACTCCGGTCCATGGCGCCACACGTGGTTTACGCTTACGTCGCGATGCGCGAAGCGTTGGCGGACGCCAAACTGACACCGGAGATCGTCTCCGATCCGCGGACCGGAATGTTGTGCGCTTCAGGCGGCTCGCCGCGCCTGACCTACAAACATTTGGAAAAGATGTTCGATATCGGTCCGCTCAAGTGCAATCCCTTCGCCTTGCCGTCGAGCATTGCCGGTACGTTAAGTTTTAATTTGGTTGCGGTCTTCCAGATTCATGGGAGTTGCGTCGGTTTCGTCAGCGCGTGTGCTTCGTCCACTCATGCCATCGGTTATGGACTGGATTTGATCCGCCAGGGGAAACAGGACCGGGTGATCATTGTCGGAGCCGAAGAGTGTGACGCCTACACCATTCTGCCATTTGCCAGCGTTCGAGCGTTAACCCGCTCGACTGATGCCACGAAAGCGCCCTGTGCGTTTGATGTAAAACGTGATGGCTTTGCCAGCACCGGCGGGGGAGCCGTCCTGGTTCTCGAGAAGCTTGAAGAAGCGCACAGACGCCACTCCCCGATTTACGCTGAAGTGCTCGGTTGGGGCCAGAGTTCCGACGGTTACAACATCATGGCGCCGGAACCAAATGGAGAAGGGCTCGCTCGGGCAATTCGTGCAGCGCTCGACGATGCCGCAGTTACTCCGGATGAAATTGACTACGTGAACGCTCACGCCACCGCGACGCCGCTCGGGGATGTCGCGGAAATCCGCGCCATCCAAAGCGTCTTCCAAAACAGTTCACCATGGATCAGCAGCCTGAAAAGCCAGACCGGTCACGCTCTTTCCATGGCCGGTTCCCTGGAAACGGCGATTTGTGCGATGGCGATTCGCGAAAAATTTACGCCGGTATCGATGAAGATTACGGAACTGGATCCGGCCTGCCAAGGTTCGCGGTTCGTGACCGAACCGATCGATCATGCGCCCAGGACAATTTTGAAAAACTCGAGCGCGTTTGGCGGCGCCAACGTGGCGCTTGTCCTGCGAGAAGTTCGTGATGAAGAAAACCCGGCAACATAGTGCCGTGGCGACAACTCAACGACGTTGGTTCGCAGCCGACACGGCTGCCACCACAAGCGTTGCTGACGCGCTCAGAATTTGGTGGGGCGAGACTCTGGCGAGTTGTAGCGGTGTTTGTGTCAAACACCGAACTGGATATCGGCAAACCAAGGAGCGGCGTGCTTCTGCGCGCCGGCATTTCAAAAACGGCGACTGGAAAGTCGCCGCTCCTTGAGGAACAGGGGCGAGACTCTGTCGAGCCGGTTATACCAGTAATCAGCGACGTTGGTCCGCAGCGGACACGGCTGCCACCACAAAAGTTGCGGCGTTACGCGGAATGTTGGAGCTCTCGCTCCAAAAAACACGGCGACAGAGCGCCGTGGCTACAACACCCACCGCGCGGCGTTACGCGAAATGTTGTAGCCGCCCCGCTATGTCGGGGCGCCTTCAGTCCGAATCAAACGATTCCCTTGCGCAGGATCTCGTGTTTGTCAGCCAGCAGTTCCTGCGTCAGCGCGTAGCCTCGCTTGTCGGCGTTTCGACCGGTCCCGGCAAAATGCTGATCGATGCGCATTTGCGCGGACCGACAGAAATAATCTGCCACCGACAAAATTTCATCGCGCGATTTTCCCTGCAAAATTAGCCAGCCGGCATACGAGCAGGTGGCACTGATGGCAAAGAGCTCCGTCGCAATTCCGACGAATCGGGAAAGGAGCAACTGTTCGCGATCCAACTTGGGACCAAACCGCGCCATGGCATGAAACAGTCCGCGCGCGAGCTTCTTACTCGTGGCGGCGGCGTAGTCGACATGCTTGATTAGTTCGTTAGGCAGATTTTCCACCTTACCCGCGCCATTCGGCAGCCACTGGCGCGGATACCATCCCGCGTAAAACTTTCCGGACGTAAACACGGCTTTGGCCCGCTGGGACATGGGTAGCGTGGTGTTAAATATCCCGCCGCCGACTTTCAGGTGTGGGTCGAGCGCCTCGCGGGCGATGAACAAACGCATGATTTCGCTCGAACCTTCAAAAATCGTGTTCACCCGGCAGTCGCGCAGAAACCGCTCCACCGAAATTGCCGGTTCGCCGCGGCCGGCCAGCGAGGCCGCGGTTTCGTAACCTCTGCCTCCGCGAACCTGCATCGCGTCATCGGCAATTTTCCAGGTCATCTCTGTCGCCCACATTTTGCACATGGCCGTTTCGATTCGCAGATCGCCGGATTTTTTATCGAGCAACGAGGACGTAAGAAAAGTCATCGCTTCCATCGCGAAAACATTGCCGGCCATTTCGGCAATCTTGCCGGCAATCGCGGCATGTTTGCCAATGGGCACACCCCACTGGATGCGTTCGCCGGCCCATTTCCGGCAAATCTCCAGCAAACGTTTGGAAACACCGACGCAGGCCGCCGGCAAGGTTAAACGCCCGGTATTGAGAGTCGTTAGGGCAACTTTCAGTCCGGCGCCTTCCTGGGCGATGATATTTTCTTTCGGAACACGAACGTTCGTGAATTTGACCACCGCATTGTAAAGCGCGCGCAATCCCATGAACCGGCAGCGATAAACGATTTCCAGTCCCGGCGTATCGACATCCACGATGAAGGCCGTGATTTGCTTGCGCTCTTTGCCGTTGACCATCTTGGACGGCGTGCGCGCCATCACCACGAGCACGCCGGCTTTCACGCCGTTGGTGCACCAAAGCTTCTCGCCGTTGAGGACAAACTCCGAACCGTCCGCGCTCGGCTCCGCCAGCAAACTCAACGTCGCCGGATCTGAGCCCGCGTGCGTTTCAGTCAATGCAAAAGCCGAGATCTCGCCACCGGCTACGCGCGGCAAATATTTTTGCTTTTGCTCCTCTGTCCCAAACAAGAGCAGAGGCTGAGCCACACCGATGGATTGGTGCGCCGAAACCAAAGCGGCCACATTGCCGTCCCAACTCCCGAGCAAAACTGCCGCTCGTCCGTAATTGAACTGCGACAAACCCAGGCCACCGTATTTCTTCGGCACTTTGATTCCGAAGGCGCCGATTTCAGCCAAACCTTTGAAATTCTCCGGGGGGATTTCGCCCGTTCGATCGATCTCATCCGGATCGACATGATCGCGCAGATAACTTTCCAGCTTCTGCAAAAAATCAGCTCCCGCCGCACGGTCTTCGTCACTTTGCGCCGGAAAAGGATAGATCCGGTCGAAATCGTAGCGGCCGACGAAAAGGTTGCTGGCAAAACTGCCGCGGTCGTCCAAGGGGTCGCGCGAAGCTTCGGCCAGTTCCAGCGCCTCGCGCTGGCCCTTCGACATTTTTGAAGTGTCGATGACGGATACTGGCGTTTCCTGAGGCGCGGGTTTCGCGCTTGTTTCTTCGGTGACCTGCTTTTCCGGTGCTTCCAGCGGGGATTTCATGATTCGTAAAATTTGGTTCCATCCTGGGCGTGCTTTTTCAGGACTTCACAAGGGGCAAATTTTGAATCCGTTTGTGCCAGCCGATCCATTTCCGCGACGACCTTTTTTAAGCCGAAACTTTCGGCGAACCGCAACGGTCCACCGCGAGACGGGGCAAAGCCTGTCCCCAGGATCATTCCATAATCCGCGTCTTCCGGCGATTCGACCACCTTTTCTTCGACGCATCGGGCCGCTTCATTCACCATCAAGAACATCAAACGGTTGGCGAGATCGCCTGCGCCCTCGCTTGGGGATGAATTCCGCCATTGCGAGATAGCTTTGTTAGCCGATTGGGTTTTCCCTTCGTACTGGTAAAACCCGCCTCCCGTTTTTCGGCCGAGAATTTTAGCGGAATACATCTCGTGCAGGATTTTCGCTGCCCGATCGCGAGCGCCATAGGCCTTTTCCAGAGTGGCGGCAATATCCACGGTGATATCGACGCCGATTTCATCGATCAATCGCAACGGCCCCATCGGCATGCCCCAGTCCAGGAGCGCGCGATCGATCTTTTCCGCTTCCACACCACCTTGAAAAAGCTCAGCCGCATCGAGCAGATAGGGAAACAACACTCGGTTGACCAAAAATCCCGGACTGTCGCGCACGACCACCGGAACCTTGGCCACTTGCCTGACGAATGCGAGCGATTGCTCCCTGGTTTCTTCCGACGTTTCCTGGGCGACGACGACTTCGACCAATTTCATCCGGCTTACCGGATTGAAAAAGTGCAAACCGATTACCCGATCCGGTGAAATCGTGCATTCGGCCAAAGCGGTGACCGGCAACGCCGAGGTGTTCGTGGCCACGATGGTTTTCGGGCCAACTTTCATGGAAAGGTCGCGGAAGATTTGTTTTTTGGTTTCGATTTTTTCCGACGCGGCTTCGATGACGAATCGGACATCGCGCAATTCCATCGGCGCCGACGAGGCCACGACGCGAGACCGGCCTTCCTTTGCTTTCTCTTCGGTCATCAATCCGCGTTTCACGGCGTCGCCGTAGGTTTTCTCAATATTCGCAAGGCCACGATCCAGAAATTCGCGACTCACGTCCCGCAAAATCACGGTCACGCCGCGTGAGCTCAACCATTGCGCAATTCCCGCCCCCATCACGCCCGCCCCGACGACTGCGGCATGTAAGACCTTCTCCGCCGGCGTCCGTCCTCCGCCCTTTTTGTATTTTTCGGCCAGGAAGAAATTGCGGATCAAATTCTGGGTCGAATCGGTTTCGCCAAGATCGACAATGGCATCGAGTTCCAGTTTGAGAGATTCCTCGACTGAAATTGACTGCGTCCGATTAATAATTTCCACCGCCCGTGCCGGAGCGGCGTTACCTGAAAATTTTGGAGCGGGAATCTCCGGCGCAGACGGGTTCGCGGAAGCTGGCGCCTTCGATTGTCGTTTTCCCTGCCCTAATTTTTTCCGCGCGACTTCGAGCAGGTCGGCGACCGGCACGACTTCCTCGACCAGACCCAGGCTGAGCGCTTCCGGCGCGGCGTAAAGTTTCCCTTTCAAGATCACATCGGCGGCTTTCCCGCTTCCAATCAGACGCGGCAACCGCGTGCAACCGCCCCACGCCGGAACAAGTCCCAAGGTGGTTTCGGGCAATCCAATGCGAGTTGCCGGTTCGTTCGAGGCAACTCGCCAATCGCAAGCAAGGGTGACTTCGTATCCACCGCCGGCACACGCACCGTGAATTGCAGCCACGCTCGGGACCTTCAGCGCCGCAAGGCGGTTGAAAACACGCTGACCTTGCGCAATAAACGACCGCATCTCACCGGTCTGCGCCTGTTTCAACAATGTTTTCAAATCCGCGCCGGCGACAAAGATCGACTTTTTCGCCGATCTTAAAATCAAGCCGCGCAGCGATGAGTCTTTCTCGATTTCATCGAGGTGATTGCTCAGGTCGCTGATCGTCGCGGCGTCAAAGATGTTCGCTCCCGATTCGGGCCGATCGAATGTCAAAATACAGACATGATCGTCCCCGATCTCGCGTTGAATTGTGGAACGTATCGCGACCGACGGCATTACCATTTGTTATAGGTCGTTTCCGACAAATTCCAAGCGCGGAGAAAGTGTGGCTAAACCGTCGCCGATGCGGTAACAATTGCCGACGGATTCGGAGTTAGAGAAATCATGGTCGGAAAAATACTCATTCCCGAGATCAAGAGTCTGATCGAGTCGCGCAACTTTTCCGGCTTACGCGATCTGTTTCGAGAATGGCCGCCGGCTGACGTCGCGGAAGTGATTCTCGACATGGACGAAGACGATCAGGTGATCATCTTCCGTGTCTTGCCGGCTCATCTGGCGGCGGATGTTTTCGAATATCTCGACCTGGAAGCGCAGCAGAAGCTGTTGCACGCCATGGCTCACGAACAGTGTATTGGAATCTTGAACGAAATGTCGCCGGACGACCGCACGGCACTGTTGGAAGAAATGCCAAGCGCGGCGGCGCGCCAGCTGATTCAACTCCTGAGTCCGGAGGAACGACGCGTCGCCACGGCGCTGCTTGGTTACCCGGAGGGCAGTGTCGGCCGAATCATGACGCCGGACTTCATCGTGATTCATGAAGACTGGAGCGTGCAGGACGTGCTCACCTTTGTTCGCGAACATGGCCGCGACACTGAAACACTCAACGTCGTTTACGTGGTCGACGATCGCGGCCGCCTGATCGACGATCTGCGGATTCGAGAGTTCCTGCTGCGGCCACTCGACGCCCAGGTCAGTGATTTTCGCGATCACACCTTTGTCGCGCTCAAGGTAAACGAGTCGCAGCAGGACGCGCTGAACATTTTCCGCAAATACGATCGCACGGCCTTGCCGGTAGTGGATTCGAACGGCGTGATGGTGGGAATCGTCACCGTCGACGACATGCTCGATGTCGCCGAAGCGGAAGCGACCGAGGACATCCAAAAACTCGGCGGTATGGAAGCTTTGGATGAACCCTACACGACGATCTCGTTTTTCCGGATGGTGAAGAAGCGTGCGACGTGGCTCATCCTTTTGTTTTTGGGTGAGATGCTCACTGCAACCGCCATGCAGGGCTACAACGGCGAGATCGAGAAGGCGGCGATCCTCGCCATGTTCCTGCCCCTCATTATTTCCAGCGGCGGCAATTCGGGATCGCAGGCGACGACCCTGGTCATTCGCGCCATGGCGCTCGGCGAACTGCGGCTCCGCGACTGGCTCCGCGTCGTCGGGAAAGAATTACGCGCCGGGATCGCCCTCGGTTTGATTCTGGGCGTCATCGGCTTTTTCCGAATCAGTCTCTGGCAATATCTTCACATTTTTGATTACGGAAAATATCACTGGCTGGTCGCGATGACTGTGGGCGTCGCGCTGATCGGAGTCGTTACCTGGGGAACAATTGGTGGGGCGATGCTTCCATTTTTGCTCCGCCGACTCGGGCTTGACCCGGCCACCTCCTCCGCGCCGTTTGTGGCCACGTTGGTCGATGTCACGGGACTGATCATCTATTTCAATGTCGCGCTCTGGATCCTTCGCGGCACGTTGTTATGATCGGACACGCGCCGATCCGGTTCAATTATCGCCGAATATTTATCCACTCGTTTTTCGCGCGCGAATCGGCCACCGCCTGAACCACTCGCATGTAACGAACGCCATCTTCGAAATCGGGATGCGGTCGAACGCCGCCCTTTGATTTCACCGCGGCGATAAAATCATCTTCCACGCGCCACTCGGTAATCAGATCCGGCGAAAGATCGACCACGCGCAGATTTTTTTCGCCGACCTTGCCGAGTTGCACGATGTCGGTGGCGAAATCGTAGACCAGCGTGCCTTTGTCGCCGTAAATTTCAACGCGATCCCCCGGCGCGCCTGAATTGATGCCACTAAACTCCAAAACTCCTTCCGCGCCGTTTTCAAACGCGCAAACGACATTGAGAAGATCGGGAACGATGACTTCGTATCCCTGGCGAATCGGTGTGATGATTTTTCCGCGCGCAAAAAGGCCAGTAATGTCCCCCAGCCAGCGTTGCAAAACCTCGACGTAAATCCCGAGAGTGAGCACGTTCAACCCGCTAATCTCAATCCGCTGACGCCAATGCGCAGCCGCATCCGGATCGAGATACGCGCCGGTAAAACTTTGCAGTCGCACATCGTGGGGCCGGCCAATTTGATTTTCCGCCAAGATTTTCTTAATCAATAAGTCCCCACGCATTCCATAGGGCGGCGGACAGAGCATCGTGACCAACTCCGGATAGCGCTTGGAGACGGCCAGCATCTCGTTCGCCTCGACCAGATCCATCGACATCCTGGCCTGACAAAACACGTGTTTACCGGCCTCAAGTGCAGACATCGTTACCGCCGAATGCATGTAGGGAGGAGTTCCGATCCAAATAATGTCGATGTCCGGCACCGCCAGCAGGTCGGCCCAGTTGCGCATCGGGGTGGCTTGCGAAAGCTCCTCCTGACAAAATTTTTCCGCGCTTTCGTAACTCGAATTCGAGACCGCGACGATCTCGACATCGGGGTTGCGCTTGAGCGCGGGCAAATGCCGCGTCCGAACAATGTGGCCCGCACCAACAATTCCGATCCGCAATTTGTTGTTCTTGTGCATTAGATTCGACTGGCGAAACGACCGGAGATCGGCCGCGAATTGATTTTGACCATCACCGTAAGTGTCTGTTCAAGAAGGTTCGAAAGTAAATCGCTTGACAATCGGCCGCCGCGCGGCAGGTTTTGCGCCCCATTTCGGGGACCTATGTCCAGAGTTTGCGATATCACCGGATCGAAAGCCGTTCGCGGCAGTATTATTCACCGCCGCGGTATGGCCAAGAAGAAGGGCGGCGTGGGCCGTCACGTGACCAAGAACGTCTCGCGCCTGTTTGTTCCCAATTTGAAAGAACACCGCATTTGGGTTCCGGAACTGAAAAAGTTCGTTCGTATTCGAGTGACCGCACGCGGGCTCAAGACGATCAACAAAAACGGCGCTTACCGGGCTCTGAAAAAGGCCGGCGCCATCTAGCTGCCGCCCGCTTCTGCTTCGGGCGCGTGGGTCAAGGCGGTCTCAGCCGGGCTGGCATCCGTATCTGGAGCCTTTTCACTCCGGTCTGCGCGTGTCCCAGCCGCCGTCGCGACTTCTTTCGCGTGGTCGACCTCTGTCGGCCCGGTCCCTTCAATCGAATCAACTGGATCCTTGGCCCCGTCTGCTTTGGCGGCGTTCCCACCGTCGACCTCTTCGGTTTGCTTCTTAAGCCGCGGCAAATCGAGTGACCCATCATTGAATTCAATCACGTGACCTTCCCCAATGAGCCAACGAAGGTCTGAGGCCAGCGAAAGTTTGGCCGCTTCCACCGCTTCTGCAGGAGTATTCGCCAGAACTTTGTCAGCCAAATCTTTTCGATTGATTCGCGGCTGAGCCGCGACCGTTTCCAGGATCGATTGAACGGAAGCGGAGACGCTCGTTTCGCCGGCCGTCAACGGCCGGGGCCGGATGGCCGACACAAAAAGCATTCCGCGTCGATGACGAAAGACCTGTAGGCCGGATTGCCGGAATTGCGTCGCCAATTCCTGCATCATGTGAGAGGGCGAACCATTTTCGCGGCTCCACTCATTTTCGACCACGCGATAAAGGGCACGATCGCCGAGTTTTCGACTAGTCACGCCGTCGATCGGCACTTCGGCGACCTCCTGAACCAGATTCGCTACATGATTTTCTTTGAAGTGTCGTTGGACTTCTGCGGCGGACGAAAACGTGACCGGATTTTCCGAATCCATCGTCGTGTACGTCGTGATCTTGCGCGCTTCGTCTTTCCACTGCTCAACGAGTTGCGGATCGGACACAATTTCAATTTGCCGCTGATAATCCGCAAAGTTCATCCGGCGGCTGAAACGCTGTTCGTACAATGCGCGCAGCCGTTTTTGATAATCGTGATGATTAGTCGGGCCGAGGACAGTGCCGCTCAACCGATCGCGCGCCACACTCGTGAAATTTCCTTTGATCGGTTCGGTTTCGGTGACCTCGACTTTATAAAATTCGGCCTGCGCATAACGAAATGCGTTTTGTTCCAGAAACTCGCGATCGGTCGCCACCGCGCCGTGCTCGCCTAATTGGAAGAGTGGCGATTCCGTCGAAGCCGTGAGCCGAACTTCATAACGTTCCGGTTTGGCCAAAACCAATCGGGCCAGGGCAAAGAGCGAATAGGCCACCGAGCCTTCCTCGATTTGCGCGACCACATTCTCCAGCACCGGAACCCGGGGCAAAAACCTCACTTCAATTTTCGGTGGCGGACGTTCCGGTTTGGGCGCGGCGCGAGGGTGCTGCTCATCACTCCGACGCTTCTTGAAATCGCGACCACCGGGCCGGCCTTTTTGATTTCGATCGGGACCGCGTCCTCCGCGTCCGTCCGGACCTGGCGAACGAGGCTGCCTTCGATCCGGAAATCGTCCTCGTTCTCGCGGCCGCGGTTCTTCCCCGCCTTCGACATGTGCATATCGCTCGGCCGAAGCGGATTCATTCGCCCACGCCGGCAACATTTTTAAATCAACCAGCTCGTTCAGAGTCACTGGGGAATTGGCCACGTTGATCTGTACGCCAAGGCGACTCGAAGTAAACTGCGGTCATGACTTCTCCGCAGCCGAAATTGATTGACTTCCCTGCTAATTCATTTACTTGCCATCGTGTGCCGGCTGGTTTAGGCCTGCATCAACAACCAAATTTTATGGCGGACAAACCAATCGAAGAAAAAGTCAAAGACATCATTGTCGAACAGCTCGGCGTGAACCCGGAACAAGTCACGCCCCAGGCATCATTTATTGAAGATTTGGGTGCTGATTCGCTCGACATCGTCGAACTGGTGATGGCTTTCGAAGAGGAATTCTCCGTAGAAGTGCCCGATGAGGATGCGGAAAAGCTGCAGACTGTCGGAGACGTCATCAGTTATATCAAGGAACGGGCTGCGAAACAGGGTGGCGGCGAAGCCGGCGGCGGTGACGCGGCCGCCTAGCACTTCGGCGGGTTCGATTCGGGGACAGTTCCGTTCCGGGTATAGGCGCGATTGAAGTGCCTTGGCGCTTCTCCTTGTCGCAACGAAGTCGCATCACTTTGGGTTGCGCATCCGGGGCGAGGTGCTGAGACTAACCGGCAATGAATTTTGCCCCGCTGACCAGGTCACTCCTGCATGTTTTTGGACATGATGTGTCCATTCTGGGGCTGATTGCGTTGGTCGTCTGGGTCGCGGCCGGAATAATTGCCGCCCGGGTGTTTCAAAGCGCAACGGTTCGGCGATTTTTGAGTCGATTCAAAGTCGACGCCAATCTGATCGCGATCCTGACCACCATTCTCAGTCTGGCCGCGTTCATTTTCTGCGTGGTCAACGCGATCAACGCCGCGGGCGTACCGCTTTCTTGGAACGCTCCTCTCCCAGCCATCAAACTGACGTTAACGCAGGTATTCTTGCTCGTTGGCCTGCTCATCGCCGTATTCTGGCTTTCCTCGCGAACAAAACGTTTCCTATTCACTCGTTTTCTTGCCAACAGCGGACTCGATCGCGGTCTTCAGTACGCCATCTCTCAAATCGTCAGCAATATCGTCCTGATCGTTGGCATCTGCATTGTTCTCGATAATGCGGGCGTTCATCTCGGCACCCTCACCGTATTTGCCGGAGCCGTTGGCGTCGGAGTCGGTTTTGGCTTGCAGAATATCGCCAGCAATTTCATCAGCGGGCTGGTGATTCTCGCCGAGCGACCTATCGCCATCGGCGATCGAGTGGAAGTTGCCGGTGTCGCCGGCCAGGTCCAGCACATCCGCGCCCGGAGCACCGTTATTCTAACGAACGATAACATCGCCATGATCGTGCCGAACACCAAGTTCATCGATTCGACGGTGACCAATTGGACCTACAGTGATCCGCGCGTCCGTTTCCGCATCCCGATTGGCGTGGCCTACGGCAGTGATGTGAATCAGGTGCGCGAAGTTCTCATTGCCGCCGCGCAGGGACATCCCGCGACCCTGGCCGAGCCGCCGCCCACGGTGTTTCTCGACAAGTTCGGCGAAAGCACGATCGATTTTGAACTGGTGGTGTGGAGCAGAGAAATGAGCTACCGGCCGAGACGGTACAAGAGCGATTTGAATTTTCTGATGGAGAAGCACTTGCGTGAAGCTGGAATCGCCATCCCAAGTCCTCAGCGCGATGTTCACCTCCGGGACGGCAAAATCACGGTCGAATTGACCTCTCCCGTCTCTGGCCCCCTTCCTCGAAAAGCTTGAGGAATTGGCCGTTTTCGGCTACTTAATCTGTTCTCCCGCTCCCATTCGGCGTTAGCTATGCATATCCTTCCGAAAGACCAGTTGCCGCGCGGCTTTGTCGCCAAAATCGCCAGCGGCGCCGAATTGCAGAATTCGGAAGCCTGGCAACGCGCCTTTCGCTGCCGATGCAAAGATTCTCGTTTTTACGAGATTGTGGAAGAAACGCTGGCGAACGATTTCGACTATCACTACTGGTTGCTGGAAGATGCGGACGGCAACGCTCGCGCCATTCAGCCGATGTTTTTTGTGCGGCAAAATTTGGTCGAAGGCCTGCGGGGAAAAATTCGCGCGCTCGTCGAAGTGATCCGCAAAAAATTTCCGCGCTTTCTCACCTTGCGCGTTCTCATGGTCGGATGTGCTGCGGGTGAAGGTCATCTCGGCGTTTGTGATGCAAGTGCCGAGGCGGCTGTCGCCCAAGCGTTGCATCGCAGCCTTCGCGATTATGCTCGCGAGAAAAAAGCTTCGCTGGTGGTCCTGAAAGATTTCCCGGCGAGCTATCGCGCCACTCTGGCCGATTTTTCATCCAACGGTTACGCGCGCATTCCGAGCATGCCGATGACACGGCTGTCCTTAAAGCACGCGACGTTTGACGATTATCTGGCCACGCTTGGCTATATCACGCGCAAAAGTTTGCGCCGGAAATTCCGAAAAACGGAACGCACTGCGAAAATCGAAATGGAAGTGATAAACGATATCGCTCCATACATCGACGAGGTTTATCCGCTTTATCTGCAGGTACACGAACGCTCGCCGATGAAGTTCGAACAATTGACGAAGAAATCTTTCGTCGAATTTGGGCAGCGAATGCCGGAGCGGGCGCGTTTTTTTGTCTGGCGTCAGGAAGGACGAATCATCGCGTTCAGCTACTGCCTCATCCACGACGGCAAAATTTACGATGAATGCCTGGGGCTGGATTACCGCGTCGCTCTCGACCTCCACCTCTATTTTTACACTCTTCGCGATGTCCTGAAATGGGCGATGGAAAACGGGATCGAGGAATATCGCAGCGGCCCCCTGAATTACGATCCGAAACTCCATCTTGGCTGCGAATTGATGCCATTGGACTTGTACGTCAAACACACTCGCGGTTTTTTGAATCCTATTTTTCGCCGCGTCCTAAAATATTTGGAACCGACGAGGCACGACCCTATTCTGCGGAAATTTCCCAACGCGAGCGAACTGTGAACACAAAACTTTTGCTTCGGCCGGCCTCGGACCTGGCGCAGCCAGGCGCGTTGCGTTTCTTTTTCGAAAAGGGCAGCGCGAAAGTTTTTGCTCACGCCGCCGATATCGATCTGGATTTTTGGCAGGCGACCTTCGGGGTGGGGCACAAGGATTTCGAATATTATCGACTGTTGGAAGAGACGGTCCAAGACGGCTTCATTTATCGCTATCTGGTTCTGCTTGATTCGAGTGAGCGGCCGATCGCGTTGCAACCGCTGATCATTGTCGACCAAGATTTGGCGACCGCGATCAACGGCCTGGTCGGCCGCGCGATTCATTTCGTCAGGACGAAGGCTCCTCGGTTCCTTTATTCACGGATGCTCATGGCCGGTTGCCTGGTCGGGGATGGACGATTCGGCGTCCTGCCCGAGGTGGACCCATTCTTCGCCAGTGAACTTTTGGGCGAAGCGCTGCGCCAGTTGGCGCGCATGGAAGCGATTTCATTAATCACGATCAAGGATTTTCCGACCCGGCTTCAGGCAAACCTTCGGCCTCTGGCGCGGTCCGGCTACACCAGGCTGGACGGGTTTCCTTCACTGCGAATGGATTTGGATTTCCCGAGCGTGAGCGAATACATGCGGCAACGGCTGACCCGGGTTACGCGCAAAGGATTCAAACGCAAACTCCGGCAGGCCGCGGGCGCCACGCCGCCGATCGAACTGGAAGTATTGACCGATTGCGCCGCAATCATCGATGACGTTTATCCGCTTTATCGCAACGTCGCGATGCGAAGCGACGTTTCATTCGAAGTTTTCACAAAAGAATATTTTGTCGAAGCCGCGCGGCGGTTGCCGGGCCGGGTCAGATATTTTGTCTGGCGACAGAATGGCAAAGCGATCGCGTTCAGTTTTTGCACCATTTACGACGAAACGATTTACGATAACGACATCGGGTTCGATTACTCCGTCGCCCACGAACTGAATCTTTATCATGTCACTTTCCACGATATTCTGGATTGGGCGTTAAAGAACGGGATCCGTTGCTATGAAACGGCACCATTCAATTACGACGTTAAACTTCACCTTCGCCTGACACCGGTGCCACTGGATGTATATGTGCGTCATACGTCGCCCGTTCTGAACCTTGGATTAAAATTCGTCGCTCCCCTGTTTGCGCCGGCAAAGTCGGATCCGGCTTTGCGAAAGTATTTCCGCGCGATGAATAGCGCGCGATGAATTCCGCGCGGACGGGATTTGCTAATCCCTGGGTCTTGCTCATTTTCGAGGTGCTTTTTGTCACTGCTTCCGAGACGCTGCTCAAGGTAGGCGCTTCACAGACCGCGCACCTGGCTGGTTGGGAATGGACCGGTGTTCTCGGTCTCACTTCTGTCTGGATTTGGTGCGCCATTGTCCTGGTGATCATGAGCTTCCTTTGCTGGATCTATGTCTTGCGATACATCCCGCTTTCCGTCGCGTTCCCCCTCTCCAATGTCGTTCACGTGCTCGTTCCGCTGAGCTGCTGGATGTTCCTCGGCGAACATATTTCGACGAGACGCTGGTGTGGCATCGGCGTCGTTATTCTCGGGTTGGCGGTCGTCGCTCAACCGGTGGCACGAATCGAAGAAAAGTTATGACCGCGCAACAGATGGCCACCGCGATTTTTGTTTTCACGATCGAAATCATTGCGACCGTCGTCGGTCAGCTCCTGCTCAAACGCGCGATGGAACGCTCCGGGGATGCCGGATTCGGCAATGCGCGCACCCGGCGCTTTTTTATCGGCGGTGTTGTTAGCCTGACGATTTCGTTCTTTCTCACAATCGGCCTGCTGGCGCATTTCGACCTCAGCAAGTTTTATCCGATCCAAGGATCAACGGTTGTGATCATCACTTTGGCGGCCGCGATTTTCCTGCGCGAAAAACTTTCGCCTCAGTTAGTTCTGGGAGCCATTCTGATCAGCATCGGAATTTTCGTTGTCTCGTTGAGTTAGAGCGGGCCAGAGAGCAGCGAACGCTGCCTGGTTCACCCGCCGCGTTGCGCCAGATTCCGCGTTCTCGAGTTTTGGATGATCCATTTCGGAGGCGAAGCGCTGTTTCCACCGAGCGTAAGCCGGTCGCGAGAAAGCACCGCAGATGTCTCCGGCAACAATCTCAGCCTTGGCCTGGACTCGGTCGAGCGCCCAGGCGACATCCGAAGTGGTAAACTGTCCATTCTCCCAATTTGTCATCGCGTCTTCCGATCGGAGACAGTCGAGGTCGATGGTTACGTAAACGCTGGCGCCGGCCAGGCCATCAACGAAGCGGTCAAAATGCTCACGCCAGTTTCCCCGAAGAATCGCCCCCCGTCGCTCGCGATCTTTCTCGCTGTGATCGTCGGCCCATGGATGCACTTCCAGTTTGCCTTCCCGCTCGGCGCGGCGGTTGCCAAAGATTTGACCCGGCCACCAACATTCGAAATTACCGCATCCCCAAATAGCGGCGTGCTGAACCTGCGGGAGTTCCAGCGCGCGATTGATCCAGCTGCCGCAACACCACTTGGGGGGTCGCACGTCCCAGTCCGGGTGATTATCAAACGAGATGAGGACCGTCGGGCGAGTCAGGCGACGCAGCCAGAGACCCGTCAGGTGATGAAAATCACCCGAACCGAAAACCAAAAAATCTGCGAGATGATCGGCAAATTCTGAATAAAACTTCTCAATCAAGCGCGGCGGCGCTGAAAATCGCAATTGCCGGCCCCAATCGATTGCCTCGAGCGTTGGCATCGGCAGTTCCGCGGAACTCCACGCCCCATCGAGATCAAGATGCAGTGCGGAAGACGACAAACCTATTGCGAAGGGCCGGCCGACAATCCGCCGGTTTCGGCAAACCGCAGATTCTCCGCAGCGGCCGCATCGTCTGGTCGTTGCTTTAACGCCTCATTAAATTGATCAATCGCCTTCTGTCTTTGTCCCAATTTCATGTAGACGACACCCAGGCTGTTATGGACGGGAGCTTTTCGATCGAGGCGAGCCGTTTCTTCGTAGTTTTTACGCGCACCTTCCAGGTCGCCCTTTAAATAAAGAGCATGTCCCAGATGATAATGCGCTTCCGGATGGTTGGGTGTGTGTTGAATAGCCGCTTGAAATTCACCAATGGCCTGATCGAGCTTGCCGGAGCTAAGAAGATACATCCCGTAATTGTAATGAATTTTCCCGGATTTCGGACTGAGCGATACCGCCTTGTCATACTCAGAACCGGCATCGCTCGGCCGGCCCATGCGTTCCATCAGATAGGCATAATCCGCGTGAAACTCACCGTTGGTTGGGCTTTCGCGCAACGCCAACTCCATCTCCTGCTTGGCTTCGTTCAGCTTGGAGTCCGCCAACAAAATATGCGAACGCCGGGCGTGAGACTGTTCCCCGTTCGGATTTAGCCGCATACCGATCCGGTACTCTTCCGCAGCTTCGGGCAGACGATCTCTATCTTCCAGCGCCATGCCGTATCGCAAATGCGCTCGTTCACTCCCGGGAACGTCCTGCACAATGGCTGCGGCACGGTCCACGTCCGAGGTCGTGTTTCTCATTTGTCCAAGACATAAGGCGCCCAGCGGCACGACAAAGCACCCCACCCATTTTAAGCCGTGCAACATCCAACTCGGGATCAGCGGCGCGGCAGCCGCATTGGCCGAGCCTCCGGCTAAACCCAGATGCTCTCGCGTCGCCTTCTCCCGGACTTTCCAAATGAACCCGTCGTAATAAAAATGTAAGAGTCCGGACGCCGCGACCACGCCGGTCAAGACGCGTTTGACCGTCTCGATATCTGTTTCCTTGAGATATCCCAATGACCCGTAGGCAAAAACCAGCCCAACATAAAGACCAACCAGCGATCCGCTGCGGCGAAAGATGAAATGCATGAATCCGCCGATCGATTTATCCTTTTCAACGCGATTGCGATTGTAGATCCAGACCAGGGAAAGGTACTGCACGTCATGGAACACCTCGAATAAGGCGATTCCAGCAAGAATGTTCGTTACGCCGTTATTGCAGTACCACCAAAAACCGATGCTGGTGCCAAGTAGAGCCACCTTCACCGGATTCGGGCGTTTCCCGCTGATCCACATCCACACAAAATTGCCCAGGAACAATATCGACACGGCCAGAGCGGCCGCGAACAAGACGTGCTGCGCCGTTTGAAGAATAACAGGCGGAACGAACGGCGCGCCGCTGGCGTAGTAAGTGTCCAGTGTATCTGCCACTCGTTGTTGTGAAAGCAGCACCCCAGTGGCAAACCAGATGGCGCAAGTCGCGAAGTCGATCCGCCGAGTCAGGCTGGCGAACGACCCCATTTTTGCGTCGTAGATCCGGCAGAATCCGTAGGTCTGCATCATTCCATGCCAGACCCCCCAGAAGAAGAGCACCAGCACGAGACCTTTGAGATCCCACCACGTGAAAGCGACACAGACTCCGGCAAGAAAAACCGGAGCGAAAATAAATCGCCACTTGAATCGCTCGAACAAGGCGCGATCTCCGTAGGCCCGGATCATTCCGGGGAGGTGATGACCAGTCGCTCCAAACGCGGCGACAAAGAGATAGATGTCCTGCGCGCTCCAGCGCACCTGCGCCAGCGCGAACATCGGCAAAATCAGTAACGGCGTGCCGATGTAAAGGATCAGGTCGCGCCAGCTATTCAGGATCCAGTAGTTGGCCTTTTTAGGGACCGACCCTGGAACAGCCGGCACGGTTTGGGGACGAGAAAAGGCGGAAACCTGCTGCATGTGGGGCGGTGACCATTTTCCCTCAATCAGCCGGAAAATCAATGCTGGTCTTGCCCACCCGCCGACTGGAGGGATACACGCACTTGACTCAGTTCATGCGAAAAAGGGTTGTGGAAAAAATTTCCGTAAATCACCGAGAATGCATCCCCCAGAACTCCCTCATCTGCCGAATTGCCGACGGATTTCACGCCTTCGCCCGTCAATCCTCGATCGTTCTGGGCAGCCCGTGGTCGTTCACCCTGGCGATATTAATCATCGTCGTCTGGGCGGTTACGGGACCGGCGTTCCATTTCTCCGACACCTGGCAGCTGATTATCAACACCGGCACGACCATTGTGACATTCTTGATGGTGTTCCTGATTCAAAACACCCAGAACCGCGACGCCAAGGCGGTTCACCTGAAACTGGACGAACTCATTCGAGCCGTTCAAGGCGCGCGAAACAGCCTGGTCGATCTCGAAGCACTCTCAGATGAAGAGTTGAAAACGTTTGAAAAAGAGTTTCAGCAGATTCGCACGCGCGCCGAACATGTGAGCGCCGCACGAAAACGTCAGAAGGAAGAAACGGAAAATTCGAGCCGTTAGTTTTCGCGCTGAATCGGAGCGGCTGCTTTTCCCGTTCGCAAAAAGGTTTTGCCACTTGGGCAAAGCTTGAAAACTTCGCAATTGGAGCAGTCCGGTTTCCGTGCGTAACACCGGCGCCGCCCGTGCCAGATCAACCAATGACTCCACTCGGTCCAATCCTTCCGTGGCACCAGCTTCATCAAATCGAGTTCGATTTTTACCGGATCAGAATGCTTCGTTAGGCCAAGGCGTTGAGACAGACGAACCACATGAGTGTCGACCACGATTCCCTCGTTCTTGCCGAAGGCATTCCCTAAAACCACATTGGCCGTCTTGCGACCGACCCCCGGCAGCTGGCGGAGTTCTTCCATCGTCGATGGGACTTTGCCGCCGAATTTGCCAGCAATCATAGCCGTCGCGCCGCGAATACTTTTCGTTTTACTGCGAAAAAAACCAGTCGACTGAATCGCCTTCTCCAGTGCGGAAGCCGGCGCGTGCGCATAATCTCTTGCCGTTCGATATTTTTTAAACAGCGCCGGCGTGACCATATTCACGCGTTTATCGGTGCATTGCGCGGAAAGAATCGTCGCGACCAGCAGTTGCAACGGCGTTTTGAAATCCAGCTCGGTGTGCGCATCCGGATAAACTTTCGGCCAAATCTTGATCAGCTGCTCGACTCTTTCGCGGGCCGTCATGGCTTCAGTTAAGATTGCCGGTTTCCGATTGCCAACTCGCAATTGGCCATCCCGAAACTCACCACCAAATCAGGCGATGGCGAATCTCGAAATCTTTTGCGCCAATTCCGGAGGAACGTGCGCGACGATCACCGCATCGTTTTCTTCGTAGCGCAGCTCCAGCACGTGGCCGACGCGATGAATTTCTGCAATCAACGCCGATTCGCTCGCTGGAATCCGGAATTGGGAACGCAATCGCCAGGCGCTCAATGTATCCTGTAACGCCTGGACCAGGCTGCTCACCCCTTCGCCCGTTCGCGCAGAAATCGCCACGCTACCGGCGAATCGTTTCAGAAAATTTTCGGCCAGATCGCGCGTCGGCAAATTATCGATCTTATTGAAAACAATCAGCGTTTGTTTCCCAAAGGCATCGAGTTCCTTGACCACGCTGGCAACGGCCTCCATCTGTTCCTCCACCCGCGGATGACTCGCATCCACCACGTGAATCAGGAGATCGGCTTCGTTCACTTCCTCCAGTGTTGCTTTGAATGACTCGATCAACGTGTGCGGGAGTTTTCGCAAAAATCCGACGGTATCAGTCAGCAGGACCCGCTGGTTGTTAGGCAAAACGAAGCTCCGGGTCGTGGGATCCAGCGTGGCGAATAACCGATTCTCGGCGACGACATCAGCGCCGGTCAGTAAATTCAACAAGGTGGATTTGCCGGCGTTGGTATAACCGATCACGGAAGCGACCGGCCATTGATGTCGTTTTCTTCCTTGGCGCTGGACCGCTCGCGTTTTTCGGACGGCCTCGAGCTCGCGCTCGAGTCGCGCAATCCGCTCCTGCACCCGGCGCCGATCCACTTCCAATTGTGTTTCACCCGGTCCGCGAGTGCCGATTCCGCCAGTCTGGCGCGACAAGTGATCCCACATCCGGGTGAGGCGGGGCAAAAGATATTGTAATTGCGCCAGCTCAATTTGTAACCGGCCTTCCCGGCTGCGCGCCCGCTGCGCAAAAATATCGAGAATGAGCTGGGTCCGATCGAGCACCTTGCGGGCGAGCAGAGTTTCCAGGTTCCGCCCCTGCGCCGGCGAAAGTTCGTCATCGAAGATGACCGAGGTCGCCTGATGCCGTTGTAACGAATCCCTGATCGATTCGGCTTTGCCTTTGCCGATGTAATATGGCGCGGTCGGCTTGTGCAGCTTTTGCGTGACCGTTTCGACCACTTCTGCGCCGGCGGAATTCGCCAGCTCAGCCAACTCCTCGAGCGAATCGCGCAAGTCCCACTTCGAAACGCCTTCCTTTTCCAGCCCGATTAAAACTGCGCGTTCGTTTACTTTTTTCGGACGAGTTTCAATCATTCCCAGGCGCAGAGGCCAGACGCGCCTTCTGCGAAATCCATTTCAGGGCTTCCGGTCGAGTGAGAAGCGATAAGTTCAGCGCTGAAAATGTACTTTGGCGTCGAAACCAGGTCAACTGCCTTTTGGCGTAGCGGCGTGTGACCTGCTGAATTGTCGTCACGCATTGGGCGCGACTGATTTTGCCAGCCAATAACGAGCGAATCTCACTCAGGCCGATCATCTGCGACGCCGTCGGGCCCAAATCTCCGGTAGCCGCGACTTCTTCGACCACCCCAGACTCAAACATCCTTTCCACTCGATCATTGATTCGCTGATAAAGTTCCTCGCGCTCGCGGAAAACGAAGATTCCGCCCGGCTGCGACTCTGAACGATCGCGGTCGACAACGGCCCGTGCTGGGGCGCTCTTCAGAGCTGACGCCGGTTTGCCAGTTAACAAACAAATCTCGACGGCGCGGACCACGCGCCGCCGATTCTTTAGATCGACACGATTCATCGCCGATGGATCCAATTCGCGGAGTTTTGCTCGAAGCTCATCGAGACTCATCTGATTCAATTCGTCGCGCATCTTGGGATCCGATGGTGGCAAATCCGTCAAACCGTGGGTCAAGGCTTTGACATAAAGTCCGCTCCCACCAACCACCATCGGCAACTTTTGACGCGACCGGATCTGCGAGATGGCTGCCAAGGCGAGCTGTCGAAATTTTTCGGCATTCATTTCGACCGAAGTCGGAATGGTGCCGGTGAGGTGATGCGGAACCCTGGCCAGAGTCGCCCTGTCTGGCTTGGCCGTTAGCTGATCGAAACCACAATAGATTTGAAACGCGTCGGCATTGACTATTTCAGCGTCAAGTTCTTCGGCAACGTCGGCCGCCAGGTCGGACTTACCGCTGGCCGTCGGTCCGACAATGAAAAATGGTTGGTGCGTCATTTGTCATTGCCATGGGGGGCGACAAAAAGAAACGGGAGACTCACGACTCGCGTGCGCCTCCCGTTCGAATGCTTTGCGTTCTAAAAGGTTTAGCTTTGCGGTGCGTGGTCGCTCGTTTTTGCCCCACTTACGACCAATTTGCGACCAAGGAATTCCTTGTCGTGCAGTTCGTCGACCGCTCGCTTAGCCTCGTCGATCGTTTGCATTTGCACGAAGGCAAACCCTTTCGATCTCTGATTATGGCGGTAACTGACGATTTCCGCGTTCTGGACATGACCAACCCCATTAAACAGGTTGAACAAGTCGCTCTCCGTGGCGTCGAATGAAAGATTGCCGACGTAAAGACGTGGCGACGTGACTTCGACCGATTCCGGTTTACGCGCTGATCTCGGTGGGGTTTGTGGGGGTTTCTGTTGCGAACCGTTCCGAGAAACGGCTGCCGGTTTCTGACTCGGTTGATTGTTTCCGAAAAACGCAGCTACTCGCTGCCAGAATGTTTTCTTGACGGGCTTCGCCGGCGCCCCGTGCGGACGCTGGTGACGATCGCCCCTTCTTCGGCCGCCGCGCGAATGACGCGAGCGTCTGCCGGATGAATGTGAGTTCATGTTGATATCCGATAATTACTCGATTGTTAAATGAGCGGAGCGCATCATTTGATGCACAGTCCTGAGCGCACATACCTTGGAAGGTTAACAGACTCCGGTTCAGACCAGACCACGCCATAGGAAACTCCGCCTCTCTGGGTCGTAAAAAGGTTCGCTCCGAACTACACGCCATCACCCTCAGCAAGCGAAACAGCGATGAAAAACCTCGCGTCATAACAACCTGAATCGTGGAAGCAGACGTTCGGAGGATCGAATTTTTGACCTCTGGCCGCGACTATCGTTGGCTCTGCCCTGGTTTGCAAGGAAGAAACGGCTCGAGATTTAATGTCCCTGCCGGTTAACGAGTTTTCTGGCTGCGCTGAAACCAGTCCACAAACCGGGGCAATCCCTCCTGAAATTTGGTTTGAGGATTGTAGCCGAGCAGCTTACGGGCTTTGGAAATGTCCGCGCAGGTCAACGGCATGTCGCCGGGTTGTTCCGGCAGACGATTAATACTGGCCTTCTGACCCAGCGCCGTTTCGATCGCCGAGATCAGCGCCCTCAACTCAATCGTGTCGTTTTCACCCAGGTTAAAAATGTCGAACAATGGCCCCTCGTAATTGAGGGCGGCAACTGTTCCCTGAATAATGTCATCGATATACGTGTAATCCCGCCGCGTGCCGCCATCACCAAATTGATCGATCGGTTGGCCGGTCGCAATCTTTCGGGTGAATTGATGAATGGCGAGATCAGGCCGCTGCCTCGGACCATACACCGTAAAGTAGCGCAAACAGACCACCCGCATCTGATAAAGGTGAGAGAACGTCGAGCAGAGAAACTCTCCGGCGATCTTTGTCGCGGCATACGGACTCAACGTTTGCGTCAGATGCCGGTCTTCGGAAAACGGCACTTTCCGGTCCGCCCCGTAAACGGATGAGCTCGAGGCAAAAATAAATCGGTCAATCCCAGCCGACCTTGCTGCATCCAGCAAATGCAGGGTCCCTTTGACGTTGGTGTCGTAATAAAGCTGCGGTTGCTGAATCGAAGGCCGAACACCGGCGCGCGCAGCCAGATGAGCCACCACGTCGAAGTTTTCCCGACGAAACAGATCGAGCACCGCGCCGTTGTCGCGAATATCGACTCGATGAATCCGCACGTTTTCGGCGAACGCGCGAATATTCGCCTGCTTGATCCCGGGATCGTAAAAATCATTGAAGTCATCGAGA
The DNA here is from genome assembly GCA_963846065.1 of uncultured Verrucomicrobiae bacterium. Taxonomy (GTDB): domain Bacteria; phylum Verrucomicrobiota; class Verrucomicrobiia; order Chthoniobacterales; family UBA10450; genus DASPUI01. The sequence continues at coordinate 28,300 of CAWJUP010000008.1, forward strand.
ATGGCTGCCTCGTGACCAAGCTCGAGTAGCTTTTCGACCAAATGCGAGCCGATAAAGCCCGCACCGCCGGTAACGAGGACGCGCATGGTGCGAAGCTAGAGGTCACTCTTCGAATTGCCAATTGCCAATTGATTGGCGATTCGCGACGCCGACGCGGGTCAATATCGCTGCCAATGGCCAAGTAGATAAATCCAATTCAGCGCGACAGCGGCAATCACCAATATTCGAACAATCTTTCCTTCACCCGGGGTGAGCGCGGCCAATCGCACCCGCGGCGCACGCGCCAACAACACAACCAGCGCGTACCCATTAAATGAAACACCCCCGCAGAGCGCCATGAATACGAGCGGATTCCATTTCAGCGCGTCTAGAAAATGTCCGTGCAGAAATGCGATGGTCGAGCGAGTCGCTCCGCACGTCAGACAGGGCCAGCCGGTGACTTCATGAAACAAACAATGCGGCCAGGGTAATCCGATCCCGAACCAGGCGATGGCCAGGCCTAACGAGACGGCAGAAACCGACAGCCAGACGAATTCATAATCGAGCTGTCCGGGGCGTAGTTTGCAGCGGAGGACTTGCACCGCTCAATGTTGCGACGCACTCCAGGCGCCCAGCGCTCCGAACATCATCGCCACCACTATAATTCCACCACAACAGACAATCAGCGGCAAAAACACGGCAAAAACCGCGCGACCCGTATCGGTTTCATGGGCACGCGCGAGACCGATGCAACGCAACACGATTCCCCAAATTCCCACCACCAGCGCGCCGCAGATCGGCACGATAAACAATGGCGAGATGGACCCGCCCGAAAAACAAACGACGCGAAAGGTTGTTTCGAAGGAATGCTTCGCGCCACCAACGATCATCAGGCAAAGATGAAGAATCGCGGCGTTGATGAACGCGCCGATCGCGACCAGCACCGGCACAAAAATGATCAACAAAAAACCTACCGCACCCAGACCGGCGATGTAAACAAACGGATCGTTGCGGTTGGGCACGCCGCCGAAGGCCATTAACCCAACCGAGTGAAACACCAGCCGGTAAATAAAATATATCGCGTATCCGAAACTACCGCCGATGAGCAGGAACAGTAACGGATCGCCGAGGCCGCCTTCGCGTTTCATCATCGAAAATGCTTCGGAAGGCTTGGTTAAGACGACCTGCAATGTTTCAATGAACGCCGAGACGAATCCTTTTGTTGCGCGGTGGTCCCACGGCAAACCCGTGCGAGTCATCTCCACCGATCCAATCGGCACGACCGGCGGTCCCGCAGCGGCTTGCGAAGGCGGCGGTTCGACTCCGGCAGCGGCAATGTCCGCAGCGAATTCAGGAAACTGCGACAAGACCTGCCAATTTGCCATGCCCTCGCGCCAACCCAGGTCAGTCGGGAGAAAACGCCGACTGCGAAGCCCCTGTTTCACTTCGTCCTCAGAAAATGCGCCCAGACTCGTTGCGCCCCGGTTGACATGAACCATCACCATATTGCTGGGGTTTTATTTCTTCTGCGCAATCCGATCAAGCGCCGAAATTTGGTGGGAATTCAATCGAACCGATTTGTCTTCTCTGGAACATCCAGCGCACGCCAAAAATACCAGGCGGCGGCCGAACGATACGGCTGGAACTTCTTTCCGAATTTTAGCAACTGTTTTGGCGTGGGCAGTTTTCGTTTGCCGAACGTTTTGGCGAAACCTTTCTGCACTCCGTAGTCGTGGACCGGCCAGACGTCCGGCCGGCCGAGATCAAAAAGCAATAACATTTCCACGGTCCACCGCCCGATCCCGCGAACTTGACTGAGTCGTTCGATAATCTCCTCGTCCTCCATTTTGGCCAGAGCCCGCCCGGAAGGAACCGTTCCGTCGATGGTTTTCGCCGCAAGATCTTTCAACGCCGCGACTTTGCTGCGCGACAGTCCTGCCCCGCGCAGTTTTTCGTCGGGCGTTTTCAATACCATCTTCGGGTCGAGATATTTTTTCTTCGGATAAAGCGCCCGAACCCGTCCCCAAATGGTGGCCGCAGCTTTTCCGCTCAACTGCTGATAGGCGATCGATTCGGCCAAGGCATCAAACGGCCGGGCCGCCAGCGATGGCGTAATTTCATACCGGCGTGATCGGGCAATCAGCGCCGCCATCCGTGGATGGACCGCCGCCAGGTGACGGTGGGCATGTTCGTGGGCCACCCTTTCGATCTCGTTGATGTGATTCTTGCCTGCAAGACCGTTTTCGCTTTGGTCATGACATGGCAACCCAACTTACCTGGTACGGACAGGCGTCGTATAAACTCGAAACGCCCAATGGCAACGTGGCAATGATCGATCCTTGGATCAAAAATCCTTTGAACCCGAACGGGCAGGCTGACGTGGAAAAACTGAAAAAAGTCGACCTGATCTTATTGACTCATGGTCATACCGATCACGTCGGCGAAAGCGTAGAGATCGCCAGAGAAACGGGCGCGAAGCTGGTTTCCAATCTGGATTTAGCGACCGCGATGGTTTCCGTGCTCGGATATCCACGAGAACAGGCAGGTGCCGAAACCAATGGTCACATCGGTGGAACGATATCGCTGTTGGGTGGCGAAATGAAAGTGACTGTCGTTCCGGCGTGTCACGGGTCATATGTCCAAAAGGATGAAGCTTCCGCGCCGGTGTTCGCGGGACCAGCGACCGGCCTCGTCGTTGAGATTGCAAACGGCCCGACCGTTTATCACACCGGCGATACCGATCTGTTCGGCGATATGCGATTCATCGGCGAATATTACAAAATCGACGTGATGCTCTGTTGCATCGGTGATCATTTCACCATGGGACCGAAGCGCGCGGCCCAAGCTGTCGAGCTGGTCAATCCCCGCATGGTTGTGCCAAACCACTATGACACGTTTCCTGTGCTTACAGGCACGCCGGAGATGTTTGACAAGGAATTGAAAGCGCGGGGCGTGAAATCTCAGATGCGCGTGATGAAGATTGGCGAAACGATTTCCATCTAACCACTGCGCGTGGCGATGGATTGATTTTGCCATCCCCACCATATCGAGCCGAAATAAATCGAGTTTTGCCGCCCATCGACGTTTCCGCAGCACAAGGCTTGCTGAAACCCGTGTAATCCGATACATCACTTTCGTAGGGCGCGTTCGATATAATCGATAGCCGTCCATGGTGAGAATATGAACAGCCCTAACCTGAAAAACCGCATATCCCTGGCCTTTTTTTCCATTCTGATTTCCGCCCTTGGCCTCAGCGTTGCCTCGACGCGGACCAACGCGCAGTCGGTCAACCAGGCCAGCGACAGTAAATCCGAGGCAATCGCGCAACCTGCGCCCATTCCTGACGAAAACTCACGCGATCTTTTCCAGTACCAGACGATTTATACATTCAAGAGCGATTTCAACGGAGACCACGGCAAGCTCGGCAGTGGCGACTCGCTCTATAATGATTTTACCTACGACCATCGGTTTCTGATCAACGGCAACTGGTATTTTCGAGCGGGAGTTGAATACGAGCGTTTTGATTTCGGCGGATCGGATAATGGCCTGCCGGATCATTTGCAATCATTCTCCGGACACATTGCTTTCGAGTACATCGTGCAAGACCATGCCGGCGCCGGAATCGAGCTCGACCCGGGCGCATATTTTCAGAACAACATCACGGGCGATTCATTCGATATTCCCTGGAAGGCCTTTGTCAGCTTTCCATTGAGAAAGGACAAAATCTTCGGAGTAGTCGGCCTCGGCGGCGGTATTTATCAACATCCGGTCGTCGCTCCCGGCGGTGGAATTCTCTGGCTCATCAGCGACAAGCTTCGCCTGGAGGGCGTGTTTCCCAAACCATCCCTGGTTTACGAGCCGAACGACGACTGGCAATTTCGACTCCTCGCCGACCTTTATTACGAGAGCTTCCGCACCGACGACGTATCCACCACGGAAAAGAAGATTCAGCTTCATGATGCGGTCGTGCAATACAATGAGGACCGGGTTGGCGTGCAGGCCAAGTACCGGGGTATTAAACACGTGGAAGTGTTCGGCAACGCGGGCGCCACCGTTTACCGCGAATTTGATTTCTTCCGGGCCGATCGGCGAGCGAAGCTGGACCCTGCTCCCTATGTTCAGGGCGGCGTCAGCGTGCGGTTCTAGGGAAATATCTCGTCCAGCCTGCGAGCGTCCGCGTGGCTTCCGCGCACCTTCAGCCGCCCGGTCACGAACGCCCAACTGCCTTTCAATTTTCCGTTCGACATCGCCACCCAATCTTTGTCGCTACTGACAAAGGTCACAGTCGGGTTGTCGATTTTACCGCGGCCCATCTTAAATTTTCCATCTTCCACGTCGATCCACCATTCGCCGCCGTTCGGGCCGCGCAATTCCCATTGATACTTCAGATGCACGCCTTTCGCTTTGTCGGCCCGAAAGCTGTGCCGCATACCGTCGAACACGTCCTGGGGCGTCGAATTCGATGGGCCGCCGCCGGCCGCCAATGCCGAGCCGGGAACGACAAGCAGCGTGGTGAGGCAGGCCATTAAAAACGTCTTCTTCATCAATCCCCCAATCGCACGACCTGCGTCCTTTGCCCGCCGGTTGCTCATTGTTCACTCCTTTGCAACAGAATAGCTGCGCCCACGAAGGTCACCACTGCTCCGACGAACAATACGATCAAATCAGTCCCGTAAAATCCGACGGACGCGTGGTACAAGTTCACCAGTCGAAAAGCCCGGCAAAAATGTGTCAGCGGAAATATTTCCGAGAGATAACGTACCGCCTGTGGCAGTTGGTTCAAGGGCGCAAAAGCGCCCGACAGAACAAAAACGGGCAGGAGGAAGAAGACCGAAAATTGAATCGCCTGGGTCTGCGTCTTGGAAATGGCTGAGATCAAAAGACCCAGTCCGAGCGAACAGAGCAGAAACAAGAGACAGATCAGCGCGAGAGCGGGCGGCTGATAAAATGCGACTTTGAAATGCCACCAGCTCAACAAAATAATCAGCGCAATCAGACAAATGGAGATCGCGAGATAGGGCAGCATTTTGCCGATAACGATTTCTCCGCGTCGCAGCGAGGTAACGAGTAACTGATAAAGTGTTCCCGACTCTCGTTCGCGGGCAATGGTGCACGCCATCAGAGTCACCGTCAGCAATTGCAAAATCAGACCGATGATTCCGGGTACCACGTAATCAATAAATCGTTCCTTCGGGTTGTAGAGGACTTTTCCTTCGGTCGTCCATGCCGTCATCAACGAAACAAATTGGTGGCGAACGTCCACCGGCAGGTTTTTCCCAAGTTCGAAAACCTCGGTCGGCAAATTGTCGATCATCACGTCGCGCTCCTTCATCTGAAAATCGCCTAAACTTTGCCGGATGCTTCCTTCCAGTTCGTTGGCTGTATTTGTATCGCTCCCGTCGAGATACAGCGGAAGCGCCTTGGGATCGCCGTTTTGCAAACTGTCACTCCAGCCCGCGGGAATAACCAGCGCCGCCTGCACCCCATGGCCTAACAAATCCGATTCGTCCGTTGTTTCGGCCGGCAGCCGCTTCCACTTGAACGTCTTGTTCTGGGAAACGATATCGGAGAAACGTTGAGCCCGGTCGCCGCTGTCGCGGTTGATCAATAACGCCGGCACATCAGTCGCATCTCCTCCTCCGAACGCGTGACCGAAAATCAGCGTGAATAGCGGCGGCAGAATAATCAGCAACACCAGCACACGCCGATCGCGATAAATGTGCAAAAACTCCTTGTAGGCGACACTGGCGATGGCGCTGACGGAAATGATCTCGTTTCTCATGAGAACCAGACGACGAAAACATCGAACGCCGAACGCCGAACGCTGAACATTGAATGAACAGAAATTCATCGTTACTTGCGACTCTCGGTCGTACGCACACTGGCGACAAAAATCCGGATAAGTTCGTCTGATTCGCTAAGACAAGCAGATAAATGATCGTTCTGAGTGAGTTTTTTCATTCGTGCAATAAGCCGGAGCCAACGGCGGGCTTCACGAAGTTCTTTCAAGCAACTCTTCAGTTTATGAACGAAATCTTTACGCGATTCTGCAGATTCGACTTCACCGTGATGGCCGTAGGGAGAGGTTCCAGATCGGAGCAGTTGTCCGGCTATGTGATTACCGGCGCGCGATGCCGGCAGGGATTCTACGAGTGCAATAACAGACACGGCAAATTCCAAGAGCCGGTCTTCAAGATCGAACTTCACTTTCTGTGACGAATAGACTGCAGAACCGTCATTAAGACGCGCGGTCAATTGTTCAGCGTTGAATGTTCGGCGTTCGGCGTTCGGCGTTTTCTTCCGCCGCGGTCGTTCACTGCCAGCACTCAATTTTGGATATCCGGTGTTCGACGTTTTCACTCGATCGCCCCCTGTTTCAACACCGCATCATATCCTTGCGAATACGCAGTGAAGACATCTTCCATGTCCGGTTCTACCCACCGTTCGCCTAACAATTTCAAATCCGGGAATGGCCATTTCGCTTTCCAATCGTTAATGAGTCGCTCCGGATCCGGCGCGTAAACGCGCAAAGCACCACTGCGAAGAGACGCCCCGAGAATCCCGGGCAAACCGCGCAGCCGGACCAGCGCCGGCATTAAGGGATCGATATCGAGCTCAAGTAAACGAGTCCGGAAACTCTCCTTCAGCTGCCGGGGAGATGCTTTGGCTAGCAATTTGCCGCTATCGATAAACCCGACCTCCGTGCAGCGCTCGGCCTCATCCATGTAATGCGTCGTAACAAAAATGGTTTTGCCGCCATGACTCAAATCGTAGAGCAGATTCCAAATCTGTTGCCGATGCACCGGATCGAGTCCCGAGGTCGGTTCGTCCAGGAACAGCAATGGTGGATCGTGGATCAACGCGCATGCCACCGCGAGAAGCTGGCGCATGCCACCGGACAAACTGCCCGCTGCGGTTTCGCGTTTCTTCTCGAGATCGGTCAGTCCCAACAATTCCCGGATGCGGGATTCCAGTTTTGCTCCCGGAACACGGCAAGCACCGCCAAAGAAGCGCAAATTTTCGTGAACAGTCAGATCGGGATATAAACTGAACCGTTGAGCGACGTATCCAAAGTTTGCCCGAACCTCTTCTCGCTGTTTCCAAACGTCGTGCCCGCTAATCGTTGCCCGGCCCCCACTCGGATGGGTCAGTCCGCACAGCATGCGTATGGTCGTCGTCTTGCCCGCGCCATTTGCGCCAAGAAAACCGAAGATCGTCCCAGCTTCGATCGTAAAAGTGAGATCCCGGACGGCGTGCACGTCCCCGAAGTCTTTTGTCAGGTGATCAAGGACAATGACTGAATCAGGCATGGCGAAAGGGTTATTGCGACGATGTACTCGTATTTGCAACCATGAGTCACGGGCGATAATGGTTCCATCTCCCGATGAATCGAACATTTAGTCTCATACTGCTGCTGCTTTGCCTCGAAATGCCGGCCGTCCTAGCTGACCCGGTCTCGGAAATGGCCGGCTTTTCCGTTTTCGGAAAAGTCGATCTCAACGACCTGGCCACGAGCGACGTGAAAACTATGCACGGACTGCCGATGAGCGGCCGCTTTCTTTCCGTCCAGAGTTGCTACGTCACCAGCGGCTCGCCGGCTCAGCAGGTGGAGGCCATGAAACAATGGGATCCAACCAAACATAAAGAGCTCAAAGTTTTTGTTCACGGAGATCTTCCAGCTTCTCCGTCTTCGGCCAATTTCAGCGAGCTCAAGAGCGCTCCGAATAATAATTCTGTCAGCGCACTGGTTTCCGCCACCCAAAAAATGAGCTCGGAGTTGCAGATCAGTAAAGACGAGGCCAAGAAATTTTCAGGCGGCAGCGAAGGTAACGGGGCGATTCCAGCCCCGGTGGCGAATTTTTGGAGCGACCTCCTCGCTCAGCGCGCCAAGGCGTTCATGTCGGGCGGCACGGCCGCCGAACCTTCTTACGACCATATCGGCGATTCCATCCGACCAAACGATGAAGTGAATTCACTGTTAAAGCAGCAGGATAAAATCCGGAAACAATTCTCCGGCCTGTTGAGCGAAACGGGGATCGGCCGCGGAGCAGGTTCGCTCACGCCAGAACCATATTGGGAGCTCCTGGATGTAGACGATCAGGGAGTCGTGACCCTCGGCGCATCCTACAGCAAAGCTATCTCGGGCGGATCCTATCAAGCCGCAGACATTCTTTATTACGCGAGCGGCGGCTATTACGTCGCACTGACTCTCTATCAAATGTGGCCGATTGCCGACGGCAAAACGCTGGTCTGGCGCGGAGACATGATCTCGGCCGCTTCGTTGGCCTCACTTCACGGGGTCGAGCGACTCGGGTCGGAATCGGCCATGATGAAAGATATCTCGAAAGCGGTGACATTGTTTCGCAAGGACACAAATCGTTGATTTCAATGCCTCGCCATCGTTTTACAATTTGGTGTTTTGTTAGGCTGCGTCTTTCTCCTGCGCCCAGTCGCCACCGCGCAAGATGCGGTTGGCGATAAAATCGTATCGTTCTTCAGCTCGGCCGAATACTCGTTCTCCGAGACTTACGTCGGGGAAGCGGGCGTCGCCCGAGGCACGAAGGCAATCAACGACTTCGACGAGGACGACCTAATCATGCGTTTCGTCCTCACCCCGCGGGTCAAGATTGGAGTTCTCAGGCTCGGAGTCGAATGGGAGCGATTTTGGTTCGGTTTTCCAAACAGCGCGCCGCTTCCGGACACATTGCAATCGATTGCTCTGGTGGTGGGGCTCGATACCCAATTGTCGGATTCGATTTTGTTGCGGGTGGAAGCTCAACCGGGGATGTACAACACCGGAGTGGCCAGTCTTTCGGATGATTTCAACATGCCGTTCATTGCCGGCGGCACTTACATCTACAATCCGAACCTGCAATTCATCGCCGGCGTCAGCGTAGATGTGGAACGAAAATATCCGGTGCTCCCGGCGGCCGGTGTTCGTTGGAAATTTGCCCGCCAATGGGTGATTAACGCCGTTTTGCCAACCCCACGGCTCGAATATGAATGGAATAAGAGTCTGACGCTCTACGGCGGCGGCGAATTTAAGGAAACAAACTTCCGAATGACGGACGATTTTGGCGATCGCCAGGGACGGCCGCAATTAAATCACGCCGTCCTCACTTACAGCGAAGTCCGGGCTGGAGGCGGATGTGAATGGAAAATTACCAACGACATCACGTTGAGCGCCGAAACCGGTTACCAGCCTTATCGTGGTTTCGATTTTTATCGGACCAATATCCGCTACCATCAAAACGAAGCCGCGCCCTACGGAATGGTCGCGCTCCACGGCGCGTTTTGATTTAGTACAAATCGGTTCGACGATGATCGAACGACTTTAATTTTTCGCGAACCGATTGAATAACATCGGATGAAATATCGCCGACCAACAATTCCTCACGATCGACCGAAGCGGCGGCGACAATGGTGCCATGCGGATCGATGATCGCTGACGTTCCGCACAGCGTCACCTCGTCATCTGTGCCGACTCGATTCGCCAGTATCAGATAACTCTGGTTCTCAATCGCCCGGGACAATCTGAAAGCGCGAAGATGATCGACCCGCACCATCGGCCAGGCCGACGACGTCACAAACACATTGACCTGCTGTTTCACCGCAAGAGTTCGCGCGATTTCCGGGAATCGAAGGTCGTAGCAGATATTCAGGCCGAACTTGAACCCGCCATACGAGCAGGCGACGAACCGATCACCCGCGCGTGAAACAGGTCCGCTCGTCGAATTGAGGCGCCGTGACCAAATGTGTTTTGCGATACTTGGCTATCTCCTGACCTTCGCGATCGATAAAAACTTGCGCGTTGTAAATCGATTCGCCGTCCCGATCAGAAACTCCGCACACGATCGCGACCGAAAATTCTCGCGCCAGATTTTGCAATTCAGGAACGGCACCTTTGTCCCATGCGGCCGCCTTTTCGCGAATCACCGGCATCGAGTAACCGGTGTCGGTCATCTCGGGAAATACGATGAGTTCCGCCCCGGCGGATTTGGCCTGCTGACAAAAAGAGCGGACCTTCTGCAGGTTCGCGTTGCGATCGCCGATGGCGCAGGAGATTTGGGCGGCGGCAACTTTCATTTCTCAATCCTTGAATCCTGCAGGAAGCGTCGCTGATAATCAGTGTTCATTTCAAATTTCGATCGAGCGTTCCGATCTCACGTGTTTCCGGCCAACCGAATGCAACCGCGAGAACCACCAGGATGGTTCCGATTCCACCGGCAACGACGGAAATCACCGGGCCAAATAGAGCGGCACTCAAACCTGATTCAAGCGCGCCGAATTCGTTGGAGGTACCGATAAAAATATTGTTCACGGATGAAACCCGGCCGCGCATTTCATCCGGTGTCACCAGTTGCACGATCGAACCGCGAATAATGACGCTGACGCTGTCGAAGGCGCCGATCAAAAAGAGCGTTAGCAACGAAAACCAGAACGCAGTCGATAATCCGAAGAGAATGGTCGAGATGCCAAACCCGCTGACACACCACAACAGAGTTTTGCCAGCGCCTTTCATCGGCGGGAGATAAGCAACGGTCAAAGCCATGGCAAAAGCACCAACGGCCGGCGCGGCTCGCATCCACCCAAGCCCCACCGCGCCACAGTGCAAAATTTGATCGGCAAATATGGGCAAGAGCGCCGTCGCGCCGCCAAGGAGCACGGCAAAAAGATCCAAGGTGATCGTCGCCAGGATGACTTTTTTGGTGAAAACGAACCGAATACCAGCGGCCAATCCGTGCCAGGCGTTTTCTTTCGCGCGCTGACGAATGCCCGGCGCGCGCGAGATCGGCAGCACCATGAGAAAAAACAAAAAAGCGGTGACGGCGTCGATCGAGTAAACAACCGGGAATCCGATTCGGGCAACAATCAGACCGCTCAGGGCCGGTCCCACCACTGATCCAATTTGAAAAATGCTGTTGTTCCAGGTCACCGCGTTCGAAAACGCATCACGTGAAACCAAAGTGGGAAAGAACGAGCTTCGAGCGGCCCAGCTGAAAGTGCGAGCGATCGCACCGATGAAGAGAAGAAAGTAGATTAACGGTATCGATGCATCGGAAAAATGAAACTGGGTATGGTGGCGTTCGAAAAGTCCGGCGATTGAGGCGAGGCCGTGATTTGAAGCTCTCAAAATCGAATAATCGGGAATGGCCAGGTGTTGCCATGAAACAATTGCGAGCAGCGCCGAAATGATCGCGCTTAAAATCTGCGCGACGAGAATGATATGTTTGCGGCTGACCCGATCTGCCAGATAGCCGGCGGGAAGAGACAATCCCACGATCGGAATGGCAAAAACGAGCCCAACCAAACCGAGCGCTGTCGCCGAGTGCGTTCGGTTGTAAATTTCCCATTCCACCGCAACGGCGAGCATTTGCCGGCCGATGATCGACAATAAATTACCGGCGGTGAAGAAACTGAAGCCACGCGAACGGAATGCCGCGTAGGGATCGTGTCCGGTTGGAAAAACCTGGCCGGTGATTTCGGGTCGCTCGCCGATCGGTGCTGCACATTCCTCGGCTGATGATTCCCCTTCCTGAAGCACGCCAGGAACATGCCTGTCCCGGCCCGATTGTCGATATGGCGAAAAATATTTCACTCGACTGAGCCTCGCTCCACCGCATTAAACCATTGAGTTGATTTCTCGGCGCGCATTTGCGACGGTCACAGACCGCCGCCGCCACCAGATGTCAGAAGTCACCGCTCCGCCGAAATCCGCTGCGCTCACATCGCAATGGACGCGCCAAAATCCGTTTCCAGGAAAATTGGCGGTGAACCGGATGCTAAGCACCTCAGATTCGGAAAAAGAAACGCGGCATTTCGAAATCGACCTGACTGGCTGGGGATTGCACTTCGATCCGGGTGATTCGGTCGCAGTTTATCCGACGAACGATTCGAAGCTGGTCGATGAAATCCTTCATGCCATCGGAGCGAAAGGTGATGAGATCGTCACCGCCGCGAAAACACAGAAACCGCTGCGAGAAGCGTTGTTGAAGGATTGCTCGATTACGCAGCCCACTCCGAAATTTTTGAAAGCAATTGTGGAACGCGCGGCGGCCGCGCCCACGTTGCAGGAACTTCTTCATCCCGAACGCAAACAAGATCTCGAAAACTATTTGTGGGGCATGGACGTCATCGATTTCCTGATCGACCATCCCTCAGCGAAATTTACGCCGGACGAGTTTGTGGCTTTGCTGAACAAACTGCAGCCGCGGCTCTATTCGGTGGCTTCGAGTTTGCGGGTGTTTCCCGATCAGGTGCACTTCATCGTCGATGTGATTCGCTACGAAAGCCACGGACGACAACGTGCGGGGGTCTGCTCGAGTTTTCTGGCCGATCGCGCGGACGGCGTTCCAGTCCCGGTGTATCCAAGTTCAGCCAAGCATTTTCATTTGCCGGAGGATCCCAACACGCCCGCGGTGATGGTCGGACCCGGAACCGGCGTGGCGCCATTTCGAGCATTCTTGCAGGAGCGACAGGCCATCGGCGCGAAAGGCAAAAACTGGCTCTTCTTTGGCGCTCAACGCGAAAAGTGCGATTACGCCTACGAAGAAGATTGGGCGAAATTAACCAGCGATGGAATTCTCACGCGGTTGGATTGTGCATGGTCACGAGATCAGGCGCACAAGGTTTACGTGCAAAACAAGCTGTTGGATAACGCTGCGGAAATCTGGAAATGGATCGACACCGAAGGCGGGCAGTTTTTTGTTTGTGGTGACGCCAAACGAATGGCGAAAGACGTCGACGCCGCTCTCCGCAAAATTGTTGAAGAACAAGGCGGAATGTCCGTCGACGCGGCCAACGAGTACGTCGAGAAACTCAAATCCGACAAACGCTACAAGCGCGACGTCTATTGAGTCGGGCAGGCTGAGCGCACGCAGTGACCGGCTCGACAGAGTCTCGTCCCACCAAATTTTTGGGCGCATCGTGTTTCTTAAAGCGAACGCTACAACGAGTCCGCGATCGTTTTGTTGCGGAAAAATGCGGCGGTAATTCCTCCCAGACAGATCACCACGCAGAAAATCGATAACGCACCGCCCCAAATGAGCCACCCAGGTCGATAACTTAGAATCAAGCGGCCCGCGCTCTTTGCGGGAATTTCAACGATCGGAAAAAAGCCGCGATATGATGTCACGCGAAGCTTGGTGTGACCGATGCGGGCAACATATCCGTTGAAATAGGGACGCGAAAACGTGATCAGCGCAGGTTGATCCGTATCCGAATTCTCGATGTCCGCTGAGACTTCGTTTCGTGAATCAACAATATGAGAAATACCGGCCCGGGCAAAATTGCGTTCAGGCAGCGAATCAATCCACCCGACCGAACGAACGTGCGCTAACGGTTCTCCTTTTCGATGAAAAAGAGAGCCGTCATCATTCGAAAGCACGAGCTGCCAATTTTCTTCCGACGGTGCAACTTCGATTTCGTGCGCAACAACGATCCCATCGACGCCAAGCTGCTCGAGAATACCGCCGGGTCCCGATTCGTTAGTCACCAGATAACGCCCCATGTCACCGTCGAGCTCGCCATGAGTGAAGAATTTAAACTCACGTGCGACGCCGGCACTTTGAATGGGGCTGTAGCCGTTAATAAAACGGAGTTGTGCCCACATCGGCACGTTGCCAGGACGCGCGACCTGCCCAACCGGGCCGTTACGATATTCGCGTCGATATGCTGCTTCGGCCGGCGAATAGATCGCCAGGTAAAGACGGTTCCGATCCAACGGCTCCGATTTCGTCAGTTCCTGAGAAAAATTATATTTCGGGACTCCGCAGTTTGTTGGAATAGAAACATAGGTCGCAAGCAAGACGGCGAATGTGGCCACCGCCGGCGTCCAGTTTCGCACCCGCAAATCGGGAAGAAACCATTCCACTAACACCCAGATCACGACGATTTGGAAGTAAGCCAGGGTGGTGCCGGGTCCGGACCGACCGCCGGCTCCAAATACGGCGATAAGAATGGTGACTGCGATTAATAAGAGCATGGCCGCAGATCCGATCGCCAATCGACGCCGTAATCGGAGCACCTCAGCCGCGCAGATTGCCAAGATCAGATGAGCAAAGGGCAACCAACGAAAGCTCCAGCGAAAAACTCCGAACGTCGGAAGCATCGAGAGGAGGAGAACACCGAAGAGGAGAAGCAGTTCCCACTTCAACCGGCCTAACAACAGGCGGGGGCGCCAGAGAAATCCCGCAATCAGCGCCGACGGCGCCACCAACCCGCAGGCAAGTTCCGTGGCCGTATGCGGAAGGTACCGGGTCGAGAAATCGGACCAGTTCACAGTCCAACACGGCAAGATAAATCCGGGAAACGCACGCCATGGAACGATCCATTGCCAATGTGAAGCGACGGGCTGTAATTCCCGGGCCGAGCCATGCACGTAATCAAAGATGGCCAGCCACGCCGGCGCGGAGATTCCCAATCCAAGCGCCGAGCCAATCAGCATCGGCCAAACGACTCGCACAGTTTTCGTTTCCAAGACCGATTTGATCGCGAGCCAAAAGATCAGCACGACCAGCATCAAGACCGTGTAAGGGAAACCTCCGGTGACGAGCAGGTAGACAAAAAATGCCGGCCACAGAAATCGATATCGACCTCGTCGCGGATCCAAAGCTCTTGCCAATGCCCACCAACACCAGGGCAGCCAGGTGAACGCGCCCAGAGCGCCGAACCAATCGGTTGCACCCCAACAAATGATCCAGCCGTTCAACGCGGCGACCAGCGCGACAAAAACTGAGAGCGGAGGGTTGCACCGGCGATCGCGCGCGAGCAGAAATGCGCCCGCCGCCAAAAAAAACAGATGCGTGATCGAAAGCGCCGCCGCCTGATTGGCGAAGTTGAGCGGAAATTTCCAAATCAAAACCACAGCGAGATTGATGAAAATTGAAAATGTTCCGTACTGAAATTCGCCCGCGAGATTATTGCAGACCCACGAGGAGGGGCTCAGCAGCGGCCAGTGGCCTTCATTCCAGCTTCGAGCGACGTCGGCGAACACCGGCAGGATCGACAATTCATAGTCATCGTTCCAAAAAATCAGCGGATCATGCCGGAGAAGAAGCAGGCAAAAGAAAACGACAACCAAACCGGCGACTGATGCGCCAACCGGATCCGAACGCATGATGCGCGAGCGGAACATTCAGAAAAGCGAACGCCCAAGTTTCAGCCACACGCGGCGCTCCGCATCCGATATTGAATGTTGAGCGTTGAACGTTTTTCTCTTCACAGGACAACCGGTTTTCCTTCGGTCATGACCAAAACTTTGTCTTGCACGCCCTGGTCGCTGGCGGATTTGAGCAAACGCTGGAGCGGCTCATCCATCGGCTCGTAACCAAGGCGGAAGGTTCCGTAGTGCATCGGCACCAGAGTTTTTGCGCGCAGTTCGATAAATGCTCGCACCGCTTCCTCGGGATTCATATGAACTTCGCGCCCGGTCGGCGCGTCGTACGCTCCAATCGGCAACAACGCGATGTCGATATTATAGCGCTCGCCAATTTCGCGAAATCCCGGAAAGAACGCGCTATCTCCACAGTGAAAAATCGTCCGGCCGCTGACCGTAATCGCAAATCCGCCGAATCCGCGATGAGAATCAGCCAAAAACCGAGCCCCCCAATGATAGCAAGGCGTTAGCGAAACATTGACCGGCCCGAGTTTAATCCCCTCCCAGTAGTCCAGTTCGTGAACAATCTGAAAACCAAGATCGTGAACCAGATTGCCGACACCGATCGGGACCACGATCGGCTGGTCGGCCGCCACCTTGCGCAGCGATCGCCGGTCCAAATGATCGAAATGTGCGTGGGTGACGAGAACGGCGTCGATTTGCGGCAAATGATGGATTTCGAATCCCGGTTTTTTTAATCGTTTGATGACTTTCAGCCATTTCGCCCAGTTCGGGTCGATCAACATGTTGGCCTCGTGCGTCTGAATCAGAAAAGAAGCATGCCCGATCCAGGTGATTCCAATTTGCCCGGGGGTCAGCGCCGGAAAGGTCGGTTGAACGTCGTCGCCGGCGCGCTTCACAAAAAGTGACGGGATGAGAACTTCGGCGAGGTAATTTCGCCGGTGCCAATCAGGTCGAGGGCGCAGTTTGACCTTGGTCGACTTACGCGTCTGGGCTCCGTTGTCCGAGGATTGGCGGACCACATTGCGCCGGCTTTTTTTACCAAAAGGAATGGGCACTAAGCGCGAACCATATCGCCGAAGCGCCTTGAAGCAATTGATTCACGTCCGCGAAGGGGCTTGCCGGCAAAACTCATGGTCAGGTATAGTTCGCCAAACCTGACTATCTTGACATGACTGCTGAAAAAGCGGCCCTCCGCGAGCAGATGAAGCAACGATTGCGCGCCATGACGGCTGAAGATCGCCAGTCGTTCTCCGACGGAATTTGCGAAAACGTCCTGCAGCTGACGCAGTGGCAGCAGGCGGAAAGCGTCGTTTTGTTTCTGCCGCTTCCGAGCGAGCCGATCATCACCCCGCTGAAACTGGATTGCGACGTTCGCAAGATTCCCGAAGTCATCATCCCCCAAAGCCCAAAGGATGGGATCAAGTTGCCGGACCAGATCGATCTCGTGCTGGTGCCGGGATTAGCATTCTCCAGAGATCGACGTCGTTTGGGACGCGGAGGTGGTTACTTCGACCGTCTCTTATCCGATCGGGCGAAGAATGCGTTTAAACTCGGAATCTGTTTCGGGTTTCAAGTGATGGACGCGATTCCGACGGAACCACATGACGTGATTGTGGACGCCGTCGCGACCGAAGATCGCGTTTGGATTTAGGTTACGGAGTTGCCGCGGCGTTTTTATCAAACGCCGGTCCAGCAAAACAGGCGCTCGGCAAAAGCGCCTCTACATCACCCGCCGAAAAAGCCGTGTGAGAAGCATTTTGCATCGAAGCGAACCGGCCGATGCAGGCAGTCGTCCCGGCAAAATCGCAAAAATTCCGTACCCACGGCGATGAGTCGGCGGCCGCGGATCGCGTTCCTGGTCGAGTTTCTGGAATGGAGCAAACGCCGGATCGTCTCCAAACAATGCCTGTGGCCAATAACGCTCGACGAATTTTCTCCAAAGCGAATTGGGCGGAAAGTCATGCATAAAAATGACGGATGGTTGCCCGGTCGCCATGAGATCGACCGCCAACTCCAGGGCCCGAAACTCCTTTGGTCCATCGATCAGGATCGCATCGCCCGGCTGTAGCCGTTTCGGCAGGATCTCGCGCGAGTCCCCATACAACAATTCGACATTCGAAAACGACTGAAGTTTCTCTTCGGCCGCAGCCGCGTTCGGTGAGGTCCGATCGAATTCGACGCTCACGATCTGTGATTCGGGAAAGCCACTAGCCAGGATCATCGTACTTTTCCCGCGAGCGCGGCCGGATTCGAGGATCTGTTTGGGCGCCAGTGGCTGAACCGCAGCGTAGAACAGAAACATTTCACTCTCCCAAATTCCACCGAAACCTGCTTCGGGCGGAATCGCCGAGATGATTTCCCGATAACGCGAGAGTAAATGCTCGGCACTTGCGAGCAATCCAGTCTTCGTAAACGGGAGAGAGTTTGTCATGTCGAGTGAAGTCGAGACATCTTTTACTGTCATTTCCCCTCAAGTGCGACCGGAGATAGCAAGAGATCCCTCGACTTCGCGCGAGATGCCAAGACAGCCAGGATAATCCGACCCAAACATGAATTCGGTGTTGAGCGTTGGGCATTCAGCGTTGAGCGTTTTCTCTGTTCATGCCAACCCTGCCCTTCGACCAGCGCGCTTGTTTCATCGCCGGCGCTGCCAAATCGGGAACGACCTTACTGGTTTCACTTTTGGACAGTCATCCCGAGTTGCTGGTCATGCCGCAAGACACAGCCTATTTCCCAACGGTCCTGACGAAATACCGCGATCGCGGCCGGCGCGCGCAATTCGATTACCTGACCAACGAGTCGTGGACGAATGTGTTATTCGGGAAGCAGGCAAAGCGCGGGAATCAGGATTACACCGGCTTCCCGAAGCAGGAATTCCTAAAAACTTTCGAACAAATCGCATTCACTCCGGCGAACTCCGACCGCGATCTACTGGCACTAATGATGCAGGCTTACGCGACCGTTCTCGGCATCCCGGGCGACCGGGTCAAACGTTGGGTCGAAAAAACGCCGGCGAATCGGAATTGTATCCCGCAAATTTTCCAAAGATTCCCCGAGGCGAAATTATTGCTGACGATGCGCGATCCCCGTGCGCTATTGGCCGCGCAGATAGCTCTCGAGAAAAAACGAAATACCCGTCGCTTCTCTGTTTATTACGTGATCGCGCATTGGAGAACGGCGGCGAAGTTAGCGAAACAGATACAGTCGGGCGCCGAGCCCGGATTGGTTGTTCCATACGAACAACTCGCCACCGAACCGGCAAAATGGATGCGGCGCGTGTGCGACTATCTGGGGATTGAGTTCGATCCGAATGTGGTCCTCAATCCGACCAAAGTGGGTCAGTCATGGGCCGGCAATTCCGCCGCCGGGGTGCGCTTTTCCGAAATCAGCACCGAGCCGGTGACGCGATGGCAACGAGAGCTCAGTGAAGACGAAATCGGCTGGGTGGAATGGCATTGCCAGGATCTGATGCCCGAGTTCGGTTATGAACCGCGGCTTGTCTCACGTCACGTGCGACACTTCGCCAAACCCATTCGCGGCGAGCGACCGCGTGAATACTTAAAATCACGTGTCTACTCTTTGCGGGACGATTGGGTGCGTCGGCGGCGATAATCGGTTGAATGCGCCCGATTCTGGCTTTCAGTTACACCGCTATGCGGAATTGGAAAATTTGCCTCGGGTTCTTGTTAGTCTGCTCAGTTGCTTCTGCCAGCGAGACTCGCTTGCCATTTAAAACGGTCTTCAAAGGCCAGGACCAATTCAATCGCCTGATTTCGCTCGCCAAAACCAATGATTGGAAATCCTTGCCGATCGGACAGCGCACGGCGGCAGTTGGGGAGGCGTTGGTCGGCACCCGCTACAAACACTTCACGCTTGAAATTGATAACCGGATCGAAGCGCCGTCGGTCAACTTTACCGGCATGGATTGCTGGACGTTTTTCGAAATCTCGCTCGCCTTTGCGCGCATGCTGGATGAGCCGGAAGCAAATTGGAGTCCGGAAACAATGTTGCATTACGTCGAATTGGACCGTTATCGCAGCGGTGAATGCAACGGCGACTATTTGTCGCGATTACATTATTTGGAAGACTGGCTATACGACAACAACCACCGCGGATTGGTTTCCGATTTAACGCGCCAACTTGGCGGCGTCACCGTGCCTCATTCCGCGCGCGAAATGAGCGTCGGATGGCGACATTACCGCTATCTGGAGGCGAATCATTCGCTGCTCGGCCCACTCGGTCGCATGGAAGCAGACGTTTCCTCGCGTCCGCTCTATCAAATTCCAAAGGGGCGCGTGGGCAGAATCGAATCGAAACTGCAAAGCGGCGATATCATCGGCATTATTTCTCATGATCGCGGCGGTTTGTATTCCACTTCACACGTTGGCCTGGCTCTGCGAACGAGCGACGGCACGTTGCATTTTATGCATGCGTCATCCCCGTCCAATTACGGCAAAGTGGTTGTCGACGCGCGGTTGTCGAAATACCTGGCACGATACGGAAGCGATACCGGAATCCTGGTCGCGCGGCCACTGAAGTAACCGCAGACCATCGTCACTGGAACGCGTAAACGCGCATGAAACTCCTTTGTGTCGTCGATCACGGAGGCGCGCCAAGTATTCGGCTGCGCTTGCGCGAATGTCTTCCCTACTACTCGCGCCTGGGAATCGAGACCACGATGGTTGCGGTGCGACGGTCGAGTTTGAGAGAGCGATGGCGCGTTTTGCGAGAAGCGAAACAGCACGATGTCGTGCTTTTGTTCAAAACGATCGGATTCCGCCCCTTTGAACTCCGGCGGCTGCGGCGCGCGAATCCACGGATCGTTTTCGACTTCGACGATGCCGTCATGTTTCGCGAACAGAAATACCAGCGACCTTTGCGGCGCCAGGATTTCGATAAATTTCTTCACACAATCAAATGCTGCGCGGCCGCAGTAGCCGGTAATGATTTTCTGGCCAGCTTCGCCGAGGCGTGCGGCACAAAAACCACCGTGCTACCCACACCGATCGACACAATCAAATATCAAACCAAGCCCCAGTCGGCCGCCCGTGGTTCAACTGTCGGCTGGCTCGGGTTGAGCGACGGCCTGCCTTACGTGCGCAGCATTCACTCCCCATTGCGACGTTTGTCCGATCGCTTTCCTGATTTCAAACTCCGCATTGTTTCCGACAAGCCGCTCCATCTCGAAGGAGTACGGATTGAAAATGAGATCTGGCAGGCAGAAAAGGAGCAACAACTCCTCGCCAGCTTCGACGTCGGGATCATGCCGCTGTGGGATTCAGTTTGGACGCGGGGAAAATGCGGTTACAAAATTTTGCAGTATATGGGAGTCGGAACCGCCGCCGTGGCTTCGGCGGTCGGTGCCAATTCCCAGATCGTGACCCACGGTGAAAATGGCTTTCTCGCTCGCACTGATGACGATTGGTTCAAAAATATTGCGGCATTATTGGATAATCCGGTCTTGCGCCAGACCTTCGGAAGTCGTGGGCGCGAGACGGTCGAGCAGAAATATTCGCTGGAAAAGTTCGCGCAGGATTATGCCCAGGTTTTGAAACAGGTTTCCGCCTAACGAATGCGTCCTCCGGTCATCATTGTCGGGGCGCATCGATCGGGAACGAGCGCCACTGCGCATGCCTTGCAAATTCTCGGTTTGCAGATCGGTCAGAAACTGGACAGCCACGACGAGCCGAAACCGTTGCAAAGATTGCACGAGGACTATTTGCGAAGCGTCGGAGCCACCTGGCACAACCCGGCTTCATTTCTCAATTCGCTTCAAACATCCGAAGGACGGCGACGTTGCGTGGAATATCTAAATCGACAGGGCCGCAACCAGTTCGGACGAACCTTTGGCTACCGTCGAAATCCTCGCGGCCTGTGGATGTCGGCGCGATTGAAGTTCGGCGCGGCTTGGGGGTGGAAGGAACCGCGAACGACGCTCTTCGCGGCTGCCTGGTTAGAGATTTTCCCGGGCGCTCGGTTAATTCACGTGGTCAGAGACGAAGTGGCCGCGGCCAAAAGCATTCGCGAACGGGAACTTAAATTTCGCAACGCTGGCGATTCTCCAAATCCCGAACTGGAAGATCTGGATTATTGTATCGGAATCGTTCGGACATACGTCGAAGCAGCCGATCGCGCCTCAGACGGTCACCTGTCTTACCGCCTGCAATTCGAAGAGCTGCAACGAGATCCCCGGAAAATCCTAATCGAAGCAGCCGAATTTTGCGATCTGCGGCCGGTCCGAAAGCAATTGGACGCGGCGGCGGCAACGATCCGGCCATGGCCGGCGGCGACGCGCTCGCCGTCATAACGGCTTCAAACGTTCAACGGATTCGTTCTGCTATTTTACGTTGGTTGCATCTTCCCAGCGGATGGCCGCCCGAAGAAGCTCGCCTAACGAATTGACGCCGAATTTTTCTTTCGCCCTGGCGCAATAGGCCTGAACCGTTTTCAAACTGAGATGCAGGTCTTCCGCGATTTGCGACGTGGTGCGTCCCTGACCGAGGAGACGGAAAATTTCCAATTCGCGATCGCTCAAACGCTCCACCGGTTCCGCCGCCGCCTTGCGGGAAGATCCCATTCTCTTGGCCATGGCGCTGACCACGCGTTCGCTGACATAGACATCACCGGAAAGAACACGCCGGATGGCCGTCAGAATGCTCTTGGTCGATTCGCGTTTCATCACGTAGCCCTTGGCACCGGCCCGTAAAGCGCGTTCGGCATAAAGCGCTTCATCGTGCATCGAAAGCACGATTAACGCGACCAGCGGGAAGCGTTGTTCGAGATTTTTCACGAGCTCCAGCCCGGACTCGTTTTTTAACGAGATATCGATCAAGGCGATGTTCGGCTGTTTATCCGCAATACCCGCCACTGCGCCCGCGGAATCCTCGGCTTCGCCAACCACCGCCAGGTCGTCCTGCTGATTAATCAAATTCGCCAGGCCCTCGCGAACCATTGGATGATCGTCCACCAGAAATACGCGACTGCGACCGTTTCCTTCAGATGCTTTTCGACTCATAGGTTTTGTCCTCAGTGATTAAGTGGGATCCGGCGCCTAATCTACAGGTGACGACGGTCCCTCGGGTTAAGTTTCGCTTTACTGAAAATTTGGCACCAATCAAAGCTGCCCCGTGCGCCATCAAACGCAGCCCAAGCCCGGGCGGGTTTGGCAATTTGTCAGGAAACCCGATGCCATCATCGGTCACAGTCAGATTGAGTTTTCCGTTGGATTTGTCCAAATCGATATCAATCCTGCTTCCGCCAGAGTGCTTCACCGCGTTCATCGCCGCCTCCTGGGCGATGTGATAAAGCTGCGTGGCGGTGGTGGCATCGTCTAAAGTGACCGACTCCAATCCGTTAAAGTTACACTGAATCCCAAACCTTTCGCTGAAATTAACGGCTAAACCCTGTAGCGCGACGCCAAGGCCATCCGCGTCGAGCTCAGGCGAAAAGAAACCTCGGGCCAGATTCCTGGTCAGGTCGATGCTGTCCTCAAGATAGCGGACCACCTTGTCGGCGTCCGGGACTTCGATGGCCGAGCGGGACGCCAGTTTGTCAAAAAGGACCTGCGCAGCCAGGGCGGTTCCGGTCAGATGTTGACCGAGGCTGTCATGGAGATTTTGCCCCAAACGGCGCCGCTCCCGGTCCGCCACCTCTGCAATTTCGTGGTCCAATCGTTCGCGCTCGGCCATTTCACGGCGCAACGCGGCGGTCCGATCTCTCACCCGCTGCTCCAGTTCGTAAAGAAGCGTGCGAAGTTTCGAGAACATCAGGGTGAAGATTACGTAGGCAATCAAAGCCATGGCCAGATTCCAGAACTGGAGCGCGGGGATCCCCGCGGCGACATCACTAATGGCGGAGGCAACCACGCTCATTCCGGAAAAGAGGAGCCCAAACCAAACGTTTCCGAACCAAATCACCATGGCGATCGGAATGAGATAAAACAACAAAAGCGACTGCTCGTAGCCCGTTGTGTAATCCAGATATCCAATCAAGATGACGAAGAAAATCGCCACCAGAATCGCTAACCACCAGGGACCATGCGAGAAGCGCGGGCCAGGTAAATGTTCAGCCGACTGAGCTCCATTCTGCTGGTCTGCATTCGTTTGCATCTACCCTGGTCGTTAGTCGGTAATCGGAACTGTAGCCCTTTCCCATCCGAACGCCACGAGAGGGTGAGCAAATTGCTTCGGTCGCCCAAATCGCGTATGTTCTTTACCAGAAGGGGGCGCACTGGCTTCGACTCATTGTTGGAAGCGCAGGCGGCATGTCGAGGATGGTTCGTTGGCCTCGTTAATAACCGGACCAAAACAAATAAACGCAGATCACGAAGATCTCGCTCTCGCGGCTTAATTGACCGTGACGTTTTCGCAGCAACGCCTGCTAGCGGCGGAAACGGGGACAGCAGGCTGGCGAATCGGCGGAGTGACCGCGCCGGATTCGTGAGATCGAAATTCGCGGACGCTCGGGAGACGGCAGCGCGCCGGTGCGACGTCGGCTCCTTAAAACCGAACGCCGGATAAACATGTAGATGCGTGCGTGGAAGGCGACGAGGACAGGGGTTCGACTCCCCTCGCCTCCAGAATTTACGTTCTGCGTCGGCGGACTTTTTCCAAGAGAATCACCGTCACGCAACAGGCTGCAGTGGAGATTAAAGGATCGGTTTCGGGGACGATATCATAGGTCAATGGCCCCAACCCTATCGCCTGAGCGCCGCGCCCATTGTCATTATTCGACCATTCAAATGAAAACTGAGTAATCGGTCCGGCAAAAGTCACATCGATCGTTCCCTGATTCGTATTGTTCGCGGCACTGTTGGTTCCCAAAATGACGGTGCTCAATCCGGTCCCGGTAATGGAGTTGTAACCCGCCACTTCGCTCGTCACCGACGTGGCCCCAACGAGAGTGATCCCGTCTTGCGACAAACCGGAGAGGTTAGCCACCTTATCGATAAATTGGCCTGCCTTGGCGTCAACGTCCCAGATTTGAAAGGAAAGATTGGCCACCGGCGTGGCGAAGCTCACGGTCGTCTTCAGCACATTACCGAATTGAGGCGTGCTGCTGATGTAGAGTTGCAACGCGTTGACGTTGGAAAGTCCGCCGGTCTCGTTGGTGCTGTTAATCTGCGGATAGGTTCCCTGGATATTGACGCCGCCATTATAGAGTGACATCGAGATGTCGTTCGGACTCACGCTGGTAAACGATTGGGTCCCCGTGGCCCCCTGATTGGGTGCGCCCGCAGTCCATCCAGGCGAACCAGGCCAGTCAAAAACGATCGACGCTTTGGCGTCGGGAGCAGTTGTGGCAATGAACAAGGTGACAGCAAAAGCGGCAAAGAGACTGCGCCACCCGTTCAAGACAAAGACATCGCTCATTGGAGCAGAGACTTAGCACTATCCAAGCCATGGCTGCTGACCCGGTTCGCCAAAGGCCATTATCCAGAGTGGACCGGGGCCGTGAAAAGGCGGGTGACGCCGGTTTTGCCCCAGCGGTCCTTCCCGTAAGCGCGAACGTCTTCCGTCAGGCGAGTTAAGCTTGAATTTAAGGTTCAGATTTGCTGGCCTAAAAAAAAGCTTCCCAAATCCCACCGGGCGGTGTTATAAACACCATAACTTCTATAGATATTATTTTAATACGCCCAGCCGCTTCTATGACTTCCACCTTCTTTGGCAAAATTTGTTACCACTCCGCCATCATCCTCGCCGTCGTCACCCTCAGTTGCCGATCCCAGCAGGCGGTCGTCCTCTCCCCGAACGAAGAAGATCTCGTCGTCCTCAACGGCTGTGTCATCTCCGCCTGCAATTACCTCGCCGCCATCAAAACACAGCACTCGTTAGACCAGAATTTTTGGGCCAAAGTCCTCCTCGTTCGTTATAACGATCACCCGGCCGGCCACGCCTATTGCGTCTGGGAAACGGACGGCACCATTTATGGATACGATCGCAACGCCGGAGCGTTTCCGATTCCGGTGTATACTCGCGACCCGCGCGCCATCGCCATTGTTCTGGCCCAGGAACTCGGAAAGGTTTTGAACGAACCACTTTCGGTCAATCGCGCCGAATTCGTCGAATCGCAAAAGGCCAAGCTCTACAAGTTTTAAGCAGACCCAAGACGCGCGGCGAATCGAACCCGATGTGCGCCAAATGGAATTGAACGATGGGTTAAAAAAATCGTTCGCGGCGCTCGATACCAACATCAAATCGTCATTCGCTATTGCGATCCCGCTCGGCCTAACGATTCTGCGGCTCCTGCTCGGACCGCTGGCAATTCTCCTGGCCATGACAAATCAGCCCCGGTTCATTTTCGCTCCGCTGCTGGTGATCGGAATGTTGAGCGACATTTTTGACGGAGTACTCGCTCGCGCCTTTGGCGTCGCCCGCCCCTGGCTCCGCCGATTCGATAGCCTGACCGATCTGCTCTACTACCTCTGCATCTTCGTCGCAACTTGGTTGGCCGCTCGCGCGACCGTTTGGCAAAGTATCGTGCCTTTCGGACTCCTCATTGGGTCGGAGATTGCCATCATCGTCGTGAGTCTTTCCAAGTTCGGCGCCATGCCAGCGACACACACTTACGCGGCTAAGGCCTACGGCCTGGTCATCTTTGCCGCGTTCCTTGCCGTCCTCGCCTTCC
The DNA here is from genome assembly GCA_963846065.1 of uncultured Verrucomicrobiae bacterium. GTDB lineage: Bacteria > Verrucomicrobiota > Verrucomicrobiia > Chthoniobacterales > UBA10450 > DASPUI01. Next base: position 54,026 of record CAWJUP010000008.1, read on the forward strand.
GTTGCGGGACGGCGATCTTCTGGCTGTTAGCGGGAATTGGAATGGCCGCGAACATCGAGATTCTTTTTATCCTGACACTCTCGCGAACGCCGCCAGTGGATGTCCTGTCAATTTTTCACCTCAGGAATCGCGCCTAGCGCAGGGCCAGCGGCTTATTTGTTCGGCGGCGCGTCGTTCCAGGTACTTTTCTGAAATGAAACACGTCCCGATCCTTGTTCGAACGCTTCGAAGTGCTCGGGGTTTTTCTCGGAGTATTTTTGGTGATAATCTTCCGCCGGCCAAAATTTCAATAGCGGCAAGATTTCGGTCACAATCGGTTTCTTAAATTTCCCCGACTTAGCCAGCTTGTCTTTGGAGGCTTCCGCGATCTTTTTTTCGTCAGCGTCCGCGTAGAAAACCGCGGCGCGATAGCTGGGGCCAATATCGGTGAACTGACCATTGCCTTGTGTCGGATCGATTTGCTTCCAGTAAATATCAAGGAGCTGACCGTACGAGATCTTGGCCGGATCATAAGTGATTTGGATGGATTCGCGGTATTTCGTTTTCTCCGAGCCGACCAATTCGTAAGTCGGATTCTCCTCGGTCCCGCCACAATAGCCGACGACGGTTTTCAGAATCCCCGGAGCCTTGTCGAAAGCAGGTTGGATGCACCAGAAACAACCGCCGGCAAAAACCGCGGTTTTTGGATCTGCCGTGGGCGAACCCTGGGAGAAACCCGTCCGGATGGTACCCAACAAAGCCACCAGCAAAGCCAACTTCCAAAAGCTGCGAATCATATTGCCCACCTTAGACAGTATCAGGGCCGGTTTGATTCGAAAGTTTTTGCTTCGCTCGGCAAAACCATGGTAACTACCGCCCGATCCATAATTTGTTCGGCGATTGTTTGAATGACCCAGGCACGACCTGTAGCGTCTCTTTCGTGATGGAAACAATTGGGGAACGGTTAATTTCTGCCGGACCCATCCCATCGCCGTCGCATTTAGATCTCGCCCAACTATTTGGTCGAACCGCGCCCATTCAGGTGGACCTCGGCTGCGGCGACGGCTTCTTTCTGTTTCAAATGGCCGGGTTGTATCCGGAAAAGAATTTTCTCGGGGTTGAGCGGCTGGCAAGGCGAGCCACCAAGACGGGACGTAAGGCGACGCGCCTGAAAAATATGCAAGTCCTCCGGGTCGAAACATTGCACGCACTCCAGTTTCTTTTGCCGCCGCTCTCTGTTGAAACCTTTTATCTCTTATTTCCCGATCCGTGGCCGAAGCGCCGTCATCACCGCCGCCGGATTGTGACCGCGAAATTCCTTCAAGGAATTCACCGGGCGCTTGAGCCTGACGGGATTCTTCGAATCGCGACCGATCATCCGGATTATTTTGCCCGCATCCAAACCGTGGTGTCGGCCGGTGCGCCCGCTTTCCCGAGCTCGGCGGAGCTTGACCAGTTCGACCTGTCCGGTTTTCCGCAATTCAAGATTATGGATGATCAAGAAGAATTGCCGCCAACCAGGTTTGAACAAAGATTTCGGGCCGCGGGTTTGCCGATTTATCGACTGTCGCTGCGAAAGATCTCACCAGAAACATAAGCGCGCGCGGTCCAGCCGTCTGGGCCGAGGCCGATCTCAATCGCGCCGGTTTTATCCTGGCGAAAGAGTTTGATGCCTCGGGCCCGAACAATTTCGGCCCATTTGTCATCGACCCGTTCCGTTACGGGAAACTCACGCGACGTTGCTACGATCAACTTCGGCTGCACCGCGTCGAGAAAGTGTTCACTCGCGGATTTGCCGGAATGGTGTTGCCCCTTGATCAGGATATCGCTGCGCAGGTCTGCGCCAGAAGCAATGAGCGCATTTTCAGTTGGGTAACCGCTATCGGACGTGAACAACACTCGGGTCCCAAACGGAAAGGAAACCATGACGACGAGAGCTTCGTCGTCACTGTGGGAGGAGGAAAATTTTGCCGGCGGGAAAAGCACCTGCACTGAAGAAGATGCCGCTAAATCGAAACCGCTACCTGCGGCCAGGCGTTGCGGGTCGATCCGTTGCTTTTCGAAACGTTGAATCAAATGTCGATGGATGATTGATCGATTGGCGGCCGGATTGTCGATTAGCACAGTCGGCGGTAGTTCACCCAGCAACGGATCAGCGCCGCCGATGTGATGCGAATCACCGTGACTTAGCAATAATCCGTGCAGATGATTGACACCGGCTGCGTGCAGATAATCGCGAACAATCCGCTTGTAATCGCGTTCGCTGCCGCAATCGAACAGCCAATCGGCGCCAGGAACATGTAAATGCACTGCGCTGCCGGTGCCGACATCCAGGATCGTAATCCGATTGTCGGGACTTCCGGGGAGTTGCTGTGCGCCAGCGTAATAGTGGCTGGTCGGCAGCTGCGCAAACCAGTGAACCGTGGCGAGAACGAGTTTTGCCAAAAACCAGTTCGCATTGTTGAAAATGATCGACAACCATCCCGACAGAGGCGCGGTGAGAATAGAGAGCAACGCAATCGCGAGAATGAAGAACGCCATCGGAACGACAACCAGATTCGCCAGGAGCGAAACTGGGGTGATCAGATGAAAATACCAAAGCACCAGAACGAGTGAGCCGAGCCAGGCAGCAAGAGAGACGGAGCTGCCGTGGACGATCCAATTCAAAGCGGCAATAACCCTCCGCCGCAATGGGCTGAACAAAACCCTCGGAAGAAAGGCGTCGGGCGCAGTCAGCTGTTGCGCGAGCGCGCTCAATGGATCCGACATCGATACGATGGTGCCAACGACGGCGAAGGACAGCTGAAACCCGGTGGAAAACAGTTCGTTAGTATCAAACGCCAGAAGAACAAACGCGGCCGCAGCCAGGCTGTTGAACCCGAAAACTTTTCGCTCAAAAAACAGACCGCCCACCAAAATCGAAGTCATCAACGCGGCCCGCACGCTCGAGACATGCAGACCGGTCACGGCAGAATAGAACAACACCAATGGAATAATTATTGCGGCCGCCCATTTCTTCGGAATTTGGGCAACCGTCGCAACAATCCAAAGCAGACTGGCCACGATCCCCACGTGCAAGCCAGCCACGGCGAACAGATGCAGCGTTCCAGTTTGTTGGAACGGCTCCTCAATATCGTCTGCGGTTTCGTGACGAATGCCGAGAGCGATTCCGCTCAGAAATATCTGAACATCGGGTGAATCTTGCAGCGATCGACAAATCGTTCGTCGGATCCATTCCCTCGAATTCCGGGCCGCTCGAGCGATGGCGTTTTCGCTCGTGTGACGGATCAACGTGCCATCTTCGGCATAGCGCACAAACAATTCCCGACGGATATCCCGGCGGTTCAGGTACGCGCGCATGTCGAATTGGCCGGGATTGCGTGGCGGCTGAATCGGTTCGGCGATTCCCGAGAGGCGAATTTCATCGCCCAGCTGCGCCTGACCGGGCCAGCGAACTATCCACGTGCCGCTCGACGTTTCCGATCGCCCGCCAAATTCAATCGTCTGCAAACGGAACGGAAACGTGACGAATTTATTTCCCGAGGGTCGGGGTTGATCGATGATCCGTCCGACCGCTGTGACCGTCCGGGGATGTTCGCCCAGTTCACGGGCGAGAATTAACCCCGGAGTTTCCGTCGTTTGCCACGCGTGCAGTAGAAAAAAGCAGCAGGCAACAACGGTGTAAGTCAACAGCAGTCGCGCGCAGCAAATTCCACTGACACTTATCAGCGCTAACCCGACGATGAAAAAACTGGAACTTACCGGCCAGGACAAGATCTCCGCGGCACCGATTCCTAATGTAGCCGCGAAAGCCAGGCCGACGAACGGAAGGCGATGCAGTCGCGGCAGTTTGATCAAACGGCGAGATCCTCCGCCAATCATTTACGGAATCGGCGCCTGCGAGTTTCCTGATGCGGACGCGTTAAGGAATTCGGACCCAGTGAATCAAATCATCCGACCGTCTCAGGGACCAAGAGAACAGGCCAACGACTGCGTTTCAAAACCCCTTCGGTGACGCTGCCAACCAGCAAATTGTACATGGCGCCGTGACTGTGCCGTCCCATGACAATGAGGTCGACTCGCGCTGATTCGGCCGCGCGCATGATTTCTTCAACCACATCACCGGTCACGTCTTCCAGCGCCACATTTAATCCCCGCTGTTTTAATTCGCTCTGCCATTCGGTCAATTTCCGCTTTTCCGATTCGTTAGGCGTAATCGCCTGCGTCACCGACTGACCCAGCGACAGGGTGGAAGCGGGCATCAATTCCGGCATTCCCGCCATGGCATAACCAGGGCCCACCGGTGGAATCACTGGCGCGATTTGATTCACATGGATCAGATGAATGTCCGCAGCGAGGGACGTGGCCAAGTCCCCGGCCATCCGCACCACCTGCGCGGTCGCGGTCGAAAAGTCGACTGGAACCAACAATACTTTCATTGCCGTGAAGCAACTTAGGACCAGTGAGTTGAGTTGCTCAACTGGAATAACCGGGACAGCATCGTATTTTAGTGAGTGCAGGATTTGTTTGAAGAGGAAGAAATCGACGCTCCCGCGCCCAACAAAGCGGCTCCGCTGGCCTCGCGCATGCGACCGCGCACGCTCGACGAATTTGCCGGCCAGGAACACATTCTCGCTCCCGGTAAGCTTCTGCGGCGCGCCATCGAGGCCGACCGATTACCCTCCATCATCCTTTCCGGGCCGCCGGGCACGGGTAAGACCACTCTCGCCCACATCATTGCCGAGATGACTCACGCGAAGTTCGTTCGCCTGAGCGGCGTCGAAAGCAACGTCGCGGAAATGCGACGCACCCTGGCCGCGGCGACAAATCGGATCCAAACGTCCGGCCAAAAGACAATTTTGTTCATCGACGAAATCCACCATTTCAACAAGGCGCAACAGGACATTCTGTTGCCGGACGTCGAGAATGGAAATCTACGATTGATCGGCGCGACGACCTACAATCCATTTTTCTACGTCAATAGCGCACTCGTTTCGCGCTCGCAGGTTTTTCAACTCAATCCCCTAACCGTCGAACAGCTGGAGACACTGATCGATCGAGCACTCGCCGACAAAGAGCGGGGGCTCGGAAATTACCCCGTCACGATCGACCCCGAGGCGAAGAAGCATCTCGCGAAGTTGAGTGATGGCGACGCTCGAAAATGTTTGAATGCGCTGGAAATCGGTGTCTTGACCACCCCACCCCGTGGAGGGACGACCTCCGCAAGCTCCAACAAGTCCCGCGCGAAAGAGGACGCGACCGAGCGGGTCTCTCCATCAGAAAAGATCCATTTTACGCTGAAAACTGCCGAAGAAAGCATCCAACAAAAAGCGGTCGTTTACGATCGAGCAGGCGACGCGCATTACGACACAATCAGCGCCTTCATCAAAAGCATGCGCGGTTCCGACGAGAAAAGTGCGATGTATTGGCTCGCGAAGATGTTACATGCCGGCGAAGATTTCCGCTTCATCGCGCGCCGGATCGTCATCTTCGCCAGTGAAGACGTCGGCCTGGCGGATCCGGAAGCCCTCCCCCTCGCCATTGCCACCCAGCAAGCTGTTGAATTCGTCGGCCTGCCGGAAGCACAAATTCCCCTGGCCCACGCCACCCTCTACATGTGCCGGGCAAAAAAGAGCCGCCAGGCAGTCGACTCGTTAGCCGAAGCGAAGGAGCAAATTGAGTCGGAACACACCAAACGGGTGCCGGAAAATCTCAAGAACAAACATTTTCCGGTGAATCCGGAAACGCAGGCTGAAAGGAACGATCGGTGAAGCGGCCGCTTCGAAGATGATGGCGATCCCTAATCTTCGAACGCCTTGGCCACCAGAGTCGCGTTATGACCGCCAAACCCGAATGAATTGTTCAATATCGTTTTCACTTTTTTCTCGCGCGCTTTGTTCGGCGTGTAGTCGAGGTCACATTCCGGATCGGGATTTTCCAGATTAATTGTCGGCGGGATGATCCCATCGCGGATAGCCAGCGCGCAAGCCGCCATCTCCACCGCGCCCGCGCCCCCTAACAAGTGACCGGTCATCGATTTCGTCGCGCTAATCGAGACTTTCTTGGCCAGATCTTCTCCAAAAACCATTTTGATTGCTTTTGTTTCAGCGATGTCGCCCAGTCCGGTCGAAGTGGCGTGCGCATTGATGTAGTCGATATCTGCCGGCACCATCCTGGCGTGCTGCAGGGCAATCTGCATCGCCCGCGCGGCTCCTTCTCCGTTGTCCGGTGGCGCGGTCATGTGATAGGCATCGGCCGAAACTCCGTAACCGGTCAGCTCACAATAAATCTTCGCACCGCGTTTTTTCGCATGTTCAAGTTCTTCCACCACGACAACGCCGGCGCCTTCGCTCATGACGAAGCCGTCCCGATCGCGATCGAACGGACGTGAGGCACGTTCCGGTTCGTCGTTGCGCCGGCTCAGAGCCCGCATCGACGAAAAGCCGGCCAACCCCAGTTCAACGATCGACGCTTCCGAACCACCAGCGAGGAAGATCTCGGCATCACCGAACTTGATGATTCGCCACGATTCCCCGATTGAGTTGTTGGAGGTGGCGCAGGCCGTGACGATGCACATGTTCGGTCCGCGCAGACCGAACTCCATCGAAATGACGCCGCTGGCCATGTTGCTGATCAGCATCGGAATCGTAAACGGCGAGGTTCGTGACGGACCTTTGTTCATGAGAATACTGAACTGGTCTTCCAGAGTTTTCAGTCCGCCAATACCGCTGCTGATAATGGTTCCGAAGCGATTGCGATCCACTTTCTCCAGATCGACTGCGCTATCCTGGAGAGCCATTTTGGCTGCGCCCATCGCCAATTGAACAAACCGATCCGTGCGCCGGATGTCTTTTGGATTTTTGAAAACCGGTTTCGGATCGAAATCGCGAACCTCACCGGCGATCTTGCAGTCGTATTGGCCGATATCGAAAGCCGTGATCCCTCCGATGCCGCTCTTACCCTGGGTCAGATTCGTCCAAAATTTTTCCAAGTCGTTACCCAAGGGCGTGACAACGCCCATACCGGTGATGACAACTCTGCGATCGTTCATAAAACAAGTAACAGCCGGTCAATGACCAGCGACGAACAAAAACCGATCAGTGACAATAACGGGTCATTCATCCCCAGTCACTCGTCACTTACTTTGTTCCCATGCCGACATTTTGCACAGCTTGGAAGAGCTTTCCTTCAGTCTTAATCGATGGCGCAATAATGATTTCGGTTTGCTGAAACTCGGCGATGCTTCGCGCACCGACGTTGCCCATGCAGGTGGTAATGGCGCCGACGAGATTTTGACTGCCGTCGTCCACTTCCGCCGGGCCAAAGAGAATCTGTTTCAACGAACCGGTGGCGCCCACTTTGATGCGAGTTCCGCGTGGCAGATTGGCATGCGGCGTCGCCATTCCCCAATGGTAACCGGAGCCCGGAGCTTCATGCGCCTTGGCAAACGCACTTCCGACCATCACAGCATCGGCTCCGCAGGCGAGCGACTTGCAGACGTCCCCACCCTTGCTCATTCCGCCGTCAGTGATAATCGGCACGTAACGCGAACTCTTCTTGAAATAAGCGTCACGCGCGGCCGCGCAATCCACGGTCGCGGTCACTTGCGGCACGCCGAGCCCGAGGACGCCTCGCGAAGTGCAAGCCGCGCCCGGACCCACGCCGATCAGAATAGCGGCTGGACCGCATTCCATAATCTCAAGCGTCACATCGTAACCAACGGTATTCCCAACGATCACCGGGATGCGCAGGTCGCGGCAAAACTTTTCCAGGTCGAGCGATTTATATTCCGATGAAATGTGACGGACAGTCGAAACCGTGCTTTGAACGACAAACACATCCGCGCCGGCCTCCTGGGCGATGGCGCCGAATTCGGCTGCGCGTTGCGGGATGGAGCTCACCGCCGCGGTCGCGCCCGAATCTTTGATTTGTTTAATTCGCGCGGCAATCAACTCCGGCTGGACCGGCTCCTGATAAATTTTCTGAAGCAGCGCGGTCACTTCGGACTTATCGGTCTCAACGATTTTCTGGAGCACCTCCTGCGGATTCTTGTAGCGGGTCTGGACACCTTCGAGATTTAAAACCGCCAGGCCACCGAGTTTGCTCATGGCGACGGCAAATCGCACATCGACCACGCCATCCATGGCGCTGGCCAGGATCGGGATTTTCAATTCGAGCGGCCCGGAGTCTTTTCGCGGCAATCGAAAAGTGATATCGACCTCGTTCGGATTAATGGTGACTCGTCCGGGGACGAGCGCGATTTCATCAAAACCGTATGTCACTCGCGCTTTTCGATTTCGGCCAATCCACATTCCCATGATTAAATTTGCTCCAATCTAAATCGTTCGTTCAAGCTGCCACAACGTGGACAGCGTGGAAGTAAGGCCGCCGTTCGGTCCTCAAATTCCAGTCCGCAAATCACGCAACGCAGCCGATAACGCAACGCGCGTCGTTCACGCCGGCGACGGGTCCACTCACCAACTATCCAGAGAAGAAAAATCGTCGCAAGCGAAAGGAGCAGATAAATTGTGACCAACGCGGCCAGGCTGACGCGGATCACGGCAGCGGAGTTTCGGTGGCAGCGGGCCGCGGGGTCACCACATCGGTGCCCCATTCAATCGTGGCCGAACCCCAGACCGGTTCTTGCCCCGGATGCGGCGGAAAACGAGCGAGCACCAGATAACTTCGCGCCTGCTGGTCCAGATCTCGATCACCCGACGAGCTCTGGGCAAAACAGTAGAGGATCTGACCTTGATCTCCGACCGCAATCCGAAAAGTGATTGCCTGCGGCGCGTCATTGCTTGTCGCAATAAACTTTGGCGATCCGAGCGCGGCGGCTCCAAGTCTTTGCAGTTCGGAGGAAAAAGCGATCATCGTGGGAAACTTTTGCGGCGACGGCTCGCTACGAGCTCGCGGCAGGACGACCGGACCAGCCGGCTCCGATGACGGCATGCGCAGGTCAATATTGAGTGGCGGCGCATCCTTGAGCGCCGGTTCCGTGACAAGGTAAGAAGGAATGTGCTCGACCACCGGCAGGGTGACGCCTTTCATTTCCGGCGGGCGAATCGTTCGCGAAGTCAAAGCCGGATCTTCTGCGTCGAGCCAGCGCAAGATTGTGCGACCCTCCTCGGAGTTCGGCGTAATCAAACTGACTCGTGCCGGAGGAGGAAGCAGTGAAACCGCCGGCGGGTAGACGATCTGGAATAAATAAAACCCGACTGCGTGCAGAACAAATGAAAGAACAATGAAACCGGCCAATGCCAAACCGCGGCCGGCAGCCGTTTCCCAGTCGAAAACAAAATCCTCTCTGCGGAGCGAAAGGATCGACATTATCTTGGAACCGCGCTGGCTAACGCGACTGAGGTAATGCCGTGCTCAAGCGTCGCATTTGTTACCGCCACCACCAGGTCGTAAGAGGTGTATCGGTCCGCCTTGATAATCACCGATCGATTTTCCCGCTTCGCTTCGTCCAGGAGCGGTCCGAGTTTCTCAAGCGTCGTTTTCTGGTCCCGAAAATAAATTGCCGGCACTCCCCCTCCGGTGATGCTGATAATCTGGACGTTTTGCTGCGGGGCGAGGGTGAAGTGGGAAAATGGCAGCGAAACGGAAATGCCCGGTTGGAGCACGAAATTCGAGCTCAGCATGAAAAAGAAAATGAGCAGGAAAACAATGTCGATCGCCGGAACGACCATTAACCAGCCAAAATTGAAGTTCTGTGTCCGGCTGAGTTTCATGTTTAAGGAAGCTTAACCACGAATCGATATGAATTTACACGAATTTGGACGTCATCATTCACGTTTTCTCTCAGCGTTTTTAGGCCCGGCTCTGGGTGCAGGTCAGAGATCGCCCGAATAAAGATGCGCAAATCGAGGACCGATCGCGCGGCCGGGCCACTCGACGCGCACGAACACCGCACGGCTCGAATTACCGCTCGAAACGAATCTCGCGTTCCGCCGGCGTCTTTTCTGCCGGTTGTTGGAAACTAATGATCCCGCTCAGCGCCTCACTGTCCTTGAGTAAGTGGACAACTTCGATGCCGGCTCGTTCCATTTCGTGGAGAATCGCATTCACCCGTGAGGAAAGATAGCTGTAGGCGACGAAGATCGGAGTGGCGACCACCAGGCCGGCCGCGGTGGTCAGCAAACTCTTGTAAACGCCACCGGAAAGCTCCGTGACGGTGGCGTATCCCCCATGCGATGCAATTGCGCCGAAGGCATCGATCATTCCCGAAACGGTTCCTAATAAACCAAGCAGCGGGGTGAGCAGGGCGATCGTCGCCAGCACGCCCAAAAATCTCTCCAGTTTTGGAACTTCCAGCTGACCGGCCTCCTGCACGACTTCGCGCAACTCGGACCGCGAAAGATTATGGCGAAGAATGGCGGCATGAATGACACGCGCCACTGGCCCCGGCGTTCCCGCCGACTCATGCAACGCTTCAGCGAAATTCCGGCGCTGAATCAGGTTCGAGAGTCCTTTGAGAAATTCGCCGACATGAATGCTCGCGCGATGAAGATAAAAGAATCGTTCGGCAAAAATTGCGACGGCCACAATGCTGCAGCCGAGAATCGGCCACATCAGCAAACCGCCCTTTTGAATGTAATCAATCACGGCCCACCTTTTTAGACCCGTTTCGAACGGGAGGCAAGCGAGTGGACAGTAGGATGGCGCCCGCGGGGCTGGAGATCTCAGTGACTGCCCGACCTGCGCGCTTTTGGGGTCGGAGTTGGCGTGGAGGTGCTTCCCACTAATCTGCCGGACTCGTCGTAAACTGAATAGCCCGTTGATTTTCCTCCCGAATCATAGTGATAAACCAGCTTGTTGATCACCGCGCCTTTGTCATTCAGGTGCGTTTCCTCGTTCAGACGCCCGCCGCCGTCGTACTTATATATACTCTTGAACCGAAATTTGCCGTCAGGGCCGTAGATCGAGCCGGTGGCAAACCGCCCGTTCTCATCAATTTCGTACCGGATCTTGCCGCGAAGCTTCCCATCGGCCTCGTTGGTGGTGGCGACGGCACGGTGGTTGGGATTGTCGTACTCATAAGTGGTGCGGGATCCATCCGGATTGATGCTGACCGTAACCCGGACGGCGTCTTTGTTATCTTCCGGGGCTTGGGCGGTCACGGTCTTGCCTAACGACAGGAGGCAAAGGGTGGCGATCCAATAAGTAAGCCGGCGGGGCATGGCCCAACATTGAACGCCGGGCGGCCGACGTCCACCACCGAATGGGGTAAGGGGGGCGAGGATTTCCGCGTTTTTTTAGTTGACCTACGGCACGGGAGGTGGTTAGAAGTGGTGGAAAGTGGGTTAGAATGGATCGAATCTCCACCCGCGCATGGTCACACCACCTTCCCAAACTTTCTTCGCCGGCGAATTCCGTCACTCCATTGACGATAAAAACCGGATCACCATCCCTTCGCGCTGGCGACGCGATGGCGCCGAGGAATTCATCGTTCTTCCGGAAGCGAATCATCAATTTCTCATGGTCATGCCGCCTGAAGAATTTTCTCGCATGAGCGCCGCGGTTGAATCCGATCCGGGTGTCTCCGCGCGCGACCGGCGCGTTTTTTTTCGTCAGCTCCACTCCCGCGCGCAACATGGCGTGGCCGATAAACAAGGCCGGCTGGTTCTGCCCGAGGATGTTTGCCAGGAGCTCGGCCTCAAAGGCGAAGTGGCGTTGGTGGGCGGACGAGGGCGTTTTGAGATTTGGAATTTGTCCCGCTGGCAAAAAGCAAACCAAGAGGAAACCGCAACTTACCAGCACGTGGCCAACGTCATCGGTTTGTAGAGCACAGGAACAATGAACGCATTATTATTTGAGCGGTCTGTTTGGTTTGCGACCGGTCCGCTAATCCTCGAAGAGGAGGCGCAGGAAATGGAAGACTTCGTTTACCACCGTCCGGTTCTAGCGACGGAAGCGATTGAATTGCTGGCGCCAAGAGCGGGCTCGCTGGTCGTCGATGCCACCATTGGCGGCGGTGGTCACACCGAGGCCATTCTGCGAGCCGGCGCAGATGTGTTGGGATTGGATCAGGATCCGGATGCGATTGAATTTGCGCGCGAACAACTGGCGCATTGCGGCTCTCGCGTCACTCTCCGACAGACTAACTTCCGTCACGCCGATCAGATTCTCGACGAGCTTTCTATTAAGAAGATCGGGGGCGCGATCATCGACCTCGGAGTTTCGTCCCGGCAACTGGAGAACGCCGAGCGTGGTTTCAGCGTGATGCGAAACGGTCCGCTCGACATGCGGATGGATCCGAGGACCGAGAGAACCGCCGCTGATATTGTTAACCAATACAGCGAAGAAGATCTGACTCACCTGTTTCGCGATCTCGGCGAAGAGCCGGCCGCGCGGAGAATTGCCGGTCTCATCATCAAAACGCGAAAGACCACGCCGTTTTGCGAAACCTTGCAGCTGGCCCGCGCGATCGAAAAGGCGGTCGGCCGCCACGGACGCCGGCATCCGGCGACGCAAGTTTTTCAGGCGTTGCGGATGGAAGTGAACGACGAACTCGGCGCGCTGGAGGCCGGTTTACGAGTCCTGACCGATCGGCTTGAAGCCGGGGCACGCATTGCGGTGATCAGTTTCCATTCGTTGGAAGATCGGATCGTTAAAAATTTCTTTCGAGATCGCAGCCGCGAATGGATCGACAAGCCGGAATGGCCGGAGGCAAAGCCGAACCCGGAGCGCAATCTGGCTTTGGTCACCTCCAAGCCGATCGAACCCGATGAAAACGAGCGCCGGATCAATCCCCGGGCGCGAAGCGCAAAACTGCGCGTGGCCGAGAAGATTGCATGAGCCGCTCGCGCCGAAAAATCAGCAATCCGGTCGACGCGGCGTCGCTGGCGCGATGGATCATCATAATCGCCTTTCTGGCGCTGACCGGACTGAGCTACGTTTACCTTAATCTTCAGCTTCATCGCCTGGGCGACAGCAAAAAGGTGATCGAAAATGATCTCGCCAGTTTGCGCTCGCAAAATGAGGTCGCGCGGGTCCAAATCGCGGCGCTCACATCCCGGGCCGCGCTACAACGTCGATTGAAAGAGGGTTACCTGAAAATGGTGCCCATTGCCGATCACAATATTGTTCGCCTTTCCGTTCCGGTCGTGCGGCCCGACAACGCCATTCAGCCCGTCTCGAATCCACAAGTTGCGAAATGAAATGGAACAGTCGAACAAGATGCGCGCTCGTCTGTCTCGGATTCACTGCTCTATTCAGCGCATTCTCGTTCCGCCTGGTTTACCTCCAGATGATCAAGCACGACGAGTATGCCGCGCTTGCCGCCGGTAAACACGTCGAGAAGAGGATCATTTTCGCCGAACGCGGCGCCATTTTCGACAGCAACAACGAAATCCTGGCCTACAACGTTCCGGTCGAAACGATCGTCGCGGACCCGAGCCTGGTGACTGATCTTGCGGCGACCGCCAGCGTTCTCGCGACCGCTCTAAAGATTCCGCGCTCTGAACTGACGGAAAAGCTGCAAGGCGATCGGCGTTACCAAGTCATCAAACGCGAAGTCCCAAAAAACGTCGCCGATGCGCTCCGCCAGACTTTGCGCGATCGAAACTTGCGTGGCGTCTCTTTCGAACACGACGCCGCGCGCGTTTATCCGAACGGCTCAATGCTCTGCCACGTGATCGGATTTACCGACTTCGAACACCACGGGATTCAAGGGGTGGAAGCTTCGATGGATCAATACTTGCATGGCCAGGACGGTTATCGATACATCGAACACAATCGCGCCGGGCAAGAGATCGTCCTTTATCGCGGCCAGGAAAGAGCCCCCCGCGATGGCTACCAGGTTCGGCTGACCATCGATCTGAACCTGCAAAATATTGTCGAAAACGAAATCGACGCAGCCGTCCGCGAATATCACCCGCAAAAAGCGACCATCATTCTGATGAGGCCGCAAACCGGTGAAATCCTGGCCATGGCCAATCGACCGGCCTTTGATCTCAACCAGCGGAACGAGGCCAAGCCTGAGCAAATGAAGAACCGCGCGATCATCGATATGATGGAGCCGGGCTCCACTTTCAAGATCGTGGTCGCCGCCGCTGCGCTAAACGAACACAAAGTCTCACTCGATTCCGAGATTTTTTGCGAAAACGGCGTTTGGAATTTCGGCGGCACGCCTTTGCACGATCACGCCCCCTACGCCGACTTGAGTGTGAAAGATATTCTGGTGAAATCGAGCAACATCGGCGCCGCCAAGCTGGCAGTGAATCTGGGCGACGAGAAATTTTACGAATACATCCGGCGATTTGGTTTCGGCGAACGAACCGGAATCGAGTTGCCCGGAGAAATTTCGGGACTCGTGCGATCGCCCCGATCATGGAGCAAAATATCGATCACGCATATCCCGATGGGTCACGAAATCGGCGTGACCCCGCTGCAAATGTGCGCCGCCATGTGCGTGATTGCCAACGGCGGCAAGCTGGTGACGCCGCGCATCGCCAAATCGGTAACGACTTTCGACGGCCAAATGATCAGTTCGTTTACGCCCACTGTCTTGCGCCAGGTGATTTCGCCGCAAACCGCGAAGAATATCGGCGAGGCATTGCGCGGCGTGGTCAGCGATCGCGGGACTGCCAAAGCAGCTGAAGTTCCTGGTTTTGTCATCGCGGGCAAAACGGGCACCGCCGAAAAGGTCGATCCCCACGGTGGCTACGATAAAGGCAAATATGTTGTTTCGTTCGCTGGGTATCTGCCGGCCGATCATCCCGAGTTTGTCGGCCTGGTCGTGCTCGACGACGCCCATACCGATCGGCCGGAACAAAATTACGGCGGGTTAGTCGCCGGTCCCATTTTCTCGCGCATCGCCGAAAAGGCCGCGCGTTATCTGGATCTTGAGCCGCATGAGGAAATTCGCAAAGCGATCCCGGTGGAGCGAGTTGCCTTAACCAATGTATCGCACCATTGAATACTGCACGCCCGCATGCTGAAACCTCATGCAGCTCAAAACTCTTCTTTCAGCGATTTCAGTCCGCCAAATCTTCGGCTCATCTGATCGCGCAGTGGAAAGCATCGCGTATGACTCGCGCCGTGTGCAAAGGAACGGCCTATTCGTCGCATTGCCTGGAGAAAAATTCGACGGTCACAATTTCATCGGGCAAGCCATCGAAAAAGGCGCATCCGTGATCGTGGCCGAGCGGGAAGACCCGGCTGCAACCGGACGAGCCACCTGCGTGGTCGTGGAGAACACTCGACTGGCCATGGCCGATCTAGGCGCGGCGTTCTACGGCTATCCAGTCCGCAAATTAAAAATGGCCGGAGTCACCGGCACCAACGGCAAAACAACCACGGCGTTCCTGATTCAGCATATTTGCGAAAACGCGGGCTGGCGTTGCGGATTGATCGGCACGGTCCGTTATCAAATTGGCGATCGCGTCCTGCCGGCGGCGCGGACGACTCCCGAATCGCTCGACCTGCAGGAGTTGCTCGCGCAAATGGTGAACGCCGGGTGCCGCGCCGCGGCCATGGAAGTTTCTTCCATTGCGATTGCCGAGGACCGCACTCGCGAGGTGGAATTCGATGTCGCCGTTTTCACCAATCTGACCCAGGACCACCTCGATTATCACGGCACAATGGAGGACTACTTCGAAGCAAAGGCGAAATTGTTCACCGGCCTGGCGGAACAACAAAGGAAGCGAAAACCAATAGCCGTCCTGAACATTGACGACCGCCACGGTGAGCTTCTCGTCGCAAAAATCGAAAGGAAAGTTGCGGTGACGACGTATGGAATGGGAGCACGCGCAGATTTTCGCGCGTCGAATTACCGAATGGAATTTGGCGGCACTTCTTATCAACTCGACGCCCATGGCAAGAATTACCTGGTCCGTGTTCCACTGATTGGTCGGTTCAACGTCGCCAATTCTCTGGCGGCACTTGCCGCTGCCAATGGTTTTGGGATCGGGCTCAGGGAAGCCGTAGCGAGTTTGGCAAAATCTCCACAAGTTCCCGGCCGTTTGGAAATGGTTCCGGCGAAGCGGCAATATCAGGTTTTTGTCGATTACGCTCACACGCCGGATGCGCTGTTGAATGTTATCAAAACGCTGCGCGAGCTCAGCCCGCGCCGATTGATTGTCGTCTTCGGATGTGGAGGAGATCGCGACCGAGAGAAGCGGCCGCTAATGGGCCAGGTCGTCGATCTCAATGCCGATCACGCCATCATTACTTCGGATAATCCGCGCAAGGAAGATCCCGAAGCAATCATCGCGGAGGTGGAGCAAGGTTTTCGCTCCGAACGTTACGAGAAAATCGTCGACCGCACCGAAGCAATCACCCGCGCGATCAGTCTGGCGCAACCTCGTGATGTGGTTCTGATCGCGGGCAAAGGCCACGAAAATTACCAGGAGTTCGCGGACCACACCATACCGTTCGACGACCTTCACGTCGCTCAACGGGCCATCGAGAATCGGCCGGTGGATTTCACGCAATGAGAAATCAGTCACGCCAACGCCGAATTTGGGGGAGAACAGGACGCTGGCCGGGCACAAATCGTCTTTGGCAGGCTGCCGACGACTGCAGGCTGGTAGCCTGCGCTGCCCAACTATTCCGTCTGCTCTGAGGCAATGAATCCGCTTTCCCTTTCACAGATTGCAGAATTCGCCGGTGCCAAGCTCGAATCGGGCGACGGAACCATCGTGATCGAAAAAATCAGCACCGATTCGAGAACGCTGAGACCCGGCGAGCTGTTCGTCGCACTGCGCGGCGAGAACTTTGACGGACACCGATTTGTCGAAGGAGCTGCCCAGTCCAAGGCTGCGGGCGCGGTCGTCGATGCAACATGGAACGGAAAAGTTCCGGAAGATTTCGCAATTATCCGCGCCGACGACTCTTTGCGGGCTTATCAAAACATTGCTGCGAATTACCGTCACTCTCTTCCGATCAGGGTCCTCGCCATTACCGGCAGCAACGGCAAAACGAGCACCAAGGATTTCTCCGCTTCGGTGCTCGCTCGCAAATTTCGCGTCACGAAGACGGAAGGAAATTTCAATAATCACGTCGGCCTGCCCCGCACGATCCTGGAGGCGAACTCTAACGACGAAGTCGGTGTGTGGGAGATTGGTATGAACCACCCCGGGGAGATCGCGCCGCTTGCCAAAATCGCCGCGCCCGATGCGGCGATCATCACCAACATCGGCGTGGCACATATTGAATTCCTGAGATCGCGCGAAGCGATCGCGGAAGAAAAAGGCGCATTGGCCGAGGCCGTCGGTGCGCAAGGAACAGTGATTTTGAATGCCGAGGATTCGTTCAGCGATAAAATTGCCAGCCGCACACGGGCGAAAGTCGTATTCGCCGGAATCGACCGCGGAACTGTCCGCGCCACAGAATTGCGCCAGACGTCCGTAGGCTCCGAGTTCACGATTCTGGAAGGCGCGCACCGATGTCGTGCGCAATTGCCTGTCCCGGGCCTGCACATGATCCAAAACGCATTACTCGCGGTCGCGGCCGGTCGAGCGTTTGGATTATCGATCGAAGAATGCGCCGCCGGCTTGGCGGCCACCCCGCTGACCAAAGCCCGGTTGCAAATCAGGGAGGTTCACGGAATCCGGTTCATTGACGACAGCTACAACGCGAATCCCGATTCGATGACGGCGGCCTTGCGGACTTTGGTTGAGCTCGACGCCGATGGGAAACGGATTGCCGTGCTGGGCGAGATGCGCGAGCTGGGCAACGAACTGGAACGTGGTCATGCCCAAGTCGGTGAAGCGGCCGCTCAATTTGGCATCGACCGGTTGATCGCAATTGGCGAGACCGGTGGAATGATTGCCCGCGCAGCGGAAAAAGCCGGACTGAGAAACAGCCAGGTCGTGAATTCGACTGCGGAAGCGGCGGATTTGCTCGCCGACATCGCGCGCCCGGGCGACTTGGTTTTGATCAAAGGCAGTCGCCTCGCCGCCACCGAGCGAGTGATAGAAGAATTTGCGAAACACCAAGGACAAGGAATAGCCCGATGATTTTTTACCTCCATCGATTAAGCGACGAGTTTGGCGGCTTCAACGTTTTCTTCTACGTCACGTTTCGCGCGGTGGCCGCCGCGGTGACCGCGTTTCTCGTTTGCCTGATTTTTGGAAATCGCGTCATCCTCATTCTGCGCGCGCTGAAAATTGGCCAGCCGATCCGGCAAGCCTCTGAAGTCCATCGTTTGGCCGAACTGCATGGTGGAAAACAGGGAACGCCCACCATGGGCGGCGTGCTGGTGATTGGAGCCGTTGTCATTTCCAGCGTCCTCTGGGCGCGTCCCGATAATCGCTTTGTCTGGTTGAGTTTGTTCAGCATGGTTTATCTCGGCGCGCTCGGCTTCGCGGACGACTATCTGAAAGTCACCAAGAAAAAATCCGACGGTATCAGCGGCCGGATTAAGCTGATCTATCAAGTCGGCCTCGCCTGCATCGTCGCAGCTGTATTCTTGACCAGCCCCCTGCTCGAAGTTCAGGCCCGTTCGCTTTACGTGCCGTTCGTGAAAGCGCCCGTTGTCACCAACATGGGTTGGTACGCGATTCTATTTTTTGCCCTGGTCATCGTCGGTTCGTCGAACGCGGTGAACCTGACGGACGGCTTGGACGGTTTGGCGATCGGTTGCACGATCACGGTCGCGTTTGCCTATGCCCTGTTAGCTTATGCCGCCGGAAATTTTCGAATCGCGGAATACTTGCAGGTTCCGTTTTACCCTTTCACCGGCGAGCTCACCATCGTTTGCTCAGCGCTCGTCGGCGCCGGTCTCGGTTTTCTTTGGTACAACTGTCATCCGGCGAAAGTCTTTATGGGCGATACCGGCTCGCTCGCAATCGGCGGAATGCTCGGGGTCGTCGCGATTTGCTGCAAACAGGAACTGCTCCTGATGGTCGTGGGCGGCATTTTTGTCATCGAAGCCGCTTCCGTCATCCTCCAAGTGCTCAGTTTCAAAATGACCGGCCGGCGTATTTTCGCCATGTCACCGATTCATCATCATTTCGAATTGATCGGCTGGAAGGAGAATACCGTCATCGTGCGTTTCTGGATTTTGTCGGCCGTCTTCGCGCTGTTCGGTCTCGCCACATTAAAGTTGAGATAATCGTGCGTTATCAAAATAAGAACGTCGCCGTCTTGGGAGCTGGACTAAGCGGGGCAGCCTCTGCGCTCTTGCTCAAAACCGAAGGCGCCCACGTGACCGTCCTCGATTCGGCCGATGAGAAACGGCTGCTCAAAACAACCATCGACAATTTACGCGCGCAAAATATCCGGGTGATTTTTGGAGCGGAGGCGGATCGCGACAGCAGCAATTACGATTTTGTCGTGACCAGTCCGGGCATCGATCCGGAATCGGCGCTGGGCCGGAATTTTTCCCGTGTCGAAATCATCGGCGAGCTCGAGCTCGGCTGGGCGTGCGTCGGTGAAACGCCGATCATTGCGATTACCGGAACCAACGGTAAGACGACCACCACCGAGTTGCTCGCGCAAATGCTGAATGCTTGCGGCCAACGAACGATTGCCTGCGGAAACATTGGTAAACCACTGGCCGAAGTCGCGCGGGAGGGAAAAAAATACGACGTCCTGACCGTCGAAGTGAGTTCGTTTCAACTGGAAACGATCAAGAACTTTAAACCTTCGGTTGCGATCTGGCTGAACTTCGCGCCCGATCATTTGGACCGTTATCGATCGGTGGCGGAATATCGCGCGGCCAAGCTTCGTATTTTTGAAAATCAAACAGCCGAGGACGTCGCGATTGTCAACGCGATTGAAAGTCTGCCTGAGCTCAAAGCGCAAAAAATTCGCTTCAGCGCCTACACCGACCGCGCCGATTTCCGGCTGGTCGAAGGCGCGATCGTTTACCGGGACAATCCGGTTCTCCGTTTATCGGATACGAAGCTTCGCGGATCGCACAACATTGAGAACCTGATGGCGGCACTCGCGGCCGGAATGTCGCGCGGGCTGTCGTTCGAAAAAATGGTGCCTTCGCTTTCGGCTTACGAACCACAGCCCCATCGCTGCGAATTCGTCCGGCAAGTGGCCGGTGTCGATTACATCAACGATTCGAAGGCAACGAACCTGGACGCGGTGGAAAAGGCGTTGCTCGCGCAGACCAAGTCGGTCGTGCTGATCGCCGGGGGCAAAGACAAAGGATTTGATTTCAAGCCGCTGCGCGAACTTGTTAGGCAAAAAGCGAGATTGAGCATCCTGATCGGGGAAATGGCCAAACGGATTGCCGATGACTGGAGCGACGCTGTGCCCACGGAAATGGCCGGCTCGCTCGCCGCTGCGGTGGATCAAGCTCACGCCAGGGCCAAAGCCGGCGAGGTCGTGCTCTTTTCTCCCGGAACTTCCTCTTTCGACATGTTCAAAAGCTACGCCGATCGCGGCGATCAATTCCGAGCGTTGGTGCAAGCCCTGCCGAAATGAAAATCATCAAAATCCCAAAACTGTTTAAATCGAAGAAGAAACTACGCGCGAGCACAGCTCGCCGGCCGCTGCGTATCGCGACGGCGAGTTACGAAGATATCGCGGAGCCCAATATGAAATTGTCGCGCGCGCTATTGATCGTGCTGCTGCTCCACGTCGTGGCCGTGGCGGGAATCATCGCGTTCAACGCCATGAAAACGCGGCCGGGCCCAATCCCAACTGCGACGGCATCAACCGATCCGGCTGTGCAGGCAGCAAAGCCGGTCACAAAAATCGAAGAAACTGCTGCTGCTTCGACAACGAGCACCAAAACTGAGAACAAACCGCATTCAATTAATAAGACGAGCGACAAGGATTCCAAACTGCCGGCGAGCTCCGGGAAAAGTTATGTCGTCGCCAAAGGCGATAACCCGGTAACTATCGCCCACAAATTCAAGGTGCTTTACGACGATTTGCTCGCGCTCAATCACATCGACGACCCGCGAAAGCTACAGATCGGCCAAAAGATCTTGATCCCGGCGAAAACGGGTAAACCGAAGAAAACGAACGAGTGACCAAACAAAGCAGCCACGGATTTCCGGGGAGCGCGGGCGATCAGCCTGTGCTGCCCAGGACGACGCGATCCGCATCCAATGCATCGTAAGAGCGCATATTTTTTGTTTATTGCCGTTCTCGGCGTTCTCGCGATTGGCGTGGTGATGCTGTTCAGCACCAGCGCGTTCGCGCGCGACAGCCACGGCGACGCGTATTTCTTTCTCAAACGTCAATCGGTGTGGTTGGGAGTCGGGCTGGTGCTTTGTATCGCCGCCGCCCTGGTCGATTATCACGTTTGGGAGCGAACCTGGTGGCTTTGGGTGGCGATCGCCTTGGTCGCGCTCGCACTTTGTTTCGTGCCACATCTCGGAATGCGGATCAATGGGTCCAGACGCTGGATCGGTCTCGGCCCGGTCGCTTTTCAACCGTCCGAGATCGCCAAAATCGCCGCCGTATTTTTTCTGGCGTGGTGGTTCGCCCGTCACGAAAAAGTCACCAGCAATCCGCTGTTCGGTTTTTTGATTCCGCTTGCGGTGGTGTGTGCTCTTTTGGCATTGATCATTTTTGAAGTCGACCTGGGCACCACCGCCTTGATTGGCGCCATGACGTTTGTGGTAATGTTTGTCGCCGGGACGAATCCGATTTTCCTCGGGTTTCTCGCCTTCGCCGGTAGCGGCGCGATTTTTGTTGCCGCCAGACATGAGCGAATGGGGCGGCTTCTCGCCTTCGCCGACCTCGAGCGTTACAAAGACGATGCCGGTCTGCAACAAATGCAGGCGTTGATTGCATGGGGCAGCGGCGGAATGGAAGGCCTTGGTCTCGGGAATGGCCGGCAAAAGATGGCGTATCTTCCCTATGCTCACACCGATTTCATTTTCCCGATGATCGGCGAAGAGCTCGGTCTTCGAATCAGCCTGCTCGTGGTCTTTCTTTTCGTGGTGATCATCATTTGTGGAATCATGATCGCGCTTCATGCGAAAGATCGATTCGGCTTGCTCGTTGCTACCGGTCTCATCGCACTCGTCGGGCTCCAGGCGGCGGTGAATATCGGCGTAACCACGTCGCTCCTTCCAAACAAGGGGCTTCCCCTGCCCTTCGTCAGCTATGGTGGATCGAATCTGGTGGCGTGTCTCTTCGCCGTCGGCCTTCTGCTGAATATTTATCGACAGGGAAATCTCGAACCAAAGAATCTGAAGAGGGTCGCGTTACAAGCGCGAATTACTCCGAGAATTTAGCGCCATGAATGCGGTGATTGCATGCGGCGGGACCGGCGGCCATCTATTTCCGGGAATCGCAGTAGCGGAAACGCTTCGCGCGCGCGGACATGACGTGCTCTTGTTCGTCTCCGAAAAGGAAATCGATCGCCTCGCCTTGTCCGGCCATTCCGAGCTTAAATTTGAAGCGCTTCCGAGCGTCGGACTTCCCTCGGTTTATTCTCCGGCAATTTTCGGATTTCTCCGTCGCTTCAAGGAAAGCCTTTCTCGCTGCCGTGCGATTTATAGAAAATTCCAACCGCATGCTGTGCTGGGCATGGGCGGTTTTACTTCGACGGCGCCGGTGATGGCGGGACGGATGCGCGGCGCGGCCACCTTTATTCACGAATCCAACGCGATTCCCGGCAAGGCGAACAAATTCACTGCTCGAATGGTGCGCGGGGTCCTTCTTGGCTTCAAAGAATGCGCACCGTTTTTTCCAAAGTCTCATACTGAAGTCACCGGGACGCCGATTCGGCAGGATCTGCTGCCGATTGATCGAATCGTAGCGAGGAAAAAGCTCGGTCTGCTGGAAGATTTAAATACGCTCCTCGTCATGGGTGGAAGTCAGGGCGCAAGCGGAGTCAATCAGGCCGTCATTCGTTCCCTGCCCCTGCTCAAGGCAACGCCACTCCAAATCATTCATCTTTGCGGAGCACGGGATGAGCGACAGGTCCGCGAAAGTTATACCCGTGAAAATATTCCCGCCTATGTGGCCGCTTTTCATCATCGGATGGAAGAAGTTTACAGCGCCGCGGATCTGGCCATCGCACGCTCCGGTGCCGCCAGCCTGGCCGAACTTGCCGCATTTTCGCTTCCGTCAGTTCTGATCCCGTTCCCTTTCGCCGCCGACGACCATCAAACGCGCAACGCGGAAATTTTTGCGCGAGCCGGCGCGTCAATCTTGATCAAGGAATCGGAACTCTCGCCCGAATCGTTCGGTCATAAGATCAACGAATTGCTGGCCGCTCCGGAGGATTTGCGACAAATGCGAGATGAAGCCGCGCGCCTCGCACCCAAAGATGCTGCTGGACGAATCGCGATGACAATCGAGAAATACACCGGACATGCTTAATCTCGATCTCCCAAAATTCCTCACTCGTGAGCGGCACAGCATCCATTTGATTGGAGTTGCCGGCAGCGGGATGAGCGGAATCGCTGCCCTGCTCCTGGAACTGGGGCATGATGTAAGCGGTTCGGACAAATTGAGCACCCTGGAAACGGAGCGGCTCCAACGCCTCGGTCTCCGTTTCTTTCGGGAACATCGGGCCGAAGATGCCGGCGATGCCGAGCTGATCATTTTTTCGTCGGCGATCAAACCGGAGAACCCGATTTTGGTCGGCGCCCGCAATGCCGGCACGCCGACGGTGCGACGGGCGGAGGCGCTTTCGGCGATCATGTCGGGTAAGCAGGGCATTTTGGTCGTTGGTATGCATGGTAAAACCACCACCTCGGCGATGACCGCGCACGTCCTGCGAGAAGGCGGTTTACATCCCTCTCACTATGTTGGCGCGGAAATCCCGATCCTGGGGAGCAACGCTCATTGGGATAACCGGGGCGAATATTTCGTGGCCGAAGGGGACGAAAGCGACGGGACCATCGCGCTTTTCCGGCCGGTCCACACCCTGGTACTTAATATAGAGGAAGAACATCTCGATTATTACGCCGACCTGGCCGCGATTCAGAAGGTCTTCCGGCAGCTGCTCAGCCAGACCAGCGGGAAGATCTTCTACAGCGCGGACGATGGCCACGCTTCCGACCTGTGCGGTTCATTGTCGAACAGCATTTCGTTTGGATCGGCCAAATCAGCCGATTACCGCGTTGCCGATGTTCAACGGAAAGATTTTGCCTCGAGCTTCCGTATCTATCGAGGGGAAGAACTACTCGGAGAAGCGACCTTGAGCGTTCCAGGCGACCACAACGTCCACAATGCAACCGGCGTGATCGCGATTGCCACCGAGCTTGGCATTCCATTCGAAAAGATCGCCGCGTCGCTACGCAAATTTCAACACGCGCGACGTCGATTCGAAATTAAATATGACAGTCCGCGTTTTCTCCTGGTGGATGATTACGGACACCACCCGAGCGAAATCAAAGCCACCCTGAAGACGGCCCGCTCCGTGGGGCGCAAACGTGTCCTGACCATGTTCCAACCGCATCGTTATTCGCGAACGAAGGCTTTGCGCAAGGAATTCGGCGGGGCCTTCGACCAGGCCGACCGCGTGGTGATTACCGATATCTACGGATCGAATGAATTACCCATGCCTGGCGTGACCGGGCAAATGATTGCCGACGAGATCGCTGCTCACGGCTACAAACAAGTCAGTTACCAGCCGCGGTTGGAATGGGTTCATCGTGAAATCGGTAACATGCTCGATGCGGGCGACCTTATTCTCAGCCTCGGCGCCGGAAATATTCACGAAGAGCTTTCGACTCTGGCCGCCGATCTCGTCATTGCTGAGAAGCTGAAAGAAATCGTGGGCGAACAAGGCGACATCCGTCTCTACGAGCCGCTCGCCCGCCATACCACTTTGCGAGTGGGCGGTCCGGCACAGTTCTGGGTCGAGCCCCGAACCGAAGCCGCCTTCGGCGAGCTGATCCGTTTCTGTCGGGCGGAAAAGCTCCCGTTGTTGGTCATCGGACGTGGCTCGAATCTTCTCGTCCGCGATGGCGGAATCCGTGGCGTCGTGGTGCATCCCTCGGGCGGCGATTTCGACAAAATCGAAATCGCGAATAACGAAATCACCGCTGGCGCGGGAGTGAAACTCAAGGACATCGCCTACGCGGCGCGGGGAGCGGGATTAGGGGGCCTGGAATGGATGGAAGGAATTCCGGGCGCTCTCGGCGGTGGTCTGCGGATGAACGCGGGAGCAATGGGCGCGCAAACATTCGAACGCGTCACCCGGATTCGATACCTCGATGACAATGGAAAACCGCACATCAAAGATCGAAACGAGTTGGATGTTCATTACCGGCATTTTCCGTTGTTGGAGACGAACTTTGCCGTATCCGCGACATTTCGTGCTGAGCCGGCGGATCGCGAACAAATCGAAACGCGTTTACACCAGTCACAGGATAAACGGCGAACGACACAACCAATCGCGAAAAGCGCCGGATGCATTTTCAAGAATCCGGACGTCATCCCGGCTGGAAAACTCGTTGACGAACTGGGACTGAAAGACTCCTCCATCGGCCAGGCGCGGGTTTCCACCGTTCACGGAAATTTCATTGTCAACGAAGGCGGTGCGACTGCCGCCGACGTTTTGAAATTGATCGATAAAATCAAAGCGGCTGCGAAATCCAAACGTGGCATCGACTTGGAAACCGAAGTGCAGATTGTCGGTGAAGATTAGTTTCAGATGAGCAAAGCCAGCAAAATTGCCGTCTTGATGGGCGGTCCGGGATCGGAGCGCGATGTTTCGCTGGCGACGGCACGGGGCGTGGCCAAGGCGCTGCGATCGTTAGGCCTTGAAGTGACGGAAGTGGATGTTCGCAACGAGAATTTCGAATTACCGCCCGGAACCGACATCGCTTTCATCGCGATTCACGGGACGTTCGGGGAAGACGGCCAGCTGCAGCAGATTTTGGAAGATCGCGGCATCGCTTACACCGGCGATGGCGTGGACGCGAGTCGCACGGCGTTCGACAAACTTCTATCCAAAGAAAAATTTCGCGAACACGCCGTGCCGACCCCCGATTGGGAAATCATCCGTTCCGGTCAGCGCCCATCCATTGCCATTCCACTGGTGGTCAAAGCTCCTCGCCAGGGTTCAACGGTGGGCATCGTCATCGTGAAAAATCAGTCCGAACTGGATTCCGCCCTCACCGAGGCCGGAAAATATGATGAAGAATTATTGATCGAAAAATTTGTGCCCGGCCGAGAATTGACGATTGGTATCCTCGGTGACCAAGCCTTGCCGATTATCGAAATAATTCCCAAAGGGGGATTTTACGATTTTAATAACAAGTATCCGTTCCTGAATCCGCAGGCGGGCGGCGCGGCGACGCATGTCTGCCCGGCCGAGCTCGAGGCGAAGACAACCAAAGAAATTCAGGATCTCGCGCTGCACGCGCATCGCGCGCTCGGGTTGGAAGTCTACTCGCGCGTAGACGTGATCCTTCCGGAAAACGGCGAACCATCGGTCCTGGAGGCAAACACCATTCCGGGAATGACCGAGGCGAGCTTGCTGCCGGAAGCAGCCGCGGCCGCCGGCATCAGTTATGTCGATCTCTGCCAGCGAATCATTGACCTCTCCCGCGCGAGAACGGAGCGGGCGCAATGAGTTCGACAAATCGTCCCCGGGCGCGCAATCAACGTTTCTCGAATCGCCGGCAGCGGCGTCAGCAACATCTCCTCGACGTCAAGGTTCGTTCCCGCAAAGCGGTCCAGCACCGCAATCGTCGCATCGTGATCGTCGCTTCGAAATTGGTCCTGCTCGTTTCGGCGATTGCCGGCATTTACATCGGCGGCCGATTCGCGGCGAAACATTTCTTTTTCGAGAACCCGGATTATCGGCTGACCATGATTGATGCTCGCACCGACGGCACGTTGCAGCGCGAACAGATTCTGGCCACGGCGGGTTTGAATGAAGGGGAAAATATTTTTCGCGTTAATCTGGCTCTGGTTCGCCAGCGCCTGCAGCAGCTTCCCCAGGTGGATGATGTTCAGGTGATTCGGCAGCTACCCGGTGAAATCGGCATCAGCATCACTGAACGCCGGCCAGTCGCCTGGATTACTTCCGACAAACAAATGGCAGATCCGTTTTCGACCGACGTCGCTTTTCTGGTGGATGCCCGGGGTCTCCTGATGAAGGAGAAGCAATTGCTGCCCGAGTATCTCGGGTTGCCGGTGATTCTTGGTTGCGCGGGCGAATCGCTCGAGGCGGGCGGAGTGGTCAAATCCGTCGAAGCAAAAGCGGCGCTCGAACTTCTCAGTCTGAGCAACCGCAGCTTTATGCAAACACGTTTCCAAATTCGGGAGATCGACCTCTCCAAAGGTTACTGCCTGCTGGTGACCGACAAAAATCGCAGCCGTGTCACATTTGGATTCGATGATCTCGAGACCCAGGTGCAGCGCCTCGAGAAATTTTTGGTTTACTGCGACGATTCCAAACAGGAACTCGCCACCGTCAATTTGATGGTGCAGCGAAATATTCCCGTCACGTTTGGAAAATCCCCGGCCGAGGTGATCAATGAAACGATTAAACCGGAGGAGACACCGAAACCGCTGAAAGCAATTCCGGCCGGCACCGACTCGGAGTTTGGAACATTCTCGGCGACCAAACCGCGATCCAGTTCGTCCGCCAAAGCTGCTCCAAAATCATCACCCAAATCCAAACCCAAACCGAGTGTGCCGCCGGTGCGCCGCGCCATTCCGGTGGATCAACCCATCAAACAGAAATTCAATGGCTAATAATGACTTAATGGTCGGCTTGGAGATCGGAACATCCAAGATTTGTGTCGTCGTCGGTGAAACTCGTCCCGATGGAACAACCAAAATTCTTGGCGTGGGCCAGGCTCCTTCCCGCGGCGTCCGCAAGGGCGAGATCGTCGATTTCGAGACGGCGATGAAATGCGTTCACGAAGCGGTGGTCGATGCCGAGCAGAAAAGCGACGTCATGATTCGGAGCGTTTACGTCTCCGTCGCCGGTTCGCACATTCAAAGTTTCAACAACCGGGGCTGTGTCATCCTTCCCGAGGAGCGGGACGAAATCGAAGAGGAAGATGTCGAAGACGTGAAGGTCAATGCGCGTGAAGTCAGTATCCCCGCCCAAAATGCGTTCCTCCACTCAATCATTCAGCATTATCACGTCGATGGACAGGACGGCGTGTTGAATCCGGTCGGCATGCTCGCGCACAAGCTCGAGGCGGATTTCCACATCATTCACGGAGTCCGAACGCGCATTCAGAACACCATCCGTTGTGTCAAAGAGTTGCCTCTCGACGTGGAAGATGTGGTTTTCGGCGCACTCGCATCCGCGCAGGTGGTTCTTACGCCACATCAGAAAAGCTTGGGCGCACTGGTGATCGATATCGGCGGCGGCACCACGGATTACATTCTCTATGTCGATGGCGCGGTGAAACAAAGCGGCATCCTCGGCGTCGGTGGCGATCACATTACCAACGACATCTCGATGGGGCTTCGAATTCCCATGGCGCGCGCCGAGAAATTGAAAATTGAGGAAGGCAACTGCGTCCTCGGAAATTGTCTGCCCGGTGAAACCATTTTCCTGAAAGACGATTCCGGCTTTGCCGGAAAGGAGATCGAGCGTGAAACGCTGAACACGATCATTCATCTGCGTTTGCGCGAAACATTCGAACTGCTCAAGCGCCGGCTGGAAGAAGAATCGTTCGTCAATTACATCGGAGCCGGCATTTTCATCACCGGCGGATGCAGCCTGCTCAGCGGGATCGATCATCTGGCGCAGGAGATTTTCGAAATGCCGGCGCACGCCGCTCACGCGCAGACCATGTCCGGCCTGACCAGCGCGGTCGAGAACCCGCAATTTTCGACCGCCATTGGACTGATCAAATACGCGCAGGCCGTTCAGGCTGATCGACCGCGGCGAGGGTTCGGCCGTTTCTTGGGAAAATTTTTTGATCGAATGCGATAACCCCGTATGTCGAACGTCTCTTCTGTGTTTTCGAAATTCGAAATCCGAAATCTGAAATCCGAATCAACTCAGAATGAATTGAGAAACGCGTTGGTTGTCTCCTCGCGTTTTGATCATTCGAATTTGTTTCGAGCTTCGCTATTCGAGTTTCGAACTTCTAAAAACGAACCGTTCGCAAGCCACAAGGAAGGCACTAAATGATTCAACTGGGTCACAACTACACGCTGCCAGAACGCAGCGAAGACAATATTCCGATCAAAGTCATTGGCGTCGGAGGCGCCGGCATCAATGCGCTCGACCGCGTCGTTCTCGATGGCATGGAGAAATCGGATTTGATTGCGATCAATACCGACGTGCAATCGCTGGCCAGTTCGGTGGCGGCGACAAAGGTTCAACTGGGCCGATCCGTCACCCGTGGGCTCGGTGCCGGTGGCGATCCCGACCTTGGCTATCAAGCTGCGCTCGAATCGACCGATGAAATTCGTCAGGCGGTCAAAGAAGCGCGCATGATTTTTCTCTGCACCGGGCTCGGCGGTGGCACCGGTTCAGGCGCTGCTCCAGTCGTCGCCCAACTCGCGCGCGAGCATGGACGCCTGGTGATTGCGTTCGCGACGATGCCTTTCTCGTTCGAGGGAAAACGGCGCACGCTTCAGGCGCAAGATGCTCTCGCTCGACTCCACGAACATGCCAATGCGGTGATTTGTTTCGAGAACGATCGAATGGGCGATATGGTCGCGCCCAAAGCCGGGATCCATCAGGCATTCGCGAGTGCCGATCTCACCATCAGCCAAAGCGTGCGGTCGATTGTGAATCTCATTCAAAGGCCGGGATTGATCCGAATCGGTTTCGACGAT
This sequence comes from uncultured Verrucomicrobiae bacterium, assembly GCA_963846065.1. Classification (GTDB taxonomy): domain Bacteria; phylum Verrucomicrobiota; class Verrucomicrobiia; order Chthoniobacterales; family UBA10450; genus DASPUI01. The sequence goes on from CAWJUP010000008.1 coordinate 83,648, forward strand.
TTGCTGGCGACGTTACACAGCCAGACTGGCCGTTGCCTGTTCGGTTACGGCGAAGCGGATACGGACAATCGCGCGCACGATGCGCTGAAACAGGCGCTGAAAAGTCCGTTAATGGACAAGGGAAGAATGCTGACCGATGCCGCCAACGTTCTGGTCCAGGTCGCCGGCGGACCGGGCATGACATTGTCGGAAGTCGAAATTCTCATGCAGGAACTCGGGAAACACGTGCGGGATCATACCCAAATCTTGTTCGGTACCGCGGTCGATGGCCGAATGGGCAACCGTTTGAGCGTGACGATCATTAGTTCGCTGGTCAACGACGAGGAGCAATTGTTTACCACCCCAACGACCGCCACTGCGGCTCCGGAACCGGTCGCACCACCCGCGCCGGCTCCGTCGTCCCAGGTCCCCGAAATGATTCCAGTGCCGCTGCCGAAGGCGGAAGTTCTTCCCGAAGGAGTGCCGCTCTCTGAAATAGCACCTATTTCCGAAGATCTGATTCCAAACGATGAGCCTGCGTTGGTAGAGCCGGCGCCGGTTGAGCCGCCGCCACTTCCGAAACCTGCACCGGGGCCGCGATTGATTGCGCCCAGGAAAAAACCTTTGCCGCCAAAAGAGCCGTTGCCGTTGAAGGAAGCGACGCCACTGCCGGACAAATATGTGCAGGCCAAACAGGAGGTTTTGCAATTCGAACCACTGACTCGCGGTCGTTTTGAAAAGAGCGAACCGACCATTGTCGAAGGTCAAGACCTCGATGTTCCGACGTTTCTGCGGAAGAACATCAAGGTGAAATAGGGCTTTGCTCCGTTAAATCGTTGAGCCGTTACAACGTTGAAGCGTTTATTCACCCTAACGTTTCACGGTCACGATTTCTTGAGCAGGTCCAGCACGGCGCTGGTCATCCCGATAATTCCGACACGAATCGTCGGTTCGGGAACCGGTGCGAATTTGCTCGAATGCAGACTCGGCAATTCTTTCCCTGCCTTTTTGTACTCAGCCATCTTTTCCGGATCGACTGCGCCAATCCAGAAATCAACAGCCGGGATGGAATGATCGGGTAAACTGAATTCGGAAAAGTCTTCCGAGCCCATGGTTGGTTCCATGGCGACGACGTTGCTGTCACCGAGCTGTTTTTTCCAGGCCACCTCCAATCGATGGCACAGATCCGGATTGTTATAGACGGCGTTCGCGACCTCATCTTTCGACACTTCCACGATCGGGGCACGGTCCGCGGGAATTCCCGCCGCCATCGCGCAACCCTTGGTGATTCGATCAATTGACGCCAAGACTTTTTCCCGCACCTCCGGCTTAAAAGTGCGCACCGTCAGCAGCATTTTCACTTCGTCCGGAATGATATTATTTTTCGTGCCGCCTTGGATTGAGCCCACAGTCACGACGACAGAATCGAGCGGATTAGTCTCGCGACTGACGATCGTTTGCAGCTCGTTAATAATTTCGGCCGAGAGCACGATCGGGTCCTTCGTTTTCTGCGGGTAGGCGCCGTGCCCGCCGATTCCACGCACGGTGATGGCCACCGAATTCACGTTGGCCTGGGCGTAACCCTCACGATTCCAATTTTGCCGGTCTGGAGCTCGGCGTCGTCATGATAGCCAAGAGCGAAGTCGGGTTTTCCGAAGCGATTATAGAGTCCGGCTTTCATCATCGCCTTGGCGCCGCCCACGGTTTCTTCGGCTGGCTGCCCCACAAACACCACGGTACCGGACCATTGATCCTTCAATCGTTGAAGAGCTCGCGCCGTGCCAATGAAGGCCGCCACATGCGCATCGTGCCCGCAGGCATGCATGACATGAACATCCTTCCCCGCCGCATCCTTGGTTTCGACTTTGCTCGCGTAAGGCAGCCCGGTTTGCTCCTCCACCGGTAATGCATCCAAATCCGTCCGCACCAGGACCGTCGGGCCCGCGCCATTTTTCAGCACTCCGACCACGCCGTAACACTTGATGTCCGGTTTATCCGGCTTTCCGAAATTTTCCGTCACATCGCATCCGACGGCGCGAAGTTCTTTCGCCACCAGCGCAGACGTCTTCTCTTCGTGCCAGGAAAGTTCCGGGTGACTGTGAACGTCTTTGTAAATTGCCAGGAGAGACGGCAATTCGCTTTCAGCCACTTTTTCCACTGGCGTTTGCTGCGCGCTACCGGCAGTCAGCGAAAAGAAATGAGGCGAAGAAGAGAGACGGAGAAAATCTTCATGTCGCATTTATATCCACAGATTGGGCAGATTTCCGCAGATTTCTTTCACGGAGACACCTCTTTCCATCCGGGTGAATCTGTGAAATCTGTGGAGAAACCATGAAATTCGAGAAGAACACGATCCTGTTTGGCGCCGATCCGACGCCAGGGATCGTCGCAATCGAACTCGGCGAGACCGGAACGGTCAAAGTTCATCGCCGTGAAAAGGATGGGAAAACCACTACCGACGTGGAGCCGTTTCACCCGTTCGTCTGGGCCGACGGCGATGTGATCGATCTTGGAATCGAAGCGGAAAAACTGGCCGGAGACCTGAAGTTCAGCTGGCTGGTCACGGTCGACAGTTGGAAAGAGCTCATCGCCTTACGAAATTCGCTGAAAGGTTCTGGTCGCGACTTTTTTGCCTTTAGCGATCCCGTCCAGCATTATCTGACCGCAACCGGGCGAACGTTATTCAAAGACCTGGCCTTTGAAGAATTGAAACGGATGCAGCTGGAAGTGCTGCGATTGGTCGAAGGCGACGCCGATCACATCATGAGCATCGCCATCTCGGACAACACGGGATGGGAAGAATTGATCGTCATCGATTCGAAAAACGTCGAGGAATCGGAGCGTGAGGCAATCCGACGTTTGACCGCATTGGTTAAAGAGCGCGATCCCGACGTCATCGAAGGCCACGATTTATTTCGGGTCGATTTGCCGTATTTGGTCGCCCGCGCCAAGAAACTGAAAACGAAATTGGACTGGGGACGCAGCGGTGGATTCTTGCGATCACGGCCATCGCGACTGCAAATTGCCGAGAAAACGATCGATTATCCCAAATTCGCGGTCGAGGGTCGTCATTTCGTCGACACGTTCTTACTCGCGCAGTTTTACGATGTCGGGAATGCGGTCATTGGCCGGTTTTGAACGGGCGGACGTGGCGCGGCATTTCGGTTTTTGCGATCAGGACGAAATCTCCGGTCTTGCCGGAAAGGAATTGCAACGGGCATACCGCGGCGGGGAAAAGCGATTTCGTGAACGGGCGCTTTGCGCGGTGCGCGAAACCCGCGCAGTCTCGGATTTACTTAGCCCGAGCTACTTCATTCAGGCACAGATTTTCCCCTATAATTACCAAGACGTAATCGTTCGCGGGAACGCGACTCGGATCAACGGACTTTTTTTACGCGAATATTTTCGGCAAAAGCACGGCATTCCCGAGCTTCCCGTCCCGCAAACATTCGAGGGCGGTTACACCGATATTTTTTTCACCGGAGTCGCCAAGAACGTGTGGCATTGCGACGTGGCGTCGCTTTATCCATCGATCATGCTCCAGTTCGATTGCTTTCCGGCAACCGACCAGTTGCAAATTTTCCGGCATTTGTTGACCGACCTGCGCAAATTCCGGCTCGAGGCGAAGGCGAAGATGCGCGAAGCCAAAGAGCCGGCCGAACAGCGTTACTTCCAAGCCCTGCAAAACACTTTCAAGATCTTGATCAACAGCTTCTATGGCTATCTGGGATTCGCGCAGGGACATTTCGCCGACTTCGATGCGGCCGCGCGAGTGACTCAAATTGGACGCGATCTTCTTCGGAAGATGATCGACTGGCTCAATTCCCAGGGGGCCAAGGTAATCGAGGTCGATACCGACGGAATTTATTTCGTTCCGCCGGAAAATAAGAAAATCAGCCAGCTCCAGGAAGGCTTGGCGAAAGAGTTGCCGTCGGGAATTGAGGTTGAGTTTGACGAGCAGTTTGAGGCCATGTTCAGCTACAAAGCGAAGAATTACGCGTTACTAACCAAAGAGGGCGAGGTCGTGATCAAAGGTGGCGCATTGAAGTCGCGCGGCCTGGAAAAATTCCAGCGCGTTTTTCTCGAAGAGATGATCAGACTGATCATGCAGGACAAGAGCGAGCAGATTGGTCAATTACAGGAGAGATTCGAGAAAGAGATTCGCAGCCGCGAATGGACGATCGATATGCTAATGAAGACGGACACGTTGCAGGATTCGCTCGAGAAATATCGGGTGAAGATTGCCGGCTCCGCCCGTAACCGCGCGGCGGCCTATGAACTGGCCCTGGCCAGCGGGCGCGATTACAGGCCGGGCGATCAAGTCAGTTATTATATTCAGAGCACGCCTAAAAAAGTGCCGGCCTACGAGGCGGCCAAGCTGGCCACCGATTTCGATCCGGAAAATCGTGACGAGAACGTTGATTATTACGTCGCCAAACTGGCTGAACTTGTGAAAAAATTTCGTGGCCTGACCACCAAGGCCGAACCGAAACAAGAAAACCTCGCTCTTTAACCATGATCACCAAATTCACTCTCTTTCTCACGACCTTCGCCGTTACGATCACTTCCGTTACCGCCGCTGACGATTTTTCGGACATCAAATCGGAAATTACGAAGCGACACGATGAAGCGGTTCAGCGGCTGCACGATTGGATTGCACAGGTGTCAATCGCAGCGGAAAACCGCGGTTATCCCGAAGGCGCGGAATACATGGCGAAGCTGGCGCGCGATGCCGGATTCCAGAAGGCAGATGTCATCACGACCGACGGAAAGCCCGGCGTGTTTGCCACACTGGACGCGGATGCGCCGAAAACTGTGGGCCTGTATTTCATGTACGATGTGAAACAATTTGACCCGGCGGAGTGGAGTTCGTCGCCCACCGACGCGCAAATTGTGGATAAACCGTCGTTCGGGAAAGTGATCGTCGGCCGCGGCGCGGTGAATCAAAAAGGACCTGAGTCCGCGTTTCTGGCCGCACTGCATGCCATTCAAGGCGCAGGCAAGAAGATGCCGGTGAATTTGGTACTGGTTGCGGAAGGCGAAGAGGAGATCGGTTCGCCCCATATCCCACAACTGGTCAGGCGACCCGAAGTGCTCGATGCGTTGAAGAAATGTTCGGGCGTATTCATGCCAGCGGCCGAACAGGAACCGGACGGCGTGGTGACCGTGAGCCTCGGCGCAAAAGGCGTGATCGAGGCCGAGTTGGTTTCAGACGGCGCAAAATGGGGACGCGGCCCGGCAAAAGACATCCACTCGTCATTAAAAGCCATGGTCGACAGCCCGGCGTGGCATTTGATCAAAGCGCTCAACACTCTGGTATCGGCCGACGGAAATCAGATCACGATTGAAAACTATCCGAAGCCGCGGCCGTTGAGCGCGGAGGAAAAGGCGATGATCGACAAGGTTGCGAAAGCAGGAAATGAAGCGCAGACGAAACAGCGATTCGGCGTGCAACACTGGATCAACGATTTGCCGTGGGAGAAAGCCAACGAACGCCTGGAGTCGGAGCCAACGGCGAACATCGAAGGTCTGGTCGGCGGCTACACCGGCCCGGGCGGCAAGACGGTTTTGCCACATCGTGCCGTTGCCAAGATGGATTTTCGGCTCGTGCCCGATATGAAAGCGACCGACGCACTCGCCGCCATCAAAGCCCATTTGGCCAAGCACGGATTTGGGGACATCGAAGTCAATATGACTGGCGGCTATAACCCAACGAGCACGTCAGCGGATTCCGGACTGATCAAAGCGCAGATTTCGACATACAAACAATTCGGAATCGACCCTCTCCTTTGGCCACGCAACGCGGGATCGTATCCCGGTTACGTCTTCACCGACGAACCGGTGAAATTGCCGTCCGGACATTTTGGCCTGGGCCACGGAAGCGGTGCCCATGCGCCGGATGAATATTACGTGATCGAGTCGACGAACCCAAAAGTGCAGGGATTCGACGGCGCGGCGATGTCGTTCGTCGAATATCTTTATCAGCTGGCGAAATAAACTCGCCGTCACCCAGTCAGGCGATCAGCTCCGCTTCGGCTTGAGCGCGAGCGTCAGGCCATCTGAAATATTTTTACCGAGGTTCAATTCCAGAGCGAGGCCATTGCTTTCCGCCCGATGTTTCGTTCCGGGAGGGACCACCCAAACATGGACAAACTGCGAGTGACTCGACGCCCAGGCCATTGCCCTCGACTTGGATTCAAAGAACCGATCAATCACCACCGCATTCTGTTCCCGGCTATTTCGACCGCATTCTCTGGCTGCTTTTCGGCTAACGACTGCGGTGCCCGTATCCACGGCGGTGCAGGCGACATCATCGAAAATGACCTTACTCCCGAATGGAATTTTCTTGGGATCGACCGCGCAGTTTCCCTCGTGCAGTCGAGCTCCGGTCCAGCAGGCGCGCTCGCCCGAGCCTTCTCCGGCCCAATAGACGGTGACGCGAGCCAGCAAGGGTTCATGCGCCGCGCTGGCGAACTGAACCAAACCAAGACCGATACCGGCAAAAATAAATAATCGTTTCATAGTTATCAGCAGAGTGCGGCGGGAAAAACGGTTCCAGCCAACGAACCACGAAAGGTAAACAAGCAAGGCTTGTTATAGGTGTGATTCGGTTTTGGGGGTGAAAGTGGCCGCCAATGTGACCTACTTTCTTCGATGCGCAACCGAGAAATTAGATTTTTCTACGCGCCTTCTGGAGGAGCGCCCGCCAGTTGGGCCGAATTGTCGGAGGGCCCGGCTTGAGTCAGCTGGCGTTGCTTGTGGCCTAACCAAGCACCCAGCACACACCACCCGGCAACCACCGGAACACCAAGGTAACTGATCGTGCTGAGACTAAAATGCAGCAGGTGCTCCAGCCCGCCGTACGACCAGGAGCCGAGCTGATCACCGCAACGATAACCGAAAGTGTCGATGAAGCTCTTCGCCTTGTATTTATCCTCTCGCTTCAAAACGGTAAACAACACCTCTCGAGCTGGCCGCATAAAGGCAAAGGTGCTCGCCCGACGCGCGATTTGAAACGTGGCCAGCACCGAAATCACCGGCGCAACGCCGATGGCGACGAAACCGAAGAGACTGAGCACCGGCATAAATAAAAGCGTCACAGTCACGCCGAAGGACTTCATTAGCCGGCCGGTGAGAAACACCTGCAATAAGAGCGTTAGTGTATTCGACGTGAGATCCAGCTTGGCGAAAAAGGCCGTGCGCGCCGTTTTATCAACAATTCCGGCTTTAGTCAGCCCGGACTGTTGAAGATAGGTCCAAGTCGAAGTGAGCGTGTAAAGCAGGATAAAAAGAAAAAGGCCCAACAAATAGGGGGATTTGCAAATGTGAGTGACGCCATCCCAAAACCTTCCGCCGATTGGCTTTTCCGCCGAGGTTCCGTCCGATCCGTTTCCTCCGTCCCGGCGAAATTCCGCCGGGAAAAAGCGGATGGATTGCGCGGCTAACTCAAGCATTCCGGCACAAATCAAGAGTAATACGCCCGTGCTCACATAGTGGACGAGAGAAGTGGTGATAATCGGACCGATAATTCCGCCTAACGAACCTCCCACTGCGATAAAGCCAAAAAGACGTTTACCCTGCTCGGTCGTGAACAGGTCCGTCATGAAAGACCAGAAGATGGCGGTGGCAAAGAGATTAAAGACGCTGACCCAAACAAAAAACGATCCGTCTACCCATGCCTGCTTCTGACGAGGGACGTAGCGCATCAGCAGAAAGAAGATCACTAGATTGAGAATGAAAAACCGGTAGGCAATCGGAATGAATTTCCTTCGAGGCATTCGCGCCACGATCGCGGAAAAGAGGGCGTTGGCGATGATCATGATGACCAGAACGACACTGAACATCCACCAAAGGTTTTCGTAGTAAGTGGCACCAATGTTGTCCCGAATCGGACGAATGACGTAATAACCGGCCAGAACGACGAAAAAAAACAGAAAGGCCAGCCAAAGGGCTCGCCATTCGTTAGGCCGAACGTCTACAATTTTGGCGAGAAGGCGTTTCATGTGCAGCGACGGCGCTCTGTCGCCGTATCCAATGACGATTAATCGCCCCGACCGAGGTGGACGGCTACATCTTTTGCTTCTTCCACGCCGCCAGCACTTCCGTTTCGCGCTCCGGTGTCATCCCGGCTTTCAAATGTGCCTGCCGGTCCGCTGGCTGGGTCTTAAACCAGGCCAGCGTATCGCGCGCAGTGACTTCCAGCGGCCGGAACGTCAGACCTTTCGCGAGCGCGCGACTGATGTTTGTCCGGGTAATTCCATCCTCCGCCCCAGCCCAGACCGGCATGTCCGACCACGCCTGCACTTTCTGATCGGTCAAAAATTTCTCGTCCGCCCAGGTAAACGTTGCCTTCGATTTCAGAGCGCTTTTGATTCCGTCGAGTGTTGCCCCAATCCCGATGGATTTGGCCGGGCCGGTTGCGTTGTAGATTCCACTCTCACCATTTTCCGCCATTCGGATCGTCCATTCCGCCAAATCGCGAGTGTCGATATATTGAACCGAGTCCTCCGGTTTTCCGGGGGCTAGTACTTCGCCGCCGCGATCGATTCGGACCGGCCAGTAAGTGAAGCGATCGCTTGGATCGCGCGGCCCGACGATTAATCCGGGTCGAATGATCAGCGCTTTGCCGGGAAACCACTTTTCCGCTTCCTGTTCAGATAGCACCTTGAGCGGACCGTATAATTTAAATCCGTTCGCCTTCATCGATTCGAGCGTTTCTTTGTCCGGATCGGCGCCTTCATATTTCTGCAGTGGCGAATTTTCATCCGGTCCGTTCTTCGAATCTTGGTAGACCGAAATGGTGGAGGTGAAGACGTAGCGATCGACGTTCCCTTTGAGGATCTGGGCGGCATCCCGGACCCACACCGGCAAAGTCGTCGGGTTATCGAGGACCACGTCCCATTGCCGGCCTTTCAGCGCATCCAACTGGCCGTTGCGATCTCCGATCAGTTGTTCGACCTCCTTGGGCAATTCGCCCGGGTGCGTTTTCCCGCGATTGAAAGTGGTAACTTTGTGACCGCGACTCAACGCATATTGGACTTGATACGGTCCGGTCAGCCCGGTTCCCCCGAGGATCAAAATGCGGATCGGCTTCACATTTTTCGCGGCGAACAGCGGCCGCGAACCAAACGCAACCGTTGCTCCTGCCGCGGCAGAAAGTCTAATGAAATGTCGCCGCGTCGTTTTCATGAGCGAGCTTTCTTGTCATTCGTTTCAAAGTCGAGGAATCTTTGGTCGTTATCTCGAAATGTCGGACAGATGTCCGGGAGCCAGTCGTTACCTGGATGGAAAGGATTAAATTGTGATGACGCGACGTGAAGCAGCGATAATCATCGGCGCCGGCGCCGCCGGCTTGGCATGCCCGATCCGTGGAGTGCGGGCGGGAATCAAAGGAGGGTCGATGTTGATGCGCTCGATCCCTTCAACCGGCGAAAAATTACCGGCGATCGGTCTCGGAACCTGGAACGTGTTCGATGTCAGCCTGACACCGGAGAAAGAAAAGGAGCTGGGCGAGGTGCTGGCGGTCCGAATCAAACGCGGTGGAAGAGTTGTCGATTCTTCGCCGATGTATGGCCGGGCTGAAGGCGTAGTGGGAGAACTGTCGAGCAAACTGCGCCTGCGCGATTCGTTATTTATTGCCACGAAAGTTTGGACCGCTGGCAAAGAGCAAGGGGTGAAACAGATGGAACAATCATTGGAGCGTTTCCGGACCAAAACAATCGATCTGATGCAGGTCCATAACCTCATCGATGTCGACACACAGATGACCAACCTGCGCGAGTGGAAATCGAAAGGTCGCATCCGCTACACCGGAATCACCCACTCCGAGGCGAGCGGTTTCTATAATATGGAGAAGACCATGCGCAGCCAGAAGCCGGACTTTATCCAAATCAACTACTCGCTGATGGAACCGGGCGCGGCTCAACGTCTTTTGCCATTGGCGAAGCAGCTTCGAATGGGTGTGGTCATCAACCGGCCATTCGGTGGTGGCGGTCTGTTTCGGCGCGTCCTGGCAAAACCTCTTCCCGCGTGGGCCGCCGAAATCGGTTGTCATTCCTGGGCGCAATTCTTTTTGAAGTGGATCATCGCTCATCCGGCCGTGACCTGCGTCATCCCGGCGACGAACAATCCTCAGCACATGCAAGATAATCTGGCGGCGGGGACGGGGCCCCTACCGGACGAGCCCATGAGACAGCGAATGCTGGGGCTTGTCTCTTCCTTCTAATTATCATAAACTGTCTAGCCGTTGGAATCGGCTATAAAAAAACTTCTGTTTTTCCGAAGAAATCGGTTGCGCAGGCAGCCGTCTTGCTGGATAGGTCGCGGCTTTATGCGAAAAACCGTCCCCCTGTTCCCCACCCTCCTCATCGCCGCTGGCTGCTTCGCCTTGGGAAGCACGACAACCCGTGCGCAGGTTGTCGAATCGGCCAAGTCCCGGTTCATTTTCAAAAAGGCCAACGGTCAGACCGACTCGGCCGAGATCGTCACCAAATATCGGCCGACCAAGATCAGTCGCCCTTTCGCGAAAGCCGGGACTGGCATTGACCCGAAGTTGCGAAAAGCAGCGACCATCGCTGAAGACCGTGCGCATGCTCACTCGCGCGAACAGTGCTGGCATTACGTGAAAGAGGCGTTGGTTGCTTCAGGCATCATCAGTTCCTACCCGAAGACGGTTTACGCCAAGGAAGCTGGCCGCGAACTGGTGAATAATTACGGATTCAAGAAATTGGCGGTGCGTGACCCCTTCCAAGCGCCAATTGGCTCAGTGTTGGTCTACAACAACGCCAGGGGCGCAGGCCACGTTGAGTTTCGCACGCCGCATGGTTTCGCCAGCGATTTCCGTTCAAAGACTCCGTCTCCGCGCCCGTTGATCGGCGTTTACACAAAGTCGTAGTCACCGGAGTTCGGTAAGCAACGACATGGTGGTAGCGGTCCCGCGATTGCGGGATGTCAAGCGCTCGCCTCGACAGCGCGGTTTGCCATGGAAAAGATCAGCAAACCAAGGAGTGGCGTGCTTCCGCGCGCCGGCAATGCAAAAACGGCGACTGGAAAGTCGCCGCTCCTTGGGGGTACAGCGCGAGCGAAATGCATTGCTTACCTTCTAACCTGTGACCTCCTCCACCGGTGACTGCTGTGTCGGCGAGGTGTAGCGGTCCTCGCAACTGCCGGATATCGAGACGCCGAACCAAACAGACAGGCGCTCGCTGCGGCGGGCGCCTCTACAACCTCCACCGGCTCGGGTGGCGCGGAGCTACTGTAGCTTCGCGGTCAGGTTAATCTGGGTGCCGCTGAGAGCGACCGATACCGGACAATTCTTCTTCGTGAGCTCGGCTTGTTCGATAAACTTGGCCTGATCGATCCCTGGCACCTCAGCCTGGCAATCGAGATCGATCGAAGTGATTTTCGGACCATCGCCTACGATTTCGAGCTTCACCGTGGCAGTGATCTCGATTCGCTTCGCCGGATGGCCGGCTTTCTCAAGGTTGGAAGAGAGGGCCATTGAAAAACATCCCGCTTCGGCCGCGCCGATCAGCTCCTCCGGATTGGTCCCGGTGCCGGATTCAAATCGTGACAAAAACGAATACGGTCCTTCATAGGCGCCGCTGCCTAGCTTCATTGTGCCTTTGCCGCCTTTGAGCGTGCCTTCCCATACTGCTGATCCAATTCGTGCCGGCATATAATCCTTTCGTTGAGTCTCCTGACATAAACGCTGCGGCATTTTGGTCAAAAATATTTTCTGGCTGGTACGCACCCTGCATCTGAAAGGCGGATGCAACTCAACCGTCTCCCCCTGGTCGTTTTTGGATTCATTTTGTGCCTGACCTCTGCCCGCGGTCAGGGGTTCGGCCAGACCAGTTTTTATTATCGCGATAACTGGGGCCACATGGCTCCGTATTCCATAACGCCCCGCGGGCATCGAACGATGCATCCTGGCGCTGAGGTGGATCCCCGCGTCAGTCCCAAATTGCGCGCAGCCGCATCGATTGCCCAGTCGCACGCGTTTCCGCATTCCCGCGGACTGTGCTGGCGCTATGTCAAACAGGCCCTTGTTGCCTCCGGCGCAGTGAGCTCATACCCGAAAACAAGCTACGCGATCGATGCCGGCAACGAGCTGGTCCGGAATTACGGCTTTACGCGTTTGTCCGTGCACAATCCCTATGCCGCTCCGTTGGGCGCCGTTCTGGTTTATGGTGATCTCCGGCGCGGCCATGTTGAAATTCGAACGAAAGATGGATTCGCCAGCGATTATCATTCGAACAACGCCTGCTTTTACAATTTGGTCGGCGTTTACGCAAAATTGTAGCTCCCGTGTCCGAAATCAATCGGCGGAAGTAAATCGGTATCCGATTCCCGGCTCGGTTTTGATCAGCTCTGGCTTCACCGGGTCCGGCTCGATCTTTTGTCGGAGATGGGTGACATAGACGCGCAGATACTGGCGGTGTTCCTCCGATTTCGGTCCCCAAACCTCACGCAGAATGTAGCGATGAGTCAGAACTCGTCCGGGATGCTTCACGAAAAGGCGCAATAGCGCGTATTCTGTCGCCGTCAGTTTGATTTCTCGACCTGCGCGCGTCACCGAACGGGCAGTCAAGTCAACGAGCAAGTCGCCCTGCTTGAAAACCGACACCTCTTCGGCCGGCCGGGTTTTTCGTTGTGCCACTCTGAGCCGCGCAAGCAGCTCCGGCGTGCTGAAGGGCTTGATCACATAATCTTCCGCGCCGGCGTCCAGGGCCGCGACTTTCCCGGCTTCGTCATCCCGCACGGACAAAATGAGAACAGGCACCTCGCTCCATTCGCGTAACCGTTTCAGGACATCCAGACCATCCATGTCGGGCAATCCGAGATCGAGCAACACGACCGCCGGTTTTCGATTGGCGATTTCCAACAATCCTTCCTGGCCGGACCCGGCTTCGACGACTTCGTAATTTTCAGCTTCCAACGGAACCCGAAGGAGGCGACGAATTTGCACCTCGTCGTCAATGATCAACGCGATCGGTTTCATGCAATCGCCGCTTCCGTGGGCAATCGCATCGGTTCGCCAATCGGTAAACGAATCGAAAATCGCGCGCCACCCTCTTCGCGATTTTGCGCCACGATCTCGCCTCCGTGCGCTTCAACGAGCTGACGTGCTATAGACAGACCGAGCCCGAGACCTCCGGGACGAGTTCTGGGGCCGCGATAGAACTTCTGAAAGACTTTGCTTTCTTCGCCCGGCGCGAGGCCGGCGCCGTGATCGGTCACCGAAATCACAAGTGTCGAATGATCACGCGCCGCAATCACTTCGACCGGGCGATCGCTCTTGCCATAAATCGTCGCATTCGATAGCAGCGCGCCCAGAGCCTGTTGAATCAGCCTGGAGTCGATCGAAACGGCCGGTAAATCTTCGGCCACACTGACTCGCACGTCCTGTTCTTTGATTCCAGATGCAGCCACCGCCTCGTGCACCAGCTCGCGGGGATCGCACCATTCTCGAGCTGGCCGGAGCATCCCGGATTCCAAACGAGTCGCATCAAGCAAATTATCGACCGTGCGAGTTAAACGACGGGTCGCTTGCTGCAACTCAGCTCGATCGGGTTGCGGCTGTTGCAAAGCAGCCGACATCGCTGCGAGGGGAGTTTTTAATTCGTGCGAAACCGAATCGAACAGCGCTTTCTGCAGCTTGTCGGATTGTCGCGCGAGCTGCGCGGCACGGTTCACTTCCAACTTCTGCTCCTTATTGACAAAGAGCGCAAGCTGCGCCGCGAATGCATCGAGCAACTCGCGCTGTTCCAAAGTGGGATTTGAGGTGAGGCGAACGGTTAAAACCCCCTCGGCCGAATCACCACTGACCAGCGGGACATGTAACGACTCCGCATCCGGAAGAGTATCTGTGGTTTTCCCGGCACTCTGTTTTTTCTGAAACGCCCACGCGGCCACGCTCTCGTCCTTGCTCGATGGTGTGAACAGGCTGGCGGGGTGAAGCGACAGGCCGGATTCGTCACACAACCAAACGGCGGCGGCTGCTTGAAAAAAATCCTTCACCAGGTCCAAAGCGGTGGTCAGGCCTTCGCCCAGGTCGCGACTGGCCGCCAGTGCGCGAGTTAACCGATAAAGAGCGGTTGCTCGTTCTTCGCGGCGACGTTCGGATTGCTCGCTCTCGCGCAACTTCGTGGCCAGATGCCCAACCACGACCGCGATCACGAAATATGCGCCAAACATCAGGAAGTCGTGCAGATGGCCGATGTAAAAAGTAAAGCGTGGGGGGATGAACAAAAAATCCCACAGGAGTGCGCTTAATCCGGCGAAGAAAAGCGTCGGCCAACGTCGAAGCCGCGTGGAAGCAAGAACGACCGCCAGCAAATAAAAAAGCGCCACCGCCCAGTAACCGGTGTATTTGAGAATCGCCAGCGATACCGCCGTGACCAAAGCGGCCACGACGATTGCGACCCCGTAATCAGCCCACGGCGCACGGATCAGCCGTTCTTCGATGGATTCGCGGCGCGGTCGCGTCGTCTCGTCAGCCGGAATCATGTGAATGTCGATGTTCCCGCTGTTGCGCATCAGCCAACTCAGCGGATCGCGCTTCCAAAAATTGAACCACCGTGAGCCGAGTGGCTTCCCGATGACGATTTGCGTCACGTTATTTTGCCGGGCCACCCGCAACAAAACTTCGGCCACATCCGTTCCCGGAATCGAAACGACTTCCGCGCCAAGCTGACGGGCCAGCGCCAGGTAACGCGTCAGTCGTGCCTGTTCCGGTGGCGGAAGCGAACGCGGTTGTTCGATATTGGCCACGACCCAGGAAGCTTCCATCGACGAAGCGAGCCGTCGCGTGTAGCGAATCAAACGTTCTGAATAAGGGCTGGCACTGACCGCGACCAGCAATCGGTCGGTACTTTTCCAAGGCCCGACGATCTTTTCCTCCGTCATGATGTGTCGCAAACTGCGATCGACGTGTTCGGCGACCACCCGTAACGCCATCTCGCGTAGCGCAGTCAGATTGCTCTCCCGGAAAAAATTCTCGGCGGCTGATTGGGCACGGTCGCCGAGGTAAACTTTTCCCTCGGCGAGACGATCCCGAAGTTGTTCCGGGGTCAAATCGACCAGAACAATTTCGTCGGCCAGGTCGACGATCGAATCCGGCACCGTCTCGGTGACGCTGATACCAGTGATTTGCCGGACGGTATCACTCCGGCTGGCCAGATGCTGAACGTTCAACGTGGTATAAATGTTGATCCCGGCATCCAGTAATTCGAGAACGTCCTGGTATCGTTTCGGATGTCGCGAACCCGGCGCGTTGGTATGCGCCAACTCGTCGACAATCGCCAATCCGGGATGCCAGGTGAGAATGGCATCGAGATCCATTTCGGTCAGGATCGTGCCGCGGTATTGGATTTGCGTGCGCGGCATGATCGGCATGCCCTCGACCAGCGCTTCGGTCTCTTTGCGACCATGCGTTTCCACGATTCCGACTACCACTTCACAGCCTTCCATCTGTTTTTGCCGCGCTGCCTGCAACATCGCGTAGGTCTTTCCCACGCCCGGCGACATTCCGAAAAAGATCTTCAGCTTTCCGCGAGTAGATTCTGCTTCTCCTCGCTTCAGTTGGGCGAGAATGGCATCGGGATCAGGCCGTTCGGCCTCGGTCATAAGCAAAGTCTAACTAACGACGTCATCCGTTCAAAAATGGAAAATCACGTCGGTGACGAAGGCGAACTGGTTTTTCCGCGTAGCGTTATCGTAAGCCGGCACATCATAAGAATGGTCGTAGCGAATCTCGGGACGAACCGTAATCAGCCTGTCCGGCCACCAGGTGATGCCTAACGAGTGTTCCGAATACTGCGTGGCAAATCCCGTCCGACTTCCGACTTTGTCGTCGTAGTATTCGTTGCGCAGCGTCAGGAAGGTCGCACGGCCGGTCCGGAACATGGTGTAGTTTACCACGCCCCATTCCGGTGCGTAGCCTGGTTGCACCGGGAATGAGCCGCTCTGGAATGGCACCGCTTCCGCCGGATGGGTCTTGGCATCGAACATGTACATATAGAGCGCCTCAGTCGCGGTGTAGATCCGATCATTAAACCGGTGCGTCCACGTGCCCACAATCTGCTGCAGATTGTTGTAGCCGAACTTGCCGTTATTGAAAGAGTTGTCGCCCGCATAAATCGAATCCATTTGGTTGGGCGCCGTCCATTGCAACATCACTGTGCCGGTCGGCTGTCGACCGGGATCGTTCTGCCAAAGCGCCACATCTGTTCCACACGAAATTCCCGCCTGGACGGTCCATTCATTATTAATCTTCGTGGTCGTGAAAATGCCGGTCTGCGTGTAGTCGTCGAATCCGTAAACGATCGAGTGCGTCGCCATCAGGTTGTTCGGCGCGAGCTGCGCTTCAATGTCCGGTTCAGAAATAATGCGGCCGATGCGGATGTTCATACCTTGAAAAAGGTTCGGAACGTAGAGATCCAGATAGATCATCGGCATATCAAAGCCGTCGTAACTGTTATGCTTAAGCAGTTGATCGCTGAACAGCCCGCGCGAAATCATGAAGCGATAGTCCAATCCGTAAACACCCGAAATGCGAAAGCCCCAGTCAAAGTGATCAGTCTGGTTTTCGTCCGGCAAACGTTCCAGATATAAAACGATCTGATTCAGTTCCATTCGGTTTGGCCGCTCATCGTAAATCAGTGGAAAATTTCCGTTCTCGCTCGTCTTTGCCGGATGCGACGTGCTGATGTTACCGGAAAAATTGATCCAGCCATAAAGCTGCACTTTGCTCTGCTTGATCGCATCGCCTCCCGGCCCTTGATATATCGCCTGCATGATCGGATCGGGCGAAAGTTCGCCCGGATCGCCGATAATGGGCGTTCCATTAATTTGCCAATCACCGCTTGGAAACGGTGGCGAATCAAACGGTGCCGGCGGAATGCGTCGCGGGTTTGGGGCGTTTGGTTCGGGTCTGGTGTATGCCGGAGCGGCGAGTTGCTCGCGAAATGCGTCATCGAGCCGCTTCCAGAACGATTCGTGCATCTTTTTCCGGACGATCGTGGCGGTTTCCTGCTCTCGTTCGGTCTTTGTCCTTTTGTTTTGGGCGCTGCTCGCGGTCGCCGCGGCGGCTAGCGATTTGTTGGTCTGTCCTAAAGATGAATTCGAGGCGTCCTGGGCATCGATTTCCGTCGTGGCCATCGACACGATCGTTAATGCAACAAGCCAATGGTGACGGTTCAAGTTTCTCCCTGGTTAGCGACAGCCCTCACCGCAGTTGATCGAGCGCGAGATTGAGTTTCAAAACGTTCACTCCCGCCTCACCCAAAAAGCCAAGGCCACGACTTTCGGTGTTTCCCCGAACGACGTCGCGCACCTTCTCGATGTCCAAACCACGGGCCTTGGCCACTCGCGGAATTTGCAGCTCGGCATTCGGTGGACTGATGAGCGGGTCTAATCCGCTGCCAGACGCGGTCACCGCATCCGCCGGAACGGCGTCAGTTTCCGGCAAATTATTTTCTGATCGATATGCCGCAATCCGCGCCTGAATGGCATCGTGCAACTTCTGCGAGGTTGGTCCGAGGTTGCTCCCTCCGGAATTGGCCGCGTCGTAGCCGTTACCGGCCGCAGAAGGCCGCGGATGAAAATATTTGGGATCGCTAAATCCTTGCCCGAGCAAAGTCGACCCTCTCACGGTTCCGGTTACCGAATCGACAATCAAACTGCCATCGGCTTTGTCGTGGAAAATCGCCTGGCCCAACCCGTAAACAATCGCCGGATAAATTCCGCAACAAACAATCGCCAGAACCACGACGGCCAGGGTTGCGGCTCGAATTTGGGAGAAGAAATTTTTCATCGTCAAATCAGATGCACGGCATTGAGGATCAAATCGATGAGTTTGATCCCGAGAAACGGAACGATGACTCCGCCCAGGCCATAAATGAGCAGGTTGCGTTGCAGGATCGCGAGCGCGCCAATCGGTTTATAAGCCACCCCGCGCAGCGCTAAAGGAATTAGCGCCACAATGATCAACGCATTGAAAATAACGGCGCTGAGGATTGCGCTGGTCGATGTACTCAGATGCATAATATTCAACGGCGCCATCGCAGGAAACTTGTCGACCAACATGGCCGGTATGATGGCGAAGTACTTGGCGACGTCGTTAGCGATGCTGAACGTGGTCAACGAACCGCGCGTGATCAGCATTTGTTTTCCAATCTCGACAATGTCGAGCAGCTTGGTCGGATTGCTGTCGAGATCGACCATGTTCCCCGCCTCCCGCGCTGCTTGAGTGCCGGTATTCATGGCCACGCCGACGTCAGCTTGCGCCAGTGCAGGGGCGTCGTTGGTTCCGTCTCCCGTCATCGCCACCAGACGACCTTCGGATTGCTCGAAACGAATCCGCTTCAGTTTGTCTTCCGGAGTGGCTTGCGCCATGAAATCATCCACCCCCGCTTCTGCGGCAATGGCCGCTGCGGTCAGAGGATTGTCACCGGTGACCATGACGGTGCGAATCCCCATTTTGCGCAGCTGTGCGAAACGCTCCTTGATTCCGCCTTTCACGATGTCCTTCAGCTCAATGACACCGAGGGCCTGACGTCCTTCCGCCACGACCAGTGGAGTTCCTCCCCGGCGCGAGATTTCGTCGACGGTTTTTTGGACCGCCTGTGGAAATGCGCCGTCCTGAGATTCAACGAAGCCGCGAATCGCTTCGGCCGCGCCTTTGCGAATATGAATGGTAGGGTCGGAGCTATTTTTGTGAAGATCGATACCGCTCATCCGGGTTTGAGCGGTAAACGGGACAAACGTCGCCTCGAGCTCGTGCATCTCTCGTGCGCGCAGTCCGAATTTTTCCTTCGCTAAAACAACGATGCTACGTCCTTCCGGTGTTTCATCAGCCAAGGAACCGAGCTGAGATGCGCCGGCGAGGTAACCTTCTTCGACCCCGGGGGCGGGGTGAAAAGCCACCGCCATCCGATTTCCGAGCGTAATCGTTCCCGTCTTGTCCAGGAGAAGAACATCGACATCGCCGGATGCCTCGACCGCCCGTCCGCTCATGGCTAAAACGTTCCGCTGCAAAACGCGATCCATTCCGGCGATACCAATCGCGCTGAGCAGACCGCCAATGGTTGTTGGAATTAAGCAAACCAGGAGCGCAATCAGCACCGGGATGGAAAAAACGACCCCGGAGTAATTTCCGAACGGTCGCAGGGTGACGCAGACCAGTAGAAAAATAAACGTGAGCGCCGCCAGTAAAATGGTTAACGCAATTTCGTTAGGCGTTTTCTGGCGCCGCGCGCCTTCCACCAGCGCAATCATGCGATCGAGAAATCCGCCTCCTTTTTCCGCGGTGACTCGAATGACAATGCGATCGCTCAAGACCCGCGTTCCGCCGGTGACCGCGCTGCGGTCGCCGCCGCTTTCGCGAATGACCGGAGCCGATTCCCCGGTAATGGCTGCTTCATCCACGCTGGCGATTCCTTCAGTGACATCGCCATCGGCCGGAATAATGTCGCCCGCTTCGCAAACAACCAGGTCGCCTTTTTGTAACATGGGCGCCGGGATTTGTTCCTCGCGCCCGCCTCGCAACACGCGCGCCATCGTTTCCTTTCGCGCGCGTCGCAGGCTGGCGGCCTGGGCTTTGCCCCGTCCTTCGGCCATGGCCTCGGCAAAATTTGCGAACAGAACGGTGAACCAGAGCCAAATGGCGAGCTGGGTCACGAAACCGCGCAAGACCGGCTCAGTGGTGAAAATCCCGACGGTGGTCAAGGCCGCGCCCACCAGAGTCACGAACATCACCGGGTTCTTCACCATCAGCCGTGGATTCATTTTCCTGAACGCATCGGCCATCGCCGGCGAGACAATTTCCGAATCAAAAAGTGGACGCGCTTTCGATTTCATCATCGGTCTTTAAAAGAGCTTTCCGCCCTGCATGAGGAAGTGCTCGACGATTGGACCCAGGGTGAGCGCCGGAACAAAATTCAGCGCACCGATGAGGACGACAGTTCCGCTTAACAAAATGAAAAACGTGCCGCCGTGAACCGGAAATGTACCGGCGCTGGCCGGCGTCACTTTTTTTCGCGCGAGCGAGCCGGCCAAAGCAAGGATCGGCACGATCATGAGGAACCGGCCGATCAACATCGCCAAACCCATGGTGGTGTTGAGCCAGGGTGTGTTGGCGTTGATTCCGGCGAAGGCACTTCCGTTGTTGCCGGTCGCGGAGCTGTAAGCGTAAAGAATCTCACTGAAGCCGTGCGGCCCGCTGTTGTTTATCGCGCCCATGCCCCACTTGCTGGCAATCGCCCACGCGGTGAAAGCGAGGATGTCGATCGCCAGAACCAAGAGCGCCAACATCGCCATCTGGACGTCGAATGATTCGATCTTTTTGCCCAGATATTCCGGAGTCCGGCCCACCATCAGTCCGGCAATGAAAACTGCGAGCACGACGAAAACGAGCATGCCGTAAAGGCCGGCGCCGACGCCTCCGATGACGACTTCGCCCAGCTGGATGTTGAAAAGCGGGACCAATCCCCCCAGTGGGGTAAACGAATCGTGCGCCGCGTTCACTGCGCCGCACGACGCATCGGTCGTGACCGTGGCGAAAAGCGCAGAGCTGAAAATGCCGAATCGCGTCTCCTTGCCCTCCATGTTGCCATCGGCGGCGGCGACCCCTAACGACTGATGAATGGGATTGCCGGCTGCTTCCGAGTGCCAGGCCAGCAAAACGCCGGCGACAAAAAACAGCATCATCACCGCCCAGATAGTCCACCCGTGTTTTTGATTTTTAACTGCCCGGCCGAGATACCAGGTGAGTCCGCTGCCAATGGCAAAGATCGACAGCATTTGGACGAAATTTGAGAATGGTGTGGGATTTTCAAAGGGATGAGCGGCGTTTGCATTCGTATAACCGCCACCGTTTGTCCCGAGCATTTTGATGGCGACCTGAGATGCCATCGGACCTTGCGCGATGTTCTGATCGGTGACGGTTTGCTCTTCCACGATCGCGTTCGCCGCCGGCGTCCTTTTTCTCGATCGGCACTTTCATCGGCTCGAGCAGGGTGGCCTTCGTGTAGGGCTTGAAGTTTTGGATCGTCCCCTGCGACATGAGAAACACCGCGAACACCAGGCAGATCGGGATCAGCAGATAGTAGGTCACGCGGACGAGATCGACCCAGAAGTTGCCAATGGTCTGCGCGGAATGACGCGCGATTCCCCTAACGAGAGCAGCAGCGATGGCGATGCCGGTAGCTGCGGAAACAAAATTATGAAAGGTCAATCCGACCATCTGCGAGAAATACGACATGGTGGTTTCGCCGGCGTAGCTCTGCCAGTCGGTGTTGGTGGCGAAACTGGCCGCGGTGTTAAATGCCAAATCGGGAGTCAGGCCCGCGAGCTTTTGCGGATTCAGCGGGAGATAATATTGCGACCGAAGAATGAGATAAGTGAACAGACACCCGGCCAGACTAAACAGCAGCATGGCGAACGTGTATTGTTTCCAATTCTGTTCCTGTCGCGGATCGACGCCGAGCAGGCGGTAGGTGCCGCGTTCGAGCGGTCGCAAAACGGGCTCGAGCCAGATGCGACCGTTCACATCGAGCACTCGGAGCAGATAAAGGCCGAGCGGCTTGGTCATCAGCACCAGCGCAACGACGAAGACAACGAATTGGAGCCAGCCGGACGAATTCATCTCGACGCTAGAATTTCTCCGGTCGAATCATCGCGATAAAGAGATAGACAAACAGCAGTAGCGCGATGATCCCAACAATCTTGATTTCCATATGGGTTACAATTTGTCGCAAAATCGAAGGTAAAGAGCGCTCACGACAAAGAACGCAATGATGATTCCGACAAAGATTGAGTCGCTCATGGCATCCAAAGATGAGGCCTCATCCGACTGATGGGGTAATTAAACCAAGGCAAGAAACTGCTAAAAAATCGTTAAAATTGCCGCTTGTCAGCGATATGGCAGCTGATGAACAGTCCCCAACTCACGCCGATGGCTGACTTAGTCATTACCGAAACGGGCGCGGTGCATCGGCCGCGCAACGTCGATTGGAAACGCGCAGCCGCCCTGCTCTACGGCGACTGGGGCACGAGCAAGGCCTACGTCACTGGCCTGGCTTTTCTGGCCGCCGGGTTTTCTTCCCTGCCGATCATTCTGGCGGTCTGCGCGCTGACCGGGCTGGTCGGAATTAATTACATGGTCATCTGCCGTCACTTTCCGGACGGCGGAGGCGTTTATTCCGCGGCACGTTCACAGGGACGATTGCTGGCAGTCGTCGGAGCACTACTTCTTCTCGCCGATCTCACCGTAACGGCCGCCCTGAGCGGATGGTCGGCTCTGAGTTACATCACCTCCGGCGCGGAGCATATCGTTTGGATCAAATTCCTTCGCGATCACATCGCCATTGCCACGATCGGCATGTTGCTGCTGATGGTATTGATCAACTATTTCGGGCCCAAACACTCGGGCAGTTTAGCGGTGGCCCTCTCTCTGCCCACCCTGGTCGTCGTGGTTGCGTTAATTGCCGTCAGTGTGCCGCATCTGACTCGACATTTTCTGCAACCGCGTCACGAAAGCCTGGGCATGTTATGGGTCCAATTCGTCGGTGTCATCCTGGCCCTCTCCGGCGCCGAGTCGATCGCCAACATCACCGGTGTGATGAAACTCGATCCCGGCTCGACCATGGACAAGCCGAGCGTTTCGCGTGAATCGCTCAAGGCGATCATCCCAATCGCCATTGAGGTGGTGATTGGAACCGCCTTGCTCGGCTGGGCGATGCTATCGCTGCCGTCAGTGATGGGTCAGACGTTGCACATCACCGGGCCGGAGGCGACCACTGCCGTCCTGCAGCAACGGAGCGAAGACATGCTTCGGTTCATTGGCGAGCAATTCGCCTGGGCGACTTTTTCGCCAGCCGTCGGCAACATTTTTGGATGGATCGTGGGCAGCGTCTTTTTCCTGCTTCTGCTCAGCGCGGCCAATACTGCCATCGTGGCCATGATCGGCCTGCTCTACATGATGTCGCGCGATCGCGAAATGCCGCGACAGTTCCGCCGACTCAATCATTACGGGGTGCCAATCTGGCCCTTGATGATCGCGCTCGGCTTGCCGGCAATCGTTTTGCTGTGTGCCGGGAATTTCACCGCTCTGGCCGGTCTTTACGCCATTGGTGTGGTCGGTGCGATCACCGTCAACGTCGGTTCGTGTGCATTGAACCGGACAGTTGGTTTCACCTGGTACGATCGCGTGTTGTTCTCGATTACGTTCGTCATTTTGTTTTTCGTGGAACTCACTCTGGCGAAGACGAAGCCCGATGCCCTGTTCTTTGTGGCGATGGTATTACTCGGGGGGCTTGCTCTTCGCGCCTACACCTTGAAACGTCAGGGCCTGACGACTCTCACGGTCACCCGTGAAGTCGCGGAAATGGTCAGTCCGGACATGGCCGCACAAATTCAGCCAAGACTCGAAGAAGGGAAAAAGATCATGGTGGCCGCGCGCGGGATTACTCCGGTGCTCGGCTTTGCTCTGGACGAGGCGCAACTGCGCAAGGCCACGTTATTCGTTCTCTTCGTCAAGGAAGTGGCCGTTTATTTTTCCGCCGGCCCTTCGACTCTCGGCAAAACGAAATGGCAAAATGATCCGGAGGCCAATGCCATCATGTCGCTGATGATGAAGCTCGGGGCCGAACGCGATCTTTGCGTGATGCCGGTTTACGCGGTGAGTCAGGATGCGGCCGCTACCATCGTTGATTTAGCCGCCACCATGGGGGTCGACTATCTGCTGATCGGCGCGACTCAACGCACGACGCTAGCTAATTTACTGCGCGGCAGTGTGGCTACCAGTGTCGCTCAACACCTGCCCGATTCGATCCAGATGTTGATTCTCGGATAGCTGCTAACGCGGCTTCCCGATTGTAGGATTCGGTTGCGGCGGCGCGGCCGGATTCGGCGCCGGGATGGCGATTTGATTACTTGGCGCAGTCAATAACGGGGGTGGCGTTGAGCTCGCTCCAGCGCCCGGTGCTGACTGACCTGGTCCTCGCTCCGTTTGAGTCAGCGGTTTCAATAAACGCAACTGCCTCGCTGCTTCTGAAGCCAGCAGACTGTCCCGATAATTGGTCATGATTCCTTCGCAAATTTGGCGCGCTTCATCGTTGCGCCCCTTCGTTTTGAGCAACGACACCTGTGAAATCAGAGCCACCGGCGCGTTGAAACTCCTTGGGTAACGAGACGCGACCTGTTGATAGGCCGCGAGCGCGTCATCCATTTTCCCCATGGATTCAAGATTAGCTGCGATTGCCATTTTCGCGGTCGGAACAAATTCGTGGTCGGGATTTCTATCGATAAAATTTTGTAACGTGGTGTTCGCCTCGGTGAACTTCTTTTCTTTCCGCTGCGAATCGGCCAACAACAGCGACGCAGAAGCGGCCGCGGAGGTCCCCGGATATTTGTCGATGACCATCTGATAATCCTGTTCGGTGGAGGCGCTTCCTAACAAAGTCGCCGCGGACGAGTCCCTCTGCGCCGTGTAAATCCGGTAAGAGCCAAAGCCGATGGCCGCGAGTAACGCAATCACTAAGACGGCAACAATTTCCTTTTTATATTTGAGCCAGAAAACTTGCGTTTCCAAAGAGGCATCGTGGGATACTGGCGGCGCGGTCGGCATGTATGGATTTTACACCCAGGATTCGGCTGGGCGAGCGTGCTCATATGCCACGCGAAGGATTTTCGCGCAAGCCCGGGCCGCATTTGGCAGGGCCGCCCCTCCCCAACCAACCGGGGCGCGCACCCGAACCCGATGCGCCCTGCCCCCGGTGATCGGCTGGCAGCACCAACAGAAATGGAGGCCGGCGATCCGGCCGCTGCTCAACGCCGTTTGGATTTGCCGCCTTTGCGGCCACCTTTACGCGAACTCGCTTTGCTCGGTTTTTTACCGCGTCCGCTTCCACTCTTTTTTCCGCCGCCGCTCGACTTGTTCACCGTGGCCCAAGCCCGCCGCTCGGCTTCCTTTTTACTGGTGCCGCGCTTTTCGTAGCCCTTTTCAATGTCGTGTGCCTGGCGTTTTTGTTTCGATGTGTATTTCTTCTTGCTTCCTCGTGCCATAATTTCCTCTCTAATAAAACGCTCTTCCCGCGTGACGTGGATGTAGTCCGGATACCCTCGCCAAATTTTTGTGTGGCGATAAAGTTTCTGGATGAATGCGATCTACAATTTTCTTGTCCCCATTCTCGGCCTGGATTTCCAACCCAAGGACCTTACCTTTCTCCAGATCTCGCTGCGCGGGATAATCGTTTTCGTGGCGACACTGATCATGATTCGTTTCGGCCATAAACGCTCGCTGGCTCGCAAGACCGCGTTCGACGCGGTTTTGATTGTCATCCTGGCTTCGGTGCTCGCGCGCGCGATCAACGGTAATTCCGCATTCTTTTCCACTCTCGGCGGAGGGTTCGTCCTGGTTCTCGTCCACCGTTTGTTTGCCTGGATTGCTTATTACTCTCATACCTTCGGCGAGCTCGTGAAAGGAATACCCGAGGTGATTGTCGATGACGGAAACCTCATCCTTCGCACCATGCGCCGTAATCACATTTCCAGGCACGATCTTGAAGAAGACATGCGGCTGAGTGCGCACACCGGCGATTTATCAAAAATTAAAGTGGCGCGAGTGGAGCGAAGTGGCGACATCAGCTTTATTCGGGCGGAGGATAAAGCCCCCTTCTCCCCACCCGTTGGAGCCAGACTGTGATCTCACATAACAAGCTTTTCATCCCAGGCCCGGTTGAAGTTTCGCCGAAAACGATGGCGGCATTTTCAAAGCCGATGATCGGGCATCGCGGCCAGGATTTTAAAAATCTCTACCGCGACATCCATCCGAAATTGCAGACGCTGTTCGCCACCAAACAGCCAGTTTTTCTTTCCACTTCTTCGGCTTGGGGAGTCATGGAAGCTTCCGTCCGCAATCTGGTCGATCGCGGCGTGCTCTGTTGTATGTGTGGCGCCTTTTCCGATAAATGGCTCGATGTTGCGCGACGCTGCGGAAAAAACGCCGATGCGCTTCAGGTTGAATGGGGGAAGAATATCGACCCGGGTCAGCTCGATCGCGCGCTCCGTTCCGGGAAATTCGATACCGTCACATTGATCCATAACGAAACGTCGACGGGCGTGATGAATCCGCTGCCGGAAATTTGCAGCATCCTCGCCAAAAATTCCGACGTCGTGCTTATTCTCGATACCGTTTCTTCGTTTTCGGCGATGGCCATCGAGATGGATTCGTTAGGCATCGACGTCATGCTGACCGGTTCTCAGAAAGCGCTGGCCCTTCCTCCGGGCTTTTCGCTATTCAGTGTCTCGGAAAAAGCCTTTGCCCGCGCCGGGAAACAAAAGGATCGCGGTTATTATTTCGATTTTCTCGAATTCAAAAAACAGCAGGCCGACTGGATGACGCCGTCCACACCCAGCATCGGTCATATCTTCGCCCTGCAATCGAAGTTGGAAGATATTTTCGGGGAAGGCCTGGAGGCAAGGTTCGCCCGTCATGCCAGAACGAACTCGCTGGTGCATGATTGGGTGAAGCGCACCGGTTTCGAATTTTTTGCGGAGAAGGGTTTCCGTTCAAAAACGCTGACCTGTGTCGCAAATAATCGTGGGATCGACATATTGGCGATGGTTCAGCGCCTGCGCGAGAAACATCATCTTATTATCGACCCCGGTTACGGCAAACTTCGCGGCCAGACATTTCGTCTGTCGAATATGGGCGATGAAACCGAAGAAACCGTGACACATTTGCTCGCATGTCTGGACGATAGCCTGGCTGGATAAGGCCAACTGTTTCAAATCAAAAATGGAACGAGTCGGAGCCTTTCTGGCTTGCACAGTCTTTCTATTGGCGGTGGAGCGGACGCGTGCCGCCGATACCACCGCCACCGACTCCGAAGTAGTCGTCAGTGCTGAGACGGAGTCGCCCGCGGGCCCATCCTTGGACACGGCCGAACAACAGAACAAACAGGTCCCCGGCGGCTTTACCATCCTTCGCCCGGACGAAATGGAGCGCGGGAGGGCGTCCAATTTCGAAGATCTTTTCCATCATGTTCCCGGCGTTTTTCTGCAAAGCGAAAACGAAACTGAAGCGACCAAGATTTCGATTCGCGGCTCGGGAATTCTTTCGGAAAATGAACCGCTCGGCGTTCAATTTTTACTGGATGGCCTAACCTTGAACCAGGGAGACGGCGAGGCCATCCTGGAAGACTTCGATCTGGCCACCGTCAAATACGCCGAAGTTTTTCGCGGTGCCGACGCGTTTCATTACGGAGCGATCACCCTGGGCGGCGCGATTAATCTGGTGACGAAAACGGGGCGCGACGCCGATCCGTTCCAAGTGCAACTCGAGACCGGCAGCTTCGGCTATTTTCGTGGACAGATTACCGGAGGAGGGTTCGACGGACCATTCGATTACATCGCTTCCTTAATGGGCCGGACCCTTGATGGCTTCCGCGATCACAGCGCTGAAAATACCGAGCGCTTTTTCGGCGATGTCGGCTATCGCCTCGACGATCAGTGGGAGGATCGACTGTATGTCACCCTGGATCGCGAAGATCGACAGCTACCGGGTAGCCTGACCAAACGTCAGATGAATGATGACCCGGAGCAGGCCAGCCGGGATGCCGTCGATGAAGATTTTAACAAGCGCTGGGACTTTTTAAGACTCGCCGACAAAATCAGTTATCGCTCCGGATCGAACGATTTCGACGCCGGCTTATTCTGGTTTCACCGCAACTTGGAGGAACGCGGGTTCTTTGCGGAAGATTTCCGGCAAGGGATTGAAGCGTTTTACTCCGATAATATTGGTTTGACCGCGAACGACGTCTACCGAAGCGACGTTTTCGGACAACGAAACATTTTGACCGGTGGTTTTAATGTCCAGTCCGAACGCGAGCGAGCGCAAAACTTTGAAAATCTGAAGGGCAGCCGCGGGAAGGCCACGGCTGCTAACGTGTCGATCTCGGTAAACGCGCCGTTCTACGTTGAAGATCAGTTTTACCTCACCGACAAGCTGTCGATGGTGAACGCGATACAGTTAATTTACGCTCAACGTCATTTCGAAGACCTGTTCCTGACCGACGCTGAGGGAGATCAATCGCACGAGCAGAATTTTTTTGGATGGAACCCGAAGACCGGTTTGATCTACGAAATCGACGCGAAGACCCAGGCGTTTATGAATTTCAGCGGAAGCTGGCAACCGCCGTCGTTCGACAACATGGTGGAATTCGCCGACGGACCCAACTCCAGTGTCGTCTACACTCCCCTCCAACCGCAGCGCGCTTGGACCATCGAAATGGGCACGCGCGGCCAAAATGGTCCTTTCGCATGGGATTTGGCATTTTACCATTCCTGGCTGCGAAACGAATTGCTGGAATTAAACGATGCTCACGGAAACGATATTGGCGCAGTCAACGTTCGCCGATCGTATCATCAGGGAATTGAAGCTGGCCTCGAGATCGATCTCTTGAACTGGCTGAACCCCTCCGGCCGCCGGCCGTTGGGAGACCAACTAATGTTGAGCCAGGCTTATACTTTGAACGATTTTCACTTCGACGATGACCCAATCTATGGGGATAATCGGATCGCCGGATTGCCCGTTCACGTTTATCAGGCTGAATTAATCTACCTATCGGCGACCGGTTTCTACGCCGGTCCCAATGTTCAGTGTAATCTCTCCCGATATCCGGTTGACCAAGCCAACCGGCTTTACGCCGATGCTTATGCCCTGCTCGGGTTCAAAATCGGATATCGCAAAAAGAAGGGCCCAACTGTTTTCCTCGAAGCGAAAAATCTGACCAATGAACGATATGCCTCGGCGGTGGACCCGATTGCGGACGCACGGACCGCTCCGGGCGCGGAAATTTTTCATCCCGGCGACGGACGATCGTTTTATGCAGGGATTTCCTGGAGATGGTAACCCTTTAGGCAGATGCGACCCGCGACCGACGGAACAACGAAGACGTCGTTTGGGCGAAAATGACTAATAAAAGCGAAGGGCGCCTTCGTTTCCGAAAGCGCCCTTCATAATAAGATGGCGTAAGCCGAATTCTGTTCCCGAATTTCTTCGGGTGATGATCATTTATCTAAGCGACATACCCGAGGATCTTTAGCGGACCGGCTGCCCTTCCTCTGTTTGTCTTGCACCGCATGGGGTTTATCGTGCCTCGCAAATTACTTTGCGAGCGGTGAGCTCTTACCTCGCCTTTTCAACCTTACCGATTCATGACCGGGAAGCGATCAGCTTCCCCTACCGTTGTCGCGTCAAAGAACCGGCGGTGTCTTTTCTGTGACACTTTCCGTCGTCGCAATTTTTCAACCGCGACGCCCGCGTATTCTACGCGGCATGCTGCCGTATGGTGTTCGGACTTTCCTCTGGCCAGCCTAACGACTTACCAGCGATCATCTGCCATCGGCCGATATTCTAGCACGTTTCGATCCTCTTGCATTTCCGCCTCATGGCCTCACGGCGATTTCTCGCCGATCGCCACCAGGGCGAGATGAGCTCCATCCTCTGCAAGTCGAAGCTGTAAGGGCCACGAACTTTGATTGTCCACCTGATACGAACATTTTAGATCGCGCGTTTCCGGGTCGAAGCTTTGAATGTAGGTCGTCGGATATTTTCGCTCGCGTTGGCCGCCCAGCTGATTGATCCGCGAAACCTCCTCCACGGTCAGGCCGTTCTTTTCCGCGTAATAGGAAGTTGGGAATGACGGACCGATATCGTCTGGAAAAATCAGAACCAGATTGTTCCACTTCTTCTCGGCAGTTCGAACAAAAATTTGGCCGGCTGGAACATCGATCACCACCGTTAACGGGCCGGCCTGATAAACCCCCGGCTCGATGCCGTCCGACACGTCTCCAAACCATTCGATCTCTGACGATCCGGGCGGACGGTAGCCGGCCTTCTGCGAAAAGCCGTGCTCGCTCCGCCCGCGGGGTTTTCCGTCGATGATTAGAGTGCCATGATTAGCCAGACGTATTTCGCGACGAGGCATCGGCGCCGGTTCGGCCTGCCAAATCCCCACGAACAGCGCGATAGCCGCGATCATGGGCAGGAGAACCGCCGTCCCGACCGCGATCAGCACAATCTTGGTTGCACGAGACATTTGAACCCGTCCGGGCTGCAAACTTCGTACCAAATTTTTAGTTTCTCGCTTTGTGTCACAAAGCCATCCGCCAAATTTTTTATTTCTTGCCCGTTTTCACTATCTCTTCCAAAACCCGCAGGTAATTCCGAAACGCCGTCCGCCCTTTCGGCGTCAGGGCATACCTCGTCTGCGGCCGGTCGCGAACCTCCTTGGTATAAGACACGAACCCCAACCGGTGCAGCGTCCGCAAATGCGTGATCAGGTTGCCATCGCTCATCCGTAGCTCCGTCTTCATATCCTGAAACGTCCAGCTCGCCCGCGCCGCCAACAAGGTCATGATTCCGAGACGCCCCTTTTCGTGGATGGCTTTGTCGAGCCGGTCGAAATTCAGCATTGCTCGATTGCATTCCCGCTGACCGCTCGGCGCGGCCAGGTCAACGCGGCATAAATCAGATGGTAAAAACCAAAAGTGATTCCCATGGCGAGAACAGGCAGATCGGCCGATGAACTTTCAAAAATGTTCATGAGCGCCGGCACCGCCAGCCCGGACACGAGAAATGCCCAGCCGAGGAGGGTCAGCGAGCGCGGGGCAAACAATGTTGTCGAAAGCAGCGCCAGGCCATAGGAAACAATCCAGACCACGACGACATCCAGTTCCACACCGCCGAGATAACCGGTGGTGAAAAACCAGCTGGTGAATGCGGCCGGAACCAGCAGACACGGAACGATGGATCGCAGCGCCAGCTTCATGCCCGGAGAGACAAACGGCCGGCCGTTGCGCCGGGCTTCGCGCCAGATAAAAAACGTGTTTACCGCGACGGTCAAAATGAGCACGACGACCCAAATTTCCGCGAACTGGCGATCGCGCGTGACTC
Organism: uncultured Verrucomicrobiae bacterium; assembly: GCA_963846065.1. Taxonomy (GTDB): domain Bacteria; phylum Verrucomicrobiota; class Verrucomicrobiia; order Chthoniobacterales; family UBA10450; genus DASPUI01. The sequence continues at coordinate 114,591 of CAWJUP010000008.1, forward strand.
GATCGAAGAGCAAACCGATTTCATTATTCCAGTAAATGAGAACGGCCGCGCCGATCGAGAGGATGGCGGCAACGAGGGCGGTGGGAGCGGAAATCGCGCGATAAATAGTGGCGCGCTCCATGAGCGAGCGAATGATGCGTAAATCTTCTTCGGCGCGGGAGCGATCGTCATCCATGGCTTACTTTGTAGCACAAAGGATGCACCGGGCCAATCCATTTTTCCCACCTCACCAGCCCTATCGCCAGGGCGACGGGACGCTGACCAGAAAGGTCGCAATCATCACCAGCCCAATCGCCAGTTTGCCCACTAAGGCCGCCAGATTCCCCAGCAGACTCCCCCAGCCCGCCCGCCCCGCGTCGATCATCCGTTTGCCGGCAACGAATTCACCCACTATCGCGCCGATCACGGGACCAATCAGCAAACCGACTAGTCCGAAGAAAAGACCAATCAATCCGCCGCCGATCGCGCCGAGCGCGCCCCACTTTGTCGCACCGAAATATTTTGCACCGAAATAGCTACCCAAAAAATCAAACCCGTATGAAACCACGACCAGAACGACGAGGACGGCGATAATTTTCCAACTGGCGCTTTTATCCGCTCCGACCATGAGGCGATGAAAAATCGCCGCCGCGAGAATGATCACGGTGCCCGGAAGCACCGGCGCCACTGTGCCAATCAGGCCAACGGCGAACAACACCATGGTGATTAACCACCAGAGAAGCTCCATGCGAAAACGTAATTCGGATTTTGTGAATCGTGAACGGGGCAATTCAACGATTCCCGTTCTTCGCTTTGACCCGTTCGCTCTCGCTCATATACTGAATCCCCCCTTCAAACTCGAACGGAGGATTGCCATGGCACTTGCAGTTGGAACGAAAGCACCGGATTTCAGTTTGCCGACGAAAACGGCAGACGGACCAAAACAAATCAAGCTGAGCGACAACCTGGGAAAGAAAAACACTCTCCTTTTGTTTTTCCCGATGGCGTTCACCGGTACGTGCACGACCGAAATGTGCAGTTTGACGCCGGAATTGCCTAACTACGGCGATATGAATGCCGCCGTCTATGGAATCAGCGGAGACAATCCGTTTGCGCAGGAAGCGTGGGCCCAAAAGGAAAAAATCGGGGTGACGTTGCTCAGCGACTATGAGCACAAAATCGCCCGGGAATATGGCGTGGCCTACGATTCATTTCTCCCGCAAATGAATCTCGGGATGGGCGGAGTGCCGAAACGCGCCGCGTTTGTCATCGATAAGAGCGGCGTCATTCAATATGCCGAGAGTAACGATGACGCGAAACAACTTCCTAATTTCGACAAAATCAAAGCGAAGTTGCAGGAACTGAAATGATGGGCACAAAGAAGCACCGGGGGACGACGGAATCCGATCGGTCCCTGTTTTTTTGGCCGTCGGGCGAGGAACATGAACGACGAATTTAAGACGCTAAAAAAATTCGACGCTGGCAAAGGTCGCGCAGGGTTTCTCTATTCATTACCAGCGCTCGAAGAACAGGGCATCGGAAAAATTTCGCGATTGCCGGTCAGTATCCGAATCGTGCTGGAATCGATTTTGCGAAATTGCGACGGCAAGAAAGTTCGACGCAAAGACGTCGAAACACTGGCGAACTGGAATGCCAGGAAACCGGCCAATGAAGAAATCCCCTTTGTCGTGGCCCGGATCGTTCTTCAAGATTTCACCGGTGTGCCGCTGGTAGTTGATCTGGCGGCCATGCGCAGCGCGGTCAAACAGCTCCAAGGCGATCCGAAAATCATCGAACCGCTTGTGCCGGTCGACCTGGTGGTCGATCACTCCGTGCAGGTCGATTTTTTTGGTTCACCGCGCGCATTGCAATTGAATCTCGACATGGAATTCAAACGCAATCGCGAGCGTTACCAGTTTTTGAAATGGGGGCAACAGGCGTTCAAGACATTCCAGTTGATTCCACCCGGCATCGGGATCGTCCACCAGGTCAACTTGGAGTACCTGGCTAAAGGCGTCCTTTCCGCGCAATCAACTCTCAACAATCAACAATCAACCGTCTTTTATCCAGATACGCTCGTCGGCACCGATTCGCACACCACCATGATCAACGGCCTCGGCGTGGTCGGTTGGGGCGTCGGCGGCATCGAAGCGGAAGCCGGCATGCTCGGTCAACCGGTTTACTTTCTCACACCGGAAGTGGTCGGGGTGCATTTGACCGGGAAACTCAAGGAGGGAGTGACGGCGACCGATTTGGTCCTGCACATCACACAAATGCTCCGCGCCCAAAAGGTCGTTGGGAAATTTGTCGAATTTTACGGCGAAGGCGCGGCTTCATTACCGGTTCCGGATCGAGCAACCATTGGGAATATGTCTCCCGAGTACGGCGCAACGATCGGATTTTTCCCAGTGGATTCTGAATCGGTGACGTATTTGGAAGCAACGGGACGCACGGAGGAGCAATGCGCCGCGTTCGAAAATTATTTTCGCGCGCAAAAAATGTTCGGCATGCCGCTCCCGGGCGACATCGATTACAGCGTCGATCTCGATCTCCATCTCGGAGAGGTTCAGCCGGCGGTGGCCGGACCCAAACGACCGCAGGACCGGATCAATTTGCCGGATCTCGCAAAAACGTTTCATCAGCTTCTGGAAAAGCCGGTCAGCGATGGCGGCTACGGAAAAAAGAACGGTCAGCTTGGGGAATTGCATCTGGTCGAACTCAACGGCAGCGCGCCGACCGATGGCGCAATGCCTTCCACCGACCAGGACAAACCTGGAACGGCGGAAGAACGCAACAAGCTGGAAATGATTGCCAATCGGCCGACCCCCGATTCGGCGAAGGAGATTGAACAAGCCAAAGCGGATCCATTTCATCACGGCAAAAGCCGGATTGGTCATGGAAGCGTATTGATCGCTGCGATCACCAGTTGCACCAATACGAGCAATCCCAGCGTGATGTTGGCGGCGGGTTTGCTGGCAAAAAAGGCCGTGGAACGCGGAATGCAGGTGAATCCAGCGGTCAAAACTTCGCTCGCCCCCGGCTCCCGCGTGGTCACCGATTATCTCGACAAGACCGGACTGCAAAAATACCTCGACCAGCTTGGGTTTAATCTCGTCGGTTACGGATGCACAACCTGCATCGGCAATTCGGGACCGCTTCATCCGAAGATTGAAAAAGCATTAACCGATTTTGACCTGGTGGCGGCTTCAGTCCTTTCCGGCAATCGCAATTTCGAAGCGCGCGTTCATCAAAGCATCAAGGCAAACTTTCTCATGTCGCCGCCACTGGTGGTGGCCTTTGCGCTGGCCGGGCGCATCGATTTGGATCTGTCGCGCGACCCAATCGGCCAAGACCAGCAGGGCCAAGAGGTGTTTCTCCGCGACCTCTGGCCTTCGTTAGGCGAAGTGCGCGATGCCATGCAATCCGCCCTTTCTCCGGAAGTTTTCCGGAAACTCTACCGCGATTTCGCGAATCAAAATCCAAAATGGAATGAGATCCCGTCCACGGCCGGTGAAGCTTATCAGTGGGATGAGAAGAGCGATTACATTCACGAACCGCCGTTCTTCGAAAATTTTTCGATGAAGGTGGGACAGATCGAAAATATCTCCGGCGCCCGGCCATTGGGAATTTTCGGTGACTCGGTCACCACCGACCACATTTCGCCGGCCGGCGCGATCAAGGCGAGCTCGCCGGCGGGCAAATATTTGGTCTCGCGAGGAATCGCGCCGGAGGATTTCAACAGTTACGGGTCGAGGCGCGGCAATGATCTGGTCATGACCCGCGGGACGTTCGCTAACGTGCGAATCAAGAATCTCATGGTTCCGGGAGTCGAAGGCGGCGTGACGAAACATTTTCCGGATGGCGAGCAGATGTCGATCTTTGACGCCGCGATGAAATATAAGAATGAAGGAGTTCCGCTGATTATCCTGGCTGGGCACGAGTATGGCACTGGCTCATCCCGTGATTGGGCGGCCAAGGGCACTCGCTTGCTGGGCGTGCAAGCCGTGGTGGCGGCGAGCTTTGAACGAATTCACCGGTCGAATCTGATCGGGATGGGCGTTCTGCCGCTGCAATTCCTCGAAGGGACGAATGCTCAGTCGTTAGGCCTGGATGGTTCGGAAATCTTCTCGATCACCGGTCTGTCCGATCAAATTCGACCGGGCCAGGAAGTGAAACTTGAAATTCGCCAAGGGAATGGCACAAAATCGGTGCCGGTGAAATTGCGGATCGATACCCCGATTGAGGTCGATTACTACCGGCACGGCGGGATTCTGCAGTACGTGTTACGACAATTGCTGACGAAATGATGTTGTCGCCAGGACGCGACGCCGCCGTGGAAACAGGTTTCCTTCACATCGCGTGGCGGTTAAAAATCACGCAGCTGTTCGCGAAGTAACACCTGAATCGGCGAACCTTCCGCAATCAAAGCGGACCTTGGCTGCGCGCTGAGTGGCCCGACAAATTGGTCGCCATAAAGCGATGCCACATCCGCTTTAAATTCAAAACTTTCCGCGTTCCAGACTTTCCAGCGTGGATGTTCCACGCGATATTCGCTGCAACCGCCCCGGAAAGAGGTGTAACCCCAGTAGTGTTCGGTAATGAATTCCGCGTGTGATCCCGCCGGAATGGGTTCCGGTTCCCCCTTCGCCGTCAGTCTCAGGTATTCGCGCTTCCGGATTCGCTTCCACGAGTATTCAACGCTGAGGTTTCCATCTTTGTGATCGATCTCGTGGCTCATCGGAAGTGCGAGATAGGGCTCGCCATAAAATACCCGCGCGACCGTGGCAATGGCCCGCTTCGGAACCAGCTCGCGGACGAAGACAACGCCCCTCCGCCACGTATCCGCCGATTTCTTGCGAACATAAAATCTGAGATTCACCTCTTCAAAATCGCGATGCAGCGGAATGGGCACTCCCAGCAGCCGCGTATCGTAAAACAAAAATCCGACGACGCTCAAAAACGTTTCGCCATTTTCGAAATCGATCTCCGTCCCGGGCGGCACGAGCGGCGCCACGATTTCCGGATCGACGGAAAAGTTGAGCATGGCGAGATATCGCCAATTCGCCGTGAGAAAAGCCTGCACCGCCGGAATATGCGATGGGCGCGGACCGCCGCTACAGTTTAGTGCAGCAGCTTTTCCAGCGAGGGATCGGGCTCGGAACCGAGTTCTTCCGCGCGCGCGTAATGCCGTTTGGCGAGTTCCTTTGCCGGCGGCTGGGCCGTGGCGTAGATCACCGCCAGATTGAAGTGCGCGTCCGCGTAATTTGGATTATCCGCAATCGCTTCGAGAATCTCCTTCTCGGCCGCTTCCTGCCAACCTTTTTGGCTCGCAGTAATTCCGAGATAATTGTGCGCCGTCGCACTCTTGGGATTGATGGCGAGGGCTTTCGTCAGTTCGGTCAGCGCGTTATCAAACTTGGCCTGGCGATAGAACACGATCCCAAGCGTGGTGTGGGCAAACTCATCCTTGGGCGCGATGGCCACCGCCTTTTTCAATGTCAGTTCCGCGGCCTTGAGTTTACCGGTCCGGAAATAAACGACTCCGAGGTTGCATAAGGAATAAAGAGAATTCGGATCCTTGGTCAGAATTTGCTGATACAATTTTTCCGCCGCGCGATACTTCCCGTGCGTGAAATCGTCTTTCGCCTGATGCGCCAGATTCGTCACCGGGTCTGCTGTGCTCGCGCTGTTCGGATCGGTCGATTCTGGCTGGCTGACCGGCGGAGTCGCGGTGGCCGGTTTTCCATCGCTCATTTTCTTGGCGAAGGTGAAACTTGTTTTGATCGTTCCTGCGCTGTCATCGGCAATCGAAACGACCGGTTGGCGCAACAGCGACAGTTCGTCCGGCGTCAGTTTGGTAATTGGCTGAGCCAGCAGCTGAATCTGCTGAGTGATCGTATCCGATTTGATCTGCAGCTTGTCGAACTCCGCCAGCAAGAGCTTCTTGGCCTGATCGCGCCGAGCTTCTTCCTCGCGCTCGCGAACAATGATCGCGCGAAGCATTTGATTTTCTTTGTTCAGCTTGACTGTTTCGTCCGGATTTGCCCCGGTCAACTTCGCCTTTTCCAGTTGGCTGGCTGCGTTAGCAAGATCAGAGCGCAAACTCGCAACCGTACTTTCGTATTCCCTGTTCTGCTTCTGACTGTCCGCGAGTTGCCGCCGAAGACCCTCAAGCTGCTGTTTGACCTGAGCCAATTCCTGCTCCCGCTTGGGCTTCTCTTCGCTCGCCTCACGAATGGTCTTTTCCGCGTCGGCCAGCTTTTGTTTCAGATCGGAATTCTCGGCGACCAAAACTTCAACCCGATGTTCGACGTCCTTCGAGCTCTTCAATTGACCGAGCGCATTGTCACGCTCCTTGGTCGCGCTCGCGACCTGTTGGTCGGCCTTTGCCGCTTTGGCGTTGGCTTCATCTCGCTCCTTCTCCGCCAAGGCGCGGCCCTTTTCGGCCGTGGTCCGTCCTTGCTCAACAGAAGCGAGCGCCTTCTTTAATTGGGCAATCTCCGCCTTGAGTGCTTCCTGCGCTTTCGCATCGCCGCCGCCGCCCGATTGGATTTTCTTGAGCGAACCTTGCGCGTCGGCCAATTGATCGCGCACTTTTTGTTCGGCATCTTTCGACTTTTTTAGTTCGCCCTGCGCCTGGTCCAACTTCGAACTGGTTTCCTGCAAACGGGTGTTGAGGGAAGTTTTCTCCTTTTCCGCGGCGGTGAACTGAGCCCGCGACTTGTTCAACTCGTCTTGAAGCTGGTCGACTTTGCTTTGCAAATTTTTCGTCTCAGAACGAATCGCCGACTCGTTAGGCGCCGCCTCTACCGGCGGAGGGGGGACGGCCGGCGCGGCCGCCTGCCGGGGGGCCGACTTCACGGGAGATGCTGGCGCGATCTCCACACTCGGTTGCGGGGTTGACGCCTTCGGCGCTTCCGGTGATGCGGCCTGACCTAAATCCACCGGCGCGGAGCCGGACGCCAAATCCTGCTGCGTAGAAGCTTTATCCTGCACCCGCAAAATGGATTCACTGATCTTTCGACCGCGGTAATCGACAATCGCCGGTTGCCATTCCGGATACGATTTGTGCAACTGCTCGATCATGCTGCCGGCGAACCGATATTTGGCGAGCGCGGCCTTGAACTGGTTGTCATGCTCAAGTTTTTCCGCCTGCTGAGCGGTCATGTAGGCCTTGAGAAAAACCTCGCTTGGGTCGTCCGCTTGAGCCCGAAGAGCGAGCGGAGAGAAGACGAAGAAACCGGCAAACAAAAACAAACCGAATTTCTTCATCACTGGGGCGAGTGGGAGGATAGCCAACGCCGACTGAGTTGCAACGGTGGGGTGCTGCACAAAAGCCGATAAAGCCTTTGGTGTGCCATTCGTCAGGGCCGTTGCAATCGGCGCGGCCAAATCTAAAGTCTAGGGCTTCAGACGGTGGTCGTAGCTCAATGGTAGAGCTCCAGATTGTGGTTCTGGCTGTTGCGGGTTCGAGTCCCGTCGACCACCCACCTTAGGAAAATGACCAGTGGAGAGTGATCAGTGGAACGACGGGTTTCGTCACTCATCACTCTTCACTCGTCACTTCAGCATGTGTCTGTAGCTCAACTGGATAGAGCATCTGACTTCGGATCAGAAGGTTGGGGGTTCGAATCCCTCCAGGCACGGAAATAAGACAGGGAAGAGGTCGGTTTCGCTCGCTCTTGCTCTTCCTGTCGCTCTTGCTCATCCTCGAAACTTCGTTGTCATGAGCAATCCGGATCGGACACGCGCGGACCTGGACGACATGGTCGTCGGGATTGAGTTGACGCTAGTCAGCATCATTCAGGGCGTCGCCTTGGCCGTGCTAATCGAGAGCGCTCGCGAAATGATCGCTCAAAACAGCGTCGCCTTGTGGCCGTACGTTCTTGCCGGCCTCCTGACGATCTTCGTGTTCTGGTCCCGCGCCGTTTTGCACATCATCACCCTGATCCGTTGGCCCCTGGAGTTTGGACACAATTTTCTTTATATCGGTTGTGCGCTAGTCGAGTCACTCGCTTTGGCCCAACTCGCAAATCCTGAGCGTTGGTTTTTTTCCGGCGCCGCGTTCATCGCCGTTGGCTGGCTCTTGTTCACCTACGATTTGCGTTTGATTCACGCCCGTCGCATCGACAGTCCCGGCGAAACGGCAACCAAGTTGTTCGGGCTGGTCTGGGAAGATCAACGACTCAACATCGTTTTTCTATTGCCCGGCTTACTTGCCTTCGATATCGCCTGCGGTATGGCCATCCATCGCTGGCCGGAAATGTTTTTGGCTCACAATCGCCACCTTTGGTTTATCGGGGCGCAGCTGGCCGGATTTGGTGGTTATCTTGCCTACGCGGTCGGATTCTTCACGAAAATCTCACCGCTTGATTGGTGAAGCGCGCCGACAGTGGGATGCCGGCTAGATTTCTCGGGGAGGAATAAGAAAATACCGCGCGCTTCATTTGCCTTGTCAGGTAATTTCTGGCTACAATCGAATTCCAGCGCAATTAGGCTGCCTCGATTGGAAATCTTCATGGCCACAAATGGAACCAAAACGCTTGATCGCATGAATGCTCGCGCCGGGGTGTCGCCCACCCGAATGGCGCCTCCGACGGTCGATCAAATTATGGCCGAAGAACGGGCCGCGGCGTTTGCCAAGCGAAGCATTAAAACCTCAGCCAAGCTGGCTGGCCTCAAGCTGGCGATTTCGATGATGGATTTGACGACTCTGGAAGGCCAGGACACACCGGGCAAAATTGCATTTTTATGCCGGAAGGCGATGCAGCCGCTTGATCCGCGATATGGTGCGCCACGTTGTGCCGCGGTGTGTGTTTATCCGAATCTGGTTCGGGTCGCAAAAAAATTCGTCGCCAACTCCGGGGTGAAGGTGGCGTCGGTGGCGACCGCTTTTCCTTCCGGGCAAATGCCGCGGCGAACGAAGCTGGCGGAGGTGCGCGCGGCGGTCCAGGATGGCGCCGACGAAATCGACATGGTGATTGACCGAGGCGCGTTTTTGCGTGGCCTTTACGCTCAGGTGTTCGATGAGATTGCCGGGACCAAAGAGGCATGCGGCGAGGCGCATTTAAAAGTCATTCTCGAGACCGGAGAGTTGCAGACTTATGATAACGTTCGTCTCGGCAGTGAAATCGCGATGCGAGCCGGCGCAGATTTTATCAAAACATCTACCGGCAAAGTTTCCCCGGCCGCAACCATGCCGGTCACGCTGGTGATGCTCGAAGCCATTCGTGATTATTTTTACGCCACGGGCTTGCGCATCGGAATGAAACCGGCCGGAGGAATTCGCACGGCCAAGCAAGCCCTCGCTTACCTGGTCATGGTCAAGGAAACATTGGGCGACGGTTGGCTGACGCCGGATCTTTTTCGCTTTGGTGCGAGCACGCTCGTCAACGACGTGCTCATGCAAATTGTAAAATCAGTCGACGGCAACTATCAGGGACCGGATTACTTCTCGCTGCCATGAAAAAGGGAAACACCAAACGCAAAGTCGCTACCCGTAAAAATGGCGTACGCTCGCCTGCCGTTCTGGTCCGCGAAGCGAACTCCATCGATCAGCGAATCCCGGTTCCGCTGGGGCAACGCCGATTGAATTTTGGGGATCGCTGGGATTACGCGCCGGCCCCGGAATCGAACAGTTATATTAAGATCAAGCCGCGTTACGAATTGTTCATTGGCGGCAAATTCGTCCTACCACGTAGCGGAAAGTATTTCGATTCCATCAATCCCGCGACCGAGGAAAAATTGACCAGGATCGCCGACGCGAATGCGCAGGATGTCGACACCGCGGTAAATGCCGCCCGCCGCGCTTATGACAAGGTGTGGGGCACAATATCCGGACGCGAGCGCGGAAAATATCTCTACCGGGTCGCGCGTTTGATTCAGGAAAAATCGCGCGAGCTCGCCGTTCTGGAAACGATGGACGGCGGCAAAACGATCAAGGAATCGCGCGACATCGATCTTCCACTCGTCGCGGCACACTTCTTTTATTATGCGGGCTGGGCGGACAAGCTCGAATACGCATTCCCCGGGCGACAGCCGCGGCCCCTTGGCGTCGCCGGACAAATCATTCCGTGGAATTTTCCATTGTTGATGGCGGCATGGAAACTCGCTCCCGCGCTGGCATGTGGAAACACCTGCGTGTTGAAGCCGGCCGAAACCACATCGATCACGGCGATGCATCTCGCGGAGATTTTTCAGGAAGCCGAGTTACCCGAAGGCGTCGTCAACATCGTCACTGGCGCGGGCGAAACCGGTCGTGCGATTGTCGAGCATCCAAAAGTGGACAAGATCGCGTTTACCGGATCGACCGATGTCGGGAAACGCATCCTCAAGACCCTCTCCGGAACAAAGAAAAAACTGACGCTTGAGCTCGGTGGCAAGGCCGCCAACATCATTTTCGACGACGCACCGATCGATCAGGCTGTGGAAGGAATTATTTCCGGTATTTATTTCAATCAGGGCCATGTTTGCTGCGCGGGCTCACGTCTGTTCGTCCAGGAAGGTGTGTTCGCTCCGGTGATTCGAAAATTGCAGGATCGAATTCAAACGCTGCGGCTGGGAAATCCACTCGACAAGAATACGGACATCGGCGCGATCAACTCGCGAATGCAGCTCGATAAAATCTGCGAACTGGTGGATAGCGGAGTGCAGCAGGGCGCGAAGCTGATTCAATCCTCCGCCCGCCTGCCCTCCAAAGGTTACTGGTATCCGCCAAGTTTTTTCACCGGCGTGACCGCATCACATCGGATCGCGCAGGAAGAAATCTTTGGCCCAGTCCTCAGTGTGATGACGTTCCGAACGCCGGAAGAAGCGATCGACCGCGCGAACAATACGCCTTACGGATTGAGCGCCGGCGTGTGGACCGACAAAGGGAGCAAGATTTTCAAGATTGTGAACAAATTGCGCGCCGGTGTGGTGTGGGCGAACACTTACAATAAATTCGATCCGACGTCGCCTTTTGGCGGTTACAAGGAAAGCGGTTTTGGACGCGAAGGCGGACTGCACGGCCTGCTACCTTATCTCGCATTTTAAGCCGGTTGCGGATCACTCTACGGGTTGCAGATTCCCTCATGAGCAGACTGCTCTTTCTATCGCTCGCCCTCGTTTTGCCAATATCCGCTAGCCTCGCTGCGATGCCAGCGATTGAAGGCATCGTCAAAGATGCCGGCGGACACCCCGTTTCAGGCGCCAGCGTGTGGATCGGCTCAACCAATGGCAACAAATTCTCCACGATCGTGAAAAGCGACGCCAACGGCCGTTACGTCGCCGATCATCTCGCGAGCGGCGCTTACCAGGTGGCGGTGCTCGTTAATGGTTCGCTCAAAACGGCGATGGTCAAAGCCATCACACGCCCGAGTAAATCGACAGAGGTGAACTTCTCGCTTTCCGAGCGCGTGCACCCTGGCAAAACGCATATGGTTTGGATTCCCGCTGACACCGGCAGCCATCTCGGCCGGTGGATCGAGGTGGACGATAGTGGTCATCCTGTGAACACGGTCAGCGCGGCACCGATGCAGCGGGCGGCCGGCAACGCCCTCATGCTTGGCGTCGGCCAGCCACATTAGTCACCTCGTTAGGTGCGAAATGTAAAAGGCAGCCAAACCCGGACCGCCACGGCGTGACCATTTTTTTGCGCAGGTTTGAACCGCCACTTCTGCACCGCGAGCCCCGCCTGTTTCGCGAAATAAGGATCCGTCGCGTTCATGAATTGAAATTGACCGGTGGAACCGTCCGGTTTGACGGTGAATTCGACTTCGGTATAGCCCCAGATTCCCATCGGCGAAAGCTGCGAGGTCGGGGCCAGGCCATGCAGGAATTTCGGCGGCTGATCGGTACTGGCTTCTTGGGGTCAGAACTTTGATGAACGTCGCCACCCGATCGACCGGCATTGGCTCACCGCCAAAAGGGATTTCGGTGGTGCAACCGGAAAGAAAAATTCCGGTCACGAGAATCACTCGAGCGGCTAGGAAGCGAGCGCGCACGAGTTCTATTTTAGTCTGTTAGACCGCGCACACAAAAGGACATTCGCTCCATCGAACTGGGACTTCGCAGATTCACCAGCGAATACATCAATGGAGGGCCGAAACCGAAGTCGGCGTGTCGCTCGTCATTCGTCGCCGGCCACTTTCTTGGCGTCAAAATAAAGGACGACGAATGCGATTCCGAGCAAAGGCTGAAACAATTTCTGCACCAGGCCAAGGCTGAAGCTCAGAACATTAAACCCGCGCGCTTGTTCGATGGCGGTAATTTTTTGCAGAAGTAACTGAGGATCCCGAGTCGTCATCGTGACATTCCACTCTTGGTTCCAGGCCGACCAATTCGAGTAGAGCGCGATCGCCAGGATGGCGGCGATCCAGATGGAGACGATCATCGCGCCACGCCACCAGGGACTTTGGTACCAAGGAAGATCACCCCTCCCGCGGGCGAGACGTCTGCTTTCGCGAAGCGATTCAAACACTCCGGTGTTTTCCAGCACGGCAAACTGCTGCCAGAACATGACATTGATAAAAAATCGACTAAACATCCAGACCTGAAGAAAAAGCAGCGCCATGGCGAACAGGATGACCGGAATGGAATCCGTGCCGGCAGCCAGCATCAGCGCAATTCCGAGCGCAAACACCGTGAGTAGAAAGAAAACACCGTAAACAAAAATGCAGAGCACCGCGACTCGCGGCCAAAATTTAACCGCTTCGTTGAGCGCGGCCAAAAAGCCGAGGCGACGACCACCCAGCCCTTCCGCGCTGATGATCTGAACGGCCCCGATATAAATCGGCCAAAGCACGACGGATAAAACGAACATGCAAAAAGCAAACGCTCCGAGGACGAGAGTGCGAGCATCTACCTCCTTACCCGGCGCATCTTGCATCCAAACGCTGGCCAACTGCGCGCAGACTGATGGAAGAACCACCAAAATAGTCAGACAAATGAATTGGCTAAAATTTCTGCCAAAAATGCGACAGGTCTGACCGAGAATGCCGAAAAATCCGCGAGCGGGACCTCCCTCAGCGGTGGCCGAGCCCTCAGTTTCAACGTTTTCCCGCGTCCGGCCGGCGCTAATCGCCGATGATTGTTCGGTGAGAGGTTCGCGCTCCACCCCTCTGCCTTCATGATGAGTCGGAGTTTCAAGGGGATCCGGGTTACCGATCGTGGCCTGGGCAAATAGTCCGGGAATATCAGCTGCGGTCGTCCAAAAATCCGCGTTAGCGGCGCGGACCAGATTTTCGGGAATGACCCGGCCTTCCTCTTTCCACTCGACCAGAGTTTGGAAATCCGCCGGACCGTAATCTTTATCGTTTACTCGAACCATCCAGCGCTGTTCCGACATGTGTTTCGTCCGATTTCCTGCTCGTGTTCTGTTTTCCTACTCGCCCAAGCGTCGACCAGATCAGCAGAGCAAGATCATGAGCATGGGCTACGGGCGGCCGATTGCAAATCGAAGTAGCCACCGCTTCGCGGACAGCTAATTTGAATGGTGCGATTACTCTTAATCGACGGACATTATTACGTTTATCGGTCGTTTTTTGCGATCCAAAATCTGTCGAACTCGCGCGGCGAACCGACCAACGCCATTTTCGGGTTCACCAAGACATTGCGGCTCATGCTCAAGCATCTCCAGCCGGATCGGGCCGCCGTTTTCTGGGATGAAGGCATGCCGGAACGGCGAGTGAAATTGCAACCCGCTTACAAAGAGACGCGCAAAGAAATGCCGGCGCCGATGGTTCCTCAGTTGGAATTCATTCAAGATACGCTGACGGCTTTGCTCGGATTTAAAAATATCTCGCTCCCAAATACCGAAGCGGACGATCTGATGGGATGTTACGCGATCGCTGGTTGCAAAGAACCGGGCACCGAAGTGATCCTGGCCACAAACGATAAGGATTTGTATCAACTGATTGGTCCGTGTGTGAAAGTTTACACGACAGCGAAAGCAGATCTGGTTTCGCCAAAGAATGGCTTTGCCCTGATTGGGGAAAATGAAGCGACGGCGAAATGGGAGGTCCCACCGACGCTCATTGGTGATGTCCTCGCCTTGAGTGGCGACGCGGTGGACAACATCCCGGGCCTACCCGGTGTGGGTCGCAAGACGGCGAGCGGTCTGATCCAACAATTCGGAAGTCTCGACCGGCTGTTATCGAACCTCGAGAAGGTGAAGAGCGAGAAGATGCGGGAGAAATTGGCCGCCGCTCGCGAGCAAATCTTGCAGAACCGGGAAATGGTAGAGTTGGATTGCCACATCGATTTGCCCCTCCCGATCGACGACCTCCGGATTCAGCCCGACTATCCCGGCCTGATCAATGCCTTGGAAAAGTGTGAGTTTAAGTCTCTCCTCGAAGAAGTGCAGGCCGAGGCGTCCAAAGCTAAACCGAACGCCCAGTGGGAATTACAACTATAACGCGAAAGTTGTAAATATTTCGAACGCCACCCCCTCCGCATTGTCAAAATTAACAGGTTAAGGCGATTCGGGTGGTTGCACGTTTCTTGTATTTGCTGTTTCTCCTTGGCGTGCGCCGCCCGAATCTTTTTTTTGCCCACTCGTAAAGAAACTGCAGTATTGCGACTGCTCGTGCGGTGATGTTTTGATACGCACGCTGACATGAGTGACGGCCAACTCCTTGGAATTCGCGGATTTTTGATCGATACGCCCGAATTCGGCACGTTACGGGGCCGGTCGTCCGGTGGAGTGATTATTCAGAATGGGCGAATCCTCGCCCGCGGCAACTACGATGACCTTCGTCGGACTCACCGAACACCGGCGGTAGACTGGATCGAATATCCGTCGGCAGCGATTTTTCCAGGGTTGATCGATTGTCATACTCACCTGCCCCAATATTCGGCCGTGGCACGCGGCGAAAGCGAACTGCTGCCCTGGCTGCGTCAGCACGTTTTCCCGGTCGAACGCGAGTTCACCGGACCCAAGGCGCGCGAAGAAGCGCCGCTATTTTTTCACGAACTGGCGCGAAACGGGACGACCACGGCGATGGTTTACGCCGCAATTTATGAGGACAGCTGCGACATTGGTTTCGAAGCGGCCAAAGCCAGCGGCCTGCGGGTCATCCTCGGTAAAATGATGATGGACACCACTACTTACGGCCAGCTTCAGCCGAAAAAGGTGCTTTCCGTTTCGCTAGTCGAAAGCGAACGGCTTTGCCGCAAATGGCATCGCGCCGAGAATGGCCGATTGGAATACGCGTTCAGCCCGCGTTTTGCCGTGAGCTGCTCGGAGCGACTCATGCGAAGCGCCGCCGAGATGGCAAAGCGGTTCGACGCCTATTTGCAAACCCATCTGGCCGAGAATCGCGAGGAAATCGAGAAGGTTCACCATCACTTCATGGGAGCACGCGATTACACTCACGTTTACGAAAAATGCGGCATGCTCACTCCGAAGACGGTGCTGGGCCATTGCATCCACCTCAACCCGCGAGAGATCGCAGCGATCGCGGCCGCGCAATCCACTGTCGCCCATTGTCCGACCTCAAATTTCTTTCTCGGCAGCGGATTAATGAAACTCGACGAATTGATGAAGGCGGGGATCGCGATCGGGCTCGGGTCGGATGTCGCCGCCGGACCGGAGCTGAATATCTGGCAGGTGATGCGCTCGGCCATCGACGTGCAGAAGGCTCGCGCCGCCTATGAACCAGGCCTGCGCCCGCTGCGAGCCAGCGAAGCTTTGTATTTGGCCACGCAAGGCGGAGCGCGAGCTCTTAATAAAGGGGACAAAATCGGCACTCTCGATCCGGGCAAAGAGGCGGATTTGACGATCGTCGATCTTTCCGCCCTGCTGCCCTATCCAAAGAATACCGGAGCGTTAGCCCAACTGTCGGCCGAAGATGCGGTCGCGCTCTGTATTTATCGCTGCGGTCCCCATGCGATTCATGAAACCTATGTTCGTGGAAAATCTGTTTATCGATCTCCGCGCTTAATGACCAGTGCATGAAGACTGCTGATCCGATCGACCTTGCGATTCGAGAGGATGTCGCTACGGGCGATGTCACGACCGATGCCATGGTGCCGGCGAAGGCACGCGCGATTGGCCGAATTGTCGCCAGAGAGAAAGCCATCGTGGCCGGCGGCGCGACAGCCGCGGAGGTTTTTCGGCGCATTGAACCGGCCTTGCATGTGAGTCTGCAGCGCCAGGACGGCGATCCGGTCGACGTTGGCGATGTCGTTCTCGAAGTTCGCGGCGCCGCCCGCCCGATTTTAACAGCGGAACGTGTCGCGTTGAATTTTCTTCAACATCTTTCCGGGATCGCCACCATGACGCGCCGATTCGTTGACGCTGCGGAAAATCCGAAGGTGAAAATCCTCGATACCCGAAAAACAACCCCGGGACTGCGTAAGTTGGAAAAGGAAGCTGTGGTCGCCGGCGGTGGCGTCAATCATCGATTTGGTTTGTTCGACATGGTTCTGGTGAAGGATAATCATCTGGCGGCGAGTTCAGGATTTTCCGAATTCGCCGTTCGACTAAAGAAAATTCGCGAAAAGAATCCCCAAATTCGAATTGAACTGGAAGCCGACCGACTGGAGCAGGTGCGCAATTTTCTCGGGATCGATGACGTCGACGTGATTCTGCTCGATAATATGAAACCGGCGCAGATCCGGGAAGCGATCGCTTTGCGAAAGTCCCAACAACGAAGGAAGCCGGTGGCGTTTGAAGCGAGTGGTGGGGTGACTTTGAAAAACATTCGGCAAATCGCCGCGACCGGAGTCGACTCCATTTCAATCGGAGCATTAACGCATTCCGCTCGGGCGATTGATTTTTCGCTCGAGCTCATACCCGTCACAGAGTGAACCGAATCGATATTCTTAAAGCGGCCAGGCTGCGTCGGGACGCCAGGTGTCGAATTGTCGGACGCGAGATCGTCGTCCTTGAGCAAACGGCGTCGACCAATGATGTCGTGCGAGAGATGTCGACGGGTGACTGGCCTGAAGGCCTTGTCGTTTTTGCCGAACATCAGACGGCCGGCCGCGGCCAGCGCGGTAACAAATGGGAATCGAGTGCTGGTAAAGGGCTCTGGTTTTCGGTCCTGTTACAGCCGCAATTGTCGATCGAGCAATCCGCCCAATTGACTGCGTGGGCTGCGAAAGTGATCGCTGCGACGGTCGAAAGTCACTGTCGACTAAAGCCGTGGATCAAGGAACCGAACGACGTTTACATCGGCGAGCGAAAAATTGCCGGCGTGCTCGTCGAAATGTGCGCCCGCGCCGGCGCGCCCCATATTGCCGTTGTTGGCATCGGCCTCAACGTGAATCAGACCGTGACCGATTTTTCCGAAGGCTTGCGCCAGCGGGCGTCATCTCTGGCGATGTTTCACCGCCGCCGGTTGAACCGTCATCAACTTGCGGTCGAACTTTTACAAAATCTTGATCGTGCTTACGCCGCTTTCCGCGGGTGGTAAGCCTGGAGATCGCGTAATTTTTTCAAGGCCGCTCCGCTATCAATCTGTTCGCGGGCGCGATCGATTCCATCGCGCAAGTCGCTTGTCAATCCCGCGATAACAAATCCCCCGCCGGCGTTTGCCAGAACCATGTCTCGCTTGGCGCCTTTAATCTTGCCGCTGAGAATGCCTTCTAAAATCGCGGCATTTTCTTGCGCGGTTCCCCCTCGCAACTCGGTCACGGGTGCCCGCGGCATGCCCAACCAGCTTACATCCAGAACGGCCGTGGTCAGCTTGTTCATTTCCACTTCGGCCACCGTGGTCGCGCCGCTAATCGAAATATCGTCAATCCCCTGGGCTTGTTCGGTCAAACCATGAACCACCCAGGCTTTTTCCGATCCCAGTTGCTGAAGAACTTCTCCAAAGAGACTTGTTAGGTGAGACGAGAAAACACCAATCAGCTGTCGCTTGGGCCGACCCGGATTCAACAACGGGCCCAGCAGATTAAAAATCGTCCGGCTTTTTTCTCGAGCCAGACGGGCCCGCATTTCCGCCACGGCGCGGAAAGCCGGATGATATTGTCTGGCAAACAAAAATCCGAGGCTGTGTTCTTCGACACAGGCCTTTAGTTCATCCGGCGGCGGATTAATCGCGATCCCGAGCGCCTCCAAAACATCCGCGCTGCCGCATTTTGAAGTCACCGCGCGATTGCCATGCTTGAGCACAACGGCACCACCCGCGGCTAAAACAAACATGATGGTGGTCGAAACATTGAACAGATCGAAACCATCTCCACCCGTGCCGCAAATGTCGATCACCGGACCGGAAAGTTTCTGTGGATCGAAATCAGGATCGATGGCGCGATCGATTAGCTGACGAACAAACCCGACAATTTCCGTCGCGCTTTCGCCCTTTTTGTGAAGCGCTTTGAGGAATTGCGCCTTCATTTCGTCCGACGCCGTGGAGGACAACAACACCGCTACACCGTAGGCAATCTCATCCGGCGAGAGATCAAGACCCGCGTTTAGTTTTTCAATCAATCCTTTCATGCGGCCGCAGCGCTAAAGAGTGAAACCTCCAGGCATCTAGCGATGCGAGGCCATCCATTCACGATAAACGATCGGAGAAATCTCCGAGGGCTTGATTTCGCTTCGGCCGCCCCAAAAGACATTTGTGTACGAAACGGGAATCCCGCACTCGACCAGATGTCGATCGATTGCCGCTTTGTGATCCAGCAGACGCTGTTTGTCGGTTCCATGAGCCACGGCCATGACATTGACATTCTTGAACTCGGCGCCGGCATCGCGCCAGTAACAATGCGTCAAAATAAGATGCCGGCCAACCTCGCCGCCGGCTTCAATTTCGCGGCCTGGCGGAACTGCCCAATGGAAGAGCGCGTTAAATCGCGTGACGCGAACGCCGGTTTGAGAGGGCTTCACGTGTTCCAAAAACGTCGAAAAGCGCCCGATAATTTTGCGTGCATTTAAATCCTCGGCCACGCGACAAAATTCGTCGACTGCGACTCCGGCTTCCGCCGCGCGATCACGCCAGGGGGTTGGCGCAATCTCCTCCGGAGTGAATTCGCGTTTTAACGCCAGCAAAATCTTCCACTCATGCTCATCCAGAGTGACCGGATGGACCGCAATCATTCGCGCCGGTTCGTCCGCTTTGCTGCCGGGTTCGATCGTTTTGCGCCGCACATGTCCGACCCCCAGTGTGAATATTCCATTCGCCGGCATGATCCGAAATTTTTCTGCGCCGACCTTGGCGGCCAGCAATTCGCAATGATGTTGCATCGAAAATCCATGCGGCACTTTGAGTGTCGTCCATAACTTATAATCCGAACCGGCCGTGACCGTGTCGGTCGAACGCAAGACCACATGGCCGGAAAATGGATCGCGCTGGAACATCCATTCGAACGCAGCGTCAATTTTGTTTTCTGGAACTTTCCAGGCAATCAGGGCGCCGTCGGCCAGATTAGTTGCTAACAACGTCTGCCGAACCCGCCGAATCGTCCCCGCGCGGAGCATCGCGCCGATTCGCGCCATGACGACGTCGACGCCGACCCCCGAGCGTTTGGCGATCTCCTCGAAAGGTTCCGGGACAAAACCTTCGATTTTGTCTTCAGAAACAGCGAGAATCTTCGCGTTGATCGGATCATCATGCTCGATGGGCAGCATTGTTCAATGTGGCACAGGCCTCCTGCCCGTGTACCAATAATTATCGGCCGGAAGCTGATGGCACTCCAATGATCCGCACAATTTTTCTCGATGCCGCCGGCACCCTGATCCATCTGACGAAGTCGGTGGGAGAACATTACGCCTTTGCAGGACGAGAAGTGGGCGTGAATCTGGATCCTGCGAAACTGGATCGTGCTTTTGCGAAGTGGTGGAGACGAATGCCGCCGCGTCCGCCAATCGACCGACCGCGCGAAGACGACGATAAACCCTGGTGGCGCGATTTAGTGGAACACGTTCTCAACCAGGCTGCGCCTTCTCTGCACGAGCTCGATCGCGACAATTTATTCCAGGTCGCTTACGATCATTTCGCCGAACCCGGCGTTTGGGAGTTGTATCCCGAAGTCTTGGACGTCTTAACGCGCCTCCGGGCAAACTTTGAAATCGCGGTGATCTCAAATTTCGACGGTCGTCTCCGGTTTGTTTTGGAACATTTGGGAATCTCGAAATTTTTCCGCGGTGTCTTCTTATCGAGTGAGCTGGGAGCGGATAAACCGGATCCGGAAATATTCCGGCGCGCCTTGCGTTTAATGAATCTGGAACCCAATCAGGCGCTACATGCCGGAGACGATCCCGAGCGGGATTGGGAGGCAGCGGCCGCGGCCGGGTTGTCGATATTTAAATTAGAACGTCCGAAAAATTCGCTGCGGGATTTGGTTAATTTCTTGGAATTGTAGGACAAGCGCGTCTCTCTTGCGCCCTCGAATTCGGGGGCGGAGGACTGGCCTACTCTTGCGACAAGGCCGCAGGTAGGGTAGGAAATTGTTTCGCCGCGGGTCGGTAGCTCAATCGGTAGAGCAGCGCCCTTTTAAGGCGTTGGTTCCGGGTTCAAGTCCCGGCCGACCCATTTCTTCTTCTCTATATATGAGGCCATTCTTAATTGGGGCCATGATGCTCGCAGCCATAACCGGCGTTCCGGGTCTCAACGCCGCCCCGAACGATTCTGGCGAAGCCGCGGCCCGGGCCACCAACGATCTCGCCATCGATCTGCTGCATCAGTTCGCCAAGAATACGGACAATCTTTGTCTTTCGCCCTACTCAATTCAGAGCGCCATGGCGATGACCTTCGCCGGCGCTGCTGGAGAGACTCGCGCAGAAATGGCCCGGGTCCTTCATTATTCGACGCCAAACGAATGGGAATCGATTCAATATTCATTCAGCGATCTCCGAAAGCTCACTGGATGAAATCGGCCAGAAAACCGCGCAGATTGCCGATCAATCGAAAAAATCCGGCGGACCGAGCGAGCCGGTCACGCTCGTGGTCGCAAACCAATTGTTCGCACAAAGTGGCTATGACTTTCGCAGTTCGTTTCAGTCGCTCATAAAGGAAACTTACGGGGCGCCGTTCGAATCGCTCGATTTCAAAAAAAATCCGGAGGCCGCCCGTGCGCATATTAACAAATGGGTTGCGGACCAAACCCGCGATAAAATTCGCGATTTGATTCCACCAGGTGGAATCAGGGAATTGACGCGACTTGTTTTGGCGAATGCCATCTACCTCAAGGCCCCTTGGGCGACAGAATTCCAGCGCGGATTGACGAAATCGAAACCATTTCACATCCGCGGCGGAGCAACGGTTGACGTTCCAACGATGGAACAACAGAAACAATTCGGTTACGAAAAGCATGAGCATTTTACCGCAATCGCAATTCCTTACTCGGGCAGCGAATTGCAGTTTCTGGTATTGCTGCCGAATGAGAAGAATGGGCTGGCAAATCTTGAATCGGAGTTAAACGCAGGTGTTTTGAAGAACTGCGCGAAGTTAACTTCACAACTCGTCGATCTTGAATTGCCCAGTTTCAAGATCGCGCCGCCGACCATACCACTAAAGGAAAATCTGGAGGCACTCGGAATGAAAACCGCATTCGATGATCCGCGGGGCAGCGCAAATTTCGATAAAATGTCGCCACGTCGTCCCGATGAGTATCTTGCTATCTCGAATGTCTTTCACAAGACGTTCATCGCAGTGGATGAAAAAGGAACCGAAGCGGCCGCGGCAACTGCCGTCGTGATGATGGAGTCGACGGCACGCTTCGAAAAACCAATGGAACCGATTTACGTGAAAGTCGATCGGCCGTTTCTTTATGCCATTCAACACGTGCCTACCGGCGCCTGTTTGTTTATCGGCCGCGTAATCGATCCTCGTTAGCTGGTCGTTGCAACATCATGGAAACCACTCGCGCCGTCATTTCCGGAATCGGCCCCGTGAGTGCCATCGGCTGCGGCAAAGGCGAATTCTGGAACGCGTTGATCAATGGACAACATGGCTTTGGCCCGATCACTCTGTGCGATGTCTCTCGCTCCCCTTCCAAAATCGGCGCCGAGGTAAAGAATTTTCACCTCGATCAGTTCGTCGAACGTGGCCGGGCGATTTCCCGGCGCAGTCCGCGCGCCGTCCAGCTGGCCCTGGCGGCAGCCGTCCTGGCGATGCACGATGCCGGTCTTGGTTTCGACGATTTCGACCCGGACCGCTTCGGAATTTATCTGGGTACTTCCGTCGCCAATTTGCTCGAGGGCTTCCCGTCCCGCGATCAATGGATTGGAGGCGGAGTCATTGCGCCGCACATGGCATTTTATCTCTTCACCCACTCGGCGGCGTGCATGCTCTCTGCATTTTTTAATTTACGCGGACCCATGCACACGCTTTCGCAAGGTTGTAATTCCGGATTGGACGCGCTCGGCCAGGCGCTTCGTCTGATCCAAACGGGAGTAGCGGATCGAATGCTGGTGGTCGGAACTGATTGCGAATTGGAACCGTATGTCATGGCCCTGCTCAATGCCTCCGGTTCGCTGTCAACCCGCTACAACGAGGATCCCGGGAGCGCCTCGCGACCGTTCGATAAGAATCGCGATGGCAACGTGATTGGAGAAGGCGCGGCCGCGATCATTCTGGAATCGGAAACGCAAGCGCGGGAGCGTGGAGCGCGTATCTACGCGCGTTTCGCCGGCTATAGTATTTGCGCCGCGGGAGAGAACCGGAAATACAGCCATGACGCGCCTGAGTTGGACTTACGTCCGTGCGTGCGCGCTTTTCAGACCACCATGACCGAAGCCAATTGGCACCCTGACAAGGTGGATCTAGTCAGCGCGAACGGATCGTCCTCTATCCTGTACGACAAAGTGGAAGCAGCTGCTCTGGCTGAAGTTTTCGGCGATCAATTGCCGAATGTGCGCGTTCATTCGACCAAATCGATGCTCGGCCAACACGGCGCGGGATCTTCTGCGCTCCAAGTCGCGGCCGCTTGCCTTTCGATCGCCAATCAAATCGCGCCGCCGACAATTAATTACACCGATCCCGATCCCGCCTGCGGTTCTCTTCGGGTAGCGACAAGCGCGGAGAGTTGCGATGTAAAAAGAGTCCTCGTTCACTCAATCGGGCTGGGAGGTTTTTATTATTCGTGCGGTGCGTTCGCTGCGACCGATGACAACAAAAATGGTGCTGCGCGATCCGACAAACCTTTCGTTCCATGGAAAGCTTACCGAGAAACCTAAAATGAACGCTTCAATGTCGGCAGTGTCGAATGAGATAATCTCGGCGCGGAGCGTTACCCTCGAACAGGTAAAGGCGTTGCGGCGGGCAATTTTTTCAGAGGAACAAATCGCGAATCATATGTTTGCCGAAGGAATAATCGATCGGGATGAAGCGGAGTTGCTTTTCAAAATCAACGAGGCGGTGGGCGGAGAAGGTGGCGACGAATCGTGGCGCGATCTATTTGTGGAAGCAATCACCACCCACGTTTTGAAAGACGAGATCAGCGCTGGCGAATTGGATTCGGAAGAAGCCGAATTTGTCATCGCAAATATTGAGAAGGACGGGAAAATCGATCGCGCGGAATTGGAATTACTCGTGAATATTTCGGCAACGGTGGAACGTACTCCTCATTTTTTTCAGAAATATGTCCGGGCTGCGTTGCAAAGGGATATCGAGCGGAGCGGCGTGATCGACGAAAAGCAGGCCTCATGGATACGCCGGGTCATTTTCGGATCCGGCAGCAGTTCTGGCGGGGAGATCGATGAAACGGAGAAGACGTGGCTCCGGCAGGTCTCTCAAGTGGTGGAGGGCCGGAAAAACCATGCCACTTGGGAAATGCTCAAGCACCAGGTTGGAATTGCCTGAAATGGTTTAGCCGCCGCCTCGCTCTTTGAGGGCACCTTCATTCCACTGCGACGCTGCCGTGACTACAGCAACGTGGCATAGCTGAGGCGGCCATCGACAATCTGCGCCGCAGACGTGTACGGATGCGGTTCCGTCTTGTTGCGATCCATGATGTGGATGACCTCAATGCCACCTACTTTCAAATAATCCGAAATGAGCGCGCGGTGACAACGCCACCAGACGGCCTCGGCGCACATGATCGCGCTCGGCCCGATCCGCGCGGCGAGTTCAAGAAGACGATCGATGCCAACTTGGAATTCGGTTGTTTCCATGTAATCGGCATAGCCGCGAAACGCTTGGTTGCGCCAAGCCGTGTTTTTCGAATCGCTTTTCACTTTTCGGCGGCCGCCCAATTCCGGGAAATGCGCGTAGAGAATTCCGGCTTTGTTCAAAGCATCCCGGAGCGCGTCTTTGCCAAATTGCGGATAACGTCGCGAGCCCGGAAACATCCGCACGTCCGCAATTCCTTTGATCCCGTTTTCGATTAAGAGAGCCTCGAACGTGATCAGGTCACGCGTCGAGTGACCGATGGTCCAGATTCGGGAAATCGTTTTTGCTCCTTTGCTTCTCACCGAGTACCTTCAAGTCTGAGGAACCAACATGAATAAACCATTACTATCGATATTCGCGGGACTGATTACAGTGGCGCTGATGCAAGCCGCAGACGAACCCAAACAACCAAAAGTCGGTCAACCGGCTCCGGATTTCCACCTGAGCTCGAACGACGGCTCGCAGGTCAGCTTGAAAGATTATCGCGGGAAATGGGTGGTGCTGTATTTTTATCCAAAGGATTTCACCAGTGGTTGCACATTAGAGGCGCACAATTTCCAACGCGATCTGGCACAATACCAAAACGATAGCGCGATCATTTTGGGCGTGAGCGTCGATAGCGCTCAATCGCACAAGGATTTTTGCGCAAAGGAAGGTCTCAATTTCAAGCTGCTGTCCGATAGCGACGGAAAGGTCTCGACTGAGTACGGCTCGATCATGGACCACAACGGTGCAAAGATGGCGGCCCGTAACACGTTCCTCATCGATCCGCAGGGCAAGATTGTGAAAGTGTACACCGGTGTAAAGCCGGCCGAGCACAGCGAACAAGTGCTCAAGGATTTGTCCGATCTGAAAAAGAGTTAACGCTTGAGACTCTCAGCTTGCCGCAGTTGTCTGCGTCGGCGTCGAAACTATCTCACCGGCTCGCTGTCACCGCCGGCTCAGACGTGAGCGCTTAAAACGAGGGAGGCAGCCCCGACACCCGTCAGGACTGCCTCTCGTCACCCAATCGGAAACAGTTTCTAGAATTTCTTTTTCAGTTCGAAGTAAACGAATCGGCCGAGGTTGTCGTAACTGAAGCCAGGATAGTTATTCGAGTTACCCGCCTCGAAACCGCGCTGCGTGGGCGGGTCCTGACCGAACACGTTGTTGCACCCGAGGCTGAACGTCGTGTTGTTGAACAACGTCTGCCAGCACGGCATCGCATAGGCGGCGGTGCTTTCGATCTGCTTGCCCTTGTTGTCAGTCATGACTTCCTTGCCACCCTTGGAGTACCCAGCCACTGGCTGCGACTCAACCGGCGCCGCGAAGACCAGCGTGTAAGAAGCCTGGCAATCAAAGAACCAGGTGCCATGCACATAGTGCTCATGATCGGGCGTGTTGAACACGGTAAACCCATCGCTGGCCGGGAAGAGATGCGTGCCAGCGAGAGCTGCTGAACTGTTGATCTCTTCTTTCCAACCATCGAGATAATGCACAGTCCAGTTCAGGTCGAAATTTTTCCAGGTCCAGTCGATTCGCGACATGCCTTTCCACTTCGCCCAGCCATCACCACCGGTGACCTGACCGAAGAACGCGCCTTCGAACGGATCGTTGTTGGTTCGGCCGCTCACTTCACGACCAGGGTTATCCGTTCGACCCAGCGGATTTTCTCCGCTGGCGGTATTGGCCTGGAAGATGAACGAATCGAGATACGTCGCTTCAGTTAGCCAGGTGAAGGTGCCCCATTTGTCACTCTGGTATTGGAGTTGGAAACCCATGTCAGCGCCACGCGCATTTTCACGCCCGCCGTTGACGAATCCCGTTCTAACGAAGGTCACCGTTTGGGACGGGATATCGATATCGACTTCTTCACCCGGGCTCAGTGATCCGGTGCATTGGCCAGTATTGATGTTTGGAGCACAACGGCTAACCACGTTCTGCGCGCTCGGCACAACCACCACACCGGTCCGCTCAATGTCCCACAAATCCAGGTGCAGGGTCAGGGTCGTGTTCGGAACCAAGTTCGACATCCACTTCGGCGTGTAAACAAAACCGCCCGTCCACGCGCGGGAATCTTCCGGATTCAACTTCTTGTTGGAATCAACTTCTTCAGTCGTTTCCGGTGTGGAAGATCCCGGACCGCCGCGGCTCGCAGGAACACCACCCAAGGAGGTCGGCGCCAGCGTGAAGGCCGGTCCGCTGTAGAGTTCAGCCAACGTCGGCTCAATGAAGCCTTCGCTCCAGGTGCTGCGCAGCGTCAACTGCTCGTCGATTGGCTGCCAGCGCAATTCCACCTTGGGCACCACGTCGTTACTATTGTTATTGCGGAATTCCTCGAATCGTCCCGATGCACCAAACTCCAGGGAATGGAACCCGGGGATGTTCATCTCTGGACTGAAGATCGGAATACGAGCCTCCGCGTAAAACGCGTAATCTTTGCGTCCAGCCTGCACTCGCGGCGATGCTCCGACTCCTTCCGCTTGTTTTAAACGGCCCTGGTCATCCGGATTATCGAACAAGCTTTCACGCCGCCACTGGGCACCGAAAGCCAGTCCAACTCCGCCGGCCGGCAGGTCGAACAGGTCCGTGGTGTAAACGTTGGCATCCAACGTGAACAGCTTCGATATGTTCAGATCGCGGCGATACATCGTCGCGTAATCCAGCGAAGGCTTGTTACTGGCGACGGGATGCTTGTAGCTGCCAAACGGATCGTACGGAATGGTCGTCCCGATGTAACTGCTTGAGAGCGGATTGAAGATCGGGTCGTTCGCATTCATCACCTGATCGAATCGGACAATGTTAACATCCTTGGTCTGCAACACGTTCGAGATTTCGCTGTAGCGAGCGCCGGCATCGTAACCCCAGCTCCCGTCAAACAACTTGTCGCCTTTCACGCCGAGAGTGGCCAGATAAGCGAAATTCTCCGTATCGATCAGACGATTTCCAAAGTCAGCCAAACGTGCACGCGAACCGTCGGTGATGATCTGGTTGAACGGATTGAACGGATTGTAGGCCGTCGCCGAGACTCCTGTTCCTTCGTACGACGGAGCAAGATTCGCATTGCCAGCCGTCCAAGTCGGATCGGAGAATACTGCGGCATCGTTGCCGTTGTTGTTGTGATTGGGCGGAATGACGATCGTGCCCTGCCCTTTGGTGATGAAGTTTCCGGTCGCACCAGGCGCCAATTCATCATGCGTCTTGGAATCCACGTAGTAGAAATTACCGTAGATCACCATCTGGTCGTCGCAAATCTTGTCGCTGAACGCGGCGTACCCACCCCAACGCTCCTGTTCCGGGAATGAACTGGAAAAGAGGTTGAAGTTAAATCCCGGCAAAATACTGAATGGAGCTCGTGGGCGCGCATGGAAATAAGTGTAATCAGACGCCGGGCTCAGACCATTCGTGCTGTCCGGTGCCGTTCCGAATTGATTAGGATGCGTGGCTGTCGGATCCGGTGTTCCACCGGCTGCGACAATCGCTGCCGAATTCAATTGCAGGTTATACGGGCTCGCGTTCGAACTCAGGAAGGGCGGCTTGTTCGAATTGCCACGATCGATGTTGAACATCGAATTGTGGTGATAAAAGAACATGTCGCCGTTGATGCTGATCTTGTCGTCGCCCACACCAAAGAGGATGTCGCCGCTGTAGAGGCCGGCATCCTTATCGAGGGTATTGCCGTAATACAAGTTCACCTGGGCACCGCGATAATCGGTCCACAGTTTGATGTTGATGACACCGGCAACCGCATCCGCGCCGTAGGTCGCAGAAGCGCCGTCTTTCAGCACTTCAATGCTCTCCACCGCGGCCAGCGGAACTGTGTTCAAATCGACGAAACCAGCAGCTGGGAATCCAGCCACCCGACGGCCATCGACCATCACCAAGGTAGCGATGTTATCGAAACCACGGAGCGAGACCGAAGCCGTACCGTTTGGACCGCCTTGCGCAGTGCCGTTGTTGTTTGTCGGAACGCTGTTCGAGTTTGCGATGGGCTGCCGCTTAAGGAGGTCTTCAGTGTTGCGCTCACCCGACTTGTTGATCATGTCGCGGTTCAGATTGAGCACCGGGTTCGGGCCCACTTCTTCAGCTGTTGGAATGTTGGAACCGGTGACAATGACTCGCTCGGCTTCAGCCGATGCTCCGGCCGGGGCAGCTCCTGCGGCCGGCGCCGGACTCGCCGCCGCGTCTTGGGCGCGGACGGTCGTTGCGATGATCAAAGGTAATCCGAGGGCCGCAACGAAAGCGACGCGAATAGACCCCAGTTGTTTCAGTACGTTTCTACTCATTGGTTTCTCCATGATTGGTTAGGTGGGCGCGACATTTTTACTGCCTTTGCCTCTTTCTTGTTTTGCCGCTGAGGCTAACAACCGGCACCGACAGGCGTGAGGACATAAAGCCGACGATTACGGACAGCGGTTCGAATTTGGAGATCGATCGCACTTCACCTGAAGCGAGTCGTTAGGCCTAACCGCTCGCCTTGCGATCGACCGATCATTTTGCAATGGTCTTACGCTGCGAACAGCGAAGGGCGGTAGGAATGAATCGTACTCGTTCGAAGGCTTCGTTTATAACCCAATGGACTAACGCCATGGCGGCGCTCGAACGCGCGACGAAAAGAGTCCGCACTCTGATAACCCACATCACGAGCAACGTTCTCGACCGCATTTCGAGGCACTCTTAACCGCCGCTTGGCCTCATCCAGCCGCAATTGTTCAACAAACGAGGCCGGAGAAGCGTGAAACAGTCGCTTAAAAATCCGGCTGAAATGCCGCGGACAGAGACAGACGCGAGCGGCCAGCATTTCCACCGACAGATTGTCCGACAGGTGAGAGGCGATCCAGGCCGGGAGTTCTGCGAAACGATCCAACGGACCACATTCAAATTGCAATTCTTCCATCGAATTTTCACGATCGCCGGGCGGCCGCAAACGCATGACCAGCTGCCGGGCAACGGCCAGGGCGCGTCGAACTCCATAATCTTCCTGGATCAATGCCAGAGTCATTTCGATCGCCGCGGCACCGCCGCCACAACTATAAAAGCGGCCGTCTTTCACAAACGGTGCGGCCGGATCGATTTCTACTTTTGGATATCGCCTTTTGAGATCCGCTACCAGATTCCAGTGCGTCGCGATTTTTCGAGAATCGAGTAACCCCGCCTTTGCCACCGCGTAGATACCGCCGCAGACTGAAACAATTCTTCGGATGCTGATGGCGTTGTCGCTCAGCCAGTCCGCAATCCGGTGACTCGTTTCGCTATCCTGAATTCCTTCACCGCCGGGTATAATGACGGTATCAATCGGTAGTGCATTGCGCAGAAGATAATGCGTTTTATAAACGACACCTGAGCCCGAAATGAAGCTTTTGCTCTTGATGCCAATGAGCCGCACTTGGTACGACACGGCCGGTTCAATATCCGTGAGCTGTCGATTCGCGGTCGCGAGCGTTTCCAACGGGCCGGTGAGATCCAGCGCATTGATACCGTCGAAGCCAAAGATGGCGATGTGAAGCGGCTGTCGCCGGTCGAACTTCTCGATTTTTTTAATATTTGTTGTCTGCACACCTAGGACTGCAACAACGGCCGCCAAAAGGGCTCAAAAAAAGTCCGCAATTTCCGGTCGAAGGACCGCGTCGTCCCGCCCAGCTCGGCAATCAGTGATAAACCGGCGGAAGCGCGGCCTGGGCTAGAATCGAAGCAAATCTGCTGTCTTTGCGAAGATCATCCCAAAACGGACTGAACTGCAGTTCTCCCCAGCTAGGGCTTCGTGGCAAACTGATTATTTTCTGCAGTTCATCGATGGCTGAATCGGGATCACCCAGCCATGAATCGATTAAAGCCAACGTTGCCAAATAACCCGGTGCGTCGACCGCATCCTTTGCCAGTGGACATAAATCGATTGCCTTTCTGGCTTCATTGATCGCTGCTTCTTTCCGACCCAGTCCGGCATCCATCACGCTCAGGTTACTGATTAATTCTGGGTCGTTAGGTCGTTGGCTGAGCTGGGTCAGCACATTTTCGCGCGCCTCCGAAAACTGTTTGCGTGCTTCCGCCACATCGCCATTCTCGCGGGCAATCACAGCGGCGAAAAGTGGTCCGCTAAAACCTTCGAACGGCCAGGTCGAACCCTTGGCCGAACGGGCAGTCGAAATCAAATCTGAAGCATGAGCATAATCGCGCAAATACAACGCCACCCAAATGGACTCGATGATGCGAGACATGTCCTCCGGAGCGCTGGCGTTCACCACGCGCGCCTCATCAATTCGTCCCATGCCAAGCAGGGCTTCGGTCCGCAATGTCCAAAGATAACCGCCGC
Source organism: uncultured Verrucomicrobiae bacterium (assembly GCA_963846065.1). Taxonomy (GTDB): domain Bacteria; phylum Verrucomicrobiota; class Verrucomicrobiia; order Chthoniobacterales; family UBA10450; genus DASPUI01. The sequence continues at coordinate 144,900 of CAWJUP010000008.1, forward strand.
GGCTGATTGCCGCCTGAATCGCTTTCTGCGCTTTTTGGTCGGCATCATCAAAACGACGGACACTAATATAACTTTCGACCAGCTCGTTCACGACGAACGGATTTTGCGGATCCAATTCAGCGGCTCGTTCGGCATCCCGGATCGCGTCATTCCATTTACCCAGCCGGCGTTCGATGAGTGCACTCAGGTCGACAAATTCCGCCTGATCGCCCCCGAGCGAGCGGGCGATCGATAATTCCGCCAGCGCGCGTTCGTAATCGCGGACCCCATAATAGAAATATTGCGCTTTGGCCAAATGCGACTGCGGAAGCTTCGGTGCGATGCGCAAGGCGGTCTCAGCCGCCTCGTTCGCGCGATCCAGCCGATTCGCGGTGCGATCCTGATTGAACCGATAGTAATAGAGATTGACGTCGGCCAGCAATGCGTGGGCCAGGGCGAACTGTGGATCGCGATCTACCGCCTGCTCCAGAAGCTGGATGGCTTTGAGATGATTGTCCTGGAAAAACGATTCCCGTGCGCGCAGATAAAAATCGTAGGCCAGCATGTCTTTGGTGGGCGTGACTTCGATGGCGGCCTTTTCATCAGGCGACAACCTGGCTTTAAGTTGGGAAACAATTGCCTGAGCCAGATCGCTCTCAACGTCGAACAAATCGTTGAGCTTTCGATCGTATTGTTGCGCCCAGACCGTGGCTGCGGTTTGGGTGTCCACCAAATGAGCATCCACCCGGACGTGATCGCCGGTTTTTTGGACAATTCCCTCTAGAACGTAGGGCACGTCTAACGTTTTCCCGATCTCCTGTTCGTTTTTCTGGCCATCGCGATAACGCGCGACACTCCCGCGACTGATTACTTTCAACGCCGAAACGTTCGCCAGGTTAGTCAGAATCGCTTCCTGAACTCCGTCGGCAAAGTAAATGTTGTCTTTGTCCGAACCGAAACTGTCGAACGGCAGTACCGCGATACCGACTTTGCCTTTCCCGGGAGCAGACGCGCCGCGATGTTTGAGATCGGAACGAACAAAAAGCGCAACTCCCAGGAAAACTAATCCAGCCGCAGCCAGGCCCGCCGCGATTCGCATCGGGCGGTCCGGCAAAACTGACGTTCGGATCCGATATCCTCTTTCCGCGCGCCGCGCCTCAACCGGCTTGTGCAACAAATGCAGCCGGACATCTTCAGCGAAATCGGCGACCGACCCATATCTTTGCTTTGCATCCTTTTCCAGAGCGCGAAGGACAATGGCATCGAGATCACCACGCAATTCGCGCTCTCGCTGCCGATTCGCCACTGCCAAACTCGGTCGCACAGGCGATTGATTGCAGATCACCTGCACCAACTCGTCATCAGTTGGGTGCGATGTGCCAAACTGGTGCGGTTTCACGTCGGTCAGTAATTCATAAAGGACAACGCCGAGCGCGTAGATGTCAGTTAACACCGTGACCGGTTCGCCTTTCACCTGCTCGGGAGCGGCGGACAGCGGTGTTAAGCGCTGATGCTTGAACGAAGTGTTGTCCAAACGATCCGCGTCGTGGCGAACAATTTTCGCGATTCCGAAATCGAGCAGCTTCGGTTCACCCTGACGATTGACCAGAATGTTGGTCGGTTTCAAGTCGCGATGAATGACGGAATTCCGATGCGCGGTCTCGACCGCGGCCACGACTTTCAGAAAAAGCAGGAGCCGATCGCTAATCGGTAGCGCCTTTTCTACGACATAACGAGTGATCGGAACGCCCTCAACGTACTCCATGATGAAGTAGGGCCGCCCGTCCTCCATCGTTCCCGCGTCCATCAATCTGGCGATGTTCGGGTGATCGAGCCGGGCCAGAACTTCGCGTTCCGCGCGAAAACGCCTAACCAACTCTTCCGTCGATGTGCCCCGATTCAAAACTTTGATTGCGACTTCCTTTTCAAAGTAACCGTCGGCGCGGGCGGCAAGATAAACCGTGCCCATACCTCCGTGACCGATCTCACGAGTAATGACGTAGGCTCCCACTCTCCGACCGATATCCGACGAATCATCAAGCGGGCGAGCCGCGGCCACGCTTTCGGCACATTCTTCCAAAGAATCCGTTTCGTCGGCTTCCGCCATCAGCGATTCGACTTCGTGTAATAATTCGGCGTCTGCGGCGCAGGAGCGTTCGATGAGCGCTGTTCTTTCTTCCGGCGATTCGTGTTCCAGCGCTTCCGCCAAAATCGATTTCACTTTCTGCCAACGCTCCGCGTTCATTGGCCGATATTGTATCACACTCGCCTTTCGCGAGATATTCAACGTCCGCGCGACAATTCCCGGCGCAGCCAAACCTTTGCCGTCGCCCACTCCCGTTTCACCGTGGCGGGGGAAATCTCCATCAACGCAGCGATTTCGGGAACATTCAGCCCGACAAAGAAACGCAACTCAACGATGCGCGCCTGTTTCGGATCGAGCTTTTCCAAATCCTTCAATGCCGAGTCGAGAGCACTGACGTCGATATCGCGTTGCTCGTAAAATTCGAGCGCGCGTTCCGCCGGGTCGTCACCGCCTCGTTTCTTGCGCTGCCGAGCGACGGCATAATTGATCAGCGTTTCCCGCATAATTCGCGCGAAGATGGTGAAAAACTCAGCCCGATCGCGCCAGACTTCACCCTTGTTTTCGTCCGCGAGGCGCAAATAGGCTTCGTGCACCAGGGCCGTCCGTTGCAGGGTGTGCTCCGGTCTTTCCTGGCGAAGGTAACTGGCCGCGAGTCGCCGCAGCTCCTCGTAGAGTTCAGGCAGCGCGGTCGCGAGCGGTTGCTTGCTCGATTCCGAACCGGCCCGGGAGGATGATGATTCGCCATGCTGCGGCGGTATTGGAACGTCGCGACTCATGTCCAGATTCGCTGCGGGCGCAGGACAAAACATACACTCGCTTGAGAGACGCCGTCCAACGAAACCCCGGGAAGGACATTCATCAGACAATTTGAGACATTCACGCAAATTCCAGCCATGACCGACTCACCGTCTGGTTTTGTCGGTACGATGTCCTGGTTCGTTCGTCCCCACGCAAGCATGCTTGATGGCGATGACGAATCCCGCTTGCACTCCCAAATTTGCCTTGCGTCCGAAACGAATTGGAATCGTCGGGTTTGATGATGTCACGGCGTTGCACTTGATCGCTCCATCGGATGCTTTCGGCGCCGCTGCGCTCGACGATGGTTACGGCGGTCTGATCCCCTGTTACCAAGTCTGCACCATTGGCGTGACTTCAGATCGGCTGCGAACGGAGAATGGTCTGCGGTTGGAAACACATACCACGCTGGCTCACGCGCCGGAGCTCGACACAATCATCATCGCCGGCGGCCGAGGAATTTTGCAATCGGAAGTCATCGATCGTTTGGCGAAATGGATCTTACAACGGATCCCCGAAACAAGAAGGTTCTGCGCAGTCAGTTCGGGCGTCTACGGTTTGGCTGCAGCCGGCCTGCTCAATGATCGCCAAGTGACCACTCATTGGCGAGTGGCCAGCGATCTCGCAAAAAAGTATCCGCGCTTGAAAATCGATCATCGTAAACCGTTCGTTCATGACGGGCCCTACTATACCAGTACAGGATTGAACGGCGGCGCGAACGTCGCTCTCGCCGTCATCCGTGAAGACTACGGCCCCTACCTTGCCCAGTCAGTCGAGCAGGAATTAGCTTTGCGTCTGACGAAGGAAGACCAGGAGGAAATTCCACCGGACCCGGCCGCTGTCGATAATCATCCGATCGATCGTTTCTCCGATCTGGTCGCTTGGGTCATCCGTAACCTTCACGCCGATCTGTCGGTCGAGGTCTTGGCCCGTCGCGCCTGCATGTGCCCTGATCATTTTCGGAAAGTCTTCAAAAGCGTGTTTGGCGAACCACCGGGCGATTTCGTGCAAAACCTTCGCTTGAATGAAGCCCGCCGCCGCCTGGCTAAACGCAAAAAAACCGTGCACACCGTCGCTGCCTCAGTCGGGTTTTCGAACCCCGAAGCTTTTCATCGCGCCTTCGAACGGAAATTCGGGACGCGGCCGAACGACTACGTCGCAAACGGTCCGTCATTCCCGATTGAGAGCGTGCCGGAAAATATTCCGGTCTTAATACGTGCGGCTTAGCGCCCACCCTTGCCACGACTCTAAGTCGTCAATCAACTGCCACAATCCAACGCGTAAAGATAGCCGTCGGTGCCCCCGAAATAAACCACCCCGCTCGCGACCAACGGCGACGATACGATCGAACCAATTGCCATCTCGCGATCCAGCGCAATAACTCCCGCGTTAGCCGAGCTTTTGGCGGAACCGCAGGGCGCAGAGACTAAAAAGAATAAATGCCATCACGATAAGGATCGCCAGCTGCGGTCCATATTCGAAAAAGTAAGCTCCCCGCAGGATGATCCCACGCATGAGAGCAATGAAGTAAGTCGTTGGCAGAACAGCGCCGATTGCCCAAAAAATTAACGGCATCGTTTCTCGCGGAAAAATAAATCCGGAAAAGAAAACACTCGGCAGAAGAAATACCATCGCCATCTGCAAAGCTTGCATTTGGTTTTCGGCCTTGGTTCCAATGAGCAACCCAAGACTGAGGAGAGCGAAAACATAAACCAGAGTCGCGAAGAGCATGGCGACGACACTACCTTCGATCGGAACGGCGAAGATAAAACGCATGATCGCAAAAAGAATCATCGCCATCGCCATTCCGATACAAAGATAAGGCACGAGCTTGCCGAGCATGAGTCCCGCCCGGCTCAATGGACTAACGAGCAATTGCTCCAAAGTTCCGCGCTCACGTTCTCGCACCAGTGCCATCGCCGTTGCCACGACGGTTCCAATCTGCAAAACAACACCGATCACTCCCGGGACATAAAAGTTCGGGCTGCGCATGGCCGGGTTGTAGAGCATTTGCGGACGGATATCGATCGGCACATCGCTGCGTCCCGTTTCGCGTAAAAGTGTCTCAACCGATTGGGTGAGAGCGACGCCAAGGCCGGTGTTGAGCGCCTGAAGCGCAGTGGTCGAATTGGAGCCGTCCACCAGTAATTGAATCTGCGCCGAATGGCCGGCGTGAAGCTCTCGCGTAAAATTCGGCGGAATATCCAGCGCTGCATAGGCCCGGCCGCGGCGCATTTCCCTTTTCAATTCGTCCACACTCCGGACTTCGCCGACCACTCGAAAGGTCTCCGTATTCACAAACCGGTCGATCAGCTGACGGCTCTCTACTGTGCGATCCTCATTATATATAAGCATCGCCATGTGCTTGACGTCATTATCGAGGGCGTAGCCGAAGGCGATCATCTCGATGAGTGGCGGGAAGAACATGAAGAACAATGTCATCGGATCCCGCCAAACGACGATGAACTCCTTGAACAGGATCGCTCCAAGTCCGCGAAACGCTTTGTGTTTCATCAGGCTGCCTTTCGCCGCGCCGTGGCGTGTTGAGCCGAGAGTTCAACAAAAACATCTTCCAGCGATGGACCGATTTCATGGATTTCAGCGTGCGCGACCCCAACGCTCTGTAATTTTTGTTCAATCGCGTTCGGGGCGAGATTTTGGTCGACCAACAAGTGCATCGACTGGCCAAAAACGGTGGCGTTACACACACCCGGCAGGTCGTGCATCGCCTGAAGCGCGCGGGTTACGTGGTCGCAAATCACATCCAACCGCCGGGTGCCCGCCGGATTGACTTCCGGCATTTGTTTCAGCGTGTCCGGTTGACCGCAGACGATCAGCTTGGAAAGATAAATGTAACCCACGTGGTCGCAGCGTTCCGCTTCATCCATGTAATGCGTCGTGACGAACAGCGTCATTCCGCGGCCGGCGAATTCGAACAACAGATCCCACAGTTCCCGCCGGGCCACCGGATCGATCCCGGCAGTCGGTTCGTCCAAAAAAAGGACTTTGGGTTGGTGCATGAGCGAGCACGCCATGGCCAGACGTTGTCGCCAGCCGCCGGACAGTTTGTGCGCGCGCCGGTTGAGATAGGGCTCGAGGTGCGTTAATGCGATCATTTCGTCGCGGCGCCGTTTCAGCTCCGCGTCCGTCAGACTGTAGAGTTTTCCGGAAAAAATCAGATTTTCGTTCACGGTGAGTTCGTCGTAGAGCGAAAATTGTTGCGACATGTAACCGATGATTTCTTTGATTGCTTCACCGTCGGTTTTGATGTCATGCCCATCAATTCGCGCGGTGCCCTCGGTCGGCTCCAAAATCCCGCACAGCATTCGAATGACCGTCGATTTGCCGGAACCGTTTGGACCGAGAAAGCCAAAGATCGAGCCTTTGCCCACGGTGAAAGTCACATGATCGACGGCCGTGAACGTTCCGAATCGTTTCGTTAGGCCATCGCACTCGATCATCGGCTCAGTCATAGGTCTGGAAGCCATGGAGCCAGGAAGAAACTCGTGACCTGTTCTGAAAATATCCGGAATTTTTGGATTCCAGATTCATCTGACGTTTGGAAAATAGACGTCGGCTGACATGCCGGCCCGCAATCGCGAATCGCCGCTCGGCAACCGCACTTTCACCCCGAAGACCTGGCGAATTCGGTCGCTAACGGTTTGAACGTTGCGCGGCGTAAATTCAGCCTGCCGGTTGACCTGCTCGACCACACCGGCAAAATCGACTCCATGGAATGAATCAGTTCGAACACGAACGTTATCGCCCACCTTGATGTCACCGAGCCAATTCTCGGGAACGTAGACGCGCACCCACAAATGCTTGGTCAGAAGAAGCGTGGCCACTTCGCCCACCGGCGGCAAAATGATATCCCCCACTTTCACACTCAGCACTTCCAGAACAGAATCGGCCGGCGCGACCACCTGCATTTCGGCCAATTGGGCCTCAATGTCGGCTAACTGCGCTCGCGCCTGAACCACCTGCATCCGCGCGGCTTCGACGTTCTTCTCCTGCGCATGCGCGGCGCTCGTTGCCTGCTCCGCCTCGTTAGGCGAAATCACTTTGCGTTTTAGCAAATCAGTCTCGCGTTGAGCATTCGCCCGCAAGTAATCCAGTTGGGCAGCTTGAGCTTCGGCATTGCTCATGTTGGTGTCGATTTGAGCCGAAGCCAGGTCGCGCCGAGCCCGCAGCTCCCCAGCCTCCAATTGCACGATGAGCTGACCCTCGTGCAAATGGTCGCCTTCCTGCGCGAAAATCTTTTCCACTCGCCCGGACATCCGCGGACCCACATGCGTTTCGTCGACCTCGATGGTTCCGGAAGCGACATCCTTTGGCGGATGGCATCCGAAAAGCAACAAAAGTGCGGAGAAAATCCCAACCATTCCCGGGCCCCGTCGGTTCTGCCTAACGAATGCTCTGATCATGGCATTCGTCCCTTCGCGGTCAGTGCCCCTTCCAGAACAATTCTCAAAATGCCGGAAAAACCATCTTTTGGCATCATTCCGAGCTCTTCCATTTTCGTCGGATTGACTATGGCCTGAACGCTGGTGAGCAAGATTTCGATTATCAATCGGGCGGGAACGTCCTTCCGCACCATTCCGGCGCGCTGCCCCTGATTCACCAGCTTTCCGAAATAGTGCTGGATCAATGCGCCGCGACGACGCTCAATCACTTTAAATACCTGCGGCGCCTTTTGACGCATGTCGCGCACGAAGGGCGGCTGGATTTCGCCCAACTCGCGCTGTGTTCCCGCCAGCAATTCGCGCAAAGTCGCTGCAAAGTCGTGGGGATGGGTCGTGGTGATTTTTTGCAGCCGCGCTTCCACATCGGCGAACTTGTCGGCCAGAACGGCTTCGAGCAGATTGATTTTGCCGGGGAAATGCGCGTAGAGGGTCTTTTTACTAATGGCGAGGTCTTCGGCCAGATCGTCCATGGTTACGCTGCGGAAGCCATGGTTGAAAAAGTGGGCGCGGGCGGTGCTGACGATTCGTTGTCGAACGGGGTCGGGTTGGCGAGGGGTTTCCACTGTGGAAACTATTCCAGTATATGTCGTTTCCTGGCAAGAAAAATCTGGTTCCCCGATCGCCCGCCCCCATCTATCAGTCCCTGGATATGGCCGGCTATTCCGCAACCCCCATTCCCCAAAAATTAGGAATCAAACCCGGCACGATCGTCGTCGCGATCAATCCCCCGGACCATTACCGCAAGTTACTCACCCCGGTTCCTAGCGGCGTGAACTTTGCCCGCCGCCCGGTGGCGAAGACCAAGTTCATTCATCTATTCGTCAAAGAGCGCCGCACCTTGCGAACGCAGCTCGAGTCGCTGCGCCAGAAAATAGCCGACGACGCGGTGGTGTGGGTTTCCTGGCCAAAAAATCCTCCGGCGTCCCAACCGATGTCACCGAGGACGTCATTCGCGCAGTGGCACTCCCCCTCGGTTTCGTTGATATCAAAGTGTGCGCGGTCGACGGGATTTGGTCGGCGTTAAAGTTGATGATTCGGCGGGAGAACCGAAGATCAAAATAATGAAAGCACGATTGTTCGATCATATTGATTTACGCGTCAAAGACATGGCCGTAGCCGCGAAATTTTACGCCAAGTTTTTGCCGGAGCTTGGGTTTGTGCTCGAAAAACACGAACCTGCTCCGGAAGCAAGTTCAGGCGACGATTTTCATACGTTCTACTCCGCCGGTGGCGACAGGCCTTCGGAATTTTTCGGTCTCACTCAGGACAAGGACCATTGTCCAAACGGAAGTCGCGTTGCGTTCTGGGGCGATACGCGGGCAAAAGTGGATGAGATCGCCAGACTAGTCCGGGAGGCTGGCGGTAAAAACCTGGAAGGGCCCGCGGTGGAACCTGATTACAGCCCCGGATATTATGCATTTTTCTTTGAAGATCCCGACGGCAACAAACTGGAAATTTGTTGCCGCGAGAATCCCATCATTGCGGAGTAATGCATTTGGGAAGAATGTCGCAGATGAGGGAGCCGGCGCATGAGCCGAAGATTTTGCAGGGAAAACGGCGCGTCCGATATCTCAAACTGATCGCGCTGTTCAAGATACTAAAGGGCGGACTCCTTTTCGTTCTTGGATTTTCTATTCTCTTCCTGAACAGCCGGCCGGCCTGGCTCGATCAAATTTCCGATTGGTCGGAAGATCAGCTGCTACTGCATCACAGCAAAGCGGTCTTTTTTTTGCTGAACAAAATACAAGAGTTATCGGCCGGTGGCGGAGCCTTGCGCGCTACGGCGATTCTGGCGCTATTTTATTGCGGCGTTCTGATGACGGAGGGCATCGGCGTTTACATGCAAAAACGCTGGGCTGAATGGCTAATGATTTGCGCCACTGCGGCCCTGATTCCTTTGGAGATCCGGCATGTTTGGCATCGCGTGGCGTTTCACGGCGCGGTCGTTGGGCCGCTGGTCATCTTGTTCATTAATTGTTTCATCGTCTGGTTTCTTTACCGCGTGTTGAAGTGGTCTGAGCCGCCGGTGCAGACGGCGCAAAAAACCGAGCTCATGGAAACTCGTTAGGGGTTTCGTCGGATTGCTTTTCGCGGAGTGACGCCAAATTCGGCCAGCGCAGCGATCGTTTGTTCCATCGGCAAACCCACCACGTTCGTGTAAGAGCCCTTGATCTCTTCGATAATTTCGCTGCCCGATTCCTGCGCCGCGTACCCGCCCGCTTTATCGAGTGGTTTTATCTTCCGCAGATAGTCGCGTATTCGCGCATCGGTCAGGGAACGAAACCGGACCCGGGAAATTTCGCAAAAGAAGACCGATTTCACCGCCCGCCAGTGACAAATAAAAACCGCGGAGCACACCTCATGAACCCGGCCGTTCAACTTGCTGAGCATTTTGAACGCACCGGCAGCGCTTTGCGGTTTGCCTAACAACTGGTGATCGATGGCCACCAGCGTATCCGCGGAAAGAACGACATCGTTCGGGTGCGCATGCGCAACGGACAAACCCTTCCGAAGGGCGTTCCAAGCCGTGAGTTCGCGCAACGAGAAGTGCGAATCAAACCGCTCCTTCCCCCGGGGCGCGATCGAATCGAAATCAAAGCCGGCATCCGCTAACAGTTGCCGCCGCCGCGGTGAATTCGAGGCGAGCAACAATTTCGGAATCACACCGGCGATAATTTAAGGCTTCGAAGGTTCCGGCGAAGGAGTTTGAGCCGGAAGCCATGGTTTCTGAAATTTTGGGCTCTTCATTTCCTGGAAATCAGCTGGAACGTCGAATTCGGAATCACTCAGCGGATCCTCCTTGATGGATGTCACGGTGGTGATCAAATCCAGCCCGCCCATGGTCGAGACAAACTTGAGCGGCACTCCGGGTAAATCGTTGTAATCCGGTACTTGCGCGTTTTGCATTTTCCATGGACCGGCGTTGAGCACGTGCAACTGCTTCAGGATGGCCGGCGCATCCGGATATTTCGGTGCGAGCCAGAACGCGGCTTTGGTTTTTCCGCTGTCGAAGTTGTATTCTTCCGCTTCGTAACCGTTGATGGTCGCCTTTTTTCCACTGGGCGTTAACTTCGGTTTCTCGTCCGCTTTTTCGTCAAATCGATTCACCATTTCCATTGCCGCACGGACCTTCTCGTTGGACATGCGGATAAACAGCTTCCGATCATTAATCAGGTGCGTGATTTCCCCGTTTTTGGCGTCGATGATCGTTGTGGTCCGCGACGTTCCTTCGATCTTCGCTTTATCGCCTTTGATTTTGATGGTAATCGCTGAAGTCGGCGCCGCTCCCTCAACTTTTTCAACAATCGTGAGATCGGCGCGCGCACCACAAACGGGGCCGGCGAAAGCGGCCAGAACGATCAGGAATGTCTTCACGCGTAAAAATGGAGCGGGCAACGGGAATCGAACCCGCATGGCCAGCTTGGAAGGCTGGAACTTTACCATTAAGCTATGCCCGCGAACTCGGTAAAAGTGCAGTGATAGGCGAGGACTGCCAAGCGCTTTTTGAATGGCCACGGAAGGCAAAAAAACAATTGCTCAAAATCTCCCTGCCGCTTACCCTCGAAACTCAACTTGCGGGCTATCTGCGCCTCCACGGCGATTGCGGCCGGGTATTATGATAAACTTACGACGTGTGAGGTTTTTAGCGCTTTCAATTGCCGGGGCGACTTGGCTCATTGGATCGACCTGTCCGGCTCAGGATACGAGCGGTAGCGGGGGCGGATCGGGCGGCGATTCGACCAGTAGCGGTTCCAGCGGCGCGGCCAGCAGCACGACTACCTCGGTCAGCGCCTCCCCATCGAACGGCGGCCCGAATTTGACCGGCGGAACGCAAACCAACGGCACCGGGTTGTACGCCAAACTGCCGTTCGAATTGTCGTTCTCGCTCAATGAAGGCTACGACGACAACGCGAATAATGCTTCCGGCGGCGCCAAACAGGGCTCAGCCTTCACCAGTGGCAACCTCGATTTGGCCTACGATTTTGGCGACCCTCGTTTGCAACTCAGCCTCGCGGCAGGAGCTGGCGGGACGTACTATTATCAAAATATCGCCATCCAGGATTACGACATCGATCTGCACACCGGCCTGAATATTCTCTACAAGGCTAATCCACGCCTGGACCTGAAATCGAAGCTCTACATCGCCTATTTGACCGAACCGAACGTCAGTTTCGGCTACGGCGTCAACAGGCGCACGGGAAACTATTTTCTGACGCAGGATGAATTCACCGGAACTTATGAGTGGTTGCCACGGTTCTCGACCGCTACGAGTTACACCATTGCCGCGCTCAATTACGACGACCGCTCCATCGGCCAATTCGAAGATCGTGTGGAAAACACCCTGGGTAATCAATTTCGTTTTTTGCTCGAACCCACCACGACGCTGGTGGCCGAATACCGGTATCAAATTATCACTTACAGCTATCTCAATCGAGATTCGACCACTCACTATCTTCTTGGAGGAATCGATCATTCCTTTACACCTCGTCTCAATGGTTCGCTTCGCGGCGGCGTTGAGATACGCGACTATGACCAAGGCGAAAACAGAACAGAACCGTACGTAGAAGGCTTGGTCACTTATTCGTCGACGAAACAAAGTTCTGTTTCATGGAATATTCATTATGGGTTAGAGGAACCCGACTTTGCTCAAGTTCCCAGTCGAAAGACGTTTCGGACCGGCCTGCAAGTCAGTCAGGAGCTGTTTCCGCGATTGAAAGGAAATCTCGGCTTTTACTATCAGCACGATGATAATCAGGGCGTGACCAGTCCTTCGCTGACGGTGCCATCGTTTTCGGAGGACTGGTACGATATCAACATTTCGGCTCGTTATATGTTCACCCATTATCTGGGAGTGCAGGCTTCGTACGATTACACCGAAGTGATGTCCGGGATCGCTTCCCGGGAATACAACCGCAACCGTGTTTCTGGTGGCGTGAACATTGCTTTTTAGCCGGCGGCACCGAGTTTACTAGGAGCGGTTCTTTTGCTAAGTTGCGCCGCTCGCGCGGGGCTTTGGTATGGCACACAAAGAAGAGGTTAGACTTCATTTTCTCGACTACTGGCGAGTCATCCGGATCCACTGGATGCTGGTGGTTCTGGCTTTCGTTGTCGTGCTAATTACTACGGCAATTGTCACTTACTTCCAGCCGCGCGAATACCAGGGCCTCGTTTTCATCGAAGTAAAATCCACCGCCGAAAATCCGCGCATCTTCGGGGTCGAAGGACCGAACATTCCCATCCACGACCCCCAACTGGCCCCCACCGTTTTCCAGGTCATTCAGCGGACCGGAGTTCTTTATCCGGTGATCGAACAGTTGAAGCTCCAGCAAAAATGGGGATCGGGTGGTCGCCCCCTGACTCGAGAGCAAGCTTACGCCAGGCTGCGCAACAAACTTCAAGTGGATGAAGTCCGTAACACGGACCTGCTCCAAATCAGCGTCTTCGACACCAATGGCCAGGAAGCCGCCGACATCGCCAACAAAATTGTCGACGTTTACCAGGACACGCGGGTGGATGAAGAGAAAGAGATCATGAATCGGGCGGTGACCACGATGAATGAACAGGTCACCAAACAGCAGAAGCTGGTGGACGACGCTCGCGCCGATACGGACCGAATTCGAGATGAAGAGCATATTGTCGATCTCAATCCGGAAGGCACCGAAGATACTCAGGCACCGGTGAACGATGTCGTGCGCAAACAGGAGCTCGAAGTGAATGATGCAGAAGGCAAAGTCGCCACCCTGCAAAGCAAGCTGGATCAGATCGAGAAGGTCAAAGGGCCTGAGCTGATGCGAATGTTGCCCACGCTGGATCTTCCCGATATGACGCTGCAGAAGATTCTGGCCGATTACCAGGAGGCCGCCGCCCAGGAGGCGCTGTTACTCAATTCGGGTCTCGGTGAAAATCACCCCAAAGTCAGGGCTCAACGCGCTGCTCAGGCAGTTTACACCCATCAGCTCGAGCAGCAGGTCAGCGCAGTCCGAAGCGCACTCCAGAAAAATTTAACCGGCGCGCAATCGACACGCGATCAAATGCGGAAACGGCTGGATGAGATCAATGCCAAGCAATTGCAGTCGAAAAATCTCAGTGCCAATTATACGCGCGCGAAAAACAAGTACATTAAAGAGAAGCTTCTTCTCGACGGCGTGCGCACACGAGCTCAGAGCCAGGCGATGGAGCTGGCGATGCCGCGCTTCGCCGTGAGCGTGAAGCAAACCGCAGAACCGCCCAGTTTTCCTTCACGTCCTCGGGTCAGCCTCAACCTGATGTTAGGCGCACTCGTCGGATTGGTGGTCGGACTCGGTCTCGCGTTCTTCATCGAGTATTTGGATACGAGCGTGAAAACGATGGAAGACGTGGAAGAATTACTCGGCGTTCCGGTTCTGGCGATCATCCCGAAGAACGTTCGACTCCTGCACAAGGAAATGGGCGACACGCCTGACGCGGAAGCCTATCGAATCCTTCGAACGAACATCGAATTCAATCGGAAAAGTCCCGGCGCCAACACGATTTCGCTGGTCAGCGGTGGCCCAGGCGAGGGCAAGTCGACAACGCTTGCGAATCTGGCGTTCATCTGCGCCCAAGGCGGCTATTCGACCTTGATTGTGGATGCCGACTTGCGGCGGCCGGTGCAGCACGATCTCTTCGATGTCTCCAACAGGATCGGCCTAACCAACTATCTCACCACTGAACTGCCGCTGGAAAAGGTGATCGTGCCAACCGGCGTGGAAAATCTTTCCATCCTTCCGAGCGGCGTGCTGCCTTCCGACGCCGTCGGAATCTTGAATTCACAACGCATGTCCGACTTGGTCGCCGAATTGAAGCTGCGTTATGACATCGTGCTTTTCGATTCACCTCCAATGCTCGGTGTGAGCGACGCCTCCGTTCTCGCCAGTGAAGTGGATCAAACCATCATCGTCGTGCAACATCGCCGCTTTCCGCGAGCGATGCTGACCCGGGTCAAACAGGCCATCATCAGCGTCGGCGGCACCGTGCTCGGTGTCGTCCTGAACAACGTCGACCTGAAACACGATCAAAATTACTCCTATTACACGAACTATTACGGATACTACCAGCCGCGCGAGAAATCGGATCGGCCAGCAGGAGTGCCGGCTGGCAATGCCAACGGATTCTCCGAGCCGGACGAATACTAAATGACGCGAGCGTTCATCATTTGCGCTTTTCTGATCGGATCCGCGTCGGCTGTGTTTAGCCAGGCGACACTTCGAATCGGCGATCCGCTTGATGTCAAAATTGGCGGAGTTCCACAGGAAGAACAACTGCAGGTCAATAATACTTACACGGTCGACGCCAGTGGCTCGGTCAATCTCCCTTATATCAACAAGGTTCATGCGGCCGGCCTGACGCCTTCGGAGCTGGCCCGATCAATCGAAGAAAATTATCGGGCGAACAAAATTTTCACCAATCCGAACATCACCATCGTGATGCAGCCGACCGCCCGCTTCGTCAACGTGGGCGGAGCAGTGCGCCAGCCGATGCGAGTTCCTTTTACGGAGGACATGACTTTGCTCGCGGCCATCAATGGCGCCGGAGGTTTCAATGATTTCGCGGATCAGAAACACGTCCGTGTGTTGCGAAGCAACGACGTAAAAGTCTACGATGTGCGGCAGATTCGAAAAGAGCCGTCGCAAGACGTCAAATTGCGACCGGGCGACCGCGTCGAAGTTCCTCAGAGTTTCTTCTGATCGCGCTGGTTAGGAGCTGGCTAGTCACCGCCCGATAACAGCACCGAGGAGGAGTCGTTACTGCTGACTTCTCGCGCCACTAAATCGCGGTGTTTCCAAGCGTAACCGAGTCCGGAGTAAACCGTTAGGGCGATAGCAATCCAAACCAGGATTGGACCGCCCTGATGCCAAGCGAGCGACCACCACCGGTCCTGTTCGCTGGCATAATGCAATTCCGAAATCGAGAGCAGGCCGAGAAAGAAGATGATGGTAATAACCTGCCACGAGGTTTTTTGCTTACCCAGCCTTTCTGCCGGCAAAACCTGACCGCGCGCACTGGCCATGAGCCTCAGCCCGGTAATGAGAAAATCGCGCGCGACAACCGTCGTTGCCGCCCAAGCGGGAACTGCTTTCAACGGAACCAGCGAAATGAATGCCGCCGCCATCATGACTTTATCGACCAACGGATCCATCAGCTTTCCAAAATTGGTCACGATTCCGTAGCGGCGCGCAACCTCTCCATCAACAAAATCGGTCAGGCCGGCAATCAAAAACAAAATGAGCGCCGTCGTTCTGGCATAAGGCCAGACCGAGCTCAGCGCAGCGACAAAGAGGACCGTCAACACCAGTCGGCTCAGCGTCAGTCGATTTGCCCAATTCATGGATGATTGGTCGCGTTTTTCTCCGCCGGCACATCGTGGCCGGTTCGCACCGTGCGGCCAGAAAGATCGGTTGCTTTAGCATGTAATGCGAACCGGGGTTTTTTCCAAATCGGAACCCGCTTTTTCAACTGATCCACCATCCACTGACTCGCGGCAAACGCAGCCCCGCGGTGTGCGGCGCGAACTTGCATAAACAATGACGCTTCACCGCACGGAACAAAACCGGTGCGATGTTGGATACAAACTTTCCGCACTCGAAATTTTTCACCCGCCTCTTCCGCGATGGTGCTCAACTGGTGATTCGCCATTGATGCATGCGCTTCGTAATCAATTCCCTCGATCTCACGGCCATCTTCAAATTGCCTGACCACACCAAAAAATTCGACGATTGCGCCGCTCGCGAAATCCGCGTCGCTTTGATGATTCTCCAGCTTATTTTCCGTTA
The DNA here is from genome assembly GCA_963846065.1 of uncultured Verrucomicrobiae bacterium. GTDB lineage: Bacteria > Verrucomicrobiota > Verrucomicrobiia > Chthoniobacterales > UBA10450 > DASPUI01. The sequence continues at coordinate 161,015 of CAWJUP010000008.1, forward strand.
GCAAAACTTCGCAAACCGAATTTGGCATAACTTCCAATCCGTCTTTAGAGTGCTTTCACGGGTGGTAAACCAAAGGAGACTGAAAAATGACTGAGAATCAATGTGATATTGGGCTGATCGGCCTCGCCGTAATGGGCGAGAACCTCGTTCTAAATATGGAATCAAAGGGGTTTTCTGTCGCCGTGTTTAATCGAACAACAGAGGTCACGGAAAAATTTGCCGGCCACGCGCGCCAAAGGTAAGAACATTCGACCGACCACCACGGTTGAAGGGCTCATCGCCGCGCTCCGGAAACCGCGCAAAGTCATGATCATGATCAAGGCCGGAAACCCGGTCGATCAAGTGATCGGAGAACTTTCGCCCCTCCTCGACAAAGGCGATATCATCATCGACGGCGGTAATTCACTTTTCACAGATACTCAGCGTCGAGGCAAAGATCTCGAGGCCAAGGGAATTCACTTCATCGGATGCGGAGTGTCCGGTGGCGAGGAAGGCGCACTCAAAGGCCCGTCCCTCATGCCGGGCGGTCCGCGCGAGGCCTGGGAAACGATTGCGCCAATTTTTCGAAAAATCGCGGCGCAGGTCGATGGTGAACCTTGTTGCCGCTACATGGGACCGAATGGCGCCGGTCACTATGTCAAAATGGTTCACAACGGAATTGAATATGGCGACATGCAGCTCATCTGCGAAGCCTACGCAATTTTGAAAGACGTCGTGAGTCTGAACGATAAGCAACTGGCTGATACCTTTGCCGAATGGAATCGAAGCGAGCTCGACAGCTACCTGATCGACATCACCGCAAAAATTTTTCGCAAGAAGGATCCCGAGACGGGTCGGGCGCTGGTCGATGTCATTTTGGACAAAGCTGGACAGAAGGGCACCGGCATTTGGACACTGCAGTCGGCGATTGCTCAATCCGTGGTGATCTCGACGATCAACTCCGCCGTCGAAGCACGCGTCCTCTCCGCCCGAAAAGACGAACGAGTCGCGGCGTCTAAAATTCTTCCCCATCCTCCGTCGAAGAAATTCACGGGAGATCGTAAACAACTGATCGAAGCGGTTCGTCACGCGCTTTACGCCTCGAAAATTGTTTCTTACGCGCAAGGAATGGAGCTTTTAGCGGCGGCGAGCAAGCAATATCAATGGAACCTGAATTTCGGCGACATTGCGACCATTTGGCGTGGCGGATGCATCATTCGCGCGAAATTTTTGAATCGCATCGTTGAAGCGTACGGTCGCAATTCGTCGCTGCACAACCTCTTGCTCGATTCATATTTCACGGGAATCATTCGCGATACGCAGGATAACTGGCGGATCGCGGTTTCGCGCGCGGCCGAATATGGAGTTCCGGTGCCGGCCTTCAGCGCGTCACTGGCCTATTTTGATAGCTATCGTTCGGCGCGTTTACCGGCGAATTTGTTGCAGGCGCAACGCGACTATTTCGGTGCTCACACTTACGAGCGAATTGATAAGCCAGGCGTTTTCCACACCGAATGGACCGCTCCCGAAGCCGAATCAACGGAAAGATCGGCTCCCCCAAAGGAAGCGCCCAAGCGTCACGCGGCGGAGTAGAAGAACGACATTCGCGAACCGTGAATGGTGAGAGGTCCGTCAGTGAAAGTCGTGCGATTCGCTGCCCACGAGGTCTTCACCTGTTGGTAATGCGGTCGCGATTTCGGGCAGTTGGGAAAGCGATTTGATCTCGCGGGTTTTGATCAAGATAACGTTCTCCGAATTTTGCACTTCGCCTTCGATGAGTAAGAAATCTTCCTCGGTGATTCGGAGGCGAAATCGTTCAAACAAATCCGGTTCGACAATTGCATTGGAAACACCGGTTTCATCTTCCAAGCTAATAAAAACGAAACCTTTGGCGGTTCCGGGACGTTGCCGGCAAATCACGTTGCCGGCGATTTGCACGGTCGAGCCGGGTCGCGCTTGTTTCAGATCGATCGCGCGCCAGATATTCGGCAGTCGATCGCGCAATAGCTTCATCGGATGAGGGCCGGTAGTCAGATTCATGGTTTGATAATCCGCGGTGACTCGTTCCTGAATAGTCATCGGAAGAAGCGGGGTCGTGTTCGGAGCAGTGGCCGCGGGGCTTGGCCCAGGCGCCTCGCCATTTTTTTTGTCCAGCAAATCATCGAACAATTGCTCCTCCACTTTCCACATCGCGGCGCGACGATGCCTGGCAAAATGGTTTAGAGCACCCAGCTCGGCCAGGGCACGCAGTTCCTCTTTCGACAGCTTGATTCGTTTCTTGAAATCGTCGAGCGATTCAAATTTCCGAATGGTGCGCTCCCGTTCGATTTGCTCGCCGTGTTCCTGACGCAATCCATTCACGACACAAAACCCCAAACGAAAGGTGTCTTCGCTCACGATCGTGCAGGGCCAATTCGATTGGCTGACGCAAACCGGTTTCACCTTTACCCCATGGCGCTGCGCGTCTTTGACGATCGTGGCCGGCGAATAAAAACCCATCGGCTGATTGTTAATGAGGCTGGCGTAAAATTCCGGCGCCCGATGCACTTTGAGATAAGCACTGCCATACGCCAGAATCGCGAAACTGATGGCGTGCGATTCCGGAAATCCGTAAAGCGCAAATGAGGTAATCGCTTGAATAATTTTTTCGATCGTGGCCGGCGGGATTTTTTTTCGAGCCATCGCCGCGCGAAGTTTCACGCTGACCTTGTTCATGCGTTCTTCCGATCGATGAAAACTCAGCGCCCGACGCAGTTCTTCCGCTTCGTCTCCGGAAAAATCGGCCATGATCATCGCGATCTTGAGCATCTGTTCCTGGAATAGCGGAACGCCGAGTGTTCGCTCGAGCACGGGTTTTAATCGATCGTCAAAATAGGCGACCTTTTCTTTGCCGGCGCGACGAGCGAGATAAGGATGAACCATATCGCCCTGAATGGGTCCCGGTCGAATGATGGCAACTTCGATCACCACATCGTAAAAACATTTCGGCTTCATCCGCGGCAGAGTCGCCATTTGCGCGCGGCTTTCGATTTGAAAGACGCCGATGGTGTCGGCTTCCTGCATTATGGCAAATGTTTTGTCGTCATTTTTGGGAAGGTGAGCGAGATCGAGGGGCCGGCCACGTTCACGACAAAGTTCGAGCGCATCCTGCATGACCGACATCATGCCGAGTCCCAGGAGATCGACTTTGACGATGCCGAGATCTTCGCAGTCGTCCTTGTCCCATTGCGCCACGACGCGACCAGGCATCGACGCATTCTCGAGCGGCACGACTGAACTCAATTTATTCTGACAGATGATCATTCCCCCGGAATGTTGTCCCAGATGTCGCGGCAATCCGTAGATTCCGCGATACAACCGGACGAATGCCGGCATCCGCGGATGAGTTTTGGGCAGTCCGGATTGTTCGATCTGCGATTGCAAATCGAGCGTGTGCGGGAAATCGCCATTGGCAAACAAATGAGAAAAGCGATCCAGCATGCCGGGGGAAAAATTTAACGCTTTGCCGATTTCGCGGGCCGCGCTGCGCCCCCGATAACTGATCACGTTCGCGGTCATGGCCGCGCCGTGCTTGCCATAGCGTCGATAAATCTCCTGGATCACGGCTTCGCGGCGATCGCCACTGGGCAAATCCAAATCAATGTCCGGCCAGCCTTTTCGGCTCTCATTCAGGAAGCGCTCGAAAACGAGATTGTTGCTGACTGGATCAACCGGAGTAATGCCCAGGCAATAACAAACGGCACTATTGGCGGCGCTCCCGCGGCCCTGGACCATGATGTTGTGTTCGCGGCAAAAGTTTACGATGTCCCAGACGATCAGGAAATATCCGGGGAACCCGAGCTTGGAAATCAGCGTAAGCTCTTCTTCAATTTGTTTTTTTACTTTCGCGCTGACTGCTGCGTAACGCTGTTGCGCGCCGAACCAGACAATCGTTCGCAAAAATGAATCCATGTTCTGCCCGGCCGGAACTGGATATGAAGGAAATTCATAGCCGGTATTTTCCAGCGAGAACGTGAGCCGATCCGCCAAATGCGATGTATTTTCAATCGCTTCCGGCAAATCTGCAAAGAGGGTTCGCATTTCGCGGTCACTCTTTAAGTGTCGCTCAGCATTTTGAGTCAGTAATTTTCCTGCGGCATCGAGATGAGTGTGTTCGCGAATACAGGTAAAAACATCAAGCACTTCGCGACCACACGGTTTCGCATATTGCACTCCATTCGTTGCCAGCAGCGGTAATCGGCAGGATCGGGCCAGATCGATGAGGCGACGATTGATTTGTTCCTCGCCACGAATGAAGTGCCGCTGGATTTCAACGAACACATTTTCGTGACCGAAAATGTTGATCGTAAATTGCGATATCTCGCCCAATGTTTGCCCCAACTGGCAGCCTGTTCTCCCCAAAAAAGCCACCAATCCCCGGGTAAACTCGGACAACTCATCCCATCGGATTGTGCATTGACCTTTTTCACCGCGCAAATGCGCCTGAGTCAGCAGCTCGCACAAATTTTTGTAACCAGTCCGGTTTTCGACCAGCACCGGCAGAATCGCTCCATTCTCCATGGCCAGCTCCGCGCCAATGATAGGCCGCACTCCGTTTTCGCGTGCAGCCACGGAAAATCGTTGTGCGCCATAGACACCATTGCGATCGCACAAAGCGATCGATGGCATTTCCAGTTCAGCTGCGACTTCAGCTAATTGTTCGGGAAACGATCCTCCACGCAAAAAACTAAAAGCACTACAGGCATGAAGCTCGACGAACTTCATGGGTTGAGCCGTTGAGGTCCGAGCGAGACTGGCCCAGTTGGGTCGTTGCAGGTTCCGAGAAAAGGACGTGCGACATGGGACGAGCGACCAGCTAAAAGCGGAAGTTCAGTCATAAACGCCGTCGATTACCCATTTGTTGCCGGTTTCATGTGCTCGAATCAGTTCTCCGCGTTCGAGCTCCATGTCCCACTCCGCGCGGGCCCATGAATTTTCATCCCACCAGTTACCGGAGAGCAGATACGGACCGTTTTCGCCGACAATTTGTCCGGAAAATTTGTCGCTGTGGAGATGACGATCTGCCGAAATGAAAATCGCGGCGTTCGCCGGCGGACGAAATCTTCGCAAAGCAACAGGATGAGATCTTAGCCTGTCCGCTCCCTCAGGAAGAGGCATCCCGTGCGCGAGCCCGGCCGTGAGGAAATTCAGGAGCACAAAATCTCCAACTGAACGGTTCCATCCGAAATGCATCCGGCCGATGGGTTTCTTCCAGAACGGGCGAACCAATCCGCTCCGAACCAAGCAATGCCGCCAATCGGGCAAGCGTTTCAAAAAGTTGCTGCGGATTTTTCAGTGCGGTTTCAAATAACCCAAACTGCTGCGAAACCGCGCGAGCCGGTTGAGCAATCAGTGCCACGGCGACGATGGGATGTTCCGATTTAAAATTTTCAAGATGCGTTTGCAGCATGCGGAAGAGAAGATCGATATCGTTAGTCGGCTGGGGGATTTTGAAAACGCGCTCGTAGATTTGTTGGCCGTTGCCAGCGGGTCCGTTTTCACGTGAGTTCGAAAAAGTAATTCGAAGAGTGAGTTCGTGAGCGACGAGGTAAACCGCACTTAACCGGAGAGTGAGCTGCTCGAGAAAACGGCGGAGCATGAACAAGAGCGGTTCGGCCGTTTCAATTTCCTGTTCGAACTCGAAGCTTTCCTCGAACGTTTCCGGAGGCTGAACCAATTTCAGGAGGCGATGCGCCTGACCGTTTGCCCGCAGCCATAACGCCACCGCTTCATTTCCCAATCGGGCTCGCAGTTCCTCTTTATCTAAGGCAGCCAGCTGGCCGAGCGTGTGAATTCCCCATTTATGCAGGATAGAAAGAATCTTCTGAACCTGCGCCGGATGTTCGTCCGTCGATTTTTTGGCGGATCGAGAATGCTCCACGCACCCAATTTAGATCAATTGCCGGAATATGTTCAAGTGAACATTTGTGAACTCCTTGCCTTTATGCAGTACAGGCCAGAATCGCGAAAAAATGGCATACGCTTCCGGCGATGACAAAAATATGCCAGACCAGATGCCCATATCGGAGTCGCTCGCTCACAAAGAACAACACACCGGCAGTGTAAATGACCCCGCCGGCCGCGAGCCACCAGAGTCCGGCGAGCGGAATTGCCAGTGAAAGCGGCCGCCAGACCACAAGCCCGCACCATCCCATTCCAAGATAAAGACATAGGGCGATCTTCGGGTGCCGGTTGACGCCGCGCACCACTTTCAAAGTGATTCCTAACATGGCAATCGTCCACACCAGAGTAAACATGACCGGTCCATACCACCCGGCCAGTCGACCGAGCGTAAACGGAGTATAGGTCGCGGCGATGAGCAGGAAAATTGCCGAATGATCCAGCAGTTGGAGAGTGGATTTGCGCGGGCCCTGCGGCCAGGCGTGATACAGGGTTGATGCCAAATAGACGCTTAGCGTGGCCAGCATGAAAACGACCGAGCCGGCGAAAAAGCGCGCATCGTTAGTCCGCGAAGCCGCGAACAACAGAACCGGCGCGCCCGCCAGGGCCGCGATCAAACCGAACCCGTGGCTCACACTATTCGCCATCTCTTCCATGGCCGATTGCACCCGTTGCGGCAACGGCGTGTGTTCCTCAACACCGCTCATCGAGTTGATTCCTAAATGATCTCGACCGGACACTTGGGCAGAGCTTGCATAAAAGCACGGCCGTAAGGCTTAGTGACGATTCGATTATCGAGAATCACCACAATACCGCGATCGTTCTTTGTTCGAATCAAACGACCCACTCCTTGTCGGAGTTTCAAGATCGCTTCCGGCAGAGAATATTCGGTAAACGCATCGCCCCCGCGTTGTTCAATCAGCTCCAGCTTGGCCTCGACCAGTGGGTGGTCCGGCACCGCAAAAGGTAGCCGAGTAATGATCACATTGGAGAGCGCTTCGCCGGGAACGTCGACTCCACTCCAAAAACTGTCCGTTCCGAAGAGCACACTGCGTGGCGTGGTCTTGAATTGCTCGAGCAACTTTCCGCGAGGTGTTCCCCCGCCCTGCATCAGCAGGTTGAGATTTTTCGCGGCGAAGAACTTTTGCATTTCGCCGGCGACCTGCTGCATGTCGCGATAGCTCGTAAACAAAACAAATGCGCGACCGTCGGTTTTCTCGACGAACTCGCCAATCCAGCGTTCGAGCTCCTTATGATAAGCGGCATGGCGCGGGTCGGGCATTTTTTGCACGACATATATTTTCATCTGCTTCTGAAAGTCGAATGGACTGCCCAATTGAAGCGCTTTCGCTTCAGTCGCCCCAACACGTTCGCGAAAATAGGTCAGGTCCGCCCGGCCGACGCCAAGAGTTGCGCTGGTCATCACACAGCAGCAGTTTTCGCGAAAGAGCATCCGCTGCAGAACCGGCGCCAGATCGACCGGTGCGGCGTTGAGCGACAAAAACTGCGCCGTTTTGCCGGTCCGTTCGACCCAATAAACGTGCTCGGGTTCGCTTTGCTCGAGAAAAATGGAGATCCCGTCTCGAGCATCACGAATTCGCCGGCCAAATTCTTGCAGCTCGGATTTCAGAAATTCGTCATCCGCGCGTCTGCTCACTTCGACTATGCGCGCTTGCAATGCGGCCAGTCGCGCCGTGATCGAATCGGGAACGATTTCCGTGTGACGAACGCGAAATTCACGGCCCTTCTTAAAATCAGATCTCGCTTCGACCGCGGCGAAGAATTTCTCGATGTCATCGATCAGTTCGGCCGACAGCCGAACTCCGTCGGCATCGCGCATGATCGTGAACAATCCCTTTCGAGTCCGCGCGTTGTAGAGGCGCTGAATGGTCGCTCGCAAACCATACTGGGAAACGCCGATGCCGATTTGCTTGGAGGCGACTTGTTCGACCGTGTGCGCCTCGTCGAAAATGATGAAGTCGTTCGGAAAAAGGAAACCGCTTTCGCGTCCTTCCTGTTCTTCCGCTCCGCCGAGCAACATAAACAGGAGAGTGTGATTGAGCACAATCACGTCCGCGGCCAGCAATCGCTTGCGGGCCTGCTGGTAAAAACATCGTGAATGCTGGCCGCACGTTTTTTGAGTGCAAAGATGCGCCTCGCTACAGACCTGCGCCCAGACTTTTGGATCGGGCTCGATCGGCAGGTCACTCAACGATCCATCGCGCGTAGTCGCGGCCCAGTCGGCCAGCCGGTTCAGTTCATTTTGTTCCGGTCCCGTGAAAAGTTCGTTCGGGCTCTGCAACGCGCGTTCCAGCCGGCGCGGACAAATGTAATTTTGCCGGCCTTTCATCAGGGCAGCCTCAAACTCCACCGGCAAAACCTTCTTCAGGATCGGAACATCTTTATAAAGGAGCTGCTCCTGGAGATTAATGGTGTGCGTCGAAATAATCGCTTTCTTGTGCTGTTCAAGCGCCAGCAGGATGGCCGGGGTCAGATACGCGAGCGACTTGCCCACTCCGGTTCCCGCTTCGACCACCAAATGATGTTCATCTTCCAGCGCGCCCGCCACCGCTGCCGCCATCTGCTGTTGTTCCGGGCGAAACTCGAAATTCTTCGCCTTGGCCAGCAAACCTTTCTCGGAAAAGATGGTGTGGATGCGCTCGACAAAGTCGGTGCCAAGAGAATCTTTAAGGGCAATCATTTGAATCCGGGGGTTGGTTCGGCCATCCCACTTCTCGCCTTATTATTGGCTGAAAAGAGCGGCGCGGGTGCTACTCTAAATTCGAAATCCAAAAATTCGAAATCTAAAATTCATGCGCCTGCTCGATCGCTACGTCATTCGCAATTTCTTGCAGGTCTACTTTTACTGTATCGCCGGTTTCATTTCGATTTGGCTGATCTTCGACGTCAGCGACAATATCTCGACATTTATCGATTCACACCTGGGTTTCATTTTGGCGATGCGTTACTACGCCAGCCAACTCCCCCAGATCCTGATCATCCTTTTGCCCGTATCGCTGCTGCTGGCGCTGCTTTTTGTCCTGGGACGGATGTCTCGATCAAATGAGATCGTCTCGATGCTGACCGCGGGCGTCAGCATTCCACGGGTCTTGCGACCGCTGATTGTGAGTGGACTGTTGACGGTCGCGGTTACGACCGCGCTGAACTATTCGCTCGCGCCGCATGCCGAACTCGCCCGAAAGACTTTCCTCAGCGGCGGTCGATCCCGTCAGGCAGCGGTGATCGAGGGACAGATCTTCCGGAATCGGACCGACCATCGAACCTGGTTCGTGCAAAATTTTCGGCCTGGCCACGATGTGTTTAACTCGATCGAGGTCTTACAGCAGGACGAGAAGGATAATATTGTCGAAAGTTATCTCGCCAACCGCGCTGTATTTCACCCGGAAAACAGTTCGTGGGAATTCGAAAACGCAAAAACGACCCGTTACGATGCCACCGGGAACGTATTGGAAGAGAAATTTTTGCCGACTCTGACAATTAATCATTGGAGCGAAACTCCATTTCGGCTCGGCAGCGCGAATGTCCGGGCGGAATATTTGAGCGTGCCGGAATTGCGACAATATCTTCATTTCAATTCCGATTTCCCGGTCACGCTTCTGGCGCCGTTTCGCACACATTTGCAATATCGGCTGGCGTTGCCGTGGACATGTTTGGTGGTGGTATGCATTGCTGCGCCCCTGGGCATTGGTTATTCGCGGCGTGGGGTATTGGCCAGCGTGGCCGGGGCGGTGGTCCTGATTTTCTCGATGAACTTCCTCACTCATTTGTTTCTGGCCTTGGGAGAAGGCGATCGGATTGCTCCGCTCGTAGCTGCCTGGACACCAAACATCCTTTTCACCGTGATCGGGTTGTATCTCCTTTATTTGCGAGCCACCAACCGCGAAGCCCCTCGCTTTCATCTTCCCGCCATACGGCGTATTTTTGCGCGATGACTGGTCTGCCTAACGAATGGGTAATCAAACCCCGGGCCGATGCTTGCTCGGCCACGCAACGCGCATTCGCGCCCGGCGAGTATTTTTACACTCTGCTCTTTCGCGACGCGGAAGGGTATCGCCGCGAAGATTTAAGCGAACAAGCGTGGCACCAGCGGAATGATAATATTCGGCCATTCTCGTTCTGGCGAAGTAAGTATGAGCCCGTGCCGGAATCGGTTGAACCGCTCGCCAAAGAAAATGCCGAACAATTGTTCCGGCGACTGATTGCGTCCGAAAAGCCGCCGGCCAACGCCTGTTACGTGCTTGCGGCCATGCTCGAGCGCAAACGGGTATTGAAGCAAATCAAAGTTGAAGAAAAGGGTGACGGTCGTGTTCTGATTTTCGAACACAATCAAACCGGTGACGTTTTCATTGTTCCCGAACCCCAACTGCGCCTGGGCGAACTGGAACAGGTCCAAAACGAAGTCGCGCAATTGCTAAAAAGCGCGGCCTAGAACGACCGATCAGGCGGTTCGACGATCCACCCTGCAGACCTCGTCGAGTTGTGGCAAGATATAGCCTTCACCATGTCGCTCCCCTGGTTTCAGAATCAGTTCCCCCTGTTCCTCGCCCCCATGGCCGGGGTCTCGGACCGGATTTTCCGGCAATTATGCAAGGAGCACGGTGCCGATGTGCTCACGACCGAGTTTGTCTCGGCGGAAGGGATTTTTCGGCGAAACCAGCGGACCCGCGAATACCTGGAATTTGATCCGATCGAGCGGCCAATCGGGGTTCAACTTTTCGGCGCCAACGCGGACCACCTGGCCGACGCCGCGCGGCAAGTGGTCGATTGGGTCGGACCAGATTTTATCGACCTGAATTTTGGTTGCCCGGTGAACAAGGTGGTTAGCCGAAACGGCGGGTCGGCGCTGCTGAAAGATTGCCCGACCTTGGCGAGCGTGGCCGGCGCCGTGGTCAAAGCCGTCCAGCCTTTGCCTGTGACCGCAAAAATTCGCATCGGATGGGATGACGAATCGGTTAACGCAGTGAGAGTTGCGCGCATTCTGGAGGATCTTGGAATTGCGGCGGTCACGGTTCACGGTCGTACCCGTGCTCAAGGTTATTCCGGAAGCGCCGATTGGAATGTCATTGGTGACGTGGCCACGGCCGTAGGTATTCCGGTAATCGGAAACGGCGATCTTTCTTGCGCGGCCGACGTTGCGCGTCGTCGATCCGGAACCGCCATTTCTGGCGCGATGATTGGTCGGGCAGCCATGACATCTCCCTGGATCTTCCGGGAAACGAAGGCGTATCTCGCGAACGAGAAGTTGGCCGATCCACCGACCCTCGCTGATAAATGGAAACTGATTACTCGTCATTGCGAATTAGCGGTGAATGAATGGTCCGTGGAAGAACCGGCAATCCGTTCAATGCGATCGCGACTGATGGCGTATTCCAAATCAATGCCTGCCGCTAAACGCCTGCGAGAACAATTTGCCCGGGTATCGACAATCGCCGAGGTCAAATGGATCGCGGCAGAGAGTATTTCGCAGCACACCATTGTTGGGGAACCTGTCGGCTTCCCCATTCCTCGCGAAGCGAACAATTTCGCCTACAGCCCTTAAGCATGGAAAACACAACGGCCAATTATAAGATCGGCAATGAGCGGTTTGTTAAAGTAACCGAGAAAGCAGCCACCCAACTGGCCTCGTTGCTCGAAGAAAAAGGAAAGCTGGGGGGTGCCCTTCGATTAGCAGTGATCGGTGGCGGGTGCTCTGGATTGCAGTACAAAATGGATTTGGTGGAAGGCCCGGTGGAACGCGACATCATGGTGGAGAGCGGAGGAGTTCGCGTCGTGGTCGACCCGAAGAGTGCATTATTCGTCAGCGGATCGGTTCTGGATTTTAGCGACGACCTGCAAAAAGGCGGCTTCCAAGTGACCAATCCAAACGCGACTTCGCATTGCAGCTGCGGCCAGAGTTTCGCCGCTTGATTCGTTCGCGCGGTTCAGCATCAGATTCTCTCGGCCTCAAATAATGTTCATTTGAACTTGCGCAGTTCGCCGACCTCGCGGAAGATCAACCGTGCTAACCGGCGGGCAAAAGAGGATTCTCGACTTCATTCAACGCGAGCAACGCGAAAAAGGCATTACCCCAAGCACGCGCGAAATTCAGAACCATTTCGGATTCGCCAGTCAGACGTCGGTGATGCAGTACATCGCCACGCTGGAGCGGAAAGGCTTTCTTAATCGCCACCCACACAAAGCTCGCGCGCTGATTACGCCGGTGCAAAAAGTCCGGATCACGGATATTCCGATTTACGGACGAATTCCAGCCGGTATGGCGACGTTGACGGAAGAGATGATCGAAGGCCATGTCTCGCTCGATACGCGGTCAGCGAATACGGGGAAAGCCCGGGGAACATTCGCCCTGCGGGTGCAGGGAGATTCGATGATCGGCGCACACATTCTCGATGGAGATTTGGTGATCCTCGAGTCGACCAAAGAAGCACAGAATGGTGACATCGTGGCGGCGTTGATTGATGGCGAGACGACATTGAAACGTTACGTCCTTGAACATGGCCGGCCCTATTTGAGAGCCGAGAACCCGCGTTACCCGGATTTGATCCCGGCGCGGGAGCTTAAGATTCAAGGCGTGATGGTTTCACTCGTGCGCAAGCACGAGCGACGGACGAAATAACAGTCTGAATTTGTCAGACTCCCTCCCCGTTTAATCAATCTCGCGGTCGTTACTTCCCCAACGGGTGATTAAGGCTGCCGCGGAGTCTGACGCATGGAAGCGATATCTTCATGATTAAGTAAATGTTCAGTTGAACATATCCCGGAAGACGATACATTCCGCTCATGGCTGCGTCGGGGCAGATTATCGATCTGCGGAAATTACTCACCGAACGATTTCCGTCTTCTCCGCGCAGCGAAAAAGCCATTTTCCAAACCGGGGTGGCTCCGCTGGATCAATTTAACGGCGGCCTTTTAAAAAGCGCGATTACCGAAATCAGCAGTCCGCAAGTCAGCGCCGGCAGCGCTTCGCTCATTCACCGACTGGTTCAGACTGCCCAAAATCAGAGGCATTTCCTGGCCTTGATCGATGGCGCGGATTCGTTCGATCCCCAATCGTTACCTAACGAGTACTTGCGGCATTTACTTTGGATTCGTTGCACCCAAACTTTTGAAGCAATCAAAGCAGCCGATTTGCTTTTGCGGGACGGAAATTTTCCTCTGGTGATTCTCGACCTGGTGCTGAATCCCGCGGCAGAATTGCGCCGGATCCCTCAAACAAACTGGTATCGTTTGCAACGACTGGTGGAAGTAACCTCGACCGTTTGCCTGGTCCTGACCCGGCACAGCATCGTCAGCAGCGCGCAGCTGAAACTGGTCTTGGAGAATTCCTGGACTCGGCAAAATTTGACCGGACAGAGTATCAAATCACAGCTCCGATTTCATATTCAGCGTTCCCAAGGACGGCGCCGCGCTGGTGACACCGAAGTATTTGGGACATGACGAAGCCAGTCCCTCCAATTTTCAGAAATGTTCGCGACCATTTATCTGCCTAACTTTTATTTGCAAGCTGTGCTGCGTTACGACCAGGCATCGCGCCACAAACCGGTCGCGTTGATTGAAGAACAAGATCGCAAACCGGTCATTATTGAACTCAATACCGCCGCCGAATCCGCCGGCATTCGCAAGGGAATGACGCCGAGCCAGGCCCTCGCACGATATCTTCAGGTTATTATTAAAGTCCGAGCAGGCAGTCAGGAAAATTCCGTTCAGGAGGCTTTGCTCCAATCGGCCTTCAGTTTGAGTCCGTACATTGAGGAAACCGCGCCCGGAATTGCCACGGTTGAATTCACCGAGACTCGCCATTCCGGCGACGTGGCTGCCAAAGTCGAACGCGTCATCGAACGCCTGGCCAAATCTGAAATTTTTGCCCAAGCCGGCATTGCTGGTTCACCGGATACCAGTCTGCTAGCGGCTCATCTGGCGAAACCGATTTTGCAAATCGATAACGCCAAACATTTTCTCGATCCGTTACCAATCGAGACTTTGGTAATCGCCTGACTAATCCCCTGCTATTTGTCCGCCGGATTCAGAATCTTGAACGACAGGGCCGCAATCAGGGCTCCTGCCAGATCGGCGACGATGTGAATCCAAATGTCGGCGAAATTGACCAGCTTCATTACCGCCAGGCCAAGGGCCACGGCCGGATTAAAAGCACCGCCCGAGATGCCCCCCACAGCAAACGCTCCGACCATCACCGTGAAACCAATCGCCAAACCGTAGAAGGAATTGCCGGAAGTATCCTTTGCGGTAGCCGAATTCAACACCACAAAAGCGAGGGCGAACGCAAAAAGAAATTCCGAGGTGAATACCACCGGGATATTTTTGAATTCGACTGGCGTACCGCTTTTGCCCACCAGAAATACGGCGACCAGCGCCGCGGCCACGCCGGCGATCAGCTGTGCAATCCAGTAGGGAATCAACTTGCCCGCCTCACAACGGCCGCGGACGACGACAGCCAAAGTGACTGCGGGATTGAGGTGGCCTCCGGAGATATGACCGGTGGCGTAGACCATTACCATGAGCGCGCTGCCAATCGCCAAAGGTGGAATCACGCCGGCGATGCCGGGAATGACCGTGCAACCCACCGTCAGGACCAAAAAAAACGTTCCGATAAATTCCGCGAGGACCGAACGAAAATTATTCATCCGGGAATCGAATCAGATCCGGATCGAAGTGACCAGCCTTGGTTTGATGGGCTTGGCCGGCAAGTCACGAGGCTAGAACGAGTTGGATCTCGTGCTCACCACCGGTCGGGATCTTTAGCTCCCGGCGTAGTTTGGGTATTTTTCGTGCAATTGCTTGGTTAAGCGATCCGCTTCGGCTGTTTTTCCCGCCCGTTGATATGCCGCAGCTGCTTTTTGCAGAGCACGCGGGGTGATCGCCGGATCATCGTAGAGCAATGCCACACCCATGAACGCTTTTCCTGCATCGTCGAAATTACCCCGCTCAAACTGCACGTCTCCGGACAGGAGGCGAGCCTCCGCATTCACCCGGCCTTCGGGCTGAAGTGAAATGATTTGCTCCGCAATTTTCTGCGCGTCATCCGGTTTATGCGCGGATATTTTTACCGCACCGAGAGCGAGCAACGCCTTCGCTTTGCCGGCAGGATCGGTCGCCGCTTGCAAGTATTTCCCCAGGGCGTCTTCCGATTCATCAAACTTTTGCAACTTGGCCGACGCATCGCCGAGATAAAACCAAAAGTCTGGTTTGATGTTTGCCGAGTTGCCCAGTTTGCCGAGCGCGCCCAAATATTTTTCTGCCGCGGTAAAATTTTTCTCATTGTACGATTCCATCCCGAGCCACTGCAAAATCTCTGCGGGAATCACCGCATCCGGATATGCCGCCATGAAATTATCAACTTCGGCAGTCAGTGCTTTCCGATTGTGCAAAGCGAAATAGCTCGAAAGAATCAATACCGTGGCCGGCTTGCCGTATTTGTCCTTGTTCAGCTTTCGAGCGGCATCCAGTTCGGTCAAAGCCGTTTTGTAGTCTTTGGACTCGAACGCCGCTTTCCCAATAAAGAAATGCGCCTGGGCGACCGCTGAACTCTTCGGAAACTCCTTCAGCAGTTGCCGAAAAGTTTCGATCATCGCACGCGAATTCTGCTGTTCGCCAAGGATTAGCGCCTTTTGCTGCAACGCCGCCTCGCGTTCATGCGCGCCCGGATATTTCGCCAGAATCGTGTTCAAATCGGACAGCTCCGCTTCGTAATTTTTCTGCTCCTGATAGGCCAGCGCGAGTTGGATGTAAGCAAAAGGCGCCTGCGCACTTTCCGGAAACGCCTGCACAAAGTAGCTGAACGCTTCGATGATTCCGGCGTTGTCCTTCATTTGGACATTGCACATTCCCAATTTTAGCGAAGCCTCCGCGCGAAGTTTCGGGACGAGCTGGGAAGCCCGCAACTCGGCATAAATCGGAGCCGCCCGCGGAAAATCCTGCTGTTTGTAAAGCGCTTCCGCTTTCAACAACTTTGCCTGGTCCGCCCGCTCCACGGTTGGATTGGTGGCCAGGAATGCGTCCACCTCCGGCGGAAGCGTTGACGCGTCGGAATTGTAAATGTTGATCAACCGCTGATATCGCGCGTCCTTTGCCTCCTCCCGGTTGGGATATTTTTCGATGATCTCGCCATAGATCGCTTCGGCTTCCTTGGCCCGTCCGAGTTGACGCTCGCTATTCGCCGCAAACAACAGGACCTCGGGACGCGCATCTTCCGGCACTTGTTGCTCTACTTTCTTATAATCGGTGACGATCTGCTGGTATTGACCCACCTGAAATTCGGACCGCAAAATCCCGACTTGCGCCAGGGCCCGCCACTTGCCGGCTTCTGGCAAGGATTTTCCTTTTTGCAAAAGCGCCATCGCTTTATCCGCCATTGCCTTGTCGATTTTGCCTTTGTCTTGTTCGAGATCGACCGCCAGCAATCCCGCTCGAACCGTCATCTCGGCTTTCAGTTGCGGTTTTGCGGTCTCGTTGCTCAGCGCTTCGAACTGATGAAGTGCGTCTGCCTTTCGGCCCCGCGCCAAAGCAATTGTTCCGGCCGTCAAACGCGCGTCTTCACGATAAGGATTCGGATTTTTCGCTTCGGCTACCTGTTGATAAATGTCGCACGCTTCATCCTTTTGTCCGAGCGCTTCGAGACAGCGCGCTTCAAAATAGCGTCCCGACAACACAACCGCGGCATCCTTCGATTTCGCGGCCGCAAGATGAAAGAGCGGCAGCGCTGTCTTGTAATCTTTCTGCGTAAACATCATTTCAGCCAACGCATAAGCCGCGGGACCGGCGAACTCACTTTCGCCGTAATCGTTCAAGACCCGTTGAAAATTCGTGCGCGCACTGGACGATTTGTTGAGGTTGCGATAACACTCACCCAGAGAAAAATAGGCATTGGCGCGACCGGACGCTCCTGGATAATCGTCCAGATATTTCTGATACTCCGGAATCGCCAAATCATAGAGTTTTCGCGTGAACAGCGCGTTGGCATATTCCAGCTGACGGTGCTGGAGAGCTTCGGGATCGACCGGCGGGGCACTGGGCTCCGGGGAGGTCGGCGGCGTTTGTTCGACCGGCTGGGCCCGGCGAATATCCTGTGAGCGAGCCGAAAGCGCGACCCAAGAAATTGTGATCGCGAAAAAAACAGCCGCGCAACGCGCGGTCTTCATTTTGCGGTGGCGAAGGAGACGTTGGTCACTCCGACTTCGGTGCAGATATTCAGAACCGCGATAATATTTTTATACGCGCCGGTTTCATCGCCGCGAATGACTACGGATTGATCCTTATCCAACTGAAGCAACCCTTTCAGCAATTCGTTTACTTCGGGGTCGGTCATCGTTCGATGATTAATCACCATGGTGCCGTCCGTCTTCACGTTAATCACCACCGGACCGAACGGCATCGTATTTTCTTTCGCCCCTTTGGCCTTGGGGACTTTCACATCCAGTTCATTTTCGTTTCGCGCCGCATTCCACGTCAGCAAAAAGAAAATCAGCAGCAACAACAAGACGTCGACCAACGGTGCTAACTGGATGCCGGGATGATGCAAAGGAGCCCGGCTGCGCAAATTCATAAAACGAAAACGTTAACCCTAAATCTCGTCTTCGATTAAGGCTGGCATGCGCTCGGTCCTTTTATCGTAACCCAACGAAAGCAACGCCAGAACATGGGTGGTGGCTGATTCCAATTCAGAAATCAATTTTTGAGATTTTCCGCGAAAAAATGCATAGAAAAACATTGCGGGAATTCCGATTGCCAAACCACCGGCCGTATTCACCAGCGCTTCGCTAATTCCCCGAGAAAGCAAAACGTAACGCGCCGTTCCGAGGTCCGCCCCAAGCGCGCCGAACGATCGAATGATTCCGAAAACTGTACCCAACAAACCGAGCAGCGGCGCAATCATTCCGATATCCGCCAGGTAGGTCACGCGGTTATTCAAGCTGGCGGCCACCCGTGTTCCTTCCGTTTCTGCGATTTCCCGGACTTGTTGATATTCGGCGTGCGGATTCTTTGTCGTGAAATCCAAAACTTTTTGCAGGACGCGGGCAAGCGCTTCCCCGTGGCGATTGGATACCGCGAGCAATCCGAGATAATCGCGTTTGCGCAGAAGAGCATCGGCCGTTGCCATGAATCCGCTGGAAGCGATGGCACCACGGCGGATGGTCATCAGATAGGTAATCACCAGCATCAGCGAAAAGATGGACAGGGCGACCAGGGCATACATGACCGGCCCGGCGTGCGTGATCGCATCCAAAACCGATTGAGAATGTTGAACGATAGGCGCCTCGGCCGCGGGGGCCGCGGGCGTAACCGCAGCGACCGGCAAAGGTGACGGACTGGTGGTGATGGTCTGAGCAAGCAGCGGGATGGGCGTCACCGCGGCAATCAGCGAAAGCAAAATCTTCATGCCGAAAGTGCCGTAACGATAGGCGTTGAGTCTAGGGATGCAAATTCCGAGAAAATCAATTTCGCCCTAGACGAAGCGATCTCCACCGACCCAACGTCGGACGCGAAAAACGTGAGCGGGCTGAATTTCCGGATCCAGCTCGATGTAATTTTGGCTGCCGTGCCAGACATAACGCGCATCGCTCAAGAGGTCGTGCACCTGATAAGCATCCCCTTCCCTTAGCCCAAACTGTTCGATCGGGACGTGAATGTACGAATTATGACGCTGGTGCGGATCGAGGTTCACCACCACCAGTATGATGTTGTCCCGCGCCTCGGTCATTTTTGAATAAAACAGAATGGCATCATGGTCGGCGCGATGAAATCGAAGGTTATCGTAAAACTGGAGCGCGCGGTTTTCTTTTCGGATCAGGTTCAATCGCGTGATCCAGTCCTTGATATTCCCCGGCGCATCCCAATCTCGCTCTTTGAACTGGTATTTCTCGGAATCAAGGTATTCTTCGCGGCCGGGCAGGGCATCTCCTTCACACAGCTCGTATCCGCTATAGATGCCGTAGAGACTCGACAATGTTGCGGCCAGCGCCACCCGGATCATGAAGGCAGGACGGCCGCCGGTTTGCAGAACAACCGGAAGAATGTCGGGCGTATTGGTGAATAGATTGCCCCGAAAATAATCGCGCATCCGCGTTTGCGTCAGCTCGGTCAGGTATTCCGTCAGCTCCTGCTTCGAATTTCGCCAGGTGAAATAGGTATAACTCTGGGTGAATCCGGCCTTGGCCAGAATCTTCATCATTTTTGGTCGGGTAAACGCTTCCGATAAAAACAACGTGTCGGGATAAACTTTGCGAACACCGTTGATCAGGTATTCCCAAAACGCGACCGGTTTGGTGTGAGGGTTGTCGACGCGGAAAATCCGCACTCCGTGACCCGCCCAGAAAAGGATCACGCTTTTCATCTCCGCCCAAAGTTCGGGCCAGGTTTCACATCGAAAATTCAACGGATAAATGTCTTCGTACTTCTTGGGCGGATTTTCGGCATACTTGATCGTTCCATCCGGCCGTTTGTAGAACCAATCCGGATGTTCCTTGACGTAGGGATGGTCGGGAGAACAATTGATCGCAAAATCGAGCGCCACCTCCATCCCGCGCTGCTGGATCTGATCGACCAGCCAATCAAAATCCGCCAGCGTGCCGAGATCCGGATCGATCGCTTTGTGCCCCCCCAATTTCATTCCCGATCGCGTAAGGAACCCCAGGTTCATCAGGCTGGGACGTCACTGAATTGTTCCGGCCTTTGCGATTCGTGTGCCCAATCGGATGAATCGGCGGGAAATAAATAACGTCGAATCCCATCGCTTTTGCGTCGTCGACTCGCGGCAAACAGTTGCGAAATTTCGATCCCCGGTCGCCGTATCCTTCGGCCGATCGCGGAAAAAATTCATACCACGCGGCAGTTCGCGCAGCCGCCCGATCGACCCAGACCCGCGGCGCCGGCGAATACTGGGTGGCATCCGAACGATCGGGATAAGTGGCCATCAACACCTCCAGTTCGCCGCTGTGAACCATCTCGTTAATCTGCCCGTTATCGGCTGTTTGAAGACACTGGGATAATTCCAGTAAACGTTCGGAATCGGCCGGAATCATCGCCCGGTGCGCCGCAGCTTCAATCAATCCCGCGCCTTCGAGTGCTTCCGAAATCAAATCGGTCACTCCTGCATCAAATTTTTTTGTAAACTCATCCTGCCAGCCACGGAATTTATCGGTCCAGGCTTCAATCGTGTATTCATAAATGCCCGGCTCAAAAAAGGAACAGACGCCCCGCCAACGATCATTCTCGATCAGCCGCATCGGAGTCTCGTGCCAACGCTCTTCTCCGACCCGCCGCCAGCGCAAAACCGCAGCCACGAAGTCATGGCCATCCTTGAAAACATCCGCTTCGACCACCAGGTCCTCGCCGGCAACGCGTTTAACCGGATACCGTCCACCGTCGATCAACGGTTGCAGATCTTCGATGACTGCGCTGGGAAAAGCCCGAGGCATTGGGCTTTCAATCAACTGAAATTAGCGACGCAGGAAAGCAGAATTCGTCGGCGCGGTGGTAATTAGAATCCGACCTATGCCGCGAAATAGAAGGCGCACTCGTACAGTCCGGAGTTGCGCGTCTCTTCGCGGCGAACGGGCGTCTCCAGAATCGAGCTAAACATGTCCTGCTCCAGCCGTCCGACGATTGGGTAGCGATCAATCAGGTTCATGATCGGCGAATGGCATTCCAGGATCTGGGTTCCGCCGTCCTTCTCATCCGTGATGAATTGCGACATGTACCCTTCGCTATCCCGCACTTTGACCAGCCATTTTGCTCGTTCCGCGGTCGTCTGCCCTTTCACCCGGGCTTTGAGCGCGGCTGTTTGCCTCTCAAATACGCTATAGAGCAACTTCTCTGGCGCGTTCGCGCCATAGATTTCGCGCACGGACTTCAAGAGCTCGAGGGTCAATCCGTTGCTCTCGCTTGGGAAAAGATCATGACTACGCTTAGTCAGGCGATAAACCATTTCCGGCCGGCCCATTTTTTGCGGCCGTCGCCACGTATCCAGATAACCGTCGCGCTGGAGCGTCAGGCAATGTTGCTTGATGCCCATGTAGCTCATCTTCATCTTGTCGACGAGTTCGTTGACCGACATGCCACGCGTCCGCTTCAGCGCATTTAAGATCTCTAAACGCTGGGTGCGGCCGATTTCTGCGAGAATTCGCTGGTTCATGGCTGGAAGGGCTCCGTGAAGCTGTCGACTTTAGACGAAAACGGTTGAAAAAAGCAATCCCGAAAGCTGCGTCAATGCCTCCCTAACGTGGAGGTCTGCCCGGGGGGAATGGCAGGTCGACGGTCTCGGCCTTCCCGTGGTCCCCGGGGTTTCCCGCTCTGGCCACGCCCAGCTTGGTACCGGGCGAATTGAAACCCCGTTTGACGAAGCCAAGGCCAATCTGGCCCCCCTGAGTCGAGGCGTTTGTCGCGCTGGTGACCCAGCCAACTTCTTTTAGATCCGGCTCACTGAAAAGCTTCATCCCCGGTTCCAATCGATCGCCGATCAGGCCGCAGAGACGCTTATTCGTCTGGCCGGACATTTTCATTCGAGAGATGACTTCCTGGCCGATGTAGCAGCCCTTGTCATAATCAATTGTCTGCAATTCCAAATTGGCTTCGATGGGAATGATCTCTTCGGTGAGATCTCGGCCCCAACGCGGAATTCCACGTTCAATTCGAAGGATCTCCGCGCACGCTTCGTCGCAGAACTCAAATCGTTCCGACAAATTCCGACGCAATGGTTCGCGTCGCTCCGGCGCGACCCATAAATCGTAACCCGGCTCGCCGAAACGAGTCGACGATCTGGTGATACATTCGCCATCGCCCGGCATATTGGGATCGCCTAACGAGTGATATAAACCAAACTGATCGGTCACATCCTGGATCCGGACATCATCAGCAATCACATAGCGCTCGAGACGCGGCAAAAGCGATTCACGTAATTCGGGGTCCGCGTCGATCAGATATGCGTTCTGATTTCTGGTGCAAAACAGATGCGCGTTCAGTTTGCCTTTATGAGTAAGGAGGCAGGCTGCGATCGCGCTGTTTTCGGTGGCCTTGCGAATATCGTTACTGAGCTGGCCATTCAGGAAACGTTCGGCATCTGCGCCGGTTACGCTCAATTTGACTCGCGCTGAGAGATCAAAGAAAAGGTTCATGCGACTGTAGGGAAACTGCCGCCGGGACGGCCTGCTCTCAAACGACTACAATCAGGCTTCGCTACCGCGCCGCAATAAACGGTCGAAAAGACCGCGACGCTCGGGAGTTTCCGTCGCTGCGACTGCCGGTTCAGCCAACGGCTCCGGAGAATCCTGTTGGTCAGGCGATCCGGGTTGAGGTGATTCCGGCGCCGGCACCGTTTCCGAGATCGGATTTTCAACCAGGGATTCGCCCGCAGGAACGGGACTGAGCGAAAATTCTCCCGCGCTCGATGGTGGCGCTGTCGTTTGCGCCGTTTCGACTGGAGCTTCCGGGTCCAATACCGAACCCATCGGAGCGGGAATTTCCACTGCCGCATACGGTTCGGGCTGTTCGAACAATTCCAAATTCGTTTCCTCCTCGGCGGCTGGACGGGAACCGTAAAAATATTTCCGCGCGAGCGCAGAATAATCTTCGTCCCCAAAACCGCGTTGAGCTTGCTCGAGCAGACGATCGCGTGTTGCCGCAGTGACACTGAGCTCAAGATGGTTCAAGAGACCGACGCGGCTGGCAATCTGCATGTCCTTCAACATGTGTTTCACCGAAAAGTGCGGCTCGAAATTTCCCTCGATCATCTTCGGCAACTTCATCGCCAGCGTTCCGGAGTTACTCGCGTTGCTCTGCATTGCCGCAGTGAATTTTTCCAACGGTACCCCGGAATTTTTCGTTAACGCCAGCGCTTCGGCCGTGGCCTGGACAATGGCCCCGGTTAAAATATTGGTCGCAATCTTGATCACCGTGGCTTGACCGACTTCACCAAATTCCACAATTTCCTTGCTGCTCGCCTCCAGGATCGGACGCGCTTCGCGCAAAGCGACTTCGTCACCCGCCACGTAATACACGAGCTCTCCTTTTTCCGCTCCGAGCTTGCTGCCGGTAAAGGGCGCTTCGATGAAACGCGCACCGCGACGCTCCACAATTTCTGCCGCCGCCCGCATGGACTGTGGCGCTACCGTGGAATGCGCCATCACCACATGTCGGGGCGCGAGCGCGGGTGAAAGGTGTTTGGCCACTTCGAGCAGCGCTTCGTCATCCGAAACAAAGATTTGAATGTGATCGCACATTTCCGCGAGCTCCGCCGGTGCCCCGACAAAATTTGGGACGGGCCGGGGCGAACGGTTCCAAACGAACACATGGAAACCTTTGAGGCGAAGATTGTCCGCGACGCGGCTACCAATAATTCCGAGACCGATTACACCTACATTTTTGCGTGGACGGCGAGACATACCTAGTTACCGAGAGGGGTATCCAGAGTGAGGCGAAATGACCTGAGGCGCAACTCTGAAGTTCGCCGGAGGCACAGATTCTACGGGCTAAGGCCGGCCGCTTGGCTGGGGGAGGCTCTTACCTGAAGACGAACTGCCTGAGATAATACAAGGCAACCGAACCCACAATCCGGAGGCTATCACCACTCAGCTTATCCATGGTGTCGTCAGCCGTATGCCATGGAGGATAATCGAAATCGATCAAATCGATTGTCGGGGTACCAAGCTTATTTAAGGGCGTGTGATCGTCGGTCACTTCCCGGTCAAAATATGTGAAGTGATCCCGAACCTTCAGCGCGTCGGCCGAGGCAAAAATCCCGCGGGCGATGGCCGGTGGCGAATCCGGCGGAAGAGTGATGTCCAAGGAACGATCGCCCACCATGTCGAACAGAATACCTCCCTGGTAACCGGTCGACTTTTGCGCGGCGATAAATTTCGCGAAATAACGGCTTCCATACAGTCCATCGGTGTCGCTGAAATTTTCGAACGCCTCTTCGCCATCAAAAAAGGCCAACTGAATCTTTGCCGCCAATGCCGGCTGCAGCGCCAAAACCCGCGCCATTTCGAGTAATAAACCGGTGCTGGATCCGCCGTCATTCGCGCCGACAAATCGAAAAGTGCTGAAGAGTTTGGTGTCGTAGTGGGAACAAAGCAGAAACGACGGCTCGGGCCGATACCCGAAATGGGCGATGAGATTGACGAAATGCTTTTTGCCGAGCGGGGTTTCGTCGTCGAAATCCTGACGAGTGACTTGCCAACCAAAAGACTCCAGTTGCGCAATGATATAGTTGCGCGCTTTCTCAATGGCCTCGCTGCCCGAAGGACGCGGACCGAGATCGACCAGATGCTGCACGTGCGCAAGCGCCCGGTCGCCCGAGAATTGTTCCCAGATATTCGTGTCCGCCGCGAATGCGACCGAGGTGAACAGGCAGACGGTGAACCAGATGCTCAGGCGGCAAATAAATGATTTCAGACTCATCATTCCACCCCGGCTCTATTTGCTACTCCGGCGCGCCAAATCCCATCGCCGTGATCACGCGTTGCAGATCATCGTTGCCGTAGTACTCAATTTCGATCCGTCCGCGCTTCTCTCCGTGCTGAATGGAAACACGGGTCCCGAGTTTCTCCTGTAACCGCTCCTGCAATTCCGTGATGGATGCGGAAGACGCAACCTCACCGTTCTCACTTCGTTTACGCCGACTGCGACCGATTCCAAGATAACGCGCCACCATTCGTTCGGTGTTACGCACCGTGGCACTTCGTCGCAAAACCGTCTGCGCCACCGACAGCTGATCATCGGCTGTTTTCAGCCCCAGCAATACTTTGGCGTGACCGACCGAGAGCAAATTCTGGGTCAACCACGTTTGAATTTGCGGATGCAGGTCCAGCAACCGCATGGCATTGGCTACCGCGGCGCGACTCCGGCCGACCTTTTGGGCAATCTCTTCCTGACGCATGTGAAATTCGGTGGCCAGCCGGGCGTAACCCTGTGCTTCCTCGATCGCATTTAAATCGCTGCGTTGCAGGTTCTCGATCAGCGAAAGTTCGAGCACTTCCAAATCGCTCGCGCCTCGAATAATGACAGGAACGACAGCGAGACCTACTTCCTGAGCAGCCCGCCACCGCCGTTCACCTGCAATTAACTCCAGCTTTGCGCCGGCCTGGCGAACAATCAGCGGCTGGATGATCCCATGTTGGCGAATGGAATCGACCAGTTCCTGCAACGCATCCGGCGCGAAGTCCTTCCGGGGCTGGAGAGGGCTGGGAATAATGCTGCCCAAGCTGACATCATGAATCCTTTCGCCGGACCCTGTCTCAATCTCGCTGCGAGCAGCAGGCACCGGTCGCGTTCCAATAAGAGCGCTCAGACCTTTTCCTAAACCCGACTTCGCCGCCATGATGCGATTGAGGCTATCGGAACCCTCCCCGGAACGCAAACACTGTAGCGAATCCGCGCCGGATCGATCACTCCATGTTGATAACTTCAGCAAACAAACGAGTGGTGAGGAATATGGGACACAATCACGGCAGAGATAACGTCAAAAAAAGAGGCGCGCGTCGGAGAAAAACGGAACGCCTGGCGGCAGGCAAAGCCAAGAAGAAGCCAGCCAAGTAATTGCGATTTAGCTGGCACTCGCTCCGCGTGATCGAATCTACTTCGTCGGGTGGAACCAACCAACATTCCGACGATCGCCCGCATCCGCGGCTGGCTGTTGATTGTTCTTGGCGTATGTCTCAGCGTCGGGATGGTCGTCCTCGCCGCGTTAATGGGATCCACCATCGCTCATAACGAGCAACCCGGCGCGACCCACTGGGCCGGCAGTCACGAAATGACCGTCCGGGTGTTCGAGCTTTTCGCCACGATTTTCGTTTTTGGCCTCGTTTCAATCGGGGGCGGGATTTTCCAGCTCCGGCGCGGCCGTGCCAGCTGGCTGGCCATGATTGTTTTGATCGGGTTGGTGACGATCATTTATTTTTTAGGACAGGGCATCAGGCAGATGGGGCGATGACACGACATTCGGAAGTTTTCACACTCGGACATTCTCCCGATCCGGACGACGCGTTCATGTTCTACGCCATGGCCGAGAACAAGATCGATCTTCGCAGTTATCGTTTTGAGCATCGCCTCGAGGACATTCAAACATTGAATGAGCGGGCGCTCCTGGGCGAACTCCATATCTCCGCCATCTCGATCCATGCCTATCCCTACGTGGCGGATAAATATGCATTGCTGCCATGTGGCGCGAGTATGGGAGACGGATATGGGCCGCTGGTCATCGG
This sequence comes from uncultured Verrucomicrobiae bacterium, assembly GCA_963846065.1. GTDB lineage: Bacteria > Verrucomicrobiota > Verrucomicrobiia > Chthoniobacterales > UBA10450 > DASPUI01. The sequence goes on from CAWJUP010000008.1 coordinate 187,165, forward strand.
GAAAACCCGAAACCCGAAATCCGAAACCCGAAATTCAGATCAGGAAATCCGCGACCGGTTAGACGGTTGCACCATGGCCGTTCCGGGAACGATGACGAGCGCGTTTCTGGCGCTTCGCCTTTATCTCGGCGATTTCAAACACATCGTCGTGCCGTTCGATCGGATTTTCGACGCGGTGAAAAATGGCCGGGCGGATGTCGGACTCATTATTCACGAGGGGCAACTGACCTACGAACGATCCGGATTCGAAAAAATTATCGACCTGGGTGAATGGTGGAAACGGGAAAACAATTTGCCTTTACCACTTGGTGGAAATGTTTTGCGAAAAGATATTCCCGAGACGGTGCGACATGATCTTCTCGAAATCATGGCCGAAAGCATTGATTACGGCCTGAAACACCGAACTGAAGCGGTCGAACATGCGATGCCGTATGCGCGCGACATGGACGCGAAATTGGCCGGCAAATTTATCGGCATGTATGTAAATGATTTTACCCGCGACTATGGCCAAATTGGCCGCGAAGCGATCCGTCGATTTCTAGACGACGGAAGAGCTGCTGGTTATATCCAGAAAGAATTCGAAATCGAATTCGTCAGCTGAGGTGTCCGACCGCGCTGTCGGTTTTTTTAACGGACACGAAGAAGCGTGTCCCGTCAGTTAACGGTTTCTCTTTTTCTCGGCCGGTTTGCCGCTCGTTTTTTCGATGACGAACGTTTTGACCTTCGAGAATTCCTCTTTGAATCCGCCAGCAAAATCCGCCGTCCCGTATTGAAACAACACGACAAAGCAGAACGTAAAAAATACAAACAAGGCCAACCAAAACAGGCTGCGGAGAAGTGCCATGAGCGGAAGGCTAGCTGAGCGACCAGGCAAGGTCAATGTCACCGATGTTGGAGAAGTTGCCGCACTGGGCGACCAAAGCTACAGCTAACCAGCGATGCGCGTCCCACTCCTCGATTTATCCGAACAGTATCGCAGCTTGGAAGACGAGATTTTGCGCGAGGTCAAAGAAGTCCTCGCCACCCAGCGATTCATTTTAGGACCAAAGCTTGAGCAGTTTGAGCAAGCGGTCGCTGACTACTGCCAAATCGATCACGCCGTGGGCGTATCATCCGGCACGGACGCGCTGCTGGTCGCTTTAATGGAACTGAAAATCGGGCCGGGCGACGCGGTCATCACCAGTCCGTACAGCTTTTTCGGCACCGCCGGATCGATTGTTCGGCTGGGGGCGCGACCGATCTTCGTCGACATTGAGCCGGCCACCTACAATATCTCGCCCCGGCGGCTGAGGGAGGTCCTGGCCAAGAAGGGTAAACCCGGGAAAGATGGCCAGCTTCGCGACGCGGCCGGCTCACGGATTCGCGCAATTATGCCAGTCCACTTGTTCGGCCTTTGCGCGGATATGAATGCGATCTTGGATATAGCGCGCGAGTATCGACTTCCCGTAATCGAAGATGCGGCTCAGGCGATCGGCGCCGAATATCCGCGAACCGGCGGCGCCGCCAAGGCCGGGACGATGGGAGAAATCGGCTGTTTCAGTTTTTATCCGTCGAAAAACCTGGGAGCCGCGGGCGATGCCGGCCTGGTCGTTTGTCGCGACCACGCGCTCGCCGCACGTTTGCGAATCCTTCGCGAGCACGGAATGGAGCCACGTTACTACCACCAGGTGGTCGGCGGAAACTTTCGCATGGACGAAATCCAGGCGGCCATTCTGCGGGTCAAACTTCCGCGTCTTGACCGCTGGTCGGCGGCACGCCGGGAGGCAGCGGATTTCTATCGGGAGCAATTCGAGAGTTCGCGGCTGCTAAATCAAATCCAGTTACCGAACGAACCGTACCGCAAAGACGGCCTAACGAATCACCACATTTATCATCAATATGTCATTCGAACGGACCAACGCGATCCACTTCGGGAGCACCTGACCAAATGTGAAGTTGGCACAGCGATTTACTACCCCGTCGCGCTTCATCAGCAGGAATGCTTTCGCGACCTCGGCTTTCGGGCCGGCGATTTTCCAGAGTCCGAAAGCGCCGCCAAACAAACCCTCGCTTTACCGATTTATCCGGAAATTTCCCGCGAAGAACAACGTTACGTGGTCAATTGCATCGCGGAGTTTTTCGGCTATATCAGCGCGAGCACAGGCCGCAAACTGTAGGGAACGCTGCGTCCCGCAAAAATGAGGGAAGCAAACTGCTTCCCCTACAGAGCGAAGAACGGGTAGGTACCGAAGTGGCCAAACGGGGCAGACTGTAAATCTGCTGGCTTACGCCTTCGCTGGTTCGAATCCAGCCCTGCCCACTCTCCTAATCAAGGAGTTTCAGCGACGACCCACAAATAGACACAAAAAAACCCGGTCAGACGGTGGGAAGTGCCAAGGATGCGGCTACATCAGGCACTTCACCAAACTGCCTGCGAGCCGCAACTTCGTGGTCTTTCGCTGGAACGCACACACAAAGAATGCAAGCAGTAAAATCGGAACGAGCGCGGAGGGCTCCGGCACGATCGCACCGTTCGTGGTCACGTTGTCGAGAATTATGCCGCCTCCGGCGGCGGCCGCATTCCAGCCGAAAAGACGGAACTCTGCTAAGGTTACGTTATCGGCATCAGTCAGTGGGGTAAAATTGAAGTTATAGGTGGTGACGCTTGGCGTTGGGGTGAGGTCAAGAGTGGCGTAGGCGGTGGACGATCCGTTCAGAAATATTCCAACCTCTACGTTGAGCGGGCCACTCGGCTTCAACTGGATGTCGAAACTGAGGCTGGTCAGGTTGAGATGATTACCGGCGGCCGCCGTGATCGAGAAACCTTCGGTACTGGGCGGTATTGATGCTGCCTGTTTGATTCCAATTTTCAGTCCCGTAAGCGTCGTTGGCCGGCGTCCCTGGCATCTGGGTCAAATCGGCTGTCCGAGTAAAGTCGCTAAAGGTTGCGCCGGCGGGCTGCCCGTTTGTTTGATTTGCGGCCAATCCCGAACCGGGAACCCCGGGGAAATCGTATAGGTAAATAAGGCTCGCAGTGGCCGTCGTTTGTGCCCAAACAACCGCGACAACGCCAAGGAGCACGAACTTTGCGGCAGGGTTCATCACCTTCCTTCAAGCAACCGGTGGGCCATGCCGATCACATGCACCGGTCCAGACCCAAACTGGCGGTGCGGTTACGTCACAATTTTCCGATCTTCAATTACGAAGAATGCGCCTGGCAATACTTCCGAAGATTCAAACTCTTTAGGCGCTGAAGATAAGGATCATAGGCATTCAGAGACACACTCTGTCACGAACAGTCCGCTACTCAGGAAATTGCGGGCTCTTCATTCGAATCCAGCCCTGCCCAATTTTCCTACCGTCGCCGTCGTCGAGTCGTGCTCCGCTTCTGGGCGCGGCGCGTTGAACTCGATTTTTTTCCCGGCTTCGCTTTCGTCCGTTTGCGGCCGGATCCTTTCTTGGATTTGACCGCTCGGGCGATTCTCTTTTTCTTCGGTTGGCGACGTTTGATCGCTGAACGCGGTTTCGTTTTTCGCGCGATGCGAGCGGCCGTTCTTTTGGCGGCGGCCCGGACTTTCGGTTTGGTGGCCAGAGCGCCGACCACTCCGCCAATGATGGCCGCGGTGGGGCCGAGCATGCTGCCAAGCACCGCTCCCGCGACGGCACCCGCCGTTTCCTTTGGAATCGGTGGGATGTCGATGTTCTTCTCGTCCGACTGACTTTGCTGCGGTGGATGTTCGTCCTCAGTCATGATGTCGATCTCCTTCTGATAGGTTCTGTTGTAAATGGATCGCATGTGCGGGTAAGCGCAGTCGTTCCGTAGAGTACAAAAAAAAGCGCCCGACGCAGCGAGCGCTTTCAAAATGTTGTTCGGCTAAAAAGTTTTTAACGGCTAGCGACCGCGACGCTGACCGCCGTCCCGGCGACCGCCGCCGTATCCGCCGCCACCACCACCGCCGCCACCACCACCATAACCGCCGCCACCGCCAGCCGGACGCGGTTCGCGCGGACGCGCTTCATTGACCGTCAGAGCGCGGCCTTCGATTTGTTTTCCATTCAGTTGCGAAATAGCGTTCTGTGCGTCCTGGTCCGAGCCCATTGTGACAAAGGCAAAGCCGCGTGACTTGCCGGTAAATTTGTCCTGCATGAGCATGACTTCCTGAACTGCGCCAGCTTGAGAGAAAAGCTCCTGCAATTCGTTCTCGGTCGTGTTAAAGGGAAGATTCCCCACGTATAATTTAGTTGCCATCGAGTCTATCCTGGAAAACGCGCCGCCACGGTCACTGTTCCCGCTAATCGGATTTCAAATCGCCGCTGAATAAACTCAACTGACAATCCACCAACTGACGGAGCTGCTGTTTTCTCCTTTCGGGCTCCTTAGTAAGATGCTTCGTTTCAGAAAGCAATAACGAAATCGTAGTTAAAAATCGTGCAAAAAGGGACATCTAACGGCCAAAACGTAAAAACCCCTATTTCTCGAGTGGCGATCGTCGCCGCCGGTGTGGTCAGCCCCCTTGGATTCGGCTTGGCCGAGACCGCCTTCTCCTTAAAAACCGGCCGGGAGTGCGTGAGTCAGGGTATCCAAGTTCGCCGTGGACCAATGCCGTTGCCAGACAGCCGCGCAAATCAGCGATGAACGTCTAGCCACGGTGACAGACGGTCCCAAATCGGACCGTTTGCATCGAGCGTCTCGGATGATAATCGGCGCTCTGAAAGAGGCCTTTGATCAAGATCCCGGGTTTCGACCCGAATTGACCGTTATTGGAACGACCAGCGGTGGGATGTCGTTCGCGGAGCGCTATTATCGGGCCCTCGAGGAACATCGCGGGCTCCGCCATTCCCCTCGCTGGGTGGCAAATTATGCTCCGCAGAAGCCGGTCATCGATGCCCAGGAGACGTTCGGCATCTCGGCCCCGTGTCAGATTATCGCGAATGCCTGCGCTTCGGGAGCCAACGCCATCGGGCACGCCTTTGAATGTGTTCGCTCCGGCAAATATCAACGCGTGCTGGCCGGGGGATACGACGCGCTCTGCGAACTCGTTTTTGTCGGTTTCGATTCGTTGCAAGCGGCGACTCCGGAAAAATGTCGACCATTTGATCGAGATCGCACCGGGATGGTGTTGGGGGAAGGTGCCGCGGTGTTTGCGCTTGAGAATATGGAGACGGCTCGTGCTCGAGGCGGCAAAATCCTGGCCGAATTGATCGGCTACGGAATCTCCACAGATAATCATCACCTGACCCAACCCAATCCGTCCGGCGAGGGGGCGCGACAGGCGATGGAGCGCGCTTTGCAAAGTGCCGGAATTGCAGCGAATGACGTGGACTACATCAATGCGCACGGGACCGCGACTGCCTTCAACGATGCGGCAGAAGGCAAAGCGATTTCGGAATTGTTCGATGATGTTCCGGTCAGTTCGACCAAAGCGATGATGGGACATTCGCTGGGCGCGGCCGGCGCCATCGAAGCAGCCATTTGCCTGCTGGCCATCGAACACCAGGTTCTGCCTCCCAATCTCAACTTCAGGCAGGGAGATGAGGGCCTGAATCTGAACATCGTCGCCAACCAGTCGCGTCCGGAAAAAATCAATGTTGCGTTATCGAATTCATTTGGGTTCGGCGGAACGAATGCATCCATTTTGATTCGTCGATTCGATCAAGACGGCGAAGCAATCGACGCATGAGCGTTGGGATTGCGGGCATGGGCTGGGTGACGCCGCTCGGCCGCAGCATCCAAACGGTGTGGGAACGCTTGTTAGAAGGAGAAACCGCGACTGCGCAATGGCTCTCTCGCGAGCCTAACGAACTGGCTTTTCCGGTTTACCTGGTTTCGCCTGACGAATTAAAAAATCTTCCCCCTCATCCGCGGCTGCGCCGGGCCAGCGCGATCTCGCGCTTTGCCGCAGCCGCCGGTTTGGACGCATTGCAACAGGCCGGAGATCAGCTGGGCGAGCTGGATATGAGTCGCACCGCTTTAATCTTCGCCGTTTCTGACGGTGGTGTTGTTTATACGACCCGTTTTTACCGCGAAGTGGTGAAGTCCGGCGCGCAATCCGCGAGTCCCCTGCTTTTTCCGGAGACGGTTTTCAACGCGCCGGCGAGCCATCTGGCCGCAATTCTCGGCATTACCGGGACGACGTATACGCTGGTCGGCGATGGCGCGGTTGGAATTCTGGCGCTCAAAATGGCTGAAGACCTGATGGCGGGTAATGGGATTGATCAATGTCTCGTCATCGGTGCGGAAGAAGCCGACTGGGTCCTGTGCGATGCGTTTCATCGATGGCGCTTGATCAACCGGCATCCGCCCATCGAACCATTTCAAACACCGGCCCGCGGGACGATTTTAAGTGAAGGAGCCGGAGCCGTCGTTTTGGCGCGGACCGGCCCGGTCCATTTGCAACAAATCGAGCAAGGCACCAACTACGGACGCCGATCCGAAGCCGGAAAGCATGTCGGTGCCGTCTTGTCGCGCTTGGCGCACCCATCGGCCGGAATGGTGATTGCCAGCGCCAATGGAACCTTCGTTGATGGCGCCGAACAATCCGCGATCGCAGAAATATTGCCCGGCGAGTGTGTTTACGCTGGCAAGGCGGCGCTGGGCGAAAGCGTGGGAAGCAGTGCGATTTGGCAGGTTATCGTGGGCGCGCAGGCTTTGCTCACCCAATCGCTACCTCGGCCGCAACTGGGGAAGCGGTCGGTGAACGCCCCTTTTCAGGCAATCATTTTGGCGTGCGGAATGAACCAGCAGGTGGCAGGGCTCCGGTTGGCCGTTTAGGCCTGGAAATAGGTCGACGCTTTTACCTTTGCAAGAAGGCATCGGCTCTATACCTTCGGCAGGCCGCCATGCGAATGCCAGTTCGGCTGTGTTTTGTGTTTTTTGCCGGGTTGGGATTTGCTAATGCGGCGACGAAGACGCCCGACAATCAGCCTGTCGAAATTACGTCGAGTGGAGAAACCATTTACGAGAATGGTTTAGCGACCGCTCATGATAATGTCGCCATCCATATCGGCGATACCGATATTTACGCCGACGCGGCGCAATATAATTCACGAACGCACGAGGTCACCGCAGACGGGAACGTGCGGATTTACCGAGAGGTCAGTTTGTACGTGGGTGATCACGCGGTCTACAATCTCGATACCAAACAGATAAAAAGCACCCAAATGCGGACGGATTACAATCCGTACTTTCTCAAAGGCCAAGAGGTCGTTCAGACAGCCCAAAATGCTTATCAGCTTCAAAATGCGAATTTCACCACCGATGACACGACCAATCCCGACTTTCATCTCCATGCCCGCACCGTTTGGGTTTACGAAAACGACCATGTCGTCTTTCACGATGTCACCTTCTACATCGGCAAAGTTCCGATCTTTTGGTGGCCTTACCTTTATCAATCGTTGAATGACGCTTTTAATTTCACCGTTTCACCCGCGTATCTGAGTTCTTGGGGTCCGTCGATCCTGACACAGCTGACTTTTCCGATCACCGATAATATCAAGGGGCGGCTGCGCCTCGATTACCGTGGACGCCGCGGCCTGGGCTTGGGATTCGATTCGGACATCGATTACGGGAAAGACAACTCCAGTTACGCCAAACTCAAGAGTTATTACATTCAGGACCAAAATCCGTTAATCAATCGCACCGATTTGCCGCGTAAATCCGTCCCGACTGGCCGCTATCGCTTCAGCGTGGAAGACCGAACCAATTTCACTGACGACACCTACGCGATCATCGATGTCACGAAACTCAGTGACCCGTTCGTGATGCAAGACTTCTATCAAAACGAGTTTCGCTACAATCCCGTGCCGGACAACGTCATCGCGGTCACGAAAAACGATTCGTTCTACACTTTGACTGCGATCACACGTTTTCAGGCAAACCAGTTTTTCGACCAGACCGAACGACTTCCCGAAATTGTGCTCGATATCAAACAACATGCTCTGTTCGGTGGGCCGATCTTCTATGAGGGCGAAAGCGGGATCGCCGATCTCCACCGGAATTTCGCCGACAATTCCGGGTTCCAAAGTTACGGCACCACCCGGGTGGATACGTTTCATCAGCTTTCGTATCCCAACACGTATTTTGGCTGGCTTTCGATCGTCCCGCGCGCGGGTTTTCGCGCCACTTACTATGACGAAACTCGCGATCTGGGTAAGACCGCGTTCAGCCCTGATGACAATCCGTTAACGCCAAATTTCCTGCCACTGGATCCCACTCCGAAAAATCCGGTGGTGGATGGCGGAGCCGGCGTTCGTACGGTGTTCAACACCGGAGTCGAAGCATCGTTCAAGCTTTCCAGAACGTGGGACGATGTGGAAAGTCGTGCGGTCGGTTTGGACGGCCTGATGCATGTCATCCAGCCATTCACGAATTTTTCGTACGTGGCGGAAAACGGACTCGATCCTTCTTCCGTTCTGCAATTCGATCGATTTGAACCGACCACAAAACTTCAACCGCTCGACTTTCCGCAATTCACCGCGATCGATTCCATCGCCAACTGGACAATTTGGCAAGTGGGTGTGCGCAATCGACTCGAGACGCGACGGGATGACACGACCGTAACCTGGCTTGAGCTGGACACGTTCTGCGAAGTCAACTTCGATAATCCCTACGATCGAACTCAATACTCCAACCTGTTCAACAATCTCAGATTCAATCCTCTGCCGTGGGCTTCGCTCAGCGTCGACTCTCAATTTCCCGCGTTCGATCGCGGATTCAGTGAAGTGAATACCACTATCTCGGTGCAACCGATGGCGAATCTCCAGGTTAGTTTAGGACACCGGTATCTCCATGATAATCCCTACTTTGATAACAGCAGCCTGATCGTCGTTGGCGGATATTATCGTTTGAGTGATAACTGGGGTTTCGGCATGCAGGAGCAGTACGAAGGACAAACCGGGACGTTGGAACAGCAACGCTACGCGGTTTATCGAGACCTCAGCAATTGGGTCGCCTCTTTCGGGGCCGTGATTCGCGACAACGCCGGCGTGCGCGAGTACGGCGTGTTACTGACTTTCACACTGAAGGCGTTCCCGAAATTTGGATTCGATTTCAATTTCGACCCCGGCGGCGCGGGCGAAAGTCCATAGCGCGAATTCAGCTTGCAAACCGGGGGCTCCGATAGCTGATTGCGGCGCGGCAGGTGCTGCTGCATCAGACACTGAGATGGACATTTCAATTATCGGTTCCGGTTATGTGGGTTTGGTCACAGGAGCGTGTTTCGCCGACGTCGGACATCACGTCATTTGCGTCGATAACGACCCGCGAAAAATCGAAGCGCTTCAGGCAGGTCGGGTTCCCATTTACGAGCCCGGCCTGGAAGAAATCATCCATCGTAACGTGTCTGCCCAGCGTTTGCGCTTTAGCGGAAGTATCCAGGAAGGCGTCCAAAACTCACAAGTCGTTTTCATTGCGGTGCCAACGCCCCAATCGACCAGCGGAGAAGTGGATCTCAGCTTCATCGAGAAGGTGTCCCGCGAAATCGCCGGAGTCCTGACTGATTATCGTGTGATCGTCGACAAGAGCACAGTCCCGGTGAAAACCGGTGAGCGCGTCACCGAATCGATCAAACGTTACAATCGACACGGCGCGAAATTCGATGTCGTGAGCAACCCGGAGTTTCTGCGGGAAGGATGCGCGGTCAGCGACTTGATGCATCCGGATCGGATCGTTATCGGCGCGCAAAGTGAACATGCCGTCGATTTGATGAAGAAAGTGTACGAGCCGTTTATGGCGCCCATACTCGTGACCGACATCAATAGCGCCGAGCTGATCAAACATGCGGCCAATTCGTTCCTGGCGTTAAAGATTTCGTATATCAATGCGATCGCGGCCATTTGCGAAGCCAGTGGGGCCGATGTCGAAAAGGTCGCCGACGGAATCGGCATGGATCGGCGAATCGGGCGGCAATTTCTGAACGCCGGAATTGGCTACGGCGGATCGTGTTTTCCGAAGGACATCGCTGCCTTCATCGCAATCAGCGATCAACTGGGCGTGCCGTTCCAGCTGTTGAAAGAAGTGCAACGGATCAATGCCGACCAAAAAGAGCGCTTTCTCAAAGCAATCCGCGACACACTCTGGGTGTTGCGGGAAAAGAAAATCGCGGTTTGGGGATTAACCTTTAAGCCCGACACCGATGACGTTCGCTCATCTGTCGCGATTGACTTGGTGTCAGCAATGCTGCGGGAAGGCGCACACGTCTCGGTTTACGATCCGAAAGGTGACAAAGCGCGCGAGGTCAAAGCCATCGCTGACGCCAGATTCGCGGACAGCGCGCTCGATGCGGTCGACGGAGTGGAGGCACTGATCATCGCCACGGAATGGAAGGAATTCGCTACGGTCGACCTGGCAACGGTGAAGCAAAAAATGACAACCCCGATCGTTTTTGATGGCAGAAACCTGTTCGATCCGAAAACGATGGCACAACTGGGTTTTCATTATCACTCAATCGGACGGGCGTTAGTGAAACCGCAATAAGGTGAGCTCGGCCCGACGCGTGGCGCTAGCCGCGTTGAGCAACTGGCGAACGAGGAAGAAGTTCGCCGATTCCATCATTTCCGATTTGTTCGAAGCATCGGATTTGCCGGACCGGGAAAGAGCATTCGCGCTGGAACTTTTCTACGGTGTTTTAAGAAATCTCACGCTCCTCGATTTCTGGATCGGCAAACTGCGAACCGGCCGGATGGATCCGGCGTTGCGAGATCTTCTTCGACTCGGCATTTATCAACTCTTTCTGATTCAAACGGCGCGGCACGCTGCGGTCAACGAAACGGTCGGACTTGCGCCGATGAAACGACGAGCCGTGGCCAACGCCGTTCTGCGCAATGCCATTCGAAACGAGAACGCGTTACGCGAAATCGCAGATGAGCAGCCGGCTTGGATACAATGGTCGCATCCGGAGTTTCTGTTCAAACGCTGGCAAAAGAATTTTGGAGAATCCTCCGCTCTCGAGCTTTGTGCCTGGAACAATCGGCCGCCTCCCATCTATGGGCGAATCAACCGCCTCAAAATCACACCCGCCGAATTTGTTCGTCGCTATCCCGGGAGTTTTATCCTGCCCAACCACGAGAATTTTGCCGAGCTCCCCAACGGAGCGGTCGGGGCGACGATGGCGGGCGATTGCTATATCCAAGATCCAAGTACTGCGCTCGCCTGTGAAGCGCTTGCTCCGCGTCCTGGGGAGACAGTCCTCGACGCCTGCGCCGCGCCGGGAGGCAAAACGACTTACCTCGCGGAATTGATGCGGAACGACGGCACGTTGATCGCATGCGATCGAGATCCCGTCCGGCTAAAGCGTTTAGAGGAAAATCTCTCCCGGCTCGGTGTGTCGATCTCAACCACCGTTCAGCACGACTGGGAAACGCCGCGACACGATGACAAAATCAAGAGCTACGGACCTTTCGATCGCATCCTGATTGACGCGCCTTGCAGCAACACCGGAGTCATGCGCCGCCGGGTCGATGTCCGATGGCGGCTGCAGCCTCCAGAATTCGCCCAAATCCAGGAGCGACAGTTTGCCATCCTCGCTACGATTGCCGGGCTATTGAAGCCGGATGGTGTTCTGGTCTACAGCACGTGCAGCATTGAACCGGAGGAAAACGAAATGGTAGCCGAACAAATCGCTGCGCGAATGAATTGGAATTTGGAAACAAAATCACAGCTGCTCCCATTTCGGGACCACTTCGATGGCGCTTTTGCGGCGCGATTTGTCGCTAATCGTTAGGCGCCGTTCCAGTTTGCATCGGTCGCCGAGAGTGGAATCGTAAGCTCCTATGCACGACGCTCGCTTTGATAAACTAGCCAAACTTCTGGTGGAGTATTCGACCACGCTCAAACGCAACGAAAATGTCCTGATCGAGGCGTTCGATGTTCCAGACGAAATGATCATTTCCCTGATTCGGGCCACACGTCACGTCGGCGCCGAACCATTCGTCCAGGTGCAGCGGGCGACCGTCAGCCGCGAACTGGCATTAAAAGCATCAGCCAGTCAGATGGATCTCGTCGCCCGCCACGAACTCGCGCGAATGAAAAAAATGCACGCCTACATCGCGCTTCGGGGCAGCAATAACATCATGGAAAATTCGGACGTTCCGCCGGATCGGATGCAGCTCGTCGCGAAGAAAATGCGGCCGGTTCAAGATCAGCGCGTGAAAAAGACGAAATGGGTGGTGCTGCGCTGGCCCTCGCCTTCGATGGCCCAGCTGGCCGGAATGAGCACCGAGGCGTTCGAGGATTTCTACTTCCAAGTTTGCACCCTGGATTACCGGAAACTCCAACCGGGGATGAAAGCGTTAAAGGCGTTGATGGAGAAAACCGATCGGGTCCACATCAAAGGACCGGGCACGGATCTGAAATTTAGTATCAAAGGAATTGCCGCGGTCGTTTGCGGGGGAGATCGCAACATTCCTGACGGTGAAGTTTTTACCTGTCCGGTAAAAAATTCAGTGGAAGGACATGTCACGTTTAATGCCCCGACAATTTACCAAGGAACGGCGTTCGACCGGATTTACCTCGCGTTCCGTGACGGCAAAGTGGTGGAAGCCACCAGCAATGAAACGAAACGGCTGAATAAGATTCTCGATTCGGACGCGGGAGCCCGCTACATCGGCGAATTCTCGCTCGGCTTCAATCCTTACGTGTTGCATCCGATGCGCGATATTTTGTTCGACGAGAAGATCGCCGGCTCGTTCCACTTTACTCCGGGCCAGGCTTACGAAGAGGCAGACAATGGCAATCGGAGCCAGGTTCATTGGGACATGGTGAACATTCAACGCCCCGATTACGGCGGCGGCGAAATCTACTTCGACGGCAAACTGATCCGCCGGGACGGAGATTTCATTCCGAAAGAGTTGCGGTCGCTAAACCGCAGCAGTTTCAAGAACGGCGGCGGCAACGACAAGAGTTAAATTGGCTTCGTCTCTCGGAATCCATTCCGGCTAGGGAAAGAGCTAAGCCTAATTTTTGTCCGACCGCGGCCCGGCTTGTCCCTTAACCAAGGCAAGATTCCGCCGCGCAGCCGGAAAGTTCGGTTTAAGCTTTAGCGCCAGCTCGAATTGAGTTACTGCGTCGTTCAGTCGTCCACGCTTTGCGAGGCCGAGTCCAAAGTTGTTATGCGCTTCGGCGATGTCAGGCCGCAGATTGACGGCTGTCTCAAGGTAGGGCAGAGCTTCCGTTAACCGACCATGGGTCGCCAAAATCAGGCCGAGATTCGTTTGCGCTAAGGCGTAGTCGGGTTTGATCGCAACAGCCTTTTTGTACTCAGAGATCGCTTCCTCAGGATCACGATCTTCTATCACAAGGCCGAGACTGGTGTGTGCCACCGCGCTTTCCTGCACGGACAATGCGTGACGAAAAAGGCTCTCGCTGTCGTGCCAGTAAGTGATTTCAGCCCAAGTGAGCGGAATACAGAAAAGGACAACGAGCGGGGTCAGGATAATTAAGTTACGCTTCGATAAACTCCAAGCCAGAGCGATACTTAGACCAATGAACGGCAGGTAGGTATAACGGTTAGCCCAAGCCAGTTCGCCCGTCTGGATAAGTCCAATGACCGGCAAAAGCGCAATGATAAACCAGAGCCAGCCTACCAGGAGATAGGAACGCTTTTTCCGCTGGCTCCAAATGATCCAGGTGACCCCGGCGAGAAAAACGATTGCGGCCACCGGCAAAAAAAAGGGCCAAGGGTGACGCGGATAAAAGATGGCCAGCTTGGTCGGCCAGACGAAACGCCAAAGGTAGATCAGATACGAAACCGCGGCGTTTTCCACCCGTGCAATCAAAGGATCGGGGGGAATCACCGGAGTGGCGCTCCAAAGCTGCACGATGCCGGCAATCGCGGCGATACAAAACAGCGGGATCTTTTCAAGAAAATCAGGTCGCCTGCGCAAAGGCCAATAATCCAGAAGGAACAGCAGCAATGGGACGGTCACCAGCATCGACTTCGCCATCAGACCGAGAGTGAAACAGAGGCAAAGACTGAGATAGCGTAAGCGTGTCGGCTGACACGTGTACTGAAAATACGCGAGCAGAGTCAGCATAAAGAAAACGCCGCTTAAAACATCCTTACGCTCTGAAACCCAGACTACCGATTCCACCCGCAGCGGATGAACGGCAAAGATTATTGCGACAAACACTGATCGCCACACGTCTCCGGTCATGAGTCGAATCACAATGAAGAGCAGGGCTGCAGCTAAGCTGTGAAAGATGACGTTCGTCAGATGATGGCCCCACGCTTCGGTTCCGTAGAGCCACGCGTCCAGGTTATGGCTAAAAGTGGTCACCGGAATCCAGTTACCTACGACTATTTGGCTGATTCCATGAGGGGTGGTGGTTTCAGGATCGTCAAAACTGACAAATCCACAGTTCAGCACTGGTAGAAAGATTGCTGCCGTGAGGGCAGCTAAGATTGCAGCTGCCAAATAGTCTCGGCGCGTTATGGCATATGGTCGGGTGCCGCCTCCCCGCTGACTTTGTGTCCTACTTCTCACAATCGATTTGGATAATAAAAAGCATCGGAACGGCGGCAAATCTCAGGGAACAGCAGCTGGTGAGGCCGGAATCGCGCGGCACACTCGAGCAAAACAAATCGGCCGGCTAAAAAGCCGGCCGATCGAACAAATTCAGTTAGGCTAAATATCTGGCTTAGCGTCGCGGCGCTTGACCGATCAGATGCAATTGCATCATGCCGATATCGCCGGTTCCAGTGAGTTGCAGGTTGGCAATCTCGAACAGCGGCGGGTTATCGGAGCCCGCAGCGCCTGGGAGCTGAACTCCCACCTGCTTGGTATTCGAGTTCAGGACAATCGACGCAATTTCGAACGACGGTGAAAATTCCACGGTCGCGATTTGGAACGGGGCCGTCACCAGAACGGATGTTTGGCCCTGTTGCGATGGCGTCAATTGCAGCGGAGCCGCCGCAAAATCAGAGACGAGCTGCAGTCCCGCTACGGTAAACGAAGGCGAACCTGAAGCCGCCGGGCGCTGCTGTTGTGACGGGGTCAACCGGACATTCCCCAAGGCTCCGCCGGACGGCTGGATCTTGGAGATCTCGAAATTGACCTGAAGGTTCATGGCCGGTTGCGGATGCTGAGACGGGGCAAGACGCATCGTCACGATCTTGGACGACGGACGGAGCTGAACCGCTCCCATCTTGAAGGTTGGCGTCAGTTGCATCGACGCAATTTCGAACGCGAAAGTCAGCTGAACAGCTGTTTGCATCGAGCCGGGCTGGGGCGCCCCGCCGGGTGAAGAAGTTCTGATTACTGGCGTTGGTGTTTGAATGGGTTCAGGCATGATTACGGATGTTATTGGTTGGTAGATTAACGGCTCAGGCTCCGGAGCAAACGACGGAGTCTCAATTTGAGGAACTTCCGTGAACGCCACCGGCTCTGGTGTGGATTCTATCAGTTCAGGTGCGTAAGGTTCACTCTCCAGCACCGGCGTCAACTGCGGAATTGGCTGGCCTTGGGCAAAAGGCGCAATCTCCGGCTCAACCAAAGATTCAGCGGACAGGGCAGCCTCGGTAAAAACAGGCTGAACGAACTCGGACGCCATCGGCGCTGGTTCGGTCATCATCGGCTCAGGCATCGCCCATTGTTCTTCGACTGGGGCAGCCGGCGCTGATTCAATCATGGCAGCAGGCGCAATCTCCGGTTCAGGCATTGTCCAAACCGGCTCGGGTGCTTGAGTGAATTCTGGTTCAGACGGGGCGATAAATGCGGCGGGCTCGATCGCCGAAGCGCCTTGCTCCAGCACCGGGCCTACTGAGGACTCAAACATTTGTTCGGCAACCGGCGGCAGGGCACCGTGTCCGTTGGTCGCCGGAACAACGTCATGTCCATTCCGCTCAACAACCGGTTCTGGTTGTGGTTGAAGTTGTGGATCCACGGCACGGGTCGGTTTTCCAACGGGAACCACTGCGCGTCGCAAAGAGGGTTCGGAAGCTTTCAGCTTCAATGAAACTTGCCGCGGGCCGCCAGAAATTCGCGGCGCCGTTTTGGCGATTTTAGGGGCAGTGGCCACGACCGGTACGCTCATACCACTCACTCCGTTAGCAGGAACCGCGCGACGGAACTGCGGCAAATGGATGCCGCGGCGACGAATCTCCGGAACGAATACCCACGCTAACAGGCCAACGCCGGCCAGAATCAGCCCGACGATCAGAGCGGTCTGCGAATCGACGTGCCCGGCTTTCGCTTGTGACGTTTCTTCCACATGCTGTGGCGCGATCGCCGTCGCCGGCGTGGCCGACGCAGCGGCCACAACCGGAGCCGTACTCGGAGCCGGGGCCGATTGTGTCTCTTCGATTGCGGAAGAAGCGGGGGATGCGGCGGCCGCAACCGGCGTTTCTACAGTAGGTGAAAGAGCTGGCGCCGGCGCCGTGGGTACTTCTTCCGGTTTCACCGGTGTGCCCGCGGCCATTGCTTCATTGCCGGTTGGGGCCGAGGCCAAGGCGGAAGTTGACGGTTGTTCCAAGCGGGAGGTCAACGAGTCCAAAGCACTCACTGCCGGCGAAGGCGCAGCTTCGGCGAGGCGAGTTGTCGTATCCTTCTTCGCAACTGAAGCTCCCGGGATTGGACTTGGTTCGATCGCCGGGCTGGATTCCGTTTGAGCTGACTCCATCGCCACAGCGGCTTCGGTGGCTGGCGCCGGCGAAGTGGCAAGCGACGGGCTCTGCAGCCAATCTAAATCGTAGAACGCATCCGCGAAAATCGCGTTCAGCGCGGGCGAGTAAATCTTGCGCGCTGACTCCACCCAATCCGTCGCTTTGGTCGGATTATTGTGTTTAAACTCCCACGCTGCCTGCGCGTAATACAAGGCCGGGGTGTCACCGGTAAATTGGAATTGATCCATCATCTTCTGCGCGCGGCTCTCTTTGCCTTCGAGAAGGAGGGTCAGATAAATCTTATATTTCAGAAGCTGCGCCGCCTGGCTCTTGTCGCCGCCGGCGGTTTTCGCGAATAAACCTTCAAAACGATCGCGCGCTTTGGCGTATTCCCTCTGCTTAAACGGAACCTGAGCAAGATTGTATTGCGATTCCCGGAACTTCGGATCGACTTTTAACGCTTTCTTAAATTCTGCTTCGGCCTGATCGAATTGCTTCTGCGCCAGCAAAATCTCGCCACGCAGATTAATAATGCGCGGTTGATTCGGATCGGCCGCATCCGCGTCATCAATATACTTGGCTGCCGCTGCCAGATCCTGGTGTTGAATGGCCTGTTCGGCTTGTTCGAAACGCGATTGCGCAAATGCTTTCAGTTTCGCCGTGCGTTCGGCTGGAGTCGTTAACTCCAACGCCGCGCGAGATTGACCCGTTTGTTTTTCCAGCCAACCGACCTCATACAATGATTCCGCGAAAAGTTTGTTGAGTTGGGGCGAGAAATTTTTCTCGGCCGTGACCATCCATTGCTTCGCCTCTTTCGAATCCTTGCGTTGCAGCGCGATCGCGGCGTTGGCGTAGTGGACCGCCGGCGTATCGGGAGAAAGCTCGAACTTCGCCAGGATCGAATCGACCATGTTTTCTTTGCCTTCGAGCAAATAGGTCAAAAGTATTTTGTATTGGATCAGCTGACTGGCTTCGCCCTGAAGTTCGGTCGCATTGCTGGATAGCATTTCTTCGAAGCGATTGCGCGCTTCGGCCCAGTCCTTTTTCAGGAATGGAATTTCGGCAAGATTGAATCGGGCGTTCCAAAACTTCGGATCGATCCGCAACGCCTCCTGCAAGGCGGATTCCGCTTTGTCGTAAATTCCTTCGCGCATGAGAATGACACCGCGAAGATTTTGCGATTCGGCCAGATCAGGTTGTCTGGCATCGAGCGCATCCAACTGTTTGAGCGCTTCCGGAAAGTTATTTGCATCAAAAGCGCGAAACGCTTTGTCGTACATCGCTTCGAGCTCTGCTTTCGAGGGAGCAACATTGTCCGCTGCGAAAGACCCGAGCACCAACACTGCTATCGCAGCCAATTTGCGGATCTTCATGCCATCTTCATTAAAACCGCCCTGATAGAGCAATGACAAGCTTAAAATTTTTACAGCAAATTTCCATAACAATCGTAAAATCTCGAGGTGATTTCGGACGGTCCCGACAGGCCTTCTCGCCGCCTATTTTAGCCCGGTCCACGGTTCAAATTCCCGATGATTCGCAGCCCTTCCAAGGTCAGGTCAGGATGCACCTGATCGATCCCCGGTAGCTGGGACGAAATCAGATCGGCATATCCGCCCGTCGCAACGACGTGGACCTTCCGGCCGCGAAACCGTTCCGCCCTGATCCGGTCGAGAATCTCGCGAACCAAACCGCGATAGCCAAAAACCGCTCCCGCCCTCATGGCTCCAATGGTCGTTCTCCCGACAGCGCTGGGCGGTTCGCGCAACGAGATTCGCGGCAGAAGCGCGGTTCGTTGATAAAGAAAATTGGTCATCGCCTCCAAACCGGGCGCAATCACGCCACCAATGTATTTCTTTTTTCCGGAGACAATATCAAACGTCACCGCCGTGCCGAAATCGACGACGATTGCCGGAAAGCCATAGAGCGCACTGACCGCCGCGGCGTTGGCCAGTCGATCCGCCCCAATTGAATTCGGCTGTGGGTAATCAATTCCAACGCCGATATTCAGGCGCGGACTCAACCAGACAATTTTTGCATGAGAAATCGATTTTTTGATCTCGATATTTTTCTTTGGCACCACCGAACTGACCACGACAAGATCGATCTTTTTTCCTTTGATGAACTTTCGGACAACGCGAGCGGTCAGCTTGGGCGTGGCAATCCGTTTTCGCTCACGGAGTCGTTGCGGCGAGGCGAGCGCCATTTTCGTGAACGAATTGCTGACGTCGATTAAGAGATAGCGACTCGAGGCAGCCACGGCTCAATCATGCAGCCACGGAATTCCGTAATTCGTCAAGCTTGGTCGCGATCGGCGGCGAAGCTTGCGACTGAAGATCGTCACGCTTAGCCTCGAATCGTGCGAAAGTTGGTTCATCGGCCAAGGCGATTACGCCAATCCTCCGGGTTGCGCAATCTCGTCCGCGAAACACGGCTGACCGCGCATGATTTCGTTCTCCCGCTGTTCGTCAGCGAAAAAATTACCGAATCGCGCGCCATTGCATCGATGCCCGGCGTTTCGCAACTATCGTTAGGCGGAATTGCCGATGAAGCGCATCGAGCATTCGATCTTGGTCTTCAGGCGGTTTTGCTCTTCGGAATTCCATCGGAAAAAAATGAACAGGCGACCAGCGCTTACGCTGAAAATGGCGTCGTGCAAAAAGCCTTGCGCGCAATCAAAGCGAAGTGTCCGGAGTTGGTTGTCATCACCGATGTTTGTTTGTGCGAATACATGAGCCATGGGCATTGCGGGGTCACGCGGATTGACGGCGATCATTTCCACGTGCTGAATGACGAATCGGTCGAGCTCCTGGCTAAAACCGCTTTGTCCCACTCCGAAGCCGGCGCCGATTTAGTCGCCCCGAGCGACATGATGGATGGACGGATCGGCGCGATTCGCGACGCCTTGGACAGCGGCGGTTTCCACGAAACCGGGATTTTGAGTTATGCGGCAAAATTTGCTTCTTCGTTTTATGGACCGTTTCGCGACGCCGCGGAAAGTCCGCCGCGATTTGGAGATCGTCACACTTACCAAATGGACATCGCGAACGGCGATGAAGCGTTGCGTGAGGTCGCGCTCGATATCGAAGAAGGCGCAGACATCGTGATGGTCAAACCGGCGCTGCCTTACCTGGATATTCTCTGGCGTGTCCGCGAACGATTTGGCAAACCGACCGCGGTGTATCATGTCAGCGGTGAATTTGCCATGGTCAAAGCGGCGGCGGCAAAAGGTTACCTGGATGAACGCGCCGCAGTGATGGAAATCATGACTTCGCTCAAACGGGCCGGGGCCGACATCATTGTGAACTATTGGGCCCGCGAGTTGGTGGAATGGATTCGCTAACAAAAAAGCGGGGCGAATCGGAGACGCATCTTCGGTTGAAGCGTCTTGCCCTGGTGTGGGCCCAGACGAACGGATATTCGGCGTGCGCGGTCGAGGTCACGCTTCCTCGTTGTCGATACCGCGCGGATCTGGCCGCCTTTAAACCCGGACGATCGGGTGGGACGTGTGCCGTTTTCGAGTGCAAACAATCGTTGGTCGACCTCCGTCGCGATAATCGTTCCGGCCTGTCGACCCGGCGCCAATTGGAAATGGTCCATCGGCGTCGCGATACGCTGGAGCGCAATTTGCGGGTTCATTATCCCGCTTTGCGAATACCGGATTCGCTCTTCGCCGAGTTCGATCCCGTACGATTTGGAAAAGATCAATCATCGCGCCTATGGCCGGGTCCTGCGCCAAATGCGCACGTTGCAAAATCGTCTCTTCGATTGCACGAAATTCGAGACACTCCTGCGCTATCGCTGCGCCAATCTCTTTTTTCTGGTTTTGCCTAACGCATTGTATCGCGAAAGCGAAATCCCGATCGGCTGGGGAGCATTGGTAGAAAAGGAAGATGCTCTCGTGCTGCTTCGCAAGCCGGTGTGGCAGGAGACGAGCTCAGAACACCAGGTCCGAGTCTTGCAACGCATCGCCGCGGCCGGAACACGCCATCTCAATCGCGCTGTTCGGAATCGAGTTCGATCAAATCGCGGTCGCCCGCTCTCGTTCGGCCTGACCGCAAAAAGACGATTGATCACCGGTGCCCGTCGCGAGATGATCGCCCCTCGCCTTAACCGAATTTGAGTCAATGGGTCGCCGATCTTCCGCTGTCGCACTGCTGCTTTTCGGTTCGGGATTTTGTGCGCTGATCTATCAAACGACATGGCTGCGTGAGTTTCGTCTTGTCTTTGGAATGTCGACCGCGGCGTCCGCCGTGGTGCTGGGCGTTTTCATGGCTGGGATTGGGTTTGGAGGAATCGCGCTCGGGCGCCGTTCTGAAAAGGCGGCCAATCCGCTACGATTTTATGCCCGGCTGGAGTTTCTCATCGCCGTCGCGGCTGCTCTTTCACCAATTCTCATCTACGTGGCGCGTGAAATTTACATTGTGCTGGGCGGCACAAGTTCACTTGGCATCGGTTTGGGGACAGCGGTGCGACTGATTCTGGCCGCAATTATCATCGGCCTGCCAACGTTCTTAATGGGCGGAACATTGCCGGCCGCCGCGCGTGCCGCGGTCGGAATCAGCGATATGGCTCGCCGAAAAGTCGGACTTCTTTACGGAGCGAATAGTCTTGGCGCCGTAGCCGGTGCGCTCGTGGGCACGTTTTACTGCTTCGAACATTTCGGAAATAGAGCCACACTTTGGTCAGCGGCCGTTCTCAACATCTTGATCGCGGTCGCGGCATTTTATTTTTCGAAATCCGAACAACCGTTGGCTCAAACCGAGTCGACCGCCCACAGGGACGGAAACGAAAATCCTCGCTGGCAAACGACATTCATCCTCGCTGCAGCCGGCGCGGTTGGATTTGTCTTTTTCCTTATGGAGCTGGTTTGGTACCGAATGCTCGGACCCCTTTTAGGCGGCACCACGTTTTCCTTCGGCTTGATTCTCGCCACCGCTCTCCTCGGTATTGGAATAGGCGGCATGGCTTACTCGTTAGTCGATCCCAAACGAGTGGCGTCGCTGAATCTGTTCGGTCTAACCTGCGCGGCGGAAGCGTTTGCCATCGGCGTCTCCTTTATGCTGGGCGATCGAATCGCGGAGTTGGCGATGCTTCTTCGTCCTCTCGGGACGATGGGGTTCTACGGTTATGTCACCGGTTGGGCGGTTCTTTGTTTGATCGTTGTCTTTCCCGCCGCGCTCATCGCCGGGTTCCAATTTCCTGTTTTGATTTCGCTGCTGGGCACCGCACGAAACCGCGTCGGCTTACAAATTGGATTGGCCTATGGTTGGAATACGTTTGGGGCGCTGGCGGGATCGTTGGCCGGCGGCTTCGGCTTGATTCCGTTGCTTTCCGCCCCGGGCGTGTGGGAATTGGTCGTGGCGATACTTTGCCTGGTCGCGGTCCTCGCGGTTGCGTTTGCTTCTTTCCAATGCGGACGTTCGCTGGTTGCGGTCACCTCACTGGTGTTCGTCGTCTCAGCATTGCTGAGCCTGACCGCTGCCGGTCCCACTGCTTTTTGGCGACACAGCCAGATTGGCGTGGGCTCGCTGGCCAAATATGACACGACGCCTAACGAAATGCGCGATCTGATTCGCACGACCCGACGCGAAGCGGTATGGGAAAAAGACGGTATTGAAAGCAGTCTCGCGCTGATCGCTTCAAGTGCGTACTCATTTTTCGTCAACGGCCGCTCGGACGGGAATGCAAAAGCCGACGCTGGAACTCAGGTAATGGTGGGACTCATCGGCGCGCTGCTGCATCCCAACCCGACGAAGGCAATGGTCGTCGGCTTGGGCACAGGAAGTACGGCGGGCTGGCTCGCGGCCGTCCCGACAATTGCTCGAGTCGATGTGGTTGAGTTAGAACCGGAAATTCGTCACGTGGCGGAGGTTTGCGCCCCGGTCAATCACGATGCGCTGGCCAATCCCAAAATGCACCTGGCCTTTGGCGACGCACGGGAATGGCTGCTGACCACGCGCGAGAATTACGATGTGATTGTTTCCGAACCGTCTAATCCTCACCGTGCTGGAGTAGCCAGCGTTTTCACGCGCAATTTTTATCAATCAGTCGCCCAGCGGTTAACCGAGAACGGAATCTTTTGCCAGTGGCTTCAAGGTTATGACATCGACGATCGGACGGTTCAGACCGTTTACCGCACAATCCGGTCAGTGTTCGGTTCGGTTCAGTCATGGGAGACCGAACCAAACGACTTGTTGCTGGTCGCTTCGCGCGCACCAATCCCGTTCCATGTCGAACAGCTCCGTGCACGCATCGCCGAGGAACCTTATCACAGCGCCCTGGTCAATTCGTGGGTCGGCACCAGTGTCGAGGATTTTCTCGCTCATTTCGTCGGCAATGAGCAGCTGGGTTCGGCAATGGCGAATCTCGGAGATCAAAGTCTGAACACCGACGACCGCACGGTCATCGAATTCGCCTTAGCCCGGGCCGTGGGACGGCACAACGGATTTCGAGTGACACGTTTTCGCGCCGCCGCGCAGCAGGCGCACATCGATCGACCCACCACCCTTGACGGTCCCGTCGACTGGCAATCGGTAGACGAAGCGCGTCTTTCGATCGAGCAGCCAACTGACGGCCTGGAAGAAGAGTTGGATTCGGAACAGCGGGCGCGGGCCGCTGCCTTAGCCAGTTATTCGCGAAACGATTTGGGTGGGGCGTGGCAGTGGTGGCGTGCTCAATCGCGCGATCCGCAAACACTTCCAGAGCAGATACTGGTTGCCGACTGTCTCGCGTCCGAGGGCGATAACGCCGCGACGCCCTATATCGATCGAATCGCCGCCCAGTCTTCAATTTCCGCGCAAGCAATCCGAGCCCGCCTGCTGTGGAATAGTGGAGAAAGACATGCCGGAAGCGATCTGTTGATGAAAGTCTTAAACAGATTGCACGAAGATCCCTGGCTCTCATTCGGCCTAACAAGCCGAATGTTATTACAAGCAAACGAAATCTCGAATGCGGACTCCTCGAATGGGAGCGCCATCGCCTTCTTCAACGCGTTGAATACACCGCTTGCCGTCCGCAATGCGGAAGCCGCACGAATGGATGTTCTCTTTAATCTGGCTTTGAGATGCGATGGCCCAAGCCCGGCGAATTACACGGAAAAAGTGATGCAGTTATTCGAGCCAAATATCCCCTGGCAGTTGAATTTTCTTCGTGCGCGAGAACTCAGCTACGAGAAAATGCGGAATCCTCGAGCCGCTCAAGCCCAACGCGATCTTGAACAATTCGAGGCGAATGAACCGGCGAGCGTCGATGCCCTAACCAGAGCGATTCAGAACCAAGCGCCGCAACCGGTGCACTGATCACTTTCGCTCGAGTAAATTGCGGCCGGTCATTTCTTTCGGCTGCGGCAGCTTGAGAAGAAACAACAACGTGGGTGCCACGTCCGCCAGGATTCCATCTCGACATCGAAATTGCGACGCATCCTGAGCCACATAAACCAAATGCACCAGGTTCGTGGTATGCGCGGTATTGGGTGAACCGTCGGGATTGCGCATTTGCTCGCAGTTGCCGTGATCGGCCGTCACCAGGCATTTGCCATCCAATTCGAGCAACTTCGGAACGATCCGGCTCATGCACTGATCGACCGCTTCGACAGCTTTGACACCGGCGGCGACCACTCCGGTGTGACCGACCATGTCGGGATTTGCGAAATTGAGGATAATGAGATCGTAATCAGCCATTCGCTCGAGCAATTCGTCAGTCATCTGGAATGCGCTCATCTCGGGTTTGAGATCGTAGGTCGCGACCTTTGGCGACGGGATCAGCTTTCTCTCTTCGCCCGGGAAGGGCTGCTCGACTCCGCCGTTAAAAAAATAGGTCACGTGGGCGTATTTTTCGGTCTCGGCGATGCGCAACTGCGACTTGCCCGCGGCACTGACGACTTCTCCGAGGATCTGCTTGAGTTTCTCCGGTGCGAAAATAAAGGGCGACGGATAAGTGGCATCATACTGCGTCAGCGAAACGAAATGCACCGCCGGCCAGGTTTCCCGGTCGAATCCGTCGAAATTTTTGAAAAGAAATGCTTGCGACAATTGGCGCGCCCGATCCGCGCGAAAGTTAAAAAACAAAACCGTGTCGCCATCGCAGACCCGCTGTTCGTTAGGCAGGGCGAAGATCAGCGGGGGCATGAATTCGTCCGTCTTGTTTTGCCGGTAGTGTCGATCCACGGCTTCCGGCGGTGAATCCTGGCAGAATTCTCCGCGTCCCAGAACGACCGCGTCCCACGCCTTTTTGGTCCGATCCCAACGGTGATCCCGATCCATGGCAAAATAGCGTCCGACCACGGTAATAATTCGAGCACCACTCGGTTTGAGTTCTTCCTGACAAATTCGCAGGTAATCGCGCCCGCCGGTGGGAGAGGCATCCCGTCCGTCGGTGAACGCGTGAATGAAGATTTCTTTCACCCCGGCCGAGTGAGCGGCATTGGCCAAGGCAATCAGATGTAAATAGTGGCTGTGAACGCCACCATCCGAAACCAAGCCTAACAAATGCAATCGGTGGCCTCGAGCCACGGCCAACGCGTGCTGGGCCACTTCGTTTCGCAACAGCTCACCTTCGCCGATGGCCTTGTTGATTCTCGTCAGATCCTGATAAACGATGCGACCCGCTCCGAGATTCAGATGCCCGACTTCGGAGTTTCCCATCTGACCGTCCGGAAGTCCCACCTCCGCGCCGCTCGCCCTCAGTTTCCCGGTTGGATAATCTTGATAAAGCTGATCGTTAAAAGGCGTTCGGGCCAGTAACGTCGCGTCGCCGTTCTCCTCCCGCTTCTCGCGACCACCGGGATTAATCCCCCAGCCGTCGCGAATGATCAGCATCACCGGGCCTGGCATACCGGCGAACTCTGCTGACGATTGAGATGATCACAAGTCGTTTTGCGCCGATGCGGAGTTGACAACGTGCGCACGCGACCGCTACATCGCGGCGTGAAGTGGCGTAATCAATTCATTGCCCTGGTCTGTCTTCTCGTCTTCGCCGGACTGGGCGTGCTCTATTTTCAACACTGGGTGATTCAAAAGCCATTCGGCATCATCCTGCTCGTTGGCGAAGGCTTGGCCCCGGAACGTATTGCGGCCACTCGTGTTTATCTGGGCGGCGCCGACTTTCATTTGAACACCGACGCGATGCCCCACTCTGCGCTGGTCATGAATTCTTCCAAGGATTTTGCGGTCGGCGATGAAGCAGCCGCAGCCACCGCCCTCGCCACCGGGGTAAAGGTCAGCAATCGCGCCATCGCCTTGAACTCAAATGGGAAAGCGGTGACCAGCATTTTGGAGTTGGCTCATCAGCGCGGTCGCGCCACCGGGCTGATCACAAATGCTCGGTTGACCAACCCGACCTGCGCGGCGTTTTATGCACACGCGAAGGATGCCAACGATCCGGATGATCTCGCGGCACAACTGACGGACGGCGGAAAGGTCGATATTGCCATGGGCGGCGGCGGCGGGGCCTTCCTGCCCGAAACCAAACAGGGATATCGGACTGATGGTCGCGATTTGCTGCTTGAGTTGCGCGGCAATGGTTTCGATATCGTTTCCAGCCGCGCCGAATTGGATGGGATTCCTGCATGGAAGGGCCCGAAACTGATCGGAATATTCGGCAAGGACGATCTCGCCTTCGCCAACCAGATCGAGCAGTGGAACGAGCAGCCGACGTTGTCCGACATGGTCCGGCGAGGGGTGGAACTCCTTCAATTTAATCCGCGGGGTTACCTGCTCGTTGTCGACGCGGGATTGATGCGAAAGGCAGCCGAACAGAACGACGCCGAGAAAACATTTGTCGAGACCGCCGAGTTGGATCGGGCGGTCGCAGTTGCGCGCCGTTATGCGGGCGGAAAGTCGACTGTGATCGTGTGTGGCGACGTCGGAGTGGGAGGAATGGATCTGAACGGCTCACCATTTCGGAAAGACAGCGGGCTCGCGCTGCTCGGACTAAACGCCGCGGGCCAGCCGTGGATTACGTGGGCGACCGGCCCCAAGGGCAATCGCGCATTCGGCGCGCCCAGACTTGAAGGCGGCAATCCATCGCCCGACGCAAAATCTGAAACTTCCGAGCCGGCCGCATTCTATACGAAGTCGGCGCTCAGCACCGTAGAAGATGTCATCGCGTTTGGCTCCGGGCCAGGTAGCGACACGCTGAGCGGCACCATCGATAACACGCAAGTTTTCACAATCTTGCGTGATCAGCTTTAAAACAAAAACCCGTTCCGCTGAAGCGGAACGGGTTTTTTGTAACCGAATTTTTTTACGGACTGGTCGGAATCAGTTCCGGCACGAAAACAAACGGCGGCGGATCCGGCAGAGACGGAGGAGGACCTTCTGCCGGCGGTCCTTCTTCCGGCATCTCCTTGGCGTCTTTGCCTTCTCCGAGGTCCTTCGCATCCTTGGCGTCGACTTGGCTGAACGAAAGATTTGCAGCCATCAAGCGTTGAGACTCGTTGCCGCTGAACGCAGCAATCTCGGCGATCGAAAACGCGTTGTCCTGCTGAACAGCCGGAGTCCATTTCACCAGGATATAACGTCCAGTCGTCGCCGGGAAATCCACGGCAACGCGACCGGCGCCTTTGTCCGCCACGGACGCGACCGGTTTCACATCGGCAAGGTCATTAAACCGGAAACTTTTCGGCGCGCCTTTGGTTGCACCCGGCAAAGTTTGAAGAACGTAGAAATCAATCATCCCTTCGCGCGAGGCGTAGATTGCCGAAATCCGGCTGATGCTAGTTGTTTTTCCGAGATCGATGATCGCGGAAGGCGCGTGATCGTCCGCGGTAAAAGTGTAGCTGGTTACCGCCTGGCCATCGATCATCCGGTTGGCCTGCGCGAGATCGCTGCCCGAGCTCACATACAAAGCCCGCGCCTTGGCATGCACGTCTGCCAGGTTGCTGGTGATCAATCCAAAAGTATCCGATGCATTCGCGACTTTCCGAACTCGCGGCGCGGTGAAATCCGCCAGGGCGGGTGTCGAGTAAACGCCAAACGCAGCGATCCGGCCAGGTTCATTCATATTGAAAGTGAGCCGCAGATACTTGGCATCGCTCGGGCCGATTTTTGCCTGCACCATGTTCGATTCGATTTCCTGACGGGAAACCTGATGCCATTGCGCGCTCTGCGCGGGCAATTTCGCATCCGACGTCGCGATTTCGACTTCTCCCTTGGCGCCACTATTCAGGAACGAGATGC
The DNA here is from genome assembly GCA_963846065.1 of uncultured Verrucomicrobiae bacterium. Classification (GTDB taxonomy): domain Bacteria; phylum Verrucomicrobiota; class Verrucomicrobiia; order Chthoniobacterales; family UBA10450; genus DASPUI01. The sequence goes on from CAWJUP010000008.1 coordinate 214,919, forward strand.
TGTCGATATTCTCGATCCTGGAAAGGGAAACCACCAGCGTGGTTTTGCCATTTGTTAGGGCGTAACCCACCGTTGGATCGTCACAGAGTAACGCCGCTTCGGCAACGTTGTTGTCTTCCGAGTTCACGCTCAATTGCAAACTTGCGATCGGGTTACTATGCGGAGCCGCTTCGACATCCGCGCCGAAATGGTAACGCGCCAGATTTTCCGGGTAGGCCGGTGCTTGTTCCACGGTCAATGATGGAACCTTTTGAAAGACGATTTCCGTGGCGAAAACGCCGGTCGACCCAGCGACCAGGCAAGTTAAAACCAGCGGAAGACGGATGAAACGAGAGGAATGTGCGCTCATAATTTCCATAACTACAAAAAGGATAATAGCTGGAACCGCTTTTCTTGGCAATACAAATTTTCACCCCCGACAAAAGATTTCTCCTATCAAACAGAACTCCCCGGTCCGCCGTTTCGACGGGCCGGGGAGTGAAAATTCGCGTTTTAACGATTAGCGAGCAGCCGGGGCGATAAATGCCGCCAGGAGCCGCGATTTCGAAGTGTTTTTCGCAAAGAGACTGCTTCCCGCTCCAGCGCGATACTTGGCGCTGCCCGAGAAGGCATATAGCGGAATGTATGAGCTCCGGCCGACTCGGTCCGCCCGCGTTGCCGCCCAGTTCATGGTCGGGTCGAGAACGTAGGTGCCATCATTGGTCGTCCATTCGAGCCAGGCGTGGGTCTTTTGGCTCATCCATGAGCGGCGGCCGATGACCAGGCGAATTCCTTCAGCGCCGCGGGAACGCATCATGTCGTAAAGAGCGACCGCCTTGCCTTTGCAATCGGCGAAGGAGCCGTGCTCGACTTCGGCTGGTGTTTTCCATTCCATCGAGAACCCATATGGGATGGCCCGGAGATCCTGGATCCAGTGATTGACCAGAGACAGCGAAACAGCCTCGTTGGAAGCGCCTTTCTCGACCAGGATGGAGCGAATGCGAGTCATTTGGTGATCGTATGGGGTGTTGGCCACCGGCGTAAAGGAGGAGGAGCCGGCGAAGCAAGAGATTGAGATGAGGAGGGAAGCCAGGAGGGCAACGAACGCTAGGATCCTGCTGGCACGGAAGGGAGAGAGGCTTATAGTAATCATAGGTGTTATAATTACTATAAGCAGCGGGCATGCCACGACCCCGCTCCTTTTTGCCGGTCCAACTAACAAAGTCCAGAACTGGACTCATCCTGGTGTCACGCCGAGCTTGGCCCTTGGCCGCCTGATACGCCGATCAGGAGGCCCCAGTATTGCCGGGCAGATGCGCTTCTCAGCGCATCGCGAGAAACAATCGATAATCTTACGCTTATCTGCCGCCGCCCGGTACACCGCGGTTCACCGATAAGGCCGGATCCTGCGCTAACACATCTTCAGTGGTGAACCGGCCGCTCCGGTCTATCTCGCGCCGATCATACACCCGGATCGGCGTCGCCGTTTTCGTCCCGATCGCATGAATTCGCACTTTTTGTGGGACTTGAGATCCAGTCACCATCACAAGGGCATATTGGTCGGTCTCGCTGTCGTTTGCCGAAGCTACCGGAGCGGCTGCCGCGAGGGTCAAGACGCCCAGTATTGAAGTCATAACCGCGCATGTGGATGTTTTCATAATATAAAAAGTAGGTTTGCTTCTAAGGAGGTCAATGATTGAACCCCGCTGCCCATCTCGGGTTGCGCGGGTGCGACGCAGGGGCCACCCCATCTGAAGCGATAGCCAAAGCAAAGAGGCAGCCCCATCTCTGGGACTGCCTCTCGTAAATTCTGCTGTTTGCCGACTAGAACTTCTTTTTCAGCTCGAAGTAAACCCACCGGCCAAGGTTGTCGTAACTGAAGCCAGGATAATTATTCGAGTTACCCGCCTCGAAACCACGCTGTGTCGGCGGGTCCTGGCCGAACACGTTGTTGCACCCGAGGGTGAACGTCGTGTTGTTGAACAACGTCTGCCAGCACGGCATCGCATAGGCGGCGGTGCTTTCGATCTGCTTGCCCTTGTTGTCAGTCATGACTTCCTTGCCACCCTTGGAGTACCCAGCCACTGGCTGCGACTCAACCGGGGGCGTGAACACCAAGGTATAGGAAGCCTGGCAATCAAAGAACCAGGTGCCGTGCACGTAATGCTCGTGATCGGGCGTGTTGAACACGGTATACCCGGCGCTCGTCGGGAAGAGATGCGTGCCAGCGAGAGCTGCTGAGCTGTTGATCTCTTCCTTCCAGCCATCGAGGTAGTGGACGGTCCAGTTCAGGTCGAAGTTTTTCCAGGTCCAGTCGATTTGCGACATGCCTTTCCACTTCGCCCAGCCATCACCACCAGTGACCTGACCGAAGAACGCGCCTTCGAACGGATCGTTGTTGGTTCGACCGCTCACTTCACGACCAGGGTTATCCGTTCGACCCAGCGGATTTTCTCCGCTGGCGGTATTGGCCTGGAAGATGAACGAATCGAGATACGTCGCTTCAGTTAGCCAGGTGAAGGTGCCCCATTTGTCACTCTGGTATTGGAGTTGGAAACCCATGTCAGCGCCACGCGCATTTTCACGCCCGCCGTTGACGTAAGACGTTTTGACAAAGGTTACCGTTTTGGACGGGATATCGATATCGACTTCTTCACCCGGGCTCAGTGATCCGGTGCATTGGCCAGTATTGATGTTTGGAGCACAACGGCTAACCACGTTCTGCGCGCTCGGAACAACCACCACACCAGTCCGCTCAATGTCCCACAAATCCAAGTGCAGGGTCAGGGTCGTGTTTGGGATCAAGTTCGACATCCACTTCGGCGTGTAAACAAAACCACCCGTCCACGCGCGGGAATCTTCCGGATTCAACTTCTTGTTGGAATCAACTTCTTCAGTCGTTTCCGGTGTGGAAGATCCCGGACCGCCGCGGCTCGCAGGAACACCACCTAAGGAGGTCGGCGCCAGCGTGAAGGCCGGTCCGCTGTAGAGTTCGAACAGCGTCGGCTCAATGAAGCCTTCGCTCCAGGTGCTGCGTAGCGTGAACTGCTCGTCGATTGGCTGCCAGCGCAACTCCACCTTTGGCACCACGTCGTTGCTGTTGTTATTGCGGAACTCCTCAAATCGTCCCGATGCACCAAACTCCAGGGAGTGGAAGCCCGTGATTCCCATCTCCGGACTGAAGATCGGAATGCGAGTCTCAGCATAGAACGCGTAGTCTTTGCGTCCCGCCTGGACTCGCGGCGAACGACCAACACCAGCTTCTTCCGCCAAACGGCCCTGGTCATCCGGATTATCGAACAAGCTTTCACGCCGCCACTGGGCACCGAAAGCCAGTCCAACTCCGCCGGCCGGCAGGTCGAACAGGTCCGTGGTGTAAACGTTGGCATCCAACGTGAACAGCTTCGAAGTGTTCAGATCGCGGCGATACATCGTCGCATACGCCAACGTTGGACCATTGGTGGCAACGGGATGCTTGTAACTGCCAAACGGATCGTAGGGAACGGTTGTCCCGATGAAGCTGCTCGAGAGCGGATTGAAGATCGGGTCGTTCGCATTCATTACCTGATTGAAACGAGACGTATTGACGTCCTTGATCTGCGAAACGTCGGAGATCTCGCTGTAGCGAGCGCCGGCATCGTAACCCCAGCTCCCGTCAAACAACTTGTCGCCCTTCACGCCGAGAGTGGCCAGATAAGCGAAGTTCTCGTTGTCGATCAGACGATTTCCAAAGTCAGCCAGACGTGCACGCGTGCCGTCGGTGATGATCTGGTTGAACGGATTGAACGGATTGTAGGCTGTGGCCGGGACTCCTGTTCCTTCGTACGACGGAGCATAATTCGGATTGCCCGGCGACCAAGTCGGATTGGAGAAGACCGTGGCATCGTTGCCGTTGTTGTTGTGATTGGGCGGAATAAGGATCGTTCCCTGCCCTTTGGTGATGAAGTTTCCGGTGGCACCAGGCGCCAATTCATCATGCGTCTTTGAATCCACGTAGTAGAAATCCCCGTAAATCACCATTTGATCGTCGCAAACCTTGTCGCTGAATGCGGCGTATCCACCCCAACGCTCCTGTTCCGGGAATGAACTGGAGAAGAGGTTGAAGTTAAATCCCGGCAAAATACTGAACGCAGCTCGTGGGCGCCCGCGAAAATAAGTGTAATCAGACGCCGGGCTCAGACCATTCGTGCTGTCCGGTGCCGTTCCGAATTGGTTGGGATGCGTGGCTTTCGGATCCGGTGTTCCACCGGCTGCGACAATCGCTCCCGAATTCAATTGCAGGTTGTACGGGCTCGCATTCGAGCTCAGGAAGGGCGGCTTGTTCGAGTTGCCACGATCGCGATTGAACATCGAATTGTGGTGATAAAAGAACATATCGCCGTTGATGCTGATCTTGTCGTCGCCCACACCAAAGAGGAGGTCGCCTTGGTAGAGGCCGGCATCCTTATCGAGGGTATTGCCGTAATACAAGTTCACCTGGGCACCGCGATAATCGGTCCACAGTTTGATATTGATGACACCGGCCACCGCATCCGCGCCGTAGGTCGCAGAAGCGCCGTCTTTCAGCACTTCAATGCTCTCCACCGCGGCCAGCGGAATCGTATTCAAATCAACGAAACCGCCACCTGGAAATCCAGCCACCCGACGGCCATCGACCATCACCAAGGTAGCGATGTTATCGAAACCACGGAGAGAGACCGAAGCGGTACCGGCTGGTCCACCCTGGCTGGTTCCGTTATTTTGCGTCGGAATGCTGTTCGAGTTCGCGATGGGCTGCCGCTTGAGGAGGTCTTCCGTGTTGGCCTCGCCCGACTTGTTGATCATGTCGCGGTTCAGATTGAGCACCGGGTTCGGGCCCACTTCTTCAGCTGTTGGAATGTTGGAACCGGTGACAATGACTCGCTCGGCTTCAGCCGATGCTCCGGCCGGGGCAGCTCCTGCGGCCGGCGCCGGACTCGCCGCCGCGTCTTGGGCGCGGACGGTCGTTGCGATGATCAAAGGTAATCCGAGGGCCGCAACGAAAGCGACGCGAATAGACCCCAGTTGTTTCAGTACGTTTCTACTCATTGGTTTCTCCATGGGTGTGGTTAGGTTTGGGCTAGGGATTATTGAAGAATCGGGGTGGTGGCAAGGTTTTTTTTCAGTTTTTTGAAGTTTTTTTGAACGGTCAAACCGAGGCGATTGTCCCCCCGGTCTTGGCGTTCTACCGGATTTGCCCCCGCCTGCCTAGAAAAAATTTCATGAAAATCCAAGGGCCAATTCCCCCGCAAAAAGCGGCTTTTCTACCTGATGCCACCATGCGCTAGCTCGTTAGGCACATCGTAATCGCACCCGATCAACATGCTTTTTCGAACTTGAAAATTGCGTCGAATTCCGGCACTGAACTTCGATCCATGTTTACCGGATTAATTGAAGAAGTCGGACGGACACTGTGGATCCGGGCCACGGACCGCGGCACTGAACTCCAGATCGAAGCGCCGCGCCTGGCCGGACGGGTCGCCGTCGGAGACAGCATCGCGGTCAACGGATGTTGCTTAACCGTCAGATCGCAACGACCGCCGCAGCTCACTTTTGATCTGCTCGACGAAACCCTCGACCGGACCAACCTGAAAAATTTACGGCGCGAAGGCCCGATCAATCTGGAACGCGCGCTCAGCGCCAATGGGCGAATTGGCGGACATTTCGTGCAGGGTCACATCGATTGCACGGCCCAGGTGATTTCGTTCGAACAGAACGGGACCGATCATCGGTTAGAGATTCAAATTCCCGCCGAGTTCGCGCATTACGCCGCCTACAAGGGCTCCATCGCAATCAACGGGATCAGCCTAACGATCGCCGAGACGCTCACCCAAAGCATCGCCGTTTGGATCATCCCTCACACCCGGCGGCATACGACTATGGATGCGGTCCGGGCCGGTGATTTGGTCAACGTCGAGTTCGATATTCTCGCCAAGTACGTCGAGCGAATGTTGACCCGTTGTGTGCCGCAGAATTAGCGGTTCTCTTAATAGATACCGTTTACTTTGCGCCGAGCCCGAGAATGACCGCGGGCACAGTTCGAAGCAAAATTTTGAAATCCAGGCCGAGCGACCAGCGGTCGATGTAATCCAAATCCAAACGAACCCAATCGCGAAAATCCCGGACCTGATTGCGCCCACTGATTTGCCAAAGGCAAGTGAGCCCCGGTTTCACGCTCAATCGACGGCGTTGTGCGGTGTTTTCAAATTTCTCAACTTCATAGACCGGAAGTGGTCGCGGCCCAACCAGACTCATGTCACCCATCAGCACGTTGATCAGCTGAGGCAATTCATCAAAACTGGTCCGTCGCAGCCATCGTCCAAAAGAGGTGATACGCGGATCCGATTCCACCTTGAAAACCGGACCCGACATTTGATTGAACGGTTCGAGCTCTGCTCTTCGCATCTCGGCGTCGTTAGTCATCGACCGGAATTTATACATCACGAACGGCTTTCCGAACCGGCCGGCACGTCGCTGTTTGAAAATAACGGGACCCCGCGACGTCATCTTAATCATCAGCGCGACGATCAACATGGGAATGGCCATGACCGAAAGCGCAATGAACGCGAGCACGCGATCGATCAATCCCTTGATCAAGAGTGCCCACGATACTTCGGGGGTCGATCGAAAGACGAGCATGGGCCGGCCAGCAAAGGCGTCGAAGTCCGGTTTGGCGATCGATGTCTGAATAAAATCGGCCACCAACCACGCCGGAACTCCTTCAATTTCACAGGCGCCAATCGCCTGCTCGACACGATTCAGCTGGCTATGGCCGGCCGCAAAAATCACGCGCGCAACCGCATGCCGGTGCATCGCTTCAATCAAATCGGAAATCGGCTGGCGTTCGATGTCGATGCGACCGACCACGGTCATCAACAATTCCTGTTCTGCGGTAAAGGATTGCTCGAGCGCGGCAATATCCTGGGGCAAGCCGGCCAGCAACACCCGCTCGCGCAATTCCCCCCTCATCGCTTTTCGACGCAGATGGGCGACGATTAATCGTTCTTTAAACAGCAAGACCAATGTGCCGATCAAAACGAAAAGCAACGGCACCGACCGATTGGTCAACGGCAATCGCAGAAAGATGACGCATCCACCCACCATGATGCCGAGACCGAGCATGGCCCGCAAAATCTGCACAATCGATTTCCACTGCGTTTTGTTCAGGGGCGATTGATAAAATCCCTGGAGGTCGAGCAAGATCGGCCCGAACGGCATGATCACGACCAGCAGCCACGCGTAGTTTTTTTGCGGATCGACCGTGTTAGCGAGATCGAACCAGAAAGTGCTGTAGTAACGCAGCACATAAGCGGCCCAAAGAGAGAAGGCCAGCAGGAATGCGTCAACAAAGACCTGCAGCTGGGTGTTTAATTCCTGTCGTCTGGCGAGCATGCTACAAAGGGAGGATCCGATTTTTCGAGCTAGCAATTATATGATAAGGCAAAAAAGCGTCAAAGGTCGTCGTTGGCGGCCCCTGGTGGTCGGAGTGGTGACGTCGCCGGCCGAGATTCGCGCGGCCATCAAATTGCGGATACCCCCGGATCTGCTGGAACTGCGTCTCGATCATTTCTGGCCAAAGCTGGATGAACTGGAAAAGCAACTTCCGCACTTCGCCGCCGGCCGGACATCGCTCATCATGACCGCGCGCGATCCGAGCGAAGGAGGCGTGCATAAATTATCGGGTCGGGTTCGTCACGAGCTGTTGCTCCGTTTTTTTTCGTATGCGGATTTTATCGACATTGAACTTCGCCATGCCGTGGGGATGTCGCCCATCGTGACTGAAGCCCGCCAACAAGGGGTGGGTCTGATTCTGTCATTTCACGATTTTAATGCGACGCCGAGTGTTCGCCATCTGAAATCGAAAGCCCGGGCGGCAAAACATTTGGGGGCGGATATATTCAAGGTAGCCACTCGCACGGATGCGAAAACCGAAGTCGTCAGATTGCGGCAATTTTTTCTGGAGGCGGGGGCCGATATTCCAATCAGCGCGATGGGAATTGGCAAACTAGGCCGGACCGCGCGAAAGGAACTGGCCGAACTCGGCTCGGTTTTGGTTTACGGCTCGATTGGTCGCGCGCAGGTCGCCGGTCAACCATCGGTGTCCGAAATTCAGCGCTGGAAGCCGATCGAGTAGGACGTTGAGCGTTGATTTTTTTCTGCTTGTTTAAATCGCGATGGAATTGCCTTCTTATGTTCCAGTGATGCCTTTGTCCGGCGCTGTTTTGTTTCCGCATGCGCTTCTTCCTCTCTACATTTTCGAACCGCGTTACCGGGAAATGCTGCAACGCGCGCTGGATGAGAGTCGCATGTTCTCCGTGACGCTGATCAAGCCAAGCTGTGCCGATTGGCGTGAGCCTGAGGATTTCTTTCATGTGGCTGCTGTCGGATTGATTCGTGCCTGTGTGGAACGCAGTGACGGAACTTCGAACGTCATCCTGCAAGGCTTGCAGCGGGTTCGCTTCACCGGATTCAAACAGGAATCTCCGTTCCCGATTGCCCGGATCGATCCGGTTGAGTCGCGTGATGAAACGACCGTGAAAACCGAGGCCCTGGCGGAAAAAGTGCTCGAGCTTTATTCGAAACTGAAACGGAACGGGCGCAAATTGCCGGCCAAGGTCGATGTTTACTTGTCGCAACTCGGAAATGTCGAGATGCTGGCCGATCTGGTGACCTCGACTTTTGTAACGGATCCGCTTCGCCGCCAACATGTTTTGGAGGAGCTTTCGGTCAATCAACGGCTGCGCCTGGTGATTAATTATCTCAGCGATGAAATTGGCAGCGCCGCAGCCTAACGAGTTGCTTTTCCGCGCGAGCGGCGATTTCAAATCGTGCGCTTAGCTCTGGTCTCGGGCATTTTATTTTTGTCCGGAGCCAGCGCGCTTCTTTTCGAAACGCTCTGGCTTCGTCTCAGCGGTTTGGCCTTCGGGAATTCCGTCTGGTCGGCCGCCCTGATTCTTTCCAGCTTCATGGCCGGTCTGGCCATCGGAAGCTTGATCGCAGCCACGGCCAAACTCCCGCGGCGGCGGCCATTCCGAATTTACGCCTGTCTCGAAATTGTTATTGCGCTGTGCGGTTGCACGCTCGTTTTCAGTTTGCCTTCGTTAGGCGAATGGCTGCGGCCGGTGTTTCAAGCGTTTTGGAATTATCAGGAGCCGCTCAATTTCCTGCGCTTCAGCATTTCTTTTCTCATCTTGCTCATCCCGACCACCGCGATGGGCCTGACTTTGCCAATCCTGCTGGAGGATCCCGCGCTGCAAAAACATGAGTTCGCCACCAAGATCGGTTTGTTTTACGGATTCAACACCCTCGGCGCGGTGGCGGGCTCGCTTCTCGGAGAGATGCTGCTCATCCGGTTGTTCGGACTTTTTGGCACGGCCCTGGTGGCCGCGGGACTAAGCTGCACCGCGGCTATTTGCGCAGTTGTTTCAGCCGGAAAATCTCAGCCGAAAGAAATGGAACGCGCGTTCAAGCTTCAATTTTTCGAACTCCCCGCGCCGTTTCTTGTTCTCAGTGCCGGAACCGGTGCAATTCTTCTCGCACTGGAAGTGATTTGGTTTCGTTTCATGCGGCTCTATGTCGCGTCCACCGCGACCGCATTCTCCGTCATGCTCGCGGTGGTGCTCGCCGGTATCGGCCTTGGCGGACTTCTTTCAACCATCTTACAGCGGCGCCTGACCGCGGTGGGAGTCGTGCAAACGATTTTGCCGTGTGCGGCCGCGGCCACGCTGCTGAGTTATCTTTTTTTTCCGGTACCGCCGCCGCAATCGAACATCGGAACCATTCACGTCGAATCGCTGCCGGAGATTGCCCGGTTGTCGTTCGTCCTGATGTTTCCGGTTTCGGTTTTGTCCGGAATCCTGCTGCCGGCCCTGGCCACGCGCGTTCAGGAAAGTGTGCCGCAACGAATGAATGCCTCCGGTCTCACCATTCTGGGCAACACCATCGGCGCGGCCATTGGTCCTTTGCTGGCCGGTTTTGTTTTATTACCAGCCCTCGGGTTTCAATCCGCTCTCATTCTTTGTGCGGCTTCTTATTTGTTACTGGCCTTACTGATTATCAAACCGCGCTCGTGGTCATTTACCCGCCCGCTGGAAGCAGCCTTCATGATCATCGCCCTGCTTTTCATTGTCCTGGTGGCAACGTTTCCTTTCGATCGCGAGGACGTCCATTTCGCCAATGCCCGCCGGCCTTACGAAGCCGACGGATCGCGTTTGATCCGGAAAGTCGAAGGCACGGCGGACACTTTCCAATTGCTGCGGCGCGATCTTTTTAACCAACCGTATTACTACCGGCTGGTCACGAACGCTTATTCCATGTCGGCGACGCAGCCGCGAAGCCAAACCTACATGCGGTTATTTGCCTACCTTCCGCTGGCCCTGCGACCGCAAAGCGAAGATGCATTGTTAATTTGTTACGGCGTTGGTGTCACCGCCGATGCGCTGGTTCATGACAAACATTTGAAGCGCATCGATATGGTGGATATTTCCAGCGAAGTTTTTCATCTCGCCGGCTCCTACCGCGGCCTCGAATATCAGGACCCGTTGCGGGACGAACGAGTGACGCGCTTCGTTCAGGATGGCCGGTTTTTTTTGCAAGCCAGCGGCCGGAAATACGATGTCATCACGGGTGAGCCGCCACCGTTGAAGGTCGCCGGCACGGTAAATCTTTACACCGAACAGTTTTTCAAATTGATGAGCCGGCAGTTGAAAGACGGCGGCATTGCGACTTTCTGGCTGCCGATTTACCAGCTCACGCCGGCCGAAACGAAATCGATCCTCCACGCTTTTCAGGCCGCATTTCCGAAGGCATCGGTTTGGGCGGGTCCCGATCTGGAGTGGATCCTGATGGGCATTAAACCTCCGCTCCCGAACGGTGACGACGTGACGGCGGATTCGATCTGGAACGATCCGGAAATTCGCTCGGACCTCGTCCGCGTGGGCATCGAAAATCCGGAGGAGATGTCGGCATTGTTCTTAATGGATAACGAGGAGATTGAGCGATTAAGCAGCGCCACCGCTCCGCTGGATGATTTTTATCCCAAACGTCTCGACGATGGGCATCCGAATTTGGAAGATGCTTATCAACTCGGAAATGAGTACATGGACCGGCGTTCCGCGCTCCGGCGTTTTCAGTCTTCCCGATTGATATCGCAGATTTGGCCTAACGAATGGTCCAAATCGCTGGAACCATTTTTTCTCATCCGGCAAATGCGTTACGTCTCGCAGCTGACTCCGGGCAACTGGCTGGAGGAGCTCAATATTTATTTGCGGAACACCCGACTGCGCACGCCAGTCCTGGCGGCACTCGACAGCGACGAATTTCAGATTGCCCTCGCGGCCCGACTCGACTCGACCTCCCCGCCCCTGGAAGCGATGCACGACCTGGCTGCAAGCGCTCTGGCCTCTCGCGATTACCCGCGCGCCATCCAGTTGCTCGAGATGGAAAAGGACGCCACTCCGAACCCGGACGATCTTTTATTGCTGATCTATCTCTATTGTCTGAATGGCGGGGTGGAAAAAGCCGATGCGCTGGCCGCCGCCGAAGTCCAATCGATTCCGCACGACTCCGTGGCCGAATGGCTCTGGGGCAATCTGCAGGCGGAATTTGGATTTCATCCGCCGCAATAAAATGAGATCAGCTACTCAAACGGCGAAACTCGTCCATTAAGTAGCGATCGGTCATTCCCGCGACGTAATCGCAAATCGTGCGGTACAATCCTTCTTTTTCAATACGACGCGTCGCGGCATCGCCTAACTTGCTCGGATCCGCCACGTAATTCTCGAAAACTTGGCGCAGCATTTCGCAGGCGCGCCGATTTTCTTCGGCAACGCGCGGATGATAATAAACATTCGCATAAAGAAATTTACGTAACGCCCGATTCGCCTGGGCCAATTCGTCGCTGTAGCGAATCAAAGTAACGTCCTGCCGGCGCACGCCGTCCGCACTCTGCACGTTTGCCTCGGCGATCGCTCGGGCACTGGTCGTGACCACGTCTTGCACTTCGTGATCGATGATGTCGCGAATGACCAGTTTGTGCAGCTCGGGTTCACGCACATCGGAATAGCGGCGGACCACACGTTCACCACTGTGCTTCCAGATCGCGTTATCGCGAAGTTGATCCGGATTTAAAATTTCAAAATCAACCGCATCATCCAGATCGTGGCTGTAATAGGTAATCTCGTCCGCCAGATCCGCGATCTGCGCTTCCAATGATGGGTAACGATGTTCCGGATCCGTCGCCTCCCGTTCGTGCTTCTGTAAACCTTCGCGCACTTCAAAGGTGAGATTCAGGCCGGGGAAATCGGGATACGCATTTTCCAGCACTTCGACCACGCGCAGACTCTGACGATTATGCTCAAAACCACCGTGGTCGCGCATGCATTCGGCCAGAATTTCCTCGCCGGAATGCCCGAATGGAGTGTGACCGAGATCGTGCGCCAAGGCGATTGCCTCCGCCAGATCTTCATTCAACGACAAAGCCCGCGCGATCGTCCGGCTGATCGATGCAACTTCGATCGAGTGCGTCAGGCGCGTGCGTAAATGGTCGCCCGTGCCGTTTAGAAACACCTGGGTCTTGTATTCCAGCCGACGGAACGCTCGCGAATGAATGATCCTTGCGCGATCCCGTTGAAACTCGGTCCGAAAAGAATGACCCGGTTCGGAGTATTTTCGGCCGCGCGAATCGCCCGACTTTTGCGCGTAAGGCGAGAGCACCGCGCGCTCGGTCGCTTCCATTTGCTGGCGCGTCTTCCAGGCGTTTTCCATCAAGGTGGTTCGGGACCGCGTAATCCCTGACGCAACCGCTTTTCGGCATTACGCCCGTCGCGTTTGAGCGCCAGCATATCGAAGATGGCGAGCAAGATTGCCGTGATCGCGAGCCAGCCACAGATGGCCCAAAAGAAAATGAACCACCATGGATGTTCGTGTGGATTCAAAGTCGCCTGCAGAAAGGTTGAACCGCAAACCAGAAATACCAGGGCCGCCCCGAGCAAGACCGCCATGGTCCGGCGACGAGAGTTGCGGTCGCGAATCAGCCCGCGCGTCGCCTGAATGGCGAATGAGGTGGTCTGTAACGGTTTTTGGTCTTGGGAATTTTGCATCTTCTTCGCAGCGCGCGTCTAACTGTCGATCTTACAATTCATCCTCTTCAAGACAAACGGCTTCTCACGAACAATGGGGAATGCTTTGATACGCCGGTGACAAAGAAAAAACGAAGTCCGGTTGCCCGGAGAAAAAAGTCGGCCGCCAAACCGAAGTCCAAACAATATCCCGGTCTAGAGCGGCGAATGGATGAGGAATTCGCCAAGGCGCTGCAAAGCGCGAAATCGTATCTGGCAGATGCGTCGCGTTTGGACGCGCTTTTTGATGAAGCCGTGACCGAATTGGCGTCCATGCCGCATGAAGAGTTTGCCGAAACATGGCCATATTTTTGCGCGATGCTTCGTTTGGTTCGCTCCTACGCCGGCGGCGGCTACCGGGATGTTTCAGCAAGCACCTTGGTCGTCATCATCGCCGCCATTATCTATGTCGTCGATCCGCTCGACGTCATTCCCGATGCGGTTCCCGCGCTTGGCTTCCTCGATGATGTCACAGTCATCGCGCTCGCGGTCAAACGAAGTCGTCCCGCCCTCGACCGATTCATGGTTTGGGAACTACGGAACGTGTAACGGGCCGAATCGAATTGTTTTTCTACACCAACAGCAAGGCCGGATTTTCGAGGAAATGCCTCAATTCCTTGAGATATTCAGCGCCTAACGCGCCATCAATCACGCGGTGATCGCAGCTCATCGTGATTTTCATCCGCTGACCGATCACCACTTTGTCGCAATCGTCGACCACCGGAACTTTTTCGATTCTTCCAACGGCGAGAATGAATCCCTGCGGCGGGTTAATGATTGCACTGAACGAATCCACCCCCATGCCGCCGAGATTCGAGACAGTGAAGTTGCCGCCCTGAAACTCTTCCGGTTTCATCCGTTTATTCCGCGCCCGGCTGGCCAGATCTTTCGCCATCGCACTGATCTCGCGCAGGGATTTGTCTTGCGCGCCCTTGATCACGGGAGTGAGCAGGCCGTCTTCGATGGCCACCGCGATGCCCAAATCGACTTCGGCATATTGCACAACTGAATCGCCGTCGAACGACGAGTTTGCTTTTGGAACTTTCACCGCGGCCATCACCGCCGCTTTCAAGACGAAATCGTTCACCGTGATTTTTGCCGTGTCCGCACCTTCGCCGGCTGATTTCAGTTCTTCGCGCGCTTCCATCAGCGGGCCGGCATTGATTTCAATGGTGAGATAAAAATGCGGAACCGGACCGAGACTCTCGGTCAGACGTTGTGCGATAATTCGCCGCATCCCGGAAAGTTGAACGCGCGTCCCTTCCCCGTGGATCATGGGCGCCTTAGCCGGGGGCGTCGACCCCGCGACCGAGCCGGACGGGCGTGGGCGGCCAGCGACTGTGGCTCCGGATTTTGCCGCAGCTCTCACGTCACTCTCCGTGACCCGACCATCAGGACCGGTTCCATTTACATTTGAAAGATCGACGCCCAATTCGGCCGCGACCCGTCTTGCTACGGGCGAAGCTTTGACGCGGGCGGTGCCCTCGCCCTCTTGCCGATGTTCTTTTTCTCCTGGCGACCGTGTCGGCTGCGCCTTTGCCGGCGGCACGGTTGCCTCCGAAGACTGCTCCTGCGCAGGAGCAGTCTCCTTTTCCTTTTTTGCGGCAGGCGCAGGCTTTTCCGTTTCCGCCTGCTTTTCCTGCTTTTTCGGTTCTTCTTTTTTCTCCGCTTTCTTTTCGGCGGACTTTCCTTCGGGTTTCGGCGCCTCGCCCTCTTCCCCGATGAACGCGATTCGATCGCCCACGTTCACTTTTCCGCCTTCGGGAACATAGATTTCGGTCAACGTTCCGTCCTCGGGCGACTCCCATTCCATGGTGGCCTTGTCGGTCTCGATCTCGGCGATGACATCGCCGGCCGAAACCTTATCGCCCTTCTTCTTTTTCCACGCGACCAGAGTTCCCTCGGTCATCGTGTCACTCAGTTTGGGCATTTGGATCTCAGGCATTTTCGAAGTCGCTAATAGATGGTTGAAAGTGGAGAAAAAAAAGGCGGATCACATGTAGCAAACTTTTTTTACGGCCGACATCAAGCGATCGGAGTTGGGGAGCACAAACTTTTCCATCCGCTCATTGTACGGCATCGGCACGTCTTCCTGAGAAACGCGCAAGACCGGGGCATCGAGCTCATCAAAAATATTCTTTTGGATTCGATAACAAATCTCCGCACCGACGCCGCAGAACGGCCGGTCTTGTTCGACGATCACGACACGATGGGTTTTGGCCACCGAGTTAAAAATCGCTTCTTCATCCAGCGGCTTGATCGAGCGCAGATCGACCACTTCGGCGGAGATATCCTCTTCCTCCAACTCCGCCGCCACGCTGAGGGCGAGCGGCACGGTCTGCGCGTAACAAATAATCGAGACATCGCTGCCTTCGCGTTTGGTCTCCGCTTTGCCTAACGGAATCAACAATTCCTCGTCTGGCGGTTCGACCATTCCCTTCGAACTGTAAAGAAGCTCGGCTTCGAGAACCAAAACCGGATTGTCGTCGCGAATGGCTGTTTTCAGCAAACCTTTGGCGTCGCGGGGAGTTGCGGGCGTGCAGATTTTCAGACCGGGAACGTTAGCGAACAAATTCTCGGTCGCATGCGAATGAGTGGCGCCGAGCTGATGGGCGGGACCATTCGGTCCCCGGAAAGTGATTGGGACATTAAATTGTCCGCCCGACATCATCAACATATTGGGCGCGTTGTTGACCACCTGATCGAAAGCCACCAAAGAAAAACTGAAGGTCATGAATTCGATCACCGGACGCAGACCAACCATGGCCGCGCCAACTCCCAGACCGGCAAAACCGTTTTCGCTGATGGGTGTATCGATAATTCGCTTGGGTCCGAAGCGTTCCAGTAAACCCTGGCTGACTTTGTAAGCGCCGTTGTATTCCGCCACTTCTTCACCCATCAAAAACACGTTCGGATCGCGTTCCAATTCTTCTGCGAGCGCTTCGTTCAGCGCCTGACGATATGTGATCTCCCTCACGAATTCTTCCCGTTCACGTAAACGTAATCGTATACTTTCTCGACCGGCAGTTCGCCGCTCTCCTCCGCGAATTTCACGCTGGCCAGCGCGGTTTCTTTCGCCTGCTTGTCGATTTTGTCGAACTGCTCGTTGGTCAATTTGCCCTCGCGCGTGAGTTGCGCGCGCAAACGAATGATCGGGTCATCCAGCCGGTATTTTTCCAGCTCGTCTTTCGTCCGATAACTGGCCGGGTCGGACATCGAGTGACCGCGATAACGATAAGTTCGAACTTCCGCGAACGCCGGATGCGGGTCTTTCCGAATCGAAGCGATAATTTCAGAAAGCTTGTCGCGGACTTCGCGAAAATTCATCCCATCGATGATCTCGCCCGGAATGTCGTAACCTTCCGCGCGATCGACCAACTGCTTCAACGAGGTCGAGCGTTTCACCGATGTGCCCATGGCGAATAAGTTGTTTTCGCAAATCAGCACCACCGGCAGCTTGTAGAGCGCAATTAAATTGAGCGCCTCGTTAAATCCACCCTGATTGATCGCGCCGTCGCCGAAAAAGCAAAGTGTGACGCGATCTTCGTCGCGATATTTTGAAGCGAAGGCCATTCCCGCGGCCAACGGAACATGCGCGCCGACAATGGCATGTCCGCCGTAAAAATGATTCTTCTTGTCGAAAAAGTGCATGGAACCGCCCAGGCCGCGCGAGCAACCCGTCTCTTTTCCAAAAAGCTCGGCCATGCATGCGTCCGCGCTCGTGCCACGGGCGAGAGCATGGCCATGATCTCGATAAGCGGTGATCAGGTAGTCATCCGGGCGCGTCGCCGCGACGGCACCGGCCACCACGGCTTCCTGCCCGATGTAAAGATGACAAAAGCCGCCGATCTTCTGCGCTTGATACTGCTGACTGGCCCGTTCCTCGAAACGGCGGATCAATAACATGAGCGCGAGCATCTCGACCTCGTCGCGCTGGTCGGGCTGCGGCATTGGAATCTTACGCTACCCGGGGCAGTGAATCGGCAGCCTGGGCCCGGCTGCGTTTTTCCCCGAAACTAAAACAGATCACAAAGAGGAGGGTAAACATGAGATCGCTGACGAGTGAGTTGCGGAAAAACATCCAGCTCGGCGTGGCACGGTCCTGGGGCAGGCCGACGGTAATCGCCTGAACCAAGCCCGACAGATTTTTCACGTAGCCCGGATCGCTCAACCAGGAAAAAATATTGGTGATCAGATAAAAGATCGTGGAAGCAACGATGGATGCGGGCAGGAGAGCTTTCAAAGACGCACGGTTCTGCAGGGACAGGGCCAGGACTCCGATAAACACCAGCGCCAGGTAGCGGCAGACAATCTGGGGATCGAGCAAAGGCGCGCCGTAGTAATAATTCAGCACTTCGTCCGAAATAAACAAAGCGAGCAGCGGCACGGAAAACTTAAGCCTGGGCGGAAAATAAACCGCACCGCAGAGTGCAATCGCCGCCAGCGGCGCGAAATTCGACAGCCAGCCGCTGCCCGAGTGAATCATCAGGCCGGTGCTGATGCGATAAATGACCGTGAATCCGATCAGAAAAAGCGCAGGAATCATCGCGAAGAATTTAGCCGCCTTAAGTCAGATGCCAAGACTTTTGGCCGACCGGCGAGAAGCGGATGCCTTTTACTTCTTTGGCCCCGCTGCCGCCACCAGCTTGTTGAGCCGCGCCTTTCGGCGATTGGCGGCATTGCGATGAATGACTCCCCGTTTCGCCGCCTTATCCAGGGCCGAGACGAGGGCGCGAATCTTTTCCTGAGTGACTCCATCCCCGCGCGTGCCTTTGTGAAGAGTGCGAAGACGGCTGCGCGAAGCGCGGTTCTGTCGCATACGCTTGACGGATTGGCGGGCGCGTTTGGCTGCGGATTTGGTATTGGCCATCGATAAATTTAGTGGGCGTGCAGGCTCGCTGCACCAGCCACGATTGTCAAGACGAGGTGCGACCGGGCGGGAGGTCAGGCGCGGCGGCCCCGCGAAGCGATCAACGTGTGATCGTTCGGCAACGGCGGAATCGGCGGAGTCGGTGACGCGGAAATCGCCCTCTTCGGCTGAGGCAGATGATCGGGTACGATCTGAACGATCGTCCCGGGGGTCACGAGATTGTAGAGCGACATCACGTCTTTCGATCTCATTCGAATACATCCGTAACTGGCTGGCCGGCCAATCGTTCGTTCTTCGGCCGTCCCGTGAATGTAGATGCATCGACCGAAGGCATGAGCGTTCTCTGCTTCCAGCCCACGCAGCCAGATGATGCGACTCACGATCGGATCTCTTCCGGGCGCGTTTGGCCGGAGAACCTCGCCAGTCCAGCGTCGATTATGAAAGACGGCTCCAGCGGGGGCATTGTCTCCTATTTTATACACAACCTGAAGAAATCCGAGCGGTGTCGTCATTCGGCCTAACGAATCGCCGAGACCGAACTTGGAAGTCGAAACCGGAAAGAGGGCGACTCTCTTGTCGTTTTGCACCAGCATGAGCTTCTGATCGCGCACACTAATAATGACCCGACTGGATGGATCCTCGGGGAGACTCGCGCCGCGCACGATCGGGAGGGAAACAGACAGGGCCAATAGACCCAGGCCAAGGCGAAGCATCGGCGTTCTTTTACTCAGAAAACGCGTTTTGTCACGCGGGAATTGCAGCCGTCGCGCGGGGAGTGCCAAAGCTGATCTTTGGCCACCAGCGAGCCATGGAGGACAGGGAGACATAGAGAAAACCTCCCTGGAACATGAGCAAAAACGGTACCGAAAGGAATTGCCGATGCGCGATAGCGTACCACACGAAGTAGCTGAAATATACAGCAAAGGCGAACTCAGCGATGGGCAACGCCGACTTGAGAGGGCGATATTTGCAGCTGCGCCAGGCTTGAGATTTCCGCTCGATCCCATATTTCGGAGTCCGGGTGAAATCGGACTGATGATTGAAAATCGCCTCGAGGACCGCTCGAGCATTATTTAGGGATAATCCAACACCGAGAGCTAAGAGGCAGGGCAAGAGCAGCATCTCTTTCATCCACGTCCGCGGGTGAAGTTCCCGTTGGGCACAAACGTAAAAAACAGCGACTGAGACCGACGCCGTCAGAAAGATCGGCACATCGATCAACAGCGTCCTGACCCAACCCGTCTGCGGGCCACCGGTCGCCGGATGAAGTAAAACGCACAAGCAGGCCAGCAACAGATAGGCAAAATTGGAAATGAGATGGCCGGTGGCCTCAAGCTTAATCGAAAACGGCAAGTGACTACGCCAGATCCGCGGGAGCAATTTTTTGCAGGTTTGAATCGACCCTTTGGTCCAACGGTGTTGCTGGGATTTGAAGCCGTTCATGTCCACCGGCAATTCCGCCGGCGTGACTACGTCCGGCAGAAAGATGAATTTCCAGCCGACGAGCTGCGCCCGATAACTCAGGTCGAGATCTTCGGTCAGCGTGTCGTGATGCCATCCACCCGCCTCAACAATGCACGATTTCCTCCACACCCCGGCTGTCCCATTGAAATTGAAGAACCTGCCGCTGCGACTCCGCGCCGTTTGTTCCAAGAGAAGATGGCCATCGAGAAACATCGCCTGCACCCGCGTCAGAAGCGAGTAACCGCGATTTAAGTGGCCCCATCGCGTCTGGATCATTCCGACTTTCGGGTTCGTGAAGAAATGAATTGTGCGCTTGAGCAAATCCGGATTTGGAACAAAATCCGCGTCCAGGATGCAAAGAAATTCGCCATCGGCGTTATCCAGCCCGGTCGCGAGCGCGCCGGCTTTGAAACCGGTTCGATCCACCCGGTGAATTCGCTGCACGTTAAAACCTCGAGAACGCAATTCTTCCGTGCACGAAGCGGTGATTTCGCGAGTGTCGTCGGTGGAATCGTCCAGGATCTGGATCTGCAAAAGTTCCCGTGGGTAATCCAATTTGCTGACCGATTTCAGCAATCGTTCGACCACGTAGATTTCGTTAAAAATCGGCAACTGGATCGTGACTTTCGGCAGGTTTTCGAAATGGCCGGCCGGTTCGACATTGCTTTTCCGGTTTTTAAGGAAGAGGTAGATGATGAAATAGCGATGGATGCCGTAGGCAGACAAACCGATCAGCACCGCCAGATAGCAGACTGTCCAAATAATATAACCGGGGCTTCCTTGCATAAGGCTTCTGGCGACTGCCGATGGTTAAGGCAGCAAGGGCGCATGATGGCCTGTCCAGTGCGGGCGTCAAATGAAAAATTGGTCTGTTCGCCTCTGAAAATGAGCATTTCATGAGCGGAAAAACCCTGCTGCTGTTTTCATTTCTCTTCCTCTTTGGCCGGGCCCTGTCGCCCGCCCAGGAAGACGAACCCTCGGGCAATCCGGAACACGAACGGGAAGAGCTCGGAATCAACCAATACACGGCCCCGTCGATCGCCCGAATCTTTAATCAACTCGACCAGCTGAAACCCCTGCCCTTCGAAAAGGTCAAACGCGCCTTACCGAAGACGGTTGCCGCGAGTCGGGAGCAAAAGGGATTAATCTTCGGCGGACTGATCGCCGACGGTTTTCTTATCGTCGCTGCCGAGCGGACCAGCCTGGTCGAAGAATTTGGACGCGTTTTGCTTCGTGAAGCCCGGGGCCTGGGTGTCGGAGACCGTGTCACCAGACACAGTGCCAGTCTGACGCAAATGGGAAAACGCGGTCACTGGCCGGCGGTCCGCAAAGAACTGATCAACACCCAGGCCGACGTCGAACAAGCCCTGATGGAACTTCGCGACGAAAAAATGGCTCACCTGATCAGTCTGGGTGGATGGCTCCGCGGGTTGGAGATCAGTGCTTCGGCTGTGACCGAACAATTTTCCCCCGAACGGGCGCGTATTTTGGCCGAGCCCGATCTGACCACGTATTTCCTTAATGAACTAAAGACGCTGCCGCCCAACGTGATTCATACACCTCTATTTGAGAAAATTCGGACCGCAGTGGACACCATCGATTCAATCTTAAAGAAGCCGACGCTCCATCCGGCCGAGGTTCGAGACGTCGCCACCCAGGCACGTTTGGTAAACGACGCGATCCGGCAAACTGAATAACAAATCACGGCCGCGCTGGCTGCGAATATGCTACTTTTCCATGCAGCGGCATGGGTTTGAGGGATCGAGTTACCAGGGGCGCGCGCCACCGATTCGAACGGTTCAACATCGTTTGCGCCATTCTTTTGGCCGGGTGGGTCCCGTCGATCCTGATTCTGTGGCTCTCCTACACAATTTTGAGCCGGACTTTGGAATCGCGC
Organism: uncultured Verrucomicrobiae bacterium; assembly: GCA_963846065.1. GTDB lineage: Bacteria > Verrucomicrobiota > Verrucomicrobiia > Chthoniobacterales > UBA10450 > DASPUI01. The sequence goes on from CAWJUP010000008.1 coordinate 236,265, forward strand.
GTATGGCGTGATCGCCAAACTTTTGTGCAATTGATCGCCCAATTGATTGGCGACGATCTCAGCCGGACAGGCGGCGTGGTCCAATATTATGAGAACTCAACCGAAGCGGCACGGTTTGCCGGCGCTGCCAGCTCTGCGAACGCGGCGCAACAATGGCTGAATTCCGTTTTCTATTCGCAACCGCGGATTGATGGAATGTTTCTCACCGATCGCGATGGCCGCTTGGTTGCCACCGTTCCGCCCAATCGCTCGTTAACGGGCAAAGATTTCGGCTCCGATTTTTGGCGCGGATCGGCGAAAGAGTCGAGTGAACCTTACGTATCGCCGGTCCACCAACGTCCGGCGGACAGCCGGCCGGCTACCGATATTGTTGGAGCGGTTCGTGCGAGCGACAAATCGGTCGTCGGATACTTCGGTGTTTCGGTGTTGGTGGAGCGGCTGGGGCAAAGGCTTTCCAGCATCGCACTGGCAGATCAGGCGGTCTGTCAGATCATCGATCAAAACGGAAATTCGCTGTTCGACGGCACCTTCAACGGAAACACGAAGGAGCCGGCCATGGCGCCCGACTTCGTTCGGCAAATTCTGCAGGCGAGACAAGGACATCTCGAGCGAGGAAAAGACGTATTTTCATTCTCCCCAATTGGTTCCACCGGGTGGGTCGCGCTGATTGCGCAACCGAAAGGCATTGCCTTCAAATCTGTCTATGAGTGGCGCGCAAAAATGACCGTGCTCGCCGGCTGGTTGATGGCTTTGACCGCCGTTTTCGCCTGGTTCGGCGGCTTGTTTTATCGACGACAAACCGAAGCGAGTCGCCGACTTGAGCGAGAGGTTGTGTTCAACGAAAAGATTCTGGCGAATACGCCACTTGGTATCGCGTTGATCGACCCGGCTTCGCAAAAGTTTGTCCACGCGAATGAGGCGTTTCGGCAGATGGCACAACGGTTCGGGAATTCGCCGTCGCCTGCGGAAATTTTGGATCTCGCCTACGCAGACGTCCAGATCGCGCCACCGGACGCGATGACCAAAGTTTTATCGTCCGGCACACCTTTTCAGTTGATCGAACAGCCGTTCACTGACGAAGGCGGAATGACTCATTTCTTAAACGTCAATCTCCTGCGGCTGCAAGATTCGCATGAAACGACCCAGGGCATCCTATATCTGATTGAAGACAAAACGCGCGACGTGACCTTGCGCCGGGAATTGATCAACGCGAACGCTGCGAAAGATCAATTTCTGGCGTTGTTGTCGCATGAGCTGCGCAATCCTTTGTCCCCGGTCATCGCGATGGTGTCCGAACTGGAAGACGACAAATCCGAAGAAGTGCGCGAAGCCGTGGCGATCATTCGGCGGAACGTCGAGCTGGAAGCCCGGTTAATCGACGACTTGCTTGATGTGACCCGAATCGCGAAAGGAAAACTGCAGCTCACGTTCGAAGTGACAAACCTCCACGACGTCCTGCGGCGGGCGCACGAAATTTGTCTCAAAGATATCGCCGCCAAACAGATTGAAACCGTATTCAGGCTCGACGCGCGTGAAATTCACGTCGAAGGAGATTCCGCGCGTCTGCAGCAAGTCTTTTGGAATCTCATTAAGAACAGCGTGAAATTCACTCCGGCAAATGGCCGAATCACGATCACGACAAGGAATTCGGGCGATCACGAGATTGAAGTTCAGATTTCCGATACCGGAATCGGGATTGAAGCGGATAAGACCGATAAGATTTTCAACGCATTCGAACAGGGACCAACCTCCATCACCCGAAAGTTCGGAGGACTGGGCCTGGGTTTGGCGATCTCCAAAGCGATGGTGGAGGCTCATGCGGGCAGAATTTCCGCGACGAGTGCGGGCGCCAATCAGGGTTCAACATTTACCGTCATTCTCAAAACCGTTCCGGCGCCAAAAGTAACTACTCAACCCGGCCTGAGGAGCGATCTTCCACCTTTACCGCCCCGAGAACGCCGGATCCTGGTCGTGGACGATCACGTCGACACTTGTGCGGGAATGAAAATGCTGCTCGAGCGGCGCGGGTATCAGATCACCACCGCGTTTTCAGCCAACCAAGCCTTGGAGAAAGGACTGGCTCAAGATTTTGATTTGGTGATCAGCGATATTGGATTGCCCGACCGGAGCGGCTACGACCTGATGCGCGAACTTCACACGCGAAAGGGTCTGCGTGGAATTGCTCTGAGCGGTTACGGCGCGCAAAGCGACGTGTCGGATGCGCACGAAGCGGGTTTCTCCGATCATCTCACCAAGCCGATCGACTTTGATCGGCTTGAAGAATCGATTCGCAACGTTCTCGAAGAAGAAGCGTTGTCGTAAGTTGGCCGCAATCCGTTAATGCGGTTGGCTGTTGGCTTCAGCCGGCGATTTCTCGCCCTCATTCTTCAGCTCACGCGAGAGTTTTTCGACGCGCTGTCGCATGATCTTACCCGCCTTGAACTTGACGGTCACACGCGGTGGAATGACAAAGCTGCTGCCAGGTTGGTTGGGATTTCGTCCCACCCTGGGCTTTGTCAGACGCGGCTGAAAGATGCCGAAATTACGAAGTTCGACGGGAACGTTATTGGCCAGGCTATCGGTGATCTTGTCCAACGTCCGCTGAACCACATCGAAAACCTGGTGCTGGACCATGCCTGTCTGATTGCTGATCGCAACTACGATGTCGCGTTTGGTCAGTTTCGCCATAACACTGAAGAATCGTTCCTCACCGGCAAGGTGGTGGCAAAATTTAACAAGAAAAGCGAAATCTTGGGCCGGTCAGCTGGCCGGCTCCGAACGACTTACCGGCCGCGACTAGCGCGCCAAGGCCGGCTTTCGGAAAATCCGGCTCAAATAAAAGCTGATTGCGCTTTGCTGAGAGAGTTCCTTGCGGCGCGCTTTCAGTTGGCCCTGGACCACGCCAAGTTTGGTAAAAACGGCATTCCATTCCGATTCCAGACGCCGAATATCCTCCGGGTTCAGGTCGCGCACGGCACGAACAGAAACTCCGCGCTGCAAGACATTCATGGCTTTGCCCGAAAGGCCGTCCAGAATCTCCAGCTCGCGCAGAACATACTCGGTTTCCTGGAGGAGCTGACCGCGGATCTCGGTGAACAGGCGTTCCTGTTCGCTCGAAATAATCGGTTTCGCCTTGTCCAGTCCGTATGTCATCAGGTCGTGCAGCTTTTTCCAATTCTCCAGCTGCAAAGTGAGCAAACGAATCTGAGTTTCTAATTTTTGATCGCGCATTGCCTTAGTTTTCTACGCTGACCAACTGCAGCGTCTCGTCGAGCTTCTGCAAATTATCGATGAGAAGATGCGGCCACGGCCGATCGACGGATTGAACCTGACTGATCACGCCTTCTTCGAAATAAAATCGCCCCTGACGCCACCGGAAAATTTCGGCAACGACTGGTTCGCCTTCCAAATCCCCGAAGCTCGCATGTCGCACCGAACCCTGCTGCAGATACACCTCGCTATTACCGCGACCGGATTTGAAGGTGAATCGTCCGCTCCGCTGGCTGAGGCAACTCATCTGCAGAATTTCCGCAGCGGAAAACTGGCTCAAATTTCCGACTAACGAATGGCACGGATCGATCCCTTCCGCACTAGACCCTGCATGCATGTCGAGCGATCGCACGAAACTGCCGAGTTTGCGGCGGAACTGGCCGGCCACACGGGGTCGGGCGATGATTTCGATCTTTTGCTGGGCGGCAATCGTGCCGGTCTCATTCGCGAATTTCCGAAGCAGACAAGCGATTCGCAATGACGGAAAATGTTGCCGCGTATGCGTGGCCTGATCGACCGCCGTCTCGCTGTCTCCTTCGATGAGAAAACCGTCGAAACTCTCGGCCAATAGCGTTTGGACAGCCTCGGCCAAGGTGCGAACGATTCGCAGTTCCAAGTTTTCGAGGAGTTCCAAGGTAATTAAGGCCTGATCCTCAAAGACAGGATCGGCATTCAGTATGAGCAGCCTTGTTTCCATTGCCAAAGTCCGGTCCTATCAAGAGCAGGAATCTTGCCCTGCGGGGGGCCTTTACCGGCGCCACTCCGAACGCTTCGGAGGCGCGGCAAAGTGCTCAGGCGCTACATCATGCGCAGTCCGAAAATGAATTTTCGCCAGCTTTTTCAATGCCTCGGGACCGCGCTCGCGCACAATCTTCTCCGCCGCGGCTTTCGTCTGGGCCGATGCTCCGCGATCCAATCGCATACCCAACTCCCGGCCGTGTCCATCCATCCAATCAATAAAGGCGGCGCGAGCCAAAATGGAAGCCGCCGCCACCGCGATGTCCGATTCCGCTTTGGTTCGCTGTTCCAGCTCAATTTTCTGACCGTGCTTCAGCAACGCATTTTGAATAATGCGCGGGTCGGCAAACTGATCCGACAATGCCCGCGAGCATTCCGGCTTTTTCGCGAGCAGATTCTCAATGACCCGCGCGTGCCCCCACCCGAGCAACCGGTTGAGATTGCCAAATTTCTCGTAGAGCTCGTTGTATTTTTCCGGACCGATGGAAATGACGTCGAATAGTCCCATCGTCGTTTTTCGAATTTCCGTGGCCAGCGCTCGAATTCGCGCGTCCGAACCGATGCGCTTGCTGTCTTGAACGCCGGCGTCGATCAGCTTGCGAGCAATGCCGCGGTCCACATAGGCGCCGGCGATAACCAGCGGCCCGAAAAAATCGCCCTTCCCGCTTTCATCAACACCAAAATGCGGCTCGAACATTTTTGGCGAATGCACTTCTTCGTAACCGAGCTTGGCCTCACCGAAAATTTTCGGTTCAAGCTCGAATTGAACGAATTCCTCGATGCCTTTGCCCTGGACCAGGACCTTGGGACCTTTTTCGTAAACGGCGACGCTGAGTTTGCCCTTCTTCCCAAAAAAGAGCGTGTACGGTTTTGCCGAAAACTCGAAGCCAATTTCGGCGAGCAGACCGCGGAGCCTGGTCGCCTGATCAGGTGTCAGCGGCTGCGTGTACGAGTTCATAACGGACAAACGTCCAACGCTGAACGCTCAACGTCCAACACTCAACTCGGAATTGGACGTACGGAGGACGAACGTTGAATGTTGAGCGTTTGCGGAAGATCCGACTCTCGAGAAGAACCGTCCCAGGTTTTCGGCGCGCGCTCTACCGGTGGTACCGGCGGAACGGCCGCGATCTCCCATGGCGACGGACCAAAGATCCGTACGCGATCCTCGTGTCCGAATTGATGTTGCAGCAGACGCAAGTCAGCACGGTTATTCCGTATTACCACGCATGGCTACGACGGTTTCCCGATTTTGCTGCGGTTGCGCGCGCCGACGAAAGCGATGTGCTGCGGGAATGGCAGGGCCTTGGCTATTACGCGCGGGCCCGGAATTTTCACGCGACGGCAAAGATCATTCAACACGATCATCGGGGGAAATTTCCCATTGATTCAGGAATGGCGCGCAAGTTGCCCGGCGTCGGGCAGTACATTGGCAACGCGGTGGCGACGTTCGCGTTCGATCAATCCGTCCCGATTGTGGAGGCGAACACCGGGCGAGTTTTGGCGCGGGTCTTCGATGTGCGCGGACTAATCGATTCCAGCCAAGGCCGCGCGCAACTCTGGGCTCATGCGACGCAATTAATCCCCCGGCGAAAAGCGGCGCAGTTCAATTCCGCCCTGATCGATCTCGGCGCGATGGTCTGTTTGCCACGCACTCCACGCTGCCCGATTTGCCCTGTTAGAAAATTCTGCCGGACGCCCCACCCCGAACTCCTTCCGAAAAAGCGATTACGCCCGCGGACCAGGCATCTCGTTGAAAATCACGCTCTCATCCTCCGCCAGGAACGCGTGTTGTTGCAGCAATCAGCTGCTCGTTGGCGCAGAATGTGGATTTTGCCGCCCGTGCCGGCCGACGCTTTTCCAACGTCCAGTGTGCGCGCGCCAATTCACGTTTCGCATTTCCCATTTACCCATCATCAAATTGAGCTGCGCGTGTTCAAACGATTGCCATCGAGGAAGCCCGAGGAATCGCAAAGGTGGTTTACCCGCAAGGCTCTCAATGCAATTCCCATCCCCTCTCCTCACCGGCGTGCCATTAATGCGCTGCTAAATTGCGCGTTGGACGTTCCCCGCTGAACGTCGGACGTTTTACTCATGCCACCGGCCGAAACTCTTCCTGATGCGCGCGGCCATTTCGGCCCGTACGGCGGCATGTTTGTCCCCGAAACGCTGATGTCGGCGTTGCACGAACTGACTGCGGAATACGATCGCGCCAAATCCGATCCCTCCTTCGCAAAGGAATTTTCCACGCTGCTTCGCGATTTTGCGGGTCGCCCGACGCCGCTCTATTTCGCCGAACGCCTCACCAACCAGCTCGCGGGTGCGAAGATTTACCTCAAACGCGAAGATCTGCTGCATACCGGCGCGCACAAGATCAACAACGCGCTCGGGCAGATTCTTCTCGCCCAACGAATGGGCAAACGACGAATCATCGCGGAAACCGGCGCCGGCCAGCACGGAGTGGCCACAGCGACCGTGGCGGCCCGCTTCGGATGCGAATGCGTGATTTACATGGGCGAGGTCGACATGCAGCGCCAGTCTCTGAACGTCTCGCGAATGAAATTTCTGGGTGCCAAAGTGGTCCCGGTCACGGCGGGTCAGCGCACGTTGAAGGAAGCGATCAACGAAGCGATGCGGGATTGGGTCACGAATGTGCGCACCACTCATTACATTTTGGGCAGCGCACTCGGTTCTCATCCCTACCCGATGATGGTGCGCGATTTTCAACGAGTCATCGGCGTGGAAGCGCGATCGCAAATTCTTGAGCGGGAAAAGCGGCTCCCGGATTTGCTCATCGCGTGTGTGGGTGGAGGCAGTAACGCAATCGGCCTGTTCCATCCCTTCCTGGAGGATCGGGAAGTACGAATGATAGGAGTGGAGGCCGGTGGCGAAGCCATTCAACCCGGCAAACACGCCGCGCGATTTCAAGGCGGACGGCTTGGTGTTTTGCAAGGAACACGGACCTTCCTGCTCGCCAATGAAGACGGCCAGATCGAGTTGACTCATTCCATTTCCGCCGGTTTGGACTACGCCGCGATCGGCCCGGAACACTCCTACCTGCATGACCTTGGCCGGGTCGAGTACACGTTCGCGACCGACCACGAAGCTCTCACCGGATTTAAAACCCTCGCCGAAACCGAAGGAATCATTCCCGCGTTGGAAAGCGCACACGCGATCGGTCACGTGATTAAAGCCGCGCCTAAAATGTCGCGGGATCAGATCATCATCGTGAATTTGTCCGGACGCGGAGACAAAGACGTCGATCAAGCCGCCCGGCATTTGCTCTAATCAGCGCCGGCGCGCTTCAATTTCTTCCAACAACTCCCGCGCCACCGGTTCGTTAGGCGAAATCTCGAGTGTGGTTCGCAGGTGCGCTTCGGCTTCGTCATAACGTCCGAGTCGCGCGAGCAGGATTCCCAGGTTGCGATGAATCGCCGGCTGCTGCGGTTCCAACTGCAATGCCTTGTCGTATTCCGCAATCGCCTCTTCGTAACGTTGCCTTGCGTCGGGCGTGATTTCACGACTTCCCAGCGTCAGATTATTGCCGCTAATCGTCAGCGCATTGGCCAGGTTCGTCCGAATGGTAGCGACGCCGGAAATGTTTTGTTGCGCCTCCTTCAGTCGCAGCGCGGCTCGGTATTCTGCGATTCCTTCTTCAAATCGTTCCAGCCGGCAGAAATCGAGCCCGAGCAGGTTTCGATTGTCCGGCAAATCCGGCTTCAACTCGACGGCACGTTGCAAATGCGGGAGCGCGGCGGCGAACTGTTGCTGATTGAACAGGAGCTGACCCAGCCGGACGTGGGCCTGCCAGGCGTCCGGATTCTTGTTCAGCGTATCGGACCAAAGAGTCGATTCGTCCCGGAAAACACCGGCGCGAGTAATCGTCGAAACGCCGAGCATGAACAGCGCGATGATCACCCCAGCGGCAATTACCGGCCGGCCGGCCCGATCAGCGCGACCCCATAAGATGGATATGACCGCTGCGGCCAAGGCGATGAAGGGGATTGAAGCAAAATAAACAAAATGATCCGCCACCAATGTGCCACTTCGCAGATATGCCATTCGGAAAAATCCCAGCACCGGCGCGAGTGCGATGACAAAGCTGGACAACGCGAAAAAGAGGGCGCGCGCGGGACGATTATCGAGAAGCCAAAGTGCGACGAGCAACAAGATCAGAGCGAGCAACGGCAGCCATTCGAACATTCGGGGTTGATCGAATCGCCAGGGCGAATAAATCGCGGACAGTTTGGCCGGCGCGAATACCTTCGCCGCGTACCACCACACAGCCATTCCCGCGTTGGCCAGACGCCGACCTAACGAGCCGGCAAGAATTTCTTCCTCGCCGATTCCTCGATTTTGAAACCAGACTGTGATCAAACCCAGAATGATCGCGGTCGCAAAAAACGGCCAGGTGCGGATCGCTTCTCGCCGGAACTGGACGCTATTCAAGCCGCCGGAACGCCACCAGGCAAAGAGCAGGAGGACAACGGGCAGGAACACCACCTGCGATTTTGAGAGAAGCGCGAAAACAAAGAAAAACAGCGAAGCGGCATAGGCGGCAGCGCGCGAAAGAAATTGGCGATCTTCAGTTTCAAGAAAACAAAAGCCCGACAAGAGCGCGAAAAATAACGAGAGAACGTTTTTGAGCTCCGAAATCCAGGCCACAGACTCGGCATTGATCGGATGGATGGCAAAAATCAAGCCGGCCAGCCATGCGCCTGGAATTTTCAGCCGGCTCAACACCAGCCAAACCAGCAGCGCGTCAACCGCCTGCAGAATAATATTTACGATGTGGAATCCGGCCGGATTGTTTCCGAACAAGTGCCACTCGATCCAGAAAACAGTGTTGGTCAGGGGAAAGAAATCTGCGGTTCGTCCGCCGGTCCAAATTTCGACAAGACCTGATGCGTTTCGAAGAAGTGGATTGCCGGTGATTAACTGCTCGTCATCCCAGACGAAGTTGCCGCGGAGCGCCGGCCAATAAACCAGTGCTGTAACAGCCACAATGGCAATCGCCCCAATGGCGCGCCACGTCGCGATGCGGGAATTTCGATCCGGCCCGACCTTCATGAATTCCGCATGCTAAACCACCGGTCGCCCGTTTCTATTTGTTATTTATCGACGGTTCGCAAATCTAAGACATGACTGGCGAGAGGAGAAACAGTGACTGCAAAACCGTGGTCGCCATCTGCGCCGGTCTGGTTCTACTCGTCGCGCTGATTTACGGACAAACGGTCCGTTTCGGCTTCGTCAATTACGATGACAACTATTACGTCTTCGAAAATAACCATATTCGGCACGGGCTTTCGCTCGCCGGTATTGGCTGGGCCTGGTCGCATATTCACGCCAATAATTGGCACCCCCTCACCACGATCTCGCACATGCTCGACTGGCAGTTCTACCAGTCTCGCAGCGGTGGTCACCATCTGACTAACGCGCTTTTCCATGCCGCCACATCGGTTCTCCTCTTTCTGGTCTTCCGAAAATTGACCGGCGCGTTGTGGCGCAGCGCTTTCGTCGCCGCGATTTTTGCGGCCCATCCACTGCATGTCGAGTCAGTGGCCTGGATTTCAGAACGCAAAGACGTGCTGAGCGCCTTCTTTTTCGTCCTCACCCTCGGCGCGTATGTTCGCTACGTCCGCCGGCAAACGGCTGCGTCTTTTTTAATCGTCGTTTTGACATTCGCCGCTGGTCTCCTCTGCAAGCCGATGCTGGTGACGACCCCATTCGTTCTGCTGCTCCTCGATTACTGGCCATTTCAGCGATTTAAAAGCGGTCGCCTGGCGGGAAAGATTATTACTGAAAAGGTTCCATTCTTACTGTTATCGGCGGCTTCATGCGGGATAACGCTTTTCGCCCAACAAAAGCCGCTCGGATCGAACAGCTCGCTGACGTTGCCCTGGCGCATGGGGAATGCGGTGGTCAGTTACGCCATCTATTTAAGACAGACCGTCTGGCCCGTCCGCCTCTCCGCTTTTTATCCCATTTTCCCGGAGGAATTGAGGCCATGGCAGGTCGTTGCCGCCTTTCTCACGCTGGCCGTGATCACTACGGGGGTCATCCTGCTTCGGCGAACCCGACCTTATCTGATCACCGGATGGCTGTGGTATTTGGGTATGCTCGTACCAGTCATTGGCATCGCCCAGGTGGGGGCCCAGGCGCACGCCGACCGATATACTTATCTGCCGCAGATCGGGCTTACCCTGGTGGGAGCCTGGGGCGGATACGATCTGGCTAAACGATTTCAGTTTCAGCGCCTCCTCCCAGTCGTCGCGGCGATGGTGATCGCGGTTCTCGCTCTCCTGGCCTGGCGGCAGACCGCTACCTGGAAAAATGGAGAAACTCTTTGGCAGCATGCACTGGCGGTTAACTTCAAAAACGACCTCGCTCATTATGGGCTCGGCGACATCTATGTCCGACGAGGTGAAATTGACAAAGGAATCGAGCAGTTCAGGGAAAGCTTGAAGATTCGTCCCGACCAGGCAAACGCGGAGGATTACCTTGGAATCGTCTTAATGAAGGCCGGACACCTGGATGAAGCGCTGGAGCATTTCGAAGCCGCGCTGACGATTCAGCCAAATCATGTGAACGCGCGGTTCGATTTCGCCAACGGACTCTTCCAGAAGGGAGACATCGACGATGCGATGAGGATCTATCAGAATACTTTGCAAAACAATCGACGGGAAGCGGTCTCCGGCTTTGTCCAGCCCGACTACGCAGCGGCGCACTACAATTTAGGAAACTGCTACATCCAACGCGGCGATTGGAGTCGGGCCATCACTGAATTTCGTGAAGCACTTGCGTTGCTTCCGGAAAGCTTGCAGGCGCGCAACAATCTCGGCTTCGCGCTGTCGCAATCCGGGAAAACGCGGGAAGCGATCCAGCAATGGGAGGAAGCGCTCCGCTCGGATCCGCAGAATGTCGAGGTCCTCGGCAATCTGGCGTGGGTTCTGGCGACGTCGTCCGATTCGTCGGTTCGCAACGGCAAACGCGCCGTTGAATTGTCCGAACAAGCCCAGCGACTCTCGAACAACAATCCGAAACTCCTTCGCGTCCTGGCGGCCGCCCATGCTGCAATCGGCGATTTTGACCGCGCTGTGGAAACCGCGAAACAGGCCGAGGAGTTGGCGAATCAACAAGGAGATCAAGACGCAGCTGCGAATCTGGACTCCGATCTGCGCCTCTACCTATCGAAGCAGGCCTTACGGAACTGATCGGGAAGATTTTCGACATCGCCGGTTTGTGTTTGTCATTTCGCCGCTCTTTGTGAATCTAAATGACTGTGCGCAGCATGACTGGCTATGGCCGCGGCGAGATCGACTTCGACGGGGCGAAATTAATCGTGGAGCTGAATTCCGTGAATCGGAAGCAAAGCGACATCGTCGTGAACCTGCCGCGAGATCTGACTGCGCTCGAACCGCGGATCCGGCAAACGATCAACGAAAACATCTCGCGCGGACGGACCAACGTGGTGGTGAATTGCCGGAACAATTCGGCAATTTCTCCCAAGTTCGCACTCGATACTCAGCTGGCGCGTTCCTACCACGAGGCGATGCGAGCCCTGCAAAAGGAGCTCGACGCGCCGGGTGAAATAACGATCGGCGCGGTTCTGCAGGCTCCGGGCGTTCTCCGCACGCCGGAACAGACGCTCGCCCCGGAGGATATCTGGCCGGCCGCCGAACGCGCCCTGCGTAGCGCGCTGAACGAATTGATCAAAATGCGCGAACGAGAAGGGAAACATCTGGCCAAAGATCTGATTCATCGACTGAAAGCCATTCGAAAATGGCTCAAAGAAATCCGGGCGCGTCATCCGGAGGTCGTGAAGAAATATCGGGCGGCGCTGCTCGAACGAATTCAAAAAGCCGATCTGCCGATCGACGCGAATGACGAACGCCTGGTGAAAGAGATATCATTCTTTGCCGACCGTTCCGATATTTCGGAGGAACTGACCCGGCTGGAAAGTCACCTGGCCCAATTTGCCCATCATCTTCGCCGGACTGAGCCGGTCGGGCGCACGCTGGAATTTATCACCCAGGAAATTTTTCGAGAACTCAACACGCTCGGAGCCAAGGCCAATGATGCTTTGATTTCCCAGCACGTTGTCGCCTGTAAAGCGGAGCTCGAACGAGTCAGAGAACAAATCCAAAATCTTGAGTAAGCGATTTAGTCGTTCCGGAATTTTGTTCGTGATTTCGGCTCCTTCGGGCGCGGGCAAAACCACTTTGGTCGAAGCGCTCCGGAAAACTGGCGATTTCGTTTACTCGGTCTCGTGCACCACCCGACCGGCCCGAAACGGAGAAGTCGACGGCGGAGATTATTTTTTTATCTCCGAATCCCAATTTCTGGAAAAGGTCGGTGCCGGCGAGTTTCTGGAACACGCCAGGGTCCATGGTTACTATTATGGCACTCTGCGCGACACGGTCCTGGCCACGCTCGAACAGGGACGCGACGTTCTCATCGACATCGACACTCAGGGCGCAGCCAGTGTGCGGGACTATCCCGATGCCTCGATTCGCAAAGCCCTGGCCGACGTTTTCATTATGCCGCCCAATCTGGAGGAATTGCGGCGCCGCCTCACCAAACGCGGCACGGAAACGCCGGAACAGATCGAGACGCGGCTGACTCGCGCCGCTCGCGAAATGGCCGTTTGGCACGATTACCGATACGTCATCATCAGTCAGACGATTGAAGAGGATCTCCAAAAATTTCGACACATCACCGAAGCGGAGCGATATTTAAGCCGGCGATTGATGGAGAATTCATCGGAACCGTGATGAAAAAGAATTCGAAAGCGCGAATGGAAAAACCCGCCCCGCGCAAAGTCGTGCGACTCCCGGCGAATCGCCAAACCATCGTGCTTGGGGTCACCGGCTCGATCGCGGCGTATAAATCGGCTGAGCTCGCCAGTCTCCTCGTGAAGCAAGGACACGATGTCTTTGTCGTGATGACGCATGACGCGGCCGAGTTTATCACGCCATTGACGCTCCAGACGCTTTCAAAGAATCCGGTGACGGCGAGTTTTTTCGATGAAAAAGAAAACTGGCGGCCCGGTCACATCGATTTAGCCGACCGCGCGAATCTGCTTCTGATCGCTCCCGCCACGGCCAACATTCTCGCGGAGCTGGCGCATGGGCTGGCGGGTCATCCGCTGGCGGCGATCGCGCTCGCGACTCGCGCACCCATCCTGATCGCACCGGCCATGAATGGAAAAATGTGGGGCCATCCCGCGACACAATCGAATGTCGAAATTTTGAAATCACGCGGGGTCGAATTCATTGGGCCGGAGGAAGGAATGCTCGCTTGCGGCTACGAAGGTGTGGGTCGCCTTTGGAAAGTGGAAGAGATTGCTTTCCGCGCCGAATTTTTTCTCGCCCGCCAAAAAAACCTGATCGCGTGAGATTTCTCGTCACGGCCGGGCCAACGCGCGAGCCGATCGATCCGATCCGATATCTCAGTAACCGCTCTTCCGGCAAGATGGGTTACGCGATTGCGGAAGCGGCCTTGAGCGCGGGCCACGATGTGGTGTTGGTCTCCGGGCCGACCCATCTGCCTGCCCCGCGCGGCGCCGAAATCGTTCGTGTCACGACGACGGATGAAATGGACGAGGCGGTTCGGCAGCATTCAGCTGCCTGCGACGTGTTGGTCATGGTCGCGGCGGTGGCCGATTATAAGCCGGCGCATGTTTCGCCGTTGAAAATCAAAAAGACGGGAAAGAACTTGTCGCTCGAACTGATTCCGACCCGCGACATTCTCGCCTCGGTGGCCAAGTCCGAGCGCAATTTCCTCGTGGTCGGTTTCGCCGCCGAAACAGAAAACGTGGAGGAGAACGCCCGAACAAAACTTCGTGAAAAAAATCTCGATATGATGGTCGCTAACGATGTCAGCGACTCCGCGACGGGAATGGAGAGCGATGAAAATGCGCTAACGATCCTGTTCCGGAACGGTGAAATGAGAAAATTTTCACGCGCATCCAAAAAAATCCTGGCACATGAGCTCGTAAAAATTTTGCAAACATACGCGAAAAATGTTTGACAAAAAATTTGTGACGATCACTTTGCAGGCGAAGTGAAGTTGAATCTGTTTCGAAATCTTCACAACCCTCCGCATCTGCGGATTGAAAGGGGGGAATAATCGATGGCAAAGAAACGCAAAAAAGCCGCGAAGAAAAAATCAGCAAAAAGAAAAAGGCATTAACGCCGTAACACGACTTCAAACTTCTTTTGGAGTCTTAATTGAAACCTTAACCCGGGAGGGAAATTTATTTTTCTCCCGGTTTTTTTCTGGTTGAGGAGTTGAGTGGTTAAGCCTTTGAGAGGAAATTCCAAATCGACCAGGCCACCGCAACGGCTCCACTCTCCAACTTTCCGATGACTCACTATTTGGATGTCGCTGAAAAAGCCGCCCGCGCGGCGGGTGAATTTCTCCGCTCCGAATTCAATCGGCCTCGTCGCGTCAACCTGTCCGAAGCTCACGATATCAAGTTACAGATCGACGTGGACACCCAGAACCTGATCACCGACCGGCTGCTCAAAGAATTTCCCGATCACGCAATTTATGGCGAAGAGGGACTGACCGGAGACCAATCCAGCACCCACCAATGGGTGGTCGATCCGCTCGACGGAACGGTAAATTATTTCTATGGCATTCCGCACTTCTGTGTTTCGATCGCCCTGCGTTTCAAGGGCGAAATCATTGTCGGCGTCATTTACGACCCGTTGCGCGAGGAAATGTGGAGCGTGCAAAAGGGAGAAAAACCGCGGCTGAACGGCGTGGAGTTTCGAGTGAGCGATCGCGCGGATCTGGCTGAAGCTGTCGTCTCCATCGGCCTGGCCAAGACCAGGCATACCATCGAAACCAATCTGCCGTTGCTTCAGGAAATGGTTCACCGTGTCCGCAAATGCCGGGTTCTTGGCAGCGCCGCGCTCGATATGGCTTACGTCGCCTGCGGACGATTGGACGCTTATATCGAACAGGGAATCAGCTTGTGGGACATCGCGGCGGGTTGGATTTTAATCGAAACGGCCGGCGGAAAGGTGGATCTTCGTCCGCGCACGGATATGAAAGACAAGTACAGCATCGTCGCTTCAAACGGTGTGATCGATCTCAAACTGTGAGTCACACCCGCTCAGGAATTGGCTACGATGTCCATCGCCTGGCCGAGGATCGCCGATTGATTCTGGGCGGCGTTGAAATTCCGCATTCTCATGGCCTCACTGGCCACTCCGATGCGGATGTTTTGTCGCACGCGATCGCCGATGCGCTGCTGGGCGCGGTGGGCGCCGGCGACATCGGGCACCATTTTCCAAATACCGATGAGTCAATTCGCGGTATCAGCAGCATCGAAATTCTGAAGCGCGCCGGCGAACTGGTCGTTGGCAAGAAAGCGCGAGTGACCAATGTCGACGCCACAGTTATTGCCGAGGCGCCCAAGATCGCGCCTCACATTCCCGCGATGCGCCAGCGAGTGGCCGAGGCCCTCGGTATTTCCGACGCGGACGTCAGCATCAAGGCAACCACGAATGAGTTGCTCGGGGCGATCGGCCGCGGTGAAGGCATCGCCGCGATGGCGATAGCCACGGTGGAGGTCGAGTAATCGAGTGTTGGCGTAACGGAGTGATGTTGTAGTTTCCCCACTACTCCGAGACTTCTGCGGTCCAACGCTTGGTTGTTATGGCTCTTCGCTTCTTCAATACCTATTCGCGATCGGTGGAAGAGTTCGTTCCGCTCAATCCGCCGAACGTGACCATGTACACGTGCGGCCCGACGGTATACAGCCGCGCGCACATTGGGAATTTCCGAGCCTACATCTTTGAGGATCTGCTTCATCGTCATCTGGAAGCGCGCGGATTGAAAGTTCATCGGGTGATGAACCTGACCGACGTCGACGACAAAACCATCCGTGGCGCACACGAAGCCGGCGTGCCTCTTTCAAAGTTCACGCAACAGTTCAAAGATGCTTTCTTCGAAGATTCCGACACCCTGCGGATTAAACGCGCTAACGAATATCCAGCCGCCACGGATCAACCATACGTCGACCGGATGATTTCGATGATCCGCCAGCTGATCGAGAAGGGCCTGGCCTATCAGGCGGACGACAAATCCGTTTATTTTCGGATCCACAATTTTCCCGGCTACGGAAAACTGTCGCACATCGATCTCGATCAGCTGCAATCCACCGGGCGGGTCAGAAACGACGAATACGATAAGGAACACATTGGTGATTTCGCGCTTTGGAAAGCGTGGGACGAAGAGGACGGGGAGGTGAAATGGGATTCGCCCTGGGGACCGGGTCGACCCGGATGGCACATCGAATGCAGCGCGATGGCAACGGCATTGCTCGGCGACCAACTCGATATTCACTGCGGCGGTGTGGATAATATTTTCCCGCATCACGAAGCCGAGATCGCGCAAAGCGAAGGAGTCACGGGGCAGCCATTCGTCCGCATGTGGCTGCATTGCGCCCACCTTCTGGTCGACGGCCAAAAAATGTCGAAATCGTTAGGGAACTTTTACACTGTGGCCGATATTCTGGCCAAAGGTTACTCCGGCCGTGAAATTCGTTACGCCCTCCTCCGCGTTCACTATCGGACCCAACTGAATTTTACCTGGGAGGGCATGAACGAGGCGCGCGAATCGTTAGCCCGGATTGATGAGTGGCTGCGACGACTGGAAGAAATATCCCAAGCAAACGCCGAACGCTCCACCTCCAACGTCCAACCTCCAATCCAAAAATTCGAGGCCGCGCTCGATGATGATCTCAACATTTCCGGCGCGCTCGGCGTTCTTTTCGACGCAATTCGTGACACGAATCGCGCAATGGACGCGGGGAAATTAGGCGCTTCCGATGCCCACGCCTGGCTACAGTGGTGGGCACATATCGATCAGGTGCTCAACCTCACGGCAACTCGGACTGGGATTCCCGATGAGATCGTCAAACTCGCCGAACAACGGATACAAGCCAGGCTTGCAAAAAATTGGAAAGAAAGTGATCAATTGCGCGACAAATTGTTAGCGCTCGGCTGGGATGTGCGGGATACCAAGGATGGGCAAAAGGTGACAAAACGCGCCGGCGCTTAATTAAAAACATGTTCGCGCCGACCGAATTTCTCGATCTCGATCACACCGCCCATTCCAAATTATTCGAGAACCAGAAATATGTCTGGGACGCGTTGAAGCAAATCGCCAGCTATCTGCAGTTTCGATTGAAGCCGGGCGTTTTCGGTGAGCTCATCGGCAAACCGTTCATCAGCAATCACGTTTTTATCGGACGCGGCACGGTGATCGAACAAGGCGCCGTTCTCAAAGGCCCCGCCTGGATCGGTGAAAATTGTTATATCCGCAGCGGCTGTTACGTCCGCGAGAATGTCGTCGTCGGGAATGGGGTCGTGATGGGCAATTCCTGTGAGTTCAAGAATTGCATCATCTTCGATGACGCACAGGTCCCGCATTTTAATTACGTAGGCGACTCGATCCTCGGGCATCATGCCCATCTCGGCGCCGGAGTGATTTTGTCGAACGTCAAACTCGATCATCGCGAGATCGTCGTGACCGTGCCGGAAGGGACCATCGCAACCGGGTTGACGAAATTTGGAGCGATCATTGGAGATCGAACCGAGATCGGCTGCAATGCGGTGATCAATCCCGGCTCGCTCATCGGCCGCGACTGCATTATTTACCCGACCGTAAATTTTCGCGGCGTGCTCCCGGGCGGCAGTGTGGCAAAATTGCGCCAGCAGATTCAGATCATCCAGCGGCGCGAGCGGGAAGAGTAAAGCCGGCCCGCGTCAGTAAAAAGGTGGGCGGATACCCCTCCTGCAGCCATTGCTGAAAAAAACTGGCGGATGGGGGGGGATTCGAACCCCCGGTACCTTTCAGTACACACGCTTTCCAGGCGTGCACAATCGACCGCTCTGTCACCCATCCGTGGGAACTCGTAATCGTGCTCTGGCTCGTGCCCGGCCGCAATCGATTACGATTGACGAACCGGAGCACGAGGACGAACTAAAGCTGTAACCGTCGAAACAGTTCGTCCAACGGAAGCTGTATTCCGATAAAAAATTCGCCGAACTCCGCATAATCGGCACTGACCGGGTCGAATCGCATCTGGTAGACGATCGACTTGATCTGAAATGTATCCCGAGCAAACAGGGTGACGCCCCACTCCGCGTCGTCGAGTCCGGTGGAACCGGTAATGAGCTGTTTCACTTTCCCGGCATACTGACGGCCCACGGTGGCATGACCTTTCATCAACTTGCGACGCTCGTCGTAAGGCAACGAATACCAGTTTCGGGGCTCGTTCCGGCGCTTGCTCATATTATAGAAACAAACGACCGGCCAATCTGGCAGTGTCGGGTGAACGCGCTCCTCCCGATAATGCTTGATCCGATCCCGGAACGTCGCCAGCGCCTCCTGGCGTTTGGCCACATCCCGGCGCGTCTCTTCGTCTAACGTCTGCACGTACTCTTCCTCGGTCGTAATGTATTCGCTCTCTTCCGTCAGCGACAGGTAGCTGTAGACCGGAGTCAGTACGTCAGCGCCCAGCGACAACGATAATTGCTTTTCCATCCGGTTTGCTGCCTGCAAATCCGGTGTAATCAGCATGAAGCCAAGATCGGCTTTCGGTGTGACCACGCTCAAGGTCAGCAATTGCGTGGAATCGAGCGCGCGAATTTCCTGGGCGAGCCTGGTCAAATTCGTCTTGGCCTCGTTTTGTTCGTCGCGATTGAACAGCTGCCATTGCCCCTGCTCGATCCGATAGAACAGATGCAGGCAATGCCATCCTTCTTCCGGAATCAGAACCGAATTCTTATCAGTCATTTTCGTTAGCTTCGTCCGCGCGGAATTACGGTCAAGGCGTTGCCTCTCCGACCTCATCGAATGGTGGCCTGGGCCGAGGGCAGATGCGGGAGGCAATATTCTTCGCCATCCCGCGACACGCGAAACTCCAGGTTTGGATCGCTTAATTCCGTTGCCCCGCAGACCGCGCATCGATGCAATGGCTCGTCCTCAGCCGGTCTTTGTGATTCAAAACGGCGTCGACGAGTCGACACTTCTTTCCGGTGCCGGGCGTCGTGAATGATATCGGCGCCGAAAAAAATCAAGTAGGCGGCGAGCGCAGCTAAAACGGAGAAGCGATAATCGTTCGAGTTCTTGACAAACCCATACAAGAGAAGCGCGGCGGATACCCAGGCGATCCATTTGATCTTGGCCGGGAGAATGAAGAATAGATAAATGACCTCATCCGGATAAAATCGCGCGAACGCGTAAAAGAGCGACGCCATCAGCATCGTGTTTGAGAACTGACTGCCCCAGAAAAACGCAGCGGCGGTCGTTCCGATCATGCCGATCAGGATATAGAGCGTGAGTTTGAATGGACCCAGTGCCCGTTCCAAACCGTTAGCGATCCACCAAACGAACCAAAGCGCGAATAAAACCCAGATCGGACTCGATGTGGGTGGAATGAAAATATAGGTGACGAGGCGCCAAACCTCTCCGTGCATGATTCGCTCGGGATCGAGGTCGAGAATTCCAATAAAGCCGGGCAGGAGCAGACCCAGAATGAAAACGAGCGCGGTGAAGCCGACCAAAATGCGCGGTAGTCCCGGGATACCGAGAAAACCGATGCGGCGTTCCAGTTTGTCCAGCCAGCTCATACTCGCGCACGGTAGAGCGACCGACCGGGCGCGCAAGGTGGATCGCGTTGTCCCAACGCGATAGCTAAGTTTGCGTCGCGCAACGACGGCGGGATTCGCATCCTCTTCTGAGAAGCCGATCCACCTTTGCATCTGATCTGACGCCGCTTAGTTTCGCATTCGATGAATGCGCAGAAGAAAACGCCGCTCTACGATGAGCACGTCCGCCGCGGCGCAAAGATGATTGCCTTCGGCGATTGGATGATGCCGGTCCACTACACCGGCATTGTGGACGAACATCATGCCGTTCGGAAAAGCGGCGGCATGTTCGACATTTCGCACATGGGTCAGTTCGTCATTTACGGCGCCGATGCGGCAAATTGGCTGGACACCATGTTAACGAACAACATCCAAAAGCTCGGTATCGGCCAGGGCCAATACACCTTCCTGCTGAACGATCGCGGCGGCGTGATCGACGACTTGATCGCTTACCGGATCGAAGACGCCACGTTTCTCCTTGTCGTCAATGCCGCGCGAATTGATGAAGATCTCGCCTGGCTGGAAAAGCATCGACCGGCGGAGACCAAATTAACCAACCGCAGTGCGGATTTCGGAGCGGTTGCGATTCAGGGCCCTCGAGTTGTGGATCTTTTTCAAGAGTTGCTCAGCGGTAATGCCAACCAAACATTGCCGGCTCGAAACCAGATCGCGGACTATCAAATCGACGGAATTTCCGTAACCATCGCGCGCACCGGTTACACCGGAGAAGATGGCGTCGAAGTTTTTTTCAAAAAGGAAGATGCCGTGCCATTTTGGAATCTTGTCCTCGCGCGCGGCGAAACGTTGGGGATCAAACCGTGCGGGCTCGGCGCCCGCGACACTTTGCGCCTGGAAATGTGCTACCCGTTAAACGGCTCGGATTTGTCGCCGGACCGCAACCCGTTGGCAGCCGGCCTCGGTTTTTTTGTCGATCTCACGAAACCGCAATTCATCGGACGCGATGCCTTGTCCAAGGCGAAAGCGGACGGAACGCCGCAGAAACTCGCTGCTTTCAAAATGGAAGGTAAAGGTCCGCCTCCGCGGCCACATTACGCCATTTTCTCCGGTGATCGGCGCCTTGGAGAAGTCACCAGTGGAACTTTATCGCCGAGCTTGAACTATGGAATCGGGATGGGATACATCGAGAGCAACAACGCGAAGATCGGATCGAAAATCGAAATCGAAATTCGCGGTCAAAAATTCCCGGCCATTATCGAGAAGAAACCGTTATACAAGAAACAAACATGAACGTTCCTGAAGATTTGCTTTACACCGAGTCGCACGAATGGATTAAGCGCGAAGGCGACAACATTCGAGTCGGCATCACCGATCATGCGCAGAATGAATTGACCGACGTGGTCTATGTCGAACTGCCCAAGAAAGACCGGCAAGTGAACGCAAAGGAAGCGATCGCGGTGGTGGAATCCGTCAAAGCCGCCAGCGACATCTACGCGCCGGCCAAAGGCACGGTGGTGGAGGCAAACCAGGAACTGTCGTCCAATCCGGCGTTGATCAATACCGATCCGTTCGGCCAAGGTTGGCTGTTCGTTTTGAAAATCGACAACGCGGACGATTTGAAAAATCTCAAGGAAGCCGCCGCCTACAAGGCGCAGATCGGTTAATCTTTGCCGAAGAGCAGGTCTTCGACGCCGCGGAGGACTTCTTCGATTTTGACCGGAGCGGCAAAGAAGCTGTAACCGCTCAAAATTCCGCCGGAGACCATATCGTTTTCCGGACGAAGACTCGAGAGCGACAGGACCGGTGTATCGCGCAAAGCCGTGTCCCGCTGAATTTCGCGCTCAATGCTATGGCCGTTTGCATCGGCCGCGGCCGGATCGAGCAAAATCAAGTCGGGTTGAAACCAATGTGCGGCATGGAGCGCCAGACGCTCGTCGTGTTCTTCACGAATCAGATACTTGCCAGCTCGCTCGAGCGCACGCTTAACCAGATGACTGACGCCGGGTTCGCGGTCGACCAACAGGATTTTCTTCGGAAATTTGATCATACGGGTTGAATTTCACCCATTTATCAGCACCGGCTGTGCCAGCAATGTCGGGCTGGTCCATTTTGCCACTGCCTGGTCGAGGCGCTTGTCCGAACGGCTTTGCCGATGTTCGGCGCTCAGACAAACGCCGTTACAGCAGGCCGGACACGGTATTGATCAATAACGCCAGAATCAGAGTGTTGAATCCGAATGCCAAAATACTGTGGATCAAAGTGAGCCGCCGCATCCGCTTGGATGTGATTTGAACGTCGGACACCTGGCAGGTCATCCCGACCACAAACGAAAAGTATGTGAAATCGAAGTAATCGGGTGGCCGATCGCCCGGGAAAAGCAGACCGCCGGCATGTGGATGGACTCCGGGCTCATCGCTGTCGCCGTAGAACGCGTGGGCATACCGCAATCCGAACACGGTCTGGACCAGCATCCAGGAAAAGATCACGCTCGCCAAGGCGAGGAGAAGATGAATGGTGAAATGAGTCTGGATCGCCTCCTTATGGTTGCGAATCAGAAATCCGACCGCGAAGAGCGCGGCGCACGCCGCCGCTACCCCGAAAAAGAAAATGGCGTTCCGGCCAAGGTCCTGAGCGCGGGCACGCTCGCGAATTTTGATCTGCGGTGTTTCGAGAATCACAATCCAAACCATGACCAGCTCGGTGGCCGCGAATGCGTCCCAAACCGCGATCAAATCCGTGGAAAGAAGAGTGCGGCTGCGCAGGGCAAAGAAAACTACCGCCGCGACCACGAGGGCGATCGCAGCCCGGTGCCACGCGTCCAACCGGCAAAACAGCTTCAGAGGTCGCGATTCCACTCCAACGCAGTTAATTCAGAACACCCGCCCGAGGCAAGCAGGCACTGGCACCGGTTAGTCGATACTTTTCGCGACGTCAGCCGTGTGCTTAATTGCTGATTCCCCGATGACCACCAAGGCCAAGGAACCAGCAGCACCGAATTTCGAAAAAGCGATGGATCGATTGGAGTCGATCGTCGAACAAATGGAATCGGGTAAACTACCGCTCGAGGACCTGATTCAGCGCTATGATGAAGGCATGAAGCTGGTCAAGGTGTGCCAGGAACAATTGGCCAGTGCCGAACAAAAGATCGAAATCATTCTGCGTGATAACGCTGGCAAGCCGGTGGTGAAAAGTTTTGCATCGGAAGCAAAGATCGATAACCAGTCGATATCCCAAGAAACCAAGGAACAAACGGATGAAGTCAGCCTCTTCTGAAACAACGACCGCGCCGGCACGATTACTCGACCGGATCCATTCACCTGCCGACGTCAAGGCATTGCGTGAAGAGGAACTCCCCCAACTTGCCCAGGAGGTTCGCGACGAGCTGATTAGAGTCCTTTCGCAAACTGGCGGCCATCTCGGCCCGAATCTGGGCGTGGTCGAATTGACCATCGCTCTTCACCGCGTTTTCAGCACGCCGCAGGACCGCTTGCTCATGGACGTGAGCCATCAGGGTTACGTCCACAAGATGTTTACCGGTCGACTCGATCGGATCGGGACGATGCGACAATTTGAAGGCCTCAACGGATTCTTGTTGCGCACCGAAAGCGAACACGATTGCTATGGCGCCGGGCACGCCGGCACCGCTCTGTCCGCAGGTCTGGGCATGGCCGTTGGGCGGGACCTGCGCGGTGGAAACGAAAACGTTGTTGTCGTCGCCGGCGACGCGGCGTTCACCTGCGGAATCAGCTACGAAGCACTGAATAACGTCAGGACGCACACCAAACGTTTCATCGTGGTGTTGAATGACAACGAGTGGTCAATTGCGAAAAACGTCGGCGCGATCGCCAATTACCTGAACGCCATCGTCGCCAACCCGACCTACGCGCATCTGCATGAGAAGGCGCGCCGCTTCATCGAAGCTATCGCGGGTAAGACGGGCGTGAAGCTCGCTCACAAAGTCGAAGAGAGCGTCAAAGGTTTGCTCGTGCCAAGCGTGATCTTCGAAGAACTCGGGTTGCGTTATTATGGACCGATCGACGGCCATGACATCCCGCTGTTGATCCGCACCTTCGAATTCCTGAAAACACAGGACGAACCCGTGCTGCTGCACATTTTGACGAAAAAGGGCAAAGGCTACGAGCCCGCAATGAAGCAGCCGGACAAGTTTCACGGGCTCGGTAAATACAAAATCGAAAGTGGCGAGACGCCGCCGGCGCCCACGCCAACGTATTCGGAGATCATTGGTAAAACGCTCGCCAAGTTTGCTGATTCGAATCAGAAACTCGTTGCGATTACGGCCGCGATGCCCAGCGGTACCGGAATCGCCCACTTCGCCAAAGCGCACCCGAACCGATACTTCGATGTTGGAATTGCCGAAGAACATGCGGCTCTGTTTGCCTGCGGACTGGCCACGCAGGGCCTCACGCCGTTCCTCGCCATCTATTCGACATTTTTCCAACGCGCCTACGACATGGCCATTCACGACATGGCTATTCAGAAATTAAACGTGCGCCTTTGCATGGATCGCGCGGGACTCAGCGGTGACGACGGCCCGACCCACCACGGACTTTTTGATATCGGTTACCTTCGTCACATTCCGAATTGGGTGATCATGCAACCGAAGGATGAAGACGAGTTCGTCGACATGCTTTGGACCATGGCTCATTACAATTCCGGACCCATCGCGGTGCGCTATCCGCGCGGCGCCGGCACCGGCGCTGTCCCGAAAGCGGAGCCGAAACTTTTGGAGATCGGAAAATCCGAGGTCGTCAAACATGGACGCGATGTCGCGATCTTCGGGTTGGGCAATATGTTCGAATTGGCTGAGGAAGCGGCCAGGAAGCTGGAAGAGAAAGGCATTTCAGTCGCATTGATCAACCCGCGCTGGATCAAACCGATGGACACCGGTACTCTGGAATTTTTCGCGCGCAGCGTCGATGTCGTGGCCACGTTGGAAGATCACGTGCTTCATAATGGTTACGGCTGCGCCGTGATGGAACATTTGCATTCGCAACAGATCAACACACCGGTCGTCCGGATTGGATGGCCCGATGAATTTATCGAACACGGCGCCGTTCCGATCCTGCGCAAAAAACACGGCATCACCGCGGACGCGCTGGTCGAGAAAGTATTGGCAGTTCTAAAAAAGAAGCCGGCGGCTCAACCATCGGTGGCCTGAAGAGCGGAAGGATGAGGGTTGAGGGTTGAGGGCTGAAAGACGAAAAGTCAGGCATGAAACCCCAGAATGAAGATTTGCGAAATAGAACAAAGCAATTTGCCCTCCGCATCGTAAAACTCTATTCGAGTCTACCGCGATTTGGTGTCGCGGGCGCACTCGGCCATCAACTTCTCAGGTCAGGCACGTCCGTTGGAGCCAATTATCGCGAAGCATGTCGCGCCCGGTCGAACGCTGAGTTTGTCGCAAAGATCGGGGATTCTTTAAAAGAACTGGAAGAAACGAGTTATTGGCTCGAACTATTCGGTGAATCCCAAACGGTCCGGCCGCAGAGGCTTCTGAACGAAACTTCACAGCTTATCGCCATTCTGACCTCGATCTCGAAGAAGGTTCGATAACTCGCCCTTCATCCCTCAACCTCATCCTTCTAATGTCCGCCATCGAAGCTCACAATCTGAGCAAGATCTACCGCACTTACCGTAAAGAAGGCGGTTTATGGGGTTCGGTCAAAGGACTGGTCCGACGTGAATACGTCGAAACCAGGGCCGCCGACTCGGTCTCGTTTCAAATCGAAGAAGGCGAATTTGTCGGATTTCTTGGCCCGAACGGCGCGGGAAAAACGACTGTTTTGAAGATGCTCTCCGGATTGCTCAATCCCACATCCGGAGACGCGCGCGTTCTCGGATTCGTTCCGTGGGAGCGGCGCAACGAGATGAAGCGGCAATTCAGTTTGCTGATGGGACAGAAGAATGCGCTCTGGTGGGACCTTCCCGCTCAAGAATCTCTCGAGCTGAACCGGGCGATTTACGGAATCGATCGCGGCCGATTCAAGAAGGTGGTCGATGGACTGACCGATCTCCTCGAGGTCCAGGACAAAATGAACGTCATGGTGCGCGAGCTTTCGTTAGGCGAACGGATGAAGATGGAATTGATCTCCGCGCTGATTCACGAACCGCGTGTCCTGTTCCTGGACGAACCCACGATCGGTCTCGACGTCGTCAGCCAGAAACGCGTTCGTGAATTTCTCCGTGTTTACAACAAAGAACACCGGATCGTGACCCTGCTCACCAGCCATTACATGCAAGACATCGAAGAATTATGCCATCGGGTGCTGGTGATCGATCACGGGAAAATCTTCTTCGATGGGCCGCTGGACGAAATTATCGATCGGTTTTCCGGACACAAAATTGTCAGCCTGACCTTTGAAAAAGCGGGAGAGCGTGATTTTTCGGCTTACGGTGAAGTGATCGAGCAAACCCCCGCGTCGGTCCAATTAAAAGTCCCGCGAGCGAAAGTCACCGAGACATGCCGGCAATTGCTCGACGCCTGTCATGTGAGCGACATCAACGTGCAGGAGGTCCCGGTCGAAGATGTCATCCGTCAGCTGTTCGGAACCACTCATCGTAACGCTCAGCCGGAGCCGTCGTTGGCCGGAACTGCCTAACCACGAATTAACGCCCGCTTGAGTTCGTGCACGTATGCCGGATTCGTTTCGAACGCAGTCGCCGGCATGTCAGCCAGGTCGACGTGTTCACGGTAGGGAAGACTTTCGACAAACCCGGCTGAGATCAAGCCGTTCAAAACGTCGGTGATGTCTTGCGCTTCCATGCGCGTGAAATCCTGAATATCGGATCCGAGCATCCCTTCCGTAAAACCAATCGCGCGAACTACCGTCGCTTCGCGGCCGGTGAGCTTGATCAAACGCATTCCGCTCGAACCGAGCAGCTTTTATACCGGTATGTGACGTACCCGACAGGCCACGGCGTCGATCCCGTTCGCCCAACTTGATCTCATCTCACAAGCCGAAGCTGGGCAAAATGCTTTGGCTCATGGCGTCGGCAAACGTTGGAAAAGCTGGCGACCAACCAAGTCCGCGAAGTTTGGAATTGCTTACCCGTTTGTGGCTGCCGCCACGCTTATTCGACGAAGTTGACGGGCCACGCGGCGGAACCGGCCGCCCTAACTTCCGAGCCAGCCACTGATAACACTCGCTCTGCAAGAGCGGTTCATTATCCGTCACGTTAAAGATCTGACCGGTCACTTCCGCCCGTTTGTTCGCCAAGAGAAACAACGCCGAGGCCGCGTCGTCGCGATGGATCTGATTGATGTATCGATCCGATCCCGGGTCGATGGTGGCTTCGCCGCTGAGAAATTTTTGGAGCAAATAAGATCGGTCAGGTCCGCAAATCCCGCTAAGACGCGCCACAACTCCGCCGCTTTCCAGAATGGTCTGTTCCGCTTCGCGGAGAATTTTTCCGCGCTCATGGTCCGGTCGGGCCGGACTCTCTTCCGTCACCCAGCCGCCATTTCGTTCCGCATAAACACTTGTGCTTCCGGTGAGCACGATGATCGATTGGCCAAATCGCTCGACCAGATTGCGCGCCCCATCGAAATAAACGGATCGGTAGGTGCCGACATCTCCGCCGCGCGTGCTGGCGCAGTGGATGACAACGTCAAAATCACCCGTCGCCTTTGAGACCTGCGCTCGATCGGAAATATCGACCGCGCGAATCGAGCATGCCGTTGCCGCCCGGGCCGATCTCGCCCATCCTTCAACCCGCCAGCCGGCGATCTCAAATAGTTTCGCCGCCGCACTTCCGAGATATCCGTGACCGGCAATCAGAACACTCGGCATCGGGCGGCTTCAGTTGGCGACAGCCGCAATTTCGATTTCGCCGAAGGTCTCGGGCTGAAGCGCGCGAACCTGTTTCAACCGGATCAACTCGAGCAGCGCCAGAAAAGTGACCACAATTTCAACACGCGACGCGATGTCCGCGAATAATTCGGAAAAACGGACCGATGCGCCATTCGCGATCCGTTGCAAAATCGTTTCGATCTTCTCCGAAACGGTAAAGCGTTCCCCAAAAATCTCGCCCAGATCTTCCCGTGCTTCGACCCGTTTGATCACGTTTTGAAAGGCGTTGATCAATTGAAAAATACTCACCTCCCCGAGTTGCAGCGGCGCGGCTTCCCGCGCGACGTTGTCGTTTTCACGGGTAAAGATCCGTTCCTGTTCCCATTCGCGAATCTGAAGCTGCGCGGCAGCCTCCTTGAACTTTTTGTATTCGATAAGCTGTCGAATCAGATCCCAACGCGGATCATCTTCCTCCGCGTCTTCTTCAGGAGGTTGTTGATCGAGCGGCAGCAAACTGCGGCTCTTCATGTAAATCAGGTTCGCCGCCATTACGATGAACTCGCCGGCGATATCGATTTTCAGTTCCTTGAACGCCTGCAGGTATTCCAGGTACTGCTTGGTGATGCGCTCGATCGAAATCTCGTGAATATCGACCTCATCGCGTTTGATCAGAAAAAGGAGGAGATCCAGTGGTCCTTCGAAGACTTCGAGTTTGACCTTGTAATCGGTTTCCATCGCGGTGGACGAGTTTAAACGACTGCCGCGCGATGTAAAACCTGGGGAAGTCGCCGACAGCGCGGCACGCTGCGAAGCCTCGGGCAACGCCCCAGGAATTCTAAGATGATGCAAACTCCCCCTTCCGGGGAGCACAGGCTGCCAGCCTTTAGTGTCCGGCAACTTGCCGGACAAGAACCAAACTCAGTCGCGCCGCCGCCGAATCAATTCTCGGCGTATTCCCGGCGATGAACCCAAACGCTATTTACGATACCAAGCGCGAACATGATCATCAGCGCAAAAGAACCGCTATAACTGATCAGCGGAAGCGGGACACCGGTGATCGGCAAAACGGAAATGGTCATGCCGATATTTTGGAAAATGTGGGTGAAAATCAGGGCGGCAATTCCCACGACTAAAAGAAGTCCAAACTGATCACCCGCAAAAAAGGCGACAAATAGACACGTCAACAGGAGCAAGGCGAAAGCTCCGATCAAAAACATTCCGCCGACAAATCCCCATTGCTCACCGATCGCGGAAAAAATGTAGTCGTTATGCACCGCTGTGGCCGGCAGGAACCCCAACTCGATCTGCGTGTTGGGCGCTTTGAAACCTTTTCCCGCCCATCCCCCCGATCCGATCGCGATGAGCGATTGATTGATCGCCCAGGCCGATCCTTGCTTATCAATATCGGGGTTAATAAACGCAGTGATTCGTTCCTGCTGATAAGGTTTCAATCCGAGATTGATCGCGATGGGAATGAACGCAATCCCGATGAGCATGATGCAGATCAGGTAACGAAGCGGCAGGCCGCTCACGAACAAAAGTGCGAGCAGAACGGGCACCCAAATAATCACTTCGCCCAAATCCGGCTGCATTAATATCAATAAGCATGGCGCGCCGGCAATCGCTCCCACCACCAGCAACCGAAGCATCGGATGCATTTGCTTGAACTGGCTGAGAAATAACGCCAGCACCATGATTCCCGCGACGACGGCAAGCTGGGCCGGCTGAAAGTTAATCGGTCCGATGTGGAGCCAGCTTCGCGCGCCGTACACTTTCGATCCGATAAATTTTGTCAGGACCAGGAAAATGATTCCGGCGACATACAGCGGCAGCGCGCCCAACCGAATCCAGTGGTAATCAACCAGGCTCGCAACCATGAAAGCGAAAAATCCGACGACGATCCAATTCGCTTGTTTGCGCCAGAAATCGGCCGCCACCGGGTCCTCCCGCATATAGGTGGCGCTGTAAATAGCAATGACTCCGAACACCGCCAGCGCGAGCATCATCAGCAACAGAAGCCAGTTTAATCCCAGGAGTTTTCGAAGAAACGGGGTCATTCCGCAGTTCGATTATACGCAGGTTGCGGTAATCGCAAAACGGCAACGCTTGGGCGGGCTCACGCTGGGTAAAACCCCGGTTTTCGGAGGCAAGTCGCCGCCCCTGATCCGGTTGCGTAGTCGATCGTCTACCGACCAGACTTTATTACATAAATCGCTGTCAAATAGGGTCTTACACGGAAAATATATTAATTTTCATTAGGCCTCTTGTTGGTTCAGCCAATGAAATCTAAAATCAAATGTGACTCCTCCTTCTGGGATTCATCAGGGATTTTATGGCGAGAAAGTCGAAGAGAAAAATTGGGCGCCCAAAGCGGAAATTGGCCCGACCGGTGTTGCCGATGCAGTCGCAGCTGAATTGGCAGCACGAAGGCGAGTATTTCGATTTGCGCGAAATTTTTGAGCGTTTAAACCGGCGGCACTTCGGCGGAAAACTCCGCCGCTACAAAGTGATGTGGGGCAGGAGACGAAAACAACGGCCGAAAGATTATTTCGTTTTCGGCACTATTCAGGAAGAGGACCGCGTCATCCGGATCAATCCGTGGCTCGATCAACCTTTCGTGCCACGCTGGTTTTTGGAATACATCCTCTATCACGAAATGCTGCACTCCGTGGTGCCGGATGAAATGCGCGGCCGCCGCCGGCTCGTTCATACCGACGAGTTCAATCGTCGCGAACGAAAGTTTCCTCAATATTCCCGGGCCCGCCGCTGGGAAGCAGACAATCTGGCTCGATTCCTTCGTTAGCGTCTCTCGGTAGCGGCCGGACGGTCGCTCGTTTCAGACGGCGAGGGTGTCGTTGCGACGTTCTTCTTGATCAGGTACCACAGCGTTGTCGCGAGCAGGACCGAGATCAGCTTCGCTTGCCAGTTCTTCAGAAGGATTCTCTTCATAAGGTCCGTGCAATAAAATCTCGCTCAGGCGCTGCCGAAAACTTTCCGGAGTAAAATTGCGCTCAATTCGCCGCCGATGGCAAATGGAAATCCCGCCAGTTTCTTCCGAAACAATAATAGCGACGGCGTCTGATTCTTCAGTAATCCCGAGACCGGCGCGGTGTCGCAAACCCAAACTGCGATCCAGCGTTTCGCGCTGACTGACTGGAAAAATGCACGCCGCGGCGGCGATGCGGCCATTGCGAACGATCACGCCGCCATCGTGCAAGGCGGATTTCGGATGAAAAATGGACAGGATCAACTCCACGGAAAAATCGGAATCGAGCGTCACCCCCGTTTCTTCGTAGACCCGAATGGAGGTGTCGCGCTCGATCGCAATCAACGCCCCAAATTGTTTGTTGGCCAGCTGGGTGACCGCTTCGGCCAGGTCGTGCACCGTTTCGCGTTTCTCACTCGTTAGGGAAAAAATTGGATGCCCGCCGAGCTCGGCCAGCCCGCGACGAAGCTCGGGTTGAAAGATCACCACCAGCGCGATCGCCAAAAAGACCGAGAAACTGCGCAGGATCCAGCCGATCACGACCAGGTTCAGCACCGTGGAGATCAAGGTGAGCGTCAAAAATACAATTGCCAGACCGGTCAAAACTTTGGCCCCGCGCGTGCCGCGAAAATAGAGATATCCGTAATAAATTCCGACGCTGAGCAAAATGATCTCGAGGATGCTGCGCCAGCTTTTCAGCCAGAGATAAAGCAACTCGTGGAAAATATCAGTGCTCAAAGCAAAGCCTCCGTCACGCGCAGGGCGGCCACATTTTCTTTCACATCATGCACCCGAAAAACTCGCGCTCCCCGCGTTCGTAAAATAGCGGTCAGTGCAATTGTCGGGCCAAGTCGCTCGTGTGTCGCGGCCAGGCCGGTCAATTTTCCCAGAAATCCTTTTCGCGACACGCCGATCACGAGCGGCCGATTCTCCACTCGCAATTCCTCCAAATTCCGAAGCAGGTCGAGATTGTGCTCCAGCGTTTTTCCGAAGCCGATTCCGGGATCGAAGGCAATGGCCATGGGATCCACGCCGCATTCTATGGCCCGGTCATATTGTTGTCGAAAAAAATCAGCCACTTCGGAAACGACATCGCCGTACTGGGGCGCGATCTGCATGGTCTTCGGCTCGCCCTGCATATGCATGATGATGAACGCCGCACCCTTTTCCGCGATCAGTTTCATCATCGCGCCATCCCCTCGTCCACCCGTGATGTCGTTTACGATGGCAGCGCCGCAATCAATCGCGGCGCGAGCCACACTCGATTTGGAAGTGTCGATCGAAATCAGCGGCGAGATATGGCCGCGAAGTTTCTCCAGGACCGGAATCACGCGTTGCCATTCTTCGTCCGGGGAGATCGGGTCCGAACCGGGCCGGGTCGATTCGCCGCCAATATCGATAATATCGGCCCCTTCCGCGGCCATTTCTGTGGCCCGGGCCACCGCTTTTTCGATGGGAAAAAATTCGCCTCCGTCGGAAAACGAGTCGGGCGTGACATTGAGCACACCCATGATCACCGCCCGGCGGGATAGATCGACGATTTTCCCGCCAATCTTCCACTGCACCAAGTGCATGATGGAATCAGATTAACACACAACACGGGTTATTCGACCGCAGGTTGTGGCCGCGTCTCGATTCTAGAGGATCGCTCTTTATCGCTTGCGGGAGTAGTGTCCCATCAATTCACCTTGTCCGATCACATGCCCATGCATGGCGGCGTCGAGTTCCTGTCGATTCGCCCCGCCTTTGAGGTTCAATGTTTGATCGAGAGCGAAGATCTTAAAATAATAGCGGTGACTTCCGGATGGCGGGCACGGGCCACCGTAACCTGGTTTACCGAAATCATTCATACCCTGGATCGCACTCTGCGGCCTACTGTTTTCCAAAATGTCAGTCGTTCTCGGATCGATGTTCCACATCACCCAGTGGGTAAACAATCCGCCCGGTGCATCCGGATCATCAACCATGCAGGCCAGACTTTTCGTTCCTTCCGGCGCGGCATCAAAGTGCAGCGGCGGATTCACGTCCGAACCATCGCAGGTAAATTTCTGCGGGATGTTTCCGTCTTCTCGAAATGCCGAACTTTCAATTTTCATTTTTCCACCTCCGGCGGCAAAGGCCACGACGATTCCGAACACCGAACCGACGACGAAAAACACATTTTTCATAACTCTTGGTGCACTGAGGGAAGCGATGAAGTATTGCAGTCGAGCCAGCAGCATGATCACACTACCTTCGCAATCACCTAACTCCTAACCACTGGTTCGCTGGAATGACCGCAAATGGACGCAATTTAAAAGGGCAAATCCTCTCGTTGCTTGGGCGCAAAGATTATCGGCCGCTCGATCGGGACGACATTGGACGAAAGCTCGACGTTAAAAACAAGGATCGTCTCGCGCTCCGTCAGCTCTTGCGGGAAATGGAACATGCCGGCGAGATCGCGCGTATTCGAAAGAATTGCTACATCCTGCCACGCGAAGCGGATTTGGTGACCGGCAAAATTTCACTGCATCAATCCGGATTTGGTTTCCTGACGAACGAAACGCCGGGACAACCCGACATCTTTATCGCGGCGGAGAACACCGGCACGGCCATGCATGGCGATCGTGTGGTCGCACGAATCAATCGTGATCCTCCGGCGCGGAAACGAGGACCTGCCCATCGCTTGGAAGACGGCCGAATCATCCGGATTCTGGAGCGCGCTCGCGACACGGTTGTCGGAACCCTGCAGCAATCGCCCAACTTCCAATACGTGATCGCCGACGATCCTCGTTTCGTTCACAACATTTACATCGGGGCGGCCGGAAAATTAACCGCCCGCGTCGGAGATAAGGTCGTGGTTCGACTCGAGCCGTGGGAATCGCGCCACGTCAATCCGGAAGGCGAAATCGTCGAGGTCCTCGGGCCGGCCAAGGCTCCCGGTGTCGACATGCTTTCGATTATTCGGAAATACGATCTGCCGACGGAGTTTCCACAGAAGGTTCTGGACGAGGCGAACCAAATTCCGACCACTGTTGGACCGGACCGGATTGATGGTCGCGAAGATTTGCGCGACAAATTCATCGTCACGGTCGATCCCGATGACGCGAAAGATTTCGACGATGCAATTAACGTCGAGAAATTGGGAAACGCTGGTTGGGAGCTGGGCGTTCACATCGCCGATGTCGCGGCTTATGTCCGGCCCGGAAGCGCGCTTGATCGCGAGGCATTGCATCGTGGCAACAGCGTATATCTGCCCGACCGCGTCATTCCGATGTTGCCGGAGCGACTGAGCAACGGCGTTTGCAGTTTGAATCCGAACGTCGATCGGCTGACCCATTCGGTCTTTATCCAATTCGATAAGACAGGTCGGGCGAAACAAGCGCGCTTCGGCCGGACGGTGATTCGCAGCGCGCGACGCCTCACTTATAAACAGGCGTATTCGATCCTGAAATCGAAACCTGCTGACGAATTGGGCGAGCGGCTGCACACGGCCTGGAGTTTGGCCGCAATTCTCCGGAAGCGACGTTTCCAACAGGGTTCGCTCGATCTTGATTTTCCGGAGGTAAAAGTGCGGGTCGATTCCCAAGGCGTTCCGGTGGCGATGGAGCGCGTCGAAAACGACGAATCGCACCAACTGATCGAAGAATTCATGCTCGCAGCCAACGAAGCGGTCGCGCGGGAATTAAAGCAGCGATCGATTCCAACGATTTATCGGGTCCACGAGAATCCGGATCCGCAAAAACTCGGCGAATATCGCGAATTCATTTTGAGCTTTGGTTATAAGGTGGGCGATCTGACCAATCGCGCAGAGGTGCAGCGGTTTCTGGCTTCGGTCCGAGGCAAGCCGGAAGAGCAGGCTTTGAAAATTGGCCTGCTCAAAAGTCTGAAGCGCGCGCGCTATACTTCGAAACCACTCGGTCATTACGGCCTGGCCAAGGTGAACTATCTCCATTTCACCAGTCCGATTCGGCGATACGCCGATTTGGTGGCGCACCGGTCGCTCGCAGAATTGGAATCTCGCCGGCGAACCCGGACCGACATTGGCGAAATCGACTCGCTCGCAACCCACATTTCCGACACGGAACGAAACGCCGCCGAAGCGGAGATCGACGCGGTCCGAATGAAAACGCTCGAGTTCTTTCAGCGCCAACTCGACACCCGAAATCCGCAGGTGTTCCGCGCGCAGGTTATCGACGTTCGCAATTACGGGCTGACGGTCGAATTACCGGACGTCCTCACTACCGGACTGATCCACATTTCATCTTTAAATGACGATTTCTATATTTTCGACGCGGCGCAACGGCGACTGATTGGTCGAACTTCCCGCCGGCGATTTTCGATCGGCGACCAGCTGCGGGTGTTTGTGGCGCGGGTCGACGTTTTCAAACGCCAGATCGACTTTGCCTTGGCCGACCGGCCTTCACGCATGTCGGGTAAGATCCGACATCGCAGGTGACTTTCAGGTTAAATTTGTTCTTCCCATCGCATCGGGAGTCCACCTACACTCGCCCCCGAACCGGAGAAATGGATAACATTATCGAGGCGAAGCAGCTGCAGATCGAACGGAAGCATTTCCACGTGGAATTCCGTGAAAACGATCGCGGCAAATTTCTGCGGATTACAGAAGAAGCGCACGGCCGCCGAAACACGATCATCGTACCCAGCACCGGGGTGGATGAGTTCACTGCTGCGATCAGCGATGTCATCGGGGCCTCGGTGGGGGTAGCCGTGTCGGCTGCGAATCCGACAATCTAACCTTCTGTAGTGGCAGCTGTGTCGGCTGCGAATCCAGTAACTTTCTTTTGTGGTGGCAGCCGTGTCAGCTGCTTCCAGTAACTTTCTTCTGTGGTGGCAGCCGTGTCAGCTGCGAATCCAGTAACTTTGCCTTTGTGGTGGCAGCCGTGTCAGCTGCTTCCAGTAACTTTCTTCTGTGGCGGCAGCCGTGTCGGCTGCGAATCCAGTAACTTTCTTCTGTGGTGGCAGCCGCGTCAGCTGCGAGATACTCGCCCCGCACGCGACACGCGTGCCTCCACAATTACGCTCGATCGATCAGGACTATTTCACCTTGAAACTGCCAATGTTCGGCCTCTGCCACCAACCCGGCACGAACTGGATTGTCCCGAACATATTGCCACTTTTCGGAATAGCTTTCGTCGCTACGCAGTACATGATCAAAAAATCCGGCCTGCCATAGCCGTGACGATTTCAATCTGACGGACAGTGCCCGCTTCAGACCGCCAACCCATCGGCTCAGAATAAAGTCACGACTGCAGACAAAAAGATGAATGTGATCTGGCATGATGACATAGCGACCAACCGCGACGTTAAATTGTTCATGCGCCCGCTTCGAATACCGCTCAAACTCGGAAAATGCTTCCGGTAACGAGGGAATCTCCTGGTGGTCGCGAGTGCAAAACGTCACGAAATAAACGGGAGCATCAGCGAAAACTAGATCGAGACGCCGGGGGCGATCTTTTATCACTCAAATGCAGCCTAATATCGGTCTTAATTAGGCAGCGAGACATTTTCTGATCTTCTGTAGTGGCAGCTGCAAATCTGACAACTCTGTGGCGGCAGCTGTGTCAGCTGCGAATCCAGTTCTTCTGTAGTGGCAGCCGTGTCTGCTGCGAGATACTCGCCCCGCACGCGACACGCGTGCCTCCACAACCAACCCCTGTGGTGGCAGCCGTGCCGGCTGCGAAGATATCTGCCCCGCACGGCAACACGCGTGCCTCCACAACCAACCCCCTGTGGTGGCAGCCGTGTCGGCTGCTTCCAGTAACTTCCCTTGTGGCTGCAGCTGTATCGGCTGGGAAAACATTTGACCCGCACGCGACACGCGTGCCTCCACAACTAACCCCTGTGGTGGCAGCCGTGCCGGCTGCGAAGATATCTGCCCCGCACGGCAACACGCGTGCCTCTACAACTCTATAAGATACTTCACCAGCGTTGACACGTCAGTCCTCGGACTTAGTTTGGCGATCCTGTCCTTAATTTTCTCGCATGGCTAAGAAACTAAAATCACTCCGTCGCGAATCATCGCGCAACACGGCTCGAAAAGCATCCGGTTCAAAAAAACAAAGCAAAAAAGATTCGCCGAAATATGTTTACTATTTTGGCGACGGC
Source organism: uncultured Verrucomicrobiae bacterium (assembly GCA_963846065.1). Classification (GTDB taxonomy): domain Bacteria; phylum Verrucomicrobiota; class Verrucomicrobiia; order Chthoniobacterales; family UBA10450; genus DASPUI01. Next base: position 272,807 of record CAWJUP010000008.1, read on the forward strand.
CGGGCCGATGGCACCGGCAAGATGAAGCCGCTGCTCGGCGGCAAAGGCGCAAACCTGGCTGAAATGACGCGGATTGGGCTGCCGGTCCCGCCTGGATTTACCGTGACGACGGAAGTCTGCACTTATTTTTACGAGCATAAACGCACTTATCCATCGGCGATGGAAGCAGAGGTGAAGGAAGGCGTTCACCGCATGGAAAAGATCATGGGCACGAAGTTTGGCGATACCAACGCGATGCCGTTGCTCCTGGCGGTGCGCTCGGGTGCGCGCGATTCGATGCCGGGAATGATGGACACGATTTTGAATCTTGGATTGAACGACAAAACCGTGCTCGCGGTAGTGAAAGCGACCAACAACGAGCGGTTCGCCTGGGATTGTTACCGCCGCTTCATTCAAATGTACGGCGACGTCGTGATGGGCGTTCAGAAATCGCCGGATGAAGATCACGAGCCGTTCGAGACGGTCATTCACGAACTCAAACACGAGCGGCATCACAAGGATATTGAGGATACGAAGCTGAGTGTCGCTGACCTGAAAGAGTTAGTGGCGCGTTTCAAGAAGCTCGTCAAAGAACGCACCGGCAAACAATTCCCGGACGATCCGTGGACGCAACTGCATGGATCGATCGGCGCCGTTTTCGGTTCGTGGATGAACGATCGCGCGATCGTTTATCGCCGAAAATACAACATCCCCCAGGAATGGGGCACGGCGGTCAACGTGCAGGCCATGGTGTTCGGCAATACCGGCACCAATTCCGGCTCCGGCGTGGCCTTCACTCGCGACCCCGCCACCGGGAACAAAGTCTTTTACGGTGAATTCCTCATCAACGCGCAGGGCGAAGATGTCGTAGCCGGCGTGCGCACTCCCGAACCGGTCGCTGATTTGAAAAAGCATCTGCCGAAAGCACTGATCGAGCTCGAACGAATTCGTAAAGTGCTCGAATCCCACTTTAAGGATGTGCAGGACTTCGAGTTCACCATTCAGGATGGGAAAGTTTTCATGCTGCAAACGCGCAACGGAAAACGAACCGGCGTGGCCGCGGTGAAATTCGCCTGCGACATGGTCCACGAAAAATTGATCGACTGGAAAACCGCGATCAACCGTGTGCCGGCGGATCAACTCGACCAGGTGCTCGCACCCGTTTTCGATCGCACCGCGTTGCAAAATGCAAAACCAATCGCCAGCGGTTTGCCGGCCGGGCCCGGCGCCGCGACCGGAATTGTTTATTTCAACGCTGACCGGGCTGCGGCCGCCGCGGCCAACGGCGAAAAGGTCTTGCTCGTTAGGGTGGAAACTTCACCTGAAGACCTGCGCGGAATGATCGCTGCGGAAGGAATTCTGACCGCGCGCGGCGGTGTTTCGTCACACGCGGCGTTGGTTGCCCGACAAATGGGCAAGGTCTGCGTTTGTGGCGCCGCCGCTCTCAGCATCGATTACAAAGCCAAAACGATGACCGTTGACGGCCAGGTTTATCGAGAAGGCCAAGATCATCTTTCCATCGATGGAACCAGCGGCACGGTTTACGCCGGCCAGCTCACCACCGCGCCATCGGAAGTGGTGCAAGGTTTGTTGCACGGTGATAAGACCGCGCAGAAAAGTGAGACCTGCCGGAATTTTGACCAGCTGATGGGTTGGTGTGCAAGGGCGACCCGCATGAGTGTTCGCACGAACGCTGACACTCCGGAGCAAGTTGAAAACGCGATCGCGTTCGGCGCATCCGGGATCGGTCTCTGCCGCACCGAACACATGTTCTTCGAAGGGGATCGCATCGACGCGATGCGGGAAATGATTCTCGCGAAAAAAACCGAGGATCGTCAGGGCGCGCTCAAGAAACTGCTGCCGTATCAGAAAAGTGATTTCGTCGGGATTTTCAAAGCGCTCAATGGCCGTCCGGCGACGATTCGCCTGCTCGATCCGCCGCTGCACGAATTCCTTCCGCAGGATCACAATGCCCAAAGCGCGTTGGCCGATAAGCTGGGCGTCAGTGCCGACAGCATTTCACGGCGTGTTCACGAATTGCACGAACAAAATCCGATGCTCGGCCATCGTGGTTGTCGTCTCGGAATTTCGTTCCCGGAAGTCACCGAAATGCAGGCGCGCGCGATTTTTGAAGCCGCCGCCGAAGTGCAAAAGAGCGGCATCAAGGTTCATCCTGAAGTGATGATCCCGCTCGTTGGCTTCAAAAAAGAGTTCGAGCTTCAGGCCGAGATCGTCCGGCGCGTCGCGGACGAGGTGATGAAGAAAACAAAAACGAAGATTGCCTATCTCGTTGGCACGATGATCGAAGTTCCGCGCGGAGCGCTGACCGCCGATGAAATCGCCGAAACGGCGGAGTTCTTTAGTTTTGGGACTAACGACCTGACGCAAACAGCATTGGGCATGAGCCGTGACGATAGCGGCTCTTTTCTACCCCACTACGCCGAGCTCGAGATCGTGAAAGGCAATCCGTTCGCGACGATCGATCAGGACGGCGTGGGACAGCTCATGCGGATTGCGGTGGAGAAAGGTCAGAAAACCCGACCCGACATCAAGCTCGGGATTTGCGGAGAACATGGCGGAGATCCGAACAGCGTAAAATTCTGTCATCGCCTCGGATTGGACTACGTCAGTTGCAGTCCATTCCGTGTTCCGATCGCGAGACTGGCGGCAGCGCAAGCGGCGATTGCCGAATAGGCGACTGCTTGACCACGAAGGTCACGAAGCGCGCAGAGGAAATTTTGTAGCCCGCAAAATGACGAGGTCTTTTCGAGTGCTCGATGTTTCCGCCGAATCACGTCTCTAACCCGAGTTTTGATTTGCGGGGGACCAGACGGCTTCGGTATGCTGGGGGGGCATGTTCGGCATTCTCCCCAGGCGGTCGAAGAAAAACAACCGGATTAGGCCGGAAAATCCCGCATTTAAAGGCGGCCTTTTCCAGCCCACTTCTCGTTAGACGGAAACGGCTACGTGGCAAGAGATGCCGACACTCATCAGGATTTTTGCATCGCATTCCGGGGGGAACCGTGGCAACCTTGGGGCGACTTCAACATCCTCCCAGCTTTTCGATGAGTGTCTCGACGACTTCCATGTTTTTGTTCGAAGCGAGCATCAGTCGCTGTCGCGACATGGAACTGTTTCCGCCTAACTAATCGATGAAGCCAACCGTCCCCCGGCAAGAAAACTTCCACAATGCAAATTTCCATCCTCAGTTCGCGTAATGCTGGCGGCCCCGGCCTATCTCCGTCTCAGGGCGAAGATGTGTAGCCGGCGTTCGACGCCCGAACCGGTCGCTGATTTGAAAAAGCATCTGCCGAAAGCACTGATCGAGCTCGAACGAATTCGTAAAGAGCTCGAACCCACTTCAAGGATGTGCAGGACTTCGAGTTCACCATTCAGGATGGGAAAGTTTTCATGCTGCAAACGCGCAACGGAAAACGAACCGGCGTGGCTGCGGTAAAATTCGCCTGCGACATGGTGCAGGAAAAATTGATCGACTGGAAAACCGCGATCAACCGCGTGCCGGCGGATCAACTGGACCAGGTGCTCGCACCCGTTTTCGATCGCACTGCGTTGCAAAATGCAAAACCGATCGCCAGCGGTTTGCCGGCCGGGCCCGGCGCCGCGACCGGAATTGTTTATTTCAACGCCGACCGGGCGGCGGCCGCCGCGGCCAACGGCGAGAAGGTCTTGCTCGTTAGGGTGGAAACTTCACCTGAAGACCTGCGCGGAATGATCGCTGCGGAAGGAATTCTGACCGCGCGCGGCGGTGTTTCGTCACATGCGGCGTTGGTTGCCCGACAAATGGGCAAGGTCTGCGTTTGTGGCGCAGCCGCTCTCAGCATCGATTACAAAGCCAAAACGATGACCGTTGACGGCCAGGTTTATCGAGAAGGCCAAGATCATCTTTCCATCGATGGAACCAGCGGCACGGTTTACGCCGGCCAGCTCACCACCGCGCCATCGGAAGTGGTGCAAGGTTTGTTGCACGGTGATAAGACCGCGCAGAAAAGTGAGACCTGCCGGAATTTTGACCAGCTGATGGGTTGGTGTGCAAAGGCGACCCGCATGAGTGTTCGCACGAACGCTGACACTCCGGAGCAAGTTGAAAACGCGATCGCGTTCGGCGCATCCGGGATCGGTCTCTGCCGCACCGAACACATGTTCTTCGAAGGGGATCGCATCGACGCGATGCGGGAAATGATTCTCGCGAAAAAAACCGAGGATCGTCAGGGCGCGCTCAAGAAGCTGCTGCCGTATCAGAAAAGTGATTTCGTCGGGATTTTCAAAGCGCTCAATGGCCGGCCGGCGACGATTCGCCTGCTCGATCCGCCGCTGCACGAATTCCTTCCGCAGGATCACAATGCCCAAAGCGCGTTGGCCGACAAGCTGGGCGTCAGTGCCGACAGCATTTCACGGCGTGTTCACGAATTGCACGAACAAAATCCGATGCTCGGCCATCGTGGTTGTCGTCTCGGAATTTCGTTCCCGGAAGTCACCGAAATGCAGGCGCGCGCGATCTTTGAAGCCGCGGCCGAAGTGCAAAAGAGCGGCATCAAGGTTCATCCTGAAGTGATGATCCCGCTCGTTGGCTTCAAAAAAGAGTTCGAGCTTCAGTCCGAAATCGTCCGGCGCGTCGCGGACGAGGTGATGAAGAAAACAAAAACGAAGATTGCCTATCTCGTTGGCACGATGATCGAAGTTCCGCGCGGAGCGCTGACCGCCGATGAAATCGCCGAAACGGCGGAGTTCTTTAGTTTTGGGACTAACGACCTGACGCAAACGGCATTGGGCATGAGCCGTGACGATAGCGGCTCTTTTCTACCGCATTACGCCGAGCTCGAGATCGTGAAAGGCAATCCTTTCGCGACGATCGATCAGGAAGGCGTGGGACAGCTCATGCGGATTGCAGTCGAGAAAGGTCAGAAAACCCGACCCGACATCAAGCTCGGGATTTGCGGAGAACATGGCGGAGATCCGAACAGCGTAAAATTCTGTCATCGCCTCGGATTGAACTACGTCAGTTGCAGTCCATTCCGTGTTCCGATCGCGAGACTGGCGGCAGCGCAAGCGGCGATTGCCGAATAGGCGACTGCTTGACCACGAAGGTCACGAAGCGCGCAGAGGAAATTTTGTAGCCCGCAAAATGACGAGGTCTTTTCGAGTGCTCGATGTTTCCGCCGAATCACGTCTCTAACCCGAGTTTTGATTTGCGGGGGACCAGACGGCTTCGGTATGCTGGGGGGGCATGTTCGGCATTCTCCCCAGGCGGTCGAAGAAAAACAACCGGATTAGGCCGGAAAATCCCGCATTTAAAGGCGGCCTTTTCCAGCCCACTTCTCGTTAGACGGAAACGGCTACGTGGCAAGAGATGCCGACACTCATCAGGATTTTTGCATCGCATTCCGGGGGGAACCGTGGCAACCTTGGGGCGACTTCAACATCCTCCCAGCTTTTCGATGAGTGTCTCGACGACTTCCATGTTTTTGTTCGAAGCGAGCATCAGTCGCTGTCGCGACATGGAACTGTTTCCGCCTAACTAATCGATGAAGCCAACCGTCCCCCGGCAAGAAAACTTCCACAATGCAAATTTCCATCCTCAGTTCGCGTAATGCTGGCGGCCCCGGCGTTGGCTTATCTCCGTCTCGTTAGGCGGGAAGCCCGGCGCCGTCGCAGAGCGAAAATGCAGCCGGTGACAAGTTTCGTGATCCACACGAAACCTTCTAGTGGGGCGACGGGGTAGATTTTGGTTTCCCTTTCCCACGATCGTCGCTCTGCTGTTGCGGCTGCGGTTGAGTGAATTGGTGACGGCCCTGCTCATTGCCTCCTTGTCCCTGGGTCTGGATTCGCTCCTGCTTCTTGTGCTGACCCTCGCGTAGTTTGGGTCCACTGTCATCGCCCGCGGCTCCTGCGTTGCTCAGTTGTCCCTGGCCTTTATTCTTAATTTTCCGTCCAGGATGTTGATTGAAGCCGCCGTTACCTGCATCGCCAGCGTTACCTGTGTTACCCGGTGCGGCTGTAACCGGATTGTTTAACTGAGCTCCCTGAATAGAGACATTCTTGCTGGGCGTTATCGTTCCCGTGCCTGTGCCCGTGGCGTGGTTGTTATCGTTCGCCTGGGATCCCTTAATTAGCACATTGTTACTGGGCGATATCGGTACCGATCCTGTTCCCGCGGGCTGGGAGGCCTGGTTTACCTGAGATCCCTGAATCGGGACATTTTTCAGAGTCGTTGCCGGGCTCGCCGCGACAGCAGGCGAAGGCGCCGGCTTGACCGGGTTCGTATTGACGACCCCATCGCCGAGGGTTGTGTTGGGAGCATACTTCATTTGGAACGACCCGATAGGCACGAACGGAGAAGCCGAAGCAGCTGGTGAAACCGCCGTTGCCGGGCTCGCCGAAGTTGCAGGCGAGCCGGAGTTTTGAGGCGTAATCGCGATAAGGGCAGACAAACCGGCACCCGAAGTTGAGGGATGCGGGGTATCTGAAGGAGTTGAAACGGCTGAAAAATTCTGGAGATTCGTCGGCGGTGAAGCTGAAGCGGCTGGACTGCCGACCACCTGCACATTCTGGACATCCGTTTGTGCGACCGCGTGGGCACCGCTCGAAATCAATATCGTCGCCACTATTGGGGCAAAACCACAGAGTCGGAGATTGGTATTAAGGTTTTTCATTTGAATAGAGCTTTCATCGAGACCGTAAACAGGACATTGATTCTACACGGCACATCGGGGCATTGTCACGATTGTTCCAAGCTATCCCAAATCTATGATGATGATGATCGGAAGGCCTAACCAATCGCTCCAGCCAACCGCGAGCCACTCCGCGGCATGGATGAAGTAAAAATTATGAATTATGAAGTGAAGGCAGAGCTCGTTGTCACTCGCGGTCGCTTATCTTCTTCTCGTTAGGCGTTTCAATCCATGATAGAAGTTCATCCACCGCACGAGAACGTTCATACGTGGAGACAATTCTTGATCCACATCGCGGCCATTACGATCGGATTACTGATTGCGATCGGTCTCGAACAGACGGTCGTATATTTTCATCATCGTCACCAACTGCAGGAAGCCCGGCGTGAGTTGACAGCGGAACTCGAAGAGAACAGTCGCGTCGTGGCTAAGAACCTGGACGCGGTCCGAAAGATTACGGCTGAATTAGATGCCAACATGGCGTTGCTGCACGCCGCGCCAACATCGCCCGCGTTGATCGGCTCGAAACTTGTCTACGGATTAGGTAATTTTTACTGGCCGAAAGACGCGACATGGCAGGCCGTAAAGCAGAACGGGTCGCTTGGTCTTATGGCGCACGATGAATTGCATTACTACGTCTACATCTACGAGGACATTTCCATTATCATGGAACAATCGTCCGAAATGGGGGCGCGCATCGAAGTGGCCCGTGCCATCGTTCGGCGATCAGCGGACGGAAATCTCACGCCACGGGACACTGAGGAACTGATCACTGTTACCTCTGAGGTGCAGGCAAAAGTAGCCTATTTGACTTTGCTTCTTCGCCTCGAGGAGAATGCTCTGCAGAAAAAGACCGAAGAGATTCCGAAGATTGAGCAAAAGCTAAATCAACAATAGCGGTCAATGCAACCAAACGATGAA
>CAWJUP010000009.1:0-233958 GCA_963846065.1 uncultured Verrucomicrobiae bacterium
GCGAATCGCTCCGCGGCAAGGACGCGAGAAGAAGTTGAGCAGTTGAAATGTTGAGTTGTTGAGGTGAAAACTTGCGCTCCCGGCAACGGTCGCTCCACTTATTCTTGTTAGACCGACGCAATTTCGGGCACCGCAAAATCTAATCCGCCCCACGGCCTCTTAGTTCCCGTGAAGGCGATGGTTATCTTATTGATTCGTTCGTCTCATTCGCTCACCCTTTGAGCGTGCCGTGACGGCTCCATTCCATTCTCGTGCGATGCTCAAGCGCGTTCTTTTAATATCTCTGGGTGTAGTCATCGCGATTCTCGCTCTCGCCATCGTTTTTGGAGGGCCTGGGAAGCCGGCACCGATGGCCAGTATCGGTGATCCGTTTCGCTCGGTGGATTTCTCGGACTTGCCGCCAATATCCAGTTTCACGGCGCGGGACGGAACAAAGCTGGCCTACCGATCTTATTCCCCGGCGACTTCGACTCCGAGCGGGGGCAGCGTGGTCCTGGTGCACGGCTCATCGGCGACCAGTTCCAGTATGCACGCAATGGCCAAGGCGTTAAGCGCCGCCGGGTTTACCACGTATGCTTTAGACATTCGTGGCCATGGCGGCTCAGGCCCCAAGGGCCAGATCGGTTACGTCGGACAATTGGAAGACGATCTTACAGATTTCATGCACGCAGTCTCTCCACCGGCGCCTGTGACCCTGACCGGCTTCTCTTCCGGAGGCGGATTTGTCGTGCGTTTCGCAAGCAGCAGTCAGCAGCACCTTTTTCAAAGCTATCTGCTGCTGGCACCGTTTCTCAGTCAGGATTCGCCGACTTTGCGTCCCAGCGGGGGTGGTTGGGCGAGTGTCGGTGTTCCGCGCATTGTCGCGATCTCGATTTTGAATGGATTCGGTATTCGAATGTTCAATTCGCTGCCCGTTCTCCGGTTCGCAGTGAGCCAGGACGCAAAGGCAATTCTGACGTCGGAATATTCCTATGCGCTGGAAACCAACTTCCGACCGCGGCGAAATTATTTGGCCGATCTCCGCAATATGCACCGGCCTTTCCACGTTCTGATCGGTCAAAACGATGAGGTCTATTTTCCAGACCGCTTCGCCGAGGTTCTGAGCCAATCAGGCCATGGTGCGCCGATTACAATTATTCCCGGTGTAGATCACATCCATCTCATCTTGTCACCGGTGGCGCATGAAGAAGCAGTTGGAGCCATCCAAGGCTTGCGTTCGGAGCGGTAGCGATGAGCACGGGGCTACCGGCGAGTTGCACGTGAAATAAAGCTCGCGTGATGGGCGCTCATGACGCGACCCGCCGCCTGGCCAGTATTCTCCTCGCCTTGAGGATCGCGGTTCAGTTAAAAACGGCAGGGAGGATAGATTAATGAATCACACCGAGCCAATGAGAATGTTGATCCCGATGTTCGCGGCTCAGTTGCCTGTGCTGCTTGTTTGCGCAATCGCCGGAGTGGTGATTCTCATCAATTGGAGCAAGGGATCCAGTGGTTCGATCTGGGCTCTGTTGGGTTTTGGCATCGCCGGAATTCTTTGCTTTGCGATACCGATCCTGCAGATGGGCGTTCAGAGTTGGATCATGCACAGCGGCCATGTCGCCGACCGGATGTACGCTTTGGCCGCCATCTCGATTTTTTGGTCAGGGCTGCGTGCCGTCAGTTATGTATTGCTCTTGGTCGCGGTTTTTGCCGGCCGACCCGCGTCACGCCCGTCGGTTAGCTAGCGCAAACCGCGGTAACGGGGAAAAAGATTGAGTTAAGAAGAACAAACCACTAACAGAACAGGGAAGATGAAACATTCGTTCCTTTCAGTCCTTACGTTCTTCGTTTTCGCGACCATGATTCGTGCCGGTGACGTCACGGTGAAAGCGGTCTTGTCGACAGGTCCGGGGGAAGAGGCGACGACGACATTCTCGCCAGAGGCCGAAAAAATTTATGCCTCATTTAAGATCAAGGGCTCAAGCAAAGGTGACAAAATTCGCGGGGTGTGGATGGCGGACGACCTCGGTGATGTCAAAGCCGGGAAGATTGACGAGAAGACGCTGACGTTGGATGGCGACACCGACAAGGGAGATTTCTCTCTCACCCGAGACGACCCGGCGTGGCCGAAAGGAAAATATCATCTGGATATCTACGTGAACGATGAACTGGTAACGACCGCGAAGTTCACAGTGAAGGGGGGCAAAGCCGCGACAAAGGAAGCAAAAGAAGAGGAAGAATCCTCAGACGACGAGTACAGCTTCAAGGTCCACAATACGACCAAGGACAAAATCAAGAAGCTGCTGGCTTCGGAGGATGGCGAAGAATGGGGATCGTTTGATGTCGGCCGGGCCGGGATTCCCGAGGGTGAAACCGTCACTTTGAAATGGGACAAGTCGACAAATAACTCGGACTGCAAATGGTTTATCAAAGCTGTTTTCGACGACGGCTCGGAAACCAAGGCCAAGAAGTTCGATTTCTGCGAGGAAGATTTGGAATTGGAATTTTGACGCGGCGGACACGGTCAGCCGCGAATATCGCTTATCGATTATATTATTGGTTAGGCCACATGAAGGAAAAGCCTCTTCCGCCGCCAACCGCTAATCTCAAAACCGCGATCGTCGGTATCTGGAAACTCAAATCGCGAGAAGACATTGATGGTAGCGGGAAAATCCAGATCGATCCGTTTCTGGGTGAAAACCCGCTGGGGATCCTTTGCTTTGGACCAGCCCATTTTTCGGCCCAGTTCATGAAACGCCATCGATCCGTCGAAGAAGATGTGCTTCAGGTGGTAGCAGCGAAAAATAACACCTCCCGCCTGAACGGATACGACGCCTATTTTGGGACTTACACCGTCGACGAAATCGCGGGCACTCTTTCGACCCGTCTGGAAGGATCGATCTCACCGGCTAACATCGGCGACGCTTATGTCAGAGATGTCCGGGTGGTAAACAATGAACTGATTGTTCAACTTCAGACGAATGCTGCCGACGGCACAGCGGTCACACGGACAAATACCTTCTCCCGCGTCGGCTAAGGCGTGGGCCGTCCCCGCCGCACGCCGCTATTTGGCCGTTAGGCGTTAATCGGCAAAACTACGGCCTTGATTTGGCAGTGTGGAATGCCAGCCAGGCGATCCAGGCACGTTCCCAATTCCCTTTTTCCGCCCAGCATTGCGCTTCCAGATAATGGAAATAGGGCGGCGTGCCCGCGCGTTCGCTGAAATGTCGCACCGTCAGCAGCGCATCATCGACCCGGCCACTTTCCTTTTCCGCGCGATAAAGCGCATAACCAGCCCCGTAATTATCAGGCGCGGAATAAAGCCGTTTCTGCAAATCCGGGATTGACCCGCTCGCATCGACTCGCGGCAACGCGACCGGTTCACCATAACGTTGCGTGATTTCGTAAGCCGACCGGAAATCGCCTTTCAGCGCGTAATATTTCGAAAGACCCAACCAGGCGAAATCCTTCCAGTCGGGATGTTTCTCAACTGCCGCCTCCAGTTGCTCGGGATTGCCACGTTGCGACCAGGCGGAAAACAGTGCGATCTTTTCGCCTTCGGTCAAAGTTTTCAGGTCCGGATCCGTCTGCAGGAATTTAGCGAGTGCGTCGTTAAACTCGCTGTCGGAAACTCTTCCCAGATAAGCGAGCAACAATTCATGTTGGCTGAGCCCGAGCTCCCGCAAAGTCTGTTTGACTTCCGGTTTGAGGGAAGAGCTGGAATTCGTCGCCAGGATCATCGAATAAACATCCGCTCGCTGCGGACCCGCCCGGCGCAACGCTTCCCGCCATGCCGATGCCGCCAGGGCCGGCCGGATGTTCAGCCAAAGGTTTCCTTCGGCCAACGGGACTTCGTAAGCGTTCGGTTCAAGAAACCGAGCCCGGCGAAAATCGTCCAGCGCCTGTTCTGGCTCCTTTTTCCCGATTTCCGCCGCTCCGCGCAAAAAATAAAGCTGCCAATCCAGCGGCATCCATTCCAGCCCGCGCGTACTGACATCCGCCCCGGTCGAGTAATCGCGGCCCCGATTGGCGATTGTCGCAAGTTGTTGCGCGTTCCCGGCGCCGACCGGCCCCGGTAACATCATCTTGCCGCGCGCCGCGACTGTCCACGAAGCACCGGAAATCAGGAGACCGATGCCAACGAGCCGAAACAGAATCGGGATCAGACGGCTCGGCTTCAAACACAATGGCCGACGCAGAGAAAGTCCGAGAAGAAAAATGGCCGAGAAAACCGTGCCGACCCGATGCGCGGAAACATCGACCAGCCCATGCAAGGCAAACAGAATCACGCAAATCGTCGTAGCCAGCCGGTAGCGCTGATTTGATCCTTCGGTGAGGGGAAAAATTTTCCACAGAAGCAACCCGAGACCAACGAGCGCGAGCGCGACCGCCGGCCAACCGAGTTCGGCCCACAGCCAAATCCAATCGCTCTCCGGGTGCAACGCGCGGGTATCGCCAACGGATGCGTTGCGAAATACCGCGAAGACGGGTTCAAAATTTCCAAGCCCGATGCCACACCAGGGGGAATCCCGAATCAATACGAACGCGTCATGAAAGATGCGCCAGCGAAAATCTGCGGCGACTCCGGTGTTTCCAAAACTGTGCAGGTGAAAACGTTCCAACGTTTGTCCGCCAAAAAGCAGCAAGACGGTGAGGAGAACGAGCAGGACGGAAAAACCAAGCGCCAGCCGCGGCATCGAGCGTTGCCGCAATCCGAATGTGCCGAGCCAAAGCGCGCTGCCGAGCACGAGCAAAACAATTCCAGCGCGGGAAAAGTTGATAATAACCGCTGCGATAATAATTCCGATGGCCAACGGCCAGATGAACCAACGCCGCCGGCCTTTGCGAATATCGTCCTGACCGCACGCCAGAATGACAACGGCGGTAATGGCGAAAAGATCGCCGGTTTGATTTCGATTGGGAAACGGCCCAAACCCGCGTTGATTGATCCATATCGGCGGCTGAGAGTGCGCCAGATAAAGCAAAATGCTGATGCCGGCCAGGAAAACGATTCCGAGAGTGAAAATCCGAAGTTCGGAGCGAACCGAGCGCAACTCCAGCTCGCGCGCTGAAACCAGATAAAGCCAGCTCAGGGCCGCTACGACGCTCAGAATACAGCTGGCGCTGACCCACGGCTGCGCGCTGAGAGTTGGCGACAAATTGATCCCGATGTCGTTAGTCATGGCCGCGCGCCACGTGGACGGGAAAAAATAATGCGCCGGGATGAACGCCACCAGCGTAAGCGCGAAGAACGCGAACAACGCGATATTGATTGCCGGCCCGAGGGAGGATCGCGGCGGCATTAACAACAGATAGATTCCGAGGAGGCCAACCACGACGCCTTCGGCCCACTTTTGCGTTCCGCCGCCAAGAAAGCAGGCGAGGACCGGCAATAAGGCGAACGCCAGGTTGATCAGGCCGCGCGGCCCGACCTGCTCCGTTTCGCGCTCATCCAGCGGGCTTTGCGTCGTAGTCTCCATCAACGGCGATAGATTACGCTGGTATGGGAATCGCTTTCATTAGAATGACCCAGCACCCGGGCAGAAAGGATTGCCATGGATTCAATTTACCACGAGTTGAAGCAGTCTGGCCATCGCGTACTCTGATCGCACACTTCTTATAAGATGGTAACCCAGCGCACGGAAGGTCTCTACCGTCTCTTTCTTCTTTGCCAGATCGTCATGGTCGCCGGCCTGTTCTGGTTCGGTGTCTGGATCATGGTCACGTTTTATTCGCCCAGCGCGGAGCTGACCTGGCGACGCTACAGCATTTATTGCGGAATGCTGGTGCTCGGGATGCTGCTCGAAGCGCTCTCTCGTTCCAAGAATCATTTCCTGCAAAACGAGCTGCTCCGGCCGCATCGGCTCAGTCTCCGGCAAACGCTGGCCAGTGTCGGAATGTTGGTTCTCTATCTGGTCGCGGCCAAGGATGCCTTCATTTCCCGAATCTTTTTCTTCAATTTTGTGCCGTGGCTTTACGTCGCGCTGCTGTTTTCGCACTACTATCTGCCTTCACTCCTCGCCCGCAGCATTTTTTGGCGCGAAGAGAAAACGGTCCTGATCGGCTCCGCTCAAAAAGCCGGCCAGCTTCGCGAGTGGCTGCGCCGAAAATCCGAAATTGGATTGCGTGCCGTGGGATTACTTTCGAACGATGCGCCAAATAACGGCGACGTGGGTTTGCCTGTCCTGGGCAGACCGGACCAGCTCGAGCAGGTCATCGGTGAACATGGCATCACTCAGGTTTTATTGCTCGAGTTCCCTCTCTTCAGCGAACTGAGCCAGGATATCATTCGCGCGTGCGATCAGCTTGGCATTCGTGTGTTTATCCTGAGCGACCTGGAGGAAAAACTTCGCCATTCGGTCACGCACTTCGAAGATGGCGGCTTTCGATTCATCGGTCTGCGGGAGGAACCACTCGAAAATCCGTTGAACCAATTCTTTAAACGGATGATCGATCTGGTGATCTCAGTACCGGTGATGCTGATCGTCTTTCCCATCCTCACCTTCATCGTTTTCATGGCCCAGCGCTTCCAATCGCCTGGCCCGCTTCTTCATGTGCAGCATCGGGCCGGAATGCAAAATCGGAAATTCCAGATCTACAAATTCCGCACCATGCGGCCGGATAACGGAGAAGTTTCGCGACAAGCGACAGCCGAAGATGAGCGCGTTTATCCGCTGGGAAAACTTTTCCGAAAACTCAGCATCGATGAAGTGCCGCAATTCTGGAACGTGTTGCGCGGCGACATGAGCATCGTCGGACCGCGGCCGCATTTGATCGAGCACAACCATCAATTCGCGCAGCTGATGGAGAATTATCATGTTCGCACATTTGTGAAGCCCGGAATCACCGGACTGGCGCAAGTGCGAGGTTTTCGCGGCGAAGCCCGCGACAATTCCGACATCGAAAACCGCGTGGCGTGCGACATTGAGTACCTCGAAAACTGGAATGTCTCACTCGAGTGCGGAATCATTCTGCGCACGGTCGGGCAGGTCTTGTTTCCCCCGCGCAGCGCGTATTGAAACTTTCTTCGACGGCTCCGCCGTCATCTCTCCGAAAGGAGGAGTCGCGCACGGCAGTGGGAAAATATTTCTACAATTTTTCCAGCTTCGCGACGAATTCGCGCATGACTGATTCGCGCTCAAATCGCTGAACGTATTTTCGGCCGGCGGCTCCCCATTCCCGCAATCTCTGCCTGTCCGTAGCCAGTTCACGCAATGCCTTCGCCAGCAAATCCGGTTGGTCGGGCACGACGTTGCGCCCGAATCCACCATCCGAAACGGCGGTCTCCAGCGCACTCCCCTGGTCGGCGACCGTGATCACCGGACTGGAATATGCCAGCGTAATCAACAATTTGCTTGGAAAGAAGGCGTTGCCGGATCCGGTTTGCTGGGTGATCAGCGAAACATCGGTGTCGACCAGGAGCTCGCGATAGTCCTCGCCAAACTGCAGTGGCAACATCGAGACATTCGTCAGCCGCCGCCGTTGCATTTCCTCCTCCAAGACGGGCCGCGCCGCCCCGTCGCCGGCAATGACAATCCGAAGATTGGTTTCATCGCGCAGGCGGTCAGCCGCATCAAAGAGCAAGCTCAAACCCTGCTTAATTCCCAGGTTCCCGGCATAGACCGCCAGAAACTCGTCGCTGCCGAATCCGTGTTTCTGACGAAATTTGCCCCGGACTGGAACCTCCTTTTCGTCAGGCAGCGCGACCGCGTTCGGAAACAGAATCAACTTCCGCTCCGGCACGCCTTTGCGCCGGAAGGCCTGTAAAATTTCTTCGCTAATCCCGCCGACCCGGGTCGCTTTCTCGTAGGCGAACGACTCCAGCCCATACAAAGCGCGTGTGAGCAGACTCGGCTTGAGCATGCCCAGGCCGACAGCGGCGTCGGGTTGCAAATCCTGAACGTGAAAAACAAATGGTGCATCCTTGAGTTTGCCGACCAACCAGGCGGCGGTTCCGAGGAGGAGTGGCGGCGAAACAGCCACGTAAACATCCGGTCGTTTCAATGACAAAACACGAAAGGTCGATGTCAGGACGAACGTGCCCTCGTGAATGATCCGTTTCCAGGCCGAGACTCGCCCGGGCACATAATGCCAGCAGCGATGGACGCGAACGCTGTTGATCGAATCGGTGCGGAATAATTGGCCGCGATCCTCAGGCCGTTTCTGCCAGGCCGGATAATAGGCGAACGTCGAAACCATCTCGACGTCGTGGCCGTTGCGCTGGAGAAATTCGCAAAGCGCGACATTATGCGGCGAAATTCCAGTGATTTCGGGCGCGTAGTTGATTCCCCAGACGACAACTCGCATTACTTGCCTTCGAGACGACGACGCAGTTCGTAGGTTTTCGCGACCGACAGAAACTCATAGGTCGCATGCAACCGGGCAAAATAGTAGCCGTCCCGCCCATCCAGAAATCCCTTTTGCCAAACATAAATGTAAAGGAAGCGAAGAAGCGGACGGAATGGCAATCGTTGAGAAATGGATTTCAAGCGCCGTCGCGTGTTCACCTGTTTATGCGCGAAGTCGCCCGGGTTTCCCAAGCGTCCTTCCACCGCGACCCGCGCTTCCCAGTTCGAATATCGATTATGTTTTTCAACGAAACTGTCGATCGTCGGAAACGCGTAATGATCCATCTCGAATTTTAGTCGAGCGGTTTTGCCGTTCACGATCACGTGTTCGTGGACCTCGTTATCTCCGCTCTGCGTTGCTGATTCCGTCAATTTCTCGTAACGCCCAAGGGCATGCCGAAACAAACGAAGATTCCAGTTCGGGTAGTAAGAGTGTTTTAACCAACGGCCGAGAAAAAAGAACCGGCGGTTAATCCAGTAACCGGCTACATCTCCGGCGTTCGAGATCGCACTGGCAATTTCGGACGCAGCTTCCGCCGGCAATACTTCATCTGCATCAAGGATCAGCACCCATTCATTTTTGAAGGGCAGGTTTTCCAGCGCCCAGTTTTTCTTTTTCGGCCACGTCCCGTTGAATTCGAACTGCACCACTTCGCCGCCGAGATTCTCCGCCGTTTCTGCCGAGGCGTCGCTGCTCTGCGAATCGACGACGAAGATTTCGCTCGCCCATTGTGCCGAGCTCAAGCAACGCGACAGATTTTCTGCCTCATTCTTGATTGGAACAATGACCGAAACCGGGACCTTGTTCGTCATCGCGGCCGAATGACACGGCACGGATTTCCTGCCGCGATTACGTTGTCGGGCACATCAGCGGTCACGACCGAGCAGGCGCCGATGACCGCTCGTCGGCCAATGGTCACGCCTGGCAAAACAAAGGCCCGCGCTCCGACAAACGCGTCCTCTCCAATCGTAATCTTTCCGGTGACCAGCGGCAGATTGGGATCGTTAAAATCATGGCTGCCTGCGCTCAGATAGGCTTCCTGTGCGACCGTAGCGCGGGCACCGATTTCAATCTCGCCTAACGAGTAAGCGTTCGCGCGATCCCCCAGGCATGCCCGGTCGCGCAGAGTCAGGTTCCACGGAATCGCTATTCGTGCCCGCTGGTGAACAAATGGTTCACCTTCAATTTTCGCGTCGAAAACCCGCAACCAAAACAGGCGCCACGGGTTGAGCGGCTTTGGGGTCCAGGCGCAGAACACAAACCAACAAAACTCCCACAACATGCGCATCAGCCGATTGTTTCCCGACCACGGCGATGCGAAAGCCGAAGTTTGTTGAGGATTTACGATCTGTTCCTGCGGCATGGGTTAGGCCAGTAATGAGCTAAAATCATGCAAGAACCGATTTGCGACGCGGTCGACAGAATATTCGGAGGATTTCCGAAGTCCGTTTTCGGCGATTTGGACCAGCGTATTTTCGTCCCGAATAGCCTTCGCCAGTTTGTCACGCAGCTTCGCGACCGGCTGTTCGCGATGGTCGAAAATGAAACCGGTTTCGCCGTCACGAATAAAGTCCGAAAAGCATTCCAGATTCGAGACCATCACGGCGCAACCGTGCGCCATTGCTTCGAGCGGCGCCAGTCCAAATGATTCTCCACGCTCGGCCAGCGACGGATAAACGAAAAGGCGAGCAGACAGAAATTGCCGCTCGAGCGCTGCCGGCTCGAACACCGGACCTTGGAACCGGACCCGGCCGGCAAGCGGTTTGGCCAATCGCTTGAGATCGTCCAAATATTCCTCACCGCCGCCGCCAAGATTCTGGTCAGTGGGTCCGACAATCGATAGCTCCCACTCCTGCCTGATTTCGGAAGGCAGACCGGCGAACGCTTCGACCAAAAGATGTATCCCCTTTTCCGGATGCACACGGCCAACAAAGAGAATGGTCTTGGGGCGTTCCGATATCGGGATTGCGGAAATGGCAGCTTGCGGCGCGGGATACGGGATCGTTTTGACTCTGTCTTTTAATCGCGGTGCTTCTTCTTCAATCGCACGCGCGATGGCGCCGGACGGACTCTGTAAACGTGCCGCTTTCGAGTAAAAACGAATTTGACCTTTAGGGTAACGCGCGACGTGCACGTAAATTTTTCCGGCGCCGCCTCCTAACAATATCGGCAACCAAAAAGTATTCGTTACCACAATATCGGCGGGAGATAAGGCTGCGATCGCGCGAACCGAGTAAATTAGATCGAGCACCTTTAGCCACATGAGCGACCCCGGCGCGTCGAAGCCGCGGATCCGAACATGATCGATCCCATCGGCCTGTTCTTGCGCCGGCAATTGCGGCACGGCGCGCGAGATCATGGTCACCTCGTGCCCCTGTTTGGCGAACTCCTTCGCCAACGCAAACCACGCCTTTTCGACTGCGCCGCCCCTGATGGGAGGCACTGGAAAAAAAGCGCCGAGGACAATCGTAATTTTCATCAAGATTTCGACGCCCGAGTTTCGTTAGCGGGCAATAAGATATTCAGGAGAGAATCGACCGCGCGACGAATTTCAAATCGGCTGGCAAAGCATCTTCGAGCATTGGATCGAAGCGATTGGCGTTCTGCCTCCGGCGTTTGCAACCAGCGCTCGATTAAACGAACAGTTCCGGCCAGGTCGTCCTTTTCCACATAACCGGCGCGATCTTCGTCAATCTCCCGCCAAATATTCACTCGGTCCGAAATTAAAACCGGCAGCCCCACCGACAATGCTTCCACCACTGACATACCAAAATTCTCCTGATGCGATGGAAGGATAAAAGCATCGGCCTGGCCGAAAGCTGCATCTTTCATTTGGCCCGTCAACATCCCGGTAAACACAATGGGCAACCCATCGGCGCGACGGCGAAGCTCCTTTTCCCAACCCACCTGATCGGGTCCGGCGAAAACCAGCGCCGTATCGCCCGGATTCAGGGATCGGAAAGCATCGACCAGCAGGTCGCAACCTTTTTTGGGATGGAGGCGGCCGACGAAGAGCAGAACGCGTTTACCCTGCAATTCCGGAAAGCGGTCGCGAAAGGTTTTTATCGCGTCTGGCGATGGCGAAGGAATTGCACCGGTGCCAAGGGGTGAGATTTTTTCCCGGCATTGATAAAGCCAAAACGACTCGCGGGCCTCCAAACGTTCCTCTTCCGAAGTGAAGATCACTCCCGCGGCATCGCGCAATACCCGGTACTCGCCCCACGGCCAATAGAGCCACTTCTTCAAATGCTTGAGCGGAAAGCTTCGCTTAAACCAAGGATCCAACATCCCGTGAGGAAAAACGAAATAGGGTATTGAGGTTCCGGCATACCGCCGCCAAGTGGCGAAACTGACATACTGCCAAAGGCCATTCACAATCACCCGATCGTAATCATCCCCGTGCGCTCGTAACCAGGGCAGAAGGTTTCGCGAATACCGATAACTCGTTAGGCCCGATCCGAGGCGATGGATCTTCAGCGCATCTCTTTCCGTCTTCTCCGACGAAAAAAGCGGTTCATCCAGCGTGAGAACTTCCACGGTATGACCGCGTTCCGCCATTCCGCGGCTCAGCTCCAGGACGGCCGGCGCGACACCGCCGACTTCCGGATCAAGCGTTTGAACGAGCTGTAGAATTCGGAGCGGCCTAGACAACGAAACCTTCCGTTCGCTGAAAATATTTCGAGTCTCGCGAAATCGTCTGAATTGGCCGTGCCGGCACACCGCCGTAGAGCTGGTAAGAATCAGAGAAGGCTTTGTTCAAAAGCGACTTCGCTCCGAGCACGCAAAAATCTGGCAGCACACTGCCGCCAATCAAAACGGAATTGGTTCCCACAAAACAATAATTGCCAATCTGAATCGGCGCAGAAGTCTGACGGTTCTCCTGAATATCGATCCAGTGTGTGATGATTTGCGATTGAAACCCCGCAACCGTAGTGAACCTGCCAATCTTCACGGAATTCGTGCAATCAATCAGATGGCGATGAGTGACGGCCGAGTGCTCGTCGAGAACCAATTCCGGCCGGCGATCCGACTGATGGGCAAAGTGAGGCGACGGACCGAGCGGAAAACCCGTGATCCAATTGCCACGGCCGATCACACTGTGCGCTTTGAGATGCAACAGATCGATGTTTTTACAAACCGTCAAATGACCCACCGCGGCGCCCTCCTCCATGATCAACCGGCTGGGGAAAACCCAGGCCAATCCAATCCGTGCTGTCGGATGAATTTTATATCCGAATTGTTTCTCCAAAAAACCACGGCGGATATTCCAGGGCAGCAAGAGGCTGATCAGCCGTAAAACATTCGTCACAACTTTGCTCCCAGGGCGCGATAAATATCGGCATACTGTCCGATCATTTTTTCAGTGGAAAATTTGGCTGCGTTCTGGACGCTGCCCTCGCTCCAGATATCACGTTTCGAAGGATTTGTTAGGCGAATCAGATCCGCGGCAAAACCGTCTTCATCCTCCACCCGATGCAAAAACCCGGCATCACCGGCAGTTTCCGGCAATGGCCCGGCATTGCTGCAAATCACCGGACAACCGCAAGCTTGCGCTTCGATAATTGGCCAGCCGAATCCTTCAAAACGCGACGGGAACAGGAGCGCGGTCGCACAATTATATAGAGCTTCGAGAACCTCGCTCTCCGGGTTGTGCAGCTGCACAATTCGATCGGCAACATTCAGTCTCTGGGCGAGTTCGAGCAATTCGTCGCTCAGCAAATCACCGGCAAAAACCAATCTCCCATTCCATTGGTCTTTGGTCTTCGCGAAAATACGGATCACTGCGTCGCGATTTTTCCGTCGCAGATTGGATCCAACGTGAAGTGCAAATGGAATGTTCACATCAAAACCTGGGATTCCTCGTAAACGCGCACGAGCCTGTTCGAGCGGGATCTTTTTGTACGGATAGTTCAGCCCCATCCGCACGACGCTCAGATGAGGGCGATCCACGCCATGGCCAATTAATCGCTCGGCATCATCGGCCGTTGCTTCCGAAATACAGGCGACGGCGTCTGCTTGGCGGAGCCCGCGCAGGATCCAGCGCTGGAGAATTCGACCGGCAAACGACGCCGGACAATCCGTGTCCTCGCCGAGCGCGCCGCGAACGGCCAGCAAATCATGACAGGTCACGATGACCGGAAAGCGACCGCATCGCTTCACATAAACGGCGTTCGAATGATCGCAGATATGAACGACATCGGGCCGGGTCCGGAGCCGCCGGCGAAGACGCATGGGAAACAGGAAAAACTTGTCGATGTAGGCAAGCCACTTGGCGATGAATGGTCCGAAGATTTTAATCCTGCCAAATAGCGCCGGAGGTTGAATGAGTTCGACATTCACTCCCGCTGCGCTGAGACCATGCCGCATCATCGCGCCAAAACGCTGCATGCTTTGCTGCCGATCGGGTGCGTAATTACCGATCAGTAACACCATTAGGTTGGACAGGCCCGGGAGCGACAGTCGATCCGTGTAAACGTTCAGCATAAGCGGAAATGCGAGGGACCGTTCGGCTCCGCGGACCGATCTCTTTCGGAGTGGCTGGAGGCTTTACCAATTTCATGGCCGCCAGCGTCATTCCCATCGTGAAAGCGACGAATCCGAGGATCGTCGGCTGGCCAAATTGGCCCGTCACCAGGGAGAGCGCTGTGGAGCTGAAAAGCAGCAGCGGCAACGCGTTGCGTGCGATAACCGATTTCAAACACAGCCAAAAAACGTGAAACGCTAGAAAGACCCGCCAAAAAACGTAGGCCAAACCGAGCACCGGTCCGCTTTCCAGAAAAATTCGCGTCCACTCGTCCTCGGTGAGCAGGAACAAAGCATGGCCGGTAAGAAGTTTGGCTCCCGCATTCGTTCCAATGCCGAGGCCGTATCCAAGCAAAGGCGCCTTCGGTAAAACGTAGAACGGATCGGTAAAACCGGACCAGAGCCGCCAGAAAATACTGCCGGTAACGGTCGTTTCGGACGCCTCGGCCACTTCGGTGAAGCGAGTCGTCATTACTCGCAGGCCCTCTCGGAAAACCGGCATTCGGGTAACGATCAGGCCAAGAATCACGACAACGATCAGGACCTGAGCAAAACGATTCACGTTATCCGGCCGAAGAAAAACAACGAAGACAAGCGAGGCAACGACCAGAACGCACGCGCCGACGACTGAGCGGCTTCCGGAAACAACGATTCCAATCAGGATGGCGCAGCCTGCCGCGGCTAACAACCAGTTGTTATAGAGGCCGGGTTTCATCACTCCCCAAATGAGATACGCCGTGGCCAGCGCGAAGAACGACATGACCCCGATGACGAACGAGAACGGCCCGGCCGTGCGCACTTTTCCCATCGCCGTGGTCATCATTTCGCCTTCGCCGCCGGCCGTACGATTCAGAAACGCGTCCGGCGAGGCGCGAAATTGCGCGATCATCAACAGCACCATCGGGATGAGCAAAACCAGCGTCCACCATCCGAATTTGCGGATATCCTCCGGACGCAAAACGTTCGCCATGACGAACATCAACGGCAGATGAAAATAATTGGCGTGAAAGCCGTAGCCAGCAACCAGCGCGATCGTTTTGGGCGATACGTAAGGCCAGAGCTGAACGAAAGTACATAGCATGGTCAAAAAGGCGATGGCCCCGAGAACGACCATCCAGACATTGCGTGGAAATACCCGCGCGGGAATGGCATAAAAATAGATCGCCAAAACGACCGGATCTCGTATGAGCAAGAGAGGATTCGACAGTTGCGGCACCACCCATTTCCGGAGCGCGCCTTCAACGATGAGCAGCCAAAAATACGCCCAGATAAGCTGGCGGATACGGTGTTTGGCCCTCTCTTGGGAATCCTCAATCTTCATTCAGATATCAGTTTACGGATGGCGGCAATGATTTGTTCGCCATAGGCGAGCCAGGTAAATTCGCTCGCCCGACTCTGCGCTGCAATCCCCATGCCAGCAACCGCCGGGCGATTTCGGGCGCACCAATCCAGCTTGGCGGCCAGGGCTTCGGGATCGCGGATCGGCACCAAAAATCCGCTCTCCCCGTCCTGAATCAGATCATCGGCGCCGGCGTTCCTGGTTGCGATGACAGGCAGGCCGCAGGCCATGGCCTCCTGCTGGACGAGAGCGCGCCCTTCGACAAGGGAAGGCAAGACAAAAACGTCGCACGTCCGCATCAATCTCAGGACCTGATCATGTGGACGGGGTGGTTCGTAAAAAAAATGGGGCAGTCGCTGTTTGTACCAGTTCAACGGCTTGATCAAGGAACCCATCACCACCAGCTCGATCTCTTGAGAATTGAGCAACTTCATCGCTGCGAACAAATCCGCCAGTCCTTTACGTTGCGTCAACGCTCCGGCAAACAAAACCCGAAGCGGTCGATTCACGGTCATCCCGACGGATTCTGATTGCGGAATTTCAATGACGGGCGTTCCGAATGGCGCAATCACGGATGGCTTTGGAATGCTCGCCGGCAACGATTCGAAGACAAACCTGCTCGGACAGACGACAAGATCCGCCAGTTCCAGTTCACGCGTCTTGCGCGATAATTTTGCGGACGAATCTCTGGTCCCGCCCAGTGTCGGTTCCCAATCGGGATAGCGAGCTGCTTCCTCTCGCAATAGACGCTGGGCCGTCTCCCAGTAGGCGATGGGCAGATCGTAAATGCATTTCAAACCCAGATCGCGAGCGGCGAGAAAGATCTCCTCGGCACAATCTTCGTAAGCATAAACGCCGCGGGCACCGCGAAATTTCCCGCGACGAAGGCGATGCGCCGTGTCGCGGTCCAAGTTTTGCCAGACCTGATCGATGCTCGCCCAACCAGTTTCGTGCTTAGTCAAACGGCTAAGGCCAAAACGGCCGGCCAGAAGGCGAATGGTTTCCCGAAAAGGGTGAAGATCAATCTTGTCCGCCGGCAAATCGTAATTCCGGCGCAAAGCGGCCCGGATTCCGGGAGTGAAATTGCGATTCGATTCGGCCGACCACCCAACGGTCGTGACGAACCGCGAGAGAAGATTCTCGCGATGCAAGGCGGCGAGCATGGCGCGGACATTGGCGTTACCAAATGGATGAACGAGGACGATCATTTTGCGCCGTTGATAGCTTCGAGATAACTGATCGCCACGTTCCGCTTGGTAAAATGGGCCAGGTGTGCCTCCGCATTGTCACGCAGCCGTTTCCGCTCCGCTGGATCGTTCAGCAATCGCTTCAAACTATTGGCTAATTGTTGTGAATCGCCGCTTTTAAATCGTACCCCGCAGGGGCCGATTGCTTCCGCCAAACCGCCGCCTTCGGACCCAACCACGACACACCCGCAAGCGATCCCTTCCAAGGCCACGATACCAAATGGTTCGGGCCAGCGCGACGGAACTACCAGGATTGTGTGTTGATTCAACAATTCAGCCAACTGTTCACTGTTGCGTTGGCCAACAAAATTGACCTGCGCTTGCAGATTGAGTCTGGCAATTTGTTCTTCCAACGCCTGGCGCTCCGGACCATCCCCGGCAAGGGTCAAATGCGTGTCGACGTTGGAGTCCCGCAAAATCGCCAGGGCGTCGATCAACACGTCGAGGCCTTTATCGGAAACCAATCGCCCGACAAAGATCAGATCGTTATGGCGAGCGGCATCGCCAAAGTTTTTGAAAATGTCGTCATCATATGGATTGCCGATCTTTTGCGACGGACCGGGTAACCGATCGGCAATGGCCTGGCTGATGGCGAACGACCCGGCGAAGCGCAGGAGAAGAAATTTCAAGCGATGAAGCCAGCCAACCCGGCCATGCTCGTCCGAAATCCACGTTTGATGAATGATGAAAAGTGGACGTCGCACGAAAAATACCGGCCACATGGTTCGCAAGGAAAGGTTGTTCTGAAGGAACAGCTCGCACCATCGAACCTCGCGAATCAGCTCCGGCGGGCTCGGTTGGCGAATCACCGGAAAACCAACGTCGCCCGGTCCGGGAGTTTGAGTGACGACATGCACCTCATGACCAAGCTTGATAAATTCCCTCGCGAGCAGCGCCGACGCGGTTTCGATCCCGCCGGTGCTCGGAAAAAAGTGATGCGAACCGAGCAGAATTTTCAAAATATAAATGAGCGCATTCGTTAAGCCCGGAGCCAATCACCAATAAAACCTCTTAAACTCGGGCGCGAGTGAATCCGCCCCCGTCGCAGTTTTAGAAAAATTCCGAGTTTGTGTTCGACGTTCAGAATCCAAAAGCGAAACGTGCCCGGATTTTGGTTGGCCAACCGTTGGGCGAAACTCGAAACGGTCCTCACCTCAAGATCGTCGAGAACAATCACCGTTCCCGGCGCGGTGCACTGAAGCGTAACAAAGAGGACGTGCTCGCGCTTGGCCGGATTCGGCGGGCTGTCCACCAAAACCAGGCAGGCTTGTTGAAGTCGCTGAAGAATATCGCGGTGGTCCTTCAAATTGAACGACTCAATCGGACGGAACCGATTCCAGCAGCGTTCCAGCGTGATCACAGTTGTCAGATCGGTTGTTCGTTGCGCAGCTGAATCGGCCAGCTGTTCGGTTTTATTCAGCCATTCCGAAGAATTTTCGACACTGGTGACGGCTTGAAAAATTCTCCGCAGCACATGGGTTGAACGTCCCGACCCGAATTCGAATGCGCTGGAATTTGGCGGAAGAAGCTCAGCAATTTTTTCCAGGAAAGCACAACTTCGGGGAGGTAGAATCCACGAAGGAACGGCAGCCTCGCGCGGAAGACGTTCGTATTCGGCGATGATCTTTTCCAGTTCGGACTCAACCGAAACACTTTTGGAAGCAATGGACTCAGTGATAACCGTGTAAAGCTCCCTTCAATAATTGTTTTCGCGTCAGCAAGCGATCATTTGTCTTAAACCCGCCCTGGATGGCAAACCAAACAACCTCCAGCGCATGCCTAACGAATAGCAATGGACGCAGATACAACTTGCTCGCGGGGTAGGCATTTTCATACAGATGCACCCGGGATCGATACAAATCGAGAACCCGGGCGGTGCCGCCGCCTTTGCCTCCGGCGCCGTCATGCCTGACCTGATAACCGAGATCAACGCCGACCCGGTACCCCCCTTGACGAAATCGCAGGCTGATATCGACGTCCGATTGACATTGCCAATACCAGGGGTCGAATCCGCCAATTTTGCGGAATGCCTCCATCCTAACGAGAGTGCAGCTCGAGTGGACCGCGTCGGCTTCGGCAATTCGTTGACCCGGCGGCGCTTCGGCTTTCTGGTGGAACTTCTGCCACCAGCTGAATACCTGATTGCCCGCGGCAAATACCCACGGAGGCATCAGAGGTTTTTCATATGACGTTTGCGGCTGTCCCTGGAAATTTGTCTGGCGAAAATTGACCCATGCCCAGCTCGATTTGAGAAATTCCAAATACCCGCCGGCAAAGTCTCCTTCTTCAAATTCCACGTCGGCATCGACCAGAAGCGCGCAGGAAGTTTTGACTTCGCGCAGGGCTCGATCGGACGCTTGGCAAAATCCGAGAGGAGTTTCGATTCGAATCAAACGCACCGGGCTGTCCAAAACTGGCAGCGGGCAGGGCGGATTTGAGCCGTCATCGACAATTACGATTTCTGCGATCTGTCCAACGTTCGCCGCAAAGGATCGGAGCATGCTGAAGCAAAGTTCGCTGTTGTGATGAACCGTCGTGGCCAGCGTGAGATCATCGAAACGTCTCATGACAAGGCTTCCGCATACACTTTTCCCGTTTGATCCGAGGATGCATGCTCGTGGTACCAGGAGTGAATTTTCCGTCGTATATTGGAGATCTGATCAGACGATGGAAGAGAGTTCTCCCGCGACGTCACGTAATACAACCCGGGAAATGAATCTCCAGCAACCGATGGCGGAGGTTCTGGGTAAGTTGAAATGGGGATAATTCCATGAGCGCAAAATGCGGCGAATGAGCCGGACTTGAGGATCATGCCGGGCCACGGCTTGTCTTTTCCAAAATAATCGATCCAGCCAAACGAGCATTGCGAGAGCAGCGCTGAGGCTCGCTCGCTGGTCACTTCCGGATAGTAATTGCATTTCAATGCTGGCATCAGTCGCGCAATTCGTTGCATCTCGTGATGCACTTCCCGATGCTCGCGACCACCGATCACTTCCAGCGCGGATGGAAACAACGCTTTTGGAATTTTTTGAAATTTTTCAACAAAACTGCGCAGCGATTTCAAGATCACGCTGGCTCCGCCGCAAATCGCCCATTTGTGCGAATCACTGGCGAAATCCACCAGGGCGGGCTCGCCCAAGTTCGACATCACCGGCACCAGTTGTAGCGGTTTGGCCGGGTGTCGACGGAGAATTTCACTCTTGATGACATCGTTGCTGACGAAACAAACGTCAGAAAGATCAATCAGATCGCGAGCAATTCGGACCTGAAAAGGCCGAAGCCAAAACGCGCTCTCCCACGGCGTGCCCGAAGCGTAAAGTTCGTGAAACATGGTAATCCATCTCGCTTGCGATATCCGGCGAAGCCGTTGGGCAAAGTTTCGAAGATGAAAGGGTACTCCGCGCGCCTGATATCCATAATTCACATAGTGCAGAATCACGCCGCGTAACGGCTTCTGTAACGACGACTCTGTCTTCTCAAAAGAAAATCCGGACATCGCTGGAAATCCCGAAACATCGGAAATGGATGTTTGTTCGGCGATCAAAAAAACGCTTTCGATCCCGTGATCTCGTTTGAGAACCTGCGCCAGTTGCAAGGCGTAATCTCCCACCCCATCGAGACTTCCCGGAACATGCGGCACTATCTGCAAAATCGTGGCCGACGTCGTCATCTCACGGGTAAGCAACGGCAAATCGTTCCCCAAAATCTTTGCGTCTGATCTGCCAGCATGAATTCACGGCGAGACAAAGAAAGCGCGCTTTCTACGACTCTCATCCGGTCCTCCTGGCTCACGTTTGCCAATTGAGCGGCAATTTCAGCAGGATCCAAACTCGTGAGAAAAATGGCGGCTTGGTTTCGGTGAAGAAGATCAAAGGCCGCGGAATTCGTTGGCCCGTGATAAATGATCGGTATTCCACTTCCGATGTAGGTGACCATTTTCGTTGAGACACTGAATCGCGCGAAGTTTTCGTGTTCCTGCCCAAACGGCATGGGCATGTAAAGGAAATCGGTATCGCCCATGTCGCGTTGCACCTGGGCTTCATCGGCGTACGGCAAAATTTTGACGGACTTCACGTCCTTCCAGACATGGGGCCGAACATGGGCACAGCGACAGGTCACATCAGCAGTGATTTCGGGATGCTGCGACTCAAATATTCGCAAACCTTTCAGAAACGAGCGGAAATTTGCTTCGTAGCCAAGATGGAACAAGCCCATGAAATAGATTCGAAATGAATTCGTATTGGCTTTTGCGGGACTAACGCCAGTCAGTCCGTCCGTGACAACCTGATACTCACGTTCTCCGTAGCGCCGGACATATTCGCGTCCGAGCGCATCAGAAATCACAAAACGAGCAGCGGCGCCGAGCCACGCCTCCCGCATGGCCGGCTGATGAATGGAAGAAGGCAGTTCATGAATGGCGGTATAGGCAAGGTCGTCGTGCACGCTGATAAAGAATGGAATAGCCAAATCGCGAGCCACAGTTTGCGCGTGCGCGAAATCGATCCCTGAGTGCGGCACCGCGTGAATCGCACAAGCGTCAACTCGCTGGCAAAACTTTTTCAGTCGACGCTGAAAGTGAGAAGCAAACCAGGAACTCGTCATCTTGGGAAACTTGGCCAGACGACTCCTCTCGATCTTGCCCCATGACGGACGGCTCGGCAGATGTGTTTCCTTTGGCCAGCGCTCGGGCCGCTGTGGAGAACAACACACGCTGTGCCAGGAAATTGGCGAGTGTTGCAGCAATGCTCGAAGAATGCGCGCGCCACCGCCGCCGGAAAAACCAAGACTGAACGGCTGGACAAATACGATTTTTCGATTGTCAGCCAAAAATTCGCGATATTGCTCAATCGTTTTCTTCGCGATAATCGTCCAGTCGAACGTGTCCGCGATTTCTGCGCATCGCTTGGATAATTTTTCGTATTCCGCCGGATCGAGGGCAAGCAGCTTCGTCACGGCTTCGACCAGCGCGGTCAAATCTCCGGAGGGGACCAGCAGTTCCGGAGCGCGCGAGCCAAGAACATCGCGCGGGCCGGCCACGTCAAAAGAGACCGTGGGAATGCCGGCGGCGAGTTGTTCCAGTACGGCCAATCCAAACCCTTCGACGTAACTTGGAAAAACACCGATTGCGCAGTCGGACAAAAGTTTGGGCAGTTCGTCCGGCGTATATTCCGAGATCAGTTCAATCGAGTGATCAGTCGCCGAGGCCAGGTCCTTCATAATGACCTGTGGCTGCACCATCGTTCCTAATAATCGGAACCGGGTTTCCGGGGTTCGGGCGCGGATTTTCGAAATGATCTGATCCCAGTCGTGTGCCCCTTTGCGCGCGGCCCACATCCCAATAAAGCTGATCGTCCTGGTAGCGATCCGGGACGCCGCCGGCGCGGCGCTGGCCAGGAGTTCCCGACGCCGCTCCGCGGTCAGCCCATACGGCTGGACGATGATTCGAAGATCCGGGCCGATCTCGCGACGAAGACATTCGGCCTCACTTTCGTTAGGCACATTGATCAGGTCCGCCTGCCGAACCGCATTGTCGGACGCGCGGACCAGAAAATCGTGAGCGAACCGATAAAAGATGCGGCCGAAAAATTTGCCGCGCGGCCGATGCGGCCAACGCTGCCGCGCACTCGCTTCGAAACGATCGTAAAGGCGGTACAAACCGACCGATCTGGCCACCAGCAATCCGGTGAAGCCCAACCGTTCTTTCGACATCGAAAGCGAACCGATCAATGCGTCGACGACATCGAAACGTTTGGCGTGACGCCTGACAAACCTTGCCGCCTTGGCGGCGAACAACAGCTGACGTGCGGCAAACATCGCCCGCGAACCGCGCGCACGAGGGAACGCTTCGGAGAGGCTGAAATGTTCCACGCTGTGACCAGCAGCCTGCCATTGTTGCGCCAGTTCCTGATAAACGCGGACTGCGCCGAGACGCGGGTCCCACTCGACATTCAACACAATGAGAATACGCAACGGCGCCTCGTGATTCATTTCGCGCGCCTTAAGCTCGTCCAAAATTTGTGCCGGACTGGATTCACATAATGCCGAAGAGCCAGCTGCGGGCTCGCATAACGGTCGTGATAAACAAACTGGTCGTCCAAACGAAGGACATATTTCAATGGATCAAATGGCTGGGCCGCCGCGCAATGCATCGTCAGATGGGCCAAAGTTTGATTGGTAAAAAAGGTCGGTGGTCCGTCTAGTTTCTCAAACCGGGCAATCGCTTCGGCCCAATCCAATTTTCGGAAAAGAAGCAATACCCCCGTGTTGACCGGTTCATTCTCTTCAGCCGGATCCGCGAGCAGGCGTCTGTCTCCGGAAAACTGACAATCCGCGAGGTAATATGCAGGAATGCGAGTTTCCAAGCTCCGGGCAATCAAATCGGCGGCCCCGGCAAAGAAAAGGACGTCCGCATCGACGGATAAGGTTGGACGATCGGACGGCAAGGACATGATAACGGCGAGCTGTTTACCGGTTGGGTGTGTCCTGAGATATTCACGAAACGCTGGAGGCAGTTGGGCCGGCAAAGTCTCCGGACAACCTGCGACGCGCACGGCCGGGTGAATTTGCCTGAGCAATCGAAAGCTGGCCGCGGAGTGTGTTCCGTCGGAGTAGACGGTGAAGCTTTTTGGTTCACCCACGTGCCGTAAGAAAGAGCGGATCGATGCAATCTGTTCTGGAAGCATCTCCTCGCCCGAGTAGGCGGCTACTTCCAATTCGACCGATCGCGGTATCGGGATCGGCATTCGAACAATGAACGGAGCGAGCACGCGGTAAAGCCTTCGGGACAGATTCCCTTGCAGACGAGCGAGATGGTAACCGAAATTCACCGTCGTTAGGCCGTCGCCGCCTGGAAGGAGCGAAAACCCCGCCAGCTCATGACGATGTTCAGAAACAGATTCGGGATTGCGGAAAGCAGATTGAAAATCAGGACACCAGTCACGCTGGCAAAGTTCGTATATGGAATCAGCGCGACCTGCGTGAGAAGGGTCAATGGAATGTAGAGCCACGCGCCGGCTACCCACGCTTTCGAAGCGTTGAGCGACCAGAACGTTCCGGTGAGCGCGCCGAGCACCGCGGCGCCCACCATCAAAAGCAACTCATATTGAAGATGCGAATATTTGTTCCCGAGCACGAACAGGAATTCGTTAGGCAGAAGCCAGGCTGAAAGAACGATGGTTGCGCTGAACACGGCTACACCACCGACGATCAGCCCAAATAATCGCCCCAGTTTTCGGCGCTCCTGACAACGGGCGAACGCGGGGACAAAGATGTTCGTTAGCAAATTTGTCAGCACGGAAAAAATCATGGCCAGCCGGCCCAGTGCCCCGACTTCCGCAATGGAACTCGTGCGATGGGCGAAGAAACTGATTAAAAATACCGTGATCTGTCCCTGGAGACAGTAAAAGACGGAATTCGCGGCGAGGTGTTTAGTCAGACGAACAATCGCCAAACGATCGTCCGCGTTCTCGGGCGCGTGAAGATCGACGGCGCCGGCGGCATAGTGATGGAACATCAGGTACTGCAAAAAGGAGACGAGCGACGCTACCGCGACAGCAACAGCGGCATTCAAAAAAACAAACATCAGTGCCGCCAAGGCGACCAGTCGGACGGCGGCGGCGGCAAAATCAAATATCTGTATTTTGCCGATATCGGAACGCAAACGCGGGACGACACCAAGCACGCCGACGGAAAGTTGAAAGACGAGACCAATTAAGACGAAGCCAATAAGAACCAGCGTATACGGAATCGAGGCACCGTTTTTAACGAGCATCAGGTACATGATTGGTACGACAACCAGGACGACGACCACCGCGAGTTGCTTTCGCAGATGCAGCGCAGTCGCGATCAATTCACCAAAACGATGGCGATCCTGCCAGACGCGGCCGCCAATGGAGATCAATCCAACGCTGACGCCGATGTCGGCCAGCAAGTTGATGGTGCCCTGCATGGTATTTGCGATCGTGAAATAGGCGTATTCACGTTGTTCGATCGTCCGGACGATCAGGATGCCGCTAATGAATCCGGTAGCCTGAACAATTGCCTGGATAATGGCAAAATTGCCGACGATACGGGCACGCTGTAAGGCGCGACGAACAGCCGCGGAAGAGGACTCTGCCAGGACAGGGGCAGGAGCTGGCGAACTCATCAATGGCACAACAGTGCAACTAGCTGACGGAGTGCCAAGATAAATCGCTCGAGACGATTGAGCCGGCTGATGTCGGCCCCGCGGGCCAATCGGTTAGACGTGTGTCGTTTCCGAAGGATGAGAATGTGGCTTTTCCGAAGTCTCTTCGGAGGAGGACGCCGGCAAATTGTAGTATTCGGAGTACTGATAATAATAGTACTCAGGAAGCGAGGTATCGACGAAGTTGAGAATCACTCCCGGAACATTGACCTGGCGGTTGTAGAGCAACTCCAGCGATTTACGGATCAAACGCGCCGACGTGTAGGACAGGCGTGCGACAAACAATGTCGCGTCAATCTTCGGAGCCAGGCTCGTCGTGTCATCCGCGGCGAGCACCGGCGAGCTATCAATGATAATGTAGTCGTAGGAGTCGTAAATCTCCTTCAGCAAACTGTCCGTCGACTCGCGCAGCAAATGCTCGCTCGGTTGAGACAGTGTGCGACCGCGCGGGATGATAAACAGATTCGGATAAGCCGCCGGAACGACGACTTCACGCCAGTTCACTTCTTGTTTCAAAACCTCCGAGAATCCGATTCTGGAAGAAATTCCGAACGCCTCTCGCAGCGCGCCGCGCCGCAAATCGCAATCGATCAATAACGTCTTTGCCCCGGAAAGGGCCATGGTGATCGCCAGATTCGCCGACACCGTGGACTTGCCTTCATTCGGCACCGCACTGGTGATCAATATCGTCTTGGGACGCGGGCCTTCGTAAGGCATGAAGAAAATCGAGGAACGAACATTCCGATAGGATTCGGCGAAGACGTGACGAGGATCGTCGACCTGCAACAGGGTGACCTTGCCTTTGACCTTCTCCTTCGGAATCTGGCCCAGCACGCTCTCCGAGAAGTGATGCTGGAACTCGCTAAACGAGGCCATTCGGTCATCAATCCGGTCGAGCAAGAGCAGAATCCCCAATCCGGCAAACGCGCCGGCGCCAAATCCGATCAGCAAACTTTTGATCAAGCCCGGTCGAACCGACACTGAAGGGGTCGCTGCCTCCATGATCGTGACCTGGTCCTCGCCACCAACAACCTGCGACACATCGATATCTTTCAGGTTATTCGTTAGGCGATCGTACAAAGTTTTTAATCGATCAACCTTGCCTTTGACCCGGTTGAACTGAGCCAGGCGCTGACTCAAATCGAGCGCTTTGGCTTCCCATTCTTTGATATTGGTCTGCAGGTTCTCCATCTGCTTGCCGATGGACTTCCGACGGGTCTCCAATTTGTCGACGGTCTCGGTGCGATAAAGGTCGATGAGCTTTTCCTGTTTGCTGATGTCGTCGGTCAGTTTGATGATTTTTGGATGCCTCGGCCGCAAATCTTTGGCCAGGGTCTCGCGTTCCGCCTTGAGTAGCTGGAGGGCCTGCTTGGCTTTGAGGTAATCGCCTTCCGGTCCAACGTCGGAAAACGGAAGTCCCCTCTCGTCCCCACTGTTCGCGTCCGCACTGGCCGTCGTGTCACCGGCCGCGGCCTTGGTTTGAGCCCGATCCAGATTCTGATCGAGGTCGAGCAGGTTCAGGAGATCGTATTCAGTCTTCAGCGAAGCATATTCGCGATTGAGTCTGACCAAATATGCGGCCGCGCTGTTCCCTTCTTCCTGGATGAAGCCGATGTTGTTTTGCTTTTGAAATTCGAGCATCTCGTCTTCGGCATTGCGCAGATCTTTTTCAACCTGAATGAGCTGTTCGGTAATGCCGGTCGTGATTTCGTGGCCGCGGTCCTCGCGCATACCCTTTTTGAAGTCGAGGTACTTTTGCATGGCCGCATTCAGATAAGCCTGGGTGTAATCACCGCTGGTTCCGATGGCCGACAATTCAAAAATCGACGTCCGAGGCCGCTGTACGACCGAGACATCCACCGGTACCGGCTGCAATTCGGGATGAGTCGATCGCACCAATGCCTCGGCATCACGTTTCACTTCCGTGCTCTGCATCAGCTGAACCTGAGTGCCGAAGAAATTTTGACTCTCCTCACTATAAACAGCGCCCTGTGGGATCTTCATGCTTCCGCCGAGGATCATCTTGCCCGTAGAAAGAAAAGAGGGAGGAGTCTGGTAAATCAGCCAGGCTTCGATGAAAAGCCCGAGACAAATGGTCAAAACCGGAATCCACCAGCGCCGCAAAAGCAACGCCTTATAACGGTGCAGGCGGGTGATGAACGAAGTCGACCAGGAACTGGAGATACTTTTTTCGGCGACAGGCTCCATAACTACATGTTGATCAAGCGCTGCGGCACGTAAATCTGGTCATCCGGCTGCACGACCATGTCTTCTTCGGTGTGCGCCTCTTCGATCACGCGTTTCAAATCGACGGTGAATTCTTTTCCGTTCTTGCGTGTGAGCTTGACCTTGCGTTTGTTGGCAAAGTCGCCAAATCCGCCGGCTCGAATCACCGCTTTGCTAACCGTGTAGCTTTCGTCGGGCGGGATCTCTTGCGGCCCCTGGGTCTTGACCGAGCCGTAGACGTAAACTTTTCCGCGCGATTTTTCGCTCACTCGATCGACGGCCAGAATGACCGTTGCGTGATAGTAATATTCTTTTTCGAGCTGCCCTTTGATCGAGTAAGCGAGTTCTTTGCACGTCCGGCCTTCAGCCTGAACTAATCCGATGTATGGAACTTCGAGTTCGCCGTTGTCGTTAACTCGCAAACGCTGCGAATCGTTATCCCGATCTTCGACGACACGAAAACTGACATAATCGTTTGAACCGAGCTTCTTTTTGTCATCCAGGACGGACATGGAATTTGTCCGCATGACTGTGCTGCTGGTCGGCAGATCGCTAGACGGTGATTTCGCGACTGTCGGCGCCGGCGTCGCAGGCGCATCATCGGCATAACCGGGATTGTATCTTTGCGCGTGCGCGAGTGCTGAAACCGAGACGTTTACAGCGATGAAAAGTGCATAAAACCCTAATCTCATTCCCTATTCATACCCTTTAGAAACTGTAGGTCCCGTCGAAAGAAATGCGGTTCTGATCGTAGTCGCGCAACGCGACGTTGGAATCTTTGGTGGTGTACTGATAGCGCAAGCCCAGGGTGACGTGCGGCGTAAGCTGATAGCCAAGCGTCGCGGCGCCGCCAATGCGGTGGAAATGTTCGTCGACCACGCCACCGGATTCTTCCGCATCTTCATAGAAGAATTCGGTGGAAAGAAGGGTGCCGCGGAAAACGTTCCAGTTCACCGTGTGTCGAACGTAATTCAAAGTGATGTAATTCGAATCCACGCCGAGCTGATTTTCGTGACCCGCGCTGACGGTCTGGCTGATTTGTGCGTTCAAGCGATGGGTCGCCAAAATGTTCGCGTAAAAATCATGAAGATCGGAATGATCCATGAATTGGGCGCCAAAAAAGTTGATGTAATTGTGGTCGAAATCGATTTCCTGATAACCCCCCGCGACGCGCACCTTGATATTGTTCGTGATTTCGGTTTCGCCAAAACCACCGGCGCTAAACGTCGTCGAATCGTTCAGGACGTTGTCATTGTAATAGGTGAACACTCCGTTGCCTTCGAGGCCGACGCGGATCGTGGGCGTAATCACATAAGCAGCACTGCCGGAGAGTTCCTCGGCATTGCGGTTCAAATAATCAAAAGCCGAAGTGGTCGAAACGTAAGTGTAGTGATCGTAACCGACCGTCAATAACACCTTGTTCAAATCCCACAGGACCGAAACGCCAGCTGTGTTTTCAAACCGGCCATAATTCGCCACGTTGCTCAGGGCACCCTCTTGGATCGGGTCCTGTTGCAGCGACATGCGATCGTGGAAGTTGATCCGGAAATCGCCGACAAAAACGTCGAACGCCAACTGCGAATTCGGGGCGATCAAGATACCGCGCGTATCGTAGTTGGAATGGTCGAGGTAAATGCCATAACCGAGTCCAAGATCGAGGCGAAGGGTATTGAGCTGAGTAATCGGCCAGATCGCGTCCACGTTCACGTTCGGAGTAAAAATCCAGTCCGACTGCTTGCCCACCTCCGCGTAATTGACGTTATCGTTGTATTCGACGCCGACGGTCGCGCTCAGGCGAAACCGGACCGGACCAACCATCAAGTTGTAAGGAATGCGACTGACATCCTGCTGGCGTGCTTCGGATGTCTCTTCTCCGGCCAACGAGGGCCGAATGGCATCTTGAGCGTAGCTGATGGAGGCCGCGCCTAAAATTGGCAAAAGAGCGAGGACCTTGGTCGTTTTTATCAAGTTACGGCCAAAATAGGATATGGGGCGTCGGCTCATAGACAGGTCAATGGTTCGTTAGCAGTTGTAGTACCAGGTTATATTCGGCCGACACCAACCCATAATCAGAAACGAGAACATTCCAGGTTTTCGCCTCCGGTAGAGATTGAATGCCGGCTATGTGGTTCAAAATTGTTCCACCAGCCTTTTTACCGAAAAAACGGCGGCTCAGGCAAGCGAAATCGCTTCCAGTTTTTACCGGTGTTAGAGAAATACCAGGCGGCGGCTGGACCCGATCCCCACCCGGAGTGGTCTTGGCCCGATCTAAGCTATTCCCCCAGGTATATATGACTCGATACCCGTCCCGGTTCCTGCAGCCCGCCATTACGCTGCTCTGGATCGCGCTGCTTTGCCTGGCCGGGTTTATGGCTCAGACCGTCTTTTCCGGATCCATTCCCGGGGTCGCGAACGAGGGTCAGCCAACGATTGAATGTCTTCTGCCTGACGGACAAATCGGCGCCATCTCCCCCTCCCAGACCAGCGACCCGATTTCGGCTGCTTCCATTGTGAACGGCACCACTCTGAGCTGCCCGCTGAGACCGGGTGAAACGACTTTTGTCATCGCTTTACCGATCGCAGGCGAACGCGATCGTCTGACCTTCGTTAATGAGAATCTGACCGCGTCCGGTGAATTAACCATTGCGGTTTCCGATTCGCGGCTCGCGGCCAACAGTCCGAAATGGACCGAAATCGACGGAATTATTCCGTTTACGCATAAGCGTCTTTTCAACGTGTCGCTCGTCGGCATCGAAACTCGATTCGTTCGCCTGACTTTTCGCATCGAAGACGGCGCGAACGTCGGCAAGGTTTCTGTTCCGGGGTTTCAAACGCCAGCGTTAGCCAGCGCCCTCAATTCGCACTTCGCGAAAATTCACGCGCAACACGGAATCGATTCCGGCTTGCTCGATTCCGTTGCTCAACGATCGGACCGGTCGTTGCCTAACGAATAGACTTCGTTGGAATTTCGCCCGGTTTCGACCTTTTTTTCCGAGATCGTCTAGAGGAGCGCCGCAGTCTGCGACGTGTTTTTGAACAAATTTTCAGGGCACAAAACTAGCTCCTTTTCGAAGCGAATCTGGATCGTTTCGCTGCATGCCTTTGCCCACGGAGAAAAGTTCGTCTGCGCTAAAATCACCATCGGCGGCGAACGGTGAACCGTTAGACACCTTCCTTCCTCCGGCTGCGATGGCCGAAAGGGATCCGATTCAACCGGACTATCTCGCACTGCTGGCCCAAGCTACCAATGACGCCATTCGCGATTGGAATGTAAAAACCGGAGGGCTCGCCTGGCCACAAGGTCTCTCCTCCCTTTTCGGTCATTACGCGACCACGCCGGTATCTGAGCTCGGTTTCTGGCAAAAAAATCTTCATCATGACGATGCCAGTCGAACCGTCGGGTCGATTCGCGATGCCTTGGTCAGCGAAGCGACTCACTGGCATGGTGAATATCGGTTTCAACGCGCCGACGGCACTTACGCGAGTATTTTAGAGCGGGCGACCATTCTCCGAGATGAAACCGGCGCCGCCGTCCGGTTTGTCGGCGCGATGATGGACATCACCGCGCGCAAACAATTGCAGGATCAGCTTTGCCGATCGCAAAAAATGGAAGCGTTCGGCCAACTTGCGGCCGGACTGGCTCACGATTTCAATAATTTTCTCACCACCATTCTTGGGTACAGCGACCTGCTCCTGCACGAGCTTCGTATCAAAGGCCAGCTGGCCAGCCACGTGACCGAAATTCGAAGCGCGGCCGGCCGTGCCTCGACCCTGACCCAACAACTTCTCGCGTTTAGCCGGAAACAACCGCTCGCGCCGAAGGTTCTCGAGGTGAACAACATCATTCACAAGATGGAGCGGTCGCTTCTCCGCTTGCTCGGAGAAAATGTTCAGGTCGTTTGTCATCTTCATTCCGAAAAGGAAGCGGCCTACGTCCAGGTCGACCCCGATCAGCTGACCCAGATCATTCTCAATCTTGCTTTAAACGCCCGCGACGCGATGCCAAAAGGCGGCCGACTGACCGTCGAAACTTCTATTCATCAGGTCGGCGATACCCACCAAACATTCCTCGGACTGGAAGATCTCGCTCCGGGCGATTATGCCAAAATCAAACTGGTCGATAACGGCGTGGGGATGACGGATGAAGTGAAAGCTCATATCTTCGAGCCTTTCTTTAGTACCAAGGATCATAGCTCCGGACTCGGTTTGGCCACGAGCTACGGCATCGTTCGTCAGAGCGGAGGACACATCCGGGTCGATAGCGAAACGGGAAAAGGAACAACGATTGAAATTTTCCTGCCCAGAGTCGTTGCACCGCCGGTTCCTTACAAAAAGCCCGGCGGTCAAAAAGTTCCGGGTGGAAAAGAAACCATCCTGGTCCTTGAAGACGATGTCAGCGTTCGCCACATCTCAGTCCGGCTATTGCGTGGCCTGGGCTACAAGGTGATCGAGGCAGCCAATGGGGATGATGCGCAGAGACTCATTGCCGACGGCGGCGACGAACGTATCGACCTTCTCCTCACCGATATGGTGATGCCGCAAATGAGCGGCCGGCATTTTGCCAAGTGGCTCCATCAAATGAAGCCGCACACCAAAGTGGTTTTTGTGTCGGGATATCTGGAAGAATCGCTCCATCCCCAGGATCGACGCGATCCGGACATGTTTTTCCTGGCCAAGCCCTTCGATTCCGAGCAACTGGCGACAAAAATTCGCGAAGCGCTCGACGCATAGCCTTGGTCGTTGCCCCGCCCTGTCGGGGAGGCGCGATCCCCCATTGTCAGCGTGGCCGCACAACGCCGCGGCTACAACACTTGAAGCGGAAGTCGCGCTTTGTAGTCTTTTCCAATGCACGCGCGCGCAACGACCAAATCGTCTGATGGCGGATCTACCGCCAGTGCGGCTCGGAAAGCGGAGTTCGCCAACCGTCACATCGGTCCGAACGAAGAGGAAACAACCGAGATTCTTCGCACGCTTGGTTTTGGTGACCTGGACGAGTTGATCGATGCGACGATTCCGAAAAATATTCGACTCGAGCAGGAATTGAATTTGCCGGCGGCGAAGTCTGAAGCCGAAGCGCTCGCCGAGCTGCGCGCTATTTCAAAAAAGAACAAGGTCGCGAAATCGTTTATCGGCGCCGGCTACTCCGACTGCATCATTCCGCCGGTCATCCAAAGGAACATTTTGGAAAATCCGGGCTGGTACACTGCCTACACACCTTATCAGGCGGAAATTGCGCAGGGCCGGCTCGAAGCGCTGCTAAATTTCCAGACGATGATTCTCGACTTAACGAAGCTGGATATCGCCAACGCTTCGTTGCTGGACGAAGCCACCGCTGCCGCAGAAGCGATGGCGCTGTGCCATGCCTCAGTTCCTGATCGGAGAGTTTTCTTCGTGGCTGACGATTGTCATCCGCAAACCATCGAGGTCGTTCGCACCCGCGCGGAACCGCTTGGGATCGAGGTCCGTGTCTCGAATCACGCGAATTTCAAATTCGATGAATCCGTCTTTGGCGCGCTGATTCAATATCCGGCAACGGATGGCGCCATCTACGACTACGGGGAGTTCGTTAGGCGCGCGCACCAGGCGGGCGCCTTGGTGGTCGTCGCGGCCGATATTCTTGCCCTGACGCTGCTCCGGCCGCCGGGCGAATTTGGCGCCGATGTCGCGATCGGCAGTACTCAGCGATTTGGTGTTCCACTTGGTTTCGGCGGGCCGCACGCGGCCTATTTCGCGACTCGCAATGAATACAAACGCCACATGCCGGGCCGGCTGGTTGGCGTTTCTCATGATGCAGAAGGGCGACCGGCCTATCGCCTCGCATTGCAAACTCGCGAGCAACACATTCGACGGGAAAAGGCCACGAGTAACATTTGCACCGCGCAAGTCCTGCTGGCGGTGATCGCCTCGATGTATGCGGTCTACCATGGTCCGCGTGGTCTGCGCGCCATCGCGGAGCGGGTCCATGAACTTGCGGCACGGCTCGCTTCTGGCCTAACGAAGGCGGGATGCAAAATCACCCATCAAAATTTCTTCGATACCATTCGCGTCGATCTGGACGCCGGGAAGGCTGATCAAATCGCCGAGCACGCGGAGAAGGCCGATCTCAATATCCGACGCTTGAATGATTATGCTGTCACCATCGCCGTCGATGAGACGACAACCGCCGACGACATTGAAACGCTGATCTCGGTGTTTCGCGGAACAACGGTTCGGGATTTCGAAGGCGAACTCCCGTCGGACAATTCAACCCGCACTCCGAAGGCGCCTGTCCGGCTCGGGCCTGCATCCCGCAATTCGGATTTTCTCACTCATCCTGTTTTTAACACACACCACACGGAGACGGAGATGCTGCGGTATTTGCGAAAACTCGAATCACGAGACCTTTCCCTGTGCCATTCGATGATCCCGCTCGGCTCGTGCACGATGAAGCTGAATGCGACCGCGGAAATGTTTCCGATATCATGGCCGGAATTTGCGAAATTGCATCCGTTCGCGCCTAACGACCAGACGAATGGCTACCTCGACATGTGCCGCCAATTGGCGGAATGGCTGGCGGAGATTACCGGGTTCGCGAGCGTTTCGCTCCAACCTAATTCCGGCGCACAAGGCGAATACGCGGGATTACTGGCCATCCGCGGCTACCACGCCTCTCGCGGCGAGACCCACCGCAACGTCTGCCTGATCCCGAATTCAGCGCACGGAACAAATCCCGCCAGCGCGGTCATGGCCGGATTCAAAGTCGTGCCGGTGGCTACTCTCAAGGACGGCGATATCGATCTCGCAGACTTGCGGGCAAAAGCGGACGCGCATGCGAGCGACCTGGCCGCGTTGATGGTCACTTACCCCAGCACCCACGGTGTGTTCGAAACGACGATCCGGGAAATTTGCGAAATCGTGCATCATCACGGCGGTCAGGTTTACTTGGACGGCGCGAACATGAACGCACAAGTCGGCTTGTGCCGGCCGGGCGATTATGGCGCGGACGTTTGTCACCTCAATCTGCACAAGACGTTTTGCATCCCGCACGGTGGCGGCGGCCCGGGCGTTGGCCCGATCGGCGTCGCCAAGCATCTCGTTCCCTTTCTTCCGGGACTACCGTCTCTCAACTCTCAGCTCTCAACTCTCAACTCAGCGGCGACCGGTCCCGTCGCCGCTGCTCCCTACGGCAGCGCCAGTATCCTGACCATTTCGTGGATGTACATCCGAATGATGGGACCGGACGGGTTGAAGCGCGCCAGCGAAATCGCAATTCTAAATGCCAATTACATCGCCAAACGGCTGGAGCCGCATTTTCCGGTTTTGTTCAAAGGAAAACGCGGTTTGGTCGCGCACGAATGCATCATCGATCTTCGCCAATGGAAGAGCTCCGGCATCGAAGTCGAAGATGTCGCCAAGCGACTCATGGATTACGGTTTTCACGCGCCGACCATTTCCTGGCCAATCGCCGGGACCATGATGATCGAGCCGACGGAAAGCGAATCGAAGGAAGAGTTGGATCGTTTCTGCGATGCAATGATATCCATCCGCGCCGAAATCGATGCCGTCGCGAATGGTCGGATCGATAAGCAAAACAATCCGCTCAAAAACGCGCCGCACACTGCTCAGCAAATTGCGTCCGACAAATGGGACCGCCCGTATTCGCGTGAACAAGGCGCGTTCCCAGCGGCCTGGACGCGCGATTACAAATTCTGGCCGGCAGTTGGCCGAATCGACAACGTCTACGGCGATCGGAATCTCTTCTGCTCGTGCCCACCGATCGAAGAGTTCGAGTCGATAGAGTAACGAGTGTCGCCCGGCTCGGCACTCGGCTGACGAATAGCAGCCTGCCTGCCGTCAGTAACAGGATGCGGCGTAACGTTCACTCAATCAACGGACGGAATATCGGACGGACTCGCTTGGGGAGGCGTTGGCGGCGAGTCGACGGGCCGATCAAGCGGCATCGGCTTCGGGCTCGAGCTCCGGCGCCGGTGCGGCGCGGGTGGGAACGAGCCGCAATCCACTGCTGCCACCCGAATCGTGCGCCGCGGCCGCACCCGATTCGTGATATTCGGCGTCCTGATTGACCTGCCAGAGATCGTAAAGCTTGGCGTCTGCCAGAATATTCTCCACGCACAACATCGCCGTCATCATGGCGTGGTCCTGGTTGTTGTACTTGTGCATGCCGTTGCGACCCACCAGATGCAAATTGGGATAACGAGTGTCGAGCTCGTGGCGAATCGTCGCCACGTGTCGCGCGTAATCATCGTCATAGACCGGGTAGGCCTTCTTTTGCCGAACAACCGTTCCGTCAATCACGTCGCCTTCCTGAGCCAGCCCAATTTGAATCAGCTCGCGTTTCGCCAGTTCAATCAAATCTTCGTCTTTGGCGTCCCACGTCCCGTCGCCTTCAAAACAAAAATATTCCAGCCCATAGCAGGCCTTGTCGGGATCGGGCACCATTTCTGGGGACCACGATTTGAAATTCTGAACCCGGCCCACTTTGACACTCGGATCATGAATATAAATCCAGTTATCGTCGAACTTGTTTCGTTCCTTCAAAATCAACATCACGGTCAGGAAATCGCGGTACTTCAAACTCTCGGCGGCACGCCGTGTCCGCTCCGACACTTGCGGCTGAATACCGCGGATCAACTCTCTCATCGGCGCCGACGAAATGACATGCTCCGCTTCGATCGATCGAGCTACGCCTTCGCGATCTTTGAACTGAACCGTCCAAGTCGCGGCATTTTCGTCAAAAGAACAGCCGACAACTTTGCATCCCATCTCCACTTTGCCGCCTAATTTTTCGACCTTTTTCGCGCACGCTTCCCACATCATCCCAGGACCTTTTCGTGGATAACGAAATGAATTGATCAGCGTTTTGATGACTTTCGACCGATCGCCGTTGTAGCGCTGCGGGATCAACGCATTCTTGATGGCGCTTCCTAACGACAACCCCTTGATGCGCTGCGCCGCCCAGTCCGCCGAGATGTCGCGGCAGTTCATTCCCCAAACTTTTTCGGTATAGCTTTTGAAGAAAATCCGGAAGAGACGGCGACCGAATTGATTACTGACCCAATCTTCGAAATTGCGCGGATTACGCACCGGCCAGAGACGCGCCTTCAACCAGGACAACAGGCAAAGGGTCGACCTGACAAACCCGAGCTTGATCAGTGCCTCAAACGGTTTGAGCGGATAGGCAAAAAATCTGCCGTTGTAGAAGATCCGAGACGACCGCGGCCGCTGCAGCATATCGTCAGGCAGGATTTCAGTCCAAAAATCTTCGACCGCTTTTGATTTCGAGAAGAACCGGTGCCCGCCGATATCGAAATGAAAACCCTTGTAAGTCGCCGTTTTGGAAATGCCGCCGACATAAGTTGAATCGGCCTCGAGAACGACGACATCCACCTCGTTCTTAGAGAGGAGATAGGCCGCAGTGAGACCGGCGGGTCCAGCTCCGATAATTGCCACAGTTGCTTTCATCATGATTCGTTAGGCATTACGCCACCCAATTTCCCCGCGTGAAATTCCACAAGCACCAGGCCTGCAGGCAAAAACTGAACGCACAGAGACTGGCCGTCGCTATCGTCCCTAACGTCCGCATCCAGAGCGACGGGGCCGGAAACTGGCATAAAAAATTCACTAACGCCAGTACGATCAGAGCGTGGACGCAGAACTCATAGCGAATCATGCTCTCCAAACCAACGCACGCGACGCCGCTGATCGAAATGTAGAGAATAACCGAGGCACAGAAGTAAATGGCGAGCCGAAGGCTCGCATTCACCCGGCGTCGCAGTCCCGGAAGCGCTTCACAGAGCAGTCCACCGGTCAGCATCAATGCGCCAACGGTTGTGGCCGCCTGACTGACTTCCGTTGGATTGTTTAACGCCGGCATCAGCCACTGGTAGGTAGAAGGTTGAAATGCCGCGGTATAATCCGGCTCAATTCCCCAGCAAATCGATTGCGTCAGCATGTAGATATCCCATCGCCCCCAGCGAAGGGCGCAGTAGATCAAAAACAATAACGCTCCCAGGACCGACACGACCGCGAGT
This sequence comes from uncultured Verrucomicrobiae bacterium, assembly GCA_963846065.1. Classification (GTDB taxonomy): domain Bacteria; phylum Verrucomicrobiota; class Verrucomicrobiia; order Chthoniobacterales; family UBA10450; genus DASPUI01. The sequence goes on from CAWJUP010000009.1 coordinate 36,880, forward strand.
CCGATGGCAGAACCATAGTTCCGGAACCATTCCTTGGGTTTGCTCAATCCCGACCAGCCTTTCTCAAAAACACGCTGCACCACCGGATAACCTGCGCACGGGATCCCAACGATGCGCGTGCCCGACATAACAATTCCGTGAACCGCCGCCAGGATTCGGGCCCATCGACCCTTCGCGCCAGTCCAATAAATGAATCCGATCAAGGCCATTAGGAAGAGTGATTCCGAATAACCGGCGATCAGGAAAAAGGCCGCAGGATGCGCGACGATGGCGAGCGCACCGAAAAACTGGAGAGAGGGCGAGGCATTCCATCGTTGGCAAAATAGAAAAAAATATGTCCAAAAACCCCAGGCCGCGAGTTGTGCCGCAATTAACAAGGCCGCGGGCGTCTTGATCCCGAAAAAGGAATGCAAGATCGAGACGACAGCCGGATACGCGGGAAAAAAGCCGACGTTAGAAACCTCCATCACCTTGTGATCGACCGGCGGAACAATGGTTTGATACCCGCGATCGACAATGTTCATAAACCAATAGCTATCGTGCTGAATCAGCGTCCGGTATGGTCCGGGCCCTTCCGGCGCCAACAAAAATACGGCAATCGCAATCTGAGCGATCGTGATCAGAAAACCGTAAAAGACCGGCCGCAAACGGTTGAAAACACGAGACATCGCGGGCGAGTCGCTGAGGAGATACGAAACCCCCGGCGATTGCAAGAACTTGTCCGGACCGGCGATGACGACAGCGGGGCAATTCGAATTCACTATGGGTTGAAGCAATGGCCAAATTGGACGACGCAAACCGCCGGTTATTCGGGTGAGCAGCGCGTCTTACTATTAAATCGCCTGCCCACAATATGGAACGAAATCAGGCTGCCGCCTGGTTGCCCGGGCCTGCGACTTCCGAATAGAGTCGCTCATAACGTTCGGCAGCCGCTTGCCATGAGAATTCACGGCCCATCGCGCGCCCCATCAACTTTCGCCACAGGTTCTGATCCCGGAAAATCTCGCGTGCCCACTTGATCGCGTCCCAAAAGGCTTCCGTAGAATATTCGTAGAACAGAAAACCGTAACCGCTGTCCAAAGTCGGATCGTAATCTTCGATGATCTCCTGGATACCGCCGGTCGCGCGGGCCACTGGAAGTGCGCCATATTTCAAGTTGGACATCGCGCTCCAACCAGAGGGCTCTAATCGTGACGGGACCAAGCTCACGTCCATGCCAGCCTCAATGAGATGCGCGAGCCGTTCGTCGTAGTGCGTACGGTAAACAAATTTTGTCGGAAACTTTCGCGCGGCTACCGCCAGAGCCGTTTCATATGCCGGATCGCCTTCGCCCAGGATGATCAAACGAATATCGTCCGTCAGGAGTCGGTCCAGCAGCGGAACCAAAATGTCGAAGCCTTTTTCTTCCACGACCCGAGTGACCATTCCGAAAACCGGGCCGTCCGGGGACGGCGCCAGTCCGACTTGAGAAAGAAGCAGGTCCCGGCAAATCTGTTTCCCTTCGAGCGCGTCGGAATGGTAATGGGCGGGCAAAAACTGGTCCGTCTGCGGACTCCAACGCGAATAATCGGCGCCGTTGAGGACTGCGGTGAGCTTATATGAATTCTCCCGCAAGACCACATCCAACCCGCCGCCGCACTCCGGTGTTTGCATTTCGCGGCGAAATCGCTCGCTCACTGTGGTCACCTTATCGGCGAACACGATTCCACCTTTGAGAAAGTTCAATTTTCCAAAGAACTCGACACCGCGCAGCGTAAAAAAACGCTCGGGCAGATTCGTCAGGCCAAAATCAAGGCCCCAGAAACTTCCTTGTTCGCGTAAATGATGAATGGTGAGGACGGTCGCAAATGGCAGGCGATGCGCGCGCGCGTAAACCGGTATCAACGCCGCCGGCCAGTCGTGCACATGTAAAATTTGCGGCGATGGCGTCAAACGCCTGGCCAGTTCCACGGCCGCTTTATTGAAAAAAATAAAACGCTCAGCGTTATCTTCGTAATCCTTGCCGTGTTCCCCGTAAATTCCCGGGCGATCGAAAAAGTGGTCGCAGCGGACGAAAAATAACTGCACGCCAGCGGGGCTCCGGCTTTTCAAATACTCAGCGATGTACGTTTCCTCGCCGACGCGAACGTCGACAGTGACACCAGTATCTTCTTCCTTGACCGCGGGATTCTCGCGGATCTCACGATAGAACGGAATGGCGACGGCAACCTCGTGGCCGCGCTCGCGCAGTTCCTTGGGCAACGCTTCCAGGACTTCAATCACCGCGCCGGTATGCTGCAAGGGCGGCCCTTCCGCGCTGACCATCAATATTTTCATACGCTGTTTGATGTTCGACGCTTGAGATTTGATGTCAACGCGCGCCCGGGACGCGCCCCTCCCTAACGACTAGAACCAATCGGCGCGCGATGGAGAGATGACTTCCACGCCGTCCGAAACGGAGCGAGTCCGAGCCCCTTCCCATCCGGCTACAGCCGTTTCAAGATGATCTTCGCCAGCTTTTTCGACTTATCGATTTTGGCTGCTTCGTCGTCGGCTCCGCCAACGCTGATCCGAATGAATGTATCGCCTTTCAAGACGTAAAGCGCACCGCCGACACGATTACCCGACCAAAAAGCCTCGTCCCCTATTCCGTTGATTTTCTTAGGCGGAAGCCCCTTTTCGTTTTCTTCGCCATGTTCGCCTCCGGCCTTCTCAGCTTTTTCTCCCTTTTCGGCCCTTTCTCCCTTCTCGTCCTTGTTTCGTTCGGCGTCACGGAAGATGTCCTCCCACACTTCTTTCGGCGAGCGGGCGTCGACCCCGTTGGCACGCTCCGTCACAGTCAGGCTGATGGAATTGCTCGCCGTTGCCAGACCGAAGTAGCATTGAGCGTTAATGAGTCCGTTGGTGGCATTTGAATTTCCCATGGGCGATTTCAACGCTTCGCCTTGCACGGCTTCGATATCCTTGCTGGTCAGCAGCGAGCAGGGATCATGCTTTCCTTTGGCCGCAGCCGTGGTCGCCGAAGGAACCGCGACGGAGTCAACGGCGCTCTTGGCGGCGGCACGAGATTGATCTTCCGCGCGAGGAGAAGCCTGCGTCTGCCCCGGCGGCACCGGCATCACGCGGGCGGTCGCAAACAGGTTTTTGCTTTTCCCATCCGCTGTCACGGGCTTGATCGTCAACGTGGTTGCGATCGCCTTATCCGTCGCCTTCGGCTGCACGACGATTTTGAATTCACCCGCTGCGCCCGGCTCAACTTTGGCCGTAAAATCGGGACTCGAAGACGTGACTTCGACGTTCTGGATTTTCCCATCCTTGTTCGCCGTCGCGATAATTGTCTTTGGCTTGGGCGCTTCGTTCGCCTGCCAGATCGCCAACGGCTGCTTCAATTCCAGAAGCTGCGGGATGTAAACTTTTAAGGTCAGAGTCTTATTCGGAGTCGGAGCGTCATCCGTCCCGACCGTAATCTGCTTGAGCTGCGTCCCGATCCGGTCGCCAATACTGAAGGTCGCGGTGACTTCGCCTTTCTCGCCGGGCGCGGCACTGGTTTTACCGCCCGCCGTCGCCGCGGTACATCCACACGAAGTGCTCACATTCTTAATCGCGACCGGTTTGTCGCCTTTGTTTTGATATTTGAAATGCGCGACTGCCTGCTGATCGCCGATCGCCGGATGTAATTCGATCGTCGATTGTTCGAACACCAGCTCGGCACGGGCCGTCGCCGCGACCAACGCGACGCTGACGACCGCGATAAAAATTTTGATCATATGCAACATGTCGGACAATAAGTGTTTTTCTGTCAACTCCCGACGCTATAGCAAGAGCCTGGACAAGTAACTCCTAAATCGAAAAATCCCTCCCCGCTGGTCGTAGACTGGCGAGGGTTTCTGCCTCGGCGTGTCAGATTGAGTCTGGCTGACCATATTCGCGACGCACCCACTCCAAAGCCTGATCGCGATCTTTGAGCCCTCCTTCGAGTTGACGCGTTTCCACAGCTTCCAAAATCTCGCCAAATTTCGGCCCCGGCTTCATCCCGAGACCGATCAAATCGTCGCCCGTCACCAACGGCGGTGGAATAATGGGCTCATTCGCGAACTCCTCCTTCTTTTGGAGAAGAAATTCATAGTTATCCATCATTTGATGGCTGCCGGCACAATCGACCCGATGCAGTTCGAGCTCCTCATCAAACGTGGGACGCGACATGAATCGTTTCAGCTTCGCCACTCTCATGTGGGGAACGTCTTTGAACACCATGTGTTGCCGCACCATTTCGACCGCCGCATCGATGTCCGCCCGTGAGAATCGCAGCCGTTCCATGATCTGCTCCGTCATCGTCGCGCCGATGCGATCATGCTCGTTGAAGCGAATCCGACCGGTCTCATCCACTTTTGCCGTCGCCGGCTTGGCCACGTCGTGCAAAATCACGCTAAAAACGAGCGGGACCGACACGTTTTCCGGCAACAACTGCAACATCAGGCGTGTGTGTTTAAAGACATCGCCTTCCGGATGAAATTGCTCTGGTTGCTCGCAGCCTTTCATCGGCTCGATTTCGGGTAAGATCGCGCGCATCAATCCGCCCTGGTCTAACAAGTCCCAGCCCCGGACGCGATTCGATGACAAAAAAATCTTCACCAGCTCATCCCGGATTCGCTCGGCGCTGATCTCGGTGATTTTTGCCGCGTTCGCGACGAGCGCATCCCAGGTCCCAGGGTCGATCTCGAAATCGAGCAAGGTCGCGAAACGGACCGCGCGCAACATGCGCAATCGATCTTCCGCGAATCTTTCCGCCGGTTCGCCAATTGCCCGGATCAGCTTTTTTTCCAGATCGGCACGGCCGCCCACGAAGTCGATTACTTCATTCTTCGCCGGATCGAAGAACATCCCATTAATCGTAAAATCGCGACGCTCCGCGTCCTCTTCCGGAGAGGAGAAATGAATCGAAGTCGGTCGTCGGCCATCGATATAAGCATCATCCGAGCGAAACGTGGCAACTTCGTAATTCGCCTCATTCTCCACGACCACGATGACGCCAAACTTGGCCCCGACTGCGTAGGTGTGCGGAAAAACCCGCTGCACCGTTTCCGGCAATGCGTCAGTCGCGATATCGAAATCTTTTGGCGCGAGCTCTCGGACCATGTCCCGAACACAACCGCCGGCGAAGTACGCGATATGACCGCGTTCCCGCAATTTCTGGCAAATCGCGCGCGCGGTTTCTTCCATGGTGGTCACGCTTTATTGTAGCGGCGGTCTCCGACCGTCGCATCATTTGTTCCGCCGCCAAATCGCCGGCGCTCGATGATCAGCGGGAATTGGGCTCTCCGGCCGACGCGGCTTGCTGCCGTTCGTGGCGGAATGAATGAACGACGAAGCAAACAACCGCCACGCAGATACACGAATCGGCCACATTGAAGGCTGGCCAGGGATGGAGAAAAGAGGGCACATGAGAACCGAAATCGAACAAAAGAAAGTCGATGACATGCCCATAGAGCAGTCGATCCGTGAGATTTCCCAGGACTCCGGCAATGAGCAGGGCGAGCGATACATCACGCCAAGCACTCGTCTTTTGGGAAGTTGAATCGGCCTTACCGGTTTCCGACACCGGCTTTCGCAGAAGCAGGATTAGCGCAACAATTAACGCGATACACGAAATCACGACGAAGAATGGATTGTTGTTGGTGAAAGAGCCAAACGCCGCGCCCGTGTTGGTGATGTCCACAATGTGAAAGAAATTGGGAATCACGACTCGTGGTTCTTCCGGTGAAACACACGCCAGGACGAAATACTTGGTCACGCGATCAAGCAGGTAGAGCGGCAGTGAGATGAGAAACAGGTATTTCATCGTGGAAACCGGGGGCGCTTTGTCACGTCGAGCGGACAAAAATCGCGATCGAGCAGGGAGAGCGGAAGTAAGATGATGAAGAGGTTTCGCATGTCCAAGAGACGCCCCGTTACATGGTCAAGAGTAGATCGCTCAATCGCAGGACCGCGGTAACGATGCAATCATTTACCATTTATTGCGACCCTTCCACCACCGCCTCGCAACGATCGCACAGATCCGGGTGGGTTTTACTTTTGCCGACGTATTCGCGATGACGCCAGCAGCGCGCGCATTTCTGAAACTTCGTCCTGGTCACCGTGGCGCCTGGTTCCGAACCAGATTCAATTTTCAGGTCGCTCAAAATGAAAAACTCTTCCAGTTCCTCCTTGGAAATCTTTCTGATCGCCTCCACGTTCGTTTTCAACACCACGGCAGCTTCCAAAGCATTGCCGATGAGCTTTTCCTGACGCGCTTTTTCAATGGCCTGGCCGATGACGCCGCGCAGTCGCAATAGTTCGGTCACAACACCGGTCGCTTCCTCACCGCGATTCTTTGCCTCCGGAAATTCCTGGAGATGAACCGAAGATCCGTCGCCGGCCTGTTTCCAGGCTTCTTCAGCGGTGAAAGCAATGATCGGAGCGAGCAACTTACAAAGCGCGTCGAAAATCTCCGTCATCGCGGCCTGGCTCGCCCGGCGCCGGGAAGAACCGGGCGCATCGCAATACATCCGATCCTTGGTGATATCTATATAGAGTGAGCTGAGGTCGACCGCGCAAAAATCGTTCAGTGTGTGATAGACCTTGTGATATTGAAAAGATTCGTAGGCCGCCCGGCATTCCCGGACCACCTGGTCGAGCCGTTCGGTAATCCAGCGATCGACGAGTGTTGTCGCCGTTACTTCAGCGGTCTGTGGCTGCCGATCTTCCGCACTTGCCATCCGGCCCCTAGCGAACGCCGCCGCATCGAAATCGTAAAGATTGCCCAATAAGATCCGAAGCGTGTTCCGAATCCGCCGATAGGTGTCGCCCAGCCGGGTGAACATCTCTTCCGAAAAAGGAGCGTCGTCGGTGTAGTTAATACTGCTCGCCCACAATCGGACCAGATCAGCGCCGTGCTTGCCGACGAAATGTCCGGCATCCATCGGTTTATCGTACGTGCTCGACTTCGAGATCTTCTTGCCATCCAGGTCGACCACGAACCCGTGGGTCACGCAAATTTTGTAAGGCGCGCGATTGTTTAGCCCGATGCTGGTCATGAGAGACGACTGAAACCAACCGCGATGCTGATCGGTCGCCTCCAGATACATGTCGGCGGGATCGCGCAGCTCGGGATGCGTGGCGAGGACGGCCTTATGCGATACGCCGCTGTCGATCCACACATCAATCGTGTCGTTTCGTTTGGTGGCGCCCGGCGGCAAGCCCACTTTCTTAGCCAGCTCGGCATCGCTCAACTCGAACCAGACGTTTGAACCCCGTTCGGCCACAAGATCGGCCAGGCTGCGAATCACTTTTGGATCCAGAATCACTTCGCCACTCTTGGAGTAAAACACGGGTAGCGGAACACCCCAGCTGCGCTGACGGGAAATGACCCAGTCCGGACGCGATTCCACCGTGCCTGCGATTCGATTTTCGCCCCACCCCGGCACCCATTTCACTTCATGATGGATCGCCTCCAGCGCGCGACCACGCAGGGCATCGATCCGGATAAAGAATTGTTCGACGGCGCGGAAGATGATCGGTGTTTTCGATCGCCAGCAATACGGATACGAGTGGTGAAAATTCTGCGCGCTCAGCAACATGCCCCGCTCTCGCAGTAAATTCACTACGTCCGGATTGGCATCGAACACATATTTCCCGACCAGATTGGGCAAACCAACCTCTTCGGTAAAACGCCCGTGATCGTCCACCGGCGACAGGATTTGCAATTTGTTCTGCGCGCCTAACCAATAATCGTCTTCGCCATGCCCGGGCGCGACGTGAACCGCGCCGGTCCCGCTGTCCATCGTCACAAAATCGGCGGGAAGCACGATGGATTCACGATCGAGGAAAGGATGGCGCGCCTTGACCTGGCCCATCTTCGCTCCCGGAAACGACGCCTTTGGTTGGCCAACCGGGTTGAACTTCGTTTCAGCGCAAAACTGCGGGACCAGTTTGCCGGCGAGGAGCAGAGTTTCGGTCACGCCATCGCGGGCGAAATCCTGGATGACATAAACCTCAGTCGGATGAACCGCGATCGCCATGTTGGCGGGCAAGGTCCAAGGCGTGGTCGTCCAAATCGCGATGCTCGCTTTTCCGGCGAACTCACCGGTAGCGATCGGAAATTTCACATAAACGCTGGTGTCATCGCGTTCCTGGTATTCGACTTCTGCCTCGGCCAGCGCCGTTTGTGCGCCCGTGCTCCAGAAAACCGGCTTCAGCGATTGATAAATGAGATCCTTTTCAACGAACACGGCCAGCGCCCGCAGAATTTCCGCCTCGTACTTTGGCGCCATCGTCAGGTAGGGATGTTCCCAGTCGCCGAAAACGCCGAGCCGCTTGAATTGCTCTCGTTGGAGATCCACGTACTTCAGCGCGAACGCTTCTGACCGTTTCCGAACTTCCAGTGGGGAAAGATCGCGCGATTCCTTGACGACTTTGTATTCGATGGGCAGGCCGTGGCAGTCCCAGCCCGGGACGTAAGGCGCCCGTTTCCCCAGCATGGTTTGCGATTTGACGACGAAATCCTTTAAAATCTTGTTCAGCGCCGTGCCCATGTGCACATCGCCATTCGCGAATGGCGGGCCGTCGTGCAGGACAAATAATTCGCGGCCGGCGCGTGATTTCTGGATTTGCTGATAAATGCGCGTTTCGTTCCACAGCTTGAGCAGCTCCGGCTCACGCTGAGCCAAATTCGCCTTCATCGGAAAGTCCGTGCGAGGCAAATTGAGAGTGTCTTTGTAATTCTGGCTCATTGCGCAAAAGGCCCGATCCGGCGTCGGCCCGCGACGCTACCACCCGCGGATGTTCAAAGCAACGGGCGGCGATTGCTCGAGATGCGGACGAAATGTCGGAGGGGGGTTCTTTATTGCAGGTCAGAAGTCACGTGTCATTTCGGGCTTCACACGTCCGCCACCATCCTCATTTCCGAATCAGCCCACACCACGAACTATCACGCCATGAACACAGCATCTCTTTCACAATCAGGAATGTTTCGCCTCCGAATCGGAATCGCCGTTACCTTATTCGGGTTCGCCATCACCCTGGGCTGGATCAGTTTCGCAGGAGCGTCGTCGAGTGGCATCTTGAGCCCATCGAACCCCGTAATTACCTACAGCGCAGGTCCTTTCAATGTCCCGAACCAGACCCCGCTTGGGCTTGGACAATTGGATGTCGGCCCACGCTGCGACGTGGAATTTCCATGTAATATCTTTAATCTCACGATTTCGGTGCCGAGTGGATACGCGGCGGCCCATCCGAATGCGGGCGTCAAGGTCACTCTTTCGTACACGGACACCGGCACTCATCAATCCGAATACGATCTCTATGTTTACAACGGCGTCGTTACCACCTTGGACGGGACTCGCCCGTCCGATCACGCGTCAACCGGAGCAAATCCGGAACTAACGACGATCAACCCGATCATTGATGGCTCGAATCAATATTCGGTAATTATTGTTCCATACACTCCGACTCAGGAAACTCTCACTGTTCGTCTCGAGTTATTGCCAGGCGATAACAACGTCGTTCCGCTGTTCGGCAGCGCTGACGCCACGGTTCCCGGCGTTCCGCGTTACCGGGTGTTCCAAGCTCCTCGCGGCAGCACAGCCGATCCGATTCAGGGCGAGTTCAACATCGGTTTCAATCCGCATACCGGCCGGATCATGGTGATGAACGACGGACCAATCTGGCGATTGACGCCAGCGGACGCCCAGACACCCGCCAAGCCCGAATGCTGCGACGCGTTGTGGGAAGATGTGTCGACGACCACAACAAACATTGGATTGGATCCGATTTTGTGGACTGACCAATTGACCGGTCGCACGTTCGTTTCGAATTCTACCGCGGGAGCAAATGCGGTTTACGCCTACACGGACAGTGACGGAAGCCCAAGCACGACACAGCCGACTGGCTGGACCGAATTCGGTGTTGCCGCGCCAAATGGAGGAGCTGATCATGAGACAATCGGCACCGGGCCCTATCCCAATTCGCTGCCATGGAGCGCGCTCGCAACTCCGCAAAATCAAGGACACGCGGCCTACTACTGCTCGCAGGACATTGTCGGACCGGCATCATGTTATCGAAGTGACACGTTGGGAGTTAGCTGGGGACCCAGCACGCTGGCCTACGTAGGAAATGGAATAACCAGTTGCGGAGGATTACATGGCCACGTTCATGTGGCTCCGGATGGAACTGTCTGGCTACCAGTCAAACAATGTGGCGGCCAGCAAGGCGGCGCGCTGAGCGATACGGCAGGAGCAACCTGGACTGAGTTCACGTTGCCGGGAAGCGTTCCGCAATCTCAAGGCGCAGATCCTTCCATCGCAATCGATAGCGATAGCACCATTTACTACGCTTACGTCAATAACGAGCCGGTTGGTTCGGGCAATCCGCCGGAAGGACATGCGCGAGTTCGTGTCGGACACCGTAATGCCGACAACACTGTAACCTGGGGACCGGATATTGATCTCGGCGCGTCCCATGGAGTTCGAAATGCGGTGGAAATCGAAGCCGTCGGCGGTAGTTCCGGCCGGGCCGCGGTTGGCTTCTTGGGATCGAACGTCAACGGCGATTATCAATCCGCTACCTTCCCGGGCAAATGGTACGCGTTCATCGCAACCACCTACGACGGTGGCCAGACCTGGACGACGGTCAATGCGACGCCTAACGATCCGGTGCAAAGCATGAGCGGTGTATGGCAGCAAGGTGGCAGCCAACCCGACCGAAATCTTCTCGACTTCAACGAAATTACGATCGATGACAAAGGCCGCGTTCTCTACGGCTACAGCGATGGCTGTGTCACTCCCGCTTGCATCGGTGGCGGGAGTAACGACTTCACCGCGACGATGACAGTAGCTCGGCAGTCAGGTGGCAAGACATTGCTGGCTAGCTACGACGCGAATACCGACACTACCTCTGCGAAGGCTCCAAAACCAGGCTGCCTTGCTGGCACACGTGATCCCTTAGCGTCACATCTGACCTGGAAAGCTCCGGATAATCAGGGCTCTGATATTACGAGCTACGAAATTTGGAGAGGAACGACTTCGGGTGGAGAACAGAAAGTTTTCACGACTAACTCACCGAAGGCGGCTTTTATTGATTCTACTGCCACGAATAGCACCGGTTATAATCCTGGCGCACCGGACTACTACTACTACGTCAAAGCTATCAACTCAGTCGGTGTAGGTACGCAGAGTAACGAAATCCATCTGTCGATTACTCCGGCATTACCTCCGGCAAGTGCTTGCGCCGCACCGGGACTGACCATGTTGTCCGATCCCGCTGGCGATACCAGCCTGCTCTTGAACATTGTCACTACTCCGGCGCCTCCGGGAACAGACCTGATGTCGTTCCAACTGGCACAGCCTTACGCGAGCGACGGGATCCCGCGACTGGTTTTCACAATCAATACCGACGCGAACGCCACGGGTACTGGCCCGTCTGGCTCTGCCTGGTACGTCGCAATGAGAATCCAAGGACCCGACCCGGCGGTTTTCGGCGATACTTCGACCGTGCATTACCGAGGCGTTCACCTCGCCTTTGTCAATCCCGCATCACCCATATTCGAATCTTATACACCGTCAGGAAATCAGAGCGGCGGGGTTGATGGGAGGTTCGTTGTCGCGGGGTCGCAGATTCCAGCGGAAAGTGGTAGCGCCTGGACTGATACTGCCCATAGCCAGATCGTAATTACGGTAAAGGCGAGCGACCTCGGTCTCAAGCCGGGCGACATTATCAGTGGATTTGTGTCGGGTTCTTCGCAATCAACAGATGCCGCAAACATCGGTATCCCCGGCGCCACCACGCTTTACGATCAGATGCCGGACAGCTTGAGTTTCGCCAACGGTTACACTATTGGATTCAATTCCATCTGCGCAGCGACCTCACCTGGAGTGGTTTCGCGAATGATCCATGGTGCCGCTGGACCATTCGACATTGCCTTACCAACCTCTGCTACGACCGGAGTGACCGAGCCGCGAAGTGGCGGAGCAAATGGCAACTATACCCTGGTCTATACCTTCGGAAGTAATCTGAGCTTCGCCGGAGCCGCGACCGTGACTCAAGGAACAGCGAATGTCGTAAGCACATTGATTGGACCGAACCTGAATCAGGTCACAGTCAGCTTGAGCAATGTGACAGACGCTCAACACTTGGTGGTGTCGTTGGCCAACGTCGAAAACACCTCGAACGCCGTGCTCGCAACTTTGGATGCACACATGGACGTGCTCGTTGGAGACACGAATAGCGATGGCTTCGTGAACTCCGCGGATATCGGCCAGACTAAGTCGAAATCGGGCCAGTCAGTTGATCAAACGAACTTCCGCGAAGATCTGAATGCCGATGGCTTCTTGAACAGCGCCGATATCGGGCTGGTCAAGTCGAAGTCAGGAACTGCATTACCGTAACGCACTAGGACTCACACCCCGGGCTAGGATCGACATCGGTCGGTTCTAGCCCGGTTTCGTTAGGCGGAGAAAGTTTCTTCGCCCCGGATGCGTCCGCATCCGCGGTGACTTTCGAAGTGTCCATTAGTCGTTCATCCATATGAAAAGAAAATCTTCTGCCGCTTTTGGATTCTCTACTGTTCGCCTTTTGATCGGCCTGACCCTCTGCGCAATCGCCACAGGCTTTGTCGTTTTTAGTTTTGCCATGCCCACACCGAAGAAGCATCTGACCGCCGCAGCCACCGCGATCCCGGTTCGAGATCCCGGCTCGGTCGTGCCGGTTCTTTCGCCGGCTTTACGGGATCTGCCAACCATCAGTCAAATGACAACGCACGTGGATTTGGGCGATGTGGAACGTGTTCTGTTTGGTCGACAAACCACGAGTCCGGGAATTCAAGATCCCGTCGTCCAGCTCTCGACCGCGCCCACCGTTGGAATGCCGCCGGTCGGCGTTTCGTTTGAAGGAATGAATATCGCACAAGGTTGCGGTGGTTGTTTGCCCCCTGACACCGATGGCGCGGCCGGACCAAATCATTACGTGCAGATGGTGAACACCACGCTGGCCGTTTACAACAAAACCACCGGCGCGATGATCAGCGGGCCGACGCCGATTAACAATCTTTGGACTAGCGGTGAGTGCTTAGCTCAAAACGACGGAGATCCGATCGTTCTCTATGATCAATTGGCGGATCGCTGGATCATTAGTCAATTCGTTTCTACTGCGGCACCCGCCTACGCCGAATGTATCGCCGTTTCGACAAGCCCGGATCCGAGCGGGACTTATTACGCCTACGAATTCGATCAAAGCACGACCGTCTTTCACGATTACCCGAAACTCGCCGTCTGGCCTGACGCTTACTACATGACCACCAACGAGTTCCCCAGCGGACAGGAAACGAACTCCGGTGCCGGCGCGTTTGCGTTCGAGCGCGCCAAGATGCTCACCGGTCAACCGGCGCGGTTCATTTGGTTCGACGAATCCGCGATCGCGGTCAGCGCGGTTTATGTGCCCGGTGGACAGAATCCGACCAATCTCGACGGAAAGATTCTGCCTCCGGCGGGTATGCCTAACTACATCGTGGAAGTTGACGCGCCACCGAGTACGCCGGATCCGCAAACGTCATCCGTGCTGGTCATGTTCAAATTCCACGTGGATTGGAACAATCCCGCAAACTCCACTTTTGGCACCGGCTCAACTGCCCCGATCCCGGTCGGTGGCGGGCTGTATCAAGCCAACGGCGGCCATCCTGATTTTGAAATTCCAATCGCGAATTTTGTCGCGGCGCAATGCGTCTACGGTGAAGGACCAAACTGTGTGCCGGAAAAAATCGTGCCGGGAGTGGAAGCGGCCACGCTCGATACCTTAGGCGATCGCACCATGTTCCGCGTCACCTACCGCAATTTTGGCGATCACGAATCGATGTTGGTGCATCACACCGTGGTGACCGCAGCTGACGCTCAGACTGGCCTGACGAGAACAGGTTTGCGTTGGTACGAATTGCGTAACGTCAGCACGACGCCCAGCGTTTATCAGCAAAGCACTTTCGCTCCACTCGATCCGACCAATCCGCTCTGGCGATGGATGGGAAGCGCGGCGATGGACCATGTCGGCGACATCGCCATTGGATATAGCGCCAGCGGGCCGAACTACTATCCTTCGATTCATTACGCCGGCCGCCTCGCCACGGATCCATTGAACGACTTGACCCAAGGTGAAGCGATAATGTTCGCCGGTTCCGGCATGCAAGGTTATCCGCTCAATCGCTGGGGAGACTACAGCGATCTGACGATCGATCCGACCGATGATTGCACATTCTGGTACACCCAGGAATACGCGCCGACTAATCCCAACGGTCGGCCTGATCGACGTCAATTGGCACACCCGCGTCGGTACCTTCAAATTTTCCCAGTGCGTAACCAACGCGCCCCAATTAGTTAGCGTCGCCTCGCGTAAAGTGCACGGCGCGGCTGGCGTTTTCGATCTGAACCTTTCGCTGACGACGCCATATTCAATCGAACCGAGGAGTGGCGGCGCAAATGGAAGCCACGTCGTCGTCTTCCACTTCAGCAATCCAATCCTGCAATGTGGCACGGCGGCTTCCAGCGCCGGCACGGCCAGTAACGATCCGGCCAGCAGCGGCAACGATTGTATTGTCGATCTGTCCGGCGTTCCGAATGCAACTTATGTCACCGTCACTCTCGGTGGCGTCGTCGATAACGCTCGGGAATCGAGGGCGACGTCCCGGTGACATTCGGAGTTCTTCTCGGGGATACAAACGGAGATACCTTCGTGAATTCGGCTGACATTGGTCAGACCAAAGCGCAGTCCGGACAACCGGTTACGATTTCAAACTTCCGCGAAGACGTGAACGTAGACGGTTTCCTAAACAGCGCCGATATCGGTCTGGTAAAGAGTAAATCGGGAACCGCTCTGCCGTAGCCGAAACCAAGATACGATTTCATCAGGTATCAAAACGCCTCGGGCCGCGTTCACTCGCGCCGAACGCCACAAGAGAACCACGTCGATTCGACAAATGAGATTGGCCGAAACTTTCACCAAAGGCACGGCCAGTTCGATTGGCAGTTCCGAACCATTCTCCAACCTCATTACAATAACCGTAATCATTCAACAGAACCTATGAACATCCCGAAATCCCGCGCGCTCTGGTCGGCCGTCTTATCACTTCTGGTTTTGAATCCAATCGTGGCAATTTTTGCCAAGCCGGTTCCCGATAATTTGGGAAACGGCCTGAACAAGCTGGTCGAAAGCAATTTAATCCTACAGGGAAAAATTCCGGCTCCGGCATCGGATCCAGTCGCGAAACCGGACGGGACTAAAGTGGTCGGCGGCAAAACGATTGCCACCTATGCGGGGTACGCGACTCGTCAGGCGGCCAATTACGCGGCGCACGCCATCACGGATCGCGTATCGAAACAACCGATGGTCGATATCCATTTGAGCGGAACCGTCGCCCTGGCCGATCTTCAGAAAACGCTAACCACGAAATTTTCGTCGTTAAAAATTACGGCCGTCGATACCCAATACCGCGCTGGCGTGATTGAGGGTTACGTCTCGATCAACGACGTGGTTGCGCTTTCGCAAGTCGATGGGATTCGTTCGGTTCAGCTTTCTTTAAAACCGTATCACGGACGCCGCATCAATCCGGCCGGGGCAAAATCCGAATCGGCGGTCGCTTCACCGTCTACTCCGCTCGGGCTGGTGGGCAGTGTTTTTGATCAAGGCGTCACGCAACACCGCGTCGATAAGATTAATCAACTCTATAATCCGAGCGCTCCGGTTAACTGGGACGGGACCGGGATGACCATCGGTTGTATGTCGGACAGCTTCGATACCAACGGTACCGGCTACGCCACGGATCTCGGCACTCACGATCTGCCCGGTTCCGGAAATCCGATCAACGGTCAGCCCGTTGTCGTTTTGCAAGATATCACCGACGGCTCCGCGACCGATGAAGGTCGCGGCATGTGTCAGATCGCCTACAAAATGGCGCCTCGTGCGCGGATTGGTTTCGCCACCGCCGACAATGGTGAGGTTTCTTTCGCCAATAACATCCGCGCCCTGGCCGGATTACCCGGCTACACCTTCCCGAATAACGTGCAGCAAGGATTCAAAGCCGACAGTATCTGCGACGACGTCGGTTACTTTGATGAGCCATTCTTTCAGACTGGAATCATCGGCCAGGGAATTAACGACGTGCATGCTGCGGGCGTTTCATATTTCTCATCGGCCGGCAACGATATCGGAATCAATGGATACGATTCTGATTTGCGAATGGTCGCAACCAGCACCGCTGTCGACACGACCGTTCCCATGGTCCCCCTTCTCAAAAACAGCAATGTCAATCTTTCACAAGTCCCGGCCAATCTTTATGCCGGCGGTTTCCATAATTTCAGCGGAGACGCAACCAATCCGGATTACGCGCAGACGGTTAATGTTCCGAGCCTGGCGGTTCTCGCTCAGTACTTGCAGACCGATTACTTCCTGGTCTTGCAGTGGGACGATCCCTACGACACCACTGTTCCTACCTTGGGCCCCACTCTTTGGAACAGCACCGGTTCCATCAACGGAACCACCACCATGTCAGTCACCTACAATGGCTCGAGCACACCTCCCTTGCCGCCGTTCACGGCCGGTCAGGAATACGTCATCACGGAACATGCCACGAGTGGGAATTTCGACGGCCAAATCACAATCATCGATCCCAGCGGCACCCAGGTTTTGTTTCAGGACACCGGCATCGATGAAACGGTTTACTTTTTCCCACAGGTAACCGGACAGTATCAAATCAAAGTCACCGCGTACTCGCCAACTCCCGGCATGAGTACGAGTGGAACGTTCAGCATTGCTCTTAACACAGCCAATGGTCACGAGAGTGTGACCACGGACCTGAACCTGTTGGTCTTCGATATGTCGGGTAACTACGTTTCGAGCAAGTCACTCACTTCGAACAATCTCGCGAGCAATCAACCAATCGACCTTGAAGCGATCATGGGAGATAACTCGACCCAGCTACAGTTTGTCATCGCTCGCGCCAATATTCCAACCGGTCAGGGTGCAACTCATGTTCGATGGGTCATGCCCGGCAATGGTATTCCAAATCTTGGCCCGAATGAATATTTCACCTATGGATCGCCCACCACCGGGGGCCATGCGATCGCGGCCGGCTGCAACGGCACCGCGGCCTACTCGGTGTTCCGCCCGAGCATTCCCGAATACTTTACCTCGCCCGGACCTGCGACCATTTTCTTCGACGACAATAACAATCGCATCACGCCGCCGCTCTTCCGTCAGCAACCATCCGTGGCCGCAGCCGATGGTGGGAACACTTCCTTCTTCAGCTCAGATTCGGATAGCGATATCGATAGCGCGCCGAACTTTTTCGGCACCAGCGCAGCGGGACCGCATGCGGCGGCAATCGCCGCTCTGGTTTTACAGGCGCACGGTGGGCCCGGAAGTGTCACTCCCGCGCAAATGACAACGATCCTCCATAACACGGCATTTCCACATGACCTGGATCCGCTGACCGCAACCGGAGTAGCCACGACCACGAACGGCGGCACCGTCACCGTAACGATCCACAGCGACAATGAAGCAAACGGCAGCGTGTTGAGCGGCATCGGAATCGTATCTCCGCCAAACGCGGCAACCGGTACCGGAGAAAATGATCCGAACTCGATAAGTATCAGCTATAACGGACCCGGGAATATCACCGCGTTCACATTTAACCCGAACGGATTGGCCACGGAAGGCGGTAACGTCACTGGCGGCACTAACGGTGTCGATGCTACCAATACTTACTTCAGCAATATCTTTCCTGGAGTCGCTTTCCTACCTACCAGTGTCCCATTCACCGTTGGAACGAGCCTGCCCAACAGCTTGACGTCTACTGACGTGATAGCAACGCCGAGTAACATGGCGCCGTCGCCATCGAATCCCGGCACAGCTTACTGGACGCTGGGTCTACAGTTTCCAACCAGTAACTTCACTACCGGCAAGTCGCTTCACTTCACCATTGGTCGCGGCGAACAACATTCGTCCGAGGTCCAGGATCCGAACACCGGCCAGGCCAACAATGGCGCGACCATTGACGACGCCACCGGCGACATCTGGGGCGGAGGCGTTTTGATTCCGGAAGGAACCATGATTCCGAACGGGATGAAGTTTAGCGGAACCGTTAGTGACGGTTCGACGTTCATCGGCACGATGACGAATCAGATTGGACATGGTTACACTCCGATTGATGGGTACGGTTTCATTAACGCAGAAGCCGCAGTCAACGCCGCCTTACCCGCGGTCCAGTTGAACAGCGTGGTTTCGCGACAAGTGCACGGCAGCGCCGGAACCTTCGACATTAATTTGCCGCTGACCGGGAATCCCGGAGTCGAATGCCGTAATGGCAATGGCAGCGACACCTATACACTGGTCTTCACTTTCGCCAGTCCCCTAACGAGCGTGAGCAGCGCCTCGATCAGTTCGGGAACCGGTTCCGTGGTCAGTAGCTCAATCGGGAGCGATGCTCACCAATACATCGTCAATCTGACGGGTGTTACCAATGCGCAGCGGATCACTGTGAGTTTGGCGAACTTGAGCGACAACGCCGGCGATTTTAGCCCTTCGCTTTCAGCGACGATGGCGGTGCTGGTTGGCGATACGAACGCCGATGGATTCGTTAATTCGGCCGACATTGGTCAAACGAAGTCGCAATCCGGGCAATCGGTCACAAACATAAATTTCCGCGAGGATGTCAACGCAGACGGTTTCCTCAACAGTGCCGACATTGGTCTGGTGAAATCGAAGTCCGGCACGGCGCTGCCCTAAACGCCGGGCGGATGATCCCGGCAACGTCCGTCACGGGCGTTGCCGGAATGAGATCCGTCACTCCCGGCGACACATCCACCTGGCAATTGATTTCCGAATCAGTTGACGAAGTATGAGCGGCAAAAGTGAAACTCTTCGTCCGAAACGCCGATGGAAGTCGTTCGAAATCGCGGCGTTAAAAGGATCCTCCGCAGGAACTGTTCCGCGGGTGACGAAGATGCCCCGGATGAAAAAATCCGGTCAGGCTCACCACGGCTGGTCGCAACCAACCCTCGACTCACTCAGAAGTGTCACTCCTCTCGTGCCGGAACTGACCGTCCCGGAACTGATTGGCTCGCTTGCGCGCGTTTGTTTGCACCCGCTGCAGTCGCGTGACTCACGACTTCAGTTAGCCGAGTAGCGGGACCTTCTACGCGAGAACGCCTGCAGTCGCTTTCCCAGCCACCGTCCAAAAATTTAGCCCGAGAGGCATCCGGATTCGAACCGAAATACGCATTAGGGGAAAATCGTCCCGATGAAATTCTCCCCGAAAAAATGGATTGCGGTTCTGATGGCAATTTCGGCCACGATGATATGCCGGGAAACGCAAGCGCGACCGATTGTCGGAAGCATCGATTTTGGCGGGGTGGTGAGCTTCGACACAATGTCGCTGGCCACGGCCACGAAAGTGAATGCCTGGAATAGCTCATTCGTTCTGCAAGATTTCGGCGATTTTTCCAGCGTCTCACCGGGAACCAATGTCACGATGGCTGCGTCATGGACATTTAGCCCTTCGACGCCGACTCCCGGATTATGGAGCGTCGGCGGTTTCACCTTCGATTTGATGTCGTCGACGATTGTTCGGCAAAATGCCAATTTCCTCAACGTCACTGGCGTTGGTACCGTCAGCGGCAACGGCTTTGATTCGACTCCGGGCCTTTGGTCGTTTTCGTCAAGCAGCTCGAACGGTTCGAGCAGCTCGACCTTTGGATTTCAATCGACCACCGACGCCGTGCCCGAACCGGGTACGACGGCACTCTTCGGTTTAGCCGGCTTAATTTTTTGTCGCTCGCGTCGTGTGCGCAACTCCTTCAAGCGTTTTTGGCTGTCAGGCTCACCGCGTTTGTAAATCCCTCATGAAACTGAAACTCATCGCCCTCGTCGCCGCCGGAATTTTCACGGTTCTCTTGTCCCGGGTGGAAGCGACCCCAATTCAAGGAACAATCGATTTTGGTGGCGTCGCCACATTCGATACTCCGTCTCTGGCAACTGCGACACGCGTGACGAACTGGCAACCATTCCAAAATGGGCCGAACGGATTTTCGATGGTCCTGCAAAGCTCGGGCGATTTTGCCGGAATTTCTGCCGGAACGCAGGCGGCAATGGCAAGTCCTTGGATTTTCAATCCATCGACGTCGACTCCGAGTTTGTGGAGTGTCGGGGGATTTACATTCGATCTGACATCGTCAGTGATCGCGAGCCAAGACTCGACCTTTCTCGATGTGGAAGGTGTTGGCACGATTACCAGCACAAAAGGGGGTTTGGATCCAACGCCGGGCACGTGGAGTTTCACCTCGAGCGACGCGAACGGTCAAAACCAGGCCACGTTTAGTTTTCAATCGAATTCCGCGGCAGTTCCAGAACCGAGTTCGTTCGCGTTGCTGAGCGTTGCGGCCATGGTCGGTGCGGCAGCTACCCGCCGGGTGGTCACACGACACCAGTCCCGGGCCCGCTGATTGCTGCGATTCGTTAGGCGCGTTTGTTTTCTCGAACGCATAACGACGAATGTCGAATGCAGTCAATGACCTAATTTTCAGGTCGATAATCCGGCCCGAGCTGGTGCAAGTTGCCCGGGATTAGACTTTTGCTTTCGACCTCCACCGAGAAAGCCAGGCAACGGTAGAGGACATCCCGCGTGAAGCTGCGGCAGCCAAAGAGATTTTTGTTGTCCGAACGCATCCGACGTGTCTGCCAGTTACGATTCCCAACCTTCAGACCGCACACAGCCCTTAAATTATGAAAAAGAAAAACTTTTCCCAATCCGGCCGGTTCCGGCTGGCGGCAACAGCCAGCCTAGGGTTCGCCGGTTTAGTGTTTAGCTTCCTCAGTCTTGCCGGGGCATCTAAAAACCCGAAGCTGGCGATCGGCGGGAAACAAACATCTCTTGCCCAGCGGGCCGGCAACCTGAACGACGCGCTGCCAGTCACGCCAAGTGGCTCGGGAATTCCACGCTACTATCAGTACGCGCCGCCAGCCGGTATCGGCGAGGCCGCCGGCGAGCCGTCGATCGGCTTCAACCCGAATTCCGGAAAGGCGATGTATCTTGCCAGTCTCCAGACATTACAGGTTGTGCTACCGGAAAAAATTACGCCGGCAGGTTCAGTCCCGGAAGCTTGCGATGCACTTTGGGCGGACGTCTCTTTCACCACCACGAAGGTGAGATCGGCAGACGCCATCCTGTTCACCGACCGGGCCACCGGTCGCACCTTTGTTTCTCAACTCAACACTGTCACACAAACGAACCCGGTGCTGATTGGTTTGAACAGTCTAATGGCGTACACCGACGACGACGGGGCAACTTGGACGCCGTCGCAGATCAATCCCCCGGACGGCAGTAACGACCATGAAACCGTCGGAGCCGGGCCTTACCCTCCCGCCCTGGCCAGTCTGGCTACCCCGGTTAATAAAGGTCATGCGGTCTACTACTGCGGTCAGGGTGGCTATGTCCTCGCCGCAACTTCCGCCGCATATTGCTCGCGAAGCGACGATGGCGGTTTGAATTTCGGTAAATCGATTCCGGTCTACCAGGATGCGGTCAACAACTGTACGCAGGCCATCCATGGTCACGTTAAAGTCGCACCGGATGGCACCGTTTATTTGCCAAACGCGCAATGCGGCGGAGGGCCGGCGGTAGCGGTTTCAACCGATGCTGGAGCTACTTGGACTTTACACAGAATTCCGGGAAGCCTGTCACCCAGCGCTGGCGCAATTTTAGACCCGTCAGTCGGCATCGCCAACGATGGTACTGTTTACTTTGCCTGGACTGGGTTACTACCCGGCGGTAACACAACCGATAATCACATTTTCGTGTCGGTCAGCCACGACCAGGGCAGCACATGGAGCAGCGCGGTTGATGTGGGCGCCAGTATCGGCATCAACAATGCCGTTTTCGCTGCAACGGTGGCCGGAGATCCGAATCGCGCAGCGGTCGCTTTTGTCGGCACGACAACGAGCGGCGATCATCAAGCTGCAAATTTCTCAGGCACCTGGTATGGCTTTGTAGCGCATACCTACGATGGCGGTCACACCTGGGCTACCGTTAACGCCAGCGGTGGCCCTGTTCAACGTAATGCCTGTATCTGGAATGGCGGCGGAAACAACGTTTGCCGGAACCTCCTCGATTTCAACGACGCGAACATGGACGACAAAGGATATGTCCTTTTCGCTTTTGCTGATGGCTGCATTGGAACGTGCGAAACGGGCGGTCCGAATTCTTACAGCTCGAAGGCAACGATTGCCCGGCAATCAGGAGGCAAGCCATTGCTCGCGCAATACGATCCGGTTGAACCGATGCTTCCGCAGCAACCGTGTCTGACCGCGTGCCGCGATGATAAAGCGACCTACCTCTCCTGGACTGCACCTGACAACGGAGGGACGGCGATCACGGCATATAATATTTACCGTAGCGACGCCAATCACGCGGAAACATTGGTCGGCACGCAAACCAATCCGGCCGATAACACCTTTAACGACCGCAGTGTGGACCCGACCTTAACCAGTTATACCTATCGGATCACTGCGATTAACTCGTTAGGGGAAAGCCCGGCCAGCAATCCAGTGTCAGCTACGGTGGGCGTTTGCCTGATCAACGGAGGTGCCTGCAATTTGCCCGGTGTTACCGTCGTCGTCGACCCGGCCGGAGATGAGACCGATACCCAACCAGCGCACGACATCACGTCAGTTTCGATGTCGGAGCCGATCACGAATGCCACTACCGGAGCGGCTGACAATGTGGTCTTCACCATGAAAGTAGCATCCTTCAAAGATGCGGCGGGCAACTTTACGATCGCGCCAGGGTTTCGCTGGTCCATCCGTTTAAGCGTCACTAAGAATGGTGTCCTTGTCACCGCGCCACCTTCAGGTATTCCGGGAGACACATCAGTAACCGACTATTATGTGGCAATGGCATCCGATGGGATGGGGGCAGGTGGCAGCCCGAGCTTTGAGTGGGGCGTGACCAGTACGCCTAACAATACCGCGCGCGTATTCACCAAACTGGGATCACTTGATCCCTCCAGCAATGCAACGGTTGACGGAACGATCACGATGGTGGTGCCGAAATCACTGCTCCAGAATCCTGGACCCGGAGATAGCATTGGCATCACGCTGGCGAGCGTCCGCGGTGATCTGCCGACCGGAACTAATGACACAATCTTCGATCAAACCGGTGCCGGGACTTATACCTTGCGGTCAACCAACCTTTGCTTGCCTAATACTCCACCGGTGGCGATCCTCAACGCCGACGTGGATGAAGGCACCGTGCCGCTGATGGTGAACTTCGACGCGAGCGGCTCTTACGATCCCGACTCAATCGATACGGTCAGCAGTTACACCTTTAATTTCGGTGACGGCGGTGATGACGTGACTCAGTCTTCATCGACGATTAGTCATAACTTTGCCGAACCGGGTGAATACTTCGTGCGATTAGTTGTGAATGATTCCCGCGGGTTACAAAGCGCAAACACGGCCACATTCCTGGTGGAAGTAGAGAGTTCCTTCAGCTCTGTTGTCTCCCGTAAGAGCCACGGGAGTGCCGGGGTGTTCGACATTGGCTTGCCGCTATCCGGCACCCCGGGCAGCGAGTGCCGCGCCCCGGGTGACAACGGCTCCTATGAGCTGGTCTATTCGTTCTCGCGAGATGTTAACGTTCCCAATAGCGCCAGTGTCGCTGTGACGCCAACTGGCAGTGGAACGGCGATCGCTGGACCACTCAGTAACCAGGTAACAGTCGTGCTTAGTGGAATTCCAAATGCCCAACACCTAACCGCCACCCTCAATGGCATTCAGGATGCAGCCTCGCCTTCGACCATACTTAACAATATGGCCGCGCACATGGACGTGCTCGTCGGCGACACGAATGGCGACGGGTTCGTAAACTCGGCCGACATCGGTCAGACGAAATCGCAATCCGGTCAACCGGTCGGCAGCAACAACTTCCGCGAAGACGTGAATGCGGATGGGTTCTTAAATAGCGCCGATATTGGTTTGGTGAAATCGCGATCTGGAACCGCTTTGCCGTAACCAGATCTCCCGGTGGGGTTGCGCGTTGCGACTCCACCGGGAAAATTCGGACTTTAGCCCGCGCTGACTCAAAGGTCAGCGCGGCTGCCTGAACGCCCGATTACCCAAAGTAAAATGCGCCCAAGTCGGGTTGCACTGGTGGTTCTGATCAGGAAAATCCTGATGCAAAAAAGTCCGAATAAACTGAATGCAAAAAAGCTCAATTTGTCGTGAAATGGATGGAGCCAGAGGTCTTCATCCAGCCCCTAGGCCAGCCAGGAAGGAGTGATTCGAAGACGCATACAAATTTCGCAAAATTTTTGCGCGCGGAGGCATCCAGCCCCGACCAACATTCCGAATCAGCATTCAACAATGCAGTTTAACCACTAAAAGAAATACAAATTAGATAATAAGGAGAAAAGATCGACCTATGAAAAAACAATTACTCACCCTACTCGGCTGCCTCTTGGTAACGGGTTACGCGTTCGCCGCGGACAGCGTCAATATTACTGATGGAATCACGAACGCGAGCAGCGGAACCTATGCCGCGGGATCATCGTTCACATTAAATGTCGGCGTCACCGGCGATTCAGCCGTTGACAGTAACGGCATGGGCGGCTACTCGCTGTGGCTGGCTCCGGGCAGCTCGGCTTGGAATAACTTCTTCACTATCACTGGCAATATCGGCGGGGTCGACGTTCAATGACAAGAACTTCACCGGCTCGCTCAACGACGGAATCGTATCCGGAGGTGACGCACACGATCTCGGTGCCACCACTGCGAGCGGCTCTGTGATCGATGGCACCTACAGTGGGGGTCAGTTGACAATCTCAATCGGCAACTCGGTCACTCCGGGCACCTATACGATTCACACAACGGCCGCAGCTGACAACAATGCCAAGCAGACTGAAGTGAGCGATGGCGACTTTAATGGCCACTTCGTGACATCCTCAGTTTACACGATCAACGTCGCAGCAGTTCCGGAACCGGCCACGATGTCCCTCTTCGGACTCGGTGCGCTCGGGACGATTGGCCTGGCCACGATTCGCCGCCGCCGCACGAGCTAAGTTCGGCAACCAATTTAGAAGGCGATCTTTTTAAACAACCGCGCTGATCGAAAGGTCAGCGCGGTTTTGTTGTCCGGTGGCTCCGTCGCCAGGTTCTTGCCGATGTTATTCGTTATTCAAAAAGTATGTCGGCCCTCCTCGACTAACGAATCGCGTCACCATGACAAAAAAGTAATGCAAACTTTTCGTTGGCGTTACGGCCGATTCCAACTATCAAAACCGAAGCGGAGGTTAGCCATCTAATTACCGAGCTAACCTATGACCTCAAAACTTCGCTGGATCTTCTTCTCTACTTTTCTTTTTGCGGCCGCGTTATTCTTAACCACCGCATTCGGATTACCGCACCGGACCTCATCCGCTAAAATCGTCGCCGCTTCACCGCGCACTCCGACTTATCTGCCCGGAAGTTTTGGTTTTGCGGCGCCGCAAGAATTAACCGGGCATCCACCGAGTCCGGCATTTTATCAGGGAGACAGCGAACCGGAAATCACCATCGATCTTTCCGGTAACATTTATGTGACGGCCATTCAAGGCGTGCCCGGTGGCACTGATCTTTGGAAATCGACCGACAGCGGATCCAGTTTCGCCTATCTCGGTCAGCCGGACGGCGCGCAGGATCATTGCAACCCGCCACTCGTTCAGTGTGTTGCGGCCGGCGGCGGCGATGATCAAATCGACGTCTCGACCGGTGGTTATCTTTATGTCTCCAGCTTGTGGTTAGGCAATGTCACCATGTCGGCTTCATTTGATGGTGGCGTAGGCGGAGCCGTTCCCGGCCAAAAATGGGAAGTGGATCCCGCCGCCGCCGCGATTGTTGGGGACGATCGTCAATGGGTCGCCGCCTACGGACCTCAAACGGTGGGCATGACTTACGCCGCCAACACCGGTGCAGCGCCCGAAGTTGGTCTCTTTTTCGTAAAATCGACCGACGGTGGAAAGACCTACGGCGCTCCGGTCCAGGTGAACGGTTCAAACGTTCCGCCAACTCTGAATGCAATCAACGTGGAGGGAAATCTCGTCGTCGATCCTTATACCGGTACGTTTTACACCTGCTTCATTCCGGCATCGTCCGTCAATGTCATCGATTTGGTCTCGTCGACAGATGGCGGGAATACATGGAATGTCACCGCGGCTTATCAAGGTCCGGCGGGCAGCAGCGCGCGCGGCGTTTTCCCGATCATGGCATTGGATCGCGGCGGAAATCTTCATCTGGTTTTCACGCAAACAGATTCCGGTGGTCATTCGCACGTTTTTCTTACCAGCACCGCCAACCCTTCTGCTCCGTCACCCACATGGACTTCCGCCGTTCAGGTCGACAGCGGCCTCGGCACATCTTGTGAAGCCTGGGTCGTCGCCGGCAGCCCTGGAATTGTCGACGTGGCCTGGCTCGGATCGAGCGCGACTTCGGCCACTGTGGTCAGCGATTGGAATGTTTATTTCGCGCAGGTTACGAATTCGCTCAGCGCGACACCGACGATTTCCCAAAGCCAGGTCGAATTACCAAGCATGCATCACGGTTCGGTCTGCTTCGATGGCGGCGGTTGTGCGAGCAACGGCACACCCCACGGTGAACCGGGCAATCGCGATTTGGCAGAATATTTCCGAATCACGTTAGATCAGGGTGGAAACGTCAACATCGCTTATGCCGATTCGGTTAATAACTGCGATCCGAGCATCTGCGCGACGAACGCGTGGTTTGCCAAACAGACAGCCGGCCCGAGCGCCTACAATCCGCCGGCAGGTCCCGCTCCGGCAACGTTCGCAAGCAATCTGACGATGCCGAACTCGACTGGAACGGCCGAACCAAATGCATGGGTCGACACCCATAATTGCATTATGGGCGGCTCAATCGGCGGACCGATTGATTTCATCTCCAAGGACGCCGGCTACAATTTCACCGAACACAGTGTGGTGCTTGGCACCGGCATTCACGGCGGCGATTTCGACATCAAAACAATCCCGAATGCGAACGGTTCTCGCCCGGATCAGATTTACACGGCGGACCTCGGCGTGACGAGTGTCCACATCGGTAAATCAACCGACGGTGGAAACACTTACTTTCAGCCGGGGATGAATGGAATCGGTGGAGAAGTCTCCGTCTCTTCGGACCGGATGTGGCTGTGGGGCGATCGCAATGTTCCGAACGCCGGCGATCAAACGCTTTATCTCATGGACCACGAATTCACGACCGAGACGATTCGCTTTTCTGCGATGACCAACGACTTCGCCTGGTCGGCGTTTACGGTCGGCACAACCTCGCCGGAGTTACTCCTTCCCCCGACGAACACGTTGGGCAACACCAATCCCGGACCGGCATTCGTTAGTCCAACGACGCACAATGTTCACGGCATTTTTGCCGCGTCCACGCTCACGACGAATTCGATGTCGCCGCCGTTTGGCAAGGAACCGAACATCTGGGAAGCAGTCGGCGCTCCACCGGCCGCCCAGGGCCTCGCCCCCGGACCATTCACGAACTATCCGGTCTTCAAAGGAATGATCGATGCGCCGGCCCAAGCGCCTTCGCCGGCTCCGACAATTCCGCCCAGCGCCATTACTTACGGCAATCATGCGGCGAACATTTTCCCGTCCGGGACCACGGATAAGGCCGGAAACATTTACGTGGTTTGGTCGACCAACAGCACTCGTCTCAATGCCCTGCAAGGCAACGGTCAGCCTTCAACCACCTTCGACGTCTGGATGTCCGTCTCGCACGATAATGGACAGAACTTCTACGGACCGTGGAAAGTTTCTTCCGGAACCGGAACCGCCATCTTTCCCTGGATCGCAGCCGGTGACGCCGGCATGGTTGATATCGTCTGGTATCAATCGGCTAGCATCGCTCCACCACTCGTCGCCGATATTTCTAACCCGGGCGCTCTCACGGGCGGCCCTAATAACATGCCGGCCGGGTCGACTTGGAATGTGATGTTTGCGCAATCACTCAACGCCACCAGCCGCGAACCTGTCTTTACGACCAGCCGGGCTAGCGATCACATCATCCACATCGGATCAGTAAGTAACGGCGGAACGTTCGGCTCATCCGATCGATCGCTTCTCGATTTCTTCAACGTAGCCATCGGACCCGACGGCTTGGCCAACATTTTCAATGCCGACAACGGCACCAGCAGTTTGCATATCAATTACATCCGGCAAAATGGCGGATCGTTGGCCGTGGCCAACCCGAGCAATGTAACCTGTTTGCCCGCGCCGCCGAATCCGGTAGCGGCAGTTTCGCGCAAGATCCACGGCTCGTCCGGCACATTCGATATCGACCTCTTGCCGCCGGCCGCCGGAATTGAATGTCGGACTGGGCAGGGCGCAAACAACAAAGACCATCAAATCGTAGTAACGTTTCCCGTCCCAGTCACCGTCAACGGCGCGAGCGTTTCGAGCAGCGATCAAATGGCGACGGCCGATCCGCCGTCCGGAAGCGGCTCAAATACGATCACGGTCAACTTGCACAACGTGACAAACGCCCAGCGAATCACGATCACGTTAATCGACGTCAGTTCCGGAGCGGGCGATCTCGGCAATGTCGCGATCCCGATGGCGGTGCTCGCGGGTGATACGAGCGCCGACGGATTCGTCAATTCCGCCGATATCGGTCAAACGAAGTCCCAATCCGGACAACCGGTCAGCAGTTCGAATTTCCGCGAAGATGTGAATGTCGATGGGTTCTTGAACAGTGCTGACATTGGTCTGGTGAAGAGCAAATCAGGCACGGCGTTGCCGCAATAGCGGGGATCCGCCATCGCGAATGGGTGAAGGCGTCGCTCCGGCGAAAACCGCGGCCCTCTATATATATAGAGGGCCCTCGGGGGACAGCGAGAACGCAAGGTCGTCAAGATTACGAAATTGTAATTGATTCTTCGGCCTCACCCCACATCCGCTTTTTCACGCGAATACGAATCAAAGATAATCCATCAACGTTTTTCCGTTGAAACAATAAATACTCGACCTCGTATATGAAAAAGAATCCTCAATCCGCTGCTGGCCGTTCCGCGATCAGCCTCCTGTTCATCGTGTGCAGTCTCAGCCTGCTCACTGCTATTCCGCTCATCGGCGCTTCCCCAAAATCCAAAGTCACGAAAGCATCCCGACCAAACGCCATTCCACCGGGAGGGCCGACTCCGGCCGCCGGCAATGTGGGTCCAGCCCCGGCGGGACCAACCGCCACCTGGCAACAAGGCATGCCCACCAGCGGGGGCGCAAATCAAAATACCGAAAGCACATGTGTCGAGGGAGTGACCTGCGAAACTTTTACCGTCACTGTGACCGGGAACCCAAGCCAGTTGGGCAAATCAACGAGTCCAGGTCACGCTCAACTGGTCGAGCATTGGAAACGAATTCGACATTTATATTCACCAGGGCGCGAACACGAACCTCAGCGGAACGGGAGCAAACAGCGGCACCCTGGTGACATCAGCGGTAAACGGCCCGGGCCTAACAAATCAGGTCGCTTCCATCGATGTGTCGCAATGGGGCACCGGAGTATTTACCGTTCACGTGGTTCAAGACACCACGCCGGTGGTAGCCGATTCTTACACTGGCGTCGCTACCGCGGTGCCATTAACACCCGCGCCACCGCCGCCAGCACCTCAGGACACAGGTGCGAAAATCGGTTATGAGAATTTCGAAGCCCCGGGCGTTCTCACTCAAGGCACCGCATTGAGCTCGGGCGTTGTTACCGTTGAATATGAAGGTCGCGGCGCGGGCGAGCCTTCCATTGGCGTAAACTGGAATTCCTCGTCCAGCTCAATCGGCGGAATGACGAACTTCCAGTCCGATCTCGAAACGCTCTTTGTTTCATGGGACGAGTCCTGCTCGTCCACGATTCCGAAAGCCACTTGGGCAAATCGCAAAGCGCCTACTTCTCAATTCATCGATTCGGATCCGATCGGGTTTACCGATCGTCAGACCGGCCGAGTTTTTGCCGGCGAGCTGACGCTATTGTCACCCACCTGCAAAACATCCTATTCGGATGATGACGGTGTGACCTGGATTCCGACACAAGGTAGCGGCCTGGCATCAGCGGTTGACCACGAAACGATTGGAGGTGGACCTTATCACTCGCCTCTGAATCTCAATCCGCCTTCGCCGGTTTATCCGCATGCGGTTTATTACTGCTCACAAGACATCGCGGCAGCGCTTTGCTCGCGCAGCGATAACGGCGGTCTCACCTTTGGCCCGTCCGTTCCGATTTATAATCTGTCGGCGTGTGGGGGATTGCACGGACACGTGAAAGTAGCCCCGGACGGGACGGTTTACGTTCCGAATCGCGGCTGCGGCACCAACTCCGCCGTTGTCGTTTCGGCTGACAACGGCCTGACCTGGACCGTTCGCGAAGTGCAAAATGGATCCGTGACCAACACTGCTGCGCTCGATGATCCTGCAGTCGGAATCGATAATAACGGCAAAGTCTACTTCCTGGCCGCGCTCAACGGCACGGCCGCGATGGTGGCGACTTCATCTGATCAGGGACAGACCTGGTCGAACATTTATGACGTCGGCGCTATTTACGGGGTGAACAACGTGGCATTTCCCGCCGCAGTGGCCGGCGATGCCGGGCGCGCAGCGGTGGCGTTCTATGGCGCTACCGGAGGAAGTGGAGATTCCAGTTCCGATGGATTCACCGGAGTTTGGCATTTGTATGTCGCCCATACCTTTGACGGGGGTGCTCACTGGACCACCAGCGATCTGACTCCGAGCATGCCGATGCAACGCATGGGTCTGCTTCGCGGCGGTGGTGGACCGATGGATCGCAATCTTCTCGACTTTTTCGATATCACGATGGACCGCGACGGCCGTGTCCAAGTCGGATACGTGGATGGTTGTTCGGGCGGTCCCTGCTCTCAGGCAGCGGTTAACAATGATGGTTCTACCACGGTCACCGGTAACGCTTACACTGCGACTGCAGCGATCGCGCGGCAATCGAGTGGCCGACGCCTGATCGCGGCCAACGATCCGGTTAGTCCCACGAGTGTTCCCGGCATGCCTTATGTGACCGAAACGCGAATTGGCAATCTCGTTCGCCTGGGTTGGAATGAAGCCGACAACGGTAACTCTCCGATTGTCAGTTATCAGATCTTCCGGGGCACTTCTTCCAACGGTGAAGGCGCATCGCCTATTGCCACGGTTTCGGGAAGCCAATCGAGTTACATCGATACCAGCGCGACCGATGCCACCAAAACATACTATTACAAAGTCGTTGCGGTGAATGGCGTGGGTAGTTCATGCGCGAATAACGAGATCGCGGCACCGTATGTCGGCGATACCTGCAATGGCGTGATCGTTCATCGCAACCCGGCCGGTAATCCGGAAGCGGTTGGCGGCGCCGCTGGGACGAATCCGCTCACTCAATATCTGATCGACTACATCGCGGTGGGCGAACCAGCCGGTACCAACCAGCTCATGTTCAAGATGAAGGTCCAGGACCTTTCCACGCTTCCCGCGAACAGCCGCTGGCGGATGGTGTGGAACTCGGTCAGCACTCCGGATGAACAGTATTATGTCGGAATGACAACCGATAACACCACTCCAACGCCAAACGTGACGTTTGAATATGGAACTATTCAAACCACATCGTTAGTCGTCCTTGGCGTCCCAACGGAAAACCCCATCGGCACGCCCGAAGCCACGAGCAACTTCAATGCGGACGGCACGATCACGATCTACATCGATAAATCGAAAGTTGGAAGTCCGCAGGCCGGTGACTTGTTAGGCGCGGTCAATGGCCGAACCTTTAACACGGGCGACACCACGGTGGAGGGACGCTGGAGCGTTCGACCTTGTTGGTGGATCACACTTACATCAAAGGTAATACCGACAATAGTTATCCACCAGCCACCTATCCGCTCGTCGGAAACTCTTCCACGTGCACGCTGCCGTTGGGAATCGCCCCGGTCGGCGCGGTCTCACGCATGACCCACGGAAGCGCGGGCACATTTGATATCGATCTTCCGTTAACCGGCCAGCCGGGAATCGAAGATCGCCGCGGCCCGAGTTCCGGCAATTACACCGTTGTCATTACCTTCTCGGTTCCGGTGACGGTTGGCGGCGCCACCGTGACCCCGGGCTCGGGGGGCACCGGTCAGGTCAGCAACTTCTCCGTCAACAATACAGATGTGACAGTCAACCTGACCAATGTCAGCAACGCCCAAACGCTGATGGTAAACCTGCCAACGTGTCCGGCGGTGGACTGAGCGGAAATGTTTCTGTCCCGATGAGCGTGCTGATTGGCGACACCAACGCGGATACATTTGTCAACTCGGGCGACATCGGCCAGACCAAAGCGCAGTCCGGCCAGCCGGTGACATCGTTCAACTTCCGTGAGGATGTGAATGCCGACGGCTTCCTAAACAGTGCCGATATCGGTTTGGTGAAAGCCGAATCCGGCACAGCATTGCCTTAACCGCCAGAAAGCTGGCGCACTCCTCCGGCTGGCCCGAGTGGCTGGCCGGGGGAGTTTTTTGTTACCGGAATGCAGCTCGGCTTTATTTCACCACGAAAAAGGTGTTAAGCTCTCTTCGTGCGAATCCTGGTTGTCGAAGATGAAAAGAAAACGGCGGAGTTTCTCGCCAAAGGTTTGGAGGAAGCTGATTTCAATGTCGAAGTGGCCGCCGACGGCGAGGACGCTTTGGAACTGCTGAAGAAACGATCATTCGATCTATTGATCGTGGATGTGATGTTGCCGAAACAGGACGGCTGGACCGTGGTTTCAGAAGTGCGCGAAGACGGTAACAACACGCCGGTCATTTTCCTGACGGCACGTGATAGCGTTCGCGATCGCGTTAAAGGCTTGGAACTTGGAGCCGATGATTATCTGGTCAAGCCGTTCGCGTTTCCGGAGTTGCTGGCGCGAGTGCGGTCCATTCTGCGACGACTTGGGCCTAAGCGCGACGAAAGGCTACGCGTCGCCGATCTGGATATCGATGTGCGACGGAATCGTGCAACTCGGGCTGGCGTGGCGCTTAATCTGACTCCGAAGGAATTCATGCTCTTCGCTCAATTGGCGCGCTCCGCCGGCGATGTCGTCTCGCGAAGCGAAATTGCCGAGCACGTCTGGGATATTAATTTCAAAACGGAAACCAACGTGGTCGATGTCGTGGTCCGGCGTTTACGATCGAAGGTGGACGATCCGTTCCCACGCAAACTCGTGCACACCATCCGTGGCGTCGGTTATGCCCTCAAAGACGGCTGAACCCCGCTCCATTTCTGCGCAGCTGGTCCTTCTCTTCACCCTGGCGGCCGCGTTTGTTCTCTCCTGCGCGTTAATCGTTTTTTATTGGATCGTCGTTCAACACGCGATCGAGGAAGACAACGCGGTCCTGAACGAGCGCATCCGCGTCCTAACGGGTCTCTTGCAAGAACCAACCGGCTTGGAAACGATCAGATCAAGAACTAACCAGACGGCACTCAAGTGAAGTCGACGCCGAATGGATCAGAATTTTGGATCAATCATCGCGTCCGATCACGGTTTCGCCCGGAATGGATCGGATCCTCCCGACGAATCTCTTCCCGCCCCTGGAAAATTGCGGTCCCCCGTCAACTATGCGAGTGATTCGCATCTCTTCGCTCTCGTATCCGCATCCGTTGAGCGTATCCGGCCAGAATTACGTGATCCAATTCGCGCAGGACCGTTCGGCTGATGAGCGATTCCGCCAAAATTTGGGACGTTGCTGGCCATTAGCGTCGCTTTGGGAACGATCGCGTCCGCCGCCATCGCGGTTACGGTGACGCGACGCGGCTTGCGTCCGCTTCGCGAAATGAGAGACGTCCTCCGGGGAATTACCCCCACTCATCTCGATGCACGACTGGATCCGGTGAAGTGGCCGCAAGAACTCCAGCCGGTTGCCGTCGCTTTCGATCAAATGCTCGAACGGTTGGAAAATTCGTTTACGCGATTCTCACAATTTTCAGCCGATCTCGCCCACGAATTGCGGACACCAATTGGAAACATGCTCGGCGAATCGCAAGTTGCACTGACTCGCGGCCGGACTGCCGAAGAATATCGGCACGTCATTGAATCCAGCGTGGTCGAATGCGAACGGCTTTCGGCAATCGTGGATAATCTGCTTTTCCTGGCCCGCGCCGAAAGCGCCGAGAGTCCGACCCAGACCGCCCTGTTCGTCGCGCGCCCGGTGATCGAGAAGATCGCCAATTATTACCAAACTCTGGCCGACGATCGGCATATCGCCATCGGTTATGAAGGCAATGCAAAAATCTATGCCGACCAGGCTTTGTTCGAGCGTACCATAAATAATTTGGTGGAGAACGCTCTCCGTTTCACCCCAGACAATGGCAAAATTCAAATTTCGGTGAAAGCCGACGACGGACAGACCAGCGTTGCGGTTCGCGATAATGGATGCGGCATCGCGCCCGAACATCTTTCTCGAGTGTTCGATCGTTTTTACCGCGTTGATCCCGCTCGAAACGCGGGCGGCGCGGGGCTCGGATTGTCGTTAGTCAAATCAATTGTCGAGCTCCACGGAGGAACTGCGACGTGTCACAAAGTAAGAGCGGCCATGGCACTACCGTGACTCTCACGTTCCCCGGCAAAGCGTAACCCGGGCAGATTTTCGATTGTTCTAAAGGCGTTTAAAACTCGACCGGCAAATCCGCCATATCCGGAAACTGCCGGCGCCGGTTCAACTGGCCGTTGGCGAAAGACACGGGCATAGTATTTTTCATTCGTCAGATTCGAGATGCCGCCAATGAGACTGCAGCGTTTCGCGTGATGATAACAGTATCCGGAGAGATCGAGAACTTTGTAGAGCGGGAACTTTGCCGGGGTAAGCTTCCGAAAGCCACGCGCGGGCCTGGGAGATCGCAGTCCTGCCAGAACTGCGTCGAGACGTAGACCGCGCTGAGGCTGACATCGAACACGTGATCCTTTTTAGTGTCACGCCACCCTTCCAAAGAAGAGTCCGGTGCAAATGCCGGTGTCCGTCCTTCAAAAGTCTGCGGACGTGGTGGTCCTCCGAATTCTCGTGAAAAGAGGTGAGTCGCTCTCGGTAAAACGGGCGCTCGAGGAATTGCACGTTGCTGAAAGCGACCAGGTGCCAAGAGGCCCATGGACTGATGCTTTCCGGTGCTGCTGGCTGTTTACGGTCCTTGCTGTCTTTTGCATAGACCGGCTCGTGGTGGAAGTCTCCAATGGCGCGTCTACGCGCCAGCTCGAGGAAATCATAGGACAGTTCGCCTTCAAATCCGCGACTCCGGCGCCATGCCGGTGTTTAAAATAAGAAGTCCTGTTGCTCCGATCCGCGGCGCCACGTTAGAGTGTTTCAGTTCTGTTATCGAATACCATCCAGAAAAGACGCTGCATCATACCAAAAACCTTTGTACCGGGGTCCCATGAACACCAAACTCAAAGTCTAACGAGTGAAACGGATCCGGATTATTTCCCGCAGCGTAAGCCTGAAAAGGTGAGGCAATGTCAAACCACCGGGTCGGGCGCCAACCTGAAGACGCGGTGAAGTAAGTTTCATTGAGATGTCCGAAATCGTTGCCCATTCCAAATCCCCAAAGCGGCACCCAATGATCGGCATTGAAGTCACCGACATTGAACCGGCTCACGTGGCTGTCGACCTCGACATGTTCGTGGTCGAGCCGGAACGAACCAACAATGTGAAATTGGCCTAACCGAATTAAATCCTCACCGAAAAACGCCTGATAATCGGACGAGCGATCCTGATGGAGGAAAACCTCGCCGTGCCCATTTTGACCGACGTTCATATTATCCGTCGCTTCCTGCCAGATTGGACCTTCTCCATGATAAACTGTCGTCCCCAGCGTCAGGGTGCTGCCTTTAAACATTGTGTCTTCCCCCCAATTCTTGCGAAGTCGAAAGTCGGCGCCGCCATTCCAAAAATCTTGGCGCTCGATCTCGATCGGTCCGGCCATCGGATCCAGAAACGGCGGCTTAGGCTCACGCGAATCGATATCTTGATTGGTCGCCCAAACCTTCCCCTGAAAAAGCCATCCATCGCCGAGATCATCTTCGGTTCGGCCAACGATTGAATAACGATCCACCCAGTTGCGAGCGAACGGTTGCGGCGAAAAATCGGGATTTTTTTGAAATTGGGCCAAGGTCAACTGTCCCGGATCGCCACCGTCGAAACGGCTCGCGTGAAGGTCGAGCCCAAAAAATTTATGTTCGTCTGGTCGGTAACCGAGAGCCACGTCCGTTTGCCAGAGGTCGTAATCGCTGTTGTCCCGCTGGCCGTCGGTGCGAACATATCCGCCATCAACGCGCAGCTCGAAAGGCCCTTGCGCTTCCTGGACTGAATTATATGTCGAATAAAGTCCGTCCGCTCCTCCGATTTGCTCGGTGTAAAAACTCCACGGCGTTCCGGGCGCCGGATATTTCGTTTCGAAATTGATGGCAGGCGCCGGTTCCGGCCCGTAGAGCAGACTGTTGCCACCACGGATGAAATCGATTTGGCTGGTGCTTTGCGTTAGCGGCAAAAAATAAAGTGTAGGAAAGCCGATCCAGTCACTGGCGAGCGGCACTCCATCCATCAAGACTGTGACGAACTCCGATTCCTGTGGATTACCGAGGCCACGATAACTGAAATTGAATTGACCGGGCGTGTGTTGTTCGGTCACCAGCAGACCCGGGGCCTTAGTGAAGAGTTCCTGCAGATCATTTTTCTCCACCGGCGGTTGCTGATCCAATTTAATCACGGTCGCTTTTTTGGTAACCGTGATCTCAGTTCCGGAAACCTCACTCATGATGTGTTGGAGTTTTTGTTTCCAATCATCGTACGGCGTGGGCGCCGGCGTGGCGGTAACGACGACTGATTCTGACGTTGCGACTTGGGCGCGAAGATCTCTTTTGGCAACGGCCATCACTAATAGAGCGATGAGGGCCAAAACGGTTAAGGGCAGACGGGTTTTATGCATAGGCTAGCGATGCTTCGGTTAAGGGTTCTCCTTGAAAAAGTTTTATGACAAAAGTGTAATACTTGTCACCTATTTTTCTACGCGGAATGTAGGATAGAACCCTATCTATTCCGTTTGGGATTACAGCCGCGAAAGACAGCTGCGGCTGGCCGCCAATAA
This sequence comes from uncultured Verrucomicrobiae bacterium, assembly GCA_963846065.1. GTDB lineage: Bacteria > Verrucomicrobiota > Verrucomicrobiia > Chthoniobacterales > UBA10450 > DASPUI01. Next base: position 74,049 of record CAWJUP010000009.1, read on the forward strand.
ACCCACGCAACATCACAGATGCGTTGAGCGATCCATTAATTAGCGACTCGGCCAAAAACTGGCGAGACCGGCACTCGATATTGTGCTACGACCATGCTGACAAGTCACACCAACCTAAAGCGATCGCGCAGTCGGCGGCGATAGCGACCGCGAAGCAAAATCCGCTGCAACCGAATCAAAATTGGAAGATGACAGCGAAGCTCAGGTTTTGCTCATGCACCTTCGCCTGGCTGGTTCCGAAATAACCGGAGTCCGTCGTTTGATGGTGAAAGTCAAAAGTTCCCAGGTCAATGAATTCATACTGGCCTCTCACACTCCAATGATCGGTCAAGGCATACTGCAAACCGGCGCCGACCATGCCACCGACGTCCGTATTGTCCTTGCTGCGGCCTTGCTGGAACGACGAGGCAGGAATGTTGTAGATAACCTGACTGAAGTCGGAGTCAGCGATCGCCAATCCGCCGATGACATAGGGCAGCAAATTACCCCAGGCGTGACCGACGCGGAACCCAACAGTCGTTAGGTAGTGCGTTTTGAACGAAGTCTCGATGTGCTCAGGATCGAAATTGCCACCCGGCAAAAATGCACCTGTCCCATATGATTTTCGACCCCAAAGACCGCCGCCATCCACCTCTAATCCGAAGATCCAGCACGGACGATATTGCCAGTTGTATCCGATTAGACCACCAAGTTCGCCCGCGCTATGGCCGAGGTCGTGCTGCCCCTCCCCCTGGACGATTCCTTTCTCCACCGGAAAACTACCCCAGCCCGGCCCCGTCAATTCCAAATCGACATCCACCGTGTCGTAACTGTAAGCGCCGAATCCGCCGATGTACAATCCAGCCCAATTATGACAAGCCGCCGCCGCCACGGTGGCCGACTCTTTACCCGAAGGTTCCGATCCAGCGCGTGCCGTCACAGAAACCGCGCAAACTAACATCACGATTAGCGCGAATTTTTTCATCAGCGATTTGTTATAGTAGTTAGGCAGCCCGCAAGTCAACAGCATTCATTACAAGACTGTAATAACATCTCGGGTGACCGATGGCCATCGAAGTATATGTCAGGCGATAACCCACGTGATTTGTTAGGGCATTTTCGTCTTGCACAACTAATTACAGTTTTGTAATCATTTCCACGGAATGATCACAAGACGCCCTTCCTCAACTGTTTCGTCATTCACCGTAACCCTTCTGTCATTCAGCGTGACGTTCCTGAGTTCTTTCGCAGTTTCGCACGCGCAAGTCGCCACCTCAGAAAGCGTAACCGTCTCTGCCCAGGAAGTGCCGAGCGCCTACGGTGCGCCGGGCGCTTTTTCACAATCACGCTTTGCTCCTTTGACGAACGCTTACGTTTTGCCGCCGGGTGAAATCTATACCAGCATTATCTACGAAGATGACGTGGTGCATTACCGCACACCGGACCACCATTGGACGGAGGAATGCGAAATCGGGTTGCCCTATCGAATCAATCTCGCCTTGGAAACGGATGTCGAACACCACGACGGTCAAAGTCAGGATTCCACGTTTAGTCTGGAAGGCCGTTATGCGTTCGCCGATTGGGACAAAATTCCACTCAACCCCACCTTCTTTACCGAATGCAAATTTGGAGTCGGTAACATTCTGGCCGATGAGGGGGCACCGACACCGGGAAAAAAGTTCGGCAGGCACGGATTCAACACCTCCAATGCGATTCCGGATTCGGTCGAAATGCGTCTGCTCCTTTCTGAAGATTTCTTTAACCGGATTGAGTGGGCGATGAATACTTTTTTTGAGCAGGAGATCGGAAGTGATCGCGGCCGGGAATGGGGAATTGCCAACAGCGTTGTTACACCCATTAACTTTTTCGGCTCGACCGCAGCTCCCGTGACCGGCGACTCGAAATCGACGCGGCAGCCGATTACCGAAAGCGCAAATGAGAATTTGAAAGCCGGATTGGAATTTCAATTCCGCAGTTTCAGCGACGTGACCAGCCGCGGGACGCCTTACAACAGTTTCATTATTGGTCCCACGGCGGCGTGGAGGGCGAACGACAAGTTGCGTTTTGATGTTTCGCCGCTTTTCGGCGTGAACCACAAATCACCCGAGATGCAATTGTTCGTGGTCTGTTCCTACCTATTCGGCGGGGGTGGACCTGAAGCAGGTGGCGAAGCACCAGCTTCGACCCGAAATCGGTAATCGACCCGGCAGCTCCTTGCCACCAGGGCTTCCGCTTGGCGATCACGCGCGGAAGGCAATCTCCTCGCTTATTATACGGTTGTAATATTTGACGGCTTAGCGAATATATCGCCGGAAAAATTACAAAATTGTCATAAAATGGCACCCGCTAGCCTGTCCAGTTACGAAACAGGGGCATTGTGATGAGCAGAACCTTCATAATGTTCGTGAGCCTTCCCATAATGGCGGAGACAACGATTTTAGCGATGGATTGGGAACACCGCTCGCGCCGGTTCACTTGCCGGTCTCAACTTGGGAAGGCCGACGGCCCCGACAACAATTTTCATCCGGAATCCGCTCCGTGATCGATGTCTCTTTTTAGGGTTAGGTTTGCGTGTCGCCCCCAGTCCAGCTGGCTGCGGGGCGAAGCGCAAACTGCCTCAATTCACTTGCTCCGCCTCCATCACGCGATTAACGGCAAGATCTAGCCACCATCGCACCTTGACCGTGGCGCGCCCTGTTCGTACCCTCTGTATGAAAAGGAGCACGAGGTGAAAACCGAAGTATCGATTGAATACTGCGTGGTTTGAAATTACACGCCGAAGGCCGTCAGTTTGGCGGCAAAAATTCTCGAACTCGGGGAGCGAATCAAATCGCTCACCCTCACTCCCTCGAGTGGGGGCGCGTTTGAGATCCACGCTAACGGCAAGCTCATCCATTCCAAGTTGCAGACTGGAGAATGGCCCGATTTCGATCACGCCGTCTCGCAAATCAAAAAGCTCAAATAGCCGCCAGTCTGCTTCACGATCCCAGCTTTTCAGCGTTTCAGCCTTTCAGCGTTTTCCAAGACAAACGCTCAACGATCAAGGCTCAGCGCTCAGCATTCGATTGCCGCGTGCTTTTTTGATTGGACGCTGGGTGTTGAACATCGGGCGTTGGAAATTTTCTTTCTCCCCTCTCATTTCAGCGTCTCAGCTTTTCAGCATTTCAGCGTTTTCTTCATTCCGGAGAGTGAAGGGTGCCTGGTGGCCCTCGCGGTCTTCAAAACCGTTGTTGATCCCGCAACCGTGGGACCAAGATAGGTTCGATTCCTGTCCTCTCCGCTCCTTTATTTCAGATTTAAAATTTCAAATTGCAGATCGTTGCTGCACTGGGCGATTCAGCTTCTCAGTTTTCAGCATTTCAGTTTTTCAAGAAAGGTGGTGATTCCATGTCGCGCGACCAAATTCGCAAGCTCACGTCGCTTTCGTCCTGTGCCGGTTGAGCAGCCAAATTGAGCCAACCGGCCCTGACTCAAGTTTTGCGTCAGCTACCAACTTATCGACACGGCAGCGTGGTCGTTAATTCGAACACGTTCGACGATGCCGGTGTGTATCGACTGGATTTGCCCCGTCGAAGCGGCGCCAAGGCGAACCAGAAACTCGCCCTGGTCCAGACCGTCGATTTTTTCACACCGATCGTGGACGATCCATTCGCCTACGGCCAAATCGCAGCCGCAAATGCGCTCTCGGACGTGTTCGCCATGGGCGGCCGTCCGCTGACTGCCCTTAATATAATGGCTTTCCCGACCACCATTCTTTCTCCCAAGACCGTTGCCGCGATTCTGAGCGGTGGCGCCGAAAAAGCGCACGAAGTGAATTGCGCTGTGATTGGCGGCCACACCATTAGAAATCCAGAGCCAATTTATGGCCTGGCCGTTACCGGAATCGTCGACCTCCGATATTTACTCACTAACGCCAACGCGCGCGCCGGCGATTTGCTCGTCCTGACCAAACCGCTCGGCACCGGCGTGGCCACGACCGCAATCAAACGTGGAATGGCATCGCGCGGCCTGGCCAAGAAAGTAATCTCCCTTATGTCAGCCCTCAATTCGGTGGGCGCGATTTTAGCGGAGGAGAAACTGGTTCGTGCCTCCGTCGACATCACTGGATTTGGTTTGCTCGGTCACCTGGCGAATATTTGTCGGGCCAGCCGTCTGTCAGCTCGCATCGATTTTAATCAGGTCCCGGCGATTTCTCCGGAAATCTCCGAACTGATTCGGCAGGGCTGCGTCCCTGGAGGGACGCGAGATAATCTTGTCGCAGCCGATAAATTCGCGCACTGGGGAAATTTATCGCCAGCGCGAACGACTGCTTCTCTGCGATGCGCAAACCAGTGGCGGCCTGTTGCTGTGTGTCAATCCAGTGCGCCTGAGCCGGGTGCTGCAGCTCCTCAAAAAATCGCGCACGATTTCGGCGGCGGTAATCGGTGAACTGATGCGACGACGCGATCCATTGATATGCACGACAAAATGAAATCGCGTACGCGGGAAGACGTCCTCAGTCAACAAAGTCCTCGAATTGTTAGGCCCAACGGCAGAGATGTCGCCAACGAATTGCCGCGTCCGTTACTGGTGAACCTGGTTCGCCGTGAATTGGAAAAACTGCGGCGCGATCGCTGCGGTTCCCTCCATCAGCGAAATTGTTCAGCGAATACGTGGCGAAGCCGACGCTTTGCAGTCAAGACGTTTGCAACCGGTCATCAACAGCACCGGGATCCTGGTCCACACGAATTTCGGACGGGCGCCGATTACGCCGCCGCCGCCCGCCAGGCCATCGTGGATGCGGCGGCTTACAACAATCTTGAGTATGATGTGGCGGCGGCGGCACGCGGCGATCGCGGCCATTATCTCGCGAAGGGCTTGTTTCATCTATCCGGAGCCGAAGCCGCAACCGTAGTGAACAACTGCGCAGCCGCACTACTTTTGATTGCTCACCATTTCGTCCGCGCAAAACTTAACAAATGTGGGTAAAATGCAAGCGCCAGTAAAGCCATACGGCGCGGCCCGAAGTCATCATCTCGCGCGGTGAGCTCGTCCAAATTGGCGGGGGTTTCCGGGTCGGCGGAGATCCTCGAGGCGAGTGGCGCAAAGCCTGCGCGAAGTCGGTGCCACCAAGACAAACCACGTTGAGCGATTATGCGCGCGCGATCTCTGATTAAGACGGCGCTGATACTTAAAAGTGCGTCGCAGCAATTTTTTCATGGGTGGTTTTGTCGATTCGCCGGAAACCTCGGAAATCGCAGGGCTGGCTAAGAAGAAACGGATCCTGTTTGCAGAGCCTCGGCAGCGGTGCGCTGATTGCAACTGAGCAAATTGGACTTCACGAACATCGAGCCGATGCCGAGCAAAGCGATCCGTGCGGGTGCCGATCTCGTTTGTTTTTCAGCGGTGATAAACTATTTGGCGGCCCACAGGCCGGTATCATTGCTGGACAAAGAAATTGATCGCGCGCCTGAAGAAAGTTCCGATTTTTCAGCATTGCGTTGTGACAAACTGGCTTTCGCTGCCCTGCAGGCAACCATCGACCTTCCCTGAACAAATGAATACGGAGATCCCCGTTATCGCGCTACTACAAACGCCAAAGGACGAATTTACCCGCACGGGCGGCCACAATCATCGAACGACTGCGCGAGCTACCGTTGCAAGCGACGATTGGACGCGGTGTCGCAAAGATTGGCGGCGGTGCGCTCCCGCGCTCCATCATTTCCTCGGTTGCCATCGATATTGTTCCCCAAAACTGCTCTGTTTCAGCTTTTTCGGAATTGCTCGGTCAGTTTTCTCCACCAGTGGTCGGATACATTTCTACTAATCGATTCAAACTCGATCTGCGCACGATCTTTTCCGAGCAGGATGAAACCGTCGTCGATGCCATTCGCGACGCTTGCGCAAAGAGTCACCAAGAATGTTAATCGCGCTCCGCGATGGCTGAAAAGAACTTCATCCTCGCAACCGCCGGACATGTCGATCACGGCAAAAGCGCGTTGGTCAAAGCCCTCACCGGAACTGATCCGGATCGATTACCCGAAGAGAAAGCACGCGGGATCACGATTGATCTCGGCTTTGCTGAACTCAATCTCACCGGTCCGCACCATGAGCCCTATCACGTGGGAATCGTGGACGTGCCGGGTCATGAAGATTTCGTCCGCAATATGATCGCCGGCGTCGGGTCAGTGAATCTGGCGCTTCTCGTAGTCGCGGCCGATGACGGCTGGATGCCACAGACCGAAGAACATTTGCAAATTCTGACTTATCTGGGCGTGAGACCAGCGCGGTGGTCGCCCTGACCAAGAGCGACATCGCCGATTCGGAGAAAACAGCAAGCCGAGGTCCGCGAGAAAGTTGCGCGGCACCCGATTCGAGAATTCTTCGATCGTCCGCACGTCGTTCACGGGAACGAACGCGACCGGTTTAATCCGCCAAGTTTCTCCGGAAGCGATCACAGAATTGAAACGCGCATTGGCTGCCGGGTTGTCGCAGCTGAAACCGGCGCGCGACATTGGCAAACCTCGATTGTTTGTCGATCGCGCCTTCACTTTGCGCGGAATCGGCACGATCGCGACCGGCACGCTGATTGGCGGACCTTTGTCACGCGAGCAATCAGTCGTGCTCCAGCCGCAAGATGTTCCGACTCGCGCCCGGTCAATTCAGAATCACTCGCGCGCAGTTGAAATCGCCGTGCCGGGAACTCGGACCGCTTTGAATCTCGCTGATGTGGACATCGGCCAGATTGAGCGCGGAAATGTCGTGTCGGCGCCCGATCTCGGTTCGTCGACGGATTGTCTCGAAGCAGTCATCGAGCGTTCGAATCGCGTTCTGCCCGACACCCCGGCCGCGCGGCCAATCAAAAATCGTAGCTCGCTTTATCTTCACCATGGAACTTCGCGCACCACCGCTCGGATCAAATTATTAGAACGGGAAACGCTCGGCCCCGGGGAACGGATGCTGGCCGAGCTGCGACTGTCGTCGCCCATCTTTGCGTTCGTGGGCGACCGTTTCATTCTGCGCGATTCTTCCCAGCAATTCACGGTGAGCGGTGGGGTGATCCTTGCGCGACGAGGCCGCATCCCGACGGACCGTGAAGTTTTGGCAGAAACGCGCTTCGGCCCCGGATGACGTCAATGTTTATGTTGAAACTGAGCTCGCGGGGGTTGGCTTTATCGAATCCACAGATCTCTTGCGTCAATCGAACTTCGGATCAGCCGAAATTTCGACGGCGGCCCAACGTCTTGCAAAATCCGGTCGAATTTTCGTGCATAATGAAATTGTCGCCGATGCGAATTACTGGAATGCGCTGATCCAGAAGGCGCCACGAGGCGGATCGACGATCATCACGCCCAAAAGCCGGAACAACGGGGCCTGGAGCTTTCCGAATTGCGAACATCGCTGAACGCTCCGCACGGAAAAACTCTTAGAGACAGTGATTGAAGATCTCTGCCGAAATGGTTTCGAGCGTCACGGATCGGTAATCGCACGCAAAAGCCATCGCGCCGCATTGCCGGCTCACTTGCGAGCTGTCGTCGGAATCGATCGTCGCAACCCTTTCAGTCAAACCATTCGATCCACCGAGTCGAAGGGAAATCGTCAAAACTGCCCAGCAACAGCAGGCGGTTCGATTCCTGGCCGACCAAGGCGATATCGTCGTGATCGACGACGATGTTCTGCTGTCGAGAGAAGCGGCAAGTCGGATGCGGGAAATTGTTCGCAATTTCATCGGCGACCAGCGGACCGGCGACCGCCAGCCAGCTCCGTCAAACGCTCGGCACATCGCGCCGTGTTCTCATTCCGTTTCTCGAGCATCTAGACAAGGCCGGCGTGACCCAGCGCGCCGGGGATAAACGAATACTGCGCGAGAATAAAACCGCAGGCGTCGCGCAGAAATAAATCTGCTACCATTAGCAGATGCCCCGCAGGAAATCTGCCGCGTCCCAGTTCTCGCGCACCGTCTCGCTGCATGTCGGGCCCTCGTTTCCTTCGGCCTGGGAAAACGTTCTCTTGCCCTGGTTCGAGCGTGTCGCTCTTGCCTCGCTGGAACACGAGCAGCCGGTTGCAGTCGTTACGCCAGCCGCGGCAGCTGCCAATTTTTTGCGAGAAAAGCTACTCGAATACAAAATTCCTCTTCTCGGCGTCAAATTCATCACGCCAGCTGGAGAACAAGAACTCAGTCAGCGCGAAGTTTTCGAACGCTGCCCCTGCGTGAACATCTTCGACTCCTTCTTGCGATTGCCGCTGAATCAGTTGGCCAATCGGAAAATGTAGAGTTGAAAGCCATCGCTCGTTCCATCGCCAGAGCGCCCGATAATCTCCTCGCGCGTTTGATCGCGTCGGCGCCGCCGGTTGGAATTGGGAGAAGATCGCAGATCCGGCTGTGCGCGAGATTCTCAAAAAATTTCAAAGCCTGGTCGACGACTGCGGATTCCAGCAGGTGCACGAGACTGATCGCCGGGCGAGTGAAACGGCGTCGGATTCGCCGCCGGTGTTTCATGAGCTTCTGCTGACCGGTTTCAGCTGCGGTCATTGGCCTCTCTGGCCACTTTTGCAGGCGGCAGTGAAATCAGCCGGAAATGCAACGGTTGTTCTCGAATACCCGCGCGAACAAACCCGGACCGCGGATGAGACATGGATCGGAACGTGGGAACAAACATTTGGGCCGACGGAGCCGGTCGCCGAAAGTGAACGCGATCATCCTTTCGCTAATCTGGTTCGATCGACAAACGAACAACCCGACTCAAAGCATCGCGAAAAAATCCGTTTCCATGTCGGCCTGAATACGACTGAGCAAGCGAAAACAATCTGCGCAGCGACTTTGGATCTTCTGAATGACAAAACCTGCACTCGTCTCGGCATCCTCTTTCCCAATTCAGGGGCGCTGGCCCGTCTCGTTTCCGAGTCGCTGACTCGGGCAAAGATTTTTCACTACGATGCCATCGGCCACCTTGCGCCGGGCGAGTTCGAGGTTCCAGCCTGGAGCGCATGGTTGGATTTACAAGAGAACCATCAGCTCGAATCGCTTCTTCGGTTCCTGGAGGTGCACCCGCCGTCAGTCGATGGGATAAAAATCGAAACGGTTCGCGACAAATTGCGTCGCGCTTATCGCGATATTCTGATCGATGATCTCGATGTCCTTCGCGAGTACTGCGCGAAGCGGAACGACGACCACTTTCGACCGATCGCCAATTTGCTCGTCCAGGTGAAATTCCTTGCGAATCGCGCAACTCTCGAACAATTTCTCGCCGAGACGAAAACGATATTCGGCGCGCTGGACTGGGGGGCGCGATGGAGCGCGATCGAACACCGTACCCGGAATTGGCCGGAGGCAATCGAAGTCGAGATTTCCCGTGGTTGTTATTTGAACTGGCTGAAGGAACTCACGAATTCATCCGACACTTCGCGCTCCGCCACGGGCGATCATCGTTACAGCCGGGTCCATCTCCTCTCCTACGCGGACGCTGAGGCGCAGGAATGGTCGCATCTCATCCTCGCCGGGCTCAACCAGGGGGCGTGGCCGCCGGGGAGTAAAGAATCCGGTTTTCTGCTCGATAAGCAAATTCACGAGTTGAATCGCCACGCCACTCGAGTGGGCAAACAGGGCGAAGGTCACTCGATTATCGAGAATGGAAAAACGTTTCTGTTGAGCTCGGAAGACGATCGACGAATCGCCCTTCGCCACTTTGCTGCCGCCGTTGATTCCGTGGAAGAAAGGCTCGTCCTGACCGCCAGCTTGTTGCAGGAATCCGCTCCGGAACGTTTTTGAATCCGAGCGAGCTCTTGAGCCACGCCTATTTCGCGGCGACTCACTTGCCGCTCTCGCAGCAAACCATGTTACGGTTACGCGAACAAACGTGTTCCTGGTTGGAACAACTGAAAATGGTTGGGCCGGACGCGCCCCCATCACCGGAGATTTCTCAAACTCGCGTTGCGTACAACGCCGCCGCACCGCCGAGGCGCCGTTTGGCGAATATGAATTTGCTCTGCGCGAACCGATTGATCGCAAAATAACCCTCCGCGCGACGCAATGGGACAAGGTGGTCAAAAGCCCGGCGCTAATTTGGCTGAAAGCATATCTCGGTGTCGAAAATCAGGACCCGGACCTGAACCAGTGGAACGCGGCCACGGGCAACTGGGTGCACGATTGGCTGGCCCAAATCACTGAATCGGAAGGCAAGAACGTTTTTGTTGTATTCCCAGGTCTCGCGGAAATCACCGAACGAATCGCCCAATCCGCTCGCCAGTTTCGAAAAGATGTCGCCAGTCTCTGCGCAGCCGTTGGTCGAACGGTTCCCGACTGGTGGATGTCCGGGTGGGGCAACGCGTTCGCCCTCGCCGGATGTTTGGCCAGCAAAATGGCCGAAGCCGAAAATTTTACGCGGCTGGCAACGGAATGGAAACTCGAACCGCACCAGCCGATCTCCGTTAACGACAAAGGCAGATTGCGCCTGAGCGGTCGAATCGATTTAATCCTCGCCCGCAACGAGTCCGAAAACTCTCAGCTGGCCGGGACCAATCTTTGGATTGTTGATTACAAAACCGGAAATACGAAATCGCTGGCTGCCTCGGGTCGAACACCCGAAACGCGAGCTGCGAATTTGCGTAAAAGATTGGTCCGCGGCGATGCCATTCAGCTGGGACTTTATGGTCTGGCCACCCGCGAACTCGGCGCCCTCGACATCGACCTGAGCATCCTTTCTCTCCGGACCGACCTCGACCGGCCACAATTAGCACTGAGCGACCTCACGGCATTTTCCGATTTCTGGGAGAATTGTACCGCATTCAGGAAGAGGGCATCTTTGGTTGGCGCGGTCCCATCCGCAACGAGTTCGGATTCAATCCTGATTATCCACTCGCCACCTTGCCCATCGACAAAGAATTCCTGGATGAAAAATGGGTCCTGACGCATCCCGCTTTTGCCGACGACGAGGACGAGTGGTCATGAACAAGCCGGCCGACCAGAATGAACGCGATCGTTTCGTCGCTGAGTTAGACCGGAATTTTTCCATCGTTGCCGCGGCCGGCTTGGGCAAGACCCGGGCCATTACCGATCGGATTGTTCAGATCGCAAAAAGCGCACACGCGCGCCAGTGGTTGCCACAGCTGGTCGTCGTCGCATTTACCAATCGCGCAGCAGACGAAATGCAGCAGCGCGCCCGGGCGGAAGTGCTGCAATCGGGAGTTCCCGTGGAAACGTTGGCTGCTTTCAATCGCGCGTTCTTTGGGACGATCCACGCGTTCTGCGTCCGTCTTCTCGAAACCTACGGCCATTATCTCGGCCTGCCGCCAACATTCGAAGTGATTACCGATGACGATGAACTTTGGAACGAGTTCATCCAGCAACAGACGACGGTTGGACGATCACTGTTCGAGGACAATCGCCGCACCCTGCTCCGTCATGTGAATGCGCGCGCATTGATGGAACTGGGAAGGCGCTCGGACCTCAATGTCTTTGAACCGCCCGTCGGGAAATGTCCAGAGGCCGACTTGAGCACGATTCATCAATATGCTGCCACCGGCGCAACCCGGCAGACCGTTCCGCCTTATCAAAAGGAACTGAAACGTATCGAACAGATCTGGCGCGACACGGATGATTTTGTCCGTTGGCCAATTTGCGGATCGAAAGCGCGGGACTTTGTTCGCATCAAACGGGAGGCCTTCGCATCGTTACGGCAATGGGTTGACCAGGCTGCACTGTGTGTGGCCGCCGAAGTCCAGACAAATTATCGTCAATTTCGAATCGATCGCGGTTTTCTAAATTACGACGACCAGATTGCGCTCGCGCTCGAGCTCACCCAACACCCACAGATCGGTCGCGAAATTCGCGAAAAATCCTTCCGTGTCATTTTGGATGAAGCACAGGACACAGATCCAAAACAGTTCGCCTTGCTCCTCGACATCGCTCGCCCGCCGGAAGCAACCGGCGACTGGCTCGAAACCCGTGACGTTCCTCCGCGGCCGGGCCATTTCTGCATGGTCGGCGATTTTCAACAATCGATTTACCGTGATCGCGCGGATCTATCGAAATATCGCCGGATCCACGAAACGCTGATCGAGACAGGCGCAGCCGACGCTCTTAAGTTTTCGGTGACGTTTCGCCTCGATCAAGCGCAGCTGGATTTTGTGAACGCAACATTCCGCGAGATTTTGAACGATCGCGATCATCAGGTGGCTTTCGTTGAATTGAATCCACGTCCGGAAGTATTGCCGGGGCAGGTTGTTCGTTTTGATTTGAAGCCGGCCGATCTCAAACCCGATCCACGTGGACGTGTTTCGGATACGCGAAAAGGCGTCGAAGAAGCCAGGCAGCTGGCCGATTGGCTGGTCAGAACAGATTTGAAGAAGCTTCGTGCGGAAAACTGGAGTGACGTGGCAATTTTATGCCCGCGCAAAGAATGGCTGCAAACGCTCCGGCGCGGCCTCCGCGCGGCAGGGCTGAACGTCCAGATTCAGTCTGAGAAGGAAATTAAGGGCGATAGCCCGGCCTATGCCTGGCTCACTGCCCTCTTAATAGTAATGGCGCAACCGCGCGGTAGTTATGAGATCGTCGGAGTGCTTCGGGAAGTGTTCGGTATTTCCGATCATAAACTGGCCCTTTTCTCCGATGGACACGGCGATCGATTTCAGATCGAGACGCTGACGGATGGAGCCGACGCTGTTTCGAGAGCATTAAGTTTGCTCACGCAAATTCGCCCTTCCGTTCTCGAGCTGCCACTGTTTGACGCGATCAGCGAAGTCGTCCGCCGGACGGATTTGCGCGCTCGCCTGAACAGTCTTCCCGCGGAAGATTTCGAAGACTTGAACGGCGAACTCGATTCGCTTCTGGCGCTCGCCGGGTCGTCGGAAGCCGAAGGCCTGACCTTGACTCAATTTGTTGAATTGCTTCGGTCACATTTCTCCGACCCGCGCGAGATTCGACCGTCGCGACCGGATGCGATTCAGTTGATCACATCACAAAAAGCGAAAGGCTCGGAATGGCAGGCCGTGATCGTGCCGTTCCTCACGCGCGATGTGAAAGCAGCATCGCCACGCTATCCGCGCCTAATCAAAGACCGAGAGAGCGGCGAGATGACGGTCCTTCTCGATAATTCCGATATGACCCCCGAGATCGACGAAATGTTGGAACGTGAAAATCGCCAGGAAATGGAGCGCTTGCTTTATGTGGCGCTTACTCGCGCCAAACACACGCTTGTTTTGGCGTTCGATCAGGAATTGTTCGCGAAACGCGGCGGAGACATCCATTCACATTCGCAAACCAAATGGCTTCGCGCGGACGAAGATCAGGTAAATCAAGTCCCATTTGCGAGTATTGGGTCTGAGCCCGCGAGTTGTTCCCTCACCGCCGCCTATCACGAAACGCGGTCGCTCAAACAGGATCGGGATCCGCCGTCGACCACGTCCTTCGAAACTATTGATCGCTCGGCTGCGATCCGAAACGCGAGTGTTTTTGTTCGCAAACTGAATCCGAGCCTGCTGTCGCACGATCAAACGAGTGAAGTAGAAGAGGAAAGGTTTTCGGCGGCATCCTTCCAGTTACCGCGCGCGGTCGGGCCGGCGCTGCAATACGGACTCTGGTGGCACGAGTTTGTCTCACAATTGAACTGGAAAGATGACGCCAAAGACCGGAATGCCCTGTTCGACCGTTATCGCCGGCGTTCACCCGATCCCGCACGTTCCAAGCGGGAATACGAATCCCTTTTGAAGTACTTGGAAGGAACGCATGATCTCGATCTGATTGAGACAATTGCTCATCCTGAAATGCCGTTCCTTTGGCGGATCGATCAACGCCGCTGTTTGGAGGGAATCGTCGACCTTGCCCTGATCAATTCCGCCAAACGACAGCTGTTCATTTTGGATTGGAAAACCGATCGCGTCCCCCCGGACAGTCCCGACACCTTGCGGAAGCGTTATCTTTCTCAACTGGCCGCCTATTGGAAGGCGGTCGGCGATATTACCCAATTCGAAATTAGCGCGGCCATCTATTCAACCGCGGCCGGCAAGCTCATTCGCTACGAAACCGATGAACTGGAGAAAGAGTGGGTACGGATCGAGAAACTTCCGGTGGATGACTTCGAGAAAGAGGTCGTCGAGCCAATCGTGAAAAATCGAAAATCCTCGGGCGAAAAAGGTCAACAGATGGAACTTTTCTAAAGAAAGCTCTGAAATTGAAGTAGCCTCTATATCCGCCGGCCTTTCGCGGATGCCTGAATGATCTTGATCAAGCGTGCCTAGCGCTTTTCAGCTTGGACGTTTTTTGTTTCGTCCGATTGCTTACGACTTCGTAACGAAGTCCCACCGTGCCGGTTTGATACGCCTTAACCTCGATCAAGTGAAGAGGAACGTCTTTCTCCAGTTTCTCAAAAAATCGGATCCCGTCGCCGATTAAAATCGGGAGAACCGAGAAACGAACTTCATCGGCTAATCCGAGACGAAGACATTCGCCCGAAACGGACCCGCCTCCGACAAACCAAATGTTAGGGAAGCGGGGTCGCAACCGTTCGTTCACCAGTTGCGTCAACTCACCGGAGTAAAATTCAATGGTATCTCTGGTTCGGGCCAGACCGCGACTGGTGAGGACGAAGACCGGTTTGTCGCCGTAAGCCCAACCGAAACCTTTCTTTTCAAAATTCAACGCGACTTCATAGGTTCGGGATCCCATGACATAGCAGTCGATCGTTTTGAGGAAAGCCTCGACAAATTCCGGATCCAGAGTCTCTCCCGCTGCAAATTCATCCGATGTCTCCATCCAATCGACGCGGCCGTCCTGGCGCGCGATGAATCCGTCGAGACTCGCCGCCATATGGATGGTTACGCGAGACCTCGCTTTTGGCATCACGGCATCCATTCTCCCGATCTGAACGCGATGCGAATTTCACTATGTCGCCACCTGGTCAGATCGCCCTGTGCCATCAAACGGCCATCAGCGCCCAGCGTGCGAATCCGTCTGGCCACGAGATCGTAGGCATCTTCACGAGCTACGAAATCACCACCGATGTGATGAGCGGCCTGTCCGGCAGCTAGTGCGACCTTTGGCCATGACGGTTTTGCTGCCGCCAATACCGCGGTATCGACATTGGAATCGGGCACTGTCATCTAACAAGACCAAGCTGACCGACTGCTGAAGGGAGCGAGCGTTGCTGAACTCTCAACTATCATCTCTCAACCCTCAACTGTTCTTGGCGCCGGCCAGCGGTTGGCTGGAGCGATTGGTTAGGTCTCGGCAAACACAGCGTCGACGTCCGCGACGAACCCGGGATGGAAGCCAATATTTTTCGCTTTGCGCCACCAGCTCTCACCACCGGGCGTGCTGAGCAACGTAACCATGAGTGCTCCACCTGTCGCCTCGAAAGTACCCTTCGGAAAGATTCCGCGCTGCGTTCTGTCCCAAATGTGAAATGCCGCCCAGGCGTTCTCCTGCAACATCTGCTCCAATCGAAGCTGATCGGCTGCGTTTAAGGCACGTCCTCCTTGCCGGCCGGCAGTCATCAGCTCGGCAATGTCGCGATGCTTGGCGATCGCCATGCGGATCACAGTCCACTGCTCCATGGTGGAGTTGTGTTCACTCCGTTGGAGAGCGGCCGTATTTTGTTTGATCTGTAAAGCAACAAAGATCAAAGAAGCGACCACCGCCACGGAGGCAACGATTTGTGCGAGATAGGATATCTGTTCGAATGACATCGCTTTTAACCTTCCGTGCACCTAACGAGACAGAGATAAGCCACGGCAGGCGGCGAGGTTGAACTGTGGAGAAACTGATTCGCGCTTCACAAAACTTAATCGCACGCCGTATTGGGCGGTTGGCTTCATCGAGTGGTTAGGTGAAAACCGTGCCATCTCGCGGCAGCGGCTAAGGTGGGCACCACCCAAAAGTGGGCAACTCACGCTGCGATCAACGGCTGCGGGGGAACGCCAAGAAGTCATCAAATGCTTACCACTCGCGCCGCTCGCCCAACGACGCGCACGGGGACGCATCTGTTCTCGGCCGGTGCGGCCCGCCTACCGGTCGCGTTCGCCGCGGATGAATTGTTCGACGCAGCGATAAGCTTCATCGTCGGTCATCTGGACAGGCGGATGCTTGGAGAAGAAGGCCGAGGGCGAATGCAACACGCCGCCGATCCCGCGATCGAGCGCGAGCTTGGCGCAGCGAATTGAATCAATCGCGATTCCGGCTGAGTTCGGTGAATCTTCCACCGAAAGTTTCACGTCGAGTTCCATCGCCACGTCGCCGAAAAGTTTCCCTTCCACACGAATAAACGCCATTTTGTTGTCGAGCTGCCACGGCACGTAATCGCTCGGCCCAATGTGGATATTTTCGTCCGGCAGCCGCTCCCCGATGACCGATTGGACGGCCTCGGTCTTGGAAGTTTTTTTCGAGATCAGCCGGGTCCGATTCATCATGTTCAGAAAATCGGTGTTGCCGCCGGTATTGAGTTGATAGGTGCGCTCGACTTTGGCGCCACGTTTGCGGAAGAGATCGACCAGGGTGCGGTGAAGCACAGTCGCACCAAGCTGGGCTTTGATATCGTCGCCGATGATGGGAAGATTTTTGTCGGCAAATCGTTTCGCCCAGACTGGATCGCTGGCGATGAAAACGGGGATGTTATTGACAAACGCGACACCCGCTTCGAGCGCGCAGCTGGCGTAAAACCGGGTCGCTTCCTCGGAGCCGACCGGAAGATAATTGACCATGATCTCGGTCGCCGAATCTCGCAGTTCGGCAATGATATCTTCACGGGTGGATTCCTTTTCCAAAGGCAAAAAGGTGCGGAGCGGGTCCTGGTCGGCCATATGCGGGGCGAAGCTGTCGAAGACGCAGCCCATTTTCACGATCGCGCCGGTCAGATTCACTTTATCACAGAAAATTTTGGTGCAATTCGGGGGAGCGAAGATGGCTTTGCTCACATCCAGCCCGACTTTGCGGCGGTCGATATCAAACGCGGCGACCACCTCGACGTCGCCTGGTTTATATGAGCCGATTTGGCGATGCATCAGGCCAACCCCAGCGCCATTATTGGTCGAACCCCGATAAAAGTTGATTCCTTGCACCAGTGAGCTGGCGCAATTACCGACGCCGACGATAGCAATTCTGATTTTTCTCATGCGGGATTTATGGCATCCTATCCAGAGCTCTGCGCCCGGGGCAAGATACAAAAGTGGTTACTTCAAATAGGACCGGAATCCATTCAAATACTCCCTCGAAATTGAGGTGGTTAACGAGCGTGCAAACTGGCGCAGTAGTGGCTAGGATGCAAGTAATATCCTACGATTTTTCTGAAAAAATACTTTTTGCCCAGTAACCTCGGAATATGCGGTTAGACAGGTTCATCTTGGTGGCGGCCCTCCCCTGTCTCGTTTTAAGCACGGCTCAGGGTGGGGTTCCTACCTACACTGTGGAACAGGGAGTCACCCTGGCCGATACCCAAAATCCGGAGGTCATGATCGCCCGGAAAAAGGTCGAGGCGGCGCGAGGCGATTTGATCGCCGCCCGGTCCGGTTATTTGCCGTCGGTCATCTCCAACGGCCTCTACGACAGCCGCCAACACCAAAATGACACCCGGCTGCGGGACGAGGATTACAACGCCACCGTCCGGGCGCAGGAAAATGTTTATACCGGCGGCGCAACTTCGAATCAGGTGGCCATCGCGCGCTTGAACATTGAGAAGGAGGAATGTGAACTGCGCGAAATCTCGAATCGCGTGGCGATGGATGTGCGGATCGCCTTTTACGAACTGTTATTGAACCGATCCAAAGTCAAAGTTCGACAGGATTCGGTGGGCGTTTTACAAGGCGAGCTCAACAGCCAGAAAGAACGATTTCAGGCCGGGCTCGTTGGTGTCATTAATGTGCGGCGGGCCGAAGTCGCGTTGGCGAGCGAACAGCCGGAACTGGCCAATGCGCAAACCCAGCTGAAAAATTCCTATTTGCGATTGGGCGAACTTTTCGGCCTCGATTTTCGGGAGAATCCGGAAGAACCGCGATTCGAAGTGACCGGCCAGTTGCAATATCAGGGTGTCCAGCCGGACCTGAACACCTGTCTGGCCCGCGCCGATGTGGCTCGGCCCGAAATTATCGAACGTCAGCAGGACGTCGAAATCGAAGATCATCAACTCAAGGTCGACCGGAGTGAGTTGTTGCCGCACATCGAGACGTTTTCGGCTTACGAAGTTTACAACGAGCGCGATCCTTCCGTCGGCCAGGAATTCAATCACGGTTATCTGGTCGGCGTTGACGCGAGCTGGCATCTTTTTGACGGCTTCGCCACCCAGGGAAGGATGCAGGCCACGCGCGCGCGCCGCGCGGCAGCGCTCGAAGCGGTCCGAGCACTAAGAATGTCGGTTGCATCCGAAGTGCGCAGCGCGTTTCTCGATCTGCAGCAGGCGGATAGCGTTCTTCAATCAGAAACGAAGAACGTCCAGACGGCCGACGAGACGCTGGAAATCGCCAAAGGAAATGCCGGAGCTGGATTAGGGACGCAGCTTGACGTGTTACAAGCTGCCAGCGACGTGACTCGAACGCGGACCACGCGACTGAGTGCCATTTATTTGCACAATGCCGCACTCGCTCGACTGGCGCGGGCCTGCGCCACGACCCCGGACGCGCTCGATTTCGGTAGGGCCAGCGCCAACAAAGCGCAGAAAAAACGCGGCGAAGCGCAAGCGGTCGGCCTAACGAACCCGCCCGACAAATTAAGCAAGCGATGAAGACGCCGGCCGATGGATCGCCCACTCCGCGGGCGATAATAAAAAGCACGCGCGCGTTAGCGATGGTTCTCGCCCTCCTCGCAGCGCAATCGAGCCGGGCCGTCACCCTTCAAGAAGCGCTCGACCGAACACTGCAAAACAATCCCGCGATCACGCAGGCGAAACTGAATCTGGAGCAGGCGTCCGGACATCGCGTCGTCTTAAACTCAATCACCTGGCCCAACATTCGGGCGACGGTTCCCGCGGGTTTGCAGGGCGGCCAACGGTCGGGCGAAAGCACCAAGGCATTTATTTTTGCGCGCGGACTGCTCACTCAACCCGTGCTCAACGTGACCATACCGCCGTCGCGGCGCCTGGGCGACGTCGACGTTTTGATTGCCGAACAGCAGTTGAACGTCGCGGTTGTGGAACAACTTCACGCGGCGCGCCTGGCGTTTTATTCCGCCCTATACAATCGCGGTCTGCAATCGATCCGTGAGGAAGAACGAGAGCGGTCCGATCAGAACGCCACCAGTCAGAAGCAGCGTTACGAAGCCGGCCTGACCGATCGATCGGCCTTCACCAGTGCGACCGTGCAGGCCAGCGAGTTTGATTCGCAAATCGCAGCGGCCGGTCGCGCCTGTGGAGAAGCACAACTTCAGCTCGGCCTGGCCATGGGCGAGTCGGGGGGCCCCGACTCCAATCCACCCGATGCCGAGGGCAGGTTGGAATCGCCGCCATTTGACGCCGATGTGGCGACCGAGACCGCCGCAGCCATTGCCCGCCGCGCGGATATCAGGCTCGCGCGTTTGATGGTGCGGGCGGCGACCCAGGAACAACGAATCATCGAGGCCGGCTATTTTCCAGCGGCAGCAGCAACGCTCACCGGATATTTCGTTCCGACAGCTGGAATTCATGCCCAGGGATCGACGCGGCACACGGACGATTTGCTCGGCTCAGAGGCGCGCGAAGGCGGCGTTTACACGTGGCGAGTGATCGACAACGGCAAAGTGATCGGAGCGGACCTCAAGCAGCAGCGAATCCGCGAGATCAACGAGATTGCCTGCCGAAAGCTGGAAGCCAACGTTGGCCTCGAGCTGATGCGCATTCGAAATAATATTGCAGAGATCAAATCGCGGCAGCAGTCGTTAACCGGCGGAGCAACCATGGCGCAGCAAAACGCCGAGGCGATTCAGCAAAACCTGGGTCAGGGCATTATGTCCGAACTCGATTATCGACAGGCGCAAAATGCATCGCTGGATATCCAAAGCGGCCTGCTCACGGCGGACTACCAATATAATATAGCCATGGCGGAATGGGACCGCGCGACCGGACGCTACTTTCAATTTTCCGACGAAACCGCCGCCAAAAAACCGGCGCGATGATGAGCCATGCCGGGCCGGGCTGTTCCACGATTCAGCGTGCGCCCTGTCAGGTAACGTGCATTAGTTTCATCACTTGAAGCTGCCCGAATCCAAACGGCTTTTGTGGGGTGCAATCGCAGGCGCGGTTGTCCTCTTCGGCTATCGTTTATTACTCCACCCTGCCGGTCGCGGAAATCTCCGTCGTGCGGCGCGGGACGGCCGTGGCGGCAGTTTACGGAACGGTGCGAATCGAACCCTCGTTTGTCGTCCACGTCCGGGCGCAAAATTCCGGATTTATTCGATTAGCCGAAGAATTTTCCGCCGGTCATGGCGCGATTGGCAAGACGGTGACGAAAGGGCAGCTGCTGGCGACGATCGCCGACGAAACGACCGCGCGGTTGTTGAAGCAGGCCCAAAACGATTTACAGGCGGCCACTGAGCGCGCGGCGCTTCCTCTTCCCTCCGAGGAACCATTGAAAGCGGCGGAAGATAACTTGAGCCGTCTCGAAAAACTTCAGGCCCTGAGCAATGTGCCGGCGGTCGACTATGAGAAGGCCAAGAGCGAAGTCAACCGCCTCAAAGGGATGCGCGACAATGAAAATATCGAACGCAATCGCAACCTGGCCAGTCTGGAAGACACTTGCAAGAAACTCGAATCGCAAATGAAGAACTCGGAAATCCGCGCACCGATGGATGGCTTGCTCAGCGCCGTCACGACCATCGACGGGGAACTGGTGGGTGAAGGCAATCAACTTTTCACCGTCTCGTCGCAAAAGAACTATGTCCGGGGCGAAGTGAACGAGGAGGACGTGGGCGAAGTCAAAGCGGGGATGAAAGCAACGGTCGAATTGTACGCCTATCAAACACAGCATTTCGACGCCCATGTCACTTCGATTCAGCCGGCCGCTGATCCCGAGACGCAGCGTTACACCATTGTCCTCGAAATGGAAAAGCCGCCGGACAATCTGATGGCTGGCATGACCGGTGAAATGAATATCATCACCGGTTCCCATGAAAATGCCGGTACTCGTTCCCACCCGCGCGGTCCTGGTGGATCAGGTCCTGATTGTAAAACGGGGCGTGGTGCATCGCCGCACTATCAAACCCGGATTCCGGACGCTCGATTTCACTGAAGCGTTGAGCGGGATCACCGTGGGAGATCACGCAATTGTCGCCGATCAAGACAAGCTCCGACCGGGACAGCCCGTTCGCCAGCTCCGGGTCGACGTTTCGAAGAAGAAGTGACACCGACATTTTATATCGCGTTACGCTTCCTCACTCACCGGAAGCGCTCAATGATCTTGAGTTTGAGCGGCGTCGTCTTTGGCGTCGCAATCTTTATCTGCACCCAGGCCCAAACTCAGGGTTTCGCGCAGCATTTCATCGACTCAACCATTGGCAGCAACGGCGCGCTGGTCATGAGAGCGAGATTCCGGCCGCGTTACGGAAATCTGCTGGTTGCCGGAAAGACGCAAAACTCAAACGCCAACGCCGCTCACCGGCTTTATTTTGAAGGAATCGACGATGCCAGCGAGATCATGCGAGTTAGTCGGCAATTCTCGAACGTCGTCTGCTGTTCGCCGGTGTTGCGCGGAACGGTGAGTGCTCGCGCTGGATTTGAAAACGCTACGGTTGAGATTTTCGGCATCAATCCGCCGTTGCATTTGCAGTCGACCGATCTCGGTCAGGAAATTGTGGCGGGGAGTTTTGACGATTTTCGCAACAATACGGGATCCGTCATTCTGGGCTCGAAGTTATCCGACCTGCTCGCGGTCGGAATCGGCGACACCGTGCAATTGCTTTCACCGCGAGGCGAGTATTGGCGTTTCACCGTTGCGGCGATTGCACGCAGCGGAATTGGAGCTATCGATTCCGTTCGGGTTTACACGCACAGCCGCGTCGCTCAGAGCCTCCTCCACCGGCCCTTCGGCGCGTCGATGATTATTTACAAGTTGCGCGATCCGAGTCGCGCCCCGGCCTTGGCGAATCATTTCGAAACATTATTTCAACACGTCTCACAAAGCTGGCAGGAGCGAGAGGAAGCCAATCTGCAGATTTTCTTCACCCTCCGCATTTCCGCGGCGATCACCGTTTCACTGATTATTCTGCTCGCCGGCTTTGGCATCTTCAATGTGCTCACCATGGCGGTATTGGCGAAGGTGAAGGAGATTGCGATTCTTCGTTCCATGGGTTACCGGCGCGCCGATATTTCCGCCATCTTCTTGTGGCAAGGCGCGATTATCGCCGCCACCGGATCGATCGTCGGATGTGTCATGGGGGCGCTCATGACCTGGGGCGTGTCACAGATTCCGATCCGGATCCGCGGATTACTTTACGCCGATCATTTCCTGGTGGTGTGGGATTGGCATCATTACGCATGGGCAACGGTTCTGGCGATCATTGCCGTCTTCATTGCCAGTTTTGTCCCGGCGCGTCGCGCCGCTCAGCTGCCGCCGGTGGCGACTTTACGGGGATCGAGCGTATGAGTTTTCGTTGTCATCATATTGAACGTTTTCTCGGCGAAGCCGAAGAACGCGTGCACGCGTTGCGCGGCGTTTCATTGCAAGTGGACCCGGGAACGGTGCATGCGGTCGTCGGCCCGTCCGGCTGCGGCAAAAGCACGCTGCTCTATATTCTCGGATTACTCGATCAACCGGACGGCGGTTGGGTTGAGATTGAATCGCAACAGATGTCGCAACTGTCGGACGACGAACTGTCGCGGCGGCGAAACGAGTTGATCGGATTCATTTTCCAATTCCACTTCTTGATGGAGGATTTCACCGCGCTCGAGAACGTAATGATTCCGATGCGTCGATTGGGCAAACTGAGCGAACCGGAAATGCGCGAACGTTCGGCAGGATTACTTGGGGCTGTTGACCTCGGGGACAAGCTCGACCGGCCCGGTCGACATCTCTCGGGCGGCGAGCAACAGCGAGTGGCGATCGCGCGCGCGCTGGCCAACGATCCACGCGTCATTTTGGCGGATGAGCCGACCGGAAACCTGGATACCCATAATTCGCACAAAGCATTTGAACTGTTGCATGCTTTGGTGCGGGAGGGCGACAAAGCCCTTCTGCTCGTCACCCATAACCGTTTCATCGCGGATGCGTGCGATTGGGTTCACGAAATGAAGGATGGCATGATTGTGAAAAGCCACCCCCATGGGGAACGGATCTCCGTGTCGTAACCCGCCGCTCGAACTATGATCCCGGTCGACGGCGATAAACGATTGCATCCTCCGTCTTCGCCACCCGATCGTACTTCGTCTTCAGCAAGTCGGCCATTATCGGAAAATCCTTGATCGGATAAATTGCTGCCGGGGCAACCTCAGTGTCGACGATGTAAACAGGTGGTGTTCGGGCAAAATCACTTTGCAGGTTCGCCCACGCCCAAGGCCTGATCCACTTGCGGGTATCCACATTCGCAGCTTGCCCGCCAAACTGATAGCCGGTCAGGGGAAAAGTGGTGATATACCGGCAGGCCGGCCTTCGCCTGCACTCAAGATAAATACCCGGCTTTTGGCCCCAGACAAAAATCCGGTCGGCCGGCACTGAATGCTCAAGAACATATTGGGCCGAGCCTCGGGGTCGGTGCCGGAATTCGGCTCCGTGCAGGCTGGAGACGAAGAAAGCAATCGTTGTCAGTGCGAGCCACACGTAGGTCACAGACGGGCGCAACCACCACGTCATCACAACTTGTTTTGACCAGAGATGGGCGTAAAACGGCGCGGCTACGAGAGCAAAGGGAAGAACTAACTGAATATAATAATGAAAGTAAAATTTGCCGCCGGCGGCTACACCCAGCGAGGAGGCGAGCACGAGCAAGATCAAAGCTGTCCGTTCGGCCTCACGTCCGGCCCATATTCCAAATTTCGGCCGGAACGAAAGAATCGAACCGAGCACGAGCGGAAGGCAGCAGCCGACAAAAGCCAGAGTGCTTAAGGCGCCGGTCACCCAGAATACGTGGTGAATGCTGTGATCACCGATCGTCCAGTAATAGGCCTGTTTCAGAATGTGTTGTTTCCAAAGAATCCACGCGACGCCCAGAAGGATGGCAAAGAATCCGGCCACGAAAATCGAAGCCTCCTTGATCTGGTCAGCTTTGCTCAGTCCATATTGCTTGCCGTATTTGGGCAACAGGAGATAAATCCCGATCGGCACTGCCGAAATTGCGGCGGGTTGTTTGAGAAGAAACCCGAGGCAAAGCAATGCGCCGGCGGCAAACAGCTCGGGCCGTGCTCCGGAACCGCGCCGCCGGAACGCAATGGCATAAGCCCATGCGATGGGGAGGTTCATTAAGAGCTCACCATTGAGGGCGAGATTCTTCTGAACGGCCCAGGGTTGAAAAATCCCATACAACAGCGCCGCGATCATCCCCGTCCTCAGATCGAACAAACGCGCGCTCGCGGCAGCGAGGGCCGCCATGGTGGCCAGAGTCCAGACCAGAGCCGTCATATGCAGAGCCAGCCAGTTATACTTTCCTGCGATTTTGAACACCGCTGCGTAGGTCCAGAACAAAAGCGGCGGTTTGCGCTCCACTGCATTCAGATAGGGACGCCCGCCGTCTACGATTTCATCCGCCACGACCGAATAGACCGATTCGTCGTCGATGGCATTGGGAGCAATCAGCACGGGAACACGCGTAACTACCGTCAGCAACACGATGCCCAGGACGGCAAAATTGAAATTTGCCGATCGGACATTTTGCAGTGGTTGCCGCAAGTTTAAGGAACGCTGATTGGCTGATCAGCGGATTCAACCTGCAGGTGTACCAGCAAATTGTCTATATAGTCGGACCAGGATCGAAATGTTCGCGCTCGTGCTTCGCTTCGAAGTCGAGAATACGTTTCCTCGTCGCTCAGAAGTTTTCTCATACCGGCTGCGAGCGCTTCCTCGCTGGTTTGATCAACAATCAAACAACCACCGCCGCGCGCGACTTCGCCCAGCGCTCCGTTGTCACCACAAACCACCGGCTTCCCATGCCGTAAACTTTCCGCGATCGGCAGCCCGAACCCTTCCATCAACGACGGGTAAACGCTGAACCGGCAGTCGCGATACGAACGTTCCAGGGCCTCGTCATTCACGTGTTTCGACCATCGAATCGTGCGGCCGGCTTGTTGCAACCGCGTCAATTCGGAAACAACCTTGGACCCAAAAGCGGCGGTGCTACGACCGATCAATTCCAGTTCGAAGATCATACCCGACGCCCACAACTTTTCGGCGGCACGAAAAAGTGTCAGATGGTTCTTGCGCGCCTCAAATGAGCCAATGCAGATGATCAGATCTTTCGGACGCGATGAGGAATCATCAGGTATCGAATGATGGCTCAGCTCAATCGGCCAGGTTTCAACGACTGTTTTGGGAGCCGTCTTCCCGGACATCGACCAAAGCCCAAGAAGTTCGTCGCGGGACGCACTGGAAACGTTAATCACGAGATCGAACGCGGCTAACGAATCGATATATGCGCGAAATTGCGGACCGGTTTTCGGATAAAGCGTCGACAAGGTTAACGCCGCGGCATCGTGAAAGATCGCGACGGTCCGCGCCTTTGTTCGTGCGAGTAGTTGCGGGAGCTTTCGCAATCGGCCGTCGCGATAAATGTCCGGAACCAGGAGCGCATCGTTCGGCCCCATCTCTTCTTCCAGGCGAACGCCCTGGCGAAAGAACTGGCGATGCAATTCCGCGAAAAAATGTTCGCCCCGAATCTCCGGCCGCGCCGTCGAGCGACTTAAAACCTCGAAAGGCCGTTCCATGATTTCGCGCTCGCGTCGACCGAGGAGTTGGTACCGATTACCGACCAGGTTCCAGGATATCGGCGTCGTCGGGACCCGCTCCGCCAGTCGCCGGAAAATCTGACGAGTAATGCGCTGCATCCCGGTGTTCTTCGGCGATTTGCACGCGCCGGTCGCATCGAGATAAATCATGGTCAGTGGCGGCTCGAAGTGTTCCAACTCGCACGGAAAAAAGCGATCGTCTCATCGTTGCTCTGATGCCGTCCATTGGGGACGTCATGCAGAGTCATGGTTCCAAGTTGCCAGAGTGACGTTCTCATCATGGCTGACGCGGGAATCACATATTTCTCGACGCCGCGCTGCTCCAAACAACCGCTGATCCACATGTCATCCATGTAGAACGCCCCCGGCGGGGCATTCGTGTAATCCCACAAAGATGAATCGAAAAATCGAGGTTGAATCAAGTAGCTCCCGCAACCGGTGATCACTGCCGTCCGCTTCGGCGCTTGAAGATCCACCCCGAATTTGATCTTGGGATGACGCCAGACCAGATTTTCCGGCATCGGTCCGCCGCGGAAACACAGCGCCGCATTCGGCAGTTGTTCGTGGTAATGCAAATACAACGCGATTGAATCGCGCGGGTAAATGCGATCGTCGTCGACCACCATGATCAGGGTATCGTTTCGTTCACTTGCCAACTCATCCTGAACCACGGCGATGAATTTCGTAGCCGGTCCCCAGTCCTTTTCACAGCGCAGGATCCGCAACCGCGGCACGCGCGCGAGATACTCGGGAATTTCGTATGGCCGATTCTGCCGAATCGAAAGCTTCGGGATCGCGAGAACGATCTCGTCCGGCAGGCGCGTTTGTTTCAGCAAGGCATTGAGCGTCGGTCGCAGCCGCCAAATTCGATCGGGTAAAGTGGACAGCGCCACCACCACGCGACGGGACTTGGCCGTCGGCCGCGCCAGCACCTGACGAATGAACGCCTGCTGTCGTCTGCGCTTGGGCCGAAAATAAAAAGAATAATCATCGACGAGATCGACCACCGTAAATCCGATACCGCGCAGCCATTTCCAGATCCACGAAGTCATGTTGATTGAGCAAAGGATCGAATAAACGCGACCGGTAGAAAAGGCAATTGGCGCTGGCACGAACTAGCCTTCGTGGACGGTCGCTGTAAGCTTGGTGAGTACACGAGGACCATGGCAAGTCCGCTGGCGCCGTCTCGCCTCAAACCCTCGCTGGACGATACAAATCCCGTCAGTTGCGCTATAATGCCGATTTCCTAACCTTCCACCCTTGAGTACCGAATCCTCGATAACCCTATCGGTGACAGAGCCGGCGGTGGCCGCGATTTCGCCTCTACCGAGCGGCCAGACACCGACTGTTCGGATTCGGCCGACCAAAGGCTGGGTTGCCATCAATCTGCGGGAGCTTTGGAGTTACCGCGATCTGCTTTGGATCCTGGTCGAACGAGATATCAAGGTACTATATAAACAGACCGCTCTTGGGATCGTGTGGGTGGCGCTCCAACCGTTGATCGCGGCCGTTATTCTGGCCATCGTTTTTGGCCACGTAGCCAAGCTGCCGAGCGATGGAGTTCCATATTTGTTGTTTGTGTTTTGTGGTTTAACAGCTTGGAACTACTTCTCCCAAGCGGCGCAAAGAAGCAGCAATAGTTTGGTTCGCAATGCTCAGTTGGTTTCAAAGGTTTATTTTCCTCGAATGCTCATTCCGCTTTCCCACACCTTTGCCGCGCTGGTTGATTTTGCGGTGATGCTGGTGGTCCTATTGATCCTGATGGCATTTTATCGAGTCCCGGTAACGGCGCGATTAGCGACCATACCCGCGTTCCTCCTCCTCACGGCGATGACTGCAACCGGCGTGGCGCTTTGGTTTTCTTCACTCAGCGTGAAGTATCGCGACTGTAATTACGCCCTCCCGTTTTTTCTGCAGATCTGGATGTATGCCAGCGCCGTTGTTTATCCGGTGAGCATGATCACGTCGCCGCGTTTGCAGACTTTGTTTGCTTTGAATCCGGTCGTCGGCTGTGTGGAAGGTTTTCGTTGGGCTGTGCTCGGTCACAGTGCTCTGAACGGCACTATTCTGGGTCTGTCGATCGGAATCTCATCGGTCGTTCTGATTAGCGGCGCCTTTTTCTTTCGCAGGGTCGAGCGAACGTTCGCTGACATCATCTAGCCGTTTTTCAACCTCACATGTCGCCGCTCGCGTTGTCCGTCTCGGATCTCAGCAAATCGTTCAATATCGCCCACCATCAGAATGGGTCTGGAGCTTACCGAACCATTCATGACGATCTGATTCATCTGCCGCAGCGGCTGATTGCGTTGCTTAAACGAAACGGTCGAACTACGTCCGAAACTTTCTGGGCACTGAAGGAGGTCTCCTTTGAAATCCAAAAGGGCGAGGTCGTTGGAATCATCGGGGCGAACGGCGCAGGCAAAAGCACGCTCCTTAAAATTTTGAACCGAATCACTGAGCCGACCACGGGTGGTGCCGACATTTACGGACGAGTGGGTGCGCTGTTAGAGGTCGGCACCGGCTTCCACGCGGAATTGACCGGTCGCGAAAACGTTTTCTTGAACGGGGCAATCCTGGGAATGAGTCGAGCTGAAATTCGCCGAAAGTTTGATGAGATTGTTGCCTTCGCGGAGATCGAAAAGTTCATCGACACTCCGGTGAAGCGGTATTCCAGCGGGATGTACGTTCGTCTTGCCTTCGCCGTCGCTGCTCATCTCGAACCCGAGATCCTGCTGATCGATGAAGTCCTCGCCGTCGGTGACGCGCAATTTCAAAAGAAATCTCTTGAAAAAATGGAACAGTTGGCTGCGAGCGACGGACGCACGGTCATCTTCGTCAGCCATTCGATGCCGACAATCTCGCGCTTATGCCCGCGGGTGATCTGGCTCCAGGGCGGGCGTGTAGCCGCGGATGGTCCGGCCGAAGCAGTGATCCAACGCTACTGCAGCCTGGCTGGTCCCGAGCAGGACCGGCTAGCCTGGCTTGAAGGATTTTCGAATGCAGGCGTGAGTGAATTGAAAATCAAGTCAGTCGAGTTGCTCGATAGAAATCGCGACCGAAAGACACATTTCGATTATTCCGAGCCATTCAGCTTTCAACTCGCATATGATGTGCATCAGCATTTGCCGTTTTGCCGGGTCGGTTTTTTGGTTCATGCATTAGACGGGTCTCCGGTGTTCGAGATTTACGACGTGGACGAAGACGTCCACGTTGGCCGGCGGCAACCTGGCCATTACTTTCTCGAGTGTGAAGTGCCTGGTAATTTATTAAAGCCGGGACGCTACAGTCTGTCGTTGAATATCGGAATACCGGGCGTGAAAAACCTAGTTCGTTTGGACGGAGCTTTGCAGTTCTCGGTCTACGACGCGGCGCTCCCGGGTGAGGCGATGAATTTGCCGCGGCTTGGTGTGATTCGCCCGAAAACAAAGTGGACTAACAAAACGATATGAGCTTGGACACCGGCTCCATCTTCAAGCGAATAACAGGAGTTCCGAAGCGCTTTTTCCGGCGAAGGTTAGAGCAAAGGATCCAGAGACGCACTGGACTTACGCCCATTCGGGACACGGATCCCGCAGATATCTTTATCGTTGGTTATCCGAAGAGCGGTAACACCTGGATGCAAAACCTGGTGGCGGGAGTCGCTTTTGGTATTGATCCAAATCGGACGCCGGACAGTTTGGTGAACGAACTGGTACCCGACGTTCACGATGTCCTATTTTATCGTCGATTTGAGACGCCGACGTTTTTCAAAAGCCATTATTTGCCGCGGCCGGAATATCGTCGTGTCGTTTATCTGCTCCGCGATGGTCGCGACGCCATGGTTTCGTACTTTCACCATCTCAGCGCGATTCACGGAAGTGAACCAGACTTCCTCAAGATGGTTTCGGACGGCGAAGGTCTATTCCCATGTCGCTGGCACGAACACGTCGATGCGTGGATGAAAAATCCTTATGGAGCGCAGATGATCACGATTCGCTATGAGGCACTGAAAACTGGCCCGGTTGCCGAGCTCCGTCGGTTGTGCGAATTCGCCGGTTTGGAACGCCCCGATCATTCATTACAATCGATCGCGGCCGGCTGTTCGTTTGATGCCATGCGCGAACGGGAGCAAACGATGGGCTGGAGCTCCACGGTGTGGCCGAAGGACAGAGCTTTTGTCCGACGAGGAGAAGTTGGCTCCTTCAGAAACGAGATGCCGTCCGCGGTGGCGGCGGAGTTCATGCGGCAGGCGCAACAAATACTGGTCCAGGCGGGCTATCCGATCGAAAGCGTCTGATGATCGAGCGAATTGAAAGTGGCGGCAAGCTAGTGAGCCTGATCGTGCGCCGGCAACACGACAAGCCGGGGATCACTTTTTTTACGCCGAGTGAATTGTCGCAGCAACTGGCTTACATGCATCATCCCGTCGGCAAAGTGATCGACCCACACGTTCACAATCCCATGCCACGCCAGGTGTTGATGACGCAGGAGGTTCTGCTGATCAGGCGTGGTCGGCTGCGCGTTGATTTCTTTGAAGACGATCGCACCTACGTGACAAGTCGAATCCTAGAAGCTGGCGACGTGATCCTATTGATCCAAGGTGGACACGGCTTCGAGGTGCTCGAGGAGCTTGAAATGTTTGAAGTGAAACAAGGTCCTTACACATCAGACGCCGATAAGACGCGGTTCGAGGCAAAATTGCCGGCAAAACTCAACTTCGGCAGCTAGCCAGCACGATGAGCGCCGATGTATTTGATCGCTATGCAGCGTACTACGATCTGCTCTATCGCGACAAAGACTACGCGGCTGAAACCGAATATGTCGCCCGAACACTTCGGGCGGCGGAGCCGAAGACCCGGACATTATTGGAGTTCGGATCGGGCACCGGTCGGCACGGACGATTGCTCGCTGATCAGGGATTCGAGGTGTTCGGAATCGAAAGAAGCAAACGGATGGTCGAATCTGCGAACGCCAACCGCTCGCCGGTTCGGAGCAGCGGTAGTTTTGACTGCGAACAAGGTGACATCGGCACGGTAAAGCTCGGACGGAAGTTCGATGCGGTCATCGCTCTCTTTCACGTGATGAGCTATCAAACGACCGATGATCCTCTCCGTCGTGCGTTTGCGAATGCGGCTGAACATTTGAATGGCGGCTTGTTTCTCTTCGACGTCTGGCACGGACCGGCCGTAGTCAAACAGCCGCCGGAGATCCGAACCAAGCAAATAGAGAATGCGAATACGAAATTGATCCGAACGGCGACGCCTAAACTGCGTCAGGAGAACCATATCGTCGCCGTCTGCTATACGATCGTCGCGGAGTCAGTCCAAAACGGGACTAATGAAACATTTCAAGAAGAACACCTAATCCGGTATTTTTTTCCTGAAGAAATCGAATCGCTGGCGCGAGACGCCGCATTTACGATCGAACGCTCTGAAGAATTTATGACTGGCCGGAAACCATCGGAAGAAACGTGGGGCGTTAGCTATCTTCTTCGCAAGCATTCCTGACCTGTGATGGCCACCGATTTCATTCCAGTTAACGAACCAGTTCTCGACGGCAACGAGGCCAAATATCTGACCGAGTGCGTCCAAACAGGATGGATTTCGTGCGAAGGCCCGTTTGTGGAACAGCTGGAAGAAGGAGTTGCCCAAAGAATGGGGCGTCGGCACGGTATTGCCGTCACTAACGGTTCGGCCGCGTTGGATGTGGCAATTGCCGCTCTGAATCTACAACATGGCGCCGAGGTCATTCTTCCAACGTTCACCATTATTTCGTGCGCCGCCGCCGTAGTTCGCGCAGGCGCAGTGCCAGTGGTCGTTGATTCAGATCCAGTGAGCTGGAACATGGATCCGGATCAAATCGCGGGAAAAATCACTGCGAAGACGCGAGCCATCATGGTGGTGCACATCTACGGACTTCCAACCGATATGGATCCGATTTTGGAGCTGGCGCGGAAACATGGTTTGAAAGTGATTGAGGACGCGGCGGAAGTAATTGGTCAAACTTACAAAGGGAGGCCATGTGGAGGTTTTGGCGACCTCAGCACCTTGAGCTTTTATCCAAACAAACATATCACTACTGGCGAAGGCGGGATGCTATTGACCGACGACGACGATCTCGCCGAACGATGCCGATCGCTGCGAAACTTGTGTTTCCAGAAAAAGCGCTTCGTTCACGAGGAGCTGGGTTGGAATTTTCGCATGTCGAATTTGCAAGCTGCCGTTGGGGTCGCGCAGTTGGAACGCCTGGACGAATTCGTTAGGCGAAAACGAGAAATGGGACAACGATATCACGAGCTTCTGAACGACATCGAAAGCTTACAGTTATCGCCGCCGGCGACCGATTATGCCGAAAACATTTATTGGGTTTATGGAATTGTGTTGAAGGACGGGATGGGCATCGACGCAGAAGCCGCGATGGCAAAGCTCGCCCAAGCTGGAGTCGGAACGCGCCCATTCTTCTGGCCAATGCACGAGCAGCCGGTATTTCGACAAATGGGTTTGTTTCGAGATGCTGTTTGTCCAGTCGCTGAGCGACTCGCCCGACGTGGCTTTTATTTGCCGAGCGGTTTGGGGTTAACCGAAGAACAACAGCAGCGCGTGGCCAGAGCGGTTCACGCTCTCTTAGACTAACGTGAGAGTCGGTATTCTAGCTCCACAGTCGCAGGAGGAAATTGGCGGCGGATACACGTTTGAGCATGAAATTTTCGAGCGAATGCTCGAACTGGCGCCAAAATCGACGCATCAGCTAGCCGTTTTCGAAGGCCTGAATGGTCAAAAGGCAAGTATCAAGTCAACGAATGTCGATCGGATTTTCCTGAAGCAATCGTTTACGTCATCCGCGCGGCGAACTGCCCGAAAAGTAGCGAAAGGTTTGCGCCTTCGAAAACGGGATTGGTATCTGTGGGAGAATAAATGGATTGGCGATGTTCTTGGGCGCGAGAAAATCGAGTTCTTCGTCAATCTCAGTCCCCTGACGTTGAGCCTGGAGGTTCCGTTTTTGACCATCGTTTGGGATTTGCAGCATCGTCTCCAGCCCTTTTTTCCGGAGGTCAGTGCCGGCGGGCGGTGGCGAATGCGAGAAAACGATTTCTCCGAGGTTCTGCAAAGAGCGACATTCATTGTCACCGGAACGCATGTCGGCAAAAACGAAATTCAGCTTTTTTACGGAGTGGCGGACGAGCGGATCCAAGTGGTTCCTCTCCCGACACCGAGTTTCGCCTTGGATGAAGAAGCGCCCCCGGGCTCGCTCGCAAGCTACAAACTACCGGGCGGCTTCATTTTTTACCCCGCACAATTTTGGAGCCATAAAAATCACGTTGGCCTCCTTCGAGCAATTCCACACTTGAAGCGGGCGGACAATCTCCCAGTCCCGGTGGTATTCACCGGATCGGATCAGGGTAACGAGCGTTACGTCCGGCAAGTTGTTGGCGACCTTCAATTGCAAGAACAAGTCCACCTTCTCGGCCGCGTCCCGCGCGAGACGCTTCGGGCGTTATATCAGAATGCGCTGCTTCTTTGTTACCCGAGTTTTTTTGGACCGGACAATCTGCCTCCACTCGAGGCCTTCGGCTGTGGCTGCCCGGTCGTGGCTGCGAACGTTCCTGGCGCGGCTGAGCAACTTGGCGATGCCGCCATTCTGGTGAACCCAGCTGATGAACTGGAGATCGCCGCCGCGATCAGGTCGATTTACAGCGACAAAACAAGGCGCGAAGAATTAATCCGGCGAGGAAGGGAACGGGCCCGGCGGTTTACCGGCGTCGACTTCGCCACTGCGGTGTTCGGGATGCTGGACAAGTTCGAACGGATTCGCCGCTGCTGGCCATCGGATCCTGGCGCGGTGGTCGTGGGTTGACGCCCAGGCATTTTCAATGGCTGCAATCTCCATTCTTCTGCCCTGCCTGAACGCCAGAGAGTTCTTGGAAGCGCGGATTGATTCTCTATCTCAACCAAACCTTCTCCGATTGGGAAGCCATCGTCCTCGACAGCAATTCGTCCGACGGAAGCTGGGAGTTTTTCCAGTCGATCGCGGCCACGGACTCGCGTTTCCAACTTCATCAAGTCCCTCGCGAAGGGCTGTATGCGGCGCTGAATCGCGGACTGGCGTTCGCAAACGGCGAATTTTTTCACGTCGCGACCTGCGACGACACCATGATGCCGGGATTTCTGGGCGACGATGTTACAAGCTTCGAAAAATTGTCCGGAGGCGGGAATCGCCGCGTGCGATTTGCAACTTGATCAATCGCGAGGGCAACGATCTATCACTCGAAGAAGTGCATACGTTTTTTGCCGGCGAACGCGAGTAACGAATTATTGAGAGGCGGTGAACGTTCGCGGCATCTTCGAACAGGAGCCGCGTCGCCAAATGAACTTTCGTCCCGCCCCGCACGATTGTCTTCTGCACTTCTCGGGAAAGAGCGTTTATTTTTCCCTGACGCAATTGGTGATTCGCACGGCGGTGGCAAAAAAAGCCGGCCCGTTTGATACCAACGTCGGGTCGATCGCCGATTTTGGATGGTTGCTCCGCCTAACGAATCTTACAGGAACGGTTCACCTGCCCGAGAAACTGGCGACCTGGCGTTTTCATGGCGACCAGCTGAGCATTCAGTCGGACGAATCCCGTCTTTCAGCGCTTTTGCAAATGTGTGAAACGGCCATCCCTGAAATTTACCAACGGCATTATCCGCGGTTGAGCCGCAACGTCTGCGCAATGTTGCTGTTGCCCTGCCGGCGTCACATCGCGAAATCTTTCGTGACCCGTCTTCCGATCTGGGTCGAAGCGGGGCTACGATCGGTGTGGATGTTTTGCCGGCACCCGATTGCGACCTTCCGCGCGCTGCGACAAAGGCGCTTCCGAATTCCGACAGTGAGAGATTCGTTAGTCCCGATCGTGGTGCAAACGGTGGGTTGCCTGCCGAAAAAGATAGAGGGCTTTTCCCGACTCGTGGCCAAAGAGCCGCCTGCGCAAACTACCTGATTGAGGAACTTTCTGCGGCATCGGTGGCGGGGACCTGCCAACAAACGAATTGATCGCGCACCAGCTCGGAACGCACCTGCGGATAGGATTGCTGCACGAGTGGAAAATCACGCGCTACACAAACTCCAATCATTGGCGGCGACGGCAATTGGTCTCGAAATTGATCAGGCGTGTAACTCGTCACCGGCGAACGCAAATTGCCGTGAAAAAGATAGAATGTGTTCCACAAAAGATCGGTTCCGGGATTTGCCGATTCCACCAGGACGATCTTCACGCCCGGTCGCTGCATGTTTCCGAGTCGTTCCGCAATCATCTTTTCGTCCGTTACATCCCTGGGTGCCTTAACGAATGGCAGCAGACGGTTGATCGGATCGTTTTGATCGTTCTTTCCTTCGAGATGATTAATTTGAATCTTGGTTTCGACCAGACCGGCAACGATCACAACGAGCAGAGCCGGAATGGCAATCCGCCGCATCCACCCGCCACGTTCAAGTATTAAGTAAAACATCAGGCCGATCAAAAAACACAGTAACGGAATAATCGGGATGACGTACCGGACTTGGCGAAAAATAGAGAGGCTCACGCCAAGGAGGATTAGCAGACTAATCAATGCCATCTGACGCGTGGTCTGCGAAACCTGCCCCCGCTTCGAGCATACGATCGCGATTGGCGCGATGAGCGCGAGAAAGCCGCAGGCGCCGGCGTTGCCAGACATACTCACCGCCACCTCGTAAAATGGTTTAGACCCGAGCCGATGCGCCGGCCACGTAATGAGTTCCTGGCGTAAAAGCGGTCCGAGCGGCATGTGATACTTTAGCAGTTGAAGCAGTGGCCAAAGTGACATCAGGACGAGACTGAGAGCTAAACTGATAGGTAACCATTTTGTCCGAAGAGATCCGCGATCGGTTGGTGAACTCGCGCGAATCAACAGAATCAAAATCCAGATTAGAAATGGAAATGGGACCTTCTCGAGACACCCCAGCCAGCAAGCCAACGCCACTGCAATCCACCACCGCGTTTCTTTGCGCGCGAGTTCGGCAAATGCCAAAGTTAAGATGGTGAAGAACGCCAGTCCGATATCGAGCAGACCGCGGGTTGCCTGAGTGGAAAACATGGGACAAGAAAGCAAGATCCCGAGCGATAATGGGATCAGCCAAGGCCGGCTCGGTTCGACCAGAAACACCAGCCAAGCCAGCACCAGCGCAGTCAGGGCGCCGAAGATCAGGGTCCAAATGCGGATAGCCGCGCTCCGGTTCCCGAATCGGTCGAGCGTCAGCGTACTCAGCCAATACTGCAGCGGCGGCTTTTCAAACGATGGTTGAAAGTTGACCTGAACGACCAACTTCTCTCCAGTGAATTGCATCTCGCGGGTTCGTTCGGCAGTTAGCAATTCATCCGTAGCGACGAGAACGCCCTTTGGGATTTCCCAAGCGAGCCAGCTAAATGTGAGAACGAGGAGAATTGCGGAAACCGCCATTGCGCGTCCGTGCCCGTTCATCGCCACAGTATAGTCGGCTGGAAATCGTTTCGGCGAGCGAGTAGCATGCGCGGCATCGATCCAATTTCGCCAAAGTGATGGATTTTATTGAAAGATCCTGGTTCAAGCCAATTCCGGTCACAGTTCTGGTCATCACAGTTGTGTTTGGCTGGCTTTTGATCGAAAGCCCAAAAGGTATTTTGTCGCAGAGTGGCGATGAAATGCTTACTGCCGAGCGGTCGCGCGAGATGCTTTTGCTTGGTCGCTCGGTTGTTCATTTCAATTTCGAGCCTTCGTTCGAAAAACCTCCGCTGCAATACTGGCTAACCAGTCTGGCTTTGCCACGTTTCAGTAACAAAACACTGGCCGTGCGGATCTGGCCTTGGATTTACGGCGTGCTCACAGCTGTGTCGCTGGCTTGGCTGGCCGCCATCGTGGCACCAGGAAAGCGGTGGCTGATACCATTGGCCGTGACTCTGCTGGCTGCGGTGCCGTTATTCCTGACCGATGCCAGCCGCGGGTTGCTTGATAGTGGTCTCGCTTTTTTCACCACCATGGCGATCGCATTCGCGGAGCTGGCTCGGCGAAACCCGGTTTATTGGGTGAGCGTTGCCATTGCTTGCTTATTCGCCAGCCTCCAAAAACTACCCCTGACGTTCTTGGTTTGGCTTTTGATTTTGGCTGTTCGGTTCACTTCGCCTGGCGAACGATCAAACCTCCGGAGCGGCTGGCTCGCGTTTAGCATCAGCCTGACGCTGGTGACCATGTTGATCTGGCCGGTTTTTCAAGGTTTGCAGCATCCGATCCCGATCCGGCAACTGTTTCACCAGGAAGTCGTTGATCACCTCGGGCCGGAACGTCTGGGAAGAAATCCCTATTACGAAATACCATACCGTTTTGCCGTCACCTCCGCCTCCGGTCTATTCCTGCTCCTGGCCCCGTGTGCCATTTTGATTTGGAAACGTGCGAACTTCGATCGAATCGCGAAGGAATTGTCACTCGTTATTCTTTTACTGGTCGCGATCGAAGTAGTGTCCGGTTTCCGCCATGTTCGTTATCTTGAACCGATCATTCCGGTCCTTTGCCTGTTGCTGGCGACTGTTTTGTATCGCGTGGTCGAGCGTCGCCCCGCGATGTTGCCGGTGGTCGCTTGTGTCGTCTTAATCCTCTTCGTCGCCGGTATTGTTCAAACCGAATTACAAATTCGAATCCGCCGCGTCAATCTCGCCGATGAGCGTCGTGTGGCTGAGGAGCTGGGCCGATTACAGAAGCCCGGAACTTCGATTGTGCTGGTGAAGGCAGTCAAAACCGGTAACGATCTGAGCTTTGGTTCGTTCTACTTATTCCATGGAAATTTGGGGTTCCCGATCACGAAATTGACCGCGGAGGAGATCAAAAAATCGGCGCCGCCGCCGCCGGCAATTGGGGCGTGCGTGAGTAGAGATTTCTCAGCCGTGCAAACGGCTTACCCGACAGTGAAAACTCAATTCACGCGGGCAGGCTTCATTGTTTGGCAAGCAGAATAGGATCAAGCGGATGAAGCGCATTTTTCTCACCGGGGCTAGTGCCGGAATCGGTCTGGCTACGGCGAAATTGCTCACGAGCTCGGGACATGAGATTTGGGGCACGTCACGAAATCCCGAGCGCATACCCAAGCTCGATCGATTGCATCCGATCAGCCTGGATCTTTCCAATCCTGAGACGGTCGAGACCAGCTTCAAATCCGCTCTCGCTCAGGCTGGTCATTTTGATGTGCTCATTAATAATGCGGGCAGTGGCCACTTCGGTCCGGCCGAACTACTCGACCAGCGAATCCTCACCGGTCAATTCCAGGTCCTGCTGTTCAGCCATATCCAGTTGATTCAACTCGCGTTGGCAGCCATGGGCAGCCAGAACGCGGGTTTGATCATTAACGTCACTTCGTTGGCTTCGAGGCTGCCGGTCCCCTTTATGGCCGCCTACAATTCAGCCAAGGCCGCGATGGCCGCATATACGATGTGCCTGCAACTCGAACTGGGAAAATCAGCCATTCGGGTCGTCGATCTACAGCCCGCCGATATTTCGACAGAATTTAATCGCACCGTGATTAAAAATTCGGCAGACGATCCGCGGTACGCTGAGAAACTCGCGCGGACTTGGGATGCTTCCGAACGGAACATGGCGAGTGCGCCAAAACCGGACTTGGTCGCACGACAAATTCTCAAATTGATCGACGACAAGAACCCGCCGCCGCGACGAACAGCCGGGGGCTTTTTTCAGGCCGGTATCGCGCCACTTATTTTTCGGTTTCTGCCGCAGCGGCTTCGGGTGTGGGGCTTGAAGAAGTACTACCGGATTTGAAGCGTTTCTGGTTTTCGCCAAGCGCTCGAATCCAACTGGAAAACGGCGGAAGCGACAAAATCGGCCGTGAATAGAATTCATTCCAGTTTTCGCGAAAGAAATCGATCACTTCGGTATTGCTTCTGACCGGCCCGTTCGGGACATCAGAAAGCGCCATTGTTTTCCTTTGCGTTCGGACGCTGCGCATCATGGCTGAAGTAGGGACCACATATTTTTTTATTCCGCGGAGGTCGAGGCAGCCGCTGATCCAAATATCGTCCATGTAGAATGAACTTGCCGGCGCACTGGCATAATCCGTCAGGCGCGAATCAAAAAAACGCGGCTGGATCAGATAGCTGGCGGTCCCGGTAATGACGGCGACAGGTTTGGGTGTCCGGATTTGATTGCCACGAATCATTTTCGGAAGAAACCAAACCAGACTGCGCGGCATCAGCGCACCGCGAAAACACAGCGCCGCATCCGGCAGAACCGAATGATAATGAAGGAAAGTTTCCAAAGCGTCTGGCGGGTAGGTGCGGTCATCGTCCACCACCATGATCAGAGTGTCGCCGCGCCCGGCAGCCATCTCCTCGTTCACCACGGGAATAAATTTACTGGCCGGACCCCAATCCCGTTCGCAATGCAAAACCCGGACGCCTGGCAGTTGTTCAAGAAAAGACGGAATCACGTAGGGCTTCTGTTGGCGAATCGAGAAGCGCGGGACGGCGAGGACGATTTCGTCGGGCGGACGCGTTTGACCGATCAACGAGCGCAGGGTCGGCTCGATGTTGCCAATTCGATCCGGCAAAGTTGAAAGAGAAACGATCACTCGTCCCGTCGACGGCGCGGACTCGCTTAATACGCGACGAACCAATTTTCTTTGCCGCCGCCCAAAAACTAGCGAGTAGACAATTTCGCCCGTCCCGCTCACCATTTCTTCCAATTTTCTAAGGAACCGCGCGGTCACGAGTTCGAATATATCTCAAATATGAAAAAGCCGATCTCTGATGCCGTCGTCTTAATGGCGGGGACCGGTTCCCGGCTGCGGAGTAGCGAACGCGATTCGCCAAAGCTCCTGCTCCCCGTTGGCGGGCGGCCTCTGATTTCCCACGTGTTGGATGCCCTCATTCACACGGGAGTGACTAGAGTTCACGCGGTCATTGGATTTGAAAGCGAATCGCTCCGGACCGAAGTGACTGCTTTGACGCCCAACGAGCTCGATTTGGTTTGGATTCAGAATAGGCAATGGCAGAAACAAAATGGAATCTCAGTGTTAGCGGCGGAAAACAGCGTAACGGCTCCGTTTTTCCTGACCATGGGTGACCACATCTTCGAACCTTCCATTCTCGAAACGCTCGCGCGAAATTCGAATCCGGATGAACTGAACCTGGCGATCGATCGTAAGATCGACCAAATCTGTGATCTGGATGACGCGATGAAGGTCCAGACCCGCGGCGATCGCGTGACTGAGATTGGTAAACAGCTTGAACAATACGATGCCATCGATACCGGTGCGTTTGTCTGTCCAGCTGAGATCTTTGACTATCTTCGCCGCAGCAGACATCACGACGATTGCAGCCTGGCCGATGGTGTTCGCTTGATGTGCCGCGATGCCAAGGTTCGAGCGATCGACATCGGTAATGCCTGGTGGCAGGACGTTGATACGCCGGAAATGTTAACTGCAGCTGAGAAATTTTTAAGCGGTCCGCGGAATCGCGTCCCGGGCGGGACGCGCAGCTCGTCCCTGACGGGACAGAATCAAAGCCATCAAAGCGTAGACAAAGAGGAGATGCAGGACCAATCGGGCTAACCCGACCGAGACTCCAAGCAGAAAGCCCAGAAAAACGACGTCTCGTTTCGTTAGTTCAAACGCCCAAGACATTAAGCGATCGCCGAAAACGCGCCCACCGGATCGGCGCAATCGCTCATCGCCCTGAGTAGACACCACTGCCTCCGGTCCCCGGCGCAGAAGATCGAGGACGTGATCGGGAACCAGACGCATCGCAATCAGTGCGCATGTCACCACCCCTTCGATCAGAAAAAACCAGTGCGTGACCGGGTGCCCAACATGACGGAATAGCCCAATTCCGAGGCCACCCGAAAAAAGCAGAAGCGAAATTAAATCACCAATCGCGTCGATGCCCGGGCCGTTTTGCGAGTCCAAATATTTAGCGCGGGCAATTTCGCCGTCACACCCGTCCAAAATGCTGTGCAGATTGAAGAGGAAGGCGCCAATGACGAACCCGAGATACGTGCCCCGGATCAGAAACAAAAAACCGACGATGGGAAAAGCCGTGATCAATACCGTCCACAGATTTGGCGTTATCGATGTTCTGACCAGAAGTCGACTGACCGTCCGCGAAATCGGTCGGTTAAAGTAGCGTGAAACAAAACCATCGCGGGACTTACCACTTTTTCGCAACAACCAACGCTCGGCCGACGAAATTTCCGGTTGGTTCCGGAGATATCGCCAACGATCGCTCGAGGATCGATTGCCTAAATTCAAATATCGATCTTCGATTTGCTTCGCCGTTGTTTGCCAACGAGCAGCTTCATCACCGGCGGCTGAA
The DNA here is from genome assembly GCA_963846065.1 of uncultured Verrucomicrobiae bacterium. Lineage (GTDB taxonomy): Bacteria > Verrucomicrobiota > Verrucomicrobiia > Chthoniobacterales > UBA10450 > DASPUI01. Next base: position 115,148 of record CAWJUP010000009.1, read on the forward strand.
CCAAGATCGATCGAACCCGCGTTGCCAAACAAATCGTCAATGCCGTGACGTTTTACCAGGAGATGCGTGGAGAGAAGGCTTCCCGCCGTCCCATTGGCAAGTCCCTCCACAAACTCGCACCGGCATAATCGTGGACTGCTGGGTTGCCAGCGTTTCTCCGGTGCGATGTCGGGTCGCCAGAAAATAATGACCTTGATCTTGGGCAGGTCGGAAATCGATCGGGCAAATTCATCCAGAGCAAGGGCGAGCCGTTCCAGCTGGCGCAAACCACCAATCTCCCAATCGGCCGACTCATCTGCCAAAATCACAACCGACTCGGGCGCAGCCATCGATCAGATCGAACGCCGGTAAATCCGGTAGGTTTTGTATTTCTTCGCGCCCATCGACTCGATGAAGCGGTTGACCATGATGTTGTCTTCCAGGGTCATGCTCAATTCACCGGAAAACCCGCGCTTGTACGCTTCCTCCATAAACTGGAGGACGAGCAGTTCGGCGACGCCAGCGCGGCGATATTCCTGGACGACGCCCAATGCAATCAATCGGCCGGTGTGAATCTTTCGCCGGTAGTACAGAATTTTCAGCAATCCGATGGGGAAACCGAATCGCAGCAATCGTCCGTTCGCGTGCCGTAACGCCACATTGATATCCGGAACACCGATGACGAAGCCAACTGGCCGGTCTCCGACCTCGGCCATGAGGACGCCTTCTCGAACCAGCAACGGCTTCATCTCGTTAGTCAGATGTTCGGTCTCTGCTTCGCTGAACGGGACAAACCCCCAATTTTTTTGCCAGGCCTGGTTGTAGACCGTGCGAATTCGATCGGCTTCACCCTTCATGTCCTTCAAATCGATTGGCCGCACGGAGACACGGCTCTTTCCCGCGCGCCCGGCGACAATTTTGCGAAGACGCTGCGCCGGTTCCGGGAAATCGTCGAACCACCAGGCATACCAATCTTTCTCCTTGGTAAACCCGGAGTTTTCGATCAATCGCTGGTAGTACGGCGGGTTGTGCGCGGTCAACAACATCGGGGGATGCTGAAATCCGTCGATCAGTAATCCGCAGACGTAATTCGTCGAATAATCGATCGGACCCATCATCTCGTTCAGTCCGCGACTGCGCATCCAATTGGCCGCGGCTTCAAATAGCGCGGCTGCGACCTCGGCGTCATCGATGCAGTCAAACAATCCGAAGCAACCCACCTTTGTTTGATGGAGCTTGTTATAGTTCGAGTCATCGCTGGCCATGATCCGACCTACCGTCTCGCCGTCCCGGTGAGCGAGAAATAAGGCCGCTTCACCGTGGAGATAGAACGGATGTTTCTTTCGATCGAGGAATTCTCGTCGTTCGAGAATCAACGGCGGGACCCAGGCGGGATCGTTTTGGTAAACCCGCCACGGGAACTGAATGAAATCGGTCTGCTCCGCGCGTGAGCGAACTTCGGTGATTTCAATCGGGGATCGAGAAGATGGCGTCATCGGCTCTCGACCCTAGTTAACAACTGTGCCGCCGACCGTTCCTGCCGAAATAACAGAACTGCGACTAACAAGTTGAAGCCCGTGACCTCGAGCCAGAGATACCAAATCGGACGACCGACCAGGAGAGAAAGAAAAAGACAGACCATTCGTGTATTGGTCATCGCAAATCCCCACCCGCGCAGCATGGGCTGAGCGGCTTGTTGAAAAGTGTGCGAATTGATCTGCGAACCCGCTCGCCGGACGGCGAACAGCTTTGGCGCCAGGAACTCCTGCTGCCGGGTGAAATTGGTGTATAGGCCAAGCAGAAATTTTTTCCACGGCGCCGAGGTCCAACTTAGCCCCTCATACTGTAAACGCGAGTTGGCCGACGATTCGACGTCGATGTTCGACCGACGATTAACGATTAACAAGTAGCTACTTCGAAAATACTCCGCCAGCGACGACTGCCAGGCATGGCTCAACATCGCCGCGAGGACGAGAAGAATAATCGCAGGCGATCGCTCAGCCATGAAGTAACGCAATCCCAGATGCAAATAGATACTGGCGAACACGACGTGGTCGGCCAAGCCGTCAAGCGCGCGGCCGGCCAGACTTTTTTGATTCGTTAGGCGGGCCAGTTGTCCGTCCGCATTATCGAAAATATTGGAGACAACATGCAGAATCATCCCCGCAAAATTCAGGGCCAAACTCTGATAGAAATAAAGGTGCCCGGCAAACACACCGAAACAAGCGCCGAGAACCGTCACCTGCGTCGGCGTGGCATGCAGTTTTGCAAAAAACTGGGCCACCAGAAAACCGAGCGGACGATAAAATCGAAGATCGAAAACTCCTTCGACTTCACGGGCCTTGTAGGACGCCTCGATTGAAGGAAAAGCCTGCTCGATCGGTGCCGACATCAAACGATCCGCCCCAAATCTATCAAGCAGTCTGGAGCGCAGCGGGAACCAGAGTGTCCTCGAGAATGTTCAGCGCCTCATCCAGATCCGCACGCGTGTGATTGGCGGTGACGCAAGCGCGGAAACAAATTCGATTTTGTGGCACCGCCGGGTAGTCGACCGGCGCAACCCACAGGCCTTTGCGACGCAGTTCGTGGCACAGCCGGTACATTTTTTCCCGCTCGCCGATCACGATCGGCATCACGTAGGTGGTCGACGAACCGATATCGATGCCCATTCTTTGCAATTGAGCCCGGAAATAATCGGCATTCTCCCACAGCTGCCTGCGCAACTCGGGCTCGCGTTGACCAATTTCCAGCGCCTTCAAAATTCCTGCCACCACCACCGGCGGCAAGGCACAGGAGTAAACGTATGGATGCGCGTAGAAGCGCAGATACTGCAGCGTGTCTTTCGGACCGGCCACAAATCCGCCCAATGAACCGAACGCTTTCGAAAACGTTGCGTAAACAAGACGTGTCCGATCTTCCACTCCAAAAACCTCTGCCGCACCGCGGCCGTTTTCGCCGCAGGCCAGGATGGAGTGCGCTTCGTCAACGAAAGTGCTGGCTCCGTGATTCTCGGCGACATCAATCAACTCCTTGAGATTGCCATAATCACCGTCCATCGAGTAAATGCCTTCGACGACTACCAGTTTCCTCCGGCCATCTTGTCGTTTCAAAGCCGCGTCCAGCGATTCCGGATCGTTATGCTCGAACTTTTCCGTTCGGCATCTCGAGAGCACCGCGCCATCGCGCAGGCTCAAATGGGATCGATTGTCTAAAACCGCGACATCGGTTTTGCGAAGAAGTCCGGAAATGGTGCCAAGCGCGCCGCCAAAACCGCTGTTGAAAAGCATCGCGTCTTCGCGACCAAGGAACTCGGCCACCTTGCGCTCCAACTCACGGTGTAGATCGGTCATTCCGGAGAGCATGGGCGAACCGCACGCACCCATTCCATGGGTGCGCAGCGCTTCGTGGGCGGCTTCAATAACTTCCGGATGATTGGCCAGGCCCAGATAGTTATAAGAGCAGAGATTAATCACGTCTTTTCGCTTCCCCTCGTAAACCAGTGTCGTGCGCGCGTCTGCGGCGGCGGCCATTTCCGGTTCATAAAGAGACGCAGCCCATGCACCGAACCGGACCCACGTGGTAAAGCTCCGCGGCGCCTCGAACGGATCAGCGCTTTCGCTTCCGAGGAAATTGCTGAGACTGAACTTAAAGGTATCTTCGTTCATAGTGGCATCACCGCCGGAGTGGGGACTTGAGGATTTTCGTGAAATAAATATCGACCGTTGAGGTTTCGAATTAAAGAGCGACTGCGGAAGCGTTCCGCGGAGAGAGTGGATGGGGTACGGCCGAGCGCGGCCGATCGAAAAAGTTGTGTTGGTGAGGTGGCAATAAACTGCCCATTAAAGTTAATCCTTAGGGAATTCTCAGTCGCACTCCAGCCAGGGTGGGCCCCGGCATGGTTTGCGGAACGGGAAGTTCCGTATCGGGGCCGCAATTGTATGGGGGATTCGGGGGTCAATCAACAAAAAATTCGCGGCGTCAGTCCGTCACCTACAGCCCGCTTTTTTGACCCTGGCCTGCACCAGGACACCGCCGCTAAGGACGGCAAAGCGCCCCTCATCGACCTGACTGCGAGCTACGGAGCCTACCGACGCTCCACCTTAAGGAGTGGCTTAGGCGGCCCGCGCCACGAATGCCCCACCACCGGCGTGTTCGAGCACTGCCTTCTGCAAGACCTTCCCGAGCGGCCCTTTTCCTTTCCCGAGTTCGCCTAACAATTCGTTGGCCAACTTTTCCTGATTCAGGATCGATGTGAGCAGTGCCGTTTCGTGGGTAAATTCATTTTTCTTCGCCTCGGCGACCAGCGGCGTGTAATTGGCGATCTCAAACTGCTCTACCTTTTGACCCGCTTCGATCAACTCGAGATCTTTGTTACCGGAAACCAACCGTTTCGCTATCACTTTGGTCGCTCCCAATACCAGTTTGGTCATCGGTTTGCAGCTTTTCGAGGGCAGCTTTTTTCCCAAAGATTTCGCCACCTGTTCGAGCGTTTTCACGTGCCCCTTGGTTTCCTTCAAGTGGATCTTCAGGAGCGTCTTCAAGTCTTTAGATTTTGCCGCTTTGACCACTAAGGGAAGGGCGTGAGTAAGTTTTTTCTCAGCCGTATACATCTCGCCGAGCTTGTTCAAAAACATGCGCGGGACGTCTTTGGGAAAATTAGTGCTCGTGGTAGGATTTGATCTGGTATGGCCGCGCGCGGCGCCCCGCCCCCTCGCTTTCGGTCGGCCGCTTGAACCTTTGGTCGTCATGCCAATAGCGGCCGTCTTTTTGCCCGGTCCTTTCGTCGAACGAACGCCACCCGGTCTTCTCAAAGTTTCCGTTTTCATAATCCGCGCCTCAAAAGAAGAACGGATTTGGAGGTCGATCAGGTCGCAAAAAATTAGAATGGTCCCAACCGGGCGGGAGCTAGCCGCAGCGACGGAACACGTTGCTCACGCGTTCTATCGCCAATCCTTAGGCTAATGATGAAAAAGATCGCGCAACTGATCCTTCGCACGATTGAGCGTTCGCCTCCGCGACGGCGACAGGTTTTTTCCGGCGCGATTGATATAGAAGTTTAACATCGACATGGCGGACTGGAGCGAACTGGATTTGCGGCGTTTGCTCCTTTCCGCGGAACGCTTCAGGGAGATGGCGATTTGGCGGGGACTGCGTTTTTTGAAGACCTTTGATTCCAGATCAAGCGCATTGCTGTGTTTTGAGACTTCGGCGGACCAGTTCTTATTTTTGCTATGCCTGCTTTTCCTCGCTCGTTTCTTTTTATCCATCACGTCCGGTTGCCGTTGCAGATCGAGTGCCGGTTTGCAAAATTCGTCGCCCGTTCAGTGCTCGAACGGGGACGAGCATTTCCAATTCCGACGGACGAAAAAGATGTCAACTCGTCATTCGTGACCGGGGAAAAAGAAAGCATCGCTGATATTTCGGCCTAACAAATCCTGGGAAGTTGCTCGCCGGAAAGCATGTCAACCACCCGGGTACCGCCGACACGAGTTTTCATCATGACAAAGCCTGGATGATCTTCGACAACTTCTCCGATGACCGCTGCCTCCTTGCCCAAAGGATGCGAACGCAAGCCTTGCAAGGCAAGATCGACATCGTTATGACCAACAATAGCAATCAGTTTGCCCTCGTTCGCCACGTAAAGCGGATCGAGTCCGAGAATTTCACATGCACCTTTGACTTCTTCGCTAATTGGAATCGATGCTTCGTCCAGCAGCATTCCAATCCTTGCCGTCTGTGCGATTTCGGTGAGTGCGCTGGTGATTCCACCCCGGGTCGGATCACGCAGAACGTGGATATCGATTGCCCCCTTCAGCATCGTGGCGACGAGTTCATTTAAGGGCGCCGTGTCGCTCGCAATTTCGGTTTCAAATTCCAAACCTTCACGGACCGACATGATCGCGATCCCGTGGACGGCGATTGATCCGCTTACGATAATTTTGTCGCCAACCTGCGCGCGCGCTGGATGAATGTTTACGCCTTCCGGGATGACGCCGATTCCAGAAGTGTTAATGAAAATTTTGTCGGCCTTTCCGCGATCAACCACTTTGGTGTCTCCGGTGACAAGTTGAACGCCAGAAGCATCGGCCGCTTCCCGCATCGATTGCACCACCCGCCAGAAATCTTCCATCGGCACGCCCTCTTCGAGAATAAACCCGGAAGAGAGATAGAGCGGTTTCGCGCCGCACATCGCGAGATCGTTCACGGTCCCGTGGACGGCGAGTTTTCCAATGTCGCCGCCGGGAAAAAAAATTGGACTAACGACGTAAGAGTCCGTGCTGAAAGCAACGCGTCCACCCGGCAATGACAAAATTGCGCCGTCGTGCAGCGGTTCGAGAATGTCATTTCGGAACTGCGGCAGGATCAATTTCTCAATCAATTGATGACTCAATTTCCCACCGCTGCCGTGGGCCAGAACGATTTCCTTATAGTTCGTGATTGGCAGCGGACAGGAAGCGCCAAGCAACGGGGTCTCCCTGGCAAATTGGTCATTTGTCATTCAGATCACATCCTCCGCTCCCAGGGCGATGTGGATTAAATCCCACAACACATGGACGAGCGTGGCATGCACTTCCTGAATACGATGAATGCTGTAAGACGGCACGATAAAGCAATAATCAGCGACTTCGGGAAAACGGCCGCCGTCTTTTCCGGCCCAGGCAACGGTCAGCATCTTTTTCTTCCGTGCTTCTTCCAAGGCGTATATCAAGTTGGGTGATTTGCCGCTGGTGCTGACCGCCAGCGCCATGTCCCCCGGTTGACCGAGCAAACGCAGCTGATCGACAAACACCCGGGCATAATCGGTGTCGTTGCTGACCGCCGTCATGGTGGCAACATCGGTCATTAAAGGGATGGCGGAAAAGGCCGCGCGCTTCTCAATAATTGGGTGGGTAAATTCGACGGAAAAATGCAATGCGTCACACAAACTGCCGCCGTTCCCCATCGTCAGCAGCTTTTTCCCGTCGGAGAAACGTTTGGCCATCTCTTTGCTGAGCGCTTCGATCTCATCGGCGTACCTCTCAAAAAACTTCTCTTTCATTTCCACGCTCTCGCCGCATTTGCGCAAGATCTTGTCGCGGAAAGTCTCAGCCGATTTGTTGACAGTGTTGGCGAAAGAAGCGGCGTTCACAGCTGAGCCACTTTGGCAGGTTTCTCGCGTTGCTTGAACGATTCCAAATGGCGCCCATAAGCGTAATAGGCGGCGCATGCTCCTTCCGCGGAAACCATCGTCGCGCCTAACGGATGCTCAGGAGTGCACTGTTTGCCAAAAGCAGAACAGTCGTGCGGCTTCTTCACGCCCTTTAAGACAAGACCACTGATACAAATTTCCGGCTCCTGGGTATCGATCTCCTGAATATTGAAAATACGCTCGGCATCGTGGTCGTGAAATTCGTACCGGAGTTTGTAGCCGCTTTTCGGGATGGAACCGACGCCGCGCCATTTTCGATCGCAGACTTCGAAAACCTTGTTCACCAGATCCTGGGCGACGCGATTGCCGTCGCGTTGGACCACGCGGGGATATTGATTCTGCACTTCATGCGTCCCGGCTTCGAGTTGGCGCACGCTCATGAGCACGCCTTCCAGAATATCGATCGGCTCGAACCCGGTAATGACAATCGGAACCTTGAAACGTTCCGCGATCGGCTCGTATTCGTGATAGCCCATGACCGTGCACACGTGGCCGGGCCCGAGAAATCCCTGCACCCGATTGAGCGGCGATTGCAGAATTGAAGCGATCGACGGCGGAACCAGAACATGCGAAACCAGAATTGAGAAGTTCTTGATACCTTGTTTGCTCGCTTGCCAGACCGACATTGCGTTCGCCGGCGCCGTTGTTTCGAATCCGATGGCGAAGAACACCACTTTTTTATCAGGATTGGCCCGCGCTATTTTCAAGCAATCAATGGGCGAATAAACGACGCGAATATCTGCGCCCCGTGATTTTAGAATGAGTAAGTCGTCCTTCGATCCGGGAACGCGCAACATGTCGCCAAAAGAACAGAAAATGACATCCGGCCGTTGGGCGATGGCGTGCGCTTTATCGATCATTTCCAGCGATGTCACGCAAACCGGACAGCCCGGTCCGTGGACCAGTTCGATTTCGTCAGGGAGCAGCCGATCGATTCCATATTTGACAATCGAGTGCGTCTGACCACCGCAAACCTCCATTAAAACCCAGGGTTTGGTGGTAATGCGGCGAATCTCATCGAGGATTTTCTTGGCCACCGCTTCATCTCGATATTCGTCGAGGAATTTCATGACGAGGCCGGTTTTTCCAGAAATGGATTGTCATCGAGATCTGGAGTATCGAGTTCGCCCAATTGTTTCATTTCATCGAGGAGTTGGTAAGTCCGGGCGGCTTCTTCCTCATTCACTTTGCTTAAAGCGAAACCGACATGGACCAGAACGTAATCTCCCATCTCCACTTCCGGGGTGTATTCCAGGCAAACTTGCTTCACGATCCCGCCAAAATTGGCCTTCCCCATCCGCACGCCATTTGAGTCGCGCGCGATTTCGATCAACTTACCTGGAATCGCCAGACACATACTTTATCTCCCTGCCGGCGGCGCCGGTCACTTTGCTGATTGCGACACCGTCACAGAGGAGAACCTTATCACCGCATTCGACGCTCGTCAGTAAATCAAGTGGCACCTTCTTGAACGCGGCAGCAACGCGAACATGGCCCCTTTTCATCCCGTTTTCCCTGAATACTTTTATGACTTCGCCGTAGAGAAGTGTCATCAGCCCATTCTCGGTTGTTTCTCAGCTTCAAAAAATTCTGCGTGTGCACCGACCGCCACCAGCGCCACACCACCGATGATATTTCCAATCAAGACAGGGAAGAGATAGGAACCAACGCACGTCCAAAACGGAAGTGCGTTGGTGGTCACGAGATAAAAAGTTTCGACATTACCCGCGATGACATGTGGCAGTTGAGCGAGACCGACCAGGTAGGCCAGAATAATTATCACCCAGACCCGGGCCGATTCCGCGAATGGCAGTAGCCAGACCATGAGGGCAATCAGCCAGCCGGCAATCGCTCCCCGGAAAACCAATGTCCAAAAATCAGGTGCAATCGCCCGTTCGCCGATACTGGCAAATGCTTGCCGGACTTCGGTGGAAAAAATGTTTGTTTTCCCAGCAACCCAGGCAAAGACGAAAGCACCAACGAGATTAGTCAGAAGCACAATCACCCAGAGACGGGCGACATTGCCCAGAATCTTCGCCTTTTTTTTTCGCAACAACGGCAGAATTACCGTGAGCGTGTTCTTGGTGAACAATTGCTGGCGGCCGAGAATGACGATCAGGAACCCCACGCTGTATCCGAAATTTGTTAAGAGCGGTGTCCAGCGCTCGTCCGGCAGGTGGGCGCGAAGCAGCGCTTCGCCCATCATCGAGAATCCCATCGACAAACCGGCCGCCAAACCGGACAGCGCAAGCTCCGAATTGTTGCGTTGAAGTTCGTGTTCCCCCTCCGCGTAAATCGCTTCGTAAACAATCTCACCCGGTGGCGCGGTGCGGTCGATGACCTCCTGTTCGCGATTTTCCCGAAGCTTTTTCTCGTGTGCCATTGCGGTCATTGCTTCCAAGTCGCGACGACCGCTTGTCCAAGAGCAATACCCCCATCATTTGGCGGAATCCGTTGAGGCCAAGCCGGGCGGAAGTTTTCCTGGCGAAGGCGTTCAACCGCTCCCTCGATCAGCAACCGGTTCTGGAAGCAGCCGCCACTGAGAACGATATTGGACTCTCCGGTTTTTCGGGCGACCGCGACAATTGCTGCGACGAGCATGTTGTGAAATTTGGCCGAGATCGCACCACGCGATACTCCCTTATTGATATCGCTTATGACGGCCCGAACGGTTGGTTCCCAATCAATCACCAGTGGTCTGCCATGGTGGAGAGCGAACGGATACGCTTCGTGCACATCGGGATCGGCGTTAAATTCCAACTGCATCGCCGCCTGGCCTTCGAAGTGGGCCCGGTGCTGAAGGCCGGTCAATGCCGCGATCGCGTCAAATAGCCGGCCCACGCTCGAAGTAAGAGGCGCGTTAACGTTCTTTTTCAGCATTGCTTGCAAAAGCGACCGTTCATGATTGGCAAACGCCGAAACGATCTCGCCGTCGTCGAAGGCCTTGTCGCCATAGATTTCGTACAAAACTCCCAGGGCGCTGCGACGAGGTTCCTTTACGGCCTGGTCGCCACCCGGTAGGCGAAATTGACGAAGATGGGCAACCCGTTCGAACGATCCATTTTTGCCAGCAAGCAAAAATTCGCCGCCCCAGATGGTGTCGTCCAATCCGTAGCCGGTTCCGTCCCAGGCAATGCCAAGCGCCGGCGGGTCAATCTCGTTTTCGGCCATGCAGGCCGCGACATGCGCCCAATGATGCTGCACCGGAATTTTTACCGGAGTTAATTCAGACGCGAATTTAGTGGAAAGATATTCCGGATGCATATCACAGGCGACGAAGTCGATCTTGGCATCGTAGAGTCGCGGCAAATCCCCCGCAGTCCGTCGAAATGCGGCAAAAGCTTGTTCCGTTTCAAGGTCGCCGATGTGTTGACTGACAAAAATATTGTCATCGATCCGGAGAGCGACGGTGTTTTTCAAATGTCCCCCGACAGCCAGGATCGTCGCTCGTTTCGTGCCGGAGTGTTCGGGTCCAGATCGAATTGAGACCGGCAAAGGCGCATAACCTCGCGCTCGCCGAAGGAGGAGCTCGCGGCCACAAATAATTCGCGCCACCGAATCATCGACGTGGCGAACAATCGGGCGATTGTGGATAAGAAATGCGTCGGCAATGCCGTGCAGGCGACGAACCGCTTCGTTCTCATCAATGCAAATCGGCTCGTCACTCAGGTTTCCGCTCGTTGCGACGATCGGAAAATCGAGCTCGCGCATCAGCAGGTGGTGCAGCGGCGAGCATGGAAGCATGACGCCCAGATTCGGATTCCGCGGCGCAACGGAGGCAGCCATGGCGGACCCGTAGGCGCGGCGGACCCTCAGCAAAACGATCGGCGATTCGGGTGAAAGAAGGAGCCGCTGCTCGGGTTCCGAGACTTCGCAGATTTCACGGGCTGATTTTAATGACGAAACCAAGATGGCAAATGGTTTTTCCTCCCGGTGTTTGCGCTCCCGCAGACGCGCCACCGCGCCTTCGTTGCGCGCGTCAACGACGAGTTGAAATCCGCCAAGGCCTTTCAGCGCGACGATCTTCCCATTCCGGATCGCGACGGTCGCGTCGAACAACGCCTGGTCGCGTTCCGCCAGGATTTCACCATTTTCATCCCAAAACTGAAGTTGCGGACCGCACTTTGGACATGCGTTCGGCTGGGCATGAAATCGCCGATCGTGTGGATCACGATACTCGCGTTCACATTCCGAACACATGCTGAAGAACTTCATCGACGTGTTGGCGCGATCGTAGGGCAACGATTCAACTATCGAAAAACGCGGCCCACAATTGGTGCAATTGGTGAATGGATAACGAAATCGTCGATTCGTTGGCTCGATGACATCTCTGATACAGTCCGGGCAAGTTGCGATGTCGGGATGAATAAAAGCCGTCTTGGCGCCGCCATCCTGGGTTTCTCGAATCTCGAACCCGCAGTAGCCGATCGCGTTCAGAAATGAGGGTTCCAGGCTCTGGATCGCAGCGGGCGGCGGCTTTTCCTTCTCCAGGCGAGATAGAAATGTCTGGAGTGAATCGCGCTCACCTTCGACTTCGATTAAAACACCCTGTGCCGAATTCGACACCGAACCGGAAAGTTCGAGTTCGGCGGCAAGGCGATAAACGAACGGACGAAAGCCGACTCCCTGCACGGCCCCATGCACAACAATTTTTAACCGCTCGCAATTCATGGCGAGCAAATCGGCCTAACGAAACAATCCGTCGACGAATCCAATTTGATAAACGAGAAACAAACCGAATATCAAGCTGAACGCACCGGCAGCTGCGCCAACGTAATGGTTAAATGCGCGGAAACGATTTGCCGAGTAAGTAATCGGGGCGGCGATTGCCGCGGTGATTAACATCATTCCCGCGATGGTGCCAACGCCGAAAATCAACAGGTAAACCATCGCCCAAATCGGATTGCGAATAATCGGCAGAACAAGCAGCGCAACCGCCGCCGAACCGGCCAGTCCATGGACAATGCCGACAATCATCGGGCGAACCATTCGGTAGAAATGGGAACGGCCAAATTGCCGATCCAAACGGGCTGTCGGTGTGTCCTTCTCAGAGTGTCCGTGTTGTTCCGGACCATGCTGGTGTGGATGACGGTGAACGTAATCGCCATGCTGATGGATATGTTCGTGGACCGGTTGATCGGCCGATGCCGCGGTAGCGACGCTTCGCCGGAAGGCACGCAAATTGAGCCACCCGAGCAGGATCAACATGAGAGCGACGCAAAACTCGAGCCCCATTCCCAGGCGCTGGGGAATGACGAGGCCAAAAAGGACGACCGTCCCACCCACCACGAGCAGAGTAATGCTATGACCGATCCCCCAAAAAACTCCGGTCAGCGCGGCCCCGCCAATGTGACGCTGGCGGCTGACGATGGTGGTGACAGCAACGACATGATCCGAGTCAGTCGCGTGGCGCATGCCGAGAAAGAATCCGAGAACGAGAATCGAAAGAAAAGTCATGACAACCTAATTTCGGATGCGCTCATCTCTCAGGATTGGTTCGTTCTGGCTAAACCTGATCGACTTGATCTCGCATTCTTTGCCTTGCGTCCCTTCAACCGTCTTGCCGCAGGTCGGGCATTGAAACGTGACTACCGGCGCGCCGGCCAGAATGTCGTCCCAATATTTTGGCCGGCCCCGGTAGGAACAGTGCGGGCACTCGACCAGTGCCTCAGTGACGTCGATTTTCAAAGTTGAGCCCTCGAGCGGCGTTTCCTGGGTGATCGAGCTGTAACAAAAGCGCAATTGCTCGTGCTCGATGTGGCTGAGCTCGCCGATGGCGAGCCGAATCTCGTGGATCTTTTTGTCCGGATTCTTCTGCTCAAACTCAGAGAGCTTCTCGACCAGGCTGGCTGCAATCGAGAATTCGTGCATCGATCAAACTGCGGTCAACGCCTTGGCGACCTCATCGATGCCGTTTCCAGTCCTGCAGCTGGTTGGAATGACCCTGATGTCCGGTTTGAGTTTATGAACGTCCTGCGCGAGTTCATCAACGCTCACGCCCATCGCTTCCGCCAGGTCGATCTTGTTAATCACGACAATCTGGGCGCCAAGAAACATATGCGGGTGTTTCCGTACCATCCATGGCCCCTCCGTCACACTCACGACCACGACGCGCGCCTTTGAGCCCAGGGGAAACTCCGCCGGACAAATTAAGTTTCCGATATTTTCGATGAACAACAGTTTCACTTTGCCAATGTCGATCTTGCCCAAACCTTTTCCGACAAGGTTGGCGTCAAGATGACAACCGTTGATAGTCGCGATCTGCACGACCGGAACGTTTTGCCTGGCAATGGCGTCGGCGTCGTTACTCGTGGTGGCGTCGCCGTTGAAAACGGCCACTCCCATCTTGTCCTTTAGCTTCTCGACCAATTTGGCAATCAGCGTCGTCTTCCCGGAACCGATCGCTCCCATGAAGTCAATCGCGGTCGTCCCATGTCGATCGAGGAGCGCCCGGTTGTCTCTGGCCAGCTTGGCATTGGCTTCGAGCAAACTGTGCTCGAGCTCGATGTCGTAAATCTCATCCGGCGACGCCTCAATCGTCGCCTGGACCGTGCCCTCGTTAGCCATCGATCAGTGAGCCAGCCCGGCCAGGGCAGTCGGCGTGTGCATTTTCTTCAACACTTTGCCGTTGCCCATGTACATGTGGACGCCGCAAGGCAAACAAGGGTCAAAGCTGCGCACCGCGCGCATAATATCGATGCCCTTGAAGTTATCGGGTCCATTTTCCTCGAAGATCGGCGTGTTTTGCACAGCGTCTTCGTACGGTCCTGGCGTGCCATAAACGTCGCGCGGATTGGCGTTCCACGGCGTCGGCGGATAAGGATGATAATTCGCGATCTTTCCTTTTCGGATAACAAGGTGGTGAGAAAGAACTCCTCGAACTGCTTCGTGGAATCCGCACCCGATCGCTTCGTCGGGCACTTTGAATGGAGTGAAGGTGGCGGTCCGTCCAGCGTGCACCTCGGCCAGCGCCTGCTCGACAAAATAATAGGCGCAGGCTGCAGCATAGGCCTGAAAATAGGTCCGCGCGCGATCGCGCTCGATCGCGTTGCTCCATTTTGGAACACGCCAGGTGAACTCGACTTCCGGTTTTGTGGCCGTTTTGGGCAAACGAATGCGAACCGTTTTGTCGCCGGGCGCTTTCACATAACCGATGTCGACCAAGCCGGCCAGCGCGGTCGACCACAGTCGTGCAATCGGGCCTCCTCCGGTATCTAGAGCAAGATGATCGCCCGTGCGCTTGTCCAGCCAGCGGGGCGACATGACCCACGTGTAATTGCCGCCGAAATCGCGCTTTTGCGGTTTCGGAATGGTGGTCTGGTTCCACGGATGGCGACGGTCGACCGGGTTGCCTAACGGATCGGTCTTCACAAAAACTTCGCCCGTTTCCCCCCAGTCCTCGTAGTAGGAAGAACCAAGCAAAATGCGAATACCCAGATTGATATCGATCAAATTGGTCGTGACCAGCTCACCGTCGACCACGATACCGGGCGTGACGTACATCGCCTTGCCCCATTCGTTCATCGTTTTGTATTGATAATCGCAAACATCCGGATCCTGGAACGAGCCCCAACAGCCTAACAGAATCCGCCGTTGGCCGACTTGTTCGTAACCGGGCAGCGCTTCGTAGAAGAAATCAAAAAGATCGTCGTGCAATGGCAGACAGCGTTTCATGAACTCCGCATATCTGGCCAACCTAACCAGATAGTCGGTAAACACCTGGATTGACGGCACCGTGCCGACGCCGCCGGGATACAATGTCGAAGGGTGAACATGGCGCCCTTCCATCAAGCAAAACATTTCACGCGTGTAACGGCTCACTTGCAAAGTCTCGCGGTAGAACTCGCCTTCGAATGGATTGAGCGCCTTCATGATATCCGCGATCGTGCGATATCCGTGGTCCTTAGCGTGCGGCGCTTCCGTCTTCTGCGCTTTCTCCCAAACCCCGGGGTTTGTTTCCTTCACCATCATCTCGCAGAAATCGACCCCGACCAGATTGTCCTGAAAGATGTTGTGATCGAACATGTACTCGGCCGCTTCGCCAAGATTAACGATGATTTCGCCCAGCTTCGGCGGCTTTATCCCGTAAGCCATGTTTTGCGCATAAACCGAGCAGGTGGCGTGATTGTCTCCGCAGATTCCGCAGATGCGGCTGGTGATGAAATGGGCGTCACGCGGATCTTTGTTCTGCATGAAAATGGAATAGCCGCGGAAAATCGACGAGGTGCTGTAACACTCGACCACTTTCTTCGCGTCAAAGTCGATCTGCGTATAAATCCCGAGGCTGCCGACGATCCGAGTGATCGGGTCCCACGACATCTCGACAAGATTTCCGTGCGGGGCGGAAGTTCCTCTTTGTGGTGCGGTAGTGACTTCTGGCATAAATGACTCCTCTAATTCCGGCCTTGGTTGCTGGCGTAATATTTTGGTTCGTAACCGGTCGTTAATTCCGCGCGCGCGTGGCGCCATCTCGGCTCTTTATTCACCGCGCGATTCGTGATTGAGCGCAGGCCACGAAGAATGCCGCCCCACATCCCCACGACCACGGTCGAAAGGGCGGAGCCCGGCGGAGCGTCCATGAACGGCATGAATTTATCCGGGAATCCAGGCATGGTACAGCCGATACAAATGCCGCCGACGTTCGGACAACCGCCGATCCCGTCCATCCAGCCGCGTTTGGTGACATTGCAATTCACGACTGGTCCCCAGCAGCCGATTTTCACCAGGCATTTCGGCGAACCATATTCTTTGGCGAAATCGGCCTGCTCATAATAACCAGCGCGGTCGCAACCTTCGTGAACCGTTTTGCCAAACAGCCAGGTGGGACGCAATTGGTCATCGAGCGGGATAATCGGGGCCAGTCCGGCAACCTGATATAATAGATAGAGGACCGTCTCCATCATGTTGTCCGGCTGCACCGGGCAGCCGGGAACGTTGACGATGGGAAGGCCCGCCTTCGATTTCCAATCCCAGCCCAAATAATCAGCCAGGCCCATTGCCCCGGTGGGATTGCCTTCCATGGCGTGAATTCCGCCATAGGTCGCACATGTTCCGCAGGCGATGATCGCGGTGGCTTTCGGAGCCAGGCGATCAATCCATTCATTGGTGGTAATTGGCTGACCGCTATCCGGGTCGGTTCCCATCGCCGCCCAATAACCTTCCTTTTTAATCTTCTCGTTCGGCACCGAGCCCTCGAGGACCAAGACGAAAGGCTCGAGTTTTCCGGCGGCCGCATCGAACCAGTGCTTCATGAAATCGTCGCCCACTTCATAAGCCAGCACTGGATTATGAAGATGAACCTTAGGCAGGCCCGGAATGGCGCCCATGATCACATCCTCAATGCTCGGCAGCGAAGCCGCCGTAATCGAAACCGAGTCACCGTCGCATCCCAGACCGGTCGTCATCCAGACGATATGAATTTCTTTAACGTCCGGAGGACGATCGGCAATGATCATCTCAGGTGCTTTCATAGAATTACCTCCTGCGCTTCACATAACTTCTTCCAGAAAATTAAATTTTTGTTCGGCAACACCTACATGCTTTTTAGTCGTAGATAGCGGCGCAATTCCGGAATCATCACAATCACGGAGATGATGATGACCAGGGCCACGATCGCCCCCAAAATCTCCCACGCCAACAGAGCCACATTCGTATCGTCCATAATGCCTCCTATCCGATTACGCTTCCCCGTGGAGTTTGGTTGTATTTATTTTCATTACCCGACGCTTGGCCCGCCTCGGGATGGTAAAAATCGGCAATCAACTTTTCGATCATCGTTACCGCCGGCGCCACCGCTGCCCGCACCTTTTCGCTCAGGCCCATTTGCCCCCCCTCGGATTCCAAAACGGCGGGCTCGCACCCCACTACCAATAATTTCCGCGCCTGTCCGCCAAGAGAGCGGACCAGCTCCAGAACGCGGACCGGGTTCATGCTATGAGCATTAACTACCTCTTTTTCTCCATCGTCCAGTTTATTTAATTCGGGTTCGATCAGGTAGAGCGTCCCCGGTGCTTCCCCGCGTTGAGAGGTATCAATCAGAATAGTCGCATCGTAATTATCCATTATGGCATAAGCCAAATCGTAACTGCGTATCCCGAAATCGATCACTCGGACTCCATCGGGAAACGAACGCCGGCTCAGCGCCTTCACCACTTCGCAGCCAAAGGCATCGTCGCCAAAAAAGATATTCCCGATCCCGGCGACAAGTATCCGCATCACCCCGCTCCGACCGGTTCGACCTCATCCGCTCCGTAAAAAAAACGATGGCCCGGTTGCCGCATGAATCCGAGATCTTTCCCCGGGTCGTCTTCCAGGATGAGCGCAAAATGGATTTGGTCCTCCACGTCCTGTTCAATTGCCTCGATGATTGCGATCTTCCCACTGAGTGCCATGTCCATCACATCAGCCCTCTTTTTCGGACGAACACGCACCCGATCGCCTTTTTTCAGGTCGACTCCCTGGACCTTCGCGCTTTCGATTTTTTTAGGTGGATTAAAAAAATCTTCGCCCAAAGAACGGACGTTGCGCATCATTCCGTGCATTTGCAGAAGATGCTCGTTAGGCAGCTCTTCGGTTCGCTCGAGAATTTTTCGCGCCTGTTCGTCAACCTGGCGCATTTCGACCTTTTCGGCGTCGGTCATCGTCTTCACTCGGAGCGTTAAAATTTCATCGATTTCCGCCCCATCAAACAGGTCCCCCGCGCTCTCCGGCGCGATTTTCGGATAGTCGTAAAGGATGATCGGCGAAGAAAGCATCGCATCCCGTTCTCCCTTTGATTCGTCACCAACCAGGACCGGCCAACAGCCAATGTTTTTACATTCCTTGGCCGCCCCGGCACAGGCTGGAGACGGATCCAAAAGCGAAACGAATTGCCCGCCAGGCGCATGCAGAATCGTGTGGGTGGAGGCGAAGGTGCGCATGATCACTTCGGTTTGATTGTCGACGTTTTCCCTCGCGACCGGCGTTTCATTCAAAACGCGAACCGTCACCTGCATCATCCCATCGTCAATCGCGCGGACTTTAAGTTCGATTTTCCCCCGGATGGACTCATGTCGCCGCCGAATCGCGCCGAGAATCCCACTCGAGTCCCGAATCGGTTCAAGCGTTTGTTCGCTCGAGAATTCAAATCCGTGTTCGAACTCAGTTTCTTCGTTCAAGGAAACGGACGGCAGCTTCACCTCGCGCTCGAGAGCTTCCTGCCACGTCTGGTAAAGTTGATCGCCGGTCTTCAGCTCCGGAACGATTTCGAGCGCGGGATGGTCCGGCCATGTTTTCGCCGGTTCGCGCAACTTCCCGACTTCGCGGATCGATGGTTGTAAAAACCGGACACTGATTTCCAGAACTGCGTCCCGCGATTCATTCCGGACCAGGCATTCTGTTTGCATCAGGCAGGGCTCAGCTCCGTTTTGCGCGTCGCTGTAATCTCTGGGATACACGCGACCGAAAGTGAAACGTTCGCGCTGATTTTTTTTCGACGACGCCCGATATGGATAAAGAATGTAGCCTTCGTAAAGAACGGCATTGACCACTTTATCGACGAGCTCGCGGTTCATGGTTTGGTCGCGATCTCCGGAACGGCCGACCGGTCGGCCAACAGTCTTTTCACCACGTCGTCCCACGAAGCCAGACCTGCGTGCCGCTTGAATTCATACAGCTCGTCGAACAAATCTCGCCGCATCGCGATCCAGGCAGTATCGGGATAATGGTGGTCCATCATCTCCCGCCAGGATGCCACCGGCATCCGATAAACACACTCCTTCTCCCACGAGATTCTTTGAATCTGCAACCGGCCATCCGGCGCCGCATAGAAAACAGTTCCGCTAAACAAAAAGAGAAGTGGAACGTCTCCATCGGTCAGGGCGTAGAAATATTTCGTGGCCGCGACGTGAAAATCGAACGTGCACGGCAAAGCCAGGACCGCTTCCGTTCGTCCCTGGAATTGAGGGACGATCGTATTGGCATGCGCCCAAAGTCTTGTTCGCAATGTTTGTCCCCAATCTTCCGGAACACCGAAGAGTTCCTTCAGTTTTTCTTTTTCCCCGGCAGTGTAGGCGCGCTGGGGCGCCTGGATCTGGATCTGGGCTTGCAGCATCACACTTTGAATCTGCTCGGTCACCGGAGTGTTGGTGATTTCCAGGATAAAATGCAGTAACGGCGCCAGACCCCGCTGGGCCGGCTCCATCCCGGTGACCTGGAACCCGAGCTCAGGCATTTTCTTTGAGCCGGGAAAAGAAACTGTCGATCTTCTCCCAAACCTCCTGGCCACCGGAAAAACCGCGCCAATGCATTCGAATCGTGCCGACGAGTTCGAAGCATTTGTCGATCGGCGCAATGAAATAATCGCGCGCTTTGCCGGCCCGGTTGACTAAAAGCGATTCGACATCGGCCTGCATTCCGTTGAGTCCCGGATTCTGCGCGACGAGCGAATTCCATGCGGTCAGGGGAAGAAGCGATTCGGTGGCCCCGGCCGGGCTCGGATAACATGCCGTCATTTTTTGGTGCGGCGTACTATAGTAGAAGAAGGCAAGATTGATCGGCAGAGCGAAATTCTCCCAATCCGCATCCGTGATTTGGAACTCAGAGAGTAGACGCGCGTCGCGCGGTATCAGTTTGAAGCGTCCCTCAATGACGTCCTGAAATCTCAACGCACACGCGTCGCACGAGCAAACAATCTTTAACGTCGCCATCTCGAGAAGGTGGCGATGCTGCGGCGGAACACGAATACGACAAAGTTCGCACTGCTCGACAGACGGGTGAAGGCGCGTTTTCTGACTCTGCTGCATCCCCGCAAATTTACGGAGGTTAGCGAGCGGCGAACTCACGAGAAGTGAACCTCCCCGAATAAATGTAGCCTGCGCGGCAAGGCCTACGATGGGTTATGCCGGAGGAATATTGGC
This sequence comes from uncultured Verrucomicrobiae bacterium, assembly GCA_963846065.1. Lineage (GTDB taxonomy): Bacteria > Verrucomicrobiota > Verrucomicrobiia > Chthoniobacterales > UBA10450 > DASPUI01. The sequence continues at coordinate 135,212 of CAWJUP010000009.1, forward strand.
CATTCCCGGAACAATCGGCTCGCGATCCTTTGCGTTGATCCCGGTCGAATCACGGGCGGTCCGATAATTCTTCCGATTGGGGTCGCGGCCCGGTTCATGACTTTTGATCGCCTGCTCTTCGCCTTTTGGCGTTCCAGCTACATGCACTGGCTGTGGGTTTTTGCTCATGGGATTCCTCCTGTTGTGGGACTTTGTCCGTTCTCAGTCGGACACACTGTAAATTTCGGTTGCGGACCGCCCGTTGCGCTTGCCAAAGCGTCCACCGCACCTTCCACCTCCAACTCCGTCACGTCGGGCGCTGCCGCGTAAATCGCTTCTTCGATCGAATATTTTAGAGTGACCCGCGATGACGGGCAGCCGTGGCAATTTCCTTCCAGCCGCAATTTGATCCCGCCCTCGCGGGTTACCCCAATCAATTCCACACTGCCGCCGTGCAACCCGAGCCGGGGCTTCACTTCTTCCAAGGCGCGACGCACGCGTGTTTCCAGATCGAGTGGATGCAGGCCGTGCAACAATAGCAAATTCGAAACCAGACTATCCTCGGCCAGTTGGTCGATCAACGCCGCTCCCGCGTTTTCGTAGATAATTTCGAGGGCGCGGTTCAAACCGGCGCCGTGCAGTTCGAGCAACTCCTGCACCAGTTCGCGGCTCTGTGTCCGCACCGTTTCATCCGGAATTGCATTCATTCCCTGGATCAGCTCCTCGATTCGCGCCACGCGTTTCTGAAGCTCCCGTGTATTAGGATTTTCCACCGGTTCGATCTCTCAGCGCCTAACTCCGGCAAACAAAGAGAGGAATTTAGCGCCCTTCACCTTCTTACTTCCTTTCCGGGCGGCAATCAATACCTGAAGCTGGGATCACTCTTTCCTATCAAAAATAAGCAGCGACCCTAACGGGATTCGAAACCACTTCCCGAATTTCGTGATTCTGCGTAGTTTCCGCGCGAATCAGCAGCAATCAGCGCGTTAACAGCACTCGCTCAAAATCCGCAGGATGCAGATTTGTGCAGAATTACGCAGTTTTTGTGTGCGAATTTGCCCGAAAATAATTCCGCGCGTATGAGGCAACGGAAATGTCGGACCGTCCGCTTGATATTTTTCGCTACCGGCGAGTCGGCCTCGGTTTAGTTGGTAGCTTTTGTGGGGAGGTAAGTGCCAGTCCAGATTAAAGAAAACAGAACGCGAATTCGCCGCGGTCGGGCGGGAATTTGAGCCAAACCTATGCGTGGGCAGCTGTCTCCCAATCAAGGCGCTTAAGACCGCGCTGCAAATTGGCTAACGAGCCGTTCGACGTTCTTTAGCAGCTCAGGACTGAAAGGCGAGCTTAAATGATGAGAGCTGGCGGCTAATATCTAAGCCTCAGGCTCACGGCGTGATCGCGACCGCGATGGTGTCATTATGAAACGAGCAAAGCTCGCGCAGCTTGAACCAGCTCCCGCTGCCTTTCGAAGTCTCAGCCACGGCGGCGGCTTCGCTCTTGCCGTAGTCCGCGTAATTCTTGTAACGGGTGACATCGCAGAAACGCCATGCGCCTCCTTCCAGGTGCTGGAAGAGCACGTGGCCGGCGGTAAGATCACCCGCACCCGGAGGTTCACTGAGAAATTTTTCGACCGCATCCTCCTGGCCGGTCATCGGCCGGTAAACCGAAATGACATAGACGCTTTCGTTGCTCTTCGGTTTGCCGGTGGATTCATCGAGATCCATGGCTTTAGCAAACTCCGGCCAGGACGGCCCGTTCACGAACGTATCATCGTGCCAATCCATCAATGGCCGCAACGCCTTGCCTGCTGGATTACCGGTCGGTTCAACAGTCGCTTTCGCTCCGATGTGGGAGATCGCAGCGTAGTCCCAAGGCGAGCCGGCTTCGTGGCGCAAGACCATTTGATGCTCGCCCGCAGGAGTGTTGCTGAGTGATTTTCTCGCCCAATCCCCGAGGGCAGTGGCTTTGCCTGCAGCGCCGTGGATAAAGGTGATGCTGTAAACATCAGGCCGTGCTGAAGGCGCCGCCGCCGCCGTCGACCCGGCAGGCGAGGCCTGGCCGTACGATAACTGAATGGAACAAGCGGCGGCGAGGCCGACCGCACCCGCGAGGAGTTTTGTTTTCATGATGCTAAATCTTTTGCAAATTGATTGTTGAGCTGAAGCTCATCCAAAAACCCAAGCACCCTCTAAGGACGAACAACGTCGAGGCAGCGCCACGACACGCGTTTAACGACGCGATGGTGACGCCTGTGTAAGCCGTGTCAATAGTTCTTTGCGCCTAAACTATCGGGACGAAAGCTTCCGACAACCTTCTAGGCCGTCAGCGAGGCGGTGGAAAAAGATCGCGCCGTAATCCAAGCAATTCGATGCCTACCAAATTGCACCTTTGTTTTAGTCGTTATCCCAGTAAATGTAATACAAAAATCCGGAGCCTGCACGGTCTATGAAAAAACAAAGCGACCCTAACGGGATTCGAAACCACTTCCCGAATTTCGTGATTCTGCGTAATTCTAGCGCAAATCTGCACCAATCAGCGCGTTAACAGCATTCGCTCAAAATGAGCAGAACGCCGATTCGCGCAGAATTACGCAGTTTCCGTGTCCGATTTTGTCCGAAAATTAGGGACTCTCGAAGGCCGTAACGGAGGATGAAACAGTATTCTAAACTCTAAACCGGTCCGATTCTTAGCAAACGCCAAAAATCCGGTTTAATACAAGACGCGCTCTCGCTCGCGCGTCAGAATTGGTACATGATTGCGACGCTGGCGTTGTGTTCTCTCAACTGCACGTCATGCTGCGCCGGAAAATCGCTGAAATCGCCCGGAAAATCGCTGTTAAAATGTCTGCTCCCCAGATCAATGTATTGATATTGCGCCCTTATACTCCAATGACCACAAAGAGCGTACTGCAAGCCTCCCCCGACCATCCAACCGGCGTTGGTCTCACGATCCGATCCGCCTTCGCTGGTGACTCGACCTCCGTCAGAGAAGGTCAAATCAACATGCTGCGAGAAATCCAAATCGCCCACAGCCAAACCGCCGGTCACATACGGCAGCCACTTTCCGAACGCATAACCAAACCGTGGCGCAAACGTGAACAGATAATGCGTTTTAAACGAAGTCCGGACCTGCGCATTATAAAACTCTGTGTTAGAGAAAATGGTTCCGCTGTTGTTTGAATCCCGAGCCCAGAGATACCCGCCGGCGGCTTCGACGCCGAACACCCAACAGCCAAATTGCCGGTTGTAGCCAACCAGGCCGCCCAGCTCGCCGCCGTCGTTATCCAAGTCTTGCGACCCAGCCGAATCTACCCGTTGCCGGTAGTCGCGAAGGAGGGATTGTTCCCAATCGCCTACTAGATCTAGATCGGGATCAACCACGCTAAATTTATATCCGCCAAAAAGACCGACGTAAGGCCCACTCCAATCAAAGCAGCTCGGAGGCGGCGGAGCCGCCTGTTTCATTTCTTTCCCAGAAGGGAGTGGGTCGGGTCCCGCATAAGCAAGTGTGCCGAGGACGAATAAATTCGTGACGGTTAAGGCTGTTTTCTTCACAAGTGGCCTTTTATCGAGACGTCGTTGTCGGGTCAATACCTATCGGCGCCGGCATTTGCCTCCTGTTCCATACGGACTTCGCCTCTTCGTTGTAGTCTATTGAGCAAGTGGTTGTCCTTCGTTACACTGTCTCGAGAAACGCTTGAGCTGGCGACCCTAACGGGATTCGAACCCGTGTTACCGCCGTGAAAGGGCGATGTCCTAGGCCTCTGGACGATAGGGTCGAAAGGGAGCGCCAATATCGAAATGACCGCGCCCCCGCGCAAGGCAAATCGGTCCCGGACGAATCGGTTTTTCGCGAATCCCGATTTTGCTATGGCTCGGATTCGAGATCGAGAACCAACTCCGCCGTCCGGACGGTCGCGCCTCGATGCACCTCCAGAACGGCACGCGCATTCTCAACCATCTTTTCGCGTTCATCCGGGTTGGCCAGGAAATGCGCCATCGTCCTTCGCAATTCCGTGGCCGAGCTGACTTGAATCGCGCCTCCGTTCTCCACCAGAGCGGAAGCGAGCGTGGCAAAATTTTCCATGTTCGGTCCGAACCAAACCGGTTTCCCGGCCAGAATTGCTTCGGCCGGATTTTGACCCCCATGGGCAGACAAACTTTTGCCAATGAAGGCAACGGTGGCCACTCCGTACCAGTGCCGCAGTTCGCCCGTCGAATCGATCAGCAAACAATTCACGAATGGGTCGGGCACCGGCGTTTGACTGCGCAGAACCACCTGTAAGCCCGCCTCGGCGAGTTCCTGCTGAATTTCGGCGGTGCGTTCGGTGTGCCGTGGCGCCAGAACCAGCAACAGCTCGACGAAGTCTCTCCTCAGCGCGCGAAACACTTCCATCAAAATCTTTTCCTCTCCCGGATGAGTGCTTCCTCCAAAAATCACTGTTCGGTTTTGCAAACCGTATCCGGTTAGTATTTCAAACGGCAACGTCGGGTCGACGGTTGCATTCTCAGGATCGTATTTAATTCCGCCCACCTGAACGATTCTGGCCGGGTCCACATCCAACGCTGCCCATTTTTGCGCGTCTTCGGCGTTTTGAACAAAGACGCGGTCCAGCAGTTGAAAAGTTGGCGCCACGAATCGCTTGAAGCTGCGAAAACGCTTCTCCGATCGCGGCGACAAACGCGCGTTCACGAGGGCGATCGGAATTTTACGCGCGTGAGCCTCGGCCACCAGATTTGGCCAGATCTCGGCTTCGATCAGGAGAATTTTCTTCGGCCGAATGCAGGCGAAGGCGCGCCGGACGATCGGCCAGAAGTCGAGAGGCGTGTAGAGCACATCGATCCAATCCACTGGATTTTGCCGGGCGAACGCGAACCCGGTGGTGGTGGTCACGGTCAGGGCAAAATGCACGTCAGGATTGAGAGCGCGGATTTGCCGGGCCAGTTTGAGCGCGATGGCTACTTCACCCACGCTCACCGCGTGCAGCCAAATCGATTTCTTCCAATAAAATCGTCCGCAAAGCTGGCGGTCGTACTGTCCGAAACGCTGGCCAAAATTTTCGCGATAACCGCCGCGACGAAACATTTTCACCAGATATCCCGGCAAAAAAAGCAGCAGACCGATCGGCCAAAGCAAATTGTAAATCAGCCGGATCAATCTCTGAATTTTCGGATTTCGGACTTCGGACTTCGGATTTTTCCAGAAACAGCACTTCGGTCGCGCCGTACTTTCGCGATCGAATCAGCTCCCAGAATTTTGTTTCCGGAAATTTTTCTTCGGGCCGTTTTTCCAAAACGAAAATACCGCCCGTTTCCAAAGATTGGGGCAAACGCTCGGTCGCCAGCAGATGATCAGTAAACCGTTCGCCGGATTTTGTCTGCTCGTAGGGCGGATCGGCAAAAATGATGTCGAACGGGGTGGCCAAATTTACTCGCTTCAAAAAATCAAAAACGTCCTGATGTCGAATTTCCCCGGCTAACTTCGTCTTTTTGAGATTGCTCTCGATCGCGGCAATCGCCTGCCGGTTTTCTTCCACGAATAGTGCCGATTTTGCGCCGCGGCTCAATGCCTCAATGCCCAATCCGCCGCTCCCGGCAAAGAGATCGAGGACCCGCGCGCCAATCACGGCGTCACCCAGGCTGGAAAAGATCGCCGCCTTGACCCGATCCATAGTGGGACGAACACCGGCTTTCGGCACGAGGAGTCGCACGCCGCCGGCCCGCCCGGCGATGACTCTCATGGCGAAGGCGTCGGACTTGGAGACGAGACCGGCTCCGGCGAAGCTTCGGTTTCCGGCGAAGACGCTTCGATCGATTTCCTTTTCCGCGGCCGATCCGATTTCCCGCGCCAGATCGTGTTCAACAGATCTTTCAGGCCGCCTCCGACTGCCTTTTCCAGAAGATTATTTTTTGGTCGATCGATCGTGCCGGTAATTTGAAAATCGACGCCGTAAAAGCCCGGTTCGTCGGTCGGCTGAAAATTCACGCGAATCGGTTTATACAGCCGGCCATAAAGGCTTTCATTGACGGATAATTTGGAATCGAGATGCAGCTTTCCCGAAAAACCAATCGTACCCGTGGCGGAAAGATGGACGTTGGTCGATCGCAAATCGAGCTGGTCGACCGTGACAACTCCGGGTGCGATATGATATTTGGCGGCCGCTTGATCGAGTCGAAGCTGGGTCAGCTCCTCGATTTGCAATATCTGTCCAACCGCCACGAGTAACGGATACTGCCGCAGTTGCCCGTCGTGCAGCGCGATGTCGCCACTGCCGGTCAATGCGTTCGCATCAGCGGTCTTGCCCGTCGCTTGAAAATTCCCTTCCAGTTTGCCCTGCAAGATGCCAGCTGGTCCTCCCGCATCGGTGATCAGGCGGCCCGCTTCGACATTCTTGAAAGCCGCTTCCACGGTAAATGGAGAATCCTGTGTCTGCGATTGTAACGATAAATGTCCTCTGAGTTCGCCGTCGCCGAGATGAGCCGAAATTTGAGAGAGGTCGACTTCGCCGGCATCGTATCGGATCGGTGTGATAAGTTTTTGGACAAATACCCGGTCGCGTAGAGAAATCCTCTCCACCGTCGCGCGACCACGCAGGGACGTTGGGTCGCGCATCAAAGAATTCATCCCCACATCTTCGAAGGCGGCGATCAATTTTCCGGAGCGATCCACGAACCGAAAATTGCCGTGTTGAATATTCAAGTGATGAATTTCTGCCGTTAGGCCGCGCCGGGATACTTTGACCGCGGGCGAAGTTGCCGGCTTTGCCTCCATCGGCGCCTCCGGCGTTGGCGCTACCGTGCTTTCAGGTGCCGGCGGCCCGGACTCATTTTCAGGTGGCGCGTTATATTCTTCCGCCGGCGAAACCTGCGGCTCGCGCGAACCCGGCAATTTCCATTTCCCTTCCGGATTCTGTTTCCAAGTGACATTCGGCTCGATCAATCCGATCTGCGTGACCACAGGCTGAGGCGAAAGGAGCGAAAGGAATCGCAGCTGCAGGCCTAACGTTTGCGCCTCGAGAAAGTTCCCCGAATCGGGCGGATTGGTTTGCGGAATGGTGATTCCGCTCAGCTTCAAACCGCCCCAGGGAGTGACGCTGACCCGCGCGATGTGCGCATCAGTCCCAAAATGGCGGCGAATTTCCTGCTCGATCCGGGCTTGTGTCCCGCGCGATTGCACATACAGATTCATTCCGAGCAAGACCACTCCGGCTAGAATTACCAAGCCAGTCAGAACAAAAAGCAGTAGTCGGCCCAATTTTTGCACCGCGGAACGTTACGGATTTGATGAAAAGATGAAAGCTGGTTTGTGTCGGTGAACGATATCCTGGTCATTTTGAATCCGGCAGCCCGCGGAGAGCGAGCTCAACGGAAACGCGCTCAGGTGGAGGAGTTGGCCGGTGGCGCGGTGGTGGCGGCTACCACTCGAACCGGAGAAGCCGAATCCCTGGCCCGGCGAGCCGCCGCCGAAGGTTACCGGAAAATTGTCGCAGCCGGAGGAGATGGGACAGTCCATGAGGTCGTTAATGGAATTGTGGGCACCGACACCACCCTTGGTGTTCTTCCGCTTGGAACGATGAATGTCTTTGCCACGGAAATCGGACTCCCCACCCACGACCTCGGTCTTTGCTGGCAGATCATCGTCAACGAAAATACCAGGCAGGTCGATCTGCCGCGGGCGAATCAAAGATCCTTTATTCAACTGGGCGGCGTCGGCCTGGACGCGCAAGTTGTCAAAGAAACAAGCGATACGTTGCGCCGCAATTTTGGACCGGTCAGCTATCTCATTTCCGCCGCCCAAATTGCCGCCCGGCGACCGCCGCGTCTCTCAATCGAATCTGAAAATGCTTCCATTCGTGAAGGTTCTTTCGTGCTGATCGGCAACGGCCGTCTCTACGGCGGCCCGTTCCCATTTTTCAAACACGCCGCGATCGACGACGGATTGTTTGACGTCGTCGTGTTTAAACGGCTGGGCTATTTGGAAATCATTCGATATCTCCAGGATGTCGTTTTCAGCTCGGAAATTCGCACCCCGGAGGTCGAGTATTTCCAAACCCGTCACCTGCGGGTGGATAGTGACGAGGAGGTTCCCGTGGAATTAGATGGAGAGCTGGTCGGCAACTGTCCGGTCGAATTCACCTTGAGAGACCGAGCCTTGCGCGTCCTGGCCCCGTCTTAGCACTTCGAAATCGACAATTTCGGGCCGTTGCGATAGCATTTTTTAATGCGGCTCGAAGGGCGAAAAGGGGTTCTTTTTGATCGGACCTGGGCCCGGCAATATCGAGTCGCCCTTCTCGGGTTAATCGGGCTGAACGCGTTCGCGTTTGTCATGCAAGTGTTCCTGGAAAATGCCGAGCCCGGATTTACCCGGGAGTTTCTCGGGCTGAGCGATCGCGGAATCCATGATGCCTACTCCTGGCAATTCGTGACGGCGGCGTTTTTGCATAACGGAGCGTGGCAGTTTCTGGTAAATATGTTGACGCTCTATTTTCTGGGGCGCGACCTCGAATCGATCCTCGGCCAGCGTCATTTCATTTATCTCTACCTTGCCGGAGTCGTCACGGGCGAATTTGTTCATCTGTTTTCCATGCCAACGGATACTGTCTTGTTTGCCGCATCCGGCGGCGTGGCCGCCCTGCTGATCGCCGATGCGACGATTCTCCCGGAGCTGGAATTGATTTCGATCTCGATCTTCGGCATTCCGGTGCGCGTCAAAGCGAAATATTTGGGTTACGCGACGTTCATTTTGGCGATCACCTCAATTTGCTTTTCGCGTCACGGAGTCGTGGCCCATACCGGTTACGCGGGCGGTTGTGCGGCGGGTTGGTTCTACGCTCACCTCCTCGGGTTCGGACGGACTTCCTGGTTGCAACGTCACCTCCAACAGCGCCGCGCCGTGGCTGAACGCTTTCGCCAACTTTCGCGCGATCAGTTAATCACGGAAGAGGTCGACCCTCTCCTCGAAAAAATTTCGCGGTCAGGCTTGGCCAGTCTCTCTCGCTGGGAGCGGCGCAGATTAGTGCGGGCGCGAGAGAGAATTCTCGAGCAAGAACCTTCGTCCGGTTAGGTCACGGCACTTCGCCACAACCTAAAAACGGTTATCTTGCACGAATGCATTCCGACTGGATTGCCCGCAAGGCGGGGACGTCATTATTTCCCGCGCAAGTGGCGAGTGCGCTCACCCAGTTGGCCGAAGTCTGGCCTGCCGACGCCACATCGCTGGCCGAGCTAATCGAAACCTTTCCCCTGGGCGAAGCGGCAATATGTCATTTGCTGGCGATGTCCCAAGTCTCGCTGACCCGCCTGGTTCGAAATCCCGAATTTCTATTGTGGCTGGCTCGTCCCGAAATTTGTGCGGCGCCGCGGACCTATCCCCAGATGCTGGCAGAACTGGATCGGTCGGCCGCAGAGCCGGTCGCGGCGAACAATTTTCGGGGCCTGCGCTCGTGGAAAAATCGCGAAATGACTCGAATCGCATTGCGTGAGCTGGCCGAGGCTCCCCTCGAAGAAACCACCGCCGAGCTATCTCACTTGGCGGAAATTTGTGTCCATCAGGTTCTGCGACATTGGACAGAACGCCTCTCCGAAACGATCGGCCGACCGCAGGCAGAGTTCGCGATCCTGGCTCTTGGAAAATTAGGGGGACGCGAACTCAATCACAGCTCGGATATCGACGTTCTCTTCATCTACAGCGAAGAGGGCCAGGTCTCCCCGCGAGTGACCAATCACGAATGGTTCAATCAATTGAGCGAAAAAATTCTGACCACTTTCTCAACGCCCGACCCCGAAGGTGCGCTTTTTCGTGTGGACGTTCGGCTTCGGCCGGAAGGGTCGGCCGGCCCGCTCGCTCGATCGCTCGAAAGCATCGAGAATTATTATGCCGGGTTTGGCGAAACCTGGGAACGACTGGCGCTCATCAAAGCTCGGGGGATATCAGGCAGCCGCGAATTGGCTTACGAATTCCTTCGTCAACATCAGCCGTTCATTTATCCCAAGAGCCCGACCCCGGACGTGCTGGACGAGATCGCGAGAATCAAGCGGCGGATCGAACGAGATGTGGTTGGTGCAGAGAATCTCGGACGCAACGTCAAACTCGGCCGGGGCGGAATTCGTGAAATTGAATTTATCGTTCAGACATTGCAGTTCATTCACGGTGCGCGACACGCATTCATTCAGGAGACCAGTACCTCTCAGAGCGCTGACCGCGTTATCGCGACTGGAACTGATTCCAAACAAGGCCGTACTCGCTCTCGATCGCGCCTACCGGTTCCTCCGCCAGGTCGAACATCGATTGCAAATCGATGAGGAACAACAGACGCACACGATCCCGCGCGATCCCAAAGCAGTCGATCGCCTGGCCAGAAGTCTTGGGTTCGCCGGCGCGGATAAATTCATGGGGGCGGTGCAAGAAACACTGAAGAATGTTCACACGATCTTCAAAACCATTATCACCACGTCTCCGACGGAATCGGTGGCGATCGATCTGACAATTTTTCGCGACGAAAAAGCAGCCAATCGCGGGTTGAACGATCTGACCAAAAAGACCGGGCATTCCTATATCGCGCCGCGAACGCAGCAGTTGTTTCGGAAGCTACAGCCATTTTTGCTGAATCAGCTCGCCCGCGTTTCAGACCCCGACGCAACCCTCAATCAATTTGTCCGGTTCGTCGAAGCTTATGGCCTTCGTGGCATCTTGTTTGAATCCCTGGTTACCAATCCGAAACTTTTGGAATTGTTAATCCGGACGTTGGATGCGAGCCGGTTCGCCGGCGACTTCCTGATTCGGCAGCCTCCGCTTTTGGAAGACATTACTCGTCGCGATGAAACGTTTTATCGGGTGCGAACACTCTCCGAACACAGGCAACGACTGCGTGAGTTTGGCGCGACTGCGAGCAATCTCGACCCGGTCCGGGCCTACCGGCAGCGCCAGATATTGCGAATCATCCTGCGTGAACTGCTGGATTCAAAAAATTTCACCGCCATCTTTTCTGAATTGTCGGACCTGGCTGAAGCATGCCTGCTGTTCGTCAATCAACTGCTGGGCGGCGATGACCTGACAATTATTGCACTCGGTAAGTTCGGTGGCCGTGAAATCAATTATGGCGCCGATCTCGACGTGGTGTTCGTCGGAGAAGATGTTCGTGCCGCGCAAAAGCTCATCGTTGCGCTCGCCCAACTGACACCCGAAGGCAATTTACCCGCGGTAGATGCCCGGCTGCGGCCGGATGGCGAAAAAGGTCCGTTGGTCTCTCCACTGACCGCCTACGAACAGTATTACCAGCAGCGAGCTCAACTTTGGGAGATGCAAGCGCTGACCCGGGCACGTCCGATCAGCGGCGCGTTGCAACAGGAATTTCTCACCATGGCGCAGCTAAATTGGCGCGCAGCCGGACAACGATCTGATCTGATTGAGAAAATTAACGATATGGCCGAACGCATTCGCCGGGATCGCGGCAGCGGCTCAGATGTCGCCGACTTCAAAACTGGTCGCGGAGGAATGATCGAAGCAGAGTTTGTCGTGCAAGCGCTGCAAATGAGACATGGAGTGTGGCAACAAAACTGGGACGCCGCGCTGGCAGAACTGATCAGCCGAAACGTGGTGACCGCCGCTGAAGGCCAGGCACTGGCGCGAAATTACATCTTTCTGCGGCGATGCGAGACCGCACTGAGACGATGGCAGAACAGTACCGTGGATACTATTCCGAACGATCCGGAGGAGAAAGACAAACTAACCGAACGAGTCGGTTGCAAGTCGATTGATTCTTTCGAGAAAGAATATCGTGAAGCGCGGGAAAGCATTCACCAGTTTTACGAACGCCACATGAAGTAGAAACGATTCGTTAAAACGACCTTAGTGGAGCGATCTCAGAAGCTTCGCAAACCAATAGAAAATGGCAAAGGTCGCGATCCAGCCGATGACGAAAACGCCGATCAACAACGTCATCAGCCCAATGACGAATACCCAGTCACGTTTACGCGATCGATACGGTTGATCGATGTGCAGTTGGAGGAGATCGTAATTGCGTTTGTTCGCGCGAAACCAAAACGCAAACGCAGAACCAGCGACCGGGATCACGCCTACCAGTTCGTTCACGGCCACATTCAAAGCCATTCGCGCGAGCAAAACCTTGGGGACTCCCCGGCTAAACGCGTAAACCAAGACCGAAGCGGAAACAAAAGCGGTACCGACATCCCCGACAACCGGGATTAAATCGATGATTGGATTCAAACCGAGCCGGCGTTTCGTGCCGGGGAGACGGAGAAGTCCGTCCATGATAAACGCCACCCAACGAAACAATGGCTCGATAGCCGAGCGCTTTCTCTTCTCTTCCGGACCGACAAGCTCCCAGTCCGCATCACGAACCGGCTGTTGCCGACCGCTGCTTGGCCGCGAGGTGGGCGCATCCGTCCGGCTACTCGAGAACCGATCGCTCATTTCAGGACCAGATGTGATCGGCCCTCATCTCGACCTTCCTCTCAGAGAGAGGCGGACGACGTCAGTCGCCGGTAAAGACTTTGCCGGCACGGCGAACTTAACCGGGAATTCCCTTCAACATCTCCACGTTGGTTGGGAATTTCTTCACAAACATCAACAGACGTTGGATGGCTTCCTCGGGTTTGTGACCCGCTAAACCGCGACGAATCAGATTTATCTTTTCCAGCTCCCACGGTTGCAGGAGCAGTTCTTCCCGACGGGTGCCAGAGAGGAAAATGTCCAACGCCGGGTAAATCCGTTGATCGCTGATCTTGCGATCCAGCACCATCTCCATGTTGCCGGTGCCTTTGAACTCTTGAAAGATCAGCTCGTCCATGCGGCTGCCGGTTTCAATCAATGCCGTCGCCACGATGGTCAGCGAACCGGCTTCCTCGGTATTTCGGGCGGCCGCAAATATCTTTCGCGGAATTTCCATGGCCCGCGCGTCGATACCACCGCTCATGGTCCTGCCACCGCCACCCATCGCATTGTTGAATGCGCGAGCTGTGCGGGTAATGGAATCGAGCAGAATGAAAACGTCTTTTCCAGCTTCCACCAAACGTTTCGCACGTTCGATGGCCAGCTGCGCGATCCGCGTGTGACTCTTAATGTCGCTGTCGTTCGAGCTCGCCATGATCTCAGCCTTGGGATGCGAGCGGCGAAAGTCGGTCACTTCTTCCGGACGTTCGTCGACCAGTAGAATGATGACGTGCATTTCCTTGTGATTTTTCACCACGGCATCAGCGATGTGATGAAGCAATGTGGTCTTACCGGTTCGGGGCGGCGCCACGATCAAGCCACGCTGGCCCATTCCGATTGGCGTCATCAAATCCATGATTCGCGTGGTATAGCGATCCGGAACTGTCTCAAGCTTGATCCGCTTGTTCGGATTAATCGTGGTCAGCTCTTCGAATGGCCGCAGACCCTGATATTTGCCCGGCTCTTCACCGTTAATGGTCACTAGCTTGACCAATTGCGGCCCGCGATTGCCCCGGCGGGTTTCACCATTAATCCACATGCCATCGCGCAGCGCAAAACGCCGGACGATTTCCGGAGTGACGAATATATCCTGCGGCGTCTGAACAAAATTGCGTTTGGGATCTCGCAGGAAGCCGAAACCTTTGCCGGAAATCTCAATGATTCCTTCGCCGAATTCGGGTTCTGTCTGCACTTGGTCGGTCGCTCCTTCACCGCTGACTGGAGACTGCCGCTCCAAAGTCTCAGTTGAAACATCACCTGTCATTGGATCGGCTCCGGGATTGTCGTTATTTGATTCATTAAAATTCTCTCCGCGATCGCGGTTGTAATAGCGCCGGCGCGGAAAGCGGCGTCGGCCGCGGCGTCGGCGTGGATCCGGCGTGCCGGTCTCCCCGCGTTGTTCTCCTGCCGGCGCGCCAGTCTCCAGCGGCGGCTGGCTTTGATTTTCGTCGTTCATAAAAAGTTTTCGCGCGTTCGCGATCGGGCTCTTTTGCGAGAGCTAGTAAAGTTTCTCAAGCCGGCAACTTGGCCAGCAATTCGTCGGGGATATCTAGGTTTGAATAGACGTTTTGAACGTCATCGTCCTCTTCCAGCGCATCACACAAACGCAACACTTGTCGGGCAACGGTCTCATCGGTAACCGCAACGGTCGTATCGGGAATGAAGGTAAACTTTTGCCCATCGGTCGTCACACCAGCCTTTTTCAGCGCGTCAGCTACAGCGTAGAGCTGATCGTGGGAAGTGGTAATAACATACTGATCCTCCTCGGTTGTCAACTCCTCAGCGCCCGCTTCCAAGGCCAGTTCCAAAATGCGATCCTCGTCGATTGACCCGCGCGCAACGATAATTTGCCCCTTCCGGTGGAACATAAACGAGACACTGCCGCTGGTCGCGAGGTTGCCTTCATTTTTTGTGAAAATGCTTCGGATTTCGGCGGCCGTGCGGTTCTTGTTATCGGTTGCCGCCTCGACAATCACGGCCACTCCGCCGGGCGCATAGCCTTCATAGACAATCTCGTCGAAATGGGCCGCTTCCTGGCCTTCACCGGTCCCGCGTTTGATGGCGCGGTCGACATTGTCGTTCGGCATACTTTGATCGCGCGCGGCCTGAATGGCGCTGCGTAACCGCGGATTGCCGCTCGGATCTCCTCCGCCGGTTTTCGCGGCGATGGTGATTTCCTTGGACAATTTACTGAAAATCTGGCCGCGTTTCGCATCGATTGCGCCTTTGAAACGCTTGACCTTTGACCATTTGCTATGTCCCGCCATGGTGCGGCTTTATCTCCTAAAAATAGACGGCTGCCTAACGAGCCGATTCACTTTAACAAGGGGCGGTGAGATTCACCGCCTGGGAAAGTCACCCACTCAAACTCACTCGCGCGGCTTTGTCAATCCGCGGCCGCCATTGCCGTAGCCGACCGTTTCCGGGCGGTTGCATCCAGAATGCGCTTGCGCAATCGGAGGGATTTTGGAGTCGCTTCGACATACTCATCCGTATCGATGTACTCAATCGCCCGTTCCAGGGTCAGGCGAAGCGGCGCTTCCAGTTGGATGCCTTTGCCGTCGCCTTGTGAGCGCATATTGGTCAGCTTTTTCGCTTTGCAGGGATTGACTGGCAAATCGTCCGGACGTGCATTCTCGCCGACAATCATGCCGACATAGATCTCTTCCTGGGGTCCGATAAACAATCGCCCGCGCTCCTGAATACTGTTTAACGCGTAAGCGGTGCTGGTTCCGGCTTCCATCGAAATCATGACCCCGCGATTTCGCCCCTCGATCTCTCCCTTGAACGACGAGTATTCACGGAACAAATGACTCATGATCCCCTCGCCCCGCGTCAGGTTGACCAAATCGGTTTCAAAACCGATCAGGCCACGGGTGGGAATAATTGCTTCCACGGAAACGCGCGTGGCGTGATGTGTCATGTTAGCCACTTCGCCTTTGCGATTCGCAATCGCCTGCAACACGTCGCCGAGATTCTCGTTTGGAATATCGACGTAAAGATTTTCGATCGGCTCCTGCAAGTTGCCGTTTTCGTCACGGTGCATGATCACCTCCGGCCGTGAAATCATGACCTCGTAGCCTTCGCGTCGCATTTGCTCGACCAGGATGGCGATCTGCATTTCGCCCCGAGCGTGAATTTCAAACGCACCGGCCGTGTCCGTATCATTCACCTGCAGCGAGACATTTCCGCGCGTCTCACGAGTGAGACGATCACGGACGTGGCGAGCGGTGACAAATTTTCCTTCCCGACCGGCGAAAGGTGAATCGTTCACCAAAATTCGCATTCGAATCGTCGGCGGATCAATGTCAACAAACTCGAGGGGCTTGGCGTCGGGATCACTGCTGAGAGTTTCGCCGATATAAACCTCTTCAAAGCCGGCTACGCCGATAATGTCCCCGGCGCTGGCGTGCTTGATTTCGATCTGTTCCAAACCTGCGTGAGTGAAGAGCCGCGTCACGGTCGAGGTCTCGCGCCGGCCGTCACGATGAATGCAAGTAATCGGCTCGCCGACGCTGAGATGGCCGCTGATAATTCGACCAATCGCAATCCGTCCGACGTAATCGTTGTAATCGAGATTCGACACCAACATTTGTAGAAACGGGTCGTCTGAAGTCTTCGGTGGGGGCACGTGACGAACAATCGCTTCGAACAATGGAGTCATATCGGTCGATTTATCACCGAGCTCCCGATGAGCGAGCCCTTCCTTGGCGCTGGCATAGACGATGGGGAAATCGAGCTGTTGGTCAGTCGCCTTCAGTTCGAGAAAAAGATCGAAAACCATATCGAGCACTTCATGCGGACGCGCATTTTCGCGGTCGATTTTATTGATCACGACAATGGGCTGGGCCTTGTTTTCCAGCGCCTTGCGCAAAACAAAACGCGTTTGCGCCTGCGGCCCGTCGTGCGCGTCGACGACTAAGAGAACGCCGTCGACCATCTTCATGATGCGTTCAACCTCTCCGCCGAAATCTGCGTGGCCAGGGGTGTCGACAATGTTGATCCGATATCCGTTCCATTGGAAGGACGCGTTCTTTGCGCGAATGGTAATCCCCTTCTCTCGTTCGAGATCCATCGAATCCATCACCCGTTCGGCGACTTTTTGATTGCTGCGAAAAGTGCCCGACTGCCTCAGCAATTGATCGACTAACGTCGTCTTGCCGTGGTCAACGTGCGCAATAATGGCGATGTTACGGATTTTATCCATGGAGGAAGATCTCACGCGAGTGCGGGAGGAGCGCGAAATATGCCGCTGATTTGCCTTTTGTCAATGGCCAATCGGAAAACAGTGCGGGCCGGGATAAACTCCCGGCCCGTCACGAAAACAAAGGCAACGAACGACTAGGCTTTTCTGCGCGCCCGAATTATTCCGATCAAACCGGCTCCAATCACCGCCAAAGCGATCGTGCCAGGTTCCGGAACCGGGGTTACCGAGATATTGTCAACCAGCAATCCCGATGGCCCATCCATCGTTTGCGCGTCCATCACGCCGATACCGAGCGTGTAAGTGCCGGCAGTCGTGATCGAGATGGAATAGGTCGAATAATGATTTCCGGAGCTGCCAGTCTCATTAAAGAACGGCGCCTGGCCGGTCGAGTTGGTCGCGGCCGTTTGATGCCCCAGCAGTTGATAGTTCACCAACGTTCCGGCGCTATTCACCAGCGTCGCAAACCCGAAGTCCTGGTGCGGAACCGGATCGCTTGGATCCTCCGAGGTCAGGAAGTCGTATTGGAACGTCAACACATCGCCGACATTCAACGAAAGACTGACGTCGAATGCGGAACCTTCGCGGCCGGTATGGGTAGAATCGTATCTCAAATTGCTTTGAGTCACTCCACCCAATCCATTACCGACGAACGTGGCGACCGACGCGGCCGAAACCGCATTATTCACGGAAATCGGATTGACGCCCTGATCGCTGTTCGCTGCATTGTTAATCGTCGTTAAGAGCAACTGATTGCTGCCTTCCGGCGCCGCGATGCCCTCGTAGCTTGTCTGGATCGACGCATCACCGACGGTGGATCCACCCGGAAGGCCGGACTCGAATCCCTGAACGGTGGCGGCGCGGACTCCCGTGCCGCAAGCAAACAGCGCAACAAAGGTCACTACTGCGAGATGAGTTGTCGTTTTCATATGTATTTCCCCTATTTCCTAAATTACGGAGTCACGGTGAACGTGCTGGCGCTGGTCGATGTTCCGGCTGCGTTCGAGACGCGGATCGGAACCGGGCCGAGCGGTGCAGCCGCAGGTACTCGGGCCGAAATCGTATTCGAGGTCAGCACATTGACGGTCGTAGCCGGCGTGGAACCAAACTTGACCACCGTGGACGCATTGAAGTTCGCACCATTGATGGCTACGAATGTTCCGGCGCTACGGCTACCAGTGTTCGGGCTAAAGCCGGTGATAGTCGGCTTGCGGAACGAGATCACATCAGATCGCTGCCCCTGCCCGTTGTGCATGTGAATCAACAACACACCCAACGAAGCGTTCGTTTGGAAATTGAATCCGTTGTAGTTAATCGGAATCGATCCCGTGGGCGAATCCACATACATGAATGGCTCGAAGAACGGGCCAGCGATTGGCGGGTTGAAATACGGAGGCGAATTGTTGTCGGTATTCCCAAAGGGCAAACCTTGGAAACCAGACGACGCAGCCGCGCCCGTGGAATCTTCTCCTTCAAGACCAGGATTAGCGGCATCGTATGTCATTTCGGGCGTGAAACTGATCAAGTTCCCGTTCCGGTCGTAGTTCTCCACGCGGTAATTGAACGCAGTCGAACCGCCTTGCAGAATGTTAATCTGTGAAGCGTCGACGCTGACAATGACCGCACTGTTATTGAAGATATTCACGTCGGCTTGAAGCGGATCGAGCTCGTCTGTCCAGTAATTGGAGAAGTTCGAGTTCGCTGGTGTGTTCAAGTCGAATACGAGCGGGACATACAGGTTGTCGCTTGCTTGTTGAGCAAAGCCGTTTACTCCGACGCCAATGGAATACAGCTGAATGGTGTAATCATCGACACTGTCTTGATTGACATCGAGGATGATGCGGCGATCACCGATGTCATAGAACACCGGAGTCGTCCAATCACCGAACCCATCGATACCGAACGAGACCGTACTGTATTGCTCCGAGCCCGGGAAGAAGTTGTGGACCGTCGCATAGTCGCTGGTCACGCCCACATATTTAAGCACGTTGGCGTCGGTCGGCGGATTGATCGCGCCGGCAAGCGGGTTGGCATATTGCAATTCGAATGGCTTGACCAAGCTGACGACGTCGAAGCCTTGTCCGTAATTCGGCCCGCTGTTAATTCCAGCTCCGTTGAAATTAATATTGAAGCTTCCGGAATTGGCCGTCGGAACAAATCCGGTTCCGGACGCATGCACGCTCGCGACCGCTTTCGGCGCGGCATACAGCGCGACACGAATCGTTGGCTCTGGCCCGCTGGTCGGCGTCAAAACCAAATAACCACCCTGCTCGGACAACCATTGGCGTTCGAGGCCGAAGTTCGGGTCGAAGAATGAGACACTCTGATCCTTATTATGTTTCAAGGCCGTACCGGTGGCGGTAAAGGTCACGCTGAGATTGGCACTGTTGCCGGCATTCACCGTAAAGCCGCCAGGAATGGAGAAGTTCGCGCCTGGGACCGCCGTGACTGGTTGATAGCTCACGTTATAGGTCACGTTGTTGGCGCCCTTGTTTTCAACGAGAACCGATTTGGTCAGGGTGACCGACCCGTTGATCGGCACTTCTACGTCACCAAACGAGACGCTCGGTGCATTGTCAGCCTGATTAAAAGCAATCACGCTTGCCTGACCGGCCAGACCCACATCGATGCGACCCGCGCCAATGCGCCCGAGGCCGAGCTGAGTGGCTGGCGTCGGCGATGGGCTTGGTCCGGGCTCCTGCGTAAACAGATCATGCGTCGCCGTGTTGCAAGCGAGAGCGTTGAGTTCCTGAACCGACCAAGCCGGATGAGCTTGGCGCAAAAGCGCCATTTCGCCGACGACGTGCGGACAGGCCGACGACGTACCGTTGAAATTGGCAACTTGATGCCCCGTAAATGCCGCTGCGATTCCAGTCACTTCTGCTGGTGCCGCGATATCGGGCTTGAGCGCACTGTCGCCGGAACGCGGTCCGCGCGATGTATAAGATGGCACCGTGTCAGGAGAACCTGCACCGGCCGGCGAGCCTGGCGGATTTGCCGGCTGCAAAATCGAGCCGTTGCCGGGCGAAATATTTGCCGTCGCGCCAGTGGTTGAATGTCCGTTCGAATCAAACGCTGCATCCGACACCAGAGTGTTTCCAAACGCGGTCGGGCAAACCACCATTGGCTTGGTTAACGATGGAGATGTCGTGAGCAGGAACGGATTTCCATTCGCCTGCGCGAAATTCGCGATATCGATGATCCCAACCGCGCCAGCATCCTGCGCGTTCACGGAAAGATTGGAACCCTGACCGGACACGCGATCAGCGACGACAATTTTACCGTTACACTCCGCCGCGTTGGTCAGCGGATGACTGCCGTCGTGAGGGTCTCCAGTTGGTCCGGGCGGGTTTACCGCATAGCAAACCGGAGTCGTTGGGACCGATTGATTCGTCGGGCTGGTGGTAGTGAAAATTGAATAACCCGTGTTCGCATTCGGAGTCACTTCGTTCACAACGGCCGAGTAAATGTATCCGTTCTGATCGTTATAGGTCGCCGCGACGCTCAACGTGCCGGTGGCAACAGATTGCGTGCTGACATCATAATAGCTGTCATTGTCGTTGCCCGCCGACGACACCACGATGATACCGATTGAAGCGGCGTTCGATGATGTGACGCAGTCCGGATCATCGGCGAAGCCGTTCGGGGCGCCTAACGACATATTGATCACATCCATGTGATCGGCAAAGCTTCCGTCCCCATTCGGGTCCATCGCCCATTCAATGGCCTGGCTGACCAGGTTCGTTCCGCCGGTGCTGCCAAAAACTTTCAATGCATAAATTTTGCAGTTCGGAGCATAGCCGGGCGCAATCAACATCGATCCGATCGGAGTCGTCGAATCATAGCTACCGGAATAGAGGTATCCGGTCGAGGTCACGCCATAGCCGCCAATCAAACTGGCGGTGCCGGTGCCGTGACCTTCGGCGTCGAACGGATCGGGATCAGGTGCCGGAGTGTTGCCTCCGTTGTAGGAATCCCCGGCAAAATCGTAGCCGCCAGCGACTTTTACACTGGGAAAATAAGGATTGGGAGCGGTGGTATGACTGCCCAGCGAAGCATAGGCTGCCGGAGTGCCAGGGCCGCCAAAGTTCACGTGGACGTAGTCGATACCGGTGTCGATGTCTGCGACTTTGATATTCTCACCATGCAAACCTAATCCGTTTGGCGGAGCAGATGGGCTGGGAGGGTTCCAGACAGACCGAACATTCGTGAAATCAAGGTCGGAAAACGCGGAGGGATACTTCGTGACCATGCGGTGCACTGCTTTGACGTTCGACATGGCGGCGATCGCCGGAATCTTGCTCGGGTTCACATACAGCGCGATGCCATTATAGGCCTTCTGCAAGCGATAGATCACCTGGCCGTTGATATTTCCACCGGTCAGAGATGGCAGGAGTTGTTTTTGGGTGGCATCGATCCGTTGCACGGTCGCTTTGACCTGATTGATGGCGGCGAGACTGGGCTGAACCGGCTTCGACGTCAGCTGCTTGACCGCGGCTTGGGCTGCCGTTTTGCTTTTACCCGACATCGCCTGAGAAATTTGAGCGTTCAATTGCGCTTGGGCGGTCTTCAATGCCGCCGCATATGCCACTGCGCCGGGCGCATCGCGCAATTCAACCATGACAGCGACTTGTGCATTCGCTGCGCCGGCGGCCAGACCCTGGCTCGTCGCCTGCGGGTGCGATTTCTGCGCTGTTTTTAGTGACGTGACTTTATTCGTCGCGGTGCTGTGCCCGGTCGTTAGGCCGAGCAAAACCAGAAGAGCGATGCCGCAAAACAAGAATACAAAACGAGTCGAGTGGCTAAACGTTTGATTAGATTTCATAGAATTCCCTGCTGCAAACTGAGTTGAGAGTGAGCGGCAAGACTGCAATAATTTGCGTCAAAAGGTCAAGACAAATCGATGCTTTTTACCTTGAACTGATAAAAACGATCCGACAAAATCAATCCCGATAGCGGTAAGGCTACCTTCAATCGACACCCGGGAGGACCGCCCAACGTGCATACGCGAGGAAAAATTCGCCACACTCGGATCCATCCCAACTCGGAGCTGGAGGTGTCATCGGTGCCGCCGAGCGATCAAACGCGGCGCAACAGCAAGCAAGCCAGCAAGACCGGGAAGAGGAATCGAACAATGCCCGGGCATCGGCGCCCCTTGGATCGGGCCACCTGCCGTCGGCTTTCTCTAAACCAGAACGGGCGATGTTGGCACGGGCTCGATCCATTTCCCGTGCTCGCGAATCAGGTCCTTTAATCGATCGACCGCTTCTGCTTCCGGTATATTAAATTTCACCGGAGTTTTCCCCACGTAAAGATTCACTTTACCCGGCGCTCCGCCCACGTAACCAAAATCCGCATCCGCCATTTCCCCCGGACCGTTCACGATGCATCCCATAATGGCAATTTTCACCCCTTTGAGATGGATGGTTGCCTCTTTGATCTTCGCGGTCGTTGTCTGAAGATTGAACAACGTTCGTCCGCAGGAAGGACACGCCACGTAATCCGTCTTGAAAATCCGCGAACCCGCCGCCTGTAAAATATTGTAACTCAGCCGCAAAGCCTGCCCGGGCGCTTCCTCGCCCTGGACCAGAATTGCATCACCGATTCCGTCACACAAAAGCGAGCCGATGTGGGTCGCGGCGATCAACAACGTCTCAAGAAAGTCGGACTGATGCTGGATGTTCGAGACTTGATCCTGAATTTGCGCATCGGGCATCGAGGATTCGGCATCCGGGATCCTGCCATCCCGTCGTGAGGTGTCTTTGAGAAGAATTGGATGCCGGGAACTCAGCTTGGTCGCTAACAACCGGAAGGCTGGAATCATCGGCAAATCCAAATCCTCCTGCACGGTGACGAATTGCGCTTCGCGCTCCGCATTCACCTGGGCGATGGCTGCGTCATCTCGCGGATCCAATTCGATTATTCCGGCATTCTCGAAAACGATCTCCGGCTTGTAATCCCCCATGCGATCGATCTTGTGCGCAATTTTCTCGTAATTGTCTCGCCTAACAACTACCCGGATGAGCTCCTCGCCCCCAAGGCGAAAGCCATCGCGCTGAATTGTTTCGGTCGGCCGTTTTTGATACGAAAACGGATCGAAAGAAAGTTCGGATTTCGGATTTGGGATTTCGGACTTTGCAGAGTCGCCCTGGCCGAATAGGCGGACGAGCTCCTGGGCCACCGGAATTTCGTGTGGACTATCTTCCGTCAGAGAAACGCGAATCGTATCGCCGATTCCGTCCATGAGGAGCGAGCCGATGCCAATCGCACTTTTGATCCGGGCATCTTCGCCTTCCCCGGCTTCCGTCACGCCCAGGTGAACCGGATAGTTCCAATCCGATCCAAGTTCGTCCAATCGCGCAACCAATAGTCGGTAAGCGGCGATCATGATCTTGGGATTGCTCGCTTTCATCGAGAAAACGAACTGGTGATAATCGCGTTCCCGCGCGATGCGTGCGAACTCAAGCGCGCTTTCGACCATTCCTAGCGGGGTGTCACCGTAGCGATTGAGAATCCGGTCGCTCAAGGAGCCGTGATTGGTTCCGATCCTCATGGCCACGCCGCGTTCCTTGGACAAGTCCACCAGCGGAGTGAATCGGTCGCGAATTCGGCCGAGCTCGGCCAGGTATTGCTCGTCGGTGTACTCCCGAATCACAAACTTCTTGGAATCGGCATAATTCCCGGGATTGATGCGGACTTTCTCGACCCATTTCGCTGCTTCCATTGCCGCTTCGGGTTTGAAATGGATGTCCGCCACGATCGGCACATGGCATCCGCGCGCGCGCAGACCTTTGACGATATTTTCCAGATTGCGCGAGTCTTTCACTGTTGGCGCAGTGATTCGCACAATCTCGCACCCGACGTCGGCCAGTTCGATCGTTTGCTGGATGGATGCATCGGTATCCATCGTGTCGCAGGTAATCATCGACTGAACGCGGATCGGATTGTCTCCGCCAATTCCGACATCTCCGACGAGGACTTCCCGGGTCTGACGGCGCTGATACTGAAAAGGATTGGCGCAATATTTCACGTTAGGACCTCGCCGCGGGCTCAACTAAAACTGCCGTGCCGTAGCAAAGCACTTCGGTCACACCTTGCATGATTTCCGTGGCATCATAACGAAGACCGATGATCGCATTCGCGCCCAATTGCCGCGCGTGATCGAGGCAAAGGTCAAGGGCGTGCTCGCGCGTTTTTTCGCAGAGATCTGTCAGAATGGTGATATTTCCACCGACCAGTGTTTGCAGACCGGCGCCAATCGTTCCGAAAATGGACCGGGATCGGACGATAATTCCGCGAACAACACCAAAGTTCCGCACCACGCGGTAGCCGTCGATTTCGAACGCGGTGGTGGTCATGCTCGTATCCATGTTAACGCAAACTAATGGACGACATTCCACCGTGCAATCAGGTCTCATTTCTGGAGGCGCTCGCGGCGGCGAGCGCCTATCTATGTTCGGCGTTTGTATTTCGACCGCGCTGCGCGTCCCGGGAGCGGCGACTTACCAGTCGCCGTGTTTGAATTGCCGGCGGCCTGGAGCACGCCGCTCCTTGGTCTCCTGATATTTTCTAGGTGGCAGAGGTGTCGTAAGACACCTAAGCGATCGGCGCACTCTACTGCTGTGTCTTCGCCGGTGTCGCTTTCGGTAAAAACTTCGGCGTATCCCGGTGACCAAAAATCGGAAGATCTTGAACATCGAAAAACGCGATATAGACCATGAAACCGATGATCACGAGCGCGCAGGCGGTTTGAACCACTTCCAATACCCGCATGTTCACGGGACGTCTTCGTACCCCCTCAATCAAAGCGAGAAGAATATGTCCGCCGTCAAGAACCGGAATCGGAAGCAAATTCAAAAGGGCCAGATTGATGTTCAGCACCACGCTAAACCAAAGCGCCATGCGCCATCCTTCGCGATTCTCGAACATGACGTAATAAACCCGTAGCATCATGACCGGGCCGCTCATGTGTTGGAGTTTTACATCCGACTTCGGCGACGCCACCGCGCTAATCGTATTCACAATCGATAACACTCCGGTCCGGATTTGCTCCAGTGGTCGCGGATGTTTCACGATCATGTTGCCGAATTGATCGAGAATCATTCCGAATTGATCGCCCCACAGAATTCCAATCCGCGGGCTGGTATCACCCTGTGGCACCTCCGGAGTGATGGTGACATCGCGCAATTGGCCTTCGTGTGAAATCGTCAGCCGAATCGGCTGATCGCCATGCGATTCCACATAATCGCCGACCGCCAACAAGCTCCTGACCGGTTGCCCATCGACGGCAGTGATCGCATCCCCGGCTTGTAGACCCGCTCGGGCCGCCGGGCTGTCCTTGGCCACGCTGTCGATCTTTGGATAACCGGAATCGAACGGCACCGGCATTTCCTGGCCGTTCCGCACGATCGTCAAGGTGACGCGGTCGACCGGATGCTGTC
The DNA here is from genome assembly GCA_963846065.1 of uncultured Verrucomicrobiae bacterium. Lineage (GTDB taxonomy): Bacteria > Verrucomicrobiota > Verrucomicrobiia > Chthoniobacterales > UBA10450 > DASPUI01. Next base: position 160,286 of record CAWJUP010000009.1, read on the forward strand.
GCAAATAATCGGAGATCCCGCTTAACTCGTACAAGGGCTGCCCATCGATCGCGACAATCTTGTCGCCGGGTCGCAATCCTGCTTTCGCCGCCGGACTGTCTTCGGTCACTTTCGCCAGCACCGGCGTTTCCGCCGGAACGATCCCAATTTCGCGAAATCCTTTTCGCATCCACCAGTTGGTTTTGGGAATTGTCGGCCGCGCCTCCACCACGATTTTTTCGAGGTGGCCGTTTTCGGGCCGCTCCACCGTGATGGGAATGGTCTCGCCTTCACTTCGAACGATGTCCCACTGAACGCTTTCGTCACTCATCCCGCCAAATCGCGTGACGCGATGGTGATCGACTTCAATGATCCGGTCCCCGGCCTTGAGTTTGGCTTGTTCCGCCGGCGAACCTTTCACGACGTAACCAATGGTGGTAGTGGCCTCGCCTTCGCCGACCGGTCTGCCGACCGCCCAAATGATCACGGCAAACAACACCGCGAGAAGGAAACTGAAGAGCGGACCGGCGAACGCGACAATAATCTTATCGAGCGCGGAAATTTTCGGCAGTTTGGCGCGGTCGAGATCGGCTTTGCCTTCAATGATATCCATCGGCGCGAGCTGAGGAAGCGCGACAAAGCCGCCGAAAGGCAAAGAGCCTAACGAATACTGCACTCCATTGATGGTTTTCTTCCAAATCGGTTTGCCAAACCAGATACCGAACTTCTCGATAAAAAGACCCCGCCAGCGCGCAGCCAAAAAGTGGCCGATCTCATGGACCACGATCAGGAGGTTAAAAAGAATGAGAACCTCAAGGAGGATGAAGATGACGCGAATACTCTGAAGAACCATAAATCGAATCAGGAATCTAAGAACCCAGAAATAACTAAAGCAAATCCCGACATTTTTCCCGGATTCCTGATTAGTTTTTCCCGATATACCGGCGCGCTTCGTCTCGCGCCCAAAGATCGGCCCCCAATATGGCATCGAGATTGGGATGCGCAACGGTCCCATGCCTTCCCATCACCTCGGCCACGGTCTGCCAAATCTCAGGAAATCGAATCCGTCCGTCCAGGAAAGCGGCCACCGCCATCTCGTTCGCGGCGTTCATCACGGCCGGAAGCGTTCCTCCGGTTTCGCCCGCCTGTCGGGCCAACTCGAGCGCGGGGAAATCGGCATAGCGGGGCGGGAAAAATTCAAGCTTGGAAAGTTCGGAGAAATCAAGCGGCGGCAAGCTGTTCGCCACTCGCTCGGGCCAGGTCACGGCATATTGAATCGGGAAACACATGTTGGAATGACTCAGTTGCGCCAGCATCGACCCGTCAGCGAACTCGACCATCGAGTGAACAATGCTTTGCGGATGAACGACTACCTCGATCCGCTTCATTTCCACTCCAAACAGCCAATGGGCTTCGATCATTTCGAGCCCCTTATTAAATAGAGTGGCCGAATCGATCGTGATCTTCGGCCCCATGTTCCAAGTCGGATGTTTCAGGGCCTGCTCCACGGTAATCGCCTCGAATTGTTCCCGCGGCGTGTTCCGAAAAGGTCCTCCGCTGGCGGTGAGAATGATTCGGCGGACATCGCGAGAGTCGAACGATGCTGGATGCTGGCTTGGGGATCGGGGACCGAGGCTCGGGGATCGAGGATCGAGCATCTTGCCTTCGAGGCACTGAAAGATCGCATTGTGCTCGGAATCGACCGGCAAAATCATTACCCCTTTCCGATTTGCCGCTTCGGTCACAGCTTCCCCGGCCATGACCAGAATCTCCTTGCTCGCCACGGCAAGATCTTTACCGGCTCCAATCGCATCCAACGCCGGATGAAGTCCGCCTGTCCCGACGATGGCAATCAGGACAATATCGCTATTTGCCAGGCAGGCGATTTCCCGCAATCCCGATTCGCCCGAAAGAATTTTCGGCTTGTACTCAAGCTGGTTGCGCAAACTCTCCAGCTTACTCTCGTCAACCAAACAGATCGCCTCCGCGCGCGTTTTGTTGGCCGCGGCGGCGAGCTTCTCGACATTGGTGTTGGCCGCCAGGCCGACAATTTCCATCCGTTCCGGAATATCGTGCGCGACCTTCAGCGCACTGTCGCCGATCGAGCCGGTCGCGCCGAGGACGACAACGCGTTTACGCTTCATTTTATGACGACAGAATGAACAGAATAAACAAAATGAATCCGGGAATCAGAACGAAGCTTCTTCTTGTTTCAGCAAGCGAAACTTTTTCTTAAACTCCAACCGTTCGGATCCGAAGTTTAACAGAACGCCTTCATCCAGGCCCGTTGCAGTCAAATAATTTACCAGTTGAACTTCGTGCGCTTTGACAAGGGATTGGCTCGCTTTCAACTCAACAATCACACACTCATTTACCAACACATCGGCGGTAAAGGCTCCGACCATTTGGCCATCGTATCGCACAGTGATCGGCCGCTCGGCGTCAGCTTTGAGACCTGCTTTTCGCAGTTCCCACAGCAGCGAATTCTGATAGACCGACTCGAGAAATCCCGATCCGAGCCCCGAGTGAACTTTCATCGCGGCGCCAATGATCTTGCCGCACAGGTCGTAGTCCCGTGAATTTTCACCTATTCTACTCGCTCGTTCGGAGTTTGGTGCCTCTTCCATTCTAATCCTTTTGTTTATTCTGTCAGAGACCCCCGTCTTACGGCACACGAATGACCAGCCGCATGTAGAAAAATAGAAGCGGCGCAGTGAAGAGCAGACTATCGATTAAATCCAACGCTCCGCCGATTCCCGGAAGCAAATTTCCCGAGTCCTTCGCCCCCGTACTGCGTTTAACGATTGATTCAGCCAGATCACCGATCACCGCAGCGAATCCCAGCAATAATCCAAGAATGGTCGCGTGCGTCCAGGTCAGGAAAGACAAGTGGCCCGGCATCAATTTGAACAAGCCCAGACTCGCGAAAAGGGCAAAGGCGAGCGCGCCGAAAAATCCTTCCCACGTTTTTTTGGCGCTGATCTGCGGGGCCATTTTGTGACGTCCGATGACGCTGCCCGTGAGATACGCCCCCATATCGCTGAATTTCGTCACCGCCACCAAATACAATACGTAAAACTGTCCGGTGACTTCCCCGGTGCTGGAGCGCGGCGTGAGATAGACGATTTTCGTGATGAAATTAAAAAGCCAGAGCACGTAAAGCAGACCGAACAAGGTGTAAGCCATCGTTTGCAGAGGTTCATCGTGCCGCAGTCGCGCGAACATCTGACGCGTGAATACCGTGAGCAGAAAAAAAAGCAGGACGGCGATCTCAAAATCGTAAGAAGCAGCCGGACCGATTCGTGAAAAATAGTAAAAGCTTCCGCTCAACAAGATTGCACCGCAGATGATCGCGGTGACCTTGAAATTCGGCAGGCTCGCCCGATCCAGCATCAGATAGAATTCCCAGAGCGCGATCAGTCCAAATCCGCTGATCAATACCCAGAACAAGCTTTCATATCCGGAGAATGCGATCAGCAACGCGACGGTCCACAGCGCAATCGTACTAATGAATCGCAAAATGAAAGTGGAACGGCGATTGGGAGCTTGCGAGGTCGGTTGTTCCGCAACTAGAGGCACACCGTCATTGTCCTGAGACGCACAACTTTTGTCCACAGTTTACGGTGGAATTGACGGCGGTTAGGAATCGCGGCGAGCCTGCCAAACTTATTGCGACCCGGCCTTGGCGAAGGCGGAACCGTGGATAATTTCCTCTCGTGCAGAAAACGATGAAGGCGGTGGTGAAAGCGAAAGCCGAGCCCGGACTTTGGCTCGAGGATGTGCCAATTCCCGGCGTCAAAGGCGAGGACGTCCGGATCCGGATTTTGAAGACCTCTATCTGCGGGACAGACGTACATATATATAACTGGGATTCCTGGGCCCAGAAGACCATCCCCGTGCCCATGACGATTGGGCACGAATTTGTCGGCGTGGTCGACGACGTTGGCGATCAGGTCAAGGGTTTCGCGAAGGGCGATCTCGTCGTCGGAGAAGGTCACATCACCTGCGGTCATTGCCGAAACTGTCTGGCCGGCCGGCGCCATCTTTGCCCGAACACTCAAGGCGTGGGCGTGAATCGTTCCGGCGCCTGGGCCGAATTCGTTTCCATTCCTCAAGATAATTGCTGGCACGCCGATCCCTCGATTCCACTCGACGTGCTTTCCTGCTTCGACCCGTTAGGCAACGCCGTTCACACTGCTCTGTCCTTCGACCTGGTTGGGGAGGACGTCCTCATCACCGGCGCCGGACCGATTGGCTGCATGGCGATCCCGATTTGCAAAAAAGCGGGCGCTCGCCACGTCGTCATCACCGATGTGAATCCCTATCGGCTCGAGCTGGGGCGAAAACTCGGGGCCGACCTCGCGCTCGATGTTCGCAAGGACAAACTCGCCGTCGCAATGAAGGAACTCGACATGAAAGAGGGGTTCGATGTCGCGCTGGAAATGTCGGGAAATCCGAAAGCGTTCGATGACATTCTTCCGAATATGTTTCACGGCGGCAAGATCGCCTTGTTAGGCATTATGCCGGGGAGCGCGGCCGTCGATTGGAACCGCGTTGTCTTCGAACAGCTGACCATCAAAGGAATTTACGGCCGTGAGATGTACGAGACCTGGTACAAAATGACGGCGCTCATTCAGAGTGGGCTCGATATTTCCCCGGTGATTACCCACCGTTTTCCCTACACCCAGTTTCAGGAAGCGATCGAGCTGATGAAATCGGGTCACTCGGGCAAGATCGTTCTCAATTGGGGCGAACGGTAGATGGGCAGCCGCGAGTCGCCTGGTTAGAAGATCAATGAGCCGCGAGAAAGGTTAGCCAAGGTGCTAACCGATTACTGCAGAGCGGCCGCGGCCTGATCCTGGCCTTGCAGTTCCAGCACCATTCGACGGATGTGTTTGTAGCTCTGGTGGGTTTGCAGAAGTTGCAAACTCTGTTGGGAGTCGCCCCAGTGAATAATCTGAATGGGCTCCTGGCGAGCGCCCCACGCATTCATGTCCCGCTGGGTCGCCATGTATAAATCGAGCGTGTTTCGGCCGGCCAACGCCCAACCGTAATCGTCCACGCGATAAATCTGACCGGTCGAGAGCAATCGAAAAGTCGTTCCCACCGGCCAGCGCGACCAATCGGCGGCGGCGCTTCCGATTTTTGGCGGCTTGGCCACCGGGATGGCGCGCTTCGCCCCCCGAACGGATTTGGACTTTCGCTGTGATGTTGCCTTATCGATCGTTCCCCTCGATTTCATCGAGCGCGGTTGATCCATCGAAAATGGCTGCAAGTCCGAATCGGAATTCTTTCGAACGGCGCTGACCTCGGCCAGAATGATCGGATTCGGAGTGTGCTCCGCGCGACGGATTGCCGGACTGGCTGCGTGCAATTCTCCGCCTAATGCATTGTGCGCGCCGTACGGAGTGTGGTCCGCTTCAGTGTGTGTGTAAGCAGTGGTTTTGACCGTTTGAAACTCACTCTTCGCGATTGGAGCTTCGTAGGCTGGTAACGAGCGACTCACAGAGGTCGTCGTCGTCTCGCAAGACGTGAAGAGTAGTACCGCGGCGAAGGCCGCGAGAATGGCTAAAGCAAGGCTGCGAAGTTCGGCGTGGGTCAAGGTAGATCGCCACGAAGTTATTAACACTTATTCACAACCGGGCAAATATTTTTTAACGGATTCACATCAGCCCACGTCCTCGCCTCCAGCGCTTCGCGGCTGCCGTGGACTTTGTCCGAGATGATTTTAATCTTCGTCTTGCCATGATCGCTGATTTTGCAAAACAGGTTTCCCGGACGCTGGACGAGATCAAAGAGCAGGGTCTTTTTAAAACCGAACGGATCATCACCAGCCCGCAAAATGCGCATATTCGCGTCGCCGACGGACGCGAAGTATTAAACTTCTGCGCAAATAACTATCTCGGGTTGGCCGATCATCCGGAACTGATCAAAGCCGCCAAAGCAGCGCTCGATACGCACGGACTCGGGATGGCCAGCGTTCGTTTCATTTGCGGCACACAGGATATTCATAAAGACCTCGAAGCCGGACTGACGAAATTTCTCGGGACCGAGGACACGATTCTTTATCCGAGTGCATTCGACGCGAATGGCGGACTCTTCGAAACGATTTTGTCGGAACAGGATGCGGTGATCAGTGATGAGTTGAATCATGCCTCGATCATCGACGGTATCCGCCTTTGCAAGGCGCAACGATTCCGTTACCAGCACAACGACATGGCAGATCTCGAGGCCAAGTTGAAAGAAGCGAGCAGTGCCCGGTTCAAACTGGTCGCGACGGACGGCTGTTTTTCGATGGACGGAACTATCGCCAATCTCGAAGCCATTGTCGGTCTCGCCGAAAAATATGGCGCTCTTACCATGATCGATGACGCGCATGCGACCGGATTTCTCGGCAAAACCGGGCGGGGCACGCACGAATACCGCGGCGTCATTGGCAAAATCGACATTATCACCGGCACGCTGGGCAAGGCGCTCGGGGGCGCGAGCGGAGGATTCACCAGTGGCCGCAAAGAAATTGTCGCACTCCTCCGACAACGTTCGCGGCCTTACCTGTTTTCCAACACCGTCGCGCCCCCGATTGTGGCCGCAGTCGCCAGGGCGCTTGAGATTTTGACCCAGTCGACCGAGCTGCGCGATAAACTCGAGGAGAACACCAGGTATTTCCGCGCCGCCCTGACTGAGCGCGGCCTAACGATCAAACCCGGCGTGCATCCGATTGTGCCGATCATGATCGGAGATGCCGCCAAGTCGCAAAAGTTCGCCGCACGCATGCTCGAAAAGGGCGTCTATGTGATTGGTTTCTTTTATCCCGTCGTTCCGCACGGCACCGCGCGTGTCCGAACCCAGGTTTCGGCCGCGCATTCGCGCCAGGATCTGGAGTTCGCAGTGAACGCGTTCGCAGAAGTGAACGAGGAACTGAAGAATTTATAGTCAACCCGCCTCAACCTCTCAACCTCTCAACCTCTCAACCTCTCAACTTCTCAACCTCCCAACCTCCCTCAATATTCGGCGTGTGACCGCGACTATCCAACGCACCACAAATCTCAACGCGACACCGAACGACATTTTGGATCGCCCACGTTCGCGATCGCGAAAAACGATCGGGACTTCTTTCACCCGGAGATTCGGGCGGCCCCGGAGAATTGTTTCAAAGGCGATTTTGAATCCCACCGTCGGGGGCGAAATCTCGAGAAGTCGATTGCGTTCGATGGCGAAGAATCCGCTCAATGAGTCGCGAATGCCTGTCAGCGGAAACGCGGCCAAGGCGCCGGCGCGCGATAACAGTCGTCGCCAAGCTGGCCATCCCGGAGTGGAACCGCCCGGAATGTAACGGCTGCCAACAACCAAATCCTTTTCGTTTTCGAAAATCGGTTGCAACAAATCGAGGATGCGCGGCGGTGGATGGCTCAAATCCGCATCCATCACCACCAGCACATCTCCGTTCGCGGCACGAGCGCCCTCCATAATCGCCGCCGCTAATCCTGGGGCGTCGGGATCCTGCTCCAGCAAGCGCACCGGATATTTTCCGGAAAATTCCTGCACGGCTTCCCGCGTCCCGTCGCTCGACTGCGCGTCGACGAAGATTATTTCGCAAAACGAAAAGCCGGTCGCAGCGACCTGTTCCAAAAGGGGAGCCACATTTTCCGCCTCATTATGCGTCGGAATGATCACCGAAACCGACTTCATCGACGGCGGATTCACTCAGCGGAATGCAAGGCAATGCTCGAGCCGACCCATGTTTTGTCCTTATTGAAATTGACCCCCATCATTTTGCCCTGGCTCATACGGACGAGATTATTCACCAGCGTCGGATCCGGATCGTTATCAGGCCACACAAACATCATTCGAATCTCGGCTTTCGACATCGGTCCGTTGAGCGTCTGCACAAAGGATGCGTATTCGACCTTTTGTTGCAGGATCCACTCATGCGGATCCGTGAGCGCCGCGAGTTTTTCACGAGTCGGGTCCATATCCACCCCGACCCCAGCGAAAGAGTAAAGCGGTTTCAGAACAAAATTCGCGATGTCTTCGCCGGGCGGGAATTCATCGGCAAAGTACGCGGGCGACGTGTATTCGGTTTTCAAGAATGGGAGTGAATGCTTGCTGATCTTGAAATACCAGTTCGGATGTCCCACCCACTTGACGTCGAGATCGTCCTGGAATGAGAAACTGAGTGGAAGATCTTGTCTCCGCAGGAGCTCGTCGAAGATGACCCGACTGTAAATTCGCTCAATCCGGGTTGGCATCCCATCCCGATCATAAACCAACTCGCGACCGTGTTTCCGGATTGCCGTTACACAAACCGACCGAATCCCAAGCAACCGTTCCGTCGAAGCAAAATCGATTCGTGTTTTTTGTTTCTCCGGTTCGATTTCCAAAAGGATCACGTTTCGGGCATTTACATCCGCCATGATCGTCCGGCGCAGGAGAGCGAGATATTGATCGTCATTGATCCCCCCAAATGACGAGGTCCAATTGCGCGGAATAGCCGGGTAAGCACCGCGCATACACTCCAGCAGCAAATACTGAAACCCGAACAGGCTTGGAAATGCCTGCAGCTCAATCAAGCGCGGCACCAGTTTTCCGCCGTCGCGGCAAATCCCGAAATCGACCACGAGAAAATTGGGATGGGACGATTCATTGGGCACGACCAGGTTCTGCGGAATGGCGTCACTCGAGTAACGCGCAAATTCCGGGGTCCGTGTGATGGCGACGATTTCGTTCGCGGCATGTTGAACGTCTTCGGAAAATTCCCGCGTCAAGAAAACCGGTGTTTCCGAAACGCGGAAATCAGCCGGCCACTTTTCCGTCTCGTTCACACAGTGCAGCAGTGTCTCGTACTTTTCCAGACTGAAATCGGCGTTGAACTTCTGACGCAGCTCAGGATGCACGGTCAAAAGGATGCACAGATCACGGCCGTCCACAAAACCACCGCGCAACCGAGGCCGACACTGAGCTGCCACCAGCGGCCCGGCAGGAACGAAATCACAATGATCGGAAGCAGGCACATCGCCCCACCAATCCACCAATAAAGCCCGGATCCCAAGGCGGGCACCATTCCGAAGAAATGCAGTCCGACGATGATTGAAATGACCGGCAGCAGGAGATCTTTACGGTTAAGCCCTCGCAGGATGACAACGGCCAGGAGAATGAAAATCACCTCGGCCACGACCGCGATCTCGTACGGTTTTGCATGAAAAACCTGTGGGTGCCGGGGAACAAACTGGCTCGAGAGATAGATTAACCCTAACGAAATGCAAATCGCCGCGAGAAGCAGCATGGCGAAATATTTTCGCTCCAGAGTCCTCGCGCCGGCCGCGACCCAGACAATGGCGAATAAGGAGACGATGATTGCGCCGATGGGAACGCGGAAGGCGATGGCCAGGACCGTGATCAAATCAAAAACTGGCCGCCACTCATCACCTGTTCGTCATCGAACCAGATATCGAAGTCCCGACCGACACAATCGATGTGCGTTTTGGATTTCCAGTCTGCGCCGGTGTGTTCCGTGTAAGGATGACCAAAGGCAATGTGTATTCCGGGAATCTTCTCATCCTGCAAGATGTTCCCAATCACGTGAGTGCAGGCGGTATTCGTGCCAATGGCGAATTCCCCGACACGGTTACTGTTTTCGTCGGTCGAGGTGTAAGCGCGAAACTCTTCGAGCAGTTCTTTGTTTTCGCATTCAAGGCGGGCTATCCGATTTTCCCGGACTTCGATGGTGAGAGGTGTATCGAGAAGGTCGCCGTATTTGCTGCAAAGATAATCCCCGACCACGCCGTCAACGACGAATCGTCCGTTCGTGTTCCACGGCGCGGTGAAAATTTCGCCCCCGGGCAGATTCCCCCATTTCTCGGTCGAAATCAGTCCACTCGTTTTAATCCACTTCAGATTAGGAGAAAATTCACCCACAAAATTCGTGCCGCGCGGCGTCAGGCAGCGAATCCGCTTTGCTCGTCTCGCGCGTTCCACCAAACGCTGGCTATGCTCGTCTATTTCGCGAAAATCGGCGCGCATTCCTTCAAGCATGATCTGGCGTGTGATGTTCACCATGTGCGCGTGGCGGATGTGGTGTTTGTTCACCACGGCCGTCATCTGTTGGCGCGAAGTGAGCTCGCCGGTCTGTGATTGGGCGCAAAAAATCGAGACCTGCGACTGAGCCAGATCCTCCAGGATCGGCTTCGGCATGTCACCGAGCGGTCGGGAAGAATAATTCTCCAAAATGAACACGGCGTGTTCCGAGCCAACCTCTTCCACTTCGGCCTGAAGCGCGGCCGCAATATCCCGAGTCACTTCGTCGGTTATGATGGTGATGCGTTCCTCCGGCTTGAGCCGAAGACAAACGCGGATGGCGTTGCGCGCACCCGGGGCGAGCTCCGCGTCGATCACATTGGTGGTAAAGCGATCAGGCATGTCTTCGAAGCACCCATTTTTGCCCAGAAATGGTGGGGCGGCAATTACCGGCCCAAAGATTTTTGAAGTGGCTACTCGTGCTTGTTTCGAAATTCGGACTCCTGACTTCGGATTTTCTTCTCCCCTTCAGGCAGTGGAGGAAATTATCGAGACCAGCTCGGCTCGCTGATTCTCCCGAGCCCATCGAGGATCTTGCTTCGCCGCGCATTGACCGTATCGACCATATAAAGTCCGCCGCCCTCGGTGAAGATCAGATGCCGCGAATCCGGGCCCCACACTGGATTTTCGCCTGAGCAAATGGTCCGCGTTCCGCCGCCACCCGCATCGACGACTGCGACCTCAAATCCCCCGCCAGCGCGCACGTTGAAGGCAATCTTCTTTCCATCGGGAGACCAATTCGGCTCCGTGCAGTAGCCGCGCCCGGTCGAGATTGGCTGGCCACCGCCGCCGCCGGAAGAAATCCGAAACAACTGCGGTCCTCCGCCATCGTCAAAGGAATACACAATCTCATCCCCATTCGGCGACCACGACGGGCTCGATTCCACGCCGTGCGTCCGAGTCAGGCGACGAGCCCCGCCGCCGCCGGCGCCAACTACGTACAACTCCGGATTGCCGTCTTTGCTCACCGTCAACGCAATCCGGCTGCCGTCGGGCGAAAATGACGCGCCGCTGTTCGTCCCGGGAAAATTAACGATCTTATTGCGCGCGCCACTGACGAGATCGATCACATAAACATCGGGATAACCGCTTTGATATCCAGTGTAGGCAATGCGACGCCCGTCCGGACTGATCGATGGATGGACACTGATGACGCCATCATGAGTCATCTGTCGCGTGTTCGATCCATCATAATCGGCGACGTAGACCTCCTTCTTGCCGCTGCGAGTGGCAATGAAAGCGATTTTGCTGCTGGCGAACCCTTTATTACCAGTGAGCGTCTCGATGATATCGTCGGCAAAATGATGAGCGTTCTCGCGAGCACTGCCATGGTAAGTCTTCGATAAAACGGTCCCGCCGCCGTGATCGACCACGTGACCATCCAGGTTTCCGGCGCTCGCGCCGCCGCGCACGGTGTAGGCCGCGTTTCCGCTCAACGTAAAATATCCGGAGAGAGATAAATCATTTTGCAATGTTTTGGCCACGGCTGCGCCTTCACCGCCGGTAATCGGCGCAACGGTCAAATTGATGCGATCGCCCTTACTAATCGTGATGGTCGGCGGCTCCTGTGCCCACGCCACCACCCCAAGCATGAAAACCGCGACGAGTATGATTGCTGCCTTCTGATCTGTGACTTGTGACATCCTGAATTACTGATCTGCGTTGAGTTCGAAATTGATTCTGACGTCGTAATGCTCGCCATTGCCGAGACCGGCCGGCAGAGGATCAACTTGTGTGATCCGTTTCGCAACCGCTTCCACGGAATTATCGAGTGCCTCGTTGCCGGACGGCCGCACAATTTCGAAATTGGAAACGCGACCGTCCTTTTCGATCCGAATCTTCACCATGACCGAGTTTTTCCCTCCGGAATTCGCGGCGGAACCCGGCTGCACCCACTCGCTGTAAAACCGGTCGTGCAACATGCTTCCATACCAGCCAAACTGCGACTCCGCCCCCGCCCCGCCGGCATGACCATTCGCTCCAGCCGAGGTTCCTTTCCCGCCTGATCCCTCCGCCGCTGTCGTTTTCTTCGGAGACTCGGAAGCGGCTACAGATTTACCGAGCGCTTCCTCGGCAATTTTCTTCTTCTCCGCATCGGCATCGGTTTCGGTCGCGTTTTCGTCGGTTTCTTCCGGAGTTGGCTTGGCGGTTGGTTTCGGAGACGCTTTCGCCAACACGGTCTTTTTCGGTTTCGGTTTCGGGGTCGCGCTAGGCTTTGGCTTTGGAGTCGGACTGGCGGATTTTTTCGGTTTCGGCTTCGGAGACCGTGCCGGCGTCGGCGTTTCCCTCGGCGTTCGAGCCGGGCTGGCGGATGGAGTCGGCTTCGGTGTCAGGGAAGGTTTCGGCGTTGCGGTGGGCAGCCGGATATCGCTCGGGACCGAAGTTAAAATCGGTTGGTCCTCTCCCCTCTGCGTTTTCATCTCCGTTTTGGATTCGACTCGCGGCGGCGGCGGCTTCGTCGTTTCTCGAACCGGAGCCGTTTTCTTTTCCGGGGCCACTCCGTCGCCGGCGCCGCCATTCATCCAAACCACATTCTGCGCGCCGGCGTCTTTCGTCTCGCGACTCCAACGAATCAGGCCAACAATTAAAACCACGTGCGCCAATCCGATCAAAGTGACGTTGCGCCAAAACCGCGGACTTCCCGCCATTTCCTATTTCGCCTCAGCTTTCGTCGCGATCCCCACTTTCATAATCTGCGCCCGCTGGAGCGCGTCCATCAAGGTCACGAGTTTCTGCACCGGTAATTCGCGGTCGGGCCGAATGATCACCGCCACATCCGGGTGGCTCTGCTTCAGATTTGTCAGTTCTGTGCCTAACGAATCGGCATCGACTGGTTTGCCGTTGAGCTGAATCTGCTCGTTCCGATCAATCGAGATGGTTTGCACCTGCGTGGAATCAATCGCCGGATTTTTTTCGCCACTCGATGGAATTACCAGGCTCATGTTGTTTTCCAACAGCGGAGTGGTGATCATAAAAATGATCAACAAGACGAAGGCCAGATCGAGTAAAGGCGTGATGTTGATCTCGGAGAGCGACGAAAGATTCTGGCGTTGAGAGTAGCGTCTCATTAGCTCGTTGAGCTGTTGAAGCGTTGAGCGTTGAGAAGTCGCAGCAGAAAAAATCCAACGCCCAACGTCCAACATTCAATGCCCAGTAGAAGAAGCGCCGTATTCATCTTCGGAGGGCAAATTCGCGCGGCGTGTGATCGACAAACTTGTGCTCGAACTCGGATGCGAGTTCAGCCGCGAAATTATCCATTTCGACGATCAAGCTGCGAATGCTGGTGACCAGAAAGTTGTAACCGAACATCGCCGGGATGGCGACGCAGAGTGCTGTGACCGTCGTGATCAGCGCGCCCGAAACCCCGGGCGCCATCGCCCCCAGGCTGGCCGTCCCCGCCGTGGCGACTCCGGTGAACGCGTCCATGACGCCCCACACCGTTCCAAGAAGTCCGAGAAACGGCGACCCACTCACCGCGGTCGCGAGCAATATCATTTGCGATTCCAAATCCAATGCCGTCTCTCCCACTGCTCGTTCCATCGCTGCCGTGACGGCACCCATTTGAGCTGGAGAAATTTTGTCGGAGACTCCGAGGCGCGCCTTGAATGTTTCGTCGACTTCGGCCGAACCGAGCAGATGAAACGCGAGTTCCTGACAGCCTGCCCGGTAAACATTGAAAACCGGCGATCCGGAAAAGCGCGCGTGCTTTTCAAACAGCCGAAGCGGTTGACGGTCCTGCCGAAACGCCTCGAGAAATCGCGCGTTCTGTTTCCGGGCGAACTGGATGACCCGAAGTTTGGTAATCATGACCGACCAGCTGAAGATCGAGCCGATGGCAAGCAGAAGGAGAACCAGCTTGCCGGCAGTCGTGGCGTGCTCAAAGGCAAAGAGCAGACCGCCAGTGGTCGCTAACAGGACAAACATTCCAGCTTCACCAAAACACTAATAAATCAGCAACCGCGAATGTCTAATCCGTGAATCGTTACTTTGATATATCGTTGCATCGATTCACGATTCACGATTTAACGCATCTCTACTCGGCCACGTCGGCCGCAGTTTCGCGAAAATGATGAACGCCAGTCCAATCGCAATCAGGAAAAACGAAAAGAATTGCCCGCGCGTGACGCCGAGAATCAGGCTCGCATCCGGTTCCCGGAAATTTTCGACGACGATTCGGAATATTGCATAACAAATGAAAAACAGCCCGGTCAGGACGCCGTTCGGTTGGCGCGTTCGAGTCCGAACGAACCAAAGAATCGTGAAAAGAACAATACCTTCGAAAAAGGCCTCGTACAATTGCGAAGGATGGCGCGGGACCAGAATGGATCGCAAAGCTTCCTTGATCTGCGGCTGCCGATGAACCGCGGCGATGACATCATCCGCCGTCGCGATTGATGGATCGATCTTGCTGCAGGCCGCTATCGCGCGTTGCGCTTCATCCGGCCGATCGAGTAACTCTTTCGGGAACTGCATCGCCCATCCCATCGTGGTGGGACGCCCGTAGAGCTCGCCGTTGATGAAATTTGCGCAGCGTCCAAAAAACAAACCCAGAGGCGCAGTGACGACCAGATTATCGCCGAGATTGGTCCATGAGATTTTGTGTCGCCAGGCAAAATAAAATGTGAACGCGATGACGCCGAGCATTCCGCCATGGCTGGACATGCCGCCCTTCCAAATTTTGAAAATCGAAATCGGATCGGCCAGCATTTCCGGCGCGTAAAAAAAGACATACCCGAGCCGGCCGCCAATGATCACTCCGAAGAGCGCGACACCGGTGATGAAATCGCCGACTCTCGACGGCGGAAGATCGGCATATCCCTTCTTCGACAACCAGCGGAACAGCAAATAACTCGAAACAAATGCCGCGACATAAGCCAGTCCGTACCAGCGCGGACCGACGTTGCCGTAAATCCGGAAAATCAGGGGATTCAGGTCGTGAATGTAGTAAGCAATGATCGCTTGAGAATTCATCGGGATTTCGGGCGTTTCGGAAAACACTCAACGCTCAACGTTCAACACTCAACGTCGAAGTCAGACATCTGCATTGAGCGTTGGGCGTTGAATGTTGGGCGTTCGATGTTTGCAGTTATTCCGTCGCGAGCCTGACATTGCTGTATCGTTTCTCCCCCGTGACTTCGCGGCCAAACCAACTCGGCGGCTTGAATCTTCGGCAGCTTTCTTGATTCGGGAATTCGACCTCGGCCACGACCAGGCCGTTGCTTCGGCCATGATAAACGTCCACTTCGATCTTCAAATTTTTCCACGGAATTTCGTAGCGCGTTTTCCGCAGACGCCGGCCCTTCGTGGCCGGCCAGAGAACGTCGAACTGCTTTGGACTCAGCCGGATCTCGCGTTCTTCGCGTGCGATTCCTCGTCCCACTTTAAAAGTCAGCGTCGGCGTGGTGCTTTTCTTTCGCAGACGAACATGGCGCCCGCCGGTTTCGTTCGCGAGATAACCCTGGGCAATCGGAAAATGGCGCGAGCGCAAAATGGCCACCGGCAGACGCTTAATCAGAAATTTTCGCTCAATTTCCCGCGACGAAACGTGGTGCGGCCGGCGCATCCAACGACTCAACCGATTTTCAAAAAAATGCCAAGACTTAAATCAACCGAACCGACCGGTGATATAGTCTTCAGTCTGTTTCTCTTTCGGATTGGTGAAGATCTTGACCGTGTCGTCGAATTCAATCAGTCGACCCATGTAGAAAAATGCGGTTTTATCCGAGACCCGACTGGCTTGCTGCATGTTATGCGTGACGATCACGATCGTGTAGCTCTCCGACAGTTGATGGATCAGCTCCTCGATCTTCATGGTCGCGATCGGGTCGAGCGCCGAAGCCGGCTCATCCATTAAGAGAACTTCCGGCTGCACGGCGATGGCGCGCGCGATGCAGAGCCGCTGCTGTTGACCGCCGGACAAACTGATGCCGGGCTTGTTCAGGTCGTCCTTCACTTCATCCCACAACGCCGCCAGGCGCAGCGATTGTTCAAGTCGCTCATTCAAAATGCGGCGATCGCGTATTCCATTCAGCCGCAACCCGACGATCACATTGTCCGCAATCGACATGGTTGGAAACGGATTGGACTTTTGGAACACCATGCCGACGCGCCGGCGAATCACCGCCGGATCAATATCACTTCCATAAAGATTTATGCCGTTGAACAAAACACTCCCCGTCACCCGCGTATTCGGGACCAGCTCGTGCATCCGGTTCAGACAGCGCAGAAAGGTCGATTTGCCGCAGCCGCTGGGTCCGATGATTGCCGTAATCATCTTGGAGGGAATGTCGACCGTCACATCGTCGACCGCGCGTTTTTGACCGTACCAGACGGAGAGATTCAGGGAACGAAAAGCCGGGAGCTGATTGGTCGGCTCCTTTTCGGTCGCGGCCGGCGTCCAGCCGGCAGCGGTCTGTTCCTTCTCCGGTTTATCCATTGTCACTGTATCCATCATCAAATTGGCCGTGCGGCCCGGTCCCGAGTGAAGAAGCGAACTAAAATGTTAATCAAGAAGATTCCGACTAAAAGCACAAGAGCGCCAGCCCAGGCCTGACGGTGCCAGTCGTCGTAAGGGGAAATCGCGTAGGTGAACACCTGGAGCGGGAGCGCGGCGATCGGCTCCCCGAGGTTGTGATTCCAAAAGCGATTTCCGAACGCGGTAAATAAGAGCGGCGCCGTTTCTCCAGCCACGCGCGCCAGAGCCAGGAGCGTGCCGGTAACAATGCCTTTCGACGCCGTTTTGACGACAATACTGACAATGGTCCGCCACCGGCTGATTCCCAGCGCGAGGGCGGCTTCCCGATAACCATTCGGCACCAGCAACAACACTTCCTCGGTGGTCCGCATGATCAGCGGAATCATCATCAATCCGAGCGCGAGGCCGCCGGCATAGGCGGAGAAACCTTTGAACGGAATGACGATCAACCCATAAACGACTACGCCCCAAGTGATCGATGGCACGCCGTTCAACACATCGGCCACAAAACGCAACATGGCGTTGCCGCGAGCCGATCCATATTCAGCCAGATAGACGCCACCGAGAACGCCGATCGGAATTCCGATCGCGGAAGCGAGGAGGAGTAACTCAAGGGTACCCACAATCGCGTTGGCCATTCCGCCGCCGACCTCACCAACCGGCTTGGGGAGGTGAATCAGAAAATCGAGGTTCAACGAACTGGCGCCATTTTTCAAAAGGTGCCAAAAGACGAGCGCGAGCGGGGCGATCACCAGGATAGCGGAACCAAAAGCGATTCCCGATGCGAGCGCGCTTTTGAATCTGCGCCAGCGATGATAATTTCCGGACGTTTCCATTCTATTGCACCGCCCTGGTTGCCCCGGCCCCGCCCCGAATCGTTCTCAAAAGAAATTGCGCGAGAAGATTCGCTAAAATCGTGATGCCAAACAAAACCAGGGCGATTTCAAACAACGCCTGGAGATAAACGTCCGTGGTCGCTTCAGTGAATTCATTGGCGACGACACTGGCCAACGTGTAACCCGGCGCGAAAAGCGAAGCGGCAATCTGCGGCGTGTTCCCAATCACCATGGTGACGGCCATGGTTTCGCCGAGCGCGCGACCGAGCCCCAGAATCACTGCGCCAAACAATCCCTTGCGCGCGTAACTAAGCACGGCAATCCGGGTCACTTCCCAACGAGTGGCGCCAAGCGCGTAAGCCGCTTCGCGTTGCAAGTTCGGCACGCTCCGAAGAATTTCGCGAGAGACCGAGGTCACGATCGGCAAGATCATGACTGCGATAATGATTCCACCCGCCAGCATGCTCACGCCGTAAATCGGTCCGCTAAAAAACGGAGTCCAGCCGAGCGTTCTCTTCAAAAATGGAAATGGATAATCGCGGAGCCACGGAATCATGACAAAAATTCCCCACAATCCCAGGATGACGCTGGGAATGGCGGCCAGCATTTCGATCAGTGAAGTGATCGGTTGCCGAAGCCAAAGCGGAGCGAGTTCGGTCAGATAAACCGCCGTGGCAATGCTCAGTGGCACCGCAATGACCAGAGCAATCAACGAGGAAACGGCCGTCCCAAAAATAAAGGGCAACGCCCCGAACTGTTCAGTGACGGGATCCCACGTGGAGGTAACGAGGAAATTGAACCCGAACTTTTTGATCGACATGGACGAACCGCGGGCCAATTCCCAACCGACCAGAAAGACCAGGACCACGACGATCAGCGCCATCGCGCAACAAATCATTTCGAAGGTTCGATCTCCGAACCGCGACGGCGGCTTCATTCTTGCCGCCATGGACTCTGGCTCTTGCGTCAGAGCGGGATCCATCGTGAGAGCCATAGCCTGCGAAACTAAATTACATCTTAATTTCGGCGACGCGCTTCAGAACGCGATCACGGAGGGCATCAGGCAGCGGAGCATAATCCAGCTGCTGAGCCATACCTTCGCCCTGGCTCAAGGCCCACTTCAAAAACTCGACCATCTTCTTCCCTTTGGTGGCGTCTTTCTGTTGTTCGTAAACCAACAGCCAGGTCGCACCGCAAATCGGATAGGCATCTTTTCCAGTCGCGTTGGTAATTGAGAAACGAAAATCGTCGGGTATTTCCGCTGTAGCCATCGCGGCGGTAATGGAAGCGGGTGTGGCCTTGACGAAAGCCCCGGAAGCGTTCTTCACGTCGCCGTAGGGCATCTTGTTTTGCGTGGCGTAAATCAATTCCACATATCCGATCGTGCCTGGAGTTTGTTTGACCAGACCGGATACTCCCTCATTCCCTTTTCCCCCAATACCGGCTGGCCAATTCACCGAAGTGTTGTTGCCGACTTTGGTTTTCCATTCCGAACTGACCTTGCTCAGGTAATCGGTGAAAATGAAGGTGGTGCCGCTGCCGTCCGAACGATGGACCACGACGATTTCCTGATCAGGCAGAGTGACGCCGGAATTTAATGCCGCCAACTTCGGATCGTTCCATTTCTTGATCTGCCCGAGATAAATGCCGGCGATCGTGCCACCATCGAATTTTAAGCTCAGATTTCCGGGAAGGTTATAAGTCAAAACGACTGCGCCCGCGACGGTGGGGATGTGGAGAAGTTTGCCGGGAGCTTTGGCCAGATTCGCGTCACTCATCGGGCCATCCGACGCGCCGAAATCCACTGTTTGCTCGAGAATTTGTTTTTGTCCGCCGCCGGAACCGATCGATTGATAATTAAAACGGACGGACGGGTCGACTTTGGTATAGGCGTCGAACCATTTCGAATAGATCGGATAAGGGAAGGTGGCTCCCGCGCCGTTAATGGTCATTTGCGCATGTGCGCCGACGGCAAACAAACAGACATTTGCGGAAAGCAATAGTCGTTTTAAAAAGGCTCGTTGGATCATGATCCGAGCCTCTCCAGTGGCGCTTCGGAAAGCAAAATTTTTACTGTTACGTTTGGGTGACGACACACCGGCCCGCGACCAAAAAGGAACGGGCACCGTTGCCGGAGAAAAGCAATCGGCGCCCGTTCGCGTTCTAAAAAAATCAGGTTGGTTTTAGAACTTTAGATTCAAATCCGCCTGAAAGATTTGGAATTGATCGATTGGATTGAGCGAAATGTCGGTAATTCCACCGGTGCCGAGTGACTTGTCGGCTCGCCAGGCGTATCCGTAAGAAAAGTTCACCCAAACCGCATCGCTCAGCATATAACCGGCCCGAACCACCGGGCCGTGCAGATTGAGGGTCTGATTGAAAAGGTCCGAGTCGATCAAATTGGGATCGAGCGCGTATTGGTCGATCCGTTGATAATAAGCATCGACCTGCCAGTCGCCTTTCTTCTTCAGCTGACCAACGCCGGCGCCGGCTTGGAAGGCGTAACGCTGATCTCCCGATCCGGGATTCCCGGCTGCCGAGGCACGATCGTCTCCATCGAAGTTCACCGCGAAATCGCCAAAGACACGCACCGGCAGATTATCAAGCGCGGCTACCTTAACCCCGACTTCCCAAGGCAGGTCGAAAATCAGCAGGCTGTTAATGCCAGTTTGATTTTGCCCCAGCGACGCTGAGTTCGTCAGCGCGGGGTTGCCACCTTGGAAGTGGATGTTAAACGAATCGCCATTACCCGTATAGTTGTAAACAGTCGGTGCAATTTGCGCGTAAAACGTTTTCGGGAAATTCGCGCGCGCGCCGACCTGCCAGGCGAGCAAAAACGCATCTGTGTTCGGGATGCGCTGCCCATTTTGTCCCGTGGCGGTTCCGGCGGGAGGAACGATCGTGGCCCGAGCTCCGAGGGGATTTTCCGGGTTCGATTCGTCGTAAACGAACTGATTAAAGTTCGCGAAGAGATCGAGTTTTAACCACGGTTCCGATTTCGGGGCCGGCATTCCCTTACTTTCCTTGCTGTAAGAAGCGAGCTCGTCCCCGGCGCTGCCGAACGAAAACGAGTGTTTCCATTGTTCGGAGAAACCTTCCGGGTTGATGTCATCATCCCAAACCATTCGCGTCGTCGTTAAGACGGCGGTCAGCGGCATTCTGCCCCCCATCAGAATCACATCCGGAATTCCTTTATATCCGATGTAGGCCTGGCCCACATTGATACCGTCGCTGACTTTTGAAAATGGACCGTTGTTGGTGGCCGAGCTGCTGCCGGTGGTGTCGTCACCAAATGTCACGTTGGTCGACCGCGGATTTTGCGACGTTTCCAGGCGCACGCCGAAAAACCAATTGTCCAACAGCGTTCCGCGGAGGCCGAGGCGGATGCGATACCTTTCTCGCTCACGCTCCTGCCAGTCGTCATGGCCGGCCGTGCCGTTGGCCGGTGATTTCGCAGCCGGCGAGTCGTCATCGGACTGGCCGCCCCGATATTCGTATCGCAAACGAACGTCCCCAAAGAGCTCGAGCTCGTTAATTGGGGTGGACAATTTCCATTTGTCAGCGGCTGATTTTTCCACCGGCACGCTCTTTTCCACGTAAGTTTTCCCGTCGGAAACAATCTGTTTCCTGGTCGGACCTTCCACGGGCGGCGCCGGAGCTGCCGTGTTCCGCTTCTTGAGCGATTTTACTTCCGCCTCGAGTTGAGCATTTCGTTCCTGCAACTGCTGAACGGCCTTTTCCAGTTTCTCCAGTCGATCGGAATCGGACGTGGTTTCAGCTGCGATGGCAGATGAAAATTGCAATAGAATGACGGGCAAAGCCACGCAGATCAGGCGGGCGAATTTCAAAAACGACATAATTTCTCCTGTTTTGTTTGGGTTGGTTAGGCTGCAAAACGGGTCCGTGACCAGGACCCGCCGCAAGCTATTGAGCCTCCGTGACAAGCGAATGGCGACTTTGTAACGTTCAGGTGAACTCGTGCCAAGAAGGGAATGGCGCGAGTAAGCGGCCAAGCAGCGAGGGCCGCTGCCATCTGCACGGGAGTGCGAATGTTCAACTCGCGCGCGCGAAAATTCTCACGCGCCCGAGGGCAATGAAACCGCCTAACGAGTCTTTGGCTTGGCGGAAGCCGACGGCGCAACGGATGAAACAGGCGAGGCCGCCGCCGGAGCCACGCTCGCCTTGGGAGCAGTGTTCGCCGGAGAACTCGCGGCTGGAGAAACCGAGCTCGCGGGACTGGCCGCCGGTGACGCACCAGGAGCCGCGGTGGTCTGTTCTTTCATCAACTCGCGCCGGAGACCGCTGTCACCACTGGTCTTGTGCGCATAGAGCACCGACAAAACAAACGTGAGCCCGAAGAAAATCGCAGCCAGCCAGGCTGTAATCTTGACCAGGACGTTGGTGGTCTGTGCGCCGAAAATATTTTCCGTCACTCCTCCGCCGAAGGCCGCCCCAAGTCCCTCGCTGCGCGGGCGTTGCATCAGAATGACGAACAACATTAATAGCGCGACGACGACGTAAATCGCCAGCAGACAATTAATCAGAATTTGCATCGGGAGCGGGAATATGACGCCTAAATGGCGAATGACAAATGCTAAGGTGACCCGGGATTCCGGAGGCTCTTTACTGCGTTCCAAATCTCGTCCAACTCGGCCAGACCGACTTCTCCCAGCTTTTTGCCGCGCGCTTTTACTTGATCTTCGAGTTGGTTGAATCGCGCTCGGAATTTGTCCGTTCCCTTTTGCAACGCCGTCTCGGCATCCAGGCCGCATTTGCGGGCCAGATTGACCACGGCGAAAAGCAAATCACCGATTTCGTCTTCAACCGCGGCCGCTTCTTTCGATTCGATCGCACTTTTCGTTTCTCCCAGCTCTTCATCCACCTTGGCGATGACGTCTTCGATTTTTTCCCAGTCAAAATTCACCCGCGCGACTTTTTTTTGCGCTTTCTGCGCGCGCATGAGCGCCGGAAGCGCCGTGGGCAAACTCGCCAGGTAATGGGAATCGTGTTTCTTCTCCTCCCGCTTGATCGCTTCCCATTGCCGAACGACCGCTTCCGAATCGCGAGCATCACTCTTCGCGAACACGTGGGGGTGGCGACGAATCAATTTCTCGGTCACGTCGTGAATCACTTGCCCGATCTCGAATCGTTCGGTTTCGCCGGCGATCTCGGCATGCATGACCACCAGGAGAAACAAATCGCCCAATTCTTCCTTAAAATGGGCGTCGTCTTTCGAGCGGGCTGCTTCCGCGACTTCATAGGCCTCCTCCAGCGTAGCTGGGAGAAGAGATTCGTTGGTCTGTTCTGCGTCCCACGGGCAACCACCGGGACGCCGCAATTGCGCGACGATGTCGCAAAGCTTCTGAAAACGCGCCGCCGCCGCCGAGGTGTCCATCAGGACACATCAGACATCAAACATCGAACAGCAAACGTTTCTCAGATTCTCCACAACGATCGATGCGTTCCGAACTCGGAGATTTCGCCCGAAGATCGTTTGCCCACATAAATGGTGATACCGAGCACACTGAGAAAGGTTGAGACAAAGACGAAGGCCACGAGCCACGACGGGATATGTCCGACTCGCAGGGCGTGATAAAACGACGAAAAACTGTCCATGGCGGTCGAAGCGTGGAGAAAGATCTTCGTGACCCAGGCAACGAGAATGAGGATGAAAATGAATACGTAGTTTCGTTTTAGCCGGCGTCCGATCGCTTCGAGTTTGCTGATTTTGAACGAGGGCAGGATTAAATCTTCGCAGACGAGTTTCTTCCATTCGCCCTGGAGAAGATCGCGATTCTCCATCACCATCGGCACCAGAAAATGTGCTTCCAGCATGCGCACACGCGCCCGGAACGCATCATAAAACCGATAGCGCCGGGCTTCGATCCAGAGCAGGCCCCAAAGAATTGCCAAATTGAAAAAGAAAATAATGTGC
The DNA here is from genome assembly GCA_963846065.1 of uncultured Verrucomicrobiae bacterium. GTDB lineage: Bacteria > Verrucomicrobiota > Verrucomicrobiia > Chthoniobacterales > UBA10450 > DASPUI01. Next base: position 183,585 of record CAWJUP010000009.1, read on the forward strand.
GGCACTTCACGGCTGGAAAACGCGATGGTGATGATCGCGGTGCTACTCGTAATCGCCCAATTTGTCGTCACATCGAGTCGTTGTCGCCAAATCATGATTCGTCCCATCTCGCCCCGATAAAAATGGGACATCGCATTGACGTATCCCGGATCGTAAATGCTGTGCTGCAAAGAGACGGTTCGCTCTTCGCTAGGGCCTGTGTTTTCGGTTGCCACGGCTGCGCTCTTCACTGAATAACTGGTTGCGCGGAATAATTCAATCTCGCTATGCCGATCGCGCTCACTGATCTTCTCGACCCGAAACAGGTGGCGATGCAGCTCAATGCGCGCGATCAAAACGAAGCGCTCCGGGAAATCGTCCAATTATTGGCCGCCAACGGCCGAATCAACGATCCGGAAAAATTCCTGGAGCAGCTGCTGGCGCGGGAAAAGGCGCGGACCAGCGCGGTCGAACACGGCGTGATCTTTCCTCATCTCCGGACCGATTTAGTGAGCGAAATTGTTCTTGGATGCGGCCGGAGCAAATCCGGAATCCCCTTCAACGGCGACACCGTTCATCTCATTTTCCTCATCGGCCTTCCGCAACGCCTGGCTGACGATTACCTGTTTGTCGTCGGCGGATTGGCCCGGCTGCTGCATGACGAAGATGTTCGCAATCGCTTGCGCCGCGCGAAAACAGCCGCGCAGTTTATCGAAGCGTTGAAAACGACTCGCGCGTTGTAGTCACGGCGCTACTCGTCACGCCGTAGTTGCGAAGCGACTAAACGAGGGCGGATGTTGTCGCCGACCACAAAACGCCTCGATCGAGCGAGGCCGCTACCTTCTATTCGCCTTTCTTCAGCAAGCGATTGCGCGCGCGATCGAGAATTTTTCGCTCGCTCGCCGTCAAACTGCCGATGCCGGAATTGGCGATTTTGTCCAGGATTGGATCGACTGATGCGATGACGTCATCCGGCTCGGCCACGCGGAGTGTCTGCGATTTTTGAACGACATGCAGGCGGGGACGTTTTCGGAATGGATTCATATGATGAATTCCCTCCGGAACCGCGAGCCGTCCTTGAACGAGACGAATGTAAAGGAAAGCGGCCAAGCACATGGCCCAGAGGATCGAAAGGCTACCCCATTGATGGCCCGGAAGATACTGCATCGAGGCAAGAACGATTCCGGCAAACGCGAGCCACTTCAAAGTGACCCAACCAAACAATTCGACATTCGGATACAAGGTGGCGAAGGCGATGAACATGCCGACCGACAATTCATACGAGCCGGCGTACGGCCAGTAAATCGAACGCGGGCCCCAGGCGACCAGAACCAACGGAGCAATGACCAAAAGGATGGCGAAAAAAATCAGATACCGACGGATGCCGAGATATTTTTCCACTTCCGTGCCCGACCAGTAAAAAAAGAAAAGGTTAAAGAGGAAAAAGAACGTCGGGCTTTGAATTAAAACACAAGTGAACGGCTGCCAGACTGCGCCGTGGAGAAATTGACGTGACTGGAAGATGAAAGGCGAAAGCGCGGCCATGTCTCCGCGAATGCTTTCGGCAATGGTTGTGACAAACATTCCGAGCACGTAAAGCGCCGCGATAATCGTGGTCACGCGCACTGGATACCGACCCATCCAGGTCACCGGCCGATAATCATCGGAGGTAGTTACTCCGAACATGACCGAATAAACATCCGCGATTTCGTTCGCGCAAGGAAAAGGGCGGAATTACAACCTGAAACATTGGTGTTTATTCGTGTCTATTCGTGGCTAAAATCGACATCTCGCCTGATGAAGAACCTCGCTCCGGCCATTTCCATTCCCGCCGATCTGGGCAACCGCAAACCGCCGAACCCGGCCGTGTTGGATTGGGTGGAAGAGATCCGGCAACTGACCACGCCGGAAAATGTTTTCTGGTGCGATGGCTCGGAACGCGAACACCAGTTTCTGCTCGATCAGGCAACGAAACAAAATGTGCTGATTAAGCTGAACGACCAGAAGGTGCCGCGTTCGTATCTGCACCGCTCCAATCCCAACGACGTCGCGCGCGTCGAGCAATTCACCTTCATCTGCACGCCGACGAAACACGAAGCCGGACCTACTAATAATTGGAGCGACCCGGCCGAGACTTACGCGAAACTGAAGCAGATGCTCAAAGGCGCGATGCACGGCCGCACGATGTTCGTCATTCCTTACCTGATGGGGCCGCCCGATTCGCCGCTGACCAAAATCGGCTTCGAAATCACCGACTCACTCTACGTCGTGCTCAGCTTGAGAATCATGACCCGAATGGGCGAGATCGCTTTGAAACGTCTCGGCTCGGACCCGCAGGCGGAATGGAACCGCGGAGTCCACTCATTATTAGATGTGGATCCAACCCGTCGGCTGATCTGTCATTTCCCACAGGACAACACCATCATCTCGGTCGGTTCCGGTTACGGTGGAAATGTTTTGCTCAGTAAAAAATGTCTCGCCCTGCGCATCGGTTCTTATCTGGCCCAGAAACAAGGCTGGATGGCCGAACACATGTTGATCCTCGGGGTCGAATCGCCGGAAGGGAAAAAACATTACATTGCGGCCGCGTTTCCGAGCGCGTGCGGGAAAACCAACTTCGCCATGCTCGTGCCGCCGAAACATTTTGCCGGGTGGAAAATTACGACGGTCGGCGACGACATCGCCTGGATGCAGATCCGTCATGGCCGCCTTTACGCCGTGAATCCGGAAAATGGATACTTCGGGGTGGTTCCGGGAACGAGTTCGAAGTCGAACCCGAACGCGATGGCGTCGATCCAACACGACTCGCTCTACACCAATGTCGCGCTGACCGATGACGGCGATGTTTGGTGGGAAGGCAAAGATGGTGCACCACCCGCGCACGCGATCGATTGGCGAGGCAACGATTGGACACCGGCATCGCCCGAAAAAGCGGCGCATCCGAACAGCCGCTTCACCACACCGGTTCGCAACAATCCCGTGCTCGATCCGGATTTTGAAAAAGGCGAAGGTGTCCCGATCAGCGCAATCATCTTCGGGGGACGTCGCAGCGACACCATGCCGCTCGTTTTCCAGGCGCACAATTGGGAGCACGGCACTTATGTCGGCGCGACGATGGGTTCCGAAACGACTGCGGCAGCAAGCGGTGCGGTGGGAAAGGTCCGCCGAGATCCGATGGCCATGCTGCCATTCTGCGGTTATAACATGGGCCAATATTTCCAGCATTGGCTCGATATCGGCCCGCGCCTGACTCATCCGCCCCTCATCTTCCATGTGAACTGGTTCCGTAAAGGCGCCGAAGGGAAATTCTTATGGCCCGGGTTCGGCGAAAACATGCGGGTGCTAAAATGGGTCCTCGATCGCTGCGAGGGTCATGGCGGCGGCGCCGAAACCGAAGTCGGCACAATTCCGCGACCGGAGGACTTCGATCTGGCCGAGCTTGATATCACTCGCGAAACGATGCGGGCACTGTTCTCCATCAAGCCGGACGAGTGGGAAAAGGAGCTTCAAGCCCAGCAAGAATTCTTCGACGTGATCGGCCGGGACATGCCGCGGGAACTCATTGCGCAGCACGACCGGCTTGCGGAACAATTCGCAAAAAAACGAAGTTAATTTGCGATTCACGACGCGTTCCCCGGACAAACTGTCGGGGACGCTGTGAATGCCAGTCCGGTCCGGACCGCCTCGCGCCGATGAGCGAAGCAAACTGCTTGTCCTACAAGAACAGGCAATTACGTCGCTAAATTTGCGAATCGATTCGCCTTCTGGGATAATTTCAAGTGGGTTCGAAGGTCGCTGATAAAAATCGCTCTCCGAACCGGAGCGGCGATCTCGCTCCGGTGGGGCACGATTGCGTCGAAGTTCGCGGTGCTCGCCAAAATAATCTTAAGGGAATCGATCTCGACCTGCCGCTCGGGAAGCTGACCGTCGTGACCGGGCCAAGCGGGTCCGGGAAATCATCGCTCGCCTTCGAAACTCTCTACGCCGAGGGCCAAAGGCGTTACGTCGAAACCTTCAGTCCCTACATGCGGCAATTCCTCGATCGCATGGACAAACCGCGCGTCGACGATATCCGCGGCATTCCGCCGGCGATTGCGATCGAGCAATCCAATCCAGTTAAAACATCCCGTTCCACGGTGGGAACGATGACCGAGATCAATGACTATCTGAAATTGTTGTGGCCCCGGATCGCGACGGCGTTTTGTCCAAGTTGTGGCCGAGAGATTCGTCCGGAAACGGCGAAGTCAATTACGGATCAGATTTTGGCGCTTTTCCGGGTTTCTGATATTCCGGAAAGCCCAGGCATTTTACGTGTGGGCGAAGGACCCGAGCTCCGGCAAAGTTCGTCGCCACAGAATGCGGCGACCAGCACACTCCAAGCTCCCGCTCCCCGGACGGCTTTGATCACCTTTTGGGTTGCCGTCCCGCCAAAAACCGAACCGCGCGAGTTCTTCGAATTTCTTCAGCAACAAGGTTATCTCCGCGTCTGGATTGATGGCGAAATTGTCCGGGTCGATTCTCCGCCAAAAAAAATTCGGCTGGGGGCGCGCGTTCAAGTGATTCAAGACCGCGTGACAATTTCGAATGAAAACCGCGCGCGTGTCGTGGAAGCGATCGAAACCGCGCTGCGGTTCGGCAAGGGAAAAGTTAACGTCATTCCAATTGGCGACGGCTCTGAACTCTCAACTCTCAGCTCTCAGCTTCCCTTTTCTGTTGGTTGGCATTGTGCTCACTGCGATTTAGACATCCGTCCACCGTCCCCCGGATTGTTTAGTTTCAACAATCCGCTGGGCGCGTGCCCGGACTGCCGTGGATTCGGCCGCACCATCACGATTGATTTGAACAAAGCGTTGCCGGACCGAAGTCTGAGTATTCGGGAAGGCGTGGTTCGTGTTTTTCGTGGGCAGGAGTTCGGTGAATCGCAAAAAGATCTGCTTCGGGCCTGCGCGCGGGAAGAGGTCGCCATCGATTTGCCGTTCGAGGAATTGCCGAAGGCCGATCAGGATTTCGTGATTAACGGTGAAAAAGGATCGGGCGAATTCACCGCCGAGGACTATGAAGACAACCGTTGGTACGGCGTGCGTGGATTCTTCCGCTGGGCGGAAAGCAAGACCTATAAGATGCACATGCGCGTGCTGCTCAGCCGGTATCGCGCTTACACCACCTGCCCAGGATGCCAGGGCGGACGTTACCAACCCGAAACACTGAATTACAAAATTGCGGATGGCCGATTGTGGATTGCGGAACGAGGCAAAATCCGCCATCCGAAATCCGGAAATTTTCTCACGCTTCCTGATTTTCAAGGTCGATCGATTTCCAAGGCGCTGGAGATTCTTCGCTCGATCGACATTTTGCCTAACGATGCGACAGCGGAAATGTTGCGCGGTGAAATTTGTTCGCGCCTCAATTATCTTTGTGACGTCGGCGTGAGTTATCTGACGCTCGACCGATCCACTCGCACATTGAGCGGCGGCGAAGTCCAGCGGGTCAATCTGACGACGTGCCTGGGGGCCTCGCTCGTGAACACCCTGTTCGTCATGGATGAACCGAGCATTGGGTTACACCCGCGCGATGTCGGCCGTCTTGTCCGGGTCATGCATCACCTCCGGGACAAAGGCAACACGCTGGTGGTCGTGGAACATGAAGAACAAATCATTCGTTCTGCAGATAATCTGATCGATATCGGCCCCGGCCGCGGCGAACGCGGTGGCGACTTGGTTTGGAATGGACCGATAGACGAATTTGTCGCTGGATCGGGATTCGCCTCGCGCTCGGAAAGTACGGTTCACCACTCTCTCACTCGGGATTATCTCACCGGTAAAAAATCGATCCCGGTTCCAAAAAAGCGACGAAAGTCCAAATCGTCGATCCGAATCGTCGGCGCGCGCGAGCACAACCTCAAAAACATCGATGTCGATATTCCGCTCGGCGTGTTCACTTGCGTGACGGGTGTCTCCGGCTCGGGTAAATCCACGTTGATTCACGACGTGCTTTACCGGCATCTGCTGACCGCAAAAGGCGAATCAAACGATCAGGAGCTCGGCGCCTGTAAATCCGTCACCGGCGCGCATCGCACCGACCAGGTCATCATGGTCGATCAGTCGCCGTTGGCGCGAACACCGCGTTCGACGCCGATTTTGTACCTGGGACTTTACGATCGGGTCCGCGAACTGTTCGCGGCGCAGCCGGAAGCCATGGCGCAAGGCCTGACCGCGAGCGCATTCTCATTCAATTCCGGGAGCGGTCGCTGCGAGCGCTGCTGCGGGACCGGCTTCGAGAAAATCGAGATGCAGTTCCTGAGCGATCTTTATGTTCGCTGCGCCGAATGCGAGGGCAAAAGATTTCAGCCCCACGTGCTCAAGGTGAAACTGCGCGGGAAATCCATTCACGATATCCTCGAGCTGACGGTGAGCGAGGCCGTTCAGTTCTTCACGGAGATCGGCGAAGGGAAAACCCTGTCGACTCCGCTCAAAATTCTGGGTGAAGTCGGCCTCAGTTATCTCCATCTCGGACAACCCCTCAATACGTTGAGCGGTGGTGAATCGCAGCGGCTCAAACTCGTCAGGCATCTGGCCAATACTACCGTGAAGGCAGGCGTGTCGCCTGCGAGAAGGAATGGCGCAGGCACGGCTGGCGCCACAGCGGTTGGAAATCTCTTCATTTTCGACGAACCAACGACCGGGTTGCATTTCGACGATGTCGCCATGCTGCTGCAGGTTTTTCAGCGGCTGGTCGATGCCGGGCATTCGCTGGTGGTGATTGAGCACAATGTCGAAGTCATCAAATGCGCGGACTGGGTGATCGATCTCGGTCCGGAGGCGGGCGAAGATGGTGGCCAGTTAGTCACTGCCGGAACGCCCGAGCAAGTCGCCAAGGTCGAGCAGTCTCACACCGGAAACTTTTTAAGGGCAGTCATCTCAACCGGACGCCAGGAACCCAGCAAAATCTCGCGAAAGCCCGCCCCAAATCGGACTGGCCGATACGATCAGGACGGCGATTTCGAATTGGCTCGAGCTGCGGAAACGTCACCGCGATTTCATGTGCATCCGTCAAACGGTGCCATTCGGATTCACGGCGCGCGGGAGCACAACCTGAAAAATATCAATGTAGAAATTCCGCGCGACCAAATGGTCGTGATCACGGGCCTGAGCGGTTCGGGCAAATCCACACTCGCCTTCGATATTTTATTCGCGGAAGGACAACGACGATTTTTAGATTCGATGTCGCCTTACGCGCGGCAATTCGTCGAGCAGCTGGAAAAGCCGGATGTCGATTTTGTCTCCGGTTTGCCGCCGAGTGTGGCGATAGAACAGCGAGTCACTCGTGGTGGCGGCAAATCAACGGTCGCCACGGTGACTGAGGTTTATCATTTTCTGCGCTTATTGTTCGCCAAAACCGGAACGCAATTTTGCCCAGACTGCGATCTACCCGTCGAAAAGCAAAGTCTGGCAGCCATCGTGGGGCAAATCGAAGCGGCGGCCAAACGCGGTCCGCTCAAAGTGTTGGCGCCGCTGGTCAAAGCGCGAAAGGGATTTCATACCGACGTGGCGAGGTGGGCCGAGCGCCAGGGATTCGACACCCTCTACGTGGATCAAAAACTCATTCCGATCGCCGAATTCCGGAAACTGGAGCGCTTTAAGGAACACAGCATCGACGTGGTGGTCGGGACCATCGACGCGAAAAGAATTCTCAAGGCGCGAAATCTGGCGAAGCGGGCGATCGAGATCGGGCGCGGCACCGCGCACCTGCTGGATGCGAAAAATCGCCGGACTGTCTTGAGCACGGAAATGAGCTGCCCGAACTGCGGCCGGGCCTTTGAAGAACTCGACCCGCGGCTGTTCTCTTTCAATTCCCCCCATGGCGCGTGCGAAGAATGCGGCGGCTTCGGTGAAATATTCAACGCGAAGCTGCAAACGGGCGCCGAAGGGGACAGCGATTCGGTGCTGGAAAACGAATTGGCCGCAGAGCGCGAATCGGAATGGATCGAAGCGACCGAAGCAAAGGAATGTCCTCGTTGCCATGGCTCACGATTAAATGAAGTCGCGCGCCACGTCCGGGTGCAGGGATCCACAATCGATCAATTCACCAGTTTATCGGCGAGTGAAGCCGGGGGCGCGATTGGAAAGCTCAAGTTCAAGGGAACGCACGCGACGATCGCCGCGGACCTGATTCCTGAGATCCAACAGCGTCTGCATTTCATGCAAAATGTCGGTCTGGGATATCTGGCGCTGGGGCGCTCGGCCAAAACATTGAGCGGCGGCGAATCGCAGCGCATCCGACTGGCGGCACAACTCGGGTCGAATCTGCGCGGTGTTCTTTACGTTCTCGACGAACCGACAATTGGATTGCACCCGCGCGACAATTTGCGATTGCTCGACACGCTCTCGGCGTTGCGGAACAAAGGAAATTCTCTGGTCGTGGTGGAACACGATGAGGAAACGATGCGCCGGGCCGATCATATTATCGATCTCGGTCCGCGGGCCGGAATTCACGGCGGCGAAGTGGTGGCTACGGGAACGCTTGCTCAAATCAAACAGGCCAAAAATTCCGAGACCGGCCGCTGCCTGGAGACGCCTCTTTGTCATCCGATTCGGAAATCGCGGCGTAGTTTGGACGCGGTTGAAGATTGGATCGAAATCCACGATGCCCGCGCCAATAACTTAAAAGGCGTCAACGTTCGCTTTCCGATCGGTCGACTTTCCGTGATCACGGGCATTTCCGGTTCGGGCAAATCCACTTTGATGCATGAGGTTTTGTTGCCGGCCATCGTCGAGCAATTGGAGAAGAAAAAACGGAGCGGTCACGGCGATTTGTTCAAGCTGGTCAGCGGCACGGAAGAAATCGAAGCCGTTTACGAAGTGGACCAGTCTCCGATTGGCAAAACCTCGCGCTCAACTCCGGCAACGTATGTCAAAGTTTTCGATGAAATTCGAAATTTGTATGCGCAACTACCGGTCGCGCGCATGCGTGGCTATTCCGCCAGCCGATTTTCTTTCAATGCCGAGGGCGGCCGTTGCGAAACATGCAAAGGCCAGGGCGTGATCAAACTGGAAATGAATTTTTTGCCGGACGCACTCGTGCCCTGCGAGGATTGCCACGGCAAGCGTTACAATCCACAAACGCTTGAAGTTCTCTATAGCGAAAAATCTATTGGTGATGTCATGGGAATGACAATCGAAGAAGCCGCCGAGTTTTTCTCCGCTCATCCGAAGATTGGCCGGCCGCTCTCGTTGCTCAATGAGACGGGGCTCGGTTATCTCAAACTCGGCCAGCCGAGCCCGACGTTAAGCGGAGGCGAAGCGCAGCGTTTAAAATTGGTGACTCAACTCAAGCGCGGGGTTGGTCGCGCCGAACACGAACGGATCCGGAAAATGCGCAAACCGGGCTCCACTTTATATTTGCTCGAAGAGCCGACGATCGGATTGCACATGGCCGATGTCGAATTGCTGCTGAACGTGGTGCATCGACTGGTGGATGATGGCAACACGGTCATCGTCATCGAACATAATTTGAGCGTCATCGCCGAAGCCGATTACGTCGTCGATATCGGCCCGGAAGCCGGAATGGATGGCGGCGAAATCGTCGCCACCGGAACGCCGGAAGAAGTCTCGAAGAATCGCGTCAGCCGAACCGCGCCATTTTTGCGCGAAGTGCTGAAAAGCAACTAAGCATCGTTTCTTGTAGCGACTATTTCTTGGCCAGCTTGGGCGGGAACAGCCACACCAATCGGCCGTCCACGGAGCGAGGTTCCAAATCGACCAAGGCGACGCCGGCTTTCGAGAGTTTCACCGAGGCCCCGGTCACGGCGGCAATCGCACCGCTAAAATCCGGTTCGTGGCCCACAATCATCAAATCGCCTTTCGGATAATTTTCCAACAAGCGCTCCAATTCTCGCTTTCCAAAACCGGGGGCTAACGTTCTTTCGACGCCGCATTTTGTTTTCAGATGTTCCGCCGCAATCTCAGCGGTCTGGCAAGCGCGAGGAAGCGGGCTCGTCAAAATCAGTGACGGTTTCACTTTGATGCGCTTCAAAAACTTGGCGACCTCGTGCATTTCCTTTTTGCCGTGCCTGGTCAGCGGCCGGAGGTCATCCGATTTCTTCCAGTTTGGCCAATCCGCTTCGCCGTGTCTTAAAAAATAGAGGTGCATCGCTGAACTTATCAGACCTCAGATAAAGTCCTTAAAGTTTTTGAGAGCTGACTTTGTTTCCGTTGTGACCTGAGGGTGAGATTTGCTCACATGATTCGCCATTTGGGGGCGCGGGTTCGCCGGTCAATTTCCCACAAGCGCGAGCCACCGAGGAAGGCGTTCCGATTAAAGCCACGCTCGATCCCTTCCGGCAGGTGACTGAGCTTTTTCACGTTGCCGCCTCCCAGCACCACGTAATCCGCCACCATTGATTTTTTTAGTTGAGTCACGGCACGCATCACTTCGCGCCGCCATTCCTTTTCACCGAGCTTGGCGAGGCCGCGGCGCCCGAGAAAATCTTCGATCACCCGGTGATCGCGATACGGCAAGTCTCCCAGTTCGAGCGAGAATACGGTATTTTTCCAGACCAAAGCCGAGCCCAGCCCGGTGCCAAGCCCGAGAAAGAGCATGCGTCCGCCGCGATAGCTACCGAGCGCCTGCATGGCCGCGTCGTTCACCACCCGAACCGGCTTCCCGAAAGCTTTCCGAAAATCGAATCCAACCCATCCTTGGCCGAGGTTCTTGGGATCGACGGCAATTCGCCCGTCTTTCACTGGCGAAGGAAATCCGATCGAAACGAGATCGAATTTCCAGTCATCGAGAATTTCTTTGATGCCGGCAATCATCCGCCGCGGATTCATTTTGGGATCCGATTTGAACTTTTTCTTGCGATCGCGCGAAAGCATCAGCTTCACGTGATTGCCGCCGACATCGATGACGAGCACCTTTTTGCTCACGTGCGTTTCGGCGGAGGCGGTGGAACCATGACGGGAATCAACTTGTCGGCGGCCCGAGGTTGCTTCGATTTGCGTTGTTTCGCGGCGCGTTCCCGCGTCAGCTCACGAAAATGCCACTGGGCTTGGGAGCGGGGCTCCTGTCCCTCCGGCCTCAAGCGGCGGTACTTCCCATCGGGCTGTAGCTCGCGCGATTTGACCCGGTCATTCAGAAATCGCGGGAGAACTTCGTTGATAATGTTGTCTCGCAAGGCCGGCGTCTCGAGCGGGAACGCCACTTCGACGCGCCGCAGAAAATTTCGCGGCATCCAATCCGCACTGGAGAGAAAGACTTCCGGCTGACCGGCATTGGCAAAATGATAAATTCGGCTGTGCTCGAGAAAGCGACCGACAATGCTGACCACGCGAATGTTCTCGCTCAAATCCGGAATCTTTGGTCGTAAGCAACAAATTCCGCGCACAATTAAATCAACCGTCACATCCGCGCACGATGCTTGGTAAAGTTTTTCGATGATCTCCTGATCGACCAGCGAATTCAATTTCGCCACGATTCTTCCCGGTTTGCCGGCCTTGGCGTGGGCAATCTCGCGCTCGATCAATTTGAGCAGCCGTGGTTTCAAATCGAACGGAGCCACCATCAATTTTTTCAAGCCAGGATAGCCGGCCAGACCCGTCAATGTGTTAAAAACAATCGCCACTTCCTCGGTCAGTTCCGGCTTCGTCGTCAGTAAGCTGAAATCGGTATAGATGCGCGCGGTCCGCGGATGATAGTTGCCGGTGCCGAGATGGACGTAGCGGCGAAGCTGATCGGCATCGCGCCTAACGACCATCAAAGCTTTGCAGTGCGTCTTCAAACCGACCACCCCATAAATGACGTGGGCGCCGGCTTGTTCCAACCTTCGGGCCCATTGAATATTCGACGCTTCATCGAAACGCGCCCGCAGCTCGACGATCGCCGTGACCTGCTTGCCGGCGTTGGCGGCGTGAATCAGCGCTTCGACAATCGGAGAATCACCGCTGGTCCGATAAAGCGTAATCTTGATCGCGAGGACCTGCGGATCTTCGGCTGCTTCTTCAATGAAATCGACGATCGGGTCGAAACTGTCATACGGATGATGCAGAAGAATGTCCTGCTCCCGCATCACCTCAAACATGTCGGCATGCGGCGGCAACGCCGGATCGCGCCCCGGTTGGAACGGACGGTCCTTTAAGTTGGCAAACGCATCGTTTGTGATCAACGGCGTCAAATGGGTCATGGTCAGCGGCCCATTCACTTTATAAGTATCGGCCTCGGTCAGATCGAAGAAACGCCAGAGCAACTCGAGAAAATCTTTCGGGCAATCCGATTCCACTTCCAAACGGACCGCATCGCCGCGGCTCGAGCGCCGCAATTCCTGCTCGATGGTACGGAGAAGGTTCTCCGCTTCTTCTTCGTCAATATAGAGATCGCTGTTGCGGGTCACGCGAAAGGCGTGCGCTCCTTCCAAGATTAAACCGGGAAAAAGCTCTGCAATGTGGTGTTTGATGAGCGATGCGAGATAGATGTATTCCCACGGCTCGTCTTTCCCCTGCCCGCGCGGCATCAGGATGAGCCGCGGGACAACCCGCGGAACCTGAACAATGGCATGCAATTTTTCACCGCCCCGTTTGGTTCGCGCGCGAATCAGCAAATTGTGACTGCGATTGAGCAAATGTGGAAACGGATGGCTCGCGTCCACCGCCAACGGAGTGAGCATTGGTAAAAGCTCCTTGTGAAAATACCGCTCGGCCCACGCGGCCCGTTTCGCATTCAACCTGGAAACCTCAAGAGCGCGGATGCCATTTTGCGCGAGCAACGGCTGCAACTCGTTATTCCAAAGGTCGTACTCGGTCGCGACCAGTTCGCGGACGGTCCGTCGAATCTGCTCGAAAACCTCCGTCGGACTCAGCCCGTCCGGACCGACATCACTCGTCTCACTTTCAATCTGCTGTTTGATTCCAGCGACGCGGATCTCAAAGAATTCGTCGAGATTCGAACTGAAAATCGTCACGAACTTGACCCGCTCGATTAAAGGTTGAGTCGGATCCTGCGCCTCTTCCAAAACCCGCCGGTTGAATTCGAGCCAGCTGAGCTCGCGATTGATAAAATTTTTCGGATCGGAAAAACTCGGCGCCGGTTGAAATGCGATCGGATCCGGAGTGACCACTTGCGGTGGCTGCGCGTCAGGCACTTCTGCTGGACTGATCTTGGCACCGGTCGACTGCATTGGGCTTAAAGAACGCCAACTTAACCGCCCAGGCAAACCCCCACGATCGGCGGCTGAAATCCATATGATTTACTGCCTTACGATGTCGTCACCACCGGCTGGTGACGAATGTCTTCGGCCGCCACCGCGTAGACTGCTTCTTCGGCGATGTTAGTGGCGTGGTCGCCGACCCGTTCCAGGCAACGGCTGACAAAAATCAAATTCAAATATCCACGAAGCTGATCGGGATCTTCTGCCATGCGATCGATCATCTTTCGGCTCGTGACCCGATTGAGCTCATCGAGTTTTTGATCTTGTGGCACAACGGACCGCGCCAGATTCGCATCTTCGCGAACAAACGCTTCCACGCTTCCTTTGAACATGGCCATGGCGTGATCGTACATCGGGCGAATCAGTTGGACTTCCGGCAAGGCAGGATGGCGATTCAGCTTACGCGCGCGCCGGGCAATCGTCGTCGCCTGATCGGCCATGCGTTCGAGATTGGAAGACATTTTCATCGCCGAGACCACGCGGCGAAGATCGGACGCCACCGGCTGAAAACGCAGGAGAATATCGACGCCATCTTTGTCGATTTGTTTTTCCAGCTGATCGATCTCTTCGTCGTCCGCAATGGCGTTGGCGCAAAGATCGTCATCCCGTTGGAGCAATCCTCTCACGGCCCGATCGAGGCTGCGCTCAGTCAGACCGGCCATCATCAGAACATTGTTACGAATTGCCGCCAGGGCCTCATCGAAATTACCGAGAATGTGTTTGGGCAGGATCATTTCAAAATTGAAAATAGCATGTTCTGGGCGAACTCGCGCGCGGTCATGTTGGGTTCAAATAGGAAAGATCCGGCGCGGTCGCAATTCGTTTAATGTTACGTTTTTGCAACAGCCATCAGTTCTTTGAACCGAGCGGCAAGGTCACGCGAATGGTCGTTCCTTTCCCAAGTTCACTTTCCGCGTCGACCCGTCCTCCGTGCAATTGCGCGATATGTTTCACGATGGACAAGCCGAGGCCGGTGCCACCCAGGGCGCGGCTCCGAGCCTTGTCCACTCGATAGAATCGTTCAAAGATCCGCGGCAGATCATCCGGCGCGATTCCCACCCCATCGTCACTCACCGCCAGAACCAGCTGATGATCACGCCGGGTGGCGACGAGCGAAATATTTCCGTTCTCGGACGCATATTTCACCGCGTTGTCGATCAGGTTGTACAAAACTTCCTGTAATCGGCCTTCATCGGCATAAAGCGACGGCAAATCGGGCGACAATTCGACGGTGGCTTTGAGTTTCTTCTCCGCGAATTTCTTTTCCCAATCGCGCGTCACATCGGCAAACAGTCGCGGCAATTCAATTTCGCCCAGCTGTAGGCTCGACCGGCCGGATTCCAGCTTCGCCAGCGTGAGTAAATCGTCGACCAGCTGTCCCAGCCGTTTCGAATGGCGATCCATGACTTCCAGAATTCGGGAAGATTCGTCGATCGGGATTTCAGGATCATCCCGCAGCGTTTCAATGTAGCCGCGCAAAATGGAGAGGGGCGTCCGCAACTCGTGCGAAACATTCGCGACGAAATCCTTTCGGATATCATCGGCCCGCCTCAGCTCGGTGATGTCGTGCAAGAGAAACACCGCGCCGGTGGTTTGGGAATTTTCGTTCTTGATCGGAACACCACTCATTTGCATCTGGCGATTGGAAATAGTCAGCTCGTGCCGGACGGGTTGTCCCATTTTCAACGTCTCCGCCACGGCTTGTTCCATCACTGGATCTCTGATCGCTTCCAGGAGCGCTTCACCTAACGACCTCTCACTCAGCTGGAAGAGATCCTGAAAGGTGCGATTCAGCAGCGTAATCCGGCGATCCGCATCGACCACGAGCAGTCCATCTTGCATCGCGCCGAGAATGGTTGCGCTGTTCGCCGTCCGATCGGCCAATTCACGCTCGAGCCGTTGCGTAGTTTTCAAAGACCTGCTCCAGGGCCAACCCGACGCGTTGCGGAGCCGTGCCGCCGCCAACCAGAAACGTGGCCGGACGATGCGATCGGGCGATTTGCCTAACGACCTGCTCAATCTCGCGCCACGGACGAATCCATTGTTGCCAGACGAAACCGAACAGGAAGGCCAGAACGACGAGAACGAGAACAAGGCCAAGCCAGGACATCGGCTACTCTTCGCGCACCCGGTAACCGAATCCACGCACGGTCTCAATCACATCACCGGATTTGCCCAGTTTTTCCCGCAGTCGCCGGACGTGAGTATCAACCGTTCGGGTATCGATCACACTTTCGTAACCCCAAACTTCGTTGAGTAAGCGATCGCGATCCTGCACCCGGCCGCGGCGCTGCATGAGTGTGTGCAGAAGCTTAAATTCCAGGCTGGTCAGGTGAACTTTCTTACCTTCGACCGAGACATGATGGCGAATGGGATCCACCGTAATTGGACCGGCGGTGAGTCGATCAGTGGTGGGTTCGTCTGTTTTGCCCCGCCGCAAGATCGCACGAATTCGCAGAGCCACTTCCCGCGGACTGAATGGTTTCGTCACGTAATCATCAGCTCCGAACTCCAGGCCTACCACCCGATCAATCTCTTCCGCTTTTGCGGTCAACATCAGGATCGGAATATGGCGCGTGCCGGCATCGGTTCGCAGGAGCTTGCAAACTTCCAGACCGGACATTTTCGGCAACATGAGATCGAGGATAATAAAGTCCGGACGCTCGCTCCGTGCTTTCTCAAGGCCGGCCGCGCCATCGTTCGCGGTAGTCACTTTGAACCCGTCGGATTTGCGCAGGGTCAGCGCGAGCAGATCCACGACGTCTTTCTCGTCCTCGATAACGAGAATGGTTTTGCGCGATGCTTCCATCGGCAGTGCCAGGGCGAAACTACTGCGGTTCGCCGGCGGAAGGCTTGGTGCCGGTTTTCTCGTTCAGCGCCTGGGTGAACTCCTGCAAACTGGAGACAATCTGCGGCGCTTTACTTAAAACGGTGGTCGCGAGTTTCTCGGCATAGTCGGGACGGCGCTGCGACATCTCAGAAAGCGCCATCATCACAGCCAGCGCGTTGTTAATCGAATGTTTGATCTCGCTGAACTGCTTCTGCAAACGCACCAGTTCTTCGAGAGAAAGGCTTTGGTCTGACTGATTCATGATCCGGGATTTTCGCTGGAGAAAACGGGCGGCTGTGCTTGACTAAAAGGTTCGACATTTTTGGTCAAGATGCCTGCGGAAGTTATCAGGATCAGTGGTGCGCGCCAGCACAATTTGAAAAATCTGAACGTGGAAATTCCACGACAGAAGCTGGTGGTGATTACCGGTTTGAGCGGTTCGGGAAAATCCTCGCTCGCGTTCGATACGCTTTATGCCGAGGGCCAACGCCGCTATGTCGAAAGCCTTTCCGCGTATGCCCGGCAATTTCTCGATCAAATGGAGAAACCCGATGTCGATTTCATTGAGGGATTGTCGCCCGCCATTGCCATCGAACAACGCAGCGCCGGCGCGAATCCGCGATCGACCATCGCGACTACCACTGAAATCTACGATTATTTGCGCGTTCTCTATTCGTCGGTCGGTCAGCCGCACGATCCGCATACCGGGGAGCCCATCTTCCGGCAGACATCCCAACAAATTGTCGATCAAATCCTCGCCCTCCCTCCGGACAGCAAAATTATTCTCCTCGCGCCTCTGATCGACAATCAGCCGGGTGAATTCCGTGACGTCATCGAAAAAACGAAACGGGAAGGCTTTGTTCGAGTTCGGATCGATGGCGAAATCGTGGAGATCGGAAGACCGGAACCGATCCGCCTGAAGAAAAATCAACGACACACCATTGAGGCAGTGGTCGACCGGCTGGTCGTTCGTGAAGGAGTTCGTTCACGTTTGGCCGATTCCGTTGAAACCGCACTAAAATGGGGTGAAAACCGGCTTGTTGTCTTGCAGCAAGCGCCGGCGGTTGAAGGGCAGGCCCCTCGCCTGCCGGCTGCTAAAGTGGAAACCGGTGCGGTGGCCCTGCCATCTGAAGCCGGCTGGATCGAACATCGTTTCTCGACCGATTACGCGAGCAAATCCGGATTCAGTCTGGGCGAGCTGACTCCAAAACATTTTTCTTTCAACAGCCACCTCGGAGCCTGTCCGGCTTGTCACGGTCTTGGCACCCAACTGGTCGTTGACACCGAGTTGATGATCTCGGATCCGACGAAAACGATCGCGGAAGGAGCGATCACGCCGTGGCGACGCGGCACCAAGCGGATGCAAGCTTACTATCGTGAGCTGCAAGGCGCGCTGGTGAAGCATTTTGACGTCGATGACGAGATTCCGTTTTCCGATTTGCCCGATGAATTCAAACAGGCGCTATATTTCGGCACGAACGGCCGGCCGATTGAGATCCATGTCGGCGGCAATGGAGAAAAACAATCGTCAAAACCGTTCGAAGGATTGGTGCCGCAGATGCAGCGACTCTATGAACAGACGGACAGTGAATTTACCCGGAATCGAATTCGGGCTTTTATGGCCCGTGTTCCCTGCCAGGTCTGCGGCGGGGCTCGGCTGAAGCCGGAGATTCTGGCGGTGACTATTAAGAATCGCGACGGCCGCGAGCTGAACATTCACCAATTCAGCGAACAAACGACCGCGGCCGCGGCGGGATATATCGACCACCTCGACCTGACTTCACAACAAAAGACGATTGCCGGCGAGGTGGTGCGCGAAATTCAATCGCGTCTGCAATTTTTGGTCGAAGTCGGCCTTGGTTATCTGACTTTGAACCGTGAAAGCGGAACGCTGTCCGGCGGCGAAGCCCAGCGGATTCGCCTGGCCACGCAGATCGGTTCCGGATTGGCCGGCGTCCTCTACGTTCTGGACGAACCGAGCATTGGGCTACATCAACGCGACAACACCCGGCTGCTTGGCACCCTGAATCGTCTGCGCGATTTGGGAAATTCGGTCATTGTGGTCGAGCACGATGAAGAAACGATTCGGGCGGCTGATCATATTATTGATCTTGGTCCCGGAGCCGGACCGCGTGGAGGTGAGATTGTGGCCCAGGGGAGTCTGGAACAGATCCTCCGGGCGAAGAATTCGTTGACGGCGGATTACCTGTCCGGCCGGGTCCGAATACCGATTCCGAAACAGCGAACGAAGCCGCGGCCGAACGACTGGCTGACCGTTCGAAATGCGACGGAAAACAATCTCAAGAACATTGACGTCTCATTTCCGCTTGGCTGCTTCACCTGTGTGACCGGTGTTTCCGGCAGCGGCAAGTCCACGCTGGTCGACGACATTCTCCGGCGCGCGCTTTTCCGACGGTTTTACAATTCGAAAGACAAACCCGGCGGGTTTCGCGAACTCAGCGGCGTCGAGCAGTTGGATAAGGCCATCGTCATCGACCAAAGCGCAATTGGTCGCACTCCCCGGTCCAATCCGATCACCTACACCGGCGCATTTACGCCCATTCGCGAACTGTTCGCCCAGTTGCCGACGGCGCGGGTCCGCGGTTACGAGGCGAGCCGTTTCAGCTTTAATGTCAAAGGTGGCCGTTGCGAAAATTGTGAAGGCGGCGGCCTGATTAAAATCGAAATGCATTTCCTGCCCGACGTTTACGTGGAATGCGAAGTTTGCCACGGTCGTCGATACAACCGCGAAACACTCGAGATTACTTACAAGGGCAAAAACATTGCCGATGTTCTCGAGCTGACAGTGGATGAAGCCGCGCGGTTTTTCCGTAACGTTCCGAGCGTCTCCGATAAGTTGAACGCACTGCTCGATGTCGGCCTCGGTTATCTCCGCCTGGGACAGGCCGGCACGACTTTGTCCGGCGGCGAAGCGCAACGCGTGAAATTGGCTACGGAACTGGCCAAGAAAGCGACCGGTCGAACCGTCTATATCTTGGATGAACCCACCACTGGGTTGCATTTCGCAGATATCGAAAAGCTGCTGCAAGTTTTAATGAAGCTGCGCGACGCCGGAAACACGCTGATTGTGATTGAACACAATCTCGAAATGATCAAATGCGCCGATTGGATCGTTGATCTCGGGCCGGAAGGAGGCGAGGGCGGCGGCGAAGTCGTCGCGACGGGGACCCCGGAAAAAATTGCCGAAGTCTCCGGCAGTTTTACCGGCGAATATTTGCGATCCTTGCTGGAACGAAAATGAGACGAGCGACCTTGATACTTCTGCTGGCGACAGCACAGGTCGTGCGCGCGGACTTCTTGTCTGATTCCGGCCAAGCGAGTCGTGCCTTGGACGATAAGGTTCCGGAAGTCGCGGTTTCAATTTTACAAAATTTGGTCAACGAAAACTTGTCCGCCCCGCAGCGGTTGGCTGTGACCGGCAAGCTGGCTGAAGCCCTGGTTCGAGCACATCAATCCGATGCCGCGCTCAAACTTCTGGATGAAGGTCGTCTGAACGGCGATCCAACGGCCGAATACTGGCGGGCCCAGGCCCTGGCGAGTCTGGGGCGAACCGCGGAAGCGCTGGCGATCTATCAAAAGGTGGCGAACTCACCGGCCGCCACCGCGCCGGAAGCGAGATTCGGCGAAGCGGAGATGTTACGGATGCTGAATCGAGACGACGAGGCGATTGAAAGATACTCCATGTTGTTTCGAGATGGGCGCGTTGGTTCGCGATCACAACTGCAGGTCGCGGACCTGTATCTCGACCGGGGCGACACCACCAACGCGTCGCGCTTGTTGAACAAGGTGCGAACGAATACTCCGGCGGAACGCAAGGAGCGGCATTTTCTACGTGGTCGATTGGAGCTGACTTTGCATTGGCCGGAGAAGGCCATTGCCACCTTTGAGTCAATTTTGAAGCATCCTCGAGGGGCCGATCATTCCATCATCATGGCGGCACTGTTCGGAATTGCGGATGCGCATCTCCAGGCGCAGACGCCGGATAAAGGCGACGACGTTTTGGAAGATTTCATCGAACGTCATCCGCAGGAAATCGAGCTGGACCGATTTTTCGCAAAACTCGATGAGCTTTATCGCGCCGAGCGCAAGCCATCACGAGGAGAATTGGAAAGGTGGATCCGCGATCCGGCAGAACCGCGGCGCGGCTTAGCTCGCTGGTACTTGGCGCGACTGGAGATGCGGCTTGGTCACAATGATCGCGCGGCTGAATTGTTGGCGGCCCTCGCCGCTGCGAAACCGACTTCGCCGAAACTCGCGCCGGCCCTGGTGGATTTTGCGCAATTGCTCATTCAACAAAAACAATTTGAGCGCGCCTTGGCTGTTCTCGACCAGGCGCGCGCGTTACAGCCCGTTCCGGAAGTATTATTCCGGACCAACTTCCTCACCGCCCAAACACAATACGCGCGAAAGGAATTTGCCGCCGCGGCCACTTCATTTTCCCAACTCTCGACGTCGCCTTCGTCTTTCCGGGACATTGCCGGCTTTAATGCCGCGTTGGGATGGCTTCAGATGGCTGAGCATGGCGGCGGCGGAAATAACCATTACCGCGAGTTCATTCAAAAGATGGACGGCAAAACATCCGCCGAACTTCAATTAGACGCAGCATTACTCCAAGCGACCGACCGCGACCCGAAAGCCTCCGAGGCGTTGAAAAATTTTATCCGCGATTTCCCGCAAGATCCCCGGGTATCGGATGCGCAAGTCGCTCTCGCCGAACTCGCTTTCCACGATTCACCGCCGAGGATCGAGGAGGCGCGCAAATATGTGAGCGCCATTAATAATCCTACGCCGCTGGCCGCGGAGCGTCGCGATAATCTGATGGTTTGGCTCGAAGACGCGACTCCGGGAAATGATCCGCACGTGATCGAGTTGGCCAAAAAATATCTCAGGCAATATCCAAATTCGAAATCCGCGGAAGATGTCCGGATGAAACTGGCGGAGGTTTACTATCGCCAGCAGGATTTTTCCAATGCCCAAACCGCGTTCGAATTGTTGGCGGAACAAAACCCGAATGCGCCGTGGACGGAAAAGGCACTCTATTTTGCGGCGGAGTCCGCAATGTCGGGGATGGGAACTCATTCGATCGAACAGGCCCTGGCGTTGTTTGATCGAGTGGTCCATCTCAATGGCGAGTTGAAATGGGCCGCCCGGAACGAGCAGGCGGCGATCGAACGCAAGCTGGGGAAAACCTCGGATGCGATCGTCCTCTACGACGAAGTGTTGAAGGGCGATGCGCGTCCGGCGGAAAAGCGCGAGGCCCTTTGCGGTAAAGCCGATGTCTTTTTTGAAACTGGCGAGGCCGATCCGAAGAATTATGAGCGGGCGCGTGAGCTTTATGACCAGCTTGCTTCCGATCGCGACGGAACCAGTCATTGGCGGAAGCAGGCGCTGTTCAAAAAGGGACTTTGCCTGGAAAAAGAGTCGAATCGCGATGCGGCGCTCGCGACCTTTTACGATGTCGTCCAAGAGACGACCGATGCCAGGGCGACCGGCGAGCTCTTCTGGTTTTACAAAGCCGGATTCAGTGCGGCGCGCTTGCTGGAAGATGGGGCGAAGTGGGAATCGGCAGCGGCGATTTATCAAAAACTGGTGGCGATCGGAGGGGCACGAAGTGAAGAAGCGCGGCAGCGGCTCGATCGCATTCGGTTAGAACATTTTCTCTGGGAAGAGTAGCCGAAAGTGTCGGACATTTCGTCCTTGTGCTCGGCCGGGAAAGGGACCACAATTTCAGCATGACAACTACATTGCGACCCAGCGGGTTGCGTGGTTGGCCGGTACGATGCGCGAGCGTCGTTATGTCAGTCGCGTTTTGCGCGTCTGCGTTTGCTGGATCCGGCAACGAAGCACCATCTGCTCAAAACCACCGGGTGATGCAGAAGCCCGTGGTTCATAAGAGCTGCCTGGTGTTCGTTGGCCGGGGAATTCCAGAAGCGTGCGACCGCTTCGCGGGATTTGTCCCGACCACCTCCTACCCGATCGACATCATGGGCCGCGCTTATTGAGTTAGGCGCGGTTGAGATAGTGCGACAGAATTCGCGGCTTTTCGAAGCCGCGAATGGTGGGTTTGTTATTTTTCTTTTTGGCCGCGATCGTCGACGCGGCAGATGATTGTTTAATTCACAATCGATTTCTGAACCAGGTCGCGAAGCCGATCGGCCTGCGCCAGTGCCTGGTGCGCTTCATCGCTGCGCCCCATCCGAACGAGAATGTCTGACAAGAGAACATACTGGCGCGGCTCATCCGGTTGGCGCGAAATCGCCCGCTCCTGAAGGGCAAAAGCTTCCGCCAAGCGATTCTGGCGAACTCTCATTTGCACAATCATTCCGAGGGCCTCGGTATCATGAACATCCAGCCAGCTTGCTCTGCGCAACGCTGCATCCGCGAGGTTCGCGTCTCCCCGCTGCGCGTAAAGCCGACCGAGAGACACGGCCGCCCCATGGTGCCACCAGTTTCTGCGAGCAAAATCTTCCACTAAGTGAAGCGCGGCATCCGGTCCTTTTGTCTCGCGCAATATTTCCGACTTCATGCGAATCAATTCCCAGACTTCGGGAAAGTAAATTTCCGCACGATCAATAATTGCGATCGCGGTATCGTTATCGCCTGCGTTATGCCGCATCCGGGCCAGATTCAACGCTCCCATCCAGGTGCAGGGATATTCATCGCGCGACTTCATGGCGTTCTTTTCCAGAACCGAAAAAAGCGCTTCCGCCTCCTTCTTCTTGCCTTCGCGCGCGAGAAGACTCGCCAGATTGTTTTGCGCGATCGGATAATCGGGGCACGCCCGCAGAACTTCACGAAATACTCTTTCCGCCTCAGCCAGCTGGCCACGGTCGGCATAGATTTGTCCGAGATTCAGCCCCGTCCGCGCGCTGATTCCGCCTGCGGCGATTGTTCGCTGATAAAATGTCGCCGGGGTGACCCAATCCGTGCTCCGCACATAGCTGCGAACCCCCAACGCCACTGCACCGACCAACGCCAAAACGGCCAAGACTTTCTGAGAGCGCGGAAACTCGACCGCGCACCCGGCCACGAAAATTAGGAATCCGACGCTCGGCAGATACAGCCAATGCTCGGCAACCGTCGCATTTAACTGCACAATGTTGGAGATGGGGAGAAACGCCGCCAGAAACCAGAAAGCGCCGAAACGTCGAGCCAGCCGGCCTTTGCCGCGGATCATACAACCGGCGATGAGCACAGCCAGGAAGACGGTCCCGAGAACAGATAAGTAATCCGAAGCAATTTGTTCGCGCCAATCGGCGTTACTCCGATAACTAAATGGATTAAATACGCTGCGCTCCATGTGAAGGTTGGATGGAAAGACCAGCAGTCGCCCGTAATCTCCAAGCGCACGCGCCATAACCATTAAGCGCGTCGGCAGTGTCCACTCGTCGGCTGAAGGCGTGACCGAGCGTTTGCCGGGCAGGCTGTGCAAACCGGCGTAAGCCAACACGATACCGGCGCTACACAGCACGATGGCGATCTTTGCTCCCCGCGAACGATTTTTGTCGACGAAAAGAACATGGGCGATGAACAAGACAACCCAGACGATCGCGATTTCGCGCGAGCAAAGCGCGAGCAACCCGGAAAAGGCGGCCACGAAGTATAACGAGAATCGAACAACTCGCCGCTTCGTCTGATCGGCCCGCAGATAAAGCAACCAACCCGCGGCGGCGAAGAAGAACGCCAGGCTGTCCGCCCGGCCCGATAAATAGTCGATCGCTGCGCTATGGACCGGATGAACTGTCCAGAGAAGCGCCATTAAAAATGCCGCGTTCAGGAGCCAACTCTGATTCTTCGCCGCCCAGCTTTCCGCAGACGGTGGCGAATTGTCGGAGAAGAATGTCAGAATCAGCTGGCGCAGGAGAAAGAACAACAGGATCCCGCCGCCAACATGCAAAAGAATATTGGTCAGATGAAATCCAAACTCATTCGTGTTCCAGAAGAAATAATCGGCCATGTAAGAGATGTTTTGGACCGGCCGATAATGAATTGAAAATGAATCGATAAATAGATGGTGGCGAAATGCCTCCAAGATCAGGACGGGGCTTTTGATGAATGGATTGTCATGGACCAGATAATGGTCGTCCCAGATACGCTCGCCTTGAAGGGCGGGAGTCCGGACCGCAATCCCGACCAGGCCGATGATCAGGCAGCGAATCCAATTGCGATTGAGATATCGGGACGCGCTTCGAAGAATATTCGTTAGGCGATTCCGATCGCCGGGTGGCGATGAAACGCGGACGCCTGTTTCCTGGCTAACGAGTGGGATGGTTGATTGAGACATGTGCGGGTAGCTGGGGCGAAAGCGCGCAAGCGTCCTTCCGTTGGGGAAAGGACGCTTGCATCGCAAAAAAACCGTCTTCCGATTACGGACCGTAGGGCGACCAGAAACCGGTGCCCGCGACATCCGAAAGCGTGTTCAGGGTGGTGGCCGGCACTTGCGGGACCGAGTCCACGGTCTGATTGCCGTAGGTGTTACCGAAAACATCCGCGCCACTGTTATAAAGGAGCGTGTTCTTCTTCACGTAGTTCGTCCAATCGGCCACGTTAACGGTTGACCCGCTGGTTCGACTGGTTTCGATCGCGTATTGGTCGATCGCTGAATCGATCATTCGCAGATCATTCAGGATCTTTGCTGCCTGAGAACGTTTACGTGCCCTGAGAAATCCCGGGACGGCAATTGCGGCAAGCAGCGCGATGATCGCAACCACGATCATAATTTCGACCAAGGTGAAGGCGGACTGTCTGGTCTGAAGTTTTCTAAACATAGTGGCTTTTTTCTAACGTTAGATGCTAATGATTTATTTCTGCGGAGCTGCGGATCCGGCGTTTGCCGGTTCACAACTCATTCCCTGCCACCGCCAAGCGATGGCAGGAGAATGAATCGTGTGACTCGATTACGGACCGTAAGGCGACCAGAAACCGGTTCCAGCCACGTCGGATAACGTGTTGAGGTCGGCCGTTTTCACCTGCGGAATACTGTCCACGGTTTGAGGACCGTAGGAAGTTCCGAGGAGGCTCGCGCCGCTGTTATAGAGGAGCGAACCCTTTTTCAGGTAGTTCGTCCAATCCGCAACGTGCAACGGTCGCACCAGTGGTGCGGTTCGTTTCGATCGCATATTGGTCAACCGCTGAGTCGATCATTCGCAGATCGTTCAAGATACGGCTGGCTTGCGAGCGTTTACGGGCCCGAAGGAATCCGGGGACCGCGATCGCCGCGAGCAATGCGATGATCGCAACGACGATCATGATTTCCACGAGGGTAAAGCCCCCGCGGCGTTTATTGATGGCTTTTAACATGCTATTGCTTTTCCTTGTTTTTATTGGTTTGACTGCATCCGCGATACCCTCGCGGATGCCCTTAAAACAGCAGCGTTGATGCCAAACCGGGCCATTTCTAGAATTTCCACACTCCGCCTAACCGGCACTCCCGCCAACCCGTGAACGTCCCTCTGAAAAACCGGCTTCGAAGGGGTGGTTGGAGCTACGCCATCTTTATCGGCACGCTTTTGCTCAGGCTAATCAACCTGGTCCGACTAACGAGCTCGCCCTTTTTGCTCCCGTCCCGGGGCGACATGCATTTTTATAGCGGTTGGGCGCAGCAAATCCTCCATGGCCGACCAACCGATCACCTCGCGTTTTATGGGTTGCCCGGCTATGCGTATATCCTCGCGTTCCTTTACTACCTCTTCGGGAACAACCCATTCGTTCCAGGCCTCGTTCAGTGTCTGCTTGAGGCCGGAACAGCGACAATCATCTACCAATTAACTGTCCAGCTTTGGCCGCCTGCTGTTATCGCGCGCGGAAGGCGAACGCCCATGCTGGATCGGGCCAAAACTCGCCGGCAGCATTGCCGCACTGGGCTGGATATTTTTCGTTCCCGCACAGGCCTATTCGGTCGTGTTAATGCCAACTTCGTGGTTCATCTTCGGGTTTTGGCTGGTCATCTGGCGACTGAGCAAATCGGGCGGGATCCGCCCCGCCGAGTGCTTGTTGTTAGGCCTCTTTATTGGTCTGAGTGCCACCCTGGTGGCTAATATTCTGCTGCTCGTCTCACTCATTCTCGCGCGGTTACTTCTGACCTCGCGGCCTAGCAGCCAATCTTTGTTCCTCTCTTTGGTGCGCGGCAGCTTATTGGTGTTCACGGGCATCGTCATCGGCACCTCACCGTGCTGGATTCACAACTTTGTCATTGTTCGGGATCCCGTGTTTTTGTCCGGCCACAGCGGCATCAACTTCTGGATCGGCAATAATCCAATGGCGAACGGATATCCGCGTTTCCCGCCTGGATTACACCCGGGCCAGGCGGCCATGCTCCAGGACTCAATCAATCAGGCGGAAGCCGCCGCGGGCCATCCCCTGAAGCGAGCGGAGGTATCTGCCTTTTGGTCCAGTAAAGCGAAAGAATACATCGGCTCGCATCCGGTGGTTTGGGTCCGGTTGATTGGACTAAAGATTCGGAACTTCTGGAGTGCTTTCCAATATGATGATCTGAGCGTCATCACCAGTTTGCGCAAACAAGGAGTCATTTTTCCGGGACTTTATTTTGGAATTGTCGGGGCGTTCGGTTTTCCGGGTTTACTCCTGGCCATTTGGTCTGCTCCACGATCCCGTTGGATTGTCAGCGCAGTCCTGCTCGCCCTGATTGGTCTGCTTTCCGTTTTTATCACCGAGCGATATCGACTGGTCGCGGTCCCCGGGTTGCTGATTTGCGCGGTTTACGGTCTCTCGATTTTCTGGAAATCGCTGAACGAGGCGCGCCTCACCCGCGCCACGGTTTATCTCGCGTTACTTACTACCGCCACCGCATTTGTATCGTGGCCCAACCGACAATCGTCACTTTGGGCATTGGATGCATACAACTCCGGCTGGCAGGCGATCGAAGCCGGCGATTTGCCGATGGCGGAAAAGAAGCTCGCGGTCGCTTATGCTTACGTCCCGACAAACGCTGAAACCAATTTTGCGCTGGGAAACCTGCGCCTGAGCGAGGATCGACGATCCGAAGCGAAATCGTTTTTCCGGGTCACGCTCGAACTGGATCCACATCACAAAGGCGCTCTCAACAACCTCGGAGTGATCAGCCTTGAAGAGGGGGAATTTGCCCGCGCGCAACGAGATTTTGAACGCGCCATCGTCGAGCAGCCCGGGGACGCCAAAGCACATTACTTGCTGGCCAAAGCTCTTTTCGCCGAGGGCAATCTGCCCGCGGCGAGGACCGCAATCGACCGAGCTTTGGCGCTGAATCCGAATCCGCGTGAATTTACCGAGTTGAAGGCGACGCTCGAGAACGCTTCCCCCCAATAGTTCAAAGGCACTGAAGTTGCTGAATCAGGGCTGGGGTGGAACTCTCTCGAGCAGGTGCTTTGCAGCTATGATGACCGAATCGCCAACTCGTGGCGATTTCGGATCAAGCATCGCTATCGTGGGAGGGCCAAATCACCGCTGCTCGGCCACCCGAACGAAGTATCGTCAAAGCGACGCCCCAGATTCTCGCAGCGGCCGAATGGATTGTCAGCTGGGCTCGCATCGTTAGCAGTCGTTGCTCTCCTCATCATCCGCGGCATGTATGCCGGGGGCACTTTGGCGGGACGAATGCGCTGCGCTCCAGCTGGCGCAAATGCCGAGCTTTTTCGGATATCGCTCAAATTTTCAGCACGAAGCTTTCCCGCTCCTGTTTCCCGCCACCGTCCGCGCTTACACCACATTGTTCGGCTCCAGCGATCTGGCCATGCGACGCTTTCGGAGTGGCCATCGGCGTCGGATTGATCGCCGCAATTTGGATCGCGGCGAGGATCATTCACCGCGGACCTCCGCTTATTTCAATCACCCTGCTCGGTCTCAACGCGACCTTTCTGGTTTGGGGGACATCCATTCGCGGCTACGGGCTTGGATGTATCCTGATCATCCTCGCTTTTGCCTGCTTCGTTAGGCTGTTGATCGAGCCATCACCGATCCGAATCGCGCTGGCAACGCTCGCATCCCTGGCAGCAGTTCAATCTCTTCTTTACAATCTCGTTCTGATCATCGCGATCACCCTGTCCGCTTCAGCGATCGCACTGTTCCAACGGCAGCCGCGAAAGATCATCGTTTATCTCGGCATCCTGGCGCTCTGCATGGTTTCGTTTATTCCCTACGTGGGGCCATACTCCTCCGGCAGCGCGTGGAGCGTGCTCGTTGAGTTCCCGGTTACCTCGCAGTTACTCTGGAGACAGTTTAATGCCGCACTTGGCAATCCTCATCCAGTGGCGGCATTGTTCTGGCACTTTGCCTTTTTCGCACTGTTCGGAGCGTGCGTGTGGCGCCTGGCTGTTTGCCATTCCAAACAGTTTGCAAATCGCGAGCTACTTCTTTTCGGATCCCTGACCGTGATCGCGTCGCTATTCGGGTATTACGAATTTCTGCGACTGCTCAATTATCTACCGCGGACATGGTATTACCTAGCCTTGATGGCAGTCATCGCGGTTGCCTTCGATTCGTCGGGCGGCGCGTTATCGAATTCACGTTGGCTCCGTATTGCTCGGATCGCTTTCTCGCTTGTCGCCCTCGCAGTTCTGCCACTCAACGCTTGGGCGAAACTGGGCCAACGGCAAACCAATGTCGATCTCCTGGCCAAAAAGCTGACTGAATCAGCCGGTCCATCGGACTTGATTGTGGTTGCGCCATGGCAATACGGAATTTCGTTCACCAGGTATTACCACGGCAATACCAGCTGGGCGACGCTTCCGACAATCGGTGATCTCCGTGTGCATCGATACGACCTCTTTCGCGAGAAAATGCTTTCGTTTCACGCCATCGACGATGTCCTCAAAAAAGTCAGGCAGACACTCGCCTCCGGAAACCGTGTCTGGTTGGTCGGAGGAGTCGCATTTCCACCACCGGGCCAGCCGCCCCGAGTTTTGCCCGCGCCGCCAAACGCATCGGTCGGCTGGGATAACGTTGCTTACAGTGAATCCTGGCTGGAACAACTAAGCGTGTTCGTTCGCGATCATAGCGTTCGCGGCCATGCTGTGGCCGTGAATTGTCCCACGCCGGTCACTCAGTACCGAGGATGTGCCGCTTGTGGTGGTGGAGGGCTGGCAATGATTCCGGCCTTCGCGTCGCAAAAGTTTCAGCCTGTCACCCCAATTTCTATTGCGAGATCGCAACACGATCTGCGCTCGGTAACCATCCTTTCTTTCGCTTTGATCGCATTCGCGGCCAAGCTCGCGATTGCCTACAACACCATCGGGACTAACGACGTGGTATTTTTCTACGGTTTCGCCAAAGTTCTGCACGAGCACGGCCTGCACTGGACTTATATCCATAGCCGCTACTTTAATCATCCCCCGCTCACCGCATATTTTTTGCGCGGCATCTATTTGCTGACCGAGCAACAATGGTGTCAGGACCTCGGAATTCATTTTCCATTTCTTCTTCGCTTGCCGGGAATCGTTGCCGATTTCCTTGTTGTTCTCCTTTTGATGCAATTCGGCAAAGTTGGAGTGTCGATTCCGACGTGGGCCCTGGCCCTGTTTGCAGCTAGTCCGGTGTCGTTGATGGTTTCCGGATTTCACGGCAATACCGATCCAGTGATGGTTTTACTGCTGGTGTGCTGCGTGTGGATGTGCTTGCGCAACCAACCGATGCTTTCGGGGTTGTTCTTCGCCCTGAGCTGCCAAATCAAGGTTGTGCCGCTGCTATTGTTACCAGCGTTCGCGTTTTATTGGTTATCCCAACGCAAACTTTCCAAATTTTCGATTCCCGCCGGCCTAACGACTTGCGTCCTCTGGTCGGAGCCACTGCTAAACTTTCCATCGCTGTTTGCCAAAAACGTTCTTGCCTACGGCAGCTACTGGGGAATTTGGGGCATCACCTATGGTCTCCGCGCCACCGGCCTGCATGACTTCAGCAGACTGTCCTTTTTTGATCTCAAGCCCGCGCAAACATTCGTGGTCACTATCCTAAAGATGACCATCCTGGGATTGGCCGGGTGGATCGCGTGGCGCCGGCGCCACGCCCGCGGCCGCGAATTTATCGAAACGCTCGCTTACGTTTGGCTCGTGTTCTTTGTCTTCGCCCCTGGTGTTTGTCCGCAATACTTAATCTGGCTCGCTCCCTTCATCTTAATCCTGTCGCCGGCGCTCTCTAGCTTTCTCCTTGTTTCGAGCTCGGTGTTTTTGTTCGCCTTCTATAACATCACTTCCGGCGGCCTGCCCTGGTCTGTCGCGCTCGCGATGGATGACTCCAAACAACATTGGACCGGCTGGGCTCTTTTGCCCTGGATCATTCTGGTTGCCGGATCGATTGTACTTTGGCGAAAGAGCGCAAAGGGAAGTTGCGTTGCAAATGCGCCGAGGTCGGAGGGTGTGCGGACTGAAAGCGCCTAAGTTGGAGCGGCAGCAGCGCAAGCTTCCCTGTCTATCGTGCGCAGTCTAACTATCCACCGTGCTTCCTTCAGCACACCTTCGAGAGATCAATCAGGCCTTAGAGCTACAATCGGTGCGACTGCGGAAGGCGATTGTGTGACTGACGACGCAGCAACCGGGTTGAGAGGGCGAGGTCGAATTTTCGGGAAATGAGAAAGTAATTCGTTAACGCCGGAGACTCTTCTCATAGCCGGTAACTCGATCCATCGGAAAGTAGCGCAACAGAGCGTTAGCACTACGGGAATACAAAGCGCCACGACAACCCAGTGCCAAACGGGAGAATATAAAGCAGCAGTCTTGCCACCGATAACGAAACGGAACATCCAGAAGAGGATAATGCTGTGAAGCAGATAAACACTGTAGGTTAATTGTCCTAAAAAACGTGACGCGGGTAACGCCAAGATTCCGAACAGAGTATTTCCTCCGGCGATTATCACAAACGCGATGAAAAGAAGTATGAGGGGCAAAAAGTGATAAGCGCTTGGAAAAAGATTTATGGTGGCAACGAATGAAACCCCCGCCACAATCGAGCAGCTCACCCGGCGGGATAAAATTTGAATCCAGTTTAGACGAATAAGATAGGCGGCGGCAATACCCCCGCAGAACGCGCCGAGGTGAACAAGTTCCGGTCTAATTTCGTAAGCCAACCAACCGACCAATCCTAATCCGAGAACAATGAAACGTCGCCGGGTGGCTACTCCAATCAAAGACGCGGTTATCGGCAACGTACAATAAAACAGCCATTCATACGGAAGCGTCCATGTTACTTTTCCGATGATAATGCATGTTGGACGCAGGCGATTGATGTCCGGAATACCACCGATACTGAAACCTCCCCAGTCCAGCACATTTTTGAAGAGCGAATAAGGCGATTCTCTGAGTTGGAAGTTCGTAAGAATTCCGACCGTAAAGGCCAGCAAGGCAACGGCGAAAGCGTAAAGTGGCAGAAGACGCAGTATGCGCGAAACATACAGACGGGACCAATCAATAGGTTCAGAACGCGCGCGGAGCAGTTTCGACCAAAAAAGGAAACCAGTGATCATGAAAAACAGCACGACGCTGGCCTGGCCTAAATTGACATAGAGATTGGAAGGGGGTACGTCCCATGTGCCACTGCGAAGAAAGCGGTACCAAATCGCGCCATGGGAGATAAACACTCCGAACGCAAGATATCCGCGCAATCCATCAATGGTCGTAAAACGCCCGGTAACAACTGGTGCACCGAGCCAGCGCGAGAGAATCCACGCTGAGCCAAAGACAATCGCAAATAAAAAAACCACCGGCCAGGAAGACATTTGGTTCGAGTCGCAGAACCGCAGCTTTTGTGCCCCCAAACGTGGCCTAATTAATAAGCGCCACTTTAGTGAAGAGCTTTAAAACCAAGAGCTTGTCGGACCTGTTGATTATTCGGGCAGCGACCTGCGTCGCGATTGTGTGAGCGTTAAGCGGCGACCGTCCGTGAAACCCTACCTTCCAAATGGACTTGACGAATACGACGGCGACATACTGTCGTCCAATATTGCGGGCGTTTTTTTGAGCCAACGACTTGTCCGCTCCGCTCATTTTGGCCTTAATCGAAGGTTTAATTTTGATCTCGCCAAGCAGACCGATTAAACCTTTGGCTCAATGTAAGTTTATAAGTTCATCCATGTTCGCTCCCGAATTCTTTCTTCGCAAAATCAAGGTCGTCTTTCTAATAATCATTCTGGCTGGCGGAATTTTTCTGCGCTTGCCGCCTCAACTTTTCACTGCAAACGGTGGGCTGCACTTCCTCGCGTCGCTCCACCCGCAGCCGGCCTATAAAAATCTTGGCTTCGATGAAAATCTTTACCGGACCTACGTCGACGGACTGAGCCGGGGCGGCCTCGGCGCGTATCCCGAAATTGTTGACGAGTATATCGAACACCAAAAAACGCTGACCGGCTCGATTCTGCCGCCCGTCCGTTTTCTCTACATCTTCACCGCTTACCTTTGGCGAAGTGCGTTTGGCTGCGAGACGATCGTCGCTTTGCGACAAGTCGCGGCACTTTTCAGCATCCTGACGCTTTGCCTGGCGGCATTCTTCAGCTGGCGCATGCGTGGGATAATTTGGTCGTTAGGCACCGCTGCCCTGATGGCAGTTGCGCCAACCCAGATTCACATGTCCCAGCACGCGCTGGTCGATGGATTCTTTACCTTCTGGGCCACACTGGTTCTCTGGTTGCTGTGGGAGAATCTTCGCCGGCCGGGCGATTGGCGATGGATTGCCCTCTTCATCATCGGATGGTGTCTGCTCGTTCTCACCAAGGAAAATGCTGCCTTTGTTTGGGTCGCCGGTCTGGTTTTGATCGCCGCGAATCGCTGGCTCCAATTTGGGACGGTGACGCGCGAACTTCTCCTGGCCATGCTCATCGGCCCGTTCCTCGGTGTCGTCATTTTAATCTTCCTCGCCGGAGGTATCCCGACGCTGTTCGAAACCTATGATCTTTCGATCACGAAAAATTTTACTCTCGGATACGCCATCGTCACCGGCGACGGACCCTGGTCCCGCTATCTGGTCGACCTCCTGCTCGTTAGTCCGATTATCCTGCTCCTGGCCCTGGGCGCCTTATTCCGACTCGATCGAACGCAGAAGCCCGAATGGTTTCTGACGCTTTTTATCGCGGGGAGCTACCTCGTCATGTGCAACCTGAAATACGGTATGAACCTTCGATACGCCAACATGTGGGATTTTCCTCTGCGCATGCTGGCGTTCGGCCTGCTCTTCAGATTCGCGGAAAGTTTCGGGCAATGGCAAAAACTCATTCTGTCATGCGCTATCGTGGCCATTTGCGCGGTTGAGTTTCATCAATACATCGTCCTGGCCGTCCATTATCCTTTGTACGAACTCGTGACCGCGCAACTGTTGCGTGCGCTGAGAATACTCAAGCTCGCGAGCGACTCGGCGCCGTGATCCACCCCCCTTATTCCTACTCAGATCGAGGGGAGCAGATCTCCCGCTGGTCTTTACTCGCCGGTATTCTCGTTGCCGGAATTTTTCTGCGATTACCCCCGGCTGCCTTCGAGCATCCGCCGCTCCGTGTTTTAAGCGGGGTTCATTTGCAGTCGCGTCTGAAAGGCATCGGCGTCGACGAAAAACTATACTGCGATTACGTGCAGGAACTTGGACAGTCCGGGCTCAGCTCCTATTCGCAGCTCGTGCACCATTATGTCGAGAAACAGAAGGCTTTAACGGCAGCGATCCTTCCGCCGGTGCGGTTTCTTTACATCTTCTCCGCGTTCGTTTGGCAGAAGTGCTTCGGCGGGGACGCAGTCAACGCGGTCCGTAACGTGACTGCCGCGTTCAGCATGCTGACGCTGCTGCTTGCAGCTGTGTTCGCCGCGCGATTAAAGCGTCCGGGATACGATCTCGCTTTGACCGCTCTCATGGCATTCGCACCGACTCAACTGCACATCTCGCAACACGCGATCATTGACGGTTTTTTCTCGTTCTGGGTGCTGTTGGTTCTCTTTTCCTTTTGGGAAAGTCTTTGCCACCCGCAAAACCGAATTTGGAGCGTTGTTTACGGGATTGGCCTCGTCGCCTTGGTTCTGACCAAGGAGAACACACTTTTTGTCTGGGGAGCGATCGTCATTATTCTAATCGCCAACCAGTGGCTCCGAATGGGAACGGTCAGTCGCGAATTATTTTTTGCGACCTTTCTGGCACCATTGATTGGTATTCTCATTCTTGTTCTACTCGCCGGAGGAATATCGACACTGATCGAGACTTACCGCCTCTTTTTCGAGAAAAATTACGGCCTCAAATATTCTGCCCAAAACCAGGATGGCCCATGGCAGCGATACTTGGTCGACCTACTTTTGGTCAGCCCTTTAGTCCTGCTGCTGGCCCTCGGCTGTATTTGCAATCTCGACCGCGAAAAAAAGTTAGAGTGGTTCCTGGCCCTCTTCTTTATCTCGACCTACGCAATGATGTGCGGCCTTCGCTACGGGATCAATCTGCGTTTCGGCAATATGTGGGATTTCCCGCTGCGAGTTCTAGCCCTGGGTCAGCTGACCTTGATCGCGCAATTCATTCGCCGATGGCAAGGTTTCGCTTTCGCATCCTTTGTTGTCCTGATCTGCGCGACCGAGATTCGCAATTACGTTGTTCTTGAGGTTCGCTATCCGCTCTACGACCTGGTAACGACCGACCTGGCGCGCGCGCTTCACATTCTCAAGGACTTGCCCTGAGAAACTTAGAGCGGGCCGCCTGATACCGGCGACATCGCACCGGCCTCGGCGGTAGTGCCCAGCACGGCGCTCGCCGCTGACAAAATCGCCTTGTCATCATTATCGTTGAGGCCGGCGAGGAACGTCCGGATCCGGCGAAATGATTGGCGAAGGAAGAGTTCGGCGGCTTTGTGGTCCATTCCGGAAGAATCTCCGTTCCGTTGCCCATGCTGCACTTCTGAATCCCAACGGCTCAGCGCGGCTGTCGCGGCAAAGAGATCCATGGCCGCTCCGGCAATTCGCTCCTGAACCAGCTGCATATCCAGAATCGGTTCGCGATAGGCGATGAGTGCGCGGTTAACCGCGAAATTAAATCGCCAAATCAACCGGCTGAGCTGGTTGGCAAACGATCGCAACTGCGCGCTTCGCACCGGGACGTCGGGAACGCGGACAGTTGCTCCCAACCGACGCTTGCCAGCCGTCCAAGCTTTGCCAATTCCGCGCTCGCGCGTCGGTTTCAACATCGTGTCGTAGATTTCCTTGAACTCCATGCCCGGCCCGCGCATGCCGACCAGCGCAATAAACGAAGTGAGCACTTCGTTGGCACCTTCGCCAATCTGATTGATCCGCGCATCCCGCACCATTCGTTCCAGCGGCAGATCGACAAAATAAGCCGAGCCTCCGTAAATCTGAAAAGTGTCGTTGATGATTTCCCAGAGCCGCTCCG
The DNA here is from genome assembly GCA_963846065.1 of uncultured Verrucomicrobiae bacterium. Lineage (GTDB taxonomy): Bacteria > Verrucomicrobiota > Verrucomicrobiia > Chthoniobacterales > UBA10450 > DASPUI01. Next base: position 218,936 of record CAWJUP010000009.1, read on the forward strand.
TGGTAAACACTTTCAACATCGCGGTCTCGAGCATGTAATCTTCCAGTCCACGATCAATGAACGATGCGGTGATCGTAGTCATCGCATCCATCGCGTAGGCATTCGCCGCGATGTTGGCGATTTTTTTCTTCACCAAATCGAAGCTGCCGAGCGTCTTGTTGAACTGTTTGCGCGTGTTGGCGTGCTCAATCGCCATTCGCAGACAGGTTTTTGCCGCGCCGGTGCAGCAGGCGCCGAAGGTGGTCCGGCCAAAATCGAGAACGGTCAGCGCGACTTTTAACCCTTTGCCTAACGGGCCGAGAACGTTCTCCTTCGGCACGCGCATCTCGCGCATGGCAAATCGCCCGGTGGCCGTGCCGCGAATTCCCATCTTCGGCATCCGCGCTTCCAGAATTTCGAACCCGGGCATGTCCGGCGTAACCAGAAACGCCGTGATGGCGTCTTTGCCTGGCTTTCCCGGAACCGGTGTTCGCGCCATCACCGTCAGCACTTGGGCGATCGCGGCGTTGGTGATGTAACGCTTCTCGCCGTTCAAAATGTAATGTGAGCCGTCTTCGCTCGGAACGGCGCGCGTCTGAACATTGGCCGCGTCCGAACCAGCGTCACGTTCGGTCAAGGCAAAAGCCGCCAGTTTTTCACCGGTCACGAGTGTCGGCAGCCATTTCCGTTTCTGTTCTTCCGTTCCGAATAATAACAACGCGCGAATGCCAATCGAGTGGTGGGCATTCACAAAAACGGAAGTCGATGCGCATCGGCTTCCAATCTCTTCCAAAATTCTGCAGTTCGCTTTTTGCGAAAATGCGTGGCCGCCGCAGTCTTCCGGTGCGGTCATGCCGAGGACGCCGACGCGGCCCAGACCATCGATCACCGAGCGCGGAATATCCGCCATCCGGTCGATCTCCGCCGCATCCAGGCTGGTATCGAGAAACTGCCGCAACTCCACTAACGTCTGATCGAGTTTCTGCTGCTCGGCCGGTTCAATTCTGGGATACGGCATGACCCAGTCGGACACGAAATGGCCGGCAAACAGGCCTTTGGCAAAACCGAGCGCCTGCGGTCCACTGAAAAGCAGCTCTTCCGCCTGCTGCATTTCTTTCTGCCGTTGAATTTCAGCTTCTGTAGCCATCGAATTAAGAGTTGATCACGCCCATCGCTTCGCGCAGACGGACGCCGGCGACCGCCGGAGTGACGCACTTTAACTAGCGAACCGCTTCTGTCCACCACCGGCGGACAGAACGTTCGAGATTCATCGACTAACTGCAGCCCTGACTGGTGCCGCACTCTGTGCACACACCGCAGGCCCCGGCCCGGATGACCTTGTCGCTGCCGCAGTGCGAGCAGATGGTATCCATGAACATGCTGCCCAACGCTTCCTGAACCCGATCCGCGTGACTGTTGCCGTTGGTTGCAATCTGCGGCTGACCATCATTCGGTGAATGGTTCGTGATCACATCGAGGATCTCTTTCTCTCCTGTCCTCGCCAGATCCTGAACCGGCCGGTTGAGCGCCTTCTTTTCCATTTCGGAAATTTCTTTCATCGGCAGCTCTGCCTGGCCGCGACTTGGCGAGGTCGCTTCCTTGTAACCTTTAATGAACTGACACGCCAAATAACGGAAGACGTAGTCCGTAATGCTGGTCGCGTTGCGGATATCCGGATTCTTGGTGAACCCGCTCGGCTCAAACCGCTGGTAGGCGAATTTCTTCACCAGCGATTCGAGGGGCACGCCGTACTGGAGTGCCATCGAGGTCAAAGTTCCAACCGTATCCATCAATCCCCCGATCGTGCTTCCTTCCTTCGACATGGTGATGAAAAGTTCACCCGGTTGCTGGTCTTCGTACAAGCCGACGGTGATGTACCCTTCGTGTCCGGCGATCTCGAACCGATGAGTCAACGACACGCGCGTGTCCGGCATGCGGTGGCGCATGGGCTTGTCGACCTTCGAGCGCAGCATCGATATTTCGTCTTCCAGTTGGAGGATTCGTTTCTGCAGATCGGCTGGTTCGGCGGTCACATCCGGTGCGGAATCGACCGCTTCGCTGGTGCCCATGTGCTTCGTCTTTCGCGTGTTCAAAGGCGCAGATCGTTTTGAGCCTTCGCGATAAATTGCGATCGACTTCAGACCAAGCCGCCAGCCTTCGACGTAGGAATTTATAATATCTTCCACCGTCGCAGCCTCCGGTAGATTGACCGTTTTCGAAATCGCACCGCTCAGGAATGGCTGGGCCGCAGCCATCATTCTCAAATGCGCCATATAATTAAGAGAGCGCTCGCCTTTGAACGGTTTGAAGGCGCAATCGAAGATGGACAGATGTTCCTGTTTCAATCCCGAAGTAATCGGCGAGCCGTCGGTGTCGACTACATCCTCGATCGTGTCGAATGCGTCGATATGCGCAATGACTCGCTCGATTTCATCGGAGGTGTAACCGAGTTTTTCCAACGCCGGCGTCACTGTTTGATTCACGATTTTCAACATGCCGCCGCCCGCGAGCAGTTTGTATTTCACCAAAGCAATGTCCGGTTCGATCCCGGTGGTGTCGCAATCCATCAGGAAACTGATCGTGCCCGTCGGCGCCAGGACCGTGACCTGGGCGTTGCGATAGCCATGGCGCTTTCCGAGATCCGCCGCGCGTTTCCAGGTTTGGGCCGCTTCTTTTTTCAAATAGGCAAATTCATCGGCGCCCGGAATTTCGTTCACAGCGCACCGATGCTGCTCCATCACCTCGAGCATCGAACCGATGTTGTTCTTCGCCTTTGGCTTGGAAACGCCACTGCAACGCGCATCTTTATATCCCGGGAATGCTCCCATGGCGCGGGCCATTTGCGCGCTCTCGGCATACGCTTCACCGGTCATGATCGAAGTAATCGCGCCGCACAAGGCGCGACCTTCCACGCTGTCGTAACCGTGGCCGTAGCTCATGATCAATGAACCAAGATTGGCGTAACCCAGACCGAGCGTGCGGAAGATGTGCGAGTTCTCCGCGATCTCCTTGATCGGATAGCTCGCGTTATCGACGATGATTTCCTGCGCAGTGATGTACAGGCGCACCGCTGCTTTGAACCGTTCGACGTCGAATTTGCCGTCGGCGGTTTTAAATTTCATTAAATTCAGCGAAGCGAGATTGCAGGCTGTGTTGTCGAGAAAGAGATATTCGCTGCAAGGATTCGTGGAATTTTGCCGGCCCGTTCCTTTGCAGGTATGCCATTTGTGAATCGTGGTATCGAATTGCATCCCGGGATCGCCGCAAACCCACGTTCCTTCCGCGATCTTCCGCAGCAACATGCGCGCGTCTTTGCATTCACATGGCTGTCCATCGGTCACCCGGCGCGTCCACCATTCCTTGTCCGAGAGGGCCGCTTCCATGAATTCGTCGCTGACACGCACGCTCAAATTTTCATTCTGATACATGACCGAGCCATAAGCGTCGCCGTTGTAACTCCCGTCGTAGCCCTGCTCGATCAGCGCCCAGGCTTTTCTCTCTTCCCTTTGTTTCGCCTCGATGAATTCCTCAATATCCGGATGCCAATCCTTCAACGTGTTCATTTTCGCCGCCCGCCGCGTTTTGCCCCCGCTTTTCACGACGTTTGCCACTTGATCGTACACCTTGAGGAACGAAAGAGGACCGCTTGGTTTTCCGCCGCCGCTCAATTTTTCCCGGGTCGACCGCAGCGTGGAAAGATCCGTCCCGGTCCCGCTGCCATATTTAAACAGCATCGCTTCGCTCGTCGCCAGACGCATGATGTCTTCCATCGTGTCTTCGACGTTTTGAATGAAACAGGCGCTGCCCTGCGGATATTCGTACTGGGTGGGAGCGCGCTCCGCCTGCCTCGTTAGGCGATTGTAAAAATAATTTCCCTCACCGGCGTTTTTACCGATGCCGTACTGATGATGCAGCCCCACGTTAAACCAGACCGGCGAATTGAACGCGCCGTGCTGATTGACACATAACCACGTGAGTTCGTCGTAGAAAGTTTCCGCGGCCTCCAGATCTGCGAAATAGCCATCGGCAATCCCCCAATCGGTGATCGTGCGCGTCACCCGATGAATCAGTTGCCTAACCGATGTTTCGCGACCGCCCCTGGAGGGATCCGTCCCGTGCGCGATGTCGCCGTAGAAATATTTCGAGACCGCGATCTTGGTCGCCAGCGGGCTCCAGCTTTTTGGCACTTCCACATTTTCCTGTTTGAAAATGACCTTGCCGCTGTCGTCCCCGATCTCAGCGGTCCGACGCTCCCATTCAATTTGATCGAATGGGGCAACGCTGGCGTCGCTAAAAACCCGCTCGAAACGCAGGCCACCATTCTTCTTCTTGGGCCCCTTGCGGCGATCGGCCGGGCGACGGGAAGATTTTAGCGAGGCAGGCGGAATTCCGGGCTTGAGTTGGATCATGGCGGGCTCCTTTGATGGTGAATAGGCGGTGAATATGGGCGAACAGCCCAAGCTAATAACTTGTGAATTCCAGGGAACAACAAGTAATAGCGTGAGCCCTTCGGCGGACATACAATATGCGGTGGGAAATCGTCCCCGATCAAGAGTTTAATTGTAACATTTTTTCAAAGAGGACGGTCTCAGGCAATACCGTTTTCGGACGAACACCTCAAACTGCCTCGGAGTCGTAGATCGTTTGCGATGGCTGCGCTCATTCATCTTACTCTTTCACTTACACTTGCTCATTCACACAAGTGTAGGTGTAAGTGAAACGTGCAGGATTAAAGGCTTACGAATCGGCCAATTCCGTTAGCAATATCGCGCCTCCCTGAACTGTGCTTTTAGCAAACAATCGAACGTCCACCGCCAGCACGCGACATCCCAGCGTCGCGGTTTGCATTCGACGTTGAATGTTGGACGTTGACGCCCGTCCGGCTCGGAGCGTTCGGAGTTTCTTGCAATATGAGAGGGAAGGGTGGCTGAGTCCGGTTTAAGGCACTCGACTCGAAATCGAGCGTGGGGCAACCCACCGTGGGTTCGAATCCCACCCCTTCCGATCTTTTTTCATAAAGGCTGGAAGCGAGATAAATCGCTAGAAATCAGGCAATCGGAAAGCCGCTAAGTCACACACAGCTAGCCGCCCTGTTCCGATGCCCACCTAGTCCATCTGACACAACAGTCGTTACTATTCGCTGTTCCGAACAGTATTTTGCGCGTGCAACAAATCACCGAGATCGGGTAGCCGACCTCGGTGGATTGAAAAATTAGCTTTGCCTAACGGCTAGAAATGAAAATTCAAACCGGCTCGCACAATATGGCCCGCGGTTTCGGCGTCGAAACGGTATGTGTCGCCGAATGTGCTGCTTCTGGGGTTGGGATCTTTGCCGCCGAATGTTTGCGTATCAAGGGTGTAATAGAGGTACTCTACCTTGATCGACCAATGGCATCCGAGCTTGCGCTCGACACCGCCGCCGACCGTATAGCCCCAATCAAAATCTTGCTCATGAGCCTCAAAAAGAAGAGGTTGGGGAGCAAAAAAGGGATCGGTATACCGCGTGTCATAATTTACTCCAATCCCTCCCCCCGTAGCGTAGAACAGCCACGAATTGAGAGCAACGCCGACGCGACCCCTTAACGTTGTATAAAAATCGCTATCGCTCTCTCCGTAGGCGGGAGGTTGAGTTATTTTTGGGTTGACCGTGCCTGCCTCCACGCCTCGGCCATCCAGGTTCATGTAGCCGACGTCAAATTCCGGTCCGATGACGAGCCACTTCCATTGATAATTGTAACCAACTTGCCCCCCCCCACGAAACCAGACTCGTTATATCCCCAAGGCCGGTCGGGGAAATACCAATCCATAAGATCTTTGTCCTCGCTATGTCCAAACTGGCCGCCAGCGTTTAGACCGATGTAAAATCCGGTCCAGTTGCACTCCGGTAAAGGGGCCGGCGCAACTTGTTTCATTTCCTTTCCGCTGGGCAACGACTCAGGGCCACCTAACACAGTGATCGAAAGCGCGACGTAAGCACCGAAGAAAGTTGTTAGGTAACCTAGCTGTTTCATGGGGCCTCTATTCCACAAATACAAAAGCCATGTCAAGCACCAACCCGTAGTGAAGAAGGCTTTTCGTCATGCGGTGGTCACCGGCGCCTCTATCAAGAAAAACCAGCTTCCGCTTAGACCCTACCGTTTCGCCTATGCGACTTACCTCGAGCGGCCAATCGGTAAAGTCTTCACGAGCGGAAAAGTTTTTCACGTTCGCGCTTGTTCAGTGTCACACCTAGCTGGTATCCTTGGCATCCCTAACGGGTTTCCGCCGTTTTGATTTTGAGGAACTTGCGAAGGACGGGAAAAACTCCCACCCCTTCCGCCAGCTTCCTGGCCCGGCAAAGGCAGCCCGTCTTTTTTCGCGCGTTTGGGTACCGAACCTCTGGAGATTCGAATGCAGTTCGACCGGCGGGGCGCGGAGCGCAGGGTTCAGAGCGAAGCTCTCGAGCTGGAGCCAGCGCGCAGCGCTGGATAATCCCACCCCTTCCGGTCCGAGCCTGCCTGGCCTCCTGATCTTGATCTTCCCCGCCCTGCGACCTGCAACGGACCGAATCTATCAGACCATTTCAGGTAGGAGGAATTCGTATAAATTCGCTTACTTTTTCATCTTGACTGGAAACCGCCCGCGGGCAACCTCGCCTCGACCAACCGGTCTGGGGGGTGTTGCCTAACGGGTTGTTAGGAAATATTAAAAAAAACCTTGACCCAATTCACCAAATCGAAGAAATCTGATCCGCTTATGAACAAACTTACCTTAACCACATGTATCGCTCTCGCGGCGGCGGCCTCGGCTTTTGCCGGCCCGATGGCGATGGAGAAAAACGTCGCGCCTGTAGCGCCTGCCTGCACCTGGACCGGCTTCTATGTCGGTATTAACGGCGGCTTGGGCTGGCAACAGTCTCGCTTCACCAACAACAATGACGCTGGCTACGAAGGCTATTACTTCGGCGCTAACACCACGACCTGGGACAACGTAAACGGCCTGGTCGGCGGCCAGGTGGGCTTTAACTATCAATGGCGTGATTTAGTCGTCGGTATTGAGGCCGACGCCGATTACAGCGGCAACTCAATCAACAAGACCCGGGTCTACCAAGATTATTCTGACGAGACGGCGGAGAACTGGGGCTGGCGGGATACCGCGAGAATCGATTTCCAAGGCTCAGTCCGGGGTCGTTTCGGAATTTCGTTGCTCGACAATAAAGCTCTTGTCTACGTGACCGGCGGCGCGGCCTTCGTTCACGGGGAGTGGAATGATCTGAGTTTCTATTATCAGTCAGATGAAAGCTACTCCTATGACACCAACTGGCGCGGCGACGACTGGCGCTGGGGTTTGATTGGCGGCGCGGGCATCGAGTACAAACTCAATTGCCACTGGAGCATCAAAGCGGAAGGTCTTTACACCTGGTTGGCTGAAAATCAGGTCAATACGAGCTCGGTTGGTTCATCCATCTCGAGTGTCAACGCTCCGTTTACCTTCGCAGACGAACTCTATTCGTTTCGTTTTGGTCTGAACTACTCGTTTAGCGGTTTCTTCAACCACTAAAAGGTCAATCGACGTAATTTCGACGACCGGCGCAAGCAATTGCGCCGGTCGTTTGCTGTACGGTCTTCGCCCCACTGGTGCTAAGCCTGCGGCGGACGACTCCGGCAATGCCCTTCGGTTGACCACACCCGTTTTTCACGCCGGTTAGGCTCTCGAAAAAGTGTGAAATTTGTCCTTGACGCAAACGACCGAATCGCCGAAAACCGGCGAACCTATGAACAAACTTACCTTAACCGCCTGTATCGCTCTCGCGGCGGCGGCCTCGGCTTTTGCCGGCCCGATGGCGATGGAGAAAAACGTCGCGCCTGTCGCGCCTGCCTGCACCTGGACCGGCTTCTACGTCGGTGTCAACGCCGGACTGACCCAGTTCAAGTCAACAATGAACGATGTCAACAACTGGGGCTATGACAACGAAGGCGAAGACAGCGGTTACTCGAGTTGGAACGAGTCGAACACCGCGTTCATCGGCGGTGGTCAAGCTGGCTACAATTATCAGTGGCGCGACCTGGTGGTCGGTATAGAAGCTGATTTCTCCGGTTTAGGTGGCGCAAATAACCACACCGTCAGCAGCTTCAATGAAGAGCCGAGCGAGGGCGGTGGCCACGAGAATTATGGCATCGATCGTCAGGCCAAGATCGACTACATGGGCACAATCCGTCTCAAACTTGGTATTTCGTTCCTGGACAACAAGGCGATGATTTACGGCACGGCCGGTGGTGCATATGCGCACGGGACCTGGGATGCAAACGCCTTCTATTACACTCAATATTACCTAGACCGCTACGGCTATAGTTACGATGCGCAATGGAAAGGCGACGACTGGCGCTGGGGTTGGGTCGCCGGGTTCGGAATGGAATACGCGTTAAACTGCCACTGGAGCATCCGCGGAGAAGCCCTCTACACTTGGCTTCAGAAAGACACCCAAGCGATGAATGGACCGAGCGACAGTTATTGGTATCAAAACGGCTACAGGCCCAAATACCAGTTCCAAGACGAGCTTTTGACTTATCGAGTTGGCTTGGATTACAAGTTTACCGGCTTCTTTGGCGGACGGTAACCGAACAAGCACTTAGAACATTCCTAAGACCGGCGCTATCTCCAGCGCCGGTCTTTTGCTGTACTCCCACTTGGATTCAAACGAAAATCCAGAGATCTGCTGTAATTTGCCGGCTTTGATGTCAAGTTGGTTGCCGGCGATAAAGATCTTATGACTACGTCAAAATTATGGCGTTGGGTGTTCACGCTCTGTGTCCCGTGTCTAGCGTTTGTGATGGTGGCTCGCCAGGTTTATCTGAGCCGATGGTACGGCCTAACGACATGGAAAGGAGGCGGCATGGGAATGTTCGCCGCGGCCGATGAGCTCACTAATCGCTATGCGAAGGTGTTCATTTTGGATGGGACCGGGGACAAAAACCCGTTGGTCCAGCTGTCCCCTAATGATGCTGATGTGTTGAACCGCGCACTCGAGTTCCCGACTCGCGACAGATTTTTGCGCGCGGCCAAACAAATCGCGCGCGAGAACTGGATCCCGGCCTTTCAGCCCAGGCCAATTTTGAAGGTGAACGGAGACGGCGATCCCGTGGAAGCCACCGGGAAAACATTTCGGCAGATGGTGGTGTCCCCGCTTCGGCCAAATGAACGGAGAAAGGCGCCCGGAGTGGAAATTCAGGTACTGGAAAATTAGCTATGATCCGCACACGAGGCATGAACATGCCTCGTTAAGCGATACGTTTATTTTCACGCCGCCGGACCTGTTTGGTCCGAATGAGCTGTTTCGGTCGCCTCAACCACCGAGCGGATCATGAGAGGGAGCTCCTTGCCCGCCCGACGCTCCATTGGATCGCCTCAGACGCGTTCCACTTCTGCTCGCGAATCACATTCTCCTTCGACCTGGTTTGGCGCGCTGGTCGACTTCACGCGTAACCTCGATCTGGTCGAGATCGTCAGCCTCTTAACCCTGGTGCTGGCAATCGTTTTCGCATTCGATCACTGGTTGTTCGGCGTGGTATCGCGGATTTGCTTTCTCATTTTCATTTTCCGGCCAGTCGCCCTCCGCCGCCCGTTATTTTGGTTCGCGCTCGGGCTCGCGGGCACGGTCACCATCATCATGATCTGGGAACGCGTGGATAATCATAAATATCTGCTGGTCTACTGGACGTGGGTCCTATTTTTCGTTCACCTTTTCCGCGATCCGGAACAGCAGAAACGCGTTCTGCGATTCAACGCCCGCTTTTTTCTTTGTTTAATTTTCCTGGCTGCTTGCGGTCAAAAACTGTCGTCGCCCAGTTATCGATCGGGCGAAATGTTCGAGAATTATCTTTATGTCGACCAGCGCTTCACCGCTTTTGGCAAACTCATCGGGATTGATCCCGCGATAGGTGATGACGTACAACGTCGATTGAATTATTTACGGAGCCCCTACGCCGACGTCGAAAACAACGATATCCATGTCGCCGGTTCCGACAAGGCGAGGACAGCCGGCGTGCTCATGACCTGGTGGGATTTGGGAGTGCAGCTCTCGATCGGTCTGTTGTTGCTCTTCCGCTGGCGGCGGACCGATCAGGTCGCGCATCTTCTCCTGTTGTTCTTTATCTTTACCACATACATTCCGGCGCCTGTTTTTGGATTCGGCTGGATTCTTGCCATCATGGGATTTGCTTTGGCCAAGGATAAATTTCCCCGGATCTCAGCCGGTTATCTTGTCTCCTTCTTCGCCATTCTGCTCTATCAGCTGCCGTGGCGCGATTGGGTGCTGAGGTGGTAAAATCCAGTGATTAGCGGTTTCAACCTTCATGCGCGCGCGACGCTCAGTTGCGTCGAAATGAGATGCATCTTCGAAGAAACTTGCCTTCGGCATCGTCAATGCTCATAACGAGTACCCGAGATGATCAGGGCAAATTGTCGGGCGCGGTTCACGGCCGATGATTTCGATTTCATTGTCCGTACTCTCGCCCGGTCACAAACCGATCACGTGTCGATCGTGGATCTGCTCAGCGACGAAAACACCCGCGATGCGATTCTCGATCATCCTCGTTTAGTCGAGGCCATTCTTTCCAATCCCGCCCAGCTCCGGATTTCGTCCCAGTTTTATTTCTACGTTCTTGCCCGTCATGTTCTTCGCGAAGCGGGAATCGACGACCGCAAACTTTGCGATTACGTCGGCTCTCTTTTGGAGGCGTTTTCCCGGACCAATCAGCTCCAAACCTGCGATCAGTTGGAAAGCCGCGCCCACCAATACATCTCCGACATGCTGATCGCGCTGCAACGCATTACGCCGCAGCAGGCCTTTCTCCTGCGCGCACACATTGGCAATTACTCACTCTTCATTAGCGGCATTTTCCACGAGAATACTCAACGCCGGAGGATGCGCGGTGGCCCCGGGTTGAAGTTTTATGAAGACGTGGGCCGCACGAATTACCAGCTCGTCGCCAGTCATGAAGCCGCCCGTCGATGTGAACTCAACGATGTCTTCGAGAAGCTGGCCGGACGCTTCCATGATGTGCGCATGGCCTTGAACGATCTGTCCGATCGGTTGTTGAACCTGGATGAAGTCGCCCCGCCATCCCTCCTCAAGCTGTGAACGAAACACTCTTCAGTCAGATTCAGAAACTTTTCGAGCGCACTTATGCGCAGGTCGGAATCAATCTCGAGGACTGCCTGATCGATCAGCGTCGTTGCGCCCAACTGTCCATGGTGGCGGGCAAATCGGCTCGGGAACTGAGCGAACTCGCGCGAACATTTCTGCGCACGGCGAACGATCGTCTCTATGTCGGCATCTACTATTCGAAGTGGTTGATCGAGCAGCTGGAGCGGCACGATCCGCGCGCCGGATTAAGCGATTCGAACATTCGTTCGCTGATCATGTTCGTCGAAGAAATCAATCATGCCCTGCATGCCGCCCTCCAATTTCAAAACGGCGCGCGCGCCATCGCATCGGAAGATTTTGCGCGTAATCTCGAACTGCAAGCACAAGTCGACACCTACCTTGTCCTCCTGCTCTTCGTCGCGTTCTTTCGAAAAACGCAACGAGTCTCGGCAACCGATCGTCGCTGGCTGCGTTTTCACTTGTTCGCCCGACAATGCCCGAACGCGTTTCAAGATCGCAATCTGCGCTCTCGCTATTTGGAAACCACTCAGCTCGCCTCCGACTACACCCGTTTCCTCGATACGCTGAACGGAATGCGTCGATTGGAGGAAATTCGTCGTTTCCGATCGCTCGATTATGCCGGCAAACGGGAAAGAATCCTGGCGCTTCCGGAAAAATCAGGCGGCGCCACGAAATTCATTTGCGAAAACTGACTACCGGTCGCTAAATACGGCGGTGTTTAGTTTGACCATGCTCGGCAGCGGCAGCGCAGGCAATTGTGCCCTCATTGCCACGGACCATTGCAAGATTTTGGTCGATGGCGGATTGAGCGCCCGCCAGATCGTCGTTCGTCTGGAGCAGTGCGGTGTCCTGCCGGAACAACTCGATGGCGTTCTCCTTACCCACGAACATGGTGATCATGTTTGCGGCTTGGAAGTGCTTTGTCGTAAATTTCATGTGCCAATTTACGCCAATGCTCTGACCGCAGAAGCGGTCCGTTATGACAGTTGGCTGGAGAGCCACCGTAACTGGAGAATTTTTCGCACCGGTTCCGAGTTCCCGATCTGCGACATCAAGGTTCAGACGTTCCCGGTCCCGCATGATGCGGTCGAGCCGGTCGGCTTTCTTTTTGAGGCCGGATCCTCGCGCCTTGGATTCATCACTGATCTCGGTTATCCGACAAAGTTGTTGATCGACCGGCTGCGTCAGGCGCACACGGTCGTGATCGAGACGAATCACGACGAAAAGCTTCTCCAAAACGACAAGCACCGGCCGTGGCCGGTGAAGCAACGAATCCAGTCCCGGCACGGTCATTTATCCAACACCGCGGCAGCGAACGCGATTGAAGAACTCCTTCCCGGCCGGATTGAGCGAGTCGTGCTGGGACATTTGAGCCGCGACTGTAATACGCCTGACCTCGCCTTGGCCGCCATGCGCGCTGTTTTCGACAAAACGGGAAAAGGCGATATGGAAATTTTTTGCGCCAGTCAATCCGAGGTGAGCCCGCGGTTTTGTATTGGGGAAACTGCGGCCGGCGAATTTCAGCCGACGTTTCAAAACGGATTTTTTCACGCGGCATGACTGTCGCGGTGGCTGAGGAAATGAAAATCCGCGATGCGACGGACGCCGATTTGCCTGCGATCCTGCGAATCTACAACGCGGCCGTGCTGACCCGCCTCTCTACAGCCCAACTGAAGCCGGTCACCGTGGAAGACCGAAAAAATTGGATCGGAGAACATTCGCCGGATCGTCATCCATTTTGGGTTGCCGAAGTGGATGGGCAGGTCGCCGGCTGGCTGACGGTGAAACCTTTTATTCCGCGCTGTGCTTACCAGGGGACCGTCGAGCTAAGTGTTTATGTGAGTGACAAATGTCGCCGGCTTGGAATCGCCCGCCGCTTACTCGAGGAAGCGATTCATCGCAGTCCTTCGCTGGGAATCTCGTCGATGGTCGGTCTGATTTTCGGTCACAACGAACCGAGCTTAAAGTTATTCCAGCGGCTCGGGTTCGAGCGCTGGGGATTTCTGCCCGGCGTCGCTCAGATCGAAGAGACGCAGCGCGACCTCGTTATCATGGGGCGACACGTCTGAAACTACGGCGTTCCAATGCCCACGGTTTTCACAACCTGGACACTCGCACTGTTCGCCACCTGGAGCTTTTGCGACGACGAGGGCGGCGCCACCGTGATCGACATCTGGAAGTTTAAGGGGTTCGTCACCAAACCGGGACTGGAGTCGACGGTTAAGCGCGGGGTCGTTCCGGATTTGGCAATGGCCGCGGTCAGCGTTCCGGCGTTGAGCGGGCAAAAGCTTTTGTAGTACTTCCTTGCCATCGGGTCATAAGTGAAAACAACAAATCCAATCTGGGCCTGCGCGCTCGACATGGTCTGATGCATTAACGAGGCGATCGCTTGCCGGTTGCTGCTTGAGACTTGAGCCGTGAAAGAAATTGGGTCGGTTGCGCTGCCAGCCCAGGAGACATGCGACAAGACTCCGACTACCGAAATCGAACTGGCGTCGGTTGGATTTTTAACGGCAAGATCGGCCCGCAAAGGAGTTGTCCCAATCGTTAGGGCCGTGATGTAACCGACCGAGCTTTGCCCGTCACTCCTAAAATTGAAGCCCTGACTGACATCGCAATCGAAATTGGTCTCCGCGGCAAAAAGGCGCGGCACAACGGCAGTGACAAACAAAACGGCAACGATCGCTTTCCATCGACAAGATATAGCTTTCATCATGTCAGTAGACCTAACCGTTTCCCAAACCGGAAGCGAGTCGAAAGCAAAGTCCGCTTACGCTTCCTCGTGACCGATCACCAGGTGAATCACACCGGCCGGATCGGAAACGAAAAAGCCGTCAAAGTCTTCACGCAGATGCTCCACCTCGTCACGCCGGGGCACGCCTTGCACTTTCAAAAACGAAGCGGCGGCTTCGGTGTCGTTCGTCTCCAATTCCAGCCAAATATCGGGATGACTGAGATTGGCAACTTTATCGATCCAGAGGCGATTCGGACCGAACTGAAAAATGCAGCCGTCCGGCTCCTCTTCAAGCAGAGGCAAAGCCAGGGTATCTCGATAAAACGACACCGTTTGCTCATAGGTATGAGCCGGGCATTTGATCGCGATGTTTGCGCCGCCGGAAAATTGCGGCCCTTCAAGTTTGGCAACCATAAGCGTGACGCTTAACCCATTTGTCTTCGATTTGGAAAAGCGATCGGATAGACCTTACAAGCGTTCCAGTATTTTCTGAGCGATTTCTTTCGCTTTATCCAGGGCAACAGTCTCGTCATCGAAACCGCCGAGACCGACCGTGACAAAGGCATTTCCTTTGGCCACGTAGAGCATCACCACCCGCGACGCGGCGCCACTATCGCCGCCGCCACTGAACATTTCTGCTTTGTCTCCAATTCCCTCGACCGGTTTCATCGGACCGCTACTGGCCGCGACCAACTCGAGCTCCTTGAGCGGGTCAATTGTGCCCGAGGCGGGGAGCTGAACGCGAAGCACCAGCGACTTGCGAAGATTTTCGGTGTAATAATTGCACTTCGAATAATACCCACTCTTACCTGCGCCACTGCGCGGCGAAGAGTTTTTCACTTTCTCGCCCAAAATCGATTCGGCCGCGGCCTTATCAATGACTCGCGAAACATCGAAGGCCTGATCAGCCGCGATGATAAGTGTGGCGTTCGTTAGGGCAAGCACTGCGCCCACGAAGAATGCTCTCATTGGTGTTTACCCGCCGGCGGAGCCCGTCCCGCCCGGTTCTGTCATCGCAATCGGATCCAAAGCGCGCTCCAGTTCTTCCTTGGGCAGCACGCTTTTTTCCAGGCAAAGTTGACGCACCGTTTTGCCGGTCTTGACACTTTCCTTGGCAATCTCCGCCGCGCGGTCGTAGCCGATTTTCGGCGCCAGACTCGTCAC
>CAWJUP010000010.1:0-20475 GCA_963846065.1 uncultured Verrucomicrobiae bacterium
ACGGCCACGGCACAAAGTGAGAACGGTCGGGGAACCACTATCACTCTCCGGTTTCCCGCCCAATCCTAGGGTTTCTGTTCAGCGGGGCTAAAACTCAACCGACACACCGGCATATCCGGACCGGCGCGGGGCCGGTTCCAGACCGTTGGCGAAAACACGATCGTAGTATTTTTCGTCCGCCAGGTTCGAGATTCCGCCAATCAGACGAACGTTTCTCGTGAGATAACAATATCCCGAAAGATTGAAAACTTTGTAGGGCTCGATCTTCGCCGGGATAAGAACTTTAGGAAGTCCACTGAGCGGGCTGGGCAGGTCGCTGTCCTGCCAGAATTGCGATGAGACGTAGACCGCGCTGAATGTCACATCAAACATGTGCTCTTTTCGAAAAGAGATACCGCCCTTCCAGAGAATGTCCGGCGCAAACGCCGGTGTGTTTCCCACCAACGTCGGCGTGGTGGGTCCATTCTCGTGAAGCGTGCTTTCGGTATAAACCGCATCGAGTAATTGAATGTTGCTGAAAGCGATGAGTTGAAGAGGATGATAACGCTCCAACGCCAGACCAGGCACCAACGGCTGTTTACTCGCGTCTTTGGTGTCCTTTGCATCCGACGTGGTGGCTGTTTCCACCGGCGGGTGCTGAAACGGCGCCAGGAAATCGTAGGAAAGTTCGCCTTCGAAACCACGATTCCGCGTCGTGCCGGTGTTTAAAATAACGAAGTCCGTGTTACTCGGATTACCGTTGGCGTCCACGTTGGAGCTTTCCGTCCGGTTATCAAAGATCATCCAAAACGCGCCGACATCATACCAAAAACCTTTGACCGGCGTGCCATGAACGCCCAATTCGAAATCGAGCGAATGAAATGGGTCGGAGACACTGGCCCCAGGAGCAACCGTCCGGGTGGTGCCGGCAATATCAAAGTAACGGGTCGGACGCCATCCGGAAGAGGCGCTGAAGTAGGTTTCGTTATGATTTCCAAAATCATTCCCCATTCCTAATCCCCAGAGCGGCACCCAATGGTCCACGCTAATGGAATCGGGACTGATTGCAGGAGAGTTCGAAGCCAGCGGGGGACTCAGCCACGGCGCGTGAGCGGAATCGACTTCGACATTTTCGTGATCCAAACGAAATGACAGGACGACGTGGAACTGACCGAGACGAATCAGATCTTCTCCGAATATGCTCTGATAATCTGCGTGCCGTGATTGGTCGAGCGTCGGGCCGATATCTGTCGGAACGCCGAGCGCTGAATTGGGGAACTTCAGGATCGTGTCCGCAGAGGATCCCCGTGGCGCATAAAGAAAATCCGGACCGAAATTAGCGTAGGTGAGACCATTAGAAGTGTTCACGTTTGTATTCTCCAGCGTATAACGTTGGAACGGAGAATCGGCGTGGAAGACGACACCACCGAAGGTCAGAGTGCTTCCTTTGAAAATGGTATCCTCGCCCCAGTTTTTGCGAATTCGGACGTCGGCCCCGCCGTTGTTAAATTCTTCATAACCGAACACAGTGCTCGTCGGATTATTTCCGGTGGGTACGTTCCCACTGAGGTTGGCCGCGGCCCGCGCATCGATCTCTTGATGCGTGTACCAACCCTTGGCAATCAAGAGCCAGTCATCCCAGAATTTCTGCTCAGTTCGGAGTACGACACTGTACCGATCGACCCAGTCTTCATTGTAAGGCGTGAGGGTGACGTTTTGGTCCGTCTTAAACAGATGGACATTTGGCAGCCGGCCCGGGTCGCCCCCGTCAAATCGGCTGGCATGAACGTCGAGGGCGTAAAGCTGGTCGTCGTTAGGCCGGTATCCGAGATAACCATTGGCCTGCCATAAATCGTACTGACTGTTGTCGCGTTGCCCGTCCGAATGGACATAACCCCCATCCATCCGCGCCTCCCACGGACCCTGTGCTTCCTGAACCGCAGCATAACTGGAATAGAAGCCGTAAGGGCCGCCAAGTTGTTCGGTATAAAAATTCCAGGGCGTGCCGGGCGCCGGGTGTTTCGTCTCAAAGTTAATCGCCGGCGCCGGTTCCGGTCCGTAAAGCAGACTGCTGCCGCCACGAATGAAATCGATTTGGCTGATGCTTTGCGGGATCGGAAGAAAATAAAGCGTTGGAAATCCGATCCAGTCGCTGGCCAGCGGAATTCCATCCATCAAAACGGTGACAAATTCCGATTCCTGAGGATTTCCCAAGCCGCGATAACTGAAATTGAATTGGCCGGGCGTGTGCTGCTCGGTAACGAGCAGACCTGGCGCCTTGGTGAATTCTTCCTGGAGATTGTTGTTCTCGATCTGCGGTTGCTGATCCAGCTTAATCACGGTCGCCTTCTTTGTGACGGTGATCTGTGTTCCCGCGACTTCGGGCATGATGTGATTCGCTTTTTCCTTGTGAAAATCATACGGCGTGGGCGCCGGCGTCGCGCTCACCACGACTGATTCCGACGTCGCGACTTGCGCGCGAACATCTTGCTGGGCAACGGCCAACACGAATAGAGAGATGAAGGCCAAAACGGTTAAGGGGAGACGGGTCCTAGGCATAGAATAACGGTTCTTCGGTTCAGAGTTTCTCCTTAAAGACTGTTTTATGACAAAAATGTAATCTTTGTCACGCAATTTTTCGGAGAAATGCGTAGGGTTTAAACCGGTCCAAGACCGCTACGGCAGGCCGTTTAGGGGTAACCTGGTGGAGAAAGGCACTAAAGACGGGGCCAACTGTTAGGTTGCCGGACAATTACAAATCTGTAACAATCGGCATCCACATCTTATTCCAAACACGAAAGAGAAGCATCCGAATGAAAAAAAAAGTCTATTGCCTGGTTGTAGTCATGTCCTGCCTCGCGGCAATGCACGGCCCGACGATGTACGCTCAGGTCGCAGCCGCGGAAAACGTTACCGTAACTGCACCGGAAATCCCCAGTGCTTACGGAGCACCGACCGCGTTCTCGCAGTCACGGTTCGCTCCGCTAACCAATGCTTACGTCCTTCCACCGGGCGAAGTTTACACCAGTTTGATTTATGAAGCCGATGCGGTGCATTTTCGCCCCCCCGATCATCACTGGACCGAAGAATGCGAGGTCGGTCTTCCTTATCGATTCAACGTGGCGATCGAAACCGATATTGAACGTTTCGATGGAGATCTTCAGGACTCCACCTTCAGTTTGGAAGCACGTTACGCCTTCGCCGACTGGAATAAGATCCCGCTCAATCCAACCGTTTTCTTTGAGTACAAGTTCGGTATCGGAGACATCTTGCATGATGAAGGTGCGCCGACGCCGGCGCAAAAATTCGGACCAGGTGGGTTCCCGAAGACCGATCCGATTCCCGATTCTTACGAAATGCGTTTGCTTTTATCCCAAGATTTCTTCGAGCGGATCGAGTGGGCGATGAACACATTTCTCGAACAGGAAACAAATGGAGATCGCGGTCGCGAATGGGGCATTGCCAATAGTGTGGTCACGCCGCTTCGAATATTTAGTGGACAGCCTCCGAGCTCAGCCTCGGACAATAAAAGCGTTAAACCCAGTCAGCCGGTGGCCGGCGATAACCCCAATTTCAATGAAGATCTAAAAGCAGGATTCGAGTTCCAATTTCGCAGTTTTAGCGACAAGACAAGTCGCGGCACTCCCTATAACAGCTTTGTCATTGGACCGACTGCGTCCTGGCGGGCAACTCGCAATCTGCGGTTCGACATCTCTCCGCTATTTGGGGTCAATCATAAGTCCCCCATCGCGCAGGTCTTTTTTGTTGTTTCCTACCTTTGGGGTCCTGGAGGTCCGGAAGCCGGTGGTGAAGCACCCGCTTCCACTCGCAATCGTTAGGGTTAGGTTTGCGTCTCGCCCCCAGTCCAGCTGGCTGCGGGGCGACGCGCAAGCTGCCTCGATTCACTTGTTCCACCTCCTTCCCCTGCGATGAGCGGCCCGCTCGCACCACCATCGCACCTTGACCGTGGCGCGCGCTGTTCGTACCCTCTTAGGGAAAGGAGCACGAGGTGAAAACCGAAGTATCGATTGAATACTGCGTGGTTTGAAATTACACGCCGAAGGCCGTCAGTTTGGCGGCAAAAATTCTCGAACTCGGCGAGCGAATCAAATCGCTCACGCTCACTCCATCGAGCGGGGGCGCATTTGAGATCCACGCCAACGGCAAGCTCATCCATTCCAAGTTGCAAACTGGAGAATGGCCCGATTTCGACCAGGTTCTTAGCCAGATTAAAAAGCTTAAGTAACCGCCCGTCCCGCTCGGAATTTCACGTCTTCAGCTTTTTACCGTTCCTTCCGGTAAACGCCCGACTCTCAACACTCAACTCTCAACACTCCACTCATACAGGGAGAGTGAAGGGTGCCTGGTGGCCCTCGCGGTCTTCAAAACCGTTGTTGATCCCGCAACCGTGGGACCAAGATAGGTTCGATTCCTGTCCTCTCCGCTTGTCTTCGCATTTCGCGATTTCAGCTTTTCAGCTTTTCAGCTTTTCAGTGTTTCAGCTTTTCAAAGAAAGGTGGTGATTCCATGTCGCGCGACCAAATTCGCAAGCTCACGTCGCTTTCGTCCTGTGCCGGTTGAGCAGCCAAATTGAGCCAACCGGCCCTGACTCAAGTTTTGCGTCAGCTACCAACTTATCGACACGGCAGCGTGGTCGTTAATTCGAACACGTTCGACGATGCCGGTGTGTATCGACTGGATTTGCCGCGTCGAAGCGGCGCCAAGGCGAACCAGAAACTCGCCCTGGTCCAGACCATCGATTTTTTCACACCGATCGTGGACGATCCATTCGCCTACGGCCAAATCGCAGCCGCAAATGCGCTCTCGGACGTGTTCGCCATGGGCGGCCGTCCGCTGACTGCCCTTAATATAATGGCTTTCCCGACCAACATTCTTTCTCCCAAGACCGTTGCCGCGATTCTGAGCGGTGGCGCCGAAAAAGCGCATGAAGTAAATTGCGCTGTGATCGGCGGCCACACCATTAGAAATCCCGAGCCAATTTATGGCCTGGCCGTAACCGGAATCGTCGACCTCCGATATTTGCTGACCAACGCCAACGCGCGCGCCGGCGATTTGCTTGTCCTGACCAAACCGCTCGGCACCGGCGTCGCCACGACCGCAATCAAACGCGGATTGGCATCGCGCGGTCTGGCAAAGAAAGTAATCTCTATCATGTCAGCCCTTAATTCGGTGGGCGCAATTCTGGCGGAGGCCAGACTGGTTCGCGCCTCCGTCGATATCACTGGATTTGGTTTGCTCGGTCATCTGGCCAACATTTGCCGCGCCAGCCGTCTCTCAGCTCGCATCGATTTCAACCAGGTGCCGGCAATTTCTCCGGAAATCTCCGAACTAATCGGCCAGGGCTGCGTCCCTGGAGGAACGCGAGATAATTTTACCGCAGCCAATAAATTCGTGCATTGGGAAAATCTCTCGACACCCGAACGGCTGCTTCTCAGCGATGCGCAAACCAGTGGCGGCCTGTTGCTCTGTGTCAATCCCACGCGCCTGAGCCGCGTGCTTCAGCTCTTGAAAAAATCGCGCGCGATTTCGGCTGCTGTGATCGGTGAATTGATCCGACTCCGCGATCCATTGATATGCACGACAAAATAAAATCGCGTTCGCGGCGCGACATTCCTTCAGTCAACAAGATTCTCGATTTGTTAGGCCGAACGGCAGAGGTGTCGCCAAATGAATTGTCCCGACCGTTACTGGTGAACGTCGTCCGCCGTGAACTGGAAAAACTGCGGCGCGATCGCTCCGTTCCCTCCATCAACGAGATTGTTCTGCGGATACGGGCTGAGGCGGGCGCTTTGCATGCAAAACGTTTGCAGCCGGTCATCAACGGCACCGGCATCCTTGTCCACACGAATTTCGGACGGGCGCCGATCGCCGCCGCCGCGCGCCGAGCCATCGCGGATGCGGCGGCTTACAATAATCTGGAGTATGATGTGGCTGCGGCGGCCCGCGGCGATCGCGGCTATTACGTTGAAGAAGGCCTTGCTCATTTATCCGGAGCCGAAGCCGCCACCGTGGTTAACAACTGCGCGGCCGCATTATTTCTGATCCCTCACCATTTCGTCCGCGCAAGCAAGGTGGCCCAACCCGAAGTCATCATCTCGCGCGGCGAGCTCGTCCAAATTGGCGGGGGTTTCCGGATCGGCGAGATCCTCGAGGCGAGTGGCGCAAAGCTCCGCGAAGTCGGTGCCACCAACAAAACCACGTTGAGCGATTATGCGCGCGCGATCTCTGACCACACCGCGCTTATCCTGAAAGTTCATCGCAGCAATTTTTTTATGGGTGGTTTTGTCGATTCGCCGGAAACCTCGGAAATCGCGGGGCTGGCGAAGAAGAAACGGATCCCGTTTGCCGAAGACCTCGGCAGTGGCGCACTGATTGCAACCGAGCAAATCGGACTTCACGAACATGAGCCGATGCCTAACGAATCGATCCGTGCCGGTGCCGATCTTGTTTGTTTCAGCGGTGATAAACTGTTGGGCGGCCCACAGGCCGGTATCATTGCTGGACGAAAGAAATTGATCGCGCGCCTGAAGAAAGAGCCGATTTTTCGAGCGTTGCGTTGTGACAAACTGGCTTTCGCTGCCCTGCAGGCAACCATTGACCTTCACCTAAACGGATCGATATCAGAGATCCCCATTATCGCGCTGCTACAAACGCCAAAGGACGAATTACGCGCCCGGGCGGCCACAATCATCGAACGACTGCGCGGACTACCGTTGCAAACGACGATTGGACGCGGTGTCGCAAAAATTGGCGGCGGTGCGCTCCCGCGCTCCATCATTTCCTCGGTTGCCATCGATATTGTTCCGCAAAACTGCTCTGTTTCCGTTTTTTCGGAATTCCTCCGTCAGTTTTCTCCACCGGTGGTCGGATATATTTCTAATCATCGATTCAAACTCGATCTGCGCACGATCTTTTCCGAGCAGGATGAAACCGTCGTCGATGCCATTCGCGACGCTTGCGCAAAGAGTCACCAAGAATGTTAATCGCGCTCCGCGATGGCTGAAAAGAACTTCATCCTCGCAACCGCCGGACATGTCGATCACGGCAAAAGCGCGTTGGTCAAAGCCCTCACCGGAACTGATCCGGATCGATTACCCGAAGAGAAAGCACGCGGGATCACGATTGATCTCGGCTTTGCTGAACTCAATCTCACCGGTCCGCACCATGAGCCCTATCACGTGGGAATCGTGGACGTGCCGGGTCATGAAGATTTCGTCCGCAATATGATCGCCGGCGTCGGGTCAGTGAATCTGGCGCTTCTCGTAGTCGCGGCCGATGACGGCTGGATGCCACAGACCGAAGAACATTTGCAAATTCTGACTTATCTGGGCGTGAGCCGCGCGGTGGTCGCCCTGACCAAGAGCGACATTGCCGATTCAGAAAAAACGGCAACCGAGGTCCGCGAGAAGTTGCGCGGCACCCCATTCGAGAACTCTTCGATCGTCCGCACGTCGTTCACGGGAACGAATGCGACGGGTTTAATCCGACAAGTTTCTCCGGAAGCGATTACGGAATTGAAACGCACGTTGGTTGCCGAGTTGTCGCAGCTGGAACCAGCGCGCGACATCGGCAAATCTCGCTTGTTTGTCGATCGCGCCTTCACTTTGCGTGGAATCGGCACGATCGCGACCGGCACACTGATTGGCGGACCTTTGTCACGCGAGCAATCAGTCGTGCTCCAGTCGCAAGATCTTCCGACTCGCGTCCGGTCAATTCAGAATCACTCGCGCGCAGTTGAAATCGCTGTGCCAGGAACTCGGACGGCTTTAAATCTCGCTGATGTGGACATCGGTCAGATTGATCGTGGAAATGTTGTGTCGGCGGCCGATCTCGGTTCGTCGACGGATTGTCTCGAAGCAGTCATCGAGCGTTCGAATCGCCTTTTGCCCGACACACCGGCCGCGCGGCCAATCAAAAATCGGAGCTCGCTTTATCTTCACCACGGAACTTCGCGCACCACCGCTCGAATCAAATTATTAGAACGGGAAACCCTCGGGCCCGGTGAACGGGCGCTGGCCGAGCTGCGACTGTCGTCGCCCATCTTTGCCTTCGTGGGCGACCGTTTCATTTTGCGCGATTCTTCCCAGCAATTCACCGTGGGCGGTGGCGTGGTCCTCGCGCGACGAGGCCACATCCCGACGGGCCGTGAAGTTTTGGCGAAACGCGCTTCAGCCCCGAATGACGTTGATGTTTATGTTGAAACTGAGCTCGCGCAGCTTGGCTTTATCGAATCCTCAGATCTCTTGCGTCAATCGAACTTCGGATCAGCCGAAATTTCAACGGCGGCCCAACGTCTTGAAAAATCCGGACGAACTTTCATGCATAACGAAATTGTCGCCGACGCGAACTACTGGAATGCGCTGATCCAGAAGGCGACGAGGCAGATCGACGATCATCATGCCCAAAAGCCGGAACAACGGGGCCTGGAGCTTTCCGAATTGCGAACATCGCTGAACGCTCCCACGGAAAAACTTTTCGAGACAGTGATTGAAGATCTCTGCCGAAATGGTTTCGAGCGTTACGGATCGGTAATCACACGAAAAAGCCATCGCGCCGCATTGCCGGCTCACTTGCGAGCTGTGTCGGAATCGATCGTCGCAACCCTTTCAGTCAAACCATTCGATCCACCGAGTCGAAGGGAAATCGTCAAAACTGCCCAGCAACAGCAGGCGGTTCGATTCCTGGCCGACCAAGGCGATATCGTCGTTATCGACGACGATGTTCTGCTCTCGAGAGAAGCGGCCAGTCGGATGCGGGAAATTGTTCGCAATTTCATCGGCGCCAGCGGACCGGCGACCGCCAGCCAGCTCCGTCAAACGCTCGGCACATCGCGCCGTGTTCTCATTCCGTTTCTCGAGCATCTAGACAAGGCCGGCGTGACCCAGCGCGCCGGGGATAAACGAGTACTGCGCGAGAATAAAACCGCAGGCGTCGCGCAGAAATAAATCTGCTACCATTAGCAGATGCCCCGCAGAAAATCTGCCGCGTCCCAGTTCTCGCGCAACGTCTCGCTGCATGTCGGACCCTCGTTTCCTTCTGCCTGGGAAAGCGTTCTCTTGCCATGGTTCGAGCGTGTTGCTCTTGCCTCGCTGGAACACGAGCAGCCGGTTGCAGTCGTTACGCCAGCCGCGGCAGCCGCCAATTTTTTGCGAGAAAGGCTACTCGACTACAAAATTCCTCTTCTCGGCGTCAAATTCATCACGCCAGCTCAAGCACGAGAACTCATTCTTCGCGAAGTTTCGGAAACGCTGCCACTGCGTGAACATCTTCGACTCCTTCTTGCGATTGCCGCTGAATCAGTTGGCCATTCGGAAAATGTAGAGTTGAAAGCCATCGCTCGTTCCATCGCCCGAGCACCCGATAATCTCCTCCGCGCGTTTGATCGCGTCGGCGCCGCCGGTTGGAATTGGGAGAAGATCGCAGATTCGGCTGTGCGCGAAATTCTCGAAAAATTTCAAAGCCTGGTCGGCGACTGCGGATTCCAACAGGTGCACGAGGCTGATCGCCGCGCGATTGAAATGGCTTCGGATTCGCCGCCGGTGTTTCATGAGCTTCTGCTGACCGGTTTTAGCTGCGGTCATTGGTCTCTCTGGCCGCTTTTGCAGGCGGCAGTGAGATCAGCCAGCAATACAACGGTTGTTCTCGAATACCCGCGCGAACAAACCCGGACCGCGGATGAAACATGGATCGGAACGTGGGAACAAACATTTGGGTTGACGGAGCCGGTCGCCGAAAGCGAACGCGATCGTCCTTTCGCTAATCTGGTTCGATCGACAAACGAACAACCCGACTCAAAGCATCGCGAAAAGATCCGTTTCCTCGTCGGCCTCAACACGACTGAGCAAGCGAAGACAATCTGCGCGGCGACTTTGGATCTTCTGAGCGACAAAACCTGCACTCGTCTTGGCATTCTCTTTCCGAATTCAGGGGCGCTGGCCCGTCTCGTTTCCGAATCGCTGACTCGCGCAGAGATTTTTCATTACGATGCGATTGGCCATCTTGCGCCCGGCGAGTTTGAGGTTCCAGCATGGAACGCCTGGTTGGATTTACAAGAGAACCATCAGCTCGAATCGCTCCTTCGTTTCCTGGAGGTGCATCCGCCGTCGGTCGATGGGATGGAAATCGAAACGGTTCGCGACAAATTGCGTCGCGCTTATCGCGATATTCTGATCGATGATCTCGATGTCCTTCGCGAGTACTGCGCGAAACGGAACGACGATCAACTTCGACCGATCGCCAATTTGCTCGTCCGGGTGAAATTTCTTCCGAATCGCGCAACCCTCGAACAATTTCTCGCCGAGACCAAAACGATATTCGGCGCGCTGGAATGGGAGGCCCGATGGAGCGCGATCGAACATCGCACCCGAAGTTGGCCAGAGAAAATCGAAGCCGGGATTTCCCGTGGTTGTTATTTGAACTGGCTGAAGGAACTCACGAATTCATTCGACAGTTCGCGTTCCACAACGGGTGACCATCGTTACAGCCGGGTCCATCTACTTTCCTACGCGGACGCTGATGTGCAGGAATGGTCGCATCTCATCCTCGCCGGTCTCAACCAGGGGGCGTGGCCGCCAGGCAATAATGAATCCGGTTTTCTACTCGATGCGCAAATTCACGAGTTGAATCGCCACGCCACTCGAGTGGGCAAACAGGGCGAAGGTCACTCGATCATCGAGAATGGAAAAACGTTCCTGTTGAGCTCGGAAGACGATCGACAAATCGCCCTTCGCCACTTTGCTGCGGCCGTTGATTCCGTGGAAGAACGGCTGGTCCTGACCGCCAGCCTGTTGCAGGAATCCGCTCCGGAGCGTTTTTGGAATCCGAGCGAGCTCTTGAGCCACGCCTATTTCGCGGCGACCGACTCGCCGCTCTCACAGCAAACCATGTTACGGTTACGCGGACAAACGTCTTCCTGGCTGGAACACCTGGAAATGGTTGGGCCAGACGCGCCCCCATCACCGGCTATTTCTCAAACTCGGGTTGCTTACAACGCCCGGCGCACAGCCGACGTGCCGTTTGGGGAATATGAATTTGCCCTGCGCCAACCGATTGATCGTAAAATCACGCTCCGTGCGACGCAATGGGACAAGGTCGTCAAAATCCCGGCACTCATTTGGCTGAAAACATATCTCGGTGTCGAAAATCAGGACCCGGACTTGAACCAGTGGAATGCGGCGACGGGCAACTGGGTGCACGATTGGCTGGCCAAAATCACCGACTCGGAAGGCGAGAACGTTTTTGTCACATTCCCGGGTCTCGCGGAAATCACCGAACGAATCGCGCAATCCGCTCGCCAGTTTCGAAAAGATGTCGCCAGTCTTTGTGCAGCCGTTGGCCGAGCGGTTCCCGACTGGTGGATATCCGGGTGGGGCAATGCGTTCGCCCTCGCCGGATGTTTAAGCAGCAAAATGGCCGAAGCCGGAAATTTTCCGCGGCTGGCAACGGAATGGAAACTCGAGCCGCGGCAGACGATCTCCGTTAACGACAAAGCCAAATTGCGCCTGAGCGGTCGAATCGATCTAATTCTGGCCCGCAACGAGTCCGAAAGTTCTCAGCTGACCGGGACCAATCTTTGGATTGTTGATTACAAAACCGGAAATACGAAGTCCCTGGCTGCCTCGGGGCGAACACCCGAAACGCGAGCTGCGAATTTGCGTAAAAGATTGGTCCGCGGCGATGCCATTCAGCTGGGACTTTATGGTCTGGCTGCCCGCGAACTCGGCGCCCTCGATATCGACCTGAGCATCCTTTCTCTCCGGACCGACCTGGACCGGCCACAATTGTCACTGACCGATCTCACTGCATTTTCCGATTTCTGGGAAGAATTGTACCGCATTCAGGAAGAGGGCATCTTTGGTTTGCGCGGTCCCATCCGCAACGAGTTCGGATTCAATCCCGATTATCCAGTCGCCACCTTGCCCATCGACAAAGAATTCCTGGATGAAAAATGGGTCCTGACGCATCCCGCTTTCGCCGACGACGAGGAGGAGTGGTCATGAACAAGCCGATCGATCAGAATGAACGCGATCGTTTCGTCGCTGAGCTAGACCGGAATTTTTCAATCGTTGCCGCGGCCGGCTCGGGTAAGACCCGCGCCATTACCGATCGGATTGTTCAGATCGCAAAAAGCGCACACGCGCGCGAGTGGTTGCCCCAGCTGGTCGTCGTCGCATTTACCAATCGCGCAGCAGACGAAATGCAGCAGCGCGCCCGGGCGGAAGTGCTGCAATCCGGAGTTCCCGCGGAAACTTTGGCCGCTTTCAATCGCGCGTTCTTTGGAACGATCCACGCATTCTGCGTCCGTCTTCTCGAAACCTACGGCCATTATCTCGGTCTGCCGCCAACGTTCGAAGTGATTACCGACGACGATGAACTTTGGAATGAGTTCATTCAGCAACAAACGACGATTGGACGATCGCTGTCCGAGGACGATCGCCGCACCCTGCTCCGTCATGTGAATGCGCGCACGTTGATGGAACTGGGAAGGCGCTCGGACCTCAATCTCTTCGAGCCGCCCGTCGGGAAATGTCCTGAGGCCGACTTGAGCACGATTCATCAATATGCTGCCACCGGCGCAACCCGGCAGACCGTTCCGCCTTATCAAAAGGAACTGAAACGGGTCGAACAGATCTGGCGCGGCACGGATGATTTTGTCCGTTGGCCAATTTGCGGATCGAAAGCGCGGGATTTTGTTCGCATCAAACGGGAAGCGTTCGCGTCGTTACGGCAATGGGTCGACCAAGCTGCACTGTGTGTGGCCGCCGAAGTGCAGCGAAATTATCGCCAATTTCGAATCGATCGCGGTTTTCTAAATTACGACGACCAGATTGCGCTGGCGCTCGAGCTCACACGATACCCACAGATCGGCCGCGAAATCCGCGAAAAATCTTTCCGTGTCATTTTGGATGAAGCACAGGACACAGATCCAAAACAGTTCGCCTTACTGCTCGACATCGCTCGCCCGCCGAAAGCAACCGGCGACTGGCTCGAAACCCGCGACGATCCTCCGCGGCCGGGCCATTTCTGCATGGTCGGCGATTTTCAACAGTCGATTTACCGTGATCGCGCCGACCTGTCGAAATATCGCCGGATCCACGAAACGCTGATCGAGACCGGTGCAGCCGACGCTCTTAAGTTTTCGGTCACGTTTCGCCTCGATCAAGCGCAGCTGGATTTTGTGAACGCAACGTTCCGCGAGATTTTGAACGATCGCGATCATCAGGTGGCCTTCGTTGAATTGAATCCCCGTCCGGAAGTATTGCCGGGTCAGGTTGTTCGTTTTGATCTAAAGCCGGCCGATCTCAAACCCGATCCGCGTGGACGCGTTTCCGATGCGCGAAAAGGCGTCGAAGAAGCTGGGCAACTGGCCGATTGGCTGGTCAGAACAGATTTGAAGAAACTTCGCGCGGAAAACTGGAGTGACGTGGCAATTTTATGTCCGCGCAAAGAATGGCTGCAAACGCTCCGGCGCGGGCTGCGCGCGGCAGGACTGTACGTCCAGATTCAATCTGAGAAGGAAATCAAGGGCGATAGCCCGGCCTACGCGTGGCTAACTGCCCTCTTAATAGTAATGGCGCAGCCGCGCAGTAGTTATGAGATCGTCGGAGTGCTTCGGGAAGTGTTCGGTATTTCCGATCATGAACTGGCCCTTTTCTCGGATGGACACGGCCATCGATTCCAGATCGAGACGCCGACGGATGGAGCCGACGCTGTTTCGAAAACATTGAGTTTGTTGACGCAAATTCGACCTTCCGTTCTCAAGCTGCCACTGTTTGACGCGATCAACGAAGTCGTCCGCCGGACCGATTTGCGTGCTCGCCTGAACAGTCTACCCGCGGAAGATTTTGAAGACTTGAAAGGCGAACTCGATTCGCTTCTGGCGCTCGCCAGCTCGTCTGAAGCCGAAGGCCTGACCTTGACTCAATTTGTTGAATTGCTTCGGTCACATTTCTCCGACCCGCGCGAGATTCGACCGTCGCGAACGGATGCGATCCAGTTGATCACATCGCAAAAAGCGAAAGGCTCGGAATGGCAGGCTGTGATCGTGCCATTTCTCACGCGCGATGTGAAAGCAGCATCGCCACGCTATCCGCGCCTAATCAAAGACCGAGAGACCGGCGAGATGACCGTCCTTCTCGATAATTCCGATATGACGCCCGAAATTGACGAAATGTTGGAACGTGAAAATCGCCAGGAAATGGAGCGTTTGCTTTATGTGGCGCTCACTCGCGCCAAACACACGCTGGTTTTGGCGTTCGATCAGGAATTGTTCGCGAAACGGGGCGGAGACATCCATTCGCATTCGCAAACCAAATGGCTCCAGGCGGACGAAGATCAGGTGAATCAAATCGCATTTGCGAGTATTAGGTCAGAACCGGCGAGTTGTTCCCTCACCGCCACCTATCACGAAACGCGATCGCTCAATCAGGATCGGGATTCGCCATCGGTCACATCCTTCGGAAAAATTGATCGCTCGGCTGCGATCCGAAACGCGAGCAATTTCGTTCGCAAATTGAATCCGAGCATGCTGTCGCACGATCAAACGACTGAAGTGGAAGAGGAAAAGTTTTCGGCGGCGTCCTTTCAGTTACCACGCGCGATCGGGCCGGCGCTGCAATACGGACTCTGGTGGCACGAGTTTGTCTCCCAATTGAACTGGAAAGATGATGCCAAAGACCGGAATACCCTGTTCGACCGTTATCGCCAGCGTTCACCCGATCCCGCACGTTCCAAACGGGAATACGAATCTCTTTCGAAATTCTTGGAAGGAACGCATGAACTCGATCTGAGTGAGACAATTGCTCATCCCGAAATGCCGTTCTTTTGGCGGATCGATCAACGGCGCTGCTTGGAGGGAATCGTCGATCTCGCCCTGATCAATTCCGCAAAACAACAGCTGTTCATTTTGGATTGGAAAACCGATCGCGTCCCCCCGGATAGCCCCGACACCTTGCGGAAGCGTTATCTTTCTCAACTGGCCGCTTATTGGAAAGCGGTTGGCGATATTACCCAATTCGAAATTAGCGCGGCCATCTATTCGACCGCGGCCGGCAAGCTCATTCGCTACGAAGCCGATGAACTGGAGAAAGAATGGGCGCGGATCGAGAAACTTCCGGTTGATGATTTCGAGAAAGAGGTCGTCGAGCGAATCGCGAAGGATCGAAAACCCTCGGGCGAAAAAGGTCAGCAGATGGAGCTTTTCTAGAGAGAGCTCTGGATTGAAGTGGTCACCTATATCCGCCAGCTTTTCGCGGATGCCTGAATGATCTTGACCAAGCGGGCCTCGCGAGTTTCGGGTCGCTTTGCGCTGATCACGTACCAAGCTGCCATGTGCCGATAGCTTGGAGGTTGGGCTTTAAAAAACGCCCACGCTTTCCGGTTCTTCCTAAACTGCATCTCCTGCGCGGGTTTCAATTTGGCGCGCTTGGCTTGCTCATATGAATACCTGCGGGATTTGTCTTCGCTTCGCGAGGCGAACGCGGCCAAGCCGCGCTGAGTCATACGACCGCCTGCTTGCAGGCGGCCGGCTTTCTCGATGTTGGTCGCGCTCCAGATCGACTTCGATCTGCGCGGTGAAAATCGAATCTGGTAACTCCGTTCATCGATCCGCGTTCGGACGCCATCGATCCATCCGAAACATAACGCCTCATCCACAGCCTCCGACCACGTAATGCTGCGCTGCCCGCTGGCGATCTTATAGAAACCGACAATGAGTTCATTCTTCGACGCGCCGTGCCGTTTCAGCCAGGTACGGAACTGTTTTGGCGTTTCAAAGAAAGTAGGCACGGAGCAATCCTTTCCCGCCTAACGATTTTCAGCTCGGACGTTTTTTGTTTCGTCCCGATTGCTTACGACCTCGTAACGAAGTCCCACCGTGCCGGTTTGATACGCCTTAACTTCGATCAAGTGAAGAGGAACGTCTTTCTCCAGTTTCTCAAAAAATCGGATTCCGTCGCCGATTAAAATCGGGAGAACCGAGAAACGAACTTCATCGGCCAATCCGAGACGAAGACATTCCCCCGAAAGAAACCCGCCTCCGACAAACCAAATGTTACGGAACCTGGGTCGCAACCGTTCGTTCACCAGTTGCGTCAAATCACCGGAGTAAAATTCAATGGTATCTCTGGTTCGGGCCAGACCGCGACTGGTCAGGACCAAGACCGGTTTGTCGCCGTAAGCCCAACCGAAACCTTCCTTTTCAAAATTCAACGCGACTTCATAGGTTCGGGATCCCATGACATAGCAGTCGATCGTTTTGAGGAAAGCCTCGACAAATTCCGGATCCAAAGTCTCTCCCGCTGCAAATTCGTCCGATGTCTCCATCCAATCAACGCGGCCGTCCTGGCGCGCGATGAACCCGTCGAGACTCGCCGCCATATGGATGGTTACGCGAGAACCCGCTTTTGGCATCACGGCATCCATTCTCCCGATCTCAACGCGATGCGAATTTCACTATGTCGCCACATGGTCAGATCGCCTCGTGCCATCAAATGGCCATCAGCGACCAGCGTGCGAATCCGCCTGGCCACGAGATCGTAGGCACCTTCACGAGCTACGAAATCACCACCGATGTGATGAGCGGCCTGTCCGGCAACTAGTGCGACCTTTCGCCATGACGGTTTTGCCACCGCCAATACCGCGGTATCGACATCGGAATCGGGCACTGTCATCGAACGAGACCAAGCTGGCCGACTGCTGAAGGCAGCGAGCGTTGCTCAACTCTCAACTATCATCTTTCAACCCTCAACTGTTCTTGGCGCCGGCCAGCGTTGGCAGCATGGTCTGGTTAGGTCTTGGCAAACACAGCGTCGACGTCCGCGACGAACCCAGGATGGAAGCCAATATTTTTCGCTTTGCGCCACCAGCTCTTCCCACCGGGCGTGCTGAGCAACGTGACCATGAGTGCTCCACCCGTCGCCTCGAAAGTACCCTTCGGAAAGATTCCGCGCTGCGTTCTGTCCCAAATGTGAAATGCCGCCCAGGCGTTCTCCTGCAACATCTGCTCCAATCGAAGCTGATCGGCTGCGTCCAAGGCGCGTTCTCCTTGCAGGCCGGCAGTCATCAGCTCGGCAATGTCGCGATGCTTGGCGATGGCCATGCGGATCACAGTCCACTGCTCCATGGTGGAGTTGTGTTCATTCCGTTGGAGAGCGGCCGTGTTTTGTTTGATCTGTAACGCAACAAAGATCAAAGAAGCCATCACGGCCACGGAGGCGACGATTTGTGCGAGATAGGATAACTGTTCGAACGACATCGCTTTTAACGTTCTGTGGACCTAACGAGAATACAATAAGCGACGGCGGACAAGGGCGCGCGTCGCTCGGAGCGAAAGTGTGGAAGTCATCTCAAATGTGAACGCAGAGCGGTCCGCCGCTCGCTCCATTCGCGTGGTTAGGCGTTTCGATTGTGTCGTGAAGACTCATGAAATCCAGCGAGCAATGCCAAAAGCAGCGGCTGCCGCTAAGCCACCGATAATACTCGTTTGAAGCGCGCTGCGCAAAACGGGCACGCCGGTAAAACGGCCCTTGATGCCACCGAAGATGGCGAGAGCTGCTAACGTAACGACCACGGAAAGCCGCAATGCGCTGCGTGTGTCGGAAAGAAACAAATAGGCACTTAGAGGAATAATGCCGCCGACAATGTAAGCAATCGCAATGGTTAGCGCGCTCTTCCATGCGCGACTGGGTTCGGGTCGCTCAAGGCCAAGCTCGAAGCGCATCATAAATGCGACCCAATCCTTCGGTCGCTTGCGGAGTGACTCGACGACCGTAGCGGACTCGTCACCGGAAAGGCCGTAGGTCTGGAAAATTTCGCGAACCTCCTGCGCCTCCGCATCAGGCAGGGTGACAATCTCTCTCTGCTCACGAACTTGTTCGTGGGCGTAATGTTCGGCATCCCCACGAGCAGCGAGGTAGCCACCCAGACCCATCGCGATTGAGCCGGCCGCAATCTCAGCAAACCCTGCTGTAACGATAAGGTGGGTCTGAGAAATGGCTCCGGTAAGGCCGGCGGCGAGTGCGAAGGGAACAGTCAAGCCATCAGACATGCCGATGACGATGTCACGCACGGCGTCGCCTGCCATGAAATGTTTCTCGATGTGCGGTGTTGATGGCATAAATAAGGATCGTGATTCGGGACGCCTAACGAGACAGAAATAAGCCACCGCCGGCGGCGAGGTTGAACTGTGGAGAAAGTGATTCACGCTTCACAAGACTTAATCGCCCGCCGTACTGGGCGATTGGCTTCATCGAGTGGTTAGACGGCGACTTGTTCGAAGGACACCTGTGGAATGTCCTCAATTCGGTTCTTCGCGTGCTCGACGGTGATGCCGCAGATTTTTCCTTCCGTGTTCAAGTCAAGCAGCGTGTCCTCGTCCAAATCGCGTGTCTCCGCCACGTCTGCGCGACGGAACTTGATATGAAGCGTATCAGTGTCCTGGAAGTAACGAATCTTCATGGGCGCAATGTGCGGTCAAAAAACGCGTTGCGAACGGTCTCGCCGCCAGGAAGAAGTATAACTCGTAAGTAGCGGCCGTCCATCTCGGTGATCGATGCCCAGCGGCAATCTGGCCATCGCGCTGAATTTGCTCGCGGAATGGATGTGCAACCACGCGTTCGATCCACTCCAGCTGAATCGCCGCGCGATCGGGACGCTGGCGCATGTGCCCGAAATAGCGTCTGAACCGCGCTGCCACAGGCTAGCGCAGACGTGTCTCTCGCGAAAGCTAAGCCGTCTAACGAGAATAAGGCTTTCCGCGCTTCATGAGAACGACGCTCGGAGGAGCGGTAAATCCACAAACGGGCGGGTCGCAGTCAATAATTCAGCAGATAAGATGCCTGCTGAAATCAACGAACACAAGCTGCGGCGCACGGTCAGACGAATTTCGCTTCTACCTCCCCTGCGCGAACGACCAGTCAACAGTCTTACCCTCTCTGAGCCTAACTTGGAATCCCATGATATGCAGGTCGCCATTTCGCTTCGCCGTGTAATATCTGAGTGGCAGCGAGTAATAAATGATCTCATCTACACCGGCGTGATCGCTATCAGATTTTGGATTCTTTTCTTCGAACACTGGCTCCCCAAAGCGTCGAATGATCGCATCGCGTGAAGTGCCTGGCTGAACGAAAGCTCGCACGTCAGCTTCAGAGTACGATGGCTTATCCGAAAGGCGCGAGCACGCACACAGGACGATCATGCTGACTGTAAGCAGCACGCCATTCATCTAACGAGAACAAGATGAGCGACGCCGCCGGGGGCGCGGTTGACTGCATGCTGAAGGTGGAACTGCAAACAAGCTCATAATCAAGCCGGGCGGCGTTGGCTCCATCGCATGGTTAGCAGGTGATGAACAAGCGTCACTGGGCCAAGGTAAAGTCCCAGTAATTCAAAAGGCGGTAAGCAATTAGCGCAAGAAGTGCCATGTAATGAAACCAGCGAGAACGAATGATCGCCAGCAACACAAAAGCTAATAGTGGGAAGCCAACCCAGGCCCCGAGAAGAAGCGTTTGCCCGTGGTTGATCATGTGGAGCCCGGCAAAGTAGACCCAATGAAGAAAAAAAGACGTCTGAAACAACGCGAACAGTGACCATAGGTAAGTTCTGTTTCTGTCATAAAATGCGCCTAAGTCGCAACTCTCCTCTGGCTTATCCGGGAGGCAAGCGGCGCAAATGAGGAAAAGGACCATGAATTCAAGGAAGAGCGACAGGTAAAACGGGAACGAGAGCACTGCCTTCACACTACGGATCGACCATACCTCGAACCACATCCCCACAATCGTAATGACAACAAAGGCAACACAAAGGACGACACGGCCGTCCCACCTCACCAGTCGCGCGTGTCGCAGTAAACGATGAAGGCTGGCTGCAACATCAGCCAAAGCGAGGCCGACAAGGATCGACACCAGCCCTAATGCATAATCAAACGGGCTCATGGCGTGACTACTTCAGCATCTAACGAGAATAAGATAAGCGACCGCGAGTGACAACGAGCTCTGCCTTCACTTCATAATTCATAATTTTTACTTCATCCTTGCCGCGGAGCGGCTCGCGGTTGGCTTCATCGAGTGGTTAGGCGTCACGCGTGAGTGGGTCATGGATGCTTCTTAAACACCTCCGCCAAAACAAAACAGATAATCGCGAGAATGATCATAACGAGAATGAATTTATTGGAGGCAGGAGTCTTGCCGCGTTGGGCACGACGAACGGCAAACCAGATGCAAGCCACCGCGACCAAAAAAGTGATAATCCATATCGTGACACCAATGCGGGCGGGTCCTTGGTGGGGCTGCGCGAGCGAATACGCAACGCAAAATACCCCAACTACCGCAACCAAAGCCCAAAAGCGTCCCGTTTTGTGGGGCGGAAGGCTGGGTTCGTGCGGCGAGGTCATGACGCCTAACGAGAATTAGGCTGCAAATTGTCCACCTAATACGACGCGCAAGGGGGAACGCATCCGTTCTCGGCCGGTGCCGCCCG
>CAWJUP010000011.1:0-5755 GCA_963846065.1 uncultured Verrucomicrobiae bacterium
GCTGCTGAATTCGGCCGCTGTGGAACTCTCTCTCGGAAGTCTTTTGTACCTATGCTGACCGAGTCGCCAACCCGCGTCGACTTCGGATCGTCCGCACCGTTATCGCGGCCGGCCAAATCGAAAAGCTCGCACGGAGTCTTCGCGATCGGACGTTCAAGTGTGTTGACCATTTCCGAATGGGCCGTCGCTGTCCTTGGCTCGTTAGTTACATTCGTCCTTCTAATTGTTCACGGTGCTCACGCGGGGGCGCTGTGGCGCGACGAATGCGCGGCGGTTCATCTGGCCCAGATGCCAAGCTTTTCGGAGATCGCGCGAAACTTCCAACATGAGGCGTTTCCGCTCCTATTTCCCGCAACCCTGCGCGCTTTTATCACGATGTTCGGCGCCAGCGATCTTGCCATGCGATGCTTGGGAATTGCCGTGGGAATCGCCCTGATTGGCGCGGTCTGGATCGCTGCGCGAGCCGTTCACGGCCGTCCACCGCTCATTTCGATCGCTCTGCTTGGACTGAACAGCACGTTTTTGGTGTGGGGAACCTCTGTTCGCGGTTACGGAATTGGTTGTGTCCTGATCGTCATCGCTTTCGCGTCTTTCGTCAGGCTCCTGGAGCAGCCGTCGCCCAAGCGAATCGTTCTCACGACGCTCGCTTCACTCGTCGCCGTCCAATGTCTTCTTCATAATCTCGTTCTCATCGTCGCCTTTGCGCTTTCTGCTTCCGCGATCGCCTTAGCCCAAGGCCGTCCCCGACAGATGATCACTTATCTCGCAATTCTGTCCATTTCGATGGCTTCGTTCATTCCTTATATCGGACCGTATTCGAGTGGCAGCGCCTGGAGCATGGTGGTCGAGTTCCCCGTCACCGCACGCCTCTTGTGGAACCAGTTCAATGCCGCCATGGGCAATCCGCATCCGGCGTTGGCAATTCTTTGGTACGCCGGCTTCGTCATCGCTCTGACCGCAGCGCTCCGGCAATTCATGATTCAACGACCACCAGCACAAGCCGCCACCGCAAAACCGGTGTTATGGTTCGGCCTAGTCGTTCTCGCGACGTCTCTTTTCGGTTACTACGAATTTCTCAGCCTGCTCAGTTATCTTCCACGCAGCTGGTATTACCTGGCGCTGCTTGCGGTGATTGCCGTGACTCTCGACCTGGTGGCCAGCGCGGGATCGCGTGAGCCTTTCCTCCGAATCGCACGCGTTCTCCTTTGCGCGGTGGCCTTCATCATTTTGCCGTTTAACAGTTGGGCAAAAATCTCAGAACGCCAAACGAACATCGACTTGGTGGCACATGAGGTTGAGAATTCTGCGAGCGCGTCCGACTTGATCGTTATCGCGCCATGGCTCTACGCCATCTCATTTGAGCATTACTATCAAGGGAGCACGCCCTGCCTGACGCTGCCATCCATGACAGATGTGCGTATTCATCGTTACGACCTCTATCACGAAAAAATGCGTTCACCGCATCCGATAGATGACGTGCTGAATCAAATCCAACTCACGCTCCAAGCCGGCCACAAAGTATGGATCGTCGGCGGGATCAAATTGTCGCCATCCGGACGGCCGCATCGCGTTTTGTCCGCAACAACGAGTCCGGCGGTGGGCTGGGACAACGTGGATTACACTGAATCGTGGCTGGAAGAAATGGGCACGTTCGTTAGGGCACATGCCGAACAAGGCCATCATGTTTCATTGCCGGGCACAACCCGGATCAACGACTTTGAAAACGTTCCACTTTTTGTGGTGGAAGGCTGGAATAACGAACGATCGGTCGAGAGCGGGGCCGGACCTTGAAAAAGGCCGATCCGCGCAACATTTTGATTGTGACGCTGGCGCTCCTGGCGATGGCGTTCAAGCTCGCCGTCGCTTACAACACGATCGGAACAAACGACGCCGTATTCTTCTATGGCTTCGCCAAAGTTTTGCACGAGCACGGGTTGGAATGGACTTACGCTCACAGCCGCTATTTCAATCATCCGCCGGTCACCGCATACTTTTTGCGCGGCATCTATCTTTTGACCGAACACGGCTGGTGTCAGGATTTCGGAATCCATTTTCCTTTTCTCCTTCGGCTTCCGGGCATTATCGCAGACTTTTTGGTCGTTCTCATTTTAATGCAATTCGGAAAGGTCGGCCTGACGATTCCGACCTGGGCGCTCGCTCTTTTCGCCGCCAGCCCGGTTTCGGTGATGGTTTCCGGATTTCACGGCAACACCGATCCGATCATGGTGTTGTTCCTGGTCGCCTGTGTCTGGATGTGCCTACTGGATCGACCCATTCTGGCCGGACTATTCTTTGCCCTCGGCTGTCAGATTAAAATCGTTCCGCTCCTGTTTCTGCCGGCATTTGGGCTTTATTGGTTATCTCGACGAGAATTTTTCCGGTTCGCGATATCCGGCGGCCTAACGACCTGCGTTCTTTGGTCGCAACCACTCCTGGAATTTCCGGTTTTGTTTGCCAAAAATGTTCTCGCCTACGGCAGCTACTGGGGGACTTGGGGAATTACCTACTGTTTTCGGCTGACTGGCCGCCCGGAATTTAGCCGTCTTTCGTTTTTCGATCTGACACCGGCGCAGAACGTCATCGTGACCTTCTTAAAAATCGTGATTATCGCCGCAGCCTTATGGATCGCGTGGCGGAATCGTCACACCCGCGGCCGGGAGTTTGTCGCCTCGATCGGATATGTTTGGTTGATATTCTTTTTGTTCGCGCCCGGTGTCGGAGCGCAATATCTGATTTGGCTCGCGCCGTTCGTCCTCGTGCTTTCTCCACCGTTTTACGCCTGCCTTTTGGTCGCGAGCTCAATTTTCCTCTTCCAGTTCTACAACATCACATCCGGCGGCCTGCCTTGGTCGGTCGCATTGGCCATGGATGATTCGAGACAACATTGGATTGAATGGTCGCTGTTTCCGTGGATCGTTTTGATTATCGGATCGATTCTGATTTGGAAAAGGATTGAACCGTTTCTCGCCTGGCGATCACTTCGACTCTCCGGTTTTCGGGCCGAAAGCGCCTAGATGACGAACGAATTCGCCGCCGGCAACCTTTGACGACGGAGGCCGGCTTCATTTCATCGCGCCTCTCCATCCCCAACCAGCCTCGCTTTCGGCGGGTCTCGACGAAAATCTCTACCGCATTTACCTCGATGGTTTGACCAAAGTTGGAATCACCGGCTATCCCGGGATCGTCGACGAATACATCGAGCATCAAAAAACCGTGACCGGTTCGTTTCTGCCGCCCGTCCGGTTCCTCTTCATCTTCACCGCGTATTTGTGGCGGATTGCGTTTGGTGGCGACGCGCTGGTAGTCCTGCGCCAGATCGCATCCTTCTTCAGCATCCTCACGCTTGGCTTGTTTGGTTTGGTCGCCTGGCCCTGGCAGGGACGGTTATGGTCGTTAGGGGTCGTGGCCCTTTGCGCCTTTGCCGCCACGCAACGTCACATGTCGCAACACGCGTTGATCGACGGTTTTTTTACCTTTTGGACCACCCTGGTCATTCGCGGCGGTAAATCCATAAATCTCCCGGGGAAACTTTTCCCACCAACCCAAAACCATATCTCGCCGCCTCGGGCCATTCCTTCGCAATTAACAAACAGTCGAAGCCGGCTCGTTTCAGGGGAGGCAAATCGGGCGGCAAATACCAGAGATAGAAATCGGGATCGACCAGCAACGCGCTGACCTCGTTGTCCGATCGCGGCATTTCACAATCGATATTCGCGTAACGATTGTAAACAGATTCGGCGCTGCGATTCGGGTCGATTTGATCCATCAACGAAAGGTCCGGGACCACTTTCGTTCCATTGAATGTCACCGCACCGGTGGCTTTGACCAATTGAGCAAAGTAGCGCGAGTGATAGATAATCCATTTGCTGTCTGGGTGAGTCGCTCGAACTTGATCGACTGCTTGATACGCCACTGAATCGAGCAAAGGCGAGAGGCCTCGCATCAGAGGATTGATCGGAGCGTTGCTCATAATTAACAGCCAGCCGAAAAGAACCGGAAACCATCGGTAGCGTAAACGTTCGTAAAACCACAAAAACAACACCACCGCAGCAATCCCAAGCGACACGATCCAATGTGACAAATCGGCAAAGTAAGCCGCGTTTCCAGAGCGCCCGGACCACAACGCCACGACGACACCGAGCCAAAGTAATAAACCGCCCGAGATCGCGGTGATTTTTGAGAGAATCGCACCGCGGTACTTGTCCAGAAACAAACAGCAGAAAACAATGTTGGCGATTCCGAGACTGAGCAGTGCTCGCCGCTCCGTGGCGAAACTCAAAAAGCTGGCCCGCAAAACAAGGTCCGGGAGCGGCAGGACGCAGTAGAGACTCAGCCCGACGAGGAATATCAGCAGCGCAAGCAAGACCGGAGAAATTCGTATTTTCGTTCTCCATCGTGCGGCAATCACGACGAAGGCTGCCGCGGGCCAGAGGAGATAGAAATTGCTCGCTTCAGAAATGTTGGCGTAGGCGACGGGACGCCCTTCCTCGTATTCAAAAAAGCCAAGCAGACCGGAAAATAATTTGAAGAACGAAAGATCTCCCCCGGAGCTTCGCCGGGCGCCGGGGTAAACGGTGTGACTCACGGCGTTCAAGGTGGATTTCGCATCAATCCAAAAGGGCACCAACAAGAGGACGATTCCGATCAGGCCGGCAAGAATCAGAGTCAGCGCCCGGACGGATGGTATCGCATCGGTTTCAGTTCGGGTTTCTCGCCAAGTTCCGATGAGAAGTGCGACGAACAGGAGAACGAGTGGAATCTGATAAGGCGGGTAAAGACAGAGAATAAAATTGATCCCGAAGAAAATGAAGGCTGCTAGGGCGAGAATCGTTTTGCCAATCCCGCGTTCCTGAAAAAGAGTGACAGCGCAACCCAGACACACGAACCAGCTGGCCAACATTTCCGGCAGCATGACCGGCGACGAGAACCACCATTGCACATAGCTGGAAAAGGCGACCCAAATGGCGCCAAAGACGACCAGCAAGCGACTACGAACACCGATTTGCCGGAGGCACCACCCAGCAGCGACCAGCAGCCCGAAAAACTTCAAGCACCAGTAAAATGAAAAGCCGCGCGTGAAGTCGAAAAGGAAGAAGCCATAAAACTGCGGGCGAAAAATCGCGGTATAATAGGCCACGGGCACGTTCATGATCAGTGGTGCGCGATCGGCGCCGAGACTGGGATTTTCGGTCGGAAACGGCGGATGCTGGCGCGCTTGAGAAAGCATCGACGGCGTCCAAACGCCCCATTCGTCGACTCGGCTTCGTCTCGGGGTTGAGAAGATTAGCCCGCGCGGTTGGCCAGGCTCGCGAAGAAGCTCGCGCCAAACTCCAATCGAAGAACCGTTCAGTTGGAACCCAACGCTAACCCAAAACAGAATCACCGCGCCGACGCAGCACCATTGAAGTAAATTCGCGCTGCGCCAGTTGGCTAACCGGTCCAAGGATACTAATTAGGTTTACCGGGGACGGCGTTCGCGGCCGACAAGATCGCCTGGTCGTCATTCTCGCTCATCGGACTAATAAAGAGCAGGTTTTTGTCCCGGCAATCGGTAAACCACGGCTGAAGCTCAGAATCAGTTTAGATGTTGCTCTACCGTGCGAACGGGTTACATCTCCGCGTCGGACTCGATTCTCATGCCCGCTACCGAAGCCCGTTTTCGCAGCCTGACCATTGTCTTCCTGGCGATTGTTCTCGCCGTCGGAATTTTTCTGCGCTTGCCTCCTCAACTTTTCACTGCAAACGGTGGGCTGCA
>CAWJUP010000012.1:0-11104 GCA_963846065.1 uncultured Verrucomicrobiae bacterium
TATGAACAAACTTACCTTAACCACATGTATCGCTCTCGCGGCGGCGGCCTCGGCTTTTGCCGGCCCGATGGCGATGGAGAAAAACGTCGCGCCTGTCGCGCCTGCTTGCACCTGGACCGGCTTCTACGTCGGTATCAACGGCGGTGTCGGCTGGCAACAGTCTCGCTTCACCAACAATAATGACGCTGGCTACGAGGGCTATTACTTCGGCGCTAACACCACGACCTGGGACAATGTCGATGGCCTGATCGGCGGTCAGATCGGCTTTAACTATCAATGGCGCGATTTAGTCGTCGGTATTGAGGCAGACGCCGATTACAGCGGCAACTCAATCAACAAGACCCGGCTCTACCAAGATTATTCTGACGAGACGGCGGAGAACTGGGGCTGGCGGGATACCGCGAGAATCGATTTCCAAGGCTCAGTCCGAGGTCGTCTCGGAATTTCGTTGCTTGACAACAAAGCTCTTGTCTACGTGACCGGCGGCGCGGCCTTCGTTCACGGGGAGTGGAATGATCTGAGTTTCTATTATCAGTCAGATGAAAGCTACTCCTATGACACCAACTGGCGCGGCGACGACTGGCGCTGGGGTATGATTGGCGGCGCGGGCATCGAGTACAAACTCAATTGCCACTGGAGCATCAAAGCGGAAGGTCTTTACACCTGGTTGGCTGAAAATCAGGTCAATACGAGCTCCGTTGGTTCATCCATCTCGAGTGTCAACGCTCCGTTTACCTTCGCAGACGAACTCTATTCGTTTCGTTTTGGTCTGAACTACTCGTTTAGCGGTTTCTTCAACCACTAAAAGGTCGATCGACGTAATTTCGACGACCGGCGCAAGCAATTGCGCCGGTCGTTTGCTGTACGGTCTTCGCCCCACCGGTGCTGAGCCTGCGAAGGCCAATTCTGGCAATGCCCTTCGGTTGATCACACCCGTTTTCACGCTGGTTAGGCTCGCGAAAAAGT
Organism: uncultured Verrucomicrobiae bacterium; assembly: GCA_963846065.1. GTDB lineage: Bacteria > Verrucomicrobiota > Verrucomicrobiia > Chthoniobacterales > UBA10450 > DASPUI01. Next base: position 967 of record CAWJUP010000012.1, read on the forward strand.
GTGAAATTTGTCCTTGACGCAAACGACCGGATCGCCGAGAACCGGCGAACCTATGAACAAACTTACCTTAACCGCCTGTATCGCTGTCGCTGCAGCGGCTTCGGCTTTTGCCGGGCCGATGGCGATGGAAAAAAATGTCGCCCCCGTCGCGGCTGCCTGCACCTGGACCGGCTTCTACGTCGGTGTCAACGCCGGACTGACCCAGTTCAAGTCAACAATGAACGATGTCAACAACTGGGGCTATGACAACGAAGGCGAAGATAGCGGTTACTCGAGTTGGAACGAGTCGAATACCGCGTTCATCGGCGGTGGCCAAGCTGGCTACAATTATCAGTGGCGCGACCTGGTGGTCGGTATAGAAGCTGATTTCTCCGGTTTAGGTGGTGCAAATAACCACACCGTCAGCAGCTTCAATGAAGAGCCGAGCGAGGGCGGTGGCCACGAGAATTATGGCATCGATCGTCAGGCCAAGATCGACTACATGGGCACAATCCGTCTCAAACTTGGTATTTCGTTCCTGGACAACAAGGCGATGATTTACGGCACGGCCGGTGGTGCATATGCGCACGGGACCTGGGATGCAAGCGCCTTCTATTACACTCAATATTACCTAGACCGCTACGGCTATAGTTACGATGCGCAATGGAAAGGCGACGACTGGCGCTGGGGTTGGGTCGCCGGGTTCGGAATGGAATACGCGTTAAACTGCCACTGGAGCATCCGCGGAGAAGCCCTCTACACTTGGCTCGGGAAAGACACCCAAGCGATGAATGGACCGAGCGACAGTTATTGGTATCAAAACGGCTACAGGCCCAAATACCAGTTCCAAGACGAGCTTTTGACTTATCGAGTTGGCTTGGATTACAAGTTTACCGGCTTCTTTGGCGGACGGTAACCGAACAAGCACTTAGAACATTCCTAAGACCGGCGCTATCTCCAGCGCCGGTCTTTTGCTGTACTCCCACTTCGATTCAAACGAAAATCCAGAGATCTGCTGTAATTCGTCGGCTTTGATGTCAAGTTGGTTGCCGGCGATAAAGATCTTATGACTACGTCAAAATTATGGCGTTGGGTGTTCACGCTCTGTGTCCCGTGTCTGGCGTTGGTGATGGTGGCTCGCCAGGTTTATCTGAGCCGATGGTACGGCCTAACGACATGGAAAGGAGGCGGTATGGGCATGTTCGCCGCGGCCGATGAGCTCACTAATCGCTATGCGAAAGTGTTCATCCTGGATGGGACCGGGGACAAAAACCCGTTGGTCCAGCTGTCACCTAATGATGCTGATGTGTTGAACCGCGCACTCGAGTTCCCGACTCGCGACAGATTTTTGCGCGCGGCCAAACAAATCGCGCGCGAGAACTGGATCCCGGCCTTTCAGCCCAGGCCAATTTTGAAGGTGAACGGAGACGGCGATCCCGTGGAAGCCACCGGGAAAACATTTCGGCAGATGGTCGTGTCCCCGCTGAGGCCAAATGAACGGAGAAAGGCGCCCGGAGTGGAAATTCAGGTACCTGGAAAATTAGCTATGATCCGCATACGAGGCATGAACATGCCTCGTTAGGCGATACGTTTATTTTCGCGCCGCCGGACCTGTTTGGTCCGGGCGAGCTGTTTCGGTCGCCTCAACCACCGAGCGGATCATGAGAGGACGCTCTTCGCCGGCTGCACGTTCCGTCGGGTTGCCTCAGACGCGTTCCACTTCTGCTCGCGAATCACATTCTGCTTCGACCTGGTTTGGCGCGCTGGTCGACTTCACGCGTAACCTCGATCTGGTCGAGATCGTCAGCCTCTTAACCCTGGTGCTGGCAATCGTTTTCGCATTCGATCACTGGTTGTTCGGCGTGGTATCGCGGATTTGTTTCCTCGTTTTCATTCTGCGGCCGAGTTCGATCAGGCGACCCGCATTCTGGCTCGCCCTCGCTCTAGCCGGAACCCTCACGATCATTCTTATCTGGGAACGGGTGGATAATCATAAATATCTGCTGGTCTACTGGACGTGGGTCCTATTTTTCGTTCACCTTTTCCGCGATCCGGAACAGCAGAAACACGTTCTGCGATTCAACGCCCGCTTTTTTCTTTGTTTAATTTTCCTGGCTGCTTGCGGTCAAAAACTGTCGTCGCCCAGTTATCGATCGGGCGAAATGTTCGAGAATTATCTTTATGTCGACCAGCGCTTCACCGCTTTTGGCAAACTCATCGGGATTGATCCCGCGATAGGTGATGACGTACAACGTCGATTGAATTATTTACGGAGCCCCTACGCCGACGTCGAAAACAACGACATCCATGTCGCCGGTTCCGACAAGGCGAGGACAGCCGGCGTGCTCATGACCTGGTGGGATTTGGGAGTGCAGCTCTCGATCGGTCTGTTGTTGCTCTTCGGCTGGCGGCGGACCGATCAGGTCGCCCATCTTCTCCTGTTGTTCTTTATCTTCACGACTTACATTCCGGCGCCCGTTTTTGGATTCGGCTGGATTCTTGCCATCATGGGATTTGCTTTGGCCAAGGAAAAGTTTCCCAGGATCTCGACCGGTTATCTTGTTTCCTTCTTCGCCATTCTGCTCTATCAGCTGCCGTGGCGCGATTGGGTGCTGAGGTGGTAAAATCCAATTGTCAGCGGATCCGGCCCATCGAGCGTGCGCGATATTCGGTTCCGCCGAAATGAGAGGCATCTTCGAAGAAACTTGCCTTCGGCATCGTCAATGCTCATAAGGAGTACCCGAGATGATTAGGGCAAATTGTCGGGCGCGGTTCACGGCCGATGACTTCGGCTTCATTGTCCGCACGCTTGCGCGCTCGCAGACGGATCACGTGTCGATCGTGGATCTGCTCAGCGACGAAAACACCCGCGATGCGATTCTCGATCATCCTCGTCTAGTCGAGGCCATTCTTTCCAATCCCGCCCAGCTCCGGATTTCGTCACAGTTTTATTTCTACGTTCTTGCCCGTCATGTTCTTCGCGAAGCGGGAATCGACGACCGCAAACTTTGCGATTACGTCGGCTCTCTTTTGGAGGCGTTTTCCCGGACCAATCAGCTCCAAACCTGCGATCAGTTGGAAAGCCGCGCTCACCAATACATCTCCGACATGCTGATCGCCCTTCAGCGTATTACGCCGCAGCAGGCATTTCTCCTGCGCGCACACATCGGCAATTACTCACTGTTCATTAGCGGCATTTTCCACGAGAATACTCAACGCCGGACCATGCGCGGTGGCCCCGGGTTGAACTTTTATGAGGACGTGGGTCGCACGAATTATCAGCTCGTCGCCAGCCATGAAGCGGCTCGCCGGTGTGAACTCAACGACGTCTTCGAGAAGCTGGCCGGACGCTTCCACGATGTGCGTATGGCCTTGAACGATCTGTCCGATCGGTTGTTGAACCTGGATGAAGTCGGCCCGCCATCGCTCCTCAAGCTGTGAACGAAACACTCTTCAGCCAGATCCAGAAGCTTTTCGAGCGCACTTATGCGCACGTCGGAATCAATCTCGAGGATTGCCTGATCGATCAGCGTCGTTGCGCCCAATTATCCATTCTCGCTGGTAAATCGGCTCGGGAACTGAGCGAACTTGCACGGACATTTCTGCGAACCGCCAATGATCGGCTTTACGTTGGAATTTACTATTCGAAGTGGTTGATCGAGCAATTGGAGCGGCACGATCCGCGCGCCGGATTGAGCGAATCGAACATTCGCTCGCTGATCGTGTTCGTCGAAGAAATCAATCACGCCCTCCATGCCGCCCTCCAATTTCAAACCGGCTCGCGCGCCATCGCATCGGAGGATTTCGCGCGCAATCTCGAACTGCAAGCCCAGGTCGACACCTACCTCGTCCTCCTGCTCTTCGTCGCGTTCTTTCGAAAAACGCAACGAGTCTCGGCAACCGATCGTCGCTGGCTGCGTTTTCACTTGTTCGCCCGACAATGCCCGAACGCGTTTCAAGACCGCAATCTGCGCTCTCGCTATTTGGAGACCACTCAGCTCGCCTCCGACTACACCCGTTTCCTCGATACCCTGAACGGAATGCGTCGATTGGAGGAAATTCGTCGTTTCCGGTCGCTCGATTATGCCGGCAAACGGGAAAGAATCCTGGCGCTTCCGGAAAAATCAGGCGGCGCTACGAAATTCATTTGCGAAAACTGACTACCGGTCGCTAAATACGGCGGTGTTTAGTTTGACCATGCTCGGCAGTGGCAGCGCAGGCAATTGTGCCCTCATTGCCACGGACCATTGCAAGATTTTGGTCGATGGGGGATTGAGCGCCCGCCAGATCGTCGTTCGTCTGGAGCAGTGCGGTGTCCTGCCGGAACAACTCGATGGCGTTCTCCTGACCCACGAACATGGTGATCATGTTTGCGGCTTGGAAGTGCTTTGCCGCAAATTTCGTGTGCCAATTTACTCCAATGCGCTGACGGCGGAAGCGGTCCGTTATGACAGTTGGCTGGAGAGCCACCGTAACTGGAGAATTTTTCGCACCGGTTCCGAGTTCCCGATCTGCGACATCAAGGTTCAGACGTTCCCGGTCCCGCATGATGCGGTCGAGCCGGTCGGCTTTCTTTTTGAGGCCGGATCCTCGCGCCTTGGATTCATCACCGATCTCGGTTATCCGACAAAGTTGTTGATCGACCGGCTGCGTCAGGCTCACACGGTCGTGATCGAGACGAATCACGACGAAAAGCTTCTCCAAAACGACAAACACCGTCCGTGGCCGGTGAAACAACGAATCCAGTCCCGGCACGGTCATTTATCCAACACCGCGGCAGCGAACGCGATTGAAGAACTCCTTCCCGGCCGGATTGAGCGAGTCGTGCTGGGACATTTGAGCCGCGACTGTAATACGCCTGACCTCGCCTTGGCCGCCATACGGGCTGTTTTCGACAAAGCGGGAAAAGGCGATATGGAAATTTTTTGCGCCAGGCAATCCGAGGTGAGCCCGCGGTTTTGTATTGGGGAAACTGCGGCAGGCGCATTTCAGCCGACGTTTCAAAACGGATTTTTTCACGCGGCATGACTGTCGCGGTGACTGAAGATATGAAAATCCGCGATGCGACGGACGCCGATTTGCCTGGCATCCTGCGAATCTACAACGCGGCCGTGCTGACCCGCCTCTCTACGGCCCAACTGAAGCCGGTTACCGTGGAAGACCGAAAAAATTGGATCGGAGAACATTCGCCGGATCGTCATCCATTTTGGGTTGCCGAAGTGGATGGGCAGGTCGCCGGCTGGCTGACGGTGAAACCTTTTATTCCGCGCTGTGCTTACCAGGGAACAGTCGAGCTAAGCGTTTATGTGAGTGACAAATGTCGCCGGCTCGGAATCGCCCGCCGCTTACTCGAGGAAGCGATTCATCGCAGTCCTTCGCTGGGAATCTCGTCGATGGTCGGTCTGATTTTCGGTCACAACGAGCCGAGCTTAAAGTTATTCCAGCAGCTCGGGTTCGAGCGCTGGGGATTTCTGCCCGGCGTCGCTCAGATCGAAGAGACGCAGCGCGACCTCGTTATCATGGGGCGACACGTCTGAAACTACGGCGTCCCAATGCCCACGGTTTTCACAACCTGGACACTCGCACTGTTCGCGACCTGAAGCTTTTGCGACGACGAGGGCGGCGCCACCGTGATCGACATCTGGAAGTTTAAGGGGTTCGTCACCAAACCGGGACTGGAGTCGACGGTTAAGCGCGGGGTCGTTCCCGATTTGGCAATGGCCGCGGTCAGCGTTCCGGCGTTGAGCGGGCAAAAGCTTTTGTAGTACTTCCTTGCCATCGGGTCATAAGTGAAAACAACAAATCCAATCTGGGCCTGCGCGCTCGACATGGTCTGATGCATTAACGAGGCGATCGCTTGCCTGTTGCTGCTTGAGACTTGAGCCGTGAAAGAAATTGGGTCGGTTGCGCTGCCGGCCCAGGAGACATGCGACAAGACTCCGACTACCGAAATCGAACTGGCGTCGGTTGGATTTTTAACGGCAAGATCGGCCCGCAAAGGAGTTGTCCCAATCGTTAGCGCCGTGATGTAACCGACCGAGCTTTGCCCGTCACTCCTAAAATTGAAGCCCTGACTGACATCGCAATCGAAATTGGTCTCCGCGGCAAAAAGGCGCGGCACAACGGCAGTGAAAAACAAAACGGCAACGATCGCTTTCCATCGACAAGATATAGCTTTCATCATGTCAGTAGACCTAACCGTTTCCCAAACCGGAAGCGAGTCGAAAGCAAAGTCCGCTTACGCTTCCTCGTGACCGATCACCAGGTGAATCACACCGGCCGGATCGGAAACGAAAAAGCCGTCAAAGTCTTCACGCAGATGCTCCACCTCGTCACGCCGGGGCACGCCTTGCACTTTCAGAAACGAAGCGGCGGCTTCGGTGTCGTTCGTCTCCAATTCCAGCCAAATATCGGGATGACTGAGATTGGCAACTTTATCGATCCAGAGGCGATTCGGACCGAACTGAAAAATGCAGCCGTCCGGCTCCTCTTCAAGCAGAGGCAAAGCCAGGGTATCTCGATAAAACGACACCGTTTGCTCATAGGTATGAGCCGGGCATTTGATCGCGATGTTTGCGCCGCCGGAAAATTGCGGCCCTTCAAGTTTGGCAACCATAAGCGTGACGCTTAACCCATTTGTCTTCGATTTGGAAAAGCGATCGGATAGACCTTACAAGCGTTCCAGTATTTTCTGAGCGATTTCTTTCGCTTTATCCAGGGCAACAGTCTCGTCATCGAAACCGCCGAGACCGACCGTGACAAAGGCATTTCCTTTGGCCACGTAGAGCATCACCACCCGCGACGCGGCGCCACTATCGCCGCCACCACTGAACATTTCTGCTTTGTCTCCAATTCCCTCGACCGGTTTCATCGGACCGCTACTGGCCGCGACCAACTCGAGCTCCTTGAGCGGGTCAATTGTGCCCGAGGCGGGGAGCTGAACGCGAAGCACCAGCGACTTGCGAAGATTTTCGGTGTAATAATTGCACTTCGAATAATACCCACTCTTACCTGCGCCACTGCGCGGCGAAGAGTTTTTCACTTTCTCGCCCAAAATCGATTCGGCCGCGGCCTTATCAATGACTCGCGAAACATCGAAGGCCTGATCAGCCGCGATGATAAGTGTGGCGTTCGTTAGGGCAAGCACTGCGCCCACGAAGAATGCTCTCATTGGTGTTTACCCGCCGGCGGAGCCCGTCCCGCCCGGTTCTGTCATCGCAATCGGATCCAAAGCGCGCTCCAGTTCTTCCTTGGGCAGCACGCTTTTTTCCAGGCAAAGTTGACGCACCGTTTTGCCGGTCTTGACACTTTCCTTGGCAATCTCCGCCGCGCGGTCGTAGCCGATTTTCGGCGCCAGACTCGTCACCATGGCCATGGAAAGCTCGACCAGTTCCTCACAACGCGCTCGATTGGCCGTGATGCCGACAACGCACTTGTCGCAAAAAACATCCACGGCGTGACCGAGCAATCGAACGGATTCCAGAATATCGTGAGCCATGACCGGCATCATGACGTTCAGCTCGAAATTGCCATTGGCCCCGGACCAAGTCACCGTCGAATCATTCCCGATAACTTCGGCGCAGACCATCATCATCGCCTCGCACATCACCGGATTCACTTTCCCCGGCATGATCGAACTGCCGGGTTGTGTCGCCGGCAACTGAATCTCGCCAATGCCGCAGCGCGGTCCGCTGCTGAGCAATCGGATATCGTTGGCAATCTTAAATAAACTGACCGCCACGGTTTTAAGCTGTCCGCTGGCTTCGACCACGGCGTCTTTTGCGCCTTGTGCTTCAAAATGATTCTTAGCCTCAAAAAAATCAATTCCGGTCCGCTGCTTTAAATGATGCATCACCTTCTTCGGAAAATCGGGATGCCGATTCAATCCGGTTCCGACAGCCGTCCCGCCCAGCGCCAGTTCGCGCAGGACTTCAATCGCTCGTTCCACTCGTTGCCGAGCATAGGCCACTTGCTGAGCGTAACCCGAAAATTCCTGTCCGAGCCGCACCGGCGTCGCATCCATCAGATGGGTCCGGCCGATCTTAATAACTTCCCAAAACTCCTTCGCTTTCTCGTCCAGCGCGGCGTGCAGCTTGGACAGGGCGGGAGCAAGCGAGTTTTTCATTTGTTCAGCCGCGCTCACATGAATGGCTGACGGAATGACATCATTACTCGACTGTCCCATGTTGACGTGGTCGTTGGGATGAACCAGCTCGCGCGAACCGACCGCCTTGCCCGCGAGTTGCGCACAACGATTCGCAATCACCTCGTTGGCATTCGTATTGGTGCTGGTTCCAGACCCGGTCTGAAAGATATCGAGCGGGAAATCGGCGTCGTGTTTGCCTTCCAACACTTCCTCGGCCGCTTGCACAATCAGGGCGCAGCGCTCCGCGTCGAGCAAGCCGAGATCGTGGTTCGCTTGCGCCGCGGCCCACTTGATTAGTCCCAGCGCGCGGATGAACGCCCGTGAAAAGCGATAACCGCTAATCGGGAAATTCAGCACGGCCCGCTGGGTGGACGCGCCGTAAAGCGCTCCCGCCGGGAGCGACATTTCTCCCATCGAATCCTTCTCCACCCGCGTCCCGCCGCCGGTCATGCGCGCTGGTCGATGGAACCGTTCTTTTCAGCCATTGCCGGATGGGAATGGCCATTGCGCGAATTCGCTTTCTCGAAAACCGTCACGAACATCGGCGGAATATTCTGCAGGACATATTCCGATTCCGCCCGATCGAACAAGGTCGCATGCTGTTTCAGCTCGTTTGTGACCTGGTAAATGATGAATCGACCGCCTGGGTTGATGGCATCATGTGTCTTCTGCAAGAGTTCCCGCTTCTTGTCGATCTGCAGAATACTGAACGGGATTCCGGAAACGATGTAGTCGCACGCCGCAATTCCGCGGTCACGCAGCACGTTGGGCAATCGCATGGCATTGTCGTTAATCACGTGCACCCGCGGGTCGTCCATAAATTGACGTTCCAGGTCTTTGGAAAGCGCCGGATCGAGCTCGAATAAGAGCAGCTGCGCATCGGGACGCATCCGGCGGGCGATTTCGCGGGAATGCACTCCCACACCAGGCCCATATTCGGCAATGACGGAAGCTTGCTCGAAATCGATCTTGTCAGCGACGCGTTCCACCAACGTTTTGGAACTCGGAACGATCGAAGCGATCTGAAATGGACGTTGAAGGAATCGCTTGAAAAAGAGGACGCTCATCGGGAAACCGTTATCCTTCACCGGTGGCTCGGGATTGTCCAGCGAATCACTCGGTCGCTGATTTAGGCGCGAAACCCCGAATTGGGCGACGTTTCGCCGCCTAACGGCTCCAAACCACCACTTGACATTGATTATGAAATTTATAATGCTGTCACTAAGCGAAATGTCTTGCCCATTTTCCCGCGAATTGGTGATTTTCTCCCATGCATAACCTCCTGACCGTTAAAGAGACGGCCAAATACCTCCGTATACCCCTCCCAACGGTGTATTATTTGGTCCAGCGCGGTCAATTGCCTGCGATCCAGATCGGCGGCCGCTGGCGGATCAAGAAGAGTTCTCTCGATAAGGACGTGCTCAAGGAGGAAAAGTCCGGACAACCCACCGTTCTGGTGGTCGATGACGACGAGAGCCTGCAGAATCTTTTCAAGTTATTCCTTCGCAAAATCGGCTTCAGCCGGGTGGTGGTGGGCACGGTCAAGGAAGCGCTGGCCGCCATCGAAAAGCAGAAATTCGACCTAATCTTTCTCGACTTGAAATTGCCTGACGGGCCAGCAGACGACGTTTACGACGCGGCCAAGGAAGATCAGCCGGACTGCCCGATCGTCATCATTACGGGATATCCCGATAGCGAGATGCTCGACCGAATTCTCGCCAAAGGTCCGATTACCGTTTTGAAAAAGCCGCTCAAGGTCGAGCAACTCAAAGATACCGTTCGAATTCTCGGCCACAAAGAAGCGGTCAAACTCGCAGCGTAATCTGCTGCATTTCGGTTCTTCCCGGCGGCTTTCGTTCCGCTTGACTCATCCCGAGTCACCGGTCACTTATCAATTCGCCCACCAACGCGCGGTTAGCTCAGTGGTAGAGCACTACCTTGACACGGTAGGGGTCAGAGGTTCGAACCCTCTACCGCGCACCATCTTTCCGCTCCAGGCGCCTACGTTTTGCG